>CAWHNT010000037.1:0-438856 GCA_963830775.1 uncultured Alphaproteobacteria bacterium | reverse complement strand
TCTGCTCCCTCCCTGGTCACTTTGTGGGAGAAATAGCATTGTTCTCCGAGCCAAGCAAGTTGAGCCCGATAAGTACAGCATGTCACGGGGCCGTCGGCCCCGATGGTCAGTATGGCCGACCGTCCTTGTGGGTGTAGATCCACCTGCCGTCCGGCCCGAGCGTGGCTTTCAGGTCGTCGCGGGGATAGCTGCCCTCATCGCCGGCGGTGCGGTCCCCGATCTCCAGGTAGACGACGTCGCGGTCGGTCCTGTTCACCAGCTGGTGGGCAATTCCCTGGGCCGGGAAGCCGGCGCACATGCCGGGTGCGAGAGCGATCTCTACCGTCTCCGTGACCAGGGTAGGCTCTCCTTCCAGGACATAGACGAACTCGTCCTGCCTGCTGTGCCGGTGAAGAAGCGCCGACTCACCACCGGGCGCCAGCCGGGTCAGGTTCACGCCGAAATTCCTGAGGCCGAAAAGGTCACCGAGCGGTCGTTTCTCTCGCTTGGCCATGCGGCTGAAGAAGGGCTCCGGATAGGTCGAGGGCTTGGTGCGGGGCGGAGCCGATGCCGCCTCGACGGCAATCGGACCTGGGGTTCTGCTGTGGCTCATCGCATCTGCCCGCTTGCTGCCAATGGACGGCAACGTTGCCATAAGACCGGACGAATTCGAACCGAGACACCATCGCGGTCGGGAGCTCGCCAGGTTCAACAAAGGCGAGAGCGGTCAGCTGAAGCTTGCGCGGCTGGGATCGGAGCGACCCGGAACGACCGCGCCCAGCGGCTCCCTACCATGCCCGAGCCGGGCTTGACCCTGTCAGCCTTGCCGCCTAGGGCTGCCCGGGTGCCGGCAAGCGGGGGACCGGTGCCAACGGGGAGGCAAGAAGGTGACGAGCTTCAGCGGGCTCAAGGACATGGCGCGCTCGCGCGACCTGAAATGCGGCCATTTCATCGTTGAGTTCGTAACCCCCGGCATCGGCCACATCCTGAAGGCCGCGGGCTGCGATTTCGTCCTCTTCGACACCGAGCACTCGGGCTTCCACAACGAGACGATCAAGAGCGGCCTGCGCTACTTCGAGGCCGCCAGCCTGCCCGCGATCGTCCGCGTGCCCTCCAAGGAATACCACCACATCGCCCGCGCCGCCGACATGGGCGCCGAGGGCATCATGCTGCCCATGGTCAACGACGTGGCCGAGGCACGTGCCATCCTCGACTGCATGAAGTACGTCCCCGAGGGCAAGCGCGGCGTGGCGCTTGGCATCGCCCATGACCGCTACACCGGCGGTGCTGTGATGGAGAAGCTCGCGGCCGCCAACGCGAGGACCACGTTCTTCGCCCAGATCGAGACCGCGGCCGGGGTGGAGAACGCCGACGCCATCGCCGCCGTCGACGGCGTGGACTGCCTCTGGGTCGGCCATTTCGACCTCTCCTGCTCGCTGGGCATTCCCGGCGAGTTCGGCAATCCCAAGTTCACCGACGCCATCGACCGCGTCATCGCCGCCTGCCGCAAGCACGGCAAGGCCGCCGGCCGTCTCGTGCCCGACGTGCAGACCGGGATCGACCTCAACAAGCAGGGCTTCGACTTCGTCTGCTACTCGGGCGACGTCTGGGCGCTGGGCGCCGCGGTCAAGGCCGGCGTGGATGCCATCCGTGCCGGCGTCGAGCGCTAGGGAGAGCCTGGGATGGAGAAGTTCCGCGTCGCCCTATCGGCCGACTTCAAGAAGCCCGACGGCTCGCCCGCCTACCCGGTCTTCGACCTCACCCCGCTGACCTCCGATCCCCGGGTCGAGCTCGTCTATGTGCAGCCCGAGAACGGCGTCATGCCGGCGGCGGGGCTCGAGGGCTGCGACGCGCTGATCCTGCTCGTCCCCCGCTTCGACCGCACCAGCCTGCCCAAGGACGGCAAGCTCGCCATGGTGGCCCGCTTCGGCGTCGGCTACGACAATGTCGACCTGCCCACCTGCAACGAGGCGGGCATCGCCGCCGTGATCACGCCCGACGGCGTGCGCCGCCCGGTCGCCGTCTCGATCATCACCTTCATCCTGGCGCTGAGCGGCAGGATGTTCGTGAAGGACCGGCTCACCCGCCAGGGCCCCGCAGGCTGGAACCAGCGCGCGGAGCATATGGGCACCGGCCTGGTCGGCCGCACGCTGGGCCAGCTCGGCATGGGCAATATCGGGGCGGAGGTGTTCCGCCTCGCCAAGCCCTTCGACCTGCGTTTCATCGCCCACGACCCTTATGCCGACCCCAAGCTCGCGGCCGAGCTCGGCATCGAGCTGGTCGGCATCGAGGACCTTTTCCGCCAGAGCGACTTCCTCTCCGTCAGCGTCCCTCTCTCCGATGCCACCCGCCACATCGTCAGCGCCAGGCTGCTCGGCCTGATGAAGCCCACCGCCTACATCATCAACACGGCGCGCGGCCCGATCATCGACCAGAAGGCGCTCTACGAGGTCCTGAAGGAGGGCCGCATCGCCGGTGCCGGTCTCGACGTGTTCGAGATCGAGCCCTGTCCCGCCGACGAGCCGATCCTCAAGCTCGACAACGTCATCGTCGCCCCGCACGCCTTGTGCTGGACCGACCAGTGCTTCGGCGGCATCGGCGCCTCGGACGTGGCTGCGGCCCAGGCCCTGATGAAGGGCGAGGTCCCGCGCGGTGTGGTGAACCGCGAGGTGATCGAGAACCCAGCCTGGCGGGCCAAGCTGGACGGCCTGCGCCAGCGCTTCGCCGCCTGAGGTCAGGGGCGCTGGCCGAGGAGGCAGCGGGGGCCGAACCCTCGGTCCGCGCCATAGCACTGCTCTCGGCCGCCGCCTTCGTCTCGGCGGCCACGATGCGCGTGGCCGATCCGCTGGTACCTCAGGTGGCGCACGATTTCGCGGTGACCCCGGGCAGGGCCGCCATCGTCGTCACCGCCTTCGCCCTTGCCTATGGCCTCTGCCAGGTCGTCTGGGGTCCCATCGGCGACCGTTTCGGCAAGTACCGCACCATCGCCACCATGACGCTCTGCTCGGCCGCCACCGTGGCGATCGCGGGCTTCGTCCACTCGCTCTCCGCCCTGGCCCTGGCCCGCCTCGTCTCCGGTGCCACCGCCGCCGCCCTGATCCCCCTCTCCATGGCGTTCATCGGCGACCACGTCGCTTACGAGCGCCGCCAGCCGGTCATCGCCCGCTTCCTCACCGGCCAGATCATGGGCCTCGTCGCCGGCCAGGTGTTCGGCGGCATCTTCGGCGACACGCTGGGCTGGCGCGGCGTCTTCCTCCTCCTGGGCGCACTCTACCTGCTCGTCGGCGCCCTCCTCGTCCTCGAGCTGCGGCGCGGCGGTCTCCCGCCTCCGATCCTGGGCGCTCCCACCGGCCCCGCCCGGCTCCTCACCGGCTATGCCGGCCTCGTCCGCCGCTCCTGGCCCCGCCGCGTGCTGGCCACCGTGTTCATCGAGGGCTTCGTCTTCTTCGGCGCCTTCGCCTTCGTCGGCGCCTACCTCCACGCCGCCTTCGGCTTCTCCTACACCGTGGTCGGCGCCTTCCTCGCCGCCTTCGGCGCCGGCGGCCTCCTCTTCGCGCTTACCGTCCGCACCCTGGTCACCCGCCTGGGCGAGCGCGGCCTCGCCTTATGGGGCGGTGCGATCATCCTCCTGGGCTTCCTGGCCCTGGCCGCCACCCCGACGGCCCTCCTCCTCCCGCCCGCCGTCGGCCTGCTGGGCCTCGGCTTCTACATGCTCCACAACACCCTCCAGACCAACGCCACCCAGATGGCGCCCGAAGCCCGCGGCCTCGCCGTCTCCGCCTTCGCCAGCTCCTTCTTCCTGGGCCAGGCCGGCGGCGCCTGGCTGGGCGGCGCCTCGCGGATGCTGCGGGCTTCCGCTCGTTGTTCCTCGCCGCAGGACCGCTCGTTCTCCTCCTCGCCGCAGCCTTCGCGCATGCGCTCTCCGGTAGGACAGTGGGATCGCACCGTGCGCAATAGCACTGACCCTGGCCTGCAGCTCCGCTAAGGACCGACGGACAGAAAAACGCTCGGCTTTTTATTCAAAGCTCGGGGCAGGCAGCCCGCAAGAGTTACGGCCCGGCACTCAGCCCCTCAGGAATGATGCTGGGGAGTGGACCCGATGGTTTGCAGAAGATTACCAGCCGCGAAGGCTCTCGCGGCATCGACAGCCTTGCTGCTGTGCATGACGGCAGCCAACGCCCAGTCGCAGGACCGGCCTGTGCCGCCGAAGCCCAGCCGGGCCGAGATGTCGGCGATGGGACCGAGCAGCAAGGTCGTGGTCAAGTTCCGGGAGGGCAGCGGCGTTCGCCTGGAGGCCGGGCGCCTCGCCGCCGCTCCTTCGCCGGAGTGGAGTGGTTGCGACCGCTCTCCAGGGGATCGGCCTCTCGGTCGCCAACATGCGCCGGCTGCACGACCGGCCCGAGCAGCAGCTCGACGCCGAGCGGGCGGCGGGACAGCGGCGGACCGGCCGCGCGCTGGTCGACCTAATCTCTACTACCTCGTCGACCTGCCGCCCGGCGCCGACGCAGTGGAGGTGGCGGCCAAGCTGAACGAGCTCGCGGTTGTCGAGTTCGCCACGCCCCAGCCGGCCCCGCCACCGCCGCCTTCGATCTGGCCCCCACCACGCCCGACTTCTCAGGCTCGCAGGGCTACCGCACGGCACCGCCGAACGGCATCGGCGCCTTCGAGCCTGGCACCGTTCCCGGCGGCGACGGTGCCGGCATCTCAATCGTCGACGTGGAATATGGCTGGGTACTGAACCACGAGGACCTGGAGCTCACGGCCTCCGCCATCATCAACACCGGGACGCCGGCCGATCCTTACGGACCTGACCATGGAACGGCGGTGCTGGGCGAGATCGGCGGCAAGCGCAACGGCTATGGCGTCACCGGCATCACCCCGGCAGCACGGATGCTGGTCGCCGCCGCGAACACGACCGAGTATCGCTACAGTCCCGAGCGGGCGATCACGCTTGCGGCCGGTGCGCTCGACCCTGGCGACGTGATCCTGATCGAGCAGCAATTCCCGGCCTGCAACGGCTCGGACTACGGTCCGCTCGAGTGGTACCTGCCGGTCTTCGACGCCATCGCGAACGCCACCGCCCAGGGCATCATCGTCGTGGAAGCGGCCGGGAACGGCAGCGTGTTTCTCGACAGTGCGAGCTGCAACGGCCGGTTCGACCGTAGTCAGTGGGACTCGGGGGCGATCATCGTCGGTGCCGGCTCGCCTCAGGACCGCAGCCGGAAATGGTTCTCGAGCTACGGCTCGCGTGTCGACGTGCAGGGCTGGGGCTCGGGCGTGATGACCTCCGGCTATGGCGACGGGTTCAACGGCGGTGGCGACCCGCGCCAGACCTACACCCCGGACTTCGGTGGGACCTCCTCGGCATCGCCCATCGTGGCGAGTGGCGTCGTCGCCCTCCAGGGCGCCTTGAAGGCGCGCGGCCTGGCGCTCGCATCGCCAGCCGAGATGCGCTCGGTTCTGGCCGCCACCGGAACTCCGCAGACCGGCACCGAGAACATTGGCCCGTTGCCGAACCTGCCGGCAGCTTGGGAGGAGCTGCTGGAGCGGCGCACCGGCGGCTCGGGCTGGAAGGCTTGGGCCGGGCGGGGCGGCAATCTCCTCTCCTTTCCCGAGTGCGAGCTCACCGGCGGCCGGATCGACTGCTGGGCCCGGAGCGGCAGCAGCACCTTGATCTGGAACCGCAGCAACGATGGCAGCAGCTGGTTGGGCTGGACCGATCTCGGCGGCTCGGTCGGGGCGGCACCCGAGTGCCTCGTACGCGGCAGTCGCATGGACTGCTTCGTCACCACGACGCAGCGCCGCTTTGCCCAGATCACGCATGACGGCACTGCCTGGGGGCGCTGGACCGATCGCGGCGGCTCCCTCAGCGACCGGCCGTCCTGCGTGCCGGGCACGGGCCTCGTGCTCGACTGCTTTGCCACCGGCACCGACAAGGCTCTTTATCGCCTGCCGTTCAACGGAACGGCATGGCGGCCGTTCGAGAAGGTGGGTGGCAGCACGGCTCTGCGGCCGGAGTGCGTCGCACGTGCGGGCGGTATCGACTGCTTCATCGTCGACACCAGCAGGAACTTGAAGGTGGTGCGCCTCAGCAACGGCAAGTGGTCCACGTTCAAGAAGCTCGCCGGCAGCGTCGGCATCCCGCCGCATTGCCTCGTCTCCGGCAACAGGATGGACTGCTTCGCGCAGAGCAGCAGTGGCGGTCTGCTCAAGGCTGGCTACAACGGCAGCAGCTGGTCGAGCTGGGCCAATGCAGGAGGCCGAGTGGGCTCGCAGCCCTACTGCAGCCGGGTCACCGACGGCGTCGACTGCTTCTGGACCACTCCCGACTTCAAGCTCGTCCAGCGCCAGCTCCGCGGCGGCTCGTGGCGACCGGAGGCCGACCTCGGCGGCCCGGCCCAGCAGCGCCCGATCTGCCTCTCGCAGGACGGCGGCGGCCGGATCGACTGTCTCGTGCGCGGCACCGACAACAGCTTGCGGCAGAGAACGTACGATTGACCTCTGTCGCGGCGCTCCGACCCGGCGCCCCATTCCCGAGGCTACCGAGCTTGAGCATCAGATCACGCTCGAGCGCGCCAGCTCGGCCCTGAGCTCCACCGCGTGCCGCTCCAATGCATGATCGAGATAGGCTCGCGTGACCAGCTCCGCACGGTCCGCCTCGTAGCGCCGCTTGAACTGGCGCGCGATCTCGAGGGTGTCGATCACGTCGGCCATGGCATGACACTAGCGGGTGCTCCCGCAATCGGCCAGTAGATCGCCCGGCAAGGGCAGGAGGGTCGGGCAATGCGCTTCCAGGGTAGGGCCGTCATCGTCACGGGTGCCGCGAGCGGGATCGGGCTCGCCTGTGCCAAGGCGTTCGCGGCCGAGGGCGGGGCCGTCGTGGTGGCGGACATCGACGAGGAGAAGGGGCGGGCGGCGGCGGAGGCCATCCAGGAGGCGGGCGGCTCGGCCCAGTTCGTCCGCGCCGATGTCGGCAGCGCGCACGATGCCGGTGCCCTGATCGACGCCACGCTCGAATGGTGCGGCCGGCTCGACGTGCTGGTCAACAATGCCGGGATCATCAAGGCCGCGGACTTCCTGGAGCTTGCCGAGGCCGACTTCGATGCCGTGCTGCGGGTGAACCTGAAGGGCGCCTTCCTGGTCGGGCAGGCGGCGGCGCGGGCGATGGCGGCGGGGAGCGGCGGGGCCATCGTCAACATGAGCTCGGTCAACGGGGTCCTGGCGATTCCGAACCAGACACCCTATGTCGTGAGCAAGGGCGGGCTCGACCAGCTGACCCGGGTCATGGCGCTGGCCCTGGCCGACAAGGGCATCCGGGTCAACGCGATCGGTCCGGGCTCGATCCTGACCGACCTCCTGCGGACCGTGATGGACGACGAGGCGGCGAGGGCCCGGATCCTGTCGCGCACCCCGCTCGGCCGTTGCGGCGAGCCCGAGGAGATTGCGCGCATCGCCCTGTTCCTTGCGAGCCCCGATTCGAGCTACATCACGGGCCAGATCATCTACGCCGACGGTGGTCGGCTCGCCCTGAACTACACCGTGCCGGTACGGGATTGAGCGCGGCTGTGCCGTTCTTGACGCTGACGCGGCCGCGAACTAAGCGCCTGCGTTCGCCCGGACGCCGCCACCTGCCTTGAGGAGCTGATCGATGGACAAACCCTTGATGCCGAAGGCGACGGCCGTCTGGCTGGTCGAGAACACGAGCCTCACCTTCGAGCAGATCGCCGATTTCTGCGGCCTGCATTCGCTGGAGGTGAAGGGCATCGCCGACGGCGAGGTCGCCACCGGCTTCCGCGGCCTGGATCCGGTTGGGGCGGGCATGCTGACCCGGGCCGAGATCGCGCGCTGCGAGCTGGACCCCAAGTCCCGCCTGAAGATCTCGCGCTCGGTCGCGGCCGATCAGAAGAAGCCCAAGCGCAAGGAGCCGCGCTACACCCCGCTCAGCAAGCGCCAGGACCGGCCGGACGCGATCGCCTGGCTGCTCCGCAACCATCCCGAGGTGAGCGACCAGCAGATCTGCAAGCTGCTCGGCACCACCAAGGCCACGGTGCAGGCGGTCCGCGACCGCACCCACTGGAAGAGCCAGGAGATCCGCCCGCGCGACCCGGTGCTCCTGGGCCTGTGCTCGCAGACCGAGCTCGACGACACCATCATGCGCGCCCGCCCCGATACCCTGCCGGGCGAGGGCCCGCAGCCGGTGGTGCGGGCACCGCTGGAGTACGAGGAGCCGGTCGAGGCCTGAGACCCGGGCCCGGCTACAAGGCCGGGCCAGGCACTCCGGCGGCCGGGCGTCAGCCGTGCTTGTGCTGCATCACGGCCTGGTTGGTGAAGTGTGCTGCCACTGTCTCCAGGAAGTGGGCGCCGCCGCTCTCGGGCGGGATCTCGAACGAGACCTTACCGCCCTCCCGTTTGACCGTGAACATGCCCTGGTCCATGGCCTCCTTGAGCGCCGGCGTCTCGTTGATGAACTTCATCAGGTCGGCGTTCACCTTGCCGGCCTGCTTCGAGTTGCCGGTGAAGCTCATGGTGATCACGCCAAGGTCGCTCTGGCCGACATGCCATTCCCGGCGCTCCGTGACCCGCGGCCGTTCGAGCTGCACCTTCCCCTTGGGTGAGAGGTCGGAAGTCTTCGAGGTCAGCTTCTCGAGATTGTCCAGGATGTCGAGGGTCTTGTTCGCCAGCTCCTTCTGCCGGTCGGGGCTGGCACCCTTCTGGAACTGGAAATCATCGACTGCCAGACGCTCCGCGAACACGCCCAGTATGTCGTCGCGCCGCTGGATCCAGCCGGCCTTCATGCCGTTGATCTCGCCGGCGAAGTTCAGCTGGGGATTGTGCGTGCCGTCGAACTTGTCGGCATAGTCGTCGAAGATGGCGACGTCGGCCCCGCTGTCGCGGAGCTCCTTCATCTTGCGAACGCCCTCCATCTTCTCCGAGAGCGGCTGCTGGTCGAAGATGGTGAAGTTCTTGTAGCCCCGCTTCTCGATCTTGCTCGGCTGGTCGAACGAGAAGTCCGAATGGACGTCGCCGGTGCGGCCCAGAAGGTTCTCCTCCAGGGCGTGGCCCGGATCGATGCCGATGAAGGTGTTGTCGGCGAAGCCCTTGTTGCCGCCGCTGGAGCCCAGCGCGTCGCGGTCCGCCATGGCCAGCATGTGGATCTTGTTACGGCCGAGCTGGTTGATCGAGGTGTCCAGCTTGAAATGCCCGTTGGCGTCCTTCAGCGGCTTCTTGTCGGGCCCGAGCTGGACGATGAACCCGTCCTCCAGATGGCCATCGAAGTCAGAGAACCTGCCGCCCTGCGGGCCGGTGGCGAAGGTCCCGTCCAGGAGCAGCTTCGGGTGGCCGTCCGCGTACTCGGTGGGCAGCAGCTTCAGCTTCTGGCTGTGGACGCCCAACGCACTCATCAGGTCGTTGGCCATCGTCTCGCGCACGGCGCTGCGGTTGGCGCTGTCCCGGGTCTGTGCGGTGAATTCGCGATGCAGCGGGAACTTCTGCTTGTCGGACGGGATCCGGACGTGGATCTCGCCCTTCTTCGTCGTCATGTCGGTCTCGACATAGTCGAGCTTGATCATGTGCAGCTTGTCTGAACTTCTTCTCGTTGGCCATGACGTCCTTGCGCAGCTCGTCACGGATCTCCGGGCTCGTGCTCTTCAGGTGGTCGAGGACGCCGTCGCGGATCGCCTTGTTCGCCGGGTCGCTCAGGAACTCCTCGAGAGTGCTCGGAAAGCCATCCGGCGCCTCGTGATTGATGAAGGCGTCGCGGTGGTTTTCCCACACATAGGACTGCGCCTTCGCTGCCAGAGGCCCCTCGGTGCGCAGGTCGGCCGCGAGGCGGCTGTCGAGCAGCGCATGGGCACGCTGGAAGAACTTGTGCCCCGGGTTCTGGAGCATGTTGGCTTCGTCTTTCGGCATCCACGCCTTCTTGGCGAGGAAGCCCGGCTCCACACCCTTGTCCTTGTCCTTGACGACGATGTAGCCGCCGATCTGCTTGCCCTTGTCGCTGTCACCGAAGCGCACCCCGGACTTCTCGAGCTCGTATTCCGGCTTCTGGTAGCGCTCGTCGAACAGCAGCTTCAGCCCATGCGCCAGCTTCGGCGGCGGCCCGTCCAGGTGCAGCACGCTGTCGCTGCGCACCAGGCCCGGCCCGTCCAGGTCCAAGAGCTCGCCGGAGGAGTGCATTTGCAGCGGGATCGGCTTGTCGGAGACCTTCACCTGGTGGCCGCCGCTGGTGATGCCGCCGCTGGAGCTCCCCTCCTCGCTCCTGCTGAGGCGATGCTCGCTCAGGCTGAACGAGGGCTGGCGGACAAGTGCCAATTCGATCGACGAGCGCATGGCGGGTGACCCTGGTAGTTCCTGTTGAGCTCAGACGCGCATCTGCAGCGGATCGGCACGGTCGCCGTTCGACACTGTTGCCGCTGTCGGCCGTGGCCACGACCCGGTCGAGCCAGCGCCCGGCGGTGCCCACGAACTCGTCGACCCGGCTCTCCAACCTGCCCAGCTCCAGCCCGGCCAGCGGCACGGCCAGGGCGAGCACGGCAAGGCCGCTCGCCCGATCGATCCCCAGCGTCGCCCCTCTGGTGCCACGCCAGAGGGCGTTGGCATCCAGCATGTCGGCCGCAAGCTCGGGCCGCTCGCCCAGCCGCACCTCGCCCAAAGGCGTCATCAGCACGATGGCCCCGCGCGGCTCGTCGAAGGCGATGTCGACCAGGACCCGCTCGTTGAACTCGAGCCGGCAATGGCCCTCGTCGTCGAAGGCCAACGCCCCCAGCCCGGTCACGTCCCCGTACTCGCGCAACAGCGCCTCGGCTTGCAGACGATCGCTCATCCAGCCCACCCCCATCCCGACACCGCAGATGCATAGCCCGACCTGCTTGACCGTACAAGCATTTTCGGACGGCTGCGGCAAGGCTTGCGCAGGCACGACCTATGCTGCTCAATCGCGGGGATCGAGGTGGCGGGCGGAGCGGGGAGCGACATGGCTGACGTGGTGCGACGGATCGACGGGGCGCTGGAGAACCTGGCGGCAGAGCTGGGCGTGGCCGGCTTGAGCCTGGACGAGGAAGACCAGTGCCTGGTCGCGATCGACGATCAGGCACTGCTGATCCAGTATTTCGACGACCCGGAGCTGGCCGTGCTGCACATCGATCTGGGGCCGATCCCCGAGGCCGGCATGGCGGAGGCGCTGCGCACGCTCATGATCGCCAACACGTCCTGGCGGGAGACCGGCGGCGGTGCGCTCGGCCTGGCGCCGGAGAGCGGGCACGCGGTGCTGATGGCCCGGCTCGATCTCGAGGAAGTCGACGCCGAGCGCTTCGTCGACAAGGTGGGCGACCTGGTCGAGGCGGCGCAGCAGTGGGCACGCCGGCTGCGCGGGATGAGCGTGGCGCAGTCCGGGACGGTGGCCGGCGACAGCCATCATCTGAACCAGCCGATCCGGGCCTGACCGCCCCTCAGTGCGAGGACTGGAGGTGTCCGCCGTCGACCAGGGCCGTCCGGCCCATGAGGTCGAAGAGGCCCGTCATGGCACCGGCGGCGCTGATCTCAGCCGGCGTGGAGGATGGTGAGCCGGGCGCCGCTGACGAAGTCCTTGAGGTCCTGGCCGGCATGGCGGAAGAGCTCGCTCTCCAGGATGAAGTGGCGCTGGTCCGCCTTCTTCTCGCAGTGCTCCTTCACGAACACGCCGCCCACCGGCTCCTCGTCGCCCGCCGGAGGCTGGCTCGTGCAGGTCCAGCCCTCCTCGCCGTAGCGCGACTTGACCTGGCCCGCGAACAGGAACGCCTTCTTGCGCAGATAGAGCCGGGCCTTGGGGTCGGTCGCGATCTCGAGCCCGTCCACGCGCCGGTCATTGCCGATCAGGAGGGTGAGGGTGACCGGATGCCCGGCCACCTTGGTGCCCTCGTACCTGTCGTCCATGGCCGCCAGCGGATACTCCGACTCGTCGTACCGGAAGCTGACGCCGTGCAGCCCGCGCCCGTCGGCAGGGCAGAGGGCATAGTCGGCCCAGCCCTTGAGCGTGCGCTCCGGACTGCTGCTGCAGGCGAGGTCGACATAGCCATGGCTCGGCAGCTCGGCCACCGGCATCCCGACCCGGAACTGGCGCAGGTCGTTCTCGGCCGGATCGGCTGCTGCCGAGCCCGCCAGCATGACGGCGGCGAGGCCCGCCAACGCTGACCATGACCTATGCATCTCAGCCTCCGGTCTTCTGCCCGGCACCAGCCTGCTCGTCCTTGTAGTCGTTGCAGGCCCGGGACTGCTCGCCCCAGAACTCCCGGCACTCGACAAGGTTCGGGGCACCCTTGCCCTGAACATGCTGGGTGACATAGGCGACCACGGCCTCGACCTCGGGCGGCCGCAGGAAGCGGTTCGCCTCGGGCGGCATGTCCTTGCCCAGATCGGCCTTCTTCAGCCCGAAGCAGGAGCCGTCATCGTAGGCTCCCCGCTTGTGGAAGGGCATGCCGGTGCTCGGGCGGCCGCAGGCGATGGTCTCGACCAGCTGGTCGTGGGTCAGCTGGCTCTGACGGAGCGACAGCGCGGCACCGCCATAGCCGCCGCCGCCGGCGCCGTGCCATTTGTGGCAGCCGGCGCAGGCGTCCTTGAACACCCGCTTGCCGGCGTCGTCGGCCGGCGTCGCAGGCTGGCTGGCGACAGGCTGCGCCAGGATCATCGTGAAAAGAAAGCCAAGCCCGGCCGCCAGGACCGGGTGGGATCTCATCGAGCGCATCGGTTCTCTCCCTCCGGCCCGGGAGGCGGTGCGCGGCCCGAAGACCGCGCACCCGGACAATGTCAGAGGCTGAAGACGTAGAGCACCGAGCCCGGCTGCATGCTCTTGAGCTCGGGCGTGCCGTCGACGAACCACTTGGGCCAGGCACCACCCAGGCCGACCAGCAGTGCTATGTACTGCTTGCCGTCCACCGTGAACGTCATCGGCGGGGCGTTGATGCCGGAGCCGGTGCTGAACTCCCAGAGCTGCTCCAGCGTCTTCGCGTCGTAGGCCGCAAGCTCGCCCGAAGGATGGCCCGTGAACACGAGGTCGGGCGTGGCCAGCACGCCGCCAAGGAGCGGGAACTTGGTCTCGTGCTTGGCGACGACCTTGCCGGTCGTGACGTCGATGGCGGTAAGGCTGCCGGTGATGCGCTCGGGCTGGCTCGGGCCGCCGCCGGTGAAGAACTCCCTGGGCTTGAACGACTCGCCCGGCACCATGGGCTGCACCTTGATCTGGTTGCAGCTCTCGATCACCGGGATGTACCACATCTTCAGATCCGGGTGGTACGCGGTCGGCGGCCAGTTCTTGCCGCCCATATTGCCCGGGCAGATCATGGTGACCAGGTTGTTGCGGTCGGGCTTGCCGAGATAGGGCTGGATGTCCTTCTTCGGGTCGTACTCGAGCGGCATGCCGGTCTCGGCGTCGAGGCCCTTGGTCCAGGACACCTTCTTCACGAAGGGCACACCCCAGACGAAGCGCCCGTCATTGCGGTCGACGGCATAGGCGAAGCCGTTGCGGTCCGCCTCGATCGCCAGCTTCTGCCCATCCGGAAGGTCGACCAGCAGGTTCTCGGACACGCTGTCATAGTCGAACGGGTCGTTCGGCGTGTGCTGGAAGTGCCACTTGATCTTGCCGGTGTCGGCGTCGAGCCCCAGCGTGCTGTCGGTATAGAGGTTGTCACCGGGACGATACTCGTGGTCCCAGTCCGGACCCGGATTGCCGATACCCCAGACCAGCGTGTTGGTCTCGGGATCGTAGGTGCCGGTGACCCAGGTCGACCCACCGCCGGTAGCGGCCGCGTTGTGGCTGTCCTTCCAGGTGTCGCCGCCCGGCTCGCCCTTCATCGGGATGGTCGTGTGTGCGCCAGCCTCCTTGCTCTTGCCACGCGCTCGACGGCCTGCCCCGCGAGGAAGCCGTAAGGCTCGCGGGGATGACCGGGCAGACGCTTGGCGACTGGGTGCACCGCTACAACGAGGAGGGTGTCGAGGGCCTGCGGGACCGGCCTCGATCCGGCCGTCCCTGTGCCTTGGACGAGGGGCAGCAGGCCGTGCTCAACGCGCTTGTCCTGAGCGGCCAGGACCTGAAACGGCAAGGCTACGTCGCCTGGCGTGCCCGCGACTTGTGCGATGTGGTCGAGCGTCGCTTCGGCGTCCGCTACCGCGAGGCCGGGATGCTCAGGCTGCTCAAGGGCCTCGACCTCTCCTGGCAGAAGGCCCGGCCGGTCCACCCCAAGGCCTATCTGAAGGCGCAGGAGCGGTTCAAAAAGCTCTGCCCGGCCTGATCGAGGGGCTCGCGCGCGAGCACACCGGGAAGCGGATCGAGCTGTGGTTCATGGACGAGGCGCGGGTCGGCCAGAAGGGCGGCGTCACCCATGTCTGGTACCAGAAGGGGGTCCGCCCGCGCGGTGTGCGCCAACAGGGCTTCGCCTCCGCCTACCTGTTCGGCGCGGTCTGTCCCGAGCGCGGCGAGGGCATGGCACTGGTCCTGCCCGAGGTCTCGACCGCGGCCATGGACGTCTTCCTCGCCGAGCTGGCCCGCGCCGTGCCGGCCGGGAGCCACGCCGCGCTCGTCCTCGACGGCGCCGGCTGGCACGTCAGCGAGGACCTGACCTTGCCGGTCAACCTGACCCTGATCCACCTCGCCGCCTTACGCCCCGAGCTCAGCCAGCTCGAGCGATCTGCCAGTATCTCCGCGACCGCTGGCTCAGCCGGTCCTTGTCGGTGGCGACGAGGCCGCCCACAAGCGTGCTGCGACGACTTGTCGTTCCAGAGCGCCACGCCGCGATTGTCCACGCCGCAGCAGGCGACCGCACCGGCCCAGTCGCGGTCGGTCTTCGGGTCCATCTTCCAGAGCAGGACACCCTTACCGCCGTGGGTGTCGACCTTGTAGACCGAGCCCCAGCCGTCGGTGACGTAGAGGAAGCCGTCCTCGGCGATCGGCGTGCCCTCGAGACCGCCATGGCTCCAGATGCCGCCGGGCTCGATGCCGCCCAGACCCAGGGTCCAGGCGACCTTGAGGTTCTTCACCGTGTCCTTGTTGATCTCCTTGAGCGGCGCGAAGCGATGGCCGGCATAGGTGCGGTGATGGTGCAGCCAGTTGCCCTCTTCCTTCTCGGCATACCAGCGCACGTTTACGCTCGTATTCTTGTCCACCTGCGGCTGCATATCCGGCGCTGTGAGACCCCGGGTTGTCAGCACCATCGCCGACCGTACCGGCCGGAGAGTGAGGGTAGCCTCGTCCTGCCGCAGCACGAGTTTGGGCTCGATATCATCGCCCTGATCGGTGCCTTGCGCTATCGCGAGCACAAGAGCGTGCCGGAGATGCACGGCGTCTTGCGCGAGCGCGGGGTGGTGATCGCGGAGCGGACGGTCACCAACCTGCTCGACCGCTACGATGAGCTCATGGCGACCTCGCTGGCCGACGACGACCGGCTGCGGGTGGCCCTGGTCGGGCAGGGCCGGGTGATCCTGGCGCTCGATGGCCTCCAGCCGGATGTCGGCCACGAGGTCTTGTGGGTCGTGCGCGAGTGCCTGTCGGGCGAGGTTCTGCTTGAGAAGCCGCTGTCCTCGACAGCGGGACCTCACCGCGCTGCTGCGCAGGTGCGCGGCGAGGCCGGCGTGCCAGTCACGAGCGCTCAGCGCCGGCCAGCACCGCCAGGCGGAGAGGATGGATCTGCCCGTGGTGCCTCACCAGCTCTGCCAGTTCCACTACCTGCGTGAGGCCGCACACCCGATCTTCGAGGCCGACCGGCACGCCAAGAAGGAGCTGAAGAAGCGGATCCGTGGCGTACGGCCAATCGAGCGCGCCGTGGAGGACCGAGACGATGCTGAGGCGCGAGGGGTGCGCGGCTACTGCGCGGCGGTCCGCAGCGCCATCACCGACGATGGGCAGCCACCGCTTGCGGCCTCGGGCTGCGGCTCGAGGGCCGGCTCAAGGCAGTCGTCGCCAGCCTCGACCGGGTGGCGGAAAAAGGGGGATGACGAGGCTCCTGCAGCGTTTGCGCCGGCTGATCACGAACGCCTTGGGGCACACGCGCGATCTCTGGCCGGACATCCGCCGCGCCTATGGCTGGGTGCATCACGCGGCGCGGATCCTGAACAACGAGGCTGGTCTTGACGCGGCTGCGGTCGCCCGCCGCTTTGCCGGTCTCATCGCTGCCATCGCCCGCCACCGCGCCAGGGCCGGCACCCTCGCCGGCGCTGTCGACCACTTCCTCAAGGTAACCCGCAGCTACCGGCCCGGCCTATTCCACAGCTACGCCGTAGCCGGCCTGCCGCGCACCAACAACGACCTCGAGCGCCTGTTCGGCGCGCACCGCCGCCACGAGCGGCGGGCAACCGGCCGCAAGACCGCCTCACCCGGCATAGTGCTGCGTGGCCCGGTGCGGCTCGTCGCGGCGGCACTCACCCGACTTCGCCGCTATGAGGCACGCGATCTCGCCCTGACTGATCGGCGCCAGTGGCGCGAGGTTCGCCACGGCCTCGAGCAGAGGCGCCGATCCCGTGTCCTACGTTGCCGCTTCCGCCGCTACCCGCAAGCCTTCCTGAGCGCGATCGAGCACCAACTCTGCCAGCCAGCTTTGCCGGTCTAGAAAAAACGCCGCCGCGACCGGCTGATCAGCCTGGCCCAGGGTCTACCGCACTGCGCGCTGCGCTTTGAGGACGAGGTCTGGTTCTCGCGCTTGCCAGCCGGCGGATCAGCGGCGCCCGAGGAACGCCTGCTGAGGGCTTCTATGGCCCTAGCCCGAATTCGGAATGCAGGCAACCGGCCGTGTCGCATGGCAGATGGACCTAAGCCGTAGGCATGACGACCCGCCCGATATACGGCAAATGCCGGTAACGCTCGGCCCAGTCGATGCCGTAGCCGACGACGAACACGTCCGGGATGGTGAAGCCCACGAAGTCGGCCGTGCTCTCCACCTCGCGCCGCGACGGCTTGTCCAGGAGCGTGCAGGTCCAGACCCGCGTGGCACCCCGCTCGATCAGGAAGCTGCGGGTGAAGGCCAGCGTCCGGCCGGTATCGTGGATGTCGTCCACCAGCAGCACGGGCTCCCCGCGCACCGCCTGCGGCGCATCGCCCATCAGGCTCACGATGCCCGAGCTCTTCGTATCGTGCCCGTAGCTCGACACCCGCATGAACTCGACCCGTGGCGCGCAGCCAAGCCGGCTCAGCGCCCGCACCAGATCGGCCGCGAACACGAAGCTGCCCTGCAGCAGTGCCACGAAGGTGAACTCGGGCGGCAGGGTTGCCGCGATCTCGCCCGCCAGCTCCCCCACCCGTGCCGCCACTGTGGCCTCATCGAAGAGCTGCTCGACGCTGTGCTCGCGCACCTGCCGTTCCTCCCGCCGCCGTCAGGCCGCGGATAAGGCGACGGCAGCCGATCGAACAGCGGAAAAGCGGGAACCTGCGACGACCGGGTGCCCGACTTGTCCCGGCCGGCGGCATCCCCAGTTCTGGATCGATGATCCCGCTCTCCGTTCTCGATCTCTCCTTCGTCACCACGGCCACGCCCGGGGCCGCCTCGCTGCGCAACACGATCGACCTTGCGCGGCTCGTGGACCGGCTGGGCTTTCGCCGCTTCTGGGTGGCGGAGCACCACAACCTGCCTTCGGTGGCGAGTGGCGCCCCCGAGATCATGATCGGGGCCATCGCCGCGGCGACCCGGCACCTGCGTGTCGGGGCGGGCGGCGTGATGCTGCCCAACCATGCGCCGCTCATGGTGGCCGAGCGGTTCAAGGTGCTGGAGGGGCTCTATCCGGGCCGGATCGACCTCGGCATCGGCCGAGCACCCGGCACCGACCCCATGACCACGCTCGCTTTGCGCCGACGCCAGGGTGGCGGTGCCGACGACTTCCTCGAGCGCTTCCAGGAGCTGCTGCTCTGGAAGACGGGCAGCTTCCCGGCGGATCATCCGTTCCGCTCGATCCGGGTCATGCCCGAGGACGTCGAGGTGCCGCCGATCTGGCTGCTCGGCTCCAGCGACTATAGCGGCGAGCTCGCGGCCCAGGTCGGCCTCGGCTTCGCCTTCGCCCAGCACTTCGCGAGCTACGATGCGGCGGATGCGATCGGCCGTTACCGCGACCACTTCCGCGCCTCGCAGTGGCTGGATCGCCCGCACGCGATCCTGACCACGCACGCCATCTGTGCCGAGACGGACGAGGAGGCCGAGCGGCTCGCGTCGAGCGCCGACCTCAACTATCTGCGCCGCAACCGCGGCGAGTACGGCCCGCTCTCCAGCCCCGAGGAGGCGCTGGCCTATGTGCGCTCGCCGGCCGAGGAGCGCGCTACGCCGGGCAACCGTTCCCGCCTGATCGTCGGCAGCCCGGCCCGGGTGCGCGAGACGCTGCTCGCCATGGTGGAGGCGGTGCGGGCGGACGAGCTGATGCTGATGACGGCCGTCTTCGACCACGCGGCCAGGTTGCGCTCCTACGAGCTGCTGGCCGAAGCCTTCGGCCTCGAGCAGCGGGACTAGGCCCGTGCGCGTGGTGATCTGCGGCGGCGGCGTGATCGGCGCCTGCCTCGCCTACTTCCTGAGCCGGCGACAGGTCGACACCATCGTGGTCGAGCGCACTGGTGTGGCCTGCGCCGCATCCGGCAAGTCCGGCGGGTTCCTGGCGCTCGACTGGTGCGATGGCTCGCCCCTGGAGGAGCTCGCCCGGCGCAGCTTCGCGCTCCATGCCGAGCTCGGCGAGCGCTACGGCGAGCGGACGGGCTATCGCCGGCTCGACACGCTGAGCGTGGTGGCGGGCGATCGGCTGGGCCCCCGGTCGGGCAGGAACCGCCCGGCCTGGCTCGCCGACCAGGCGCTCGTCCACCGCAAGCTCGGCACGGCCGAGACCACGGCCCAGATCCATCCGGCCCTGTTCACGCAGACGATGATGGACCTCGCCATCGAGCAGGGTGCCAGGCTGCGGAAGGGAGTCGTCGATGGGCTCGCCCTCGACGGTTCGAGAGTCACCGGTGCCATCGTCGACGGTGAGGTGCTGGCCGCCGATGCCGTGGTGATCGCGATGGGGCCCTGGTCCGTGCTCGCCAGCCAGTGGCTGCCGCTGCCGGCCGTCCATGGCCTCAAGAGCACGAGCCTCGTGTTCCGGACCGACCCGCCGATCCTCTCGGAAGCCCTGTTCGTCGAGGTCGACGAGGATGGCGAGGCCCGCTCGCCCGAGGTCTTCCCCCGTGGCGACGGGACGACCTATGTCTGCGGCTACCGCAGCCACGAGCCGCTGCCGGTCGATCCGGCGCAGGTCACCCCTGGCCCCGGCACCGCCGAGGCGCTCCTGGCCCTGACCCGCCGCTTCTCGCCCGCCCTTGCGGACGCCGAGATTCTCGCCACCCAGGCCTGCTACCGGCCGGTCACGCAGGACGGCCTGCCGCTGATGGGGGCCGTGCCCGGTATCCGGGGCGCCTTCGTCTCCACCGGCCACAGCGTCTGGGGCATGCTGAACGGGCCGGCCTCCGGCGAGGCCATGGCCGAGCTCATCACCGACGGCCGCAGCCGCATCGACCTCACGCCCTTCGATCCGGGGCGCCTGCCCAGGCTCAGGCTGCGGGACGGCGCCTGAGCTTCTTGTAGGCCACCGGCACCAGCGACAGCACCGCCAGCCCGATCAGGGCCGTGATCACCTGCGGGGTGAGGACGCCGCGCAGGGACGGCTCGCCGCCCTGGTCGAAGACGCTGCCGAGGCCCGCACCCACGGTGGCGTAGACATAGCCGCCGGGGATGATGCCCAGGAACGTGCCCACCAGGTAGGTGCGGAAAGGCACGCCCAGGAGGGCGGCCGCGAGGTTGACCAGCCAGAAGGGAAACAAGGGCACCAGCCGCAGGACGAGCAGATAGGAGAGCGCGTTCTCCTTGAAGCCGGCCTCGAGCCTGGTGATGAGGCCGCCGGCACGGGCGCGAAGCACGTCGCCCAGCGCCGTCCTCGCCGCGAGATAGACGAGGGCAGCGCCGGCCGTGGCGCCGATGACGACCAGGACCGTTCCGGCAAGGCTGCCGAAGAGGAAGCCGCCGGTGACGGTCAGGATGATGGCACCGGGGATCGAGAGTGCCACGGCCGCCGTGTAGACCAGCACGAACAGTACAGCGGCACCTGCGTAGTGACTGTCGACGAAGTCGTGCAGCACATGCCGGTGCTGCCGCAGGGCATCGAAGCTCAAATAATGGTGCAGGCCGGTGGCGAAGACGAGCACGATGGCCAGCGCCAGCACGGCCAGCGGCAGCCAGCGGCGCCATGCCGGCAGGTGGTCAGCAACGCGGTGAGCCTGGGCTGCCATGGCGCCGCTCAGCCGAACCGGCTCAGGAACCGGACCACCTTGCGGGTCCGCTCCCTGAACAAAGTGGGCGTGTAATAGCTGCCGGCGGCCCGCTTCCCGGCCTCGGAGAAGGTCGGATAGGGGACGATCATCTGCGCCACCTTGCCGACCTTGATCCGCTCCTGGATCGCCAGCCCCCAGAGCCCGATCTGCTCGCCGGCATGCGCACCGACGATGGTGGCGCCATGGATGTGGCCCTTGCCGTCGACCAGCACCTTCACGAAGCCGGCCGTTGCCCCCTCGGTGCGGGCACGGTCGTTCTCGGCGAAGGGCCAGCTCAGCGCCTTCAGCGCGAGCCCGCGCTCGGCCGCCATGGCTTCCGTGAGCCCGACCTGCGCCAGCTCGGGGTCGGTGTAGGTGCACCAGGGCACCGCCCGGTCGTCGACCCTGGCCGGCAGCCGGAACAGCGCCTGCCGGATCACGATGCTGGCGTGGTAGCCGGCGATATGCGTGAACTGCCAACGCCCGGCCACGTCGCCGACCGCCCAGACCTTGGGGTTCGTGGTGCGCAGGGAGCTGTCGGTGACCACGCCCTTGGCACCGTACTCGATGCCGGCAGCCTCGAGGTTCAGCCCCTCGACATTCGCCTGCCGACCCGCCGCCAGCAGGAGATGGCTGCCCTCGACCGCAGTCTCACCCGCAGGCCCGGCGACGACGACGCCGATGCGGTTGCCGCGGCGCTCGAGCCTTCTCACCTCCACACCCTCGCGCAAGTCGACGCCCTCGGCCACGAGCGTGCCGCGCACGACCTCTACCGCCTCGGGATCGTCCTTGGGCAGGATCGCCTTGCGCTGGAGCAGGGTCACGGCCGTGCCGAGCCGGCGATGCGCCTGGGCGAGCTCGACGCCGATCGGCCCGCCGCCGAGCACGATCAGCCGCTCCGGCCGCTCGGCGAGGTCGAAGACCGTCTCGTTGGTGAGGTAGGGCACGTCCTCGATGCCCGGCAGGACCGGGACCGCCGGCCGCGAGCCGGTGGCGAGCACCACCCGGCGCGGCCGGACCGTTACCCCGTCCGCCTCCAGCTCCAGCCGGCCGGTGAAGCGGGCGGCCCCGCGGATCACCCGCACGCCCAGCCCCTCGAACCGCTCGACGCTGTCGTGCGGGGCGATGCCGGCGATGACGCCGCGCACATGCTGGCGGACCGCGGCAAAATCGATCGCCGGCTCGTGGCCGTTCACGCCATAGGCGCCGGCGCTGCGTACGACCTGGGCTGCGTGCGCCGCCGCGAGCAGCGACTTCGAGGGCACGCAGCCATAGTTCAGGCAGTCGCCCCCCATCCGGCCCTTCTCGACCAGCACCACCGAAGCACCCATCTGCACGGCACCTGCGGCGACGCTGAGCCCGCCCGATCCGGCGCCGATCACGGCGAGGTCGGGGGTGAGGACGGTGGTCACGATCCTCTGCCCGCAAGCCGGGATTCCAGGCCCGGCCAGTTGTGGTCCCCCTTGCCGATGAAGCCCGGGATGTCCTTCTCCCAGTCCCGCTGCACGTCCTGGCTGAAGTTGAGATAGAGCCGGCCGTCCACGATCCGCCATGCGGCAGGATCGATCGGGAAGGCCTCGTTCTTGGCCGCCACGGCCCAGGCGCAGTAGCCGCCATACTGGGGCAGGTACCGGGCGGGCTCGGCCTCGAAGGAGGCCTTGTGCTCGGCACTGGCGAAACGCCAGGTCGCACCCTCGCGGCGGGTCTCGAACTGCGGCTCCCCCATGACCGGCCGCCCATCCGTGAAGTAGGCGACCGGGTCGTAGCCGCGGATGGCAAGCCCGTTCTCCGCGAACACGGCCCCGGTCGGCACCGGGGCCGCCCGGGTCGCGTACCAGCCCGTAGCACCGGCGGCGAGGAGCACCACCGCTGCCACGAGGAGAAGGGGCCAGCGCCTGATCGACATCGTCTTCACTCTATGCAGCGCATCGGCCCCTAAGGTGCGCCCCCGACCCGATGGGCGCCAATATGGCCTCCGTTCACATTCGATGGCGGGGAGGGATGGTGGCCGCTCCGCCCTATCCCAATACCGTGAGTTCCGCGGCGACGTCGAAGCGCTCGAAGCGGCTCAGCAGGCGAAGCCCGTTCGCCTGCGGTCCGCCCGGCAGGTGGAACGCGTCCACAGGGTGCGAGACCGGCTCGAAGCAGAAGAATCCGCAATCCTGGGCCGGCGAGTAGAGCATGTAGGTCGAGAGCTCGGGCTCGGCCTTGATCTCGACGGCAAGCCCCCGCTCCGGCCAGGCGATCCGGGCCTGGCCCTGCCAGCCGGTGAAGCCGTTGTTGACCGGGGTCGGGGGCAGCGGCCTTCGCCGTGCTGAAGTCCCATTCCGGGCGCTCGGCCACCGGCACGGCACCGGCCGGCAGGTGGTCCTCGGTCTCCAGCCACACGGTCCGGGCCGGCGCCTCCAGCGTGACGCCGGGCGTGCGCGGGAACCAGGGATGGAAGCCCATGCCGTAGAGCGCCGGCTCGTCGCCCTGGTGCTCGACTTCCATCCGCATCGTCAGCGCCGTAGGCGAGAGCCCGTAGACCACGTGCGCCCGGTAGTCGTAGGGCGCCTGCACCGCACTTTCGATCGCGAGGTGGATCAGGTCCGGCCGGGTCTCGACCACGCGCCAGGCCTGCTGGAAGCCGTCGCCGTGGATGGGGTAGGGCTCGCCCTCCCGGTTCGGCTTCAGCGGGTAGAACCGGCTGCCGACCGTGATCCCGCCACCCGAGATCCGGTTCGACCAGGGGATCAGGTTGATCGAGGCGAGCCGGCTCGGATTGTCCGGCGTGCCGTCCCAGGGGCGGAAGATGTCGACCTCGCCGCCATCACGCTTGAGGGTGAAGGCCGTGACCGCCGCACCGAAGTCGGGCAGCACGGTCAGCCGCAGCCGATCGTTCTCGATCGCGACCTCGCCCGGCCTCATTCAGGCTCACTCACCCGCACGACCGCGTCCGGCCGCTCGGTCAGGCCGGGCAGGAGGTCGAGGCCGAGACCGGGTCCCGGCGGTGGTGCGATCATGCCGTCCTTAACCTCCGGCAGGGCGGTCACCAGCTCGGTGTACCAACCGGTATAGAAGGCGCGCACGGACTCCTGGATAAGTGCGTTCGGGGCGTTGAGGGAAAGATGGCAGGAGGCCGCGAGCACCACCGGACCGGTGCAGTCGTGCGGCGTGATCGGCCGGTGGTAGGCCTCGGCCATGGTGGCGATCTTCTTGGCCTCGGAGAGCCCGCCGCACCAGGAGAGGTCGACCATCACGACGCCCACGGCCCCGCTGTCCAGGAGCTCGCGGAACGAGTGCCGGAAGGCCAGCGTCTCCGAGGCCAGGACCGGTGCCCTTGTGGTGGCGGCGTAGGTCTTGAGGTCCGCCAGGCTGTCCATCTTGATCGGATCCTCGAGCCAGAACGGGTCGATCTCCTCCAGCGCCTTCGCCAGCCTGATGGCCGTGGGCAGGTTCCACAGGGAGTGGAACTCGACCATGATGTCCATCCTGTCGCCCACGGCCTTCCTGATCTTGCGGAAGGGCTCCAGGGCCCGGGTCAGCTCGGCGCCCGAGATGTAGAGCCCGCCCGACGCCTCCGCGGCATAGTCGAAGGGCCAGATCTTCATGCCCGTGATGCCCTGCTCCAGGAGCGAGTGGGCGAGCTCGTCGGCACGGTTGAGGAAGGCGTCGAGGTCCTCGTAAGGCCCGGTCGCCTGCTGCCCCAGGCCCCAGTTCACGCTGGTCTGGAGACGGGCGTCGCGGATGTACTTGTAGCCCGCACAGGTATTGTAGGTGCGGATGCGCTCGCGCGTGCGCCCACCCAGGAGCTGGACCACGGGCTGGTTGGTGGCCTTGCCCCACAGATCGTAGAGCGCGATGTCCACGGCCGAGGCCGCCCGCGTCTCCACCCCCGTACCGCGGAAGCCCAGATAGCCGTAGAGCTTCTGGGCGATCTTATCGATCGCGAACGCGTCCTCGCCCAGGATGCGGGGGGCCACGATCTCGTGCAGGAACGCCTCGACCGCCTGCGCCCCCATGAAGGTCTCGCCCAGGCCATAGAGCCCGTCCTCACCATGCACCCGCACCCAGATCAGGTTCGGGAACTCCTTGAGCCGGATGGTCTCCAGCTTCGTGATCTTCATGGTTTCTCCTCCCCTTTCGGCAGGGCACGCCCGAGCTCGAGCTGTGCCTCCGCGATGATGTCGTGCATGGCGGCCTCGGCAGCCGCGGGGTCGCGCGCCCTGACCGCCTCCAGCACGCGTGCGTGCAGCTTGAGTGCCAGCCCGAACGGGATCAGCGAGCGTTGCTGCAGGCGGAAGCTCACCGCCAGCACGGCGCTGACGATGCTGCCCAGCCGGTCGATGAACGGGTTGCCGGCGGCGGTGAAGAGGGCTTGGTGGAAGGCAAGGTCGGCCTGGTAGTAGGCCTCGGGGTCGTCCACGCCGCCTTCCATCCCGGCGAAGGCCTCCTCGATCGCGGCGAGGTCTCCCTCGCTCCGCCGCATGGCGGCAAGCCGCACCGCCGGCGGCTCGATCAGGCGCCGCAGCTCCACGAGATGGTCGGTGAGCTCGTCCGGCGCCTCGGCCGCCTTCCAGGCGAGCAGGTCGGGGTCGAGCAGGTTCCAGGCCCGGTGCTGGCGCACCCGTGTGCCCAGGCGCTGCCGGCTCTCCACCAGCCCCTTGGCGGACAGCACACGTATCGCCTCGCGCACCGAGGTCCGCGAGGCCGCGAACTCGCCCATGAGAGCGCTCTCGCGCGGCAGGATGCTGCCCGGCGGGATGCCCCCGCCGACGATGCGCCTTCCGATCGTCTCCACGATCCGTCCATGCAGCCCGCGCGCCGCATATCCCCAACCGTCACGGGCAGCGTCCGTGCTCATGGCGCCGCCTCCCTTCTGCTCTGGCCCGGCGGAGCCCTCCCTACACGAACTCGGCCCGAAGACGATGCCCTGTTTCACGGCGACAGCGGTGTCACTGCGGCCGCTGCCACGGGCTGGCCCCGTCGCCCTTATAGCCTCCCTGAGCGACGAGCCACTCCCGGGCGCGACCGCAGAAGCGAGACTGATACCGGGCCCAGCCGAGGGCAAGAAAAAATCGTACTTAATGCAGAAATGTGCCGCACCTCAGGCGAGGTCAGTAGCCTCCGTCCGACGGCTTGCACTCGCCGGCTGATTTGACTATTCCAAAAATATGGAAACAAAGCTGGCTCTTGTCCGCGCTGACCGCCCTTGGGCACGAGACGCGCCTCACGGTCTTCCGCCTGCTGGTGCAGCAGGGGCCTGCCGGGCTGCCGGCCGGCGAGATCGCGCTGCGGCTGGGCGTTCCGGCCCCGACCCTCTCCTTCCACCTGAAGGAGCTGGAGCGCGGCCAGCTGGTCCGCTCCACCCGCCAGCAACGGCAGATCATCTACGCCGCCGACTATGCCGGCACGCGGGCGCTCCTGGATTTCCTGATGCAGGACTGCTGCCAGGGCCGCCCCGAGATCTGCGGGGTCGCGGGTGCGGGTGCCTGCGCGACATCCCAAAGCAAGGAGGCGGCCGATGCCTGAGCGGCCGGGCAATGTCCTCTTTCTCTGCACCGGCAATTCGGCCCGCAGCATCCTGGCGGAAGCCCTGGTCGACCATTGGGGCAAGGGGGCCTTCAAGGGCTACAGCGCCGGCAGCTTTCCCAAGGGCACGGTCAACCCGCTGGCCCTCAAGCTGCTGCGCGACTTCGGCATGCCGACCGGTCACCTGCGCAGCAAGAGCTGGGACGAGTTCGCCAGGCCCGGCGCGCCGTCCATGGACTACATCTTCACCGTCTGCGACCAGGCGGCCGGCGAGATCTGCCCGGTCTGGCCCGGCCAGCCCGTCACGGCGCACTGGGGTATCCCTGACCCCGCGGCCGCCGAGGGCTCCGAGGCGGAGCGGATGCTGGCCTTCCGCGACGCCTTCCGCATGCTCGAGCGGCGCATCCAGCTCTTCCTGGCGCTGCGGCACAAGGAGCTGAGCCACGCCGACCTGGCCGGCAAGGTCGCCGAGATCGGCCGCCTGCGCGATCCGTCATGACGGACGTGGCCCTTCACCGGCAGCCCGTGCCGGAGCTAGGCACCGTCGAGCGCTACCTCTCGCTCTGGGTCGCCTTGTGCATCCTCGCCGGCATCGTGCTGGGCCAGCTCCTGCCGGCCCCGTTCCACGCTCTGGGCCGAGCCACGGTGGCCGAGGTCAACCTGCCGGTAGCCGTGCTGGTCTGGCTGATGATCGTGCCGATGCTGCTGAAGATCGACCTGGCCGCCCTGGGCCAGGTGCGCCGGCACTGGCGCGGCATCGGCGTCACCCTCGTCATCAACTGGGCGGTCAAGCCGTTCTCGATGGCGCTCCTGGGCTGGCTCTTCATCGGCTGGCTGTTCCGCGACCTGCTGCCCGCGGGCCAGATCGACAGCTACATCGCCGGCCTGATCCTGCTGGCCGCCGCACCCTGCACCGCCATGGTGTTCGTGTGGTCGAACCTGCTGGATGGCGAGCCGCATTTCACCTTGAGCCAGGTGGCGCTCAACGACAGCATCATGGTGGTCGCCTTCGCGCCCATCGTCGGGCTGCTCCTCGGCCTCTCGTCGATCACCGTGCCCTGGGCAACGCTGCTCCTGTCGGTCGTGCTCTACATCGTGGTGCCGGTGATCGCGGCCCAGCTCTGGCGCCGCCACCTGCTTGCGAAAGGGCCGGGGGTCCTGGCCACAGCGCTCCGCCGGCTGGGCCCGGTCTCGCTCGCCGCCCTTCTGGCGACGCTGGTCCTCCTCTTCGGTCTGCAGGGCGAGCAGATCATCGCCCAGCCGCTCGTGATCCTGCTCCTCGCCGTGCCGATCCTGATCCAGGTCTACTTCAACGCCGGCCTGGCCTACTGGCTCAACCGCCGCCTCGGGGTCGAGCACCGCGTCGCCGGCCCCTCGGCCCTGATCGGCGCCAGCAACTTCTTCGAGCTCGCCGTCGCCACCGCCATCGGCCTGTTCGGCTTCCAGTCGGGTGCCGCCCTCGCCACGGTCGTGGGCGTCCTGATCGAGGTCCCGGTCATGCTCTCGGTCGTCCACCTCGTCCGCCGCACGCGGCCCTGGTACGAGCGCCGCTGACGGGCTGCGGGAGCCGTCACGCTTCGCCCGGCCCAGGATCGCGCTCGCGCGGCGGGCGGCTGCGGTAGGCGGGCAGGGAGAGACCGAGCGTCAACGCCAGCGCCCGGGTCGTGAACGCGGCCAGGAAGGCGCCGACCGCCGCCAGCTGGCGTGGTGCATCCGCCGCATCGAGGGCGACATAGAAGATGGCCCCCACCGCGGCCGCCGTGACGTAGATGTCCCGCCGCAGGATCAGCGGCACCTGGGCGCAGAGCACGTCGCGGACGATGCCGCCGAAGGTGGCGGTCATGACACCCATGAGCACCGCCACCGGCCCCGAGACGCCCACGGTGAGCGCACGCTCGGCACCAGTGGCGCAGAAGAGGGCGAGGCCCACCGCATCGGCCCAGAGGAGCAGGCGGAAGCGGTACTCCACGAGGTGCGCGGTGAAGAAGACCAGGGCCGCCACCGCGAAGCAGAGCATGACCTGGAAGGGCTCGCTCACCCAGAACACCGGGCGGATGCCGAGCAGGAGGTCGCGCAGCGTCCCGCCGCCGACACCGGTCACGGTGGCGATCAGCGCGAAGCCCACGATGTCCATCTGCCGCCGCGACGCCTCGAGGGCACCGCTGGCGGCGAACACCGCCACGCCCGCGATCCCCAGCCACTCGATCAGCCGGTCGATCTGTGCACCTGATTCCATCCCGATCCTGCCCAAGAAATAGGCAGCGCTGACGAACTAGGCAGCGGCCTGTCCGGGCGCTGCATGGAATGTAGCCGCCCCGAGGCGCTGGCATGGCGGTTGCGTGCCTCGGCTCTCACAAATAACCGTGGACACGGGAGACATCCGGAAATGCGAGCACGATTGCTGGCCACGACCTCGGTCGCGGCCGCCGCCCTGCTTGTGGTGGCGGCGAGCGCCAAGGCGGCCGACGACACGATCAAGGTCGGCATCCTGCACTCCTTGTCCGGCACCATGGCGATCAGCGAGACGACGCTCAAGGACGTCATGCTGATGCTGATCGAGGAACAGAACAAGGCCGGCGGCCTGCTCGGCAAGAAGCTGGAGCCGGTGGTCGTCGATCCGGCCTCGAACTGGCCGCTGTTCGCCGAGAAGGCCCGCGACCTGATCACCAACCAGAAGGTGGCCGCCACCTTCGGCTGCTGGACCTCGGTCAGCCGCAAGTCGGTGCTGCCGGTGTTCGAGGAGCTGAACAGCCTCCTCTTCTACCCCGTCCAGTACGAGGGCGAGGAGAGCAGCAAGAACGTCTTCTACACCGGCGCCGCACCCAACCAGCAGGCCATCCCCGCCGTCGACTACCTGATGAACGACGAGGGCGTGGAGCGCTGGGTGCTGGCCGGCACCGACTACGTCTACCCGCGCACGACCAACAAGATCCTCGAGGCCTACCTCAAGCTGAAGGGGGTGGCCGCCGACGACATCATGATCAACTACACTCCCTTCGGGCACAGCGACTGGCAGACCATCGTCGCCGACATCAAGAAGTTCGGCTCCGCCGGCAAGAAGACGGCAGTGGTCTCGACCATCAACGGCGACGCCAACGTCCCGTTCTACAAGGAGCTGGGCAATCAGGGCGTGAAGGCGACCGACATTCCGGTGGTCGCGTTCTCGGTCGGCGAGGAGGAGCTGGCAGGTCTCGACGCCACGCCGCTGGTGGGTCACCTCGCGGCCTGGAACTACTTCATGTCGGTGGACACGCCGGTGAACAAGGAGTTCATCGAGAAGTGGCAGGCCTTCATCAAGAATGACAAGCGCGTCACCAACGACCCGATGGAGGCGCATGTCATCGGCTTCAACATGTGGGTCAAGGCGGTCGAGAAGGCCGGCAGCACCGACCCCGACGCGGTGATCAACTCCATCGTCGGCGTCGCCGTCCCGAACCTCTCGGGCGGCTACTCGACCATGATGCCCAACCACCACATCACCAAGCCCGTGCTGATCGGCGAGATCCAGGCCGACGGCCAGTTCAGCACGGTGTGGGAGACCCCGGGCCTCGTCATGGGCGACGAGTGGTCGGACTATCTCGAGGGGTCGAAGGACCTGATCTCGGATTGGCGCAGCCCGCTGAAGTGCGGGAACTTCAACGTCGTTACCGGCAAGTGCGGCGGCCAGGGTAGCTGACGCTCCAGCCGAACGAGACCGGCCGGGGGCGGGTCCGGCTTCCTCCCCGCCCCGGCCGGCCCACTCCCGCTCCTCCCGTCACCCCCGACTTGACCCCCGCTCGGAGGCGGGAGTGACAGGATAGCGGCTTGGAGCACAGCGCATCGTTACCTCGGCCTGGAGCCGCCATGCCGAGTCAGGGGATACAATGAGAAGATCGGGCCGGTTGCTGTCGTTCCTCGTGGCGTTGCTCGTCCTGGTCCTGGGCTGTGCTTCCGCACGCGCCCAGAGCTTCGACGAGGGGCTCGCCCGTCTCTCCTCCACCAAGTTCGAGGAGATCGAGGCCGGCATCCAGATGCTGGCGGCGACCGCCGACCCGCGTGCCGCCGCGGTGCTGGAGGCGATGGCCGACGGCCGGCTCCTGGCCCGTCCCGACAAGGTCCTCCTGGTCAAGGAGCCCGACGGCAGCGTGCGCGAGGCAGCCTCGGGCACGGCCACGGAGGCCGGCAGCGCCAAGCCGGTCCGGGTCAACAACCGTATCCGCCGCGCCCTCGATTCCGCGCTCGGCTCGCTCACCATGATGAGCCCGGATCCCGCCAAGCGGCTGACCGCCGCCAACTCGATCTTCGTCCACCCCGAGCCCGGGGCGCTCGCCGCCGTCGAGCAGGCGCTGACGACCGAGCAGGACCCAGCCGTCCGCAGCGCCTTCGAGCGGGCCCGCGGCGCTCTCCTGCTCGAGCAGGGCACCACGCCCGAGGCCCGCCTCGAAGGTGCCACGATCCTGAGCCGGTACGGCTCGCCCGACGTGCTGAGCAAGCTCATGGGCGCCCAGCGTGCCCTGCCGGCCGACAGCCCGCCCGAGCTCCGCACCGCCCTCGACTCGGCGGTGACCGCGGCCGAGCGCCGCCAGTGGCTCCTCGGCATGGTCGAGGGCCTGTTCCAGGGCATCAGCCTGGGCTCGGTCCTCCTCCTGGCCGCCATCGGCCTCGCCATCACCTTCGGGGTGATGGGCGTGATCAACATGGCGCACGGCGAGATGGTGATGCTCGGCGCCTACACGACCTATGTCGTGCAGGAGTTCTGCCGCACGAGCTGGCCCGCCGGCCTCGACTACGCGCTCCTGATGGCCCTCCCGCTGGCCCTCCTGGTCACCGGCGGTGTCGGCATCCTGATCGAGCGCGGCATCATCAGCCGCCTCTACGGCCGCCCGCTCGAGACCCTGCTCGCCACCTGGGGCCTCTCCCTGATCCTGCAGCAGGCCGTGCGCTCGATGTTCGGCCCCAACAACCGCGAGGTCTCGACCCCGGGCTGGATGAGCGGCATGGTCGAGGTCGTCCCCGGCCTCAGCCTCACGCTGCCGCGCGTCGTGATCATCCTCTTCGGCCTCGCCGTCTTCGCCCTCGTCATCCTGGTGATCGCCAAGAGCCGCTTCGGCCTGGAGATGCGGGCCGTCACCCAGAACCGGCGGATGGCGGCCTCGATGGGCATCCGCACCCCCTGGGTCGACGCGCTCACCTTCGGCCTGGGCTCGGCCATCGCCGGCATCGCCGGCGTGGCCCTGTCGCAGATCGACAATGTCAGCCCGAACCTCGGCCAGAGCTACATCGTCGACAGCTTCATGGTCGTGGTCTTCGGCGGGGTCGGCAATCTCTGGGGCACCCTTTCGGCCGCCATGGCGCTGGGCATCGTCAACAAGTTCCTCGAGCCCGTCGCCGGGGCGGTCCTGGCCAAGATCCTGGTGCTCGTGGCCCTGATCCTGTTCATCCAGAAGCGACCGCAAGGGCTGTTCGCGCTCAAGGGCCGCTCGGTGGAGGCCTGAGCATGAGCAGCACCGGCACACGTCTCCTCACCCCTGCGGGCTGGCTGGGCTTCTTCGCGGCGGCAGCTGCCGTCCTGGTCCTGATCCCCTTCCTCAACCTGATGGTCCCGCCGGAATCGCCCTTCCACCTGCCGGACTATCTCGTCCCGCTGCTCGGCAAGTATCTCTGCTACGCGCTCCTCGCCCTCTCCCTCGACCTCGTCTGGGGCATGGCCGGCATCCTCTCGCTCGGCCATGGCGCCTTCTTCGCGCTCGGCGGCTACGCCATGGGCATGTACCTGATGCGCCAGATCGGCGCCCGCGGCGTCTATGCCAATCCCGAGCTCCCGGACTTCATGGTCTTCCTCAACTGGCCGGAGCTGCCCTGGTACTGGTACGGCTTCAGCTGGTTCCCGTTCGCGGCCTTGATGGTGCTGCTGGTTCCGGGCGTGCTCGCCTTCCTCTTCGGCTGGCTCGCCTTCCGCTCCCGGATCACCGGCGTCTATCTCTCGATCATCACCCAGGCCCTGACCTACGCGCTGCTGCTGGCCTTCTTCCGCAACGACATGGGCTTCGGCGGCAATAACGGCCTCACCGACTTCAAGGACATACTGGGCTTCCCGATCCAGGCCTCGGGCACGCGGCTTGCCCTCTACATCGCGAGCGGCGTCGCCGTGGCGCTGGCCTTCCTGCTCTGCTTGTGGATCCGCAACGCCCCGCTCGGCCGCCTCCTGGTCGCCATCCGCGATGCCGAGTCCCGCACCCGCTTCCTGGGCCACGACACGCTGCGCGCCAAGCTCTTCGTCTGGACGCTCTCGGCCATGCTGGCCGGCGTGGCCGGCGCCCTCTACGTGCCCCAGGTCGGGATCATCAACCCCTCCGAGTTCAGCCCCGCCAACTCGATCGAGGTCGCGATCTGGGTCACGGTCGGCGGCCGCGGCACGCTGGTGGGTGCCATCCTGGGGGCGATCCTGGTGAATTTCGGCAAGAGCTGGTTCACGAGCAGCTTCCCCGAGCTCTGGCTGTTCGCTCTGGGTGCGGTGTTCATCCTCGTCACCCTGGTCCTGCCCAAGGGCGTGATCGGCCTCCTGCAGGACGTCTGGCCACGCCGCCGCCGGCCCGCGGAGGCTGCCGCCCTGGAGCCGCGTCATGCCTGATCAGGTCAAGCTGCCGGGCGGCCACATGCTCGAGCCGCACATCATGCTCTACGTGGACGGGGTGACGAAGGCCTTCGACGGCTTCCGCGCCCTCAACTCCCTCTCCCTCGTCCTGGAGGAGGGGGAGCTGCGGACCATCATCGGCCCCAACGGTGCCGGCAAGACCACGATGATGGACGTGATCACCGGCAAGACCCGCCCCGACACCGGCGACGTCTACTTCCAGGGCGGCGTCGACCTCACCAAGCTCGACGAGACCGAGATCGCGCGCCTCGGCATCGGCCGCAAGTTCCAGAAACCCACCGTGTTCGAGGCCCTGACCGTGGTCGAGAACCTGGCCCTGGCCCACCAGGGCGGCCAGGGCCTGTGGCCGCTCTTCAAGGGTGCCGCCAGTGCCGCCGAGCGCCAGCGGATCGACGAGATCCTGGAGCTCACGAGCCTGGTCCCGGCCCGGGACCGCAAGGCCGGCGAGCTCAGCCACGGCCAGAAGCAGTGGCTGGAGATCGGCATGCTGCTGATGCAGGACCCGCGCCTGATCATGCTGGACGAGCCGGTCGCCGGCATGACCGATTCCGAGACCGAGAAGACGGCCGAGCTGATCGGCGAGCTGCGCGGCAACCACACCATCCTCGTGGTCGAGCACGACATGGCCTTCGTCAAGGCGCTGGAGGCCAAGGTCACGGTCCTGCACGAGGGCCGGGTGCTGGCGGAGGGACCCCTGGAGATGGTCCAGGCCGACCCCACCGTCATCGAAGTCTATCTGGGACGCTGACCGATGCTCCAGGTCGACAACCTCCACGTCCACTACGGCGCCAGCCACGCGCTGCGCGGCGTTTCCCTGACCGCCGTCCCGGGCGAGATCACCTGCGTGCTGGGCCGCAACGGCGTCGGCAAGACCACGCTCCTTCGCGCCATCCTGGGCCATGTCCGCGCCAGTGCCGGCAAGGTGGCCTACGAGGGCAACGAGATCACCGGCATCGCCCCCTATCGCCGGGCCAAGCTCGGCCTCGCCAGCGTGCCGCAGGGGCGCGAGATCTTCGCCCGCCTGACCGTGAAGGAGAACCTGGAGACCGGCTTCGCCGCCGCGCCGCCCGACACCAAGCGCACCATCCCGGACGAGATCTTCGCCATGTTCCCGGTGCTGAAGAGCATGCTGGGCCGCCGCGGCGGCGACCTCTCGGGCGGCCAGCAGCAGCAGCTGGCCATCGGCCGCGCCCTCATCACCCGCCCCAAGGTGCTCCTCCTCGACGAGCCGACCGAGGGCATCCAGCCCTCGATCATCAAGGACATCGAGAAGGTGATCCGTGCGCTCGCGGCCCGCGGCGACATGGCGATCGTGCTGGTCGAGCAGTATTTCGACTTCGCCCGCGACCTCGCCAGCCGCTTCCTGGTCATGGACCGCGGCGAGGTCGTGCTGGCGGGCAAGCCCGGCGAGGTCGACGAGGCCGATGTACGCCGCTGGCTCACCGTCTGAGGTGCTGAGCGCGGCCGTCCCCCTCACGGCCCATCACGACGAGGGCGAGGCCATCATCGGCTTCGCCTTGCGCGACGGCCGCACCCGCCTGGCCGACCTCTACCAGCGCCCGCCGCTTGCGCGTCCTCTGGCCCCACCCGGCCGAAGGCGACATCCCGCTCGCCGCCCTCGTCAACACCGGCGGCGGCCTCGTCGCCGGCGACACCTTGCGCGTCACCGTCCGCTCCGGTCCCGGCACCCGCGCCCTCGTCATGGCCCAGGCCGCCGAGAAGGTGTACCGCTCCACCGGCGGCACCGCCCGGATCGAAACAGACCTGAGCGCCGAGCGCGGCGCATGGCTGGAATGGCTCCCCCAGGAGACCATCCTCTTCGCCGACAGCCGCCTCTCCCGCCGCCTCCAGCTCAACGTCGCCGGCGACGCCCGCGTCATGGCCGGCGAGATCCTGGTCTTCGGCCGTCTCGCCCGCGGCGAGCGCACCCGCACCGGCCACGTCCGCGACGCCATCGAGCTCCGCCGTGGCGGCCGCCTCGTCTGGGCCGACGCCCTCCACCTCGACGGCGACTACGGCCCCGTCCTCGACAGCCGCGCCGGCTTCGGTGGCGCCGCGGCCTGCTGCCACGTTCCTCTACGCCGGCCCTGACGCTCCGGACCTGCTCGCCACCGCCCGCGAGCCTCCTCGACGACACCCGCCTCCGCGCCGCCGCCACCTGCGTCAACGGCGTCCTGGTCGCACGCTGGCTTGCGCATGACCCGCAGCCTCTGCGAAGGTCGTTCGGCGCCTTCTGGGCAGGCTTCCGCCACACCGCGGCCGGCCTCCCGTCCCGACTGCCGCGCTTGTGGGAGGTGTGAGCGGATGAACCTGACCCCGCGCGAGAAGGACAAGCTCCTGATCGCCATGGCGGCCATCGTCGCCCGCCGACGCCTGGAGCGCGGCGTCAAGCTCAACTACCCCGAGGCGATCGCGCTCATCTCCGACTTCGTCGTCGAGGGTGCGCGCGACGGCAGGAGCGTCGCCACGCTCATGCGCGAGGGTGCCCTGGTCCTGACCCGCGAGCAGGTGATGGAGGGCATCCCCGAGATGCTGCACGAGATCCAGGTCGAGGCGACATTCCCCGACGGGACAAAGCTCGTTACCGTCCACGAGCCGATACGCTAAGGTTCCCGGCTTATGATCTGGGAGAGTAGTTACTGGAAGGAAGACCTGTTAGGGGACGCAGCGACCATCAGGAGGTGGTCGTGTAAACGGCCAACTCAAAGACAATCTTCTCTCCTAGAGAAAAAGGTCACGATATCAGCCTGTGTGATAAGGAAGATTTGCGAAGCACGCAAGATATCGGACTGGCTGATTCACTCAGACATGAGAGTACGTGTATATAGTCCCACGGGAACATATATTCACTCGATGAGCTGGGATAAGTTAGATAAGCACTTTGAGTTGCAAAACTATATTGAAGAGAGTCGATCCTGGCGCTTTGTATGCAATCAGATTATACACAGTTTCGTATTCATGCTCTCGTCCGACAACAATGAACGACATGCTGATGGATTTCTAGTAACCTCAGACCGTGAAAAGGTGAAGGTGATGTATGGTATCGGCCTTGAGGAATTTTGCTCTTACGCCACACAGATCGGCAAGAACTACCGAGCGTCTCGCCGATGGAGAATAGATCCTGTGACGGGCAGGGAAGTCGTTCAAAATGATTGATCCCTGACATGATCCCCGGCGAGATCTTCCCGGCTTCCGGCGACCTCGTGCTCAACGAGGGCCGTCCCACCGTCACCCTCCAAGTCGCCAACACCGGCGACCGCCCGGTCCAGGTCGGCTCGCACTACCATTTCCACGAAACGAACCCGGCCCTCTCCTTCGACCGCGAGCAGTCTCGCGGCTTCCGTCTCGACATCCCGGCCGGCACCGCCGTCCGCTTCGAGCCCGGCCAGACCCGCGAGGTAACTCTCGTGGCTTATGCCGGCAGCCGGATCGTCTACGGCTTCAACGCCAAGATCAGCGGCAGACTGGAGCCCTGACGCATGCCCTTCCGCATCCCGCGTGCCGCCTATGCCGCCATGTACGGCCCCACCACCGGCGACCGGGTCAGGCTCGCCGACACCGACCTCTTCATCGAGGTCGAGGCCGACCGCACCACTCTACGGCGAGGAGGTGAAGTTCGGCGGCGGCAAGGTGATCCGCGACGGCATGGGCCAGTCCCAGGTCACGCGCGCCGATGGTGCCGTCGACACCGTCATCACCAACGCGCTCGTCCTCGACTACTGGGGCATCATCAAGGCCGATGTGGGCTTGCGCGACGGCCGCATCGCCGCCATCGGCAAGGCCGGCAACCCCGACGTCCAGCCCGACGTCGACATCATCGTCGGCCCCGGCACCGAGGTGATCGCCGGCGAGGGCCGCATCCTCACCGCCGGTGGGATCGACAGCCACATCCACTGGATCTGCCCTCAGCTGGTCGAGGAAGCCCTCTACTCCGGCGTCACCACCATGCTGGGCGGCGGCACCGGCCCGGCCGAGGGCACCAGTGCCACCACCTGCACCCCCGGGCCCTGGCACCTCTCCCGCATGCTCCAGGCGGCCGAGGGCCTGCCGGTCAATCTGGGCCTGTTCGGGAAAGGCAACGCGTCCCGCCCCGAGGCGCTGATCGAGATGGTGGCGGCAGGTGCGTGCGGCCTCAAGCTGCACGAGGACTGGGGCACCACGCCCGCCGCCATCGACAACTGCCTCGACGTGGCCGAGGCCATGGACGTGCAGGTCGCCATCCACACCGACACGCTCAACGAATCCGGTTTCGTCGAGCAGACGGTCGCCGCCTTCAAGGGCCGCACCATCCACGCCTTCCACACCGAGGGTGCCGGCGGCGGCCACGCTCCCGACATCATCAAGCTCTGCGGCGAGCCCAACGTGCTCCCGAGCTCGACCAACCCGACCCGCCCCTACACCGTGAACACGGTGGACGAGCATCTCGACATGCTCATGGTCTGCCATCACCTGAGCCCGCGCATTCCCGAGGACGTGGCCTTCGCCGAGAGCCGCATCCGCAAGGAGACCATCGCGGCCGAGGACATCCTGCACGACCTCGGCGCCTTCTCGATGATGTCGTCCGACAGCCAGGCCATGGGCCGGGTCGGCGAGGTCGTGATCCGCACCTGGCAGACCGCCGACAAGATGAAGCGCCAGCGCGGCTCGCTGCCCGGCGAGACCGGCGACAACGACAATCTCCGCGCCAAGCGCTACCTCGCCAAGTACACGATCAACCCCGCCATCGCGCACGGCATCGACCAGCACGTAGGCTCGATCGAGGTCGGCAAGCTCGCCGATCTCGTTCTGTGGAAACCCATGTTCTTCGGCGTGAAGCCCGACATGGTGCTCAAGGCCGGCACCATCATGGCCGCCGCCATGGGTGACCCCAACGCCTCGATCCCCACGCCCCAGCCGGTCCACTATCGCCCCATGTTCGGCGCCTACGGCCGCGCCCTCCAGGCCTCCTGCCTCACCTTCGTCTCCCGCATCGCCCTCGACAGCGGCGTCGCCCACCGCCTGAGCCTGAAACGCGAGCTCGCCGCCGTCCGCGGCACGCGCGGGATCGGCAAGCGCAGCATGATCCTCAACGACGCCACGCCTGTGATCGAGGTCGACCCCGAGACCTACGAGGTCCGCGCCGACGGCCAGCTCCTCACCTGCGAGCCCGCCGCCGTCCTGCCGATGGCGCAGCGCTACTTCCTGTTCTGATGCCCGTGTCGACCTCGTTGCGCATCCTGTCCCACCTCCGCTCGTCCCCGGCTTCTCTGGAAGTCCGGACCGTCAGGCCATGGCTCGGACCATGGGCCCGCCACCAGAGCCTGCCGCTTCCTTGCCCGCGGCACAGACGGCAGGGCCGAGCCGGCGTGACCCCTGAGAGCCCGCCACTGCGCGCGACCGCGGTCACCCGCGAAGGCCAGCCCTTCGACACCGTGACCCTGACCCATGACGACCGTCACCGCCGCCGCATCCGCCTCACCACCGACAGCGGCACGCCCTTCCTGCTCGACCTCGCCGAGGCGCAGCATCTCGCCGATGGCGACCTGCTCGCACTCGAGGATGGCCGCTATCTCCAGATCCGCGCCGCACTCGAGCCCGTGCTCGAGGTCGAGGCGTCGACACCGATCGAGCTCGCCCGCCTCGCCTGGCACCTCGGCAATCGCCACACGCCAGTCCAGGTGCTCGAGCAGGGCCGTCTTCGTCTGCGCGACGACCATGTGCTCGCGGCGATGCTGGAGCAGCTGGGTGCCAAGGTCACCCGCTCCGCGGCACCCTTCTCCCCCGAGCACGGCGCCTACGGCGGCCATGGGCATTGATGCCGTCGCGTTCGCCCCGATCGTGCCTTCGGCGCCTGTTCCATCGGGCATCTGCTCCGTCCTGATGCCGCCACCCTACCGTGCACCTGTTACCAATCCGATAACGTCGCCAACGTAGACGAGAGCGTCTGCTCGTGATCCCTGACGGCCACGCCTTCCTGCGTCTGCTGACCTGGCTCTCGCCCTCCTTCCCGGTCGGCGGGTTCAGCTACTCGCACGGGCTGGAATTCGCCGTGGAGGCCGGGCTCGTGCGGGATCGGGGCGATCTGGTCGGGTGGCTCGACACGGTGCTGACCCACGGGGCAGGTCGCGTCGACGCCACCCTGCTTGCGGCGGCATGGCGGGCCGCCCGCGCCGACGATGCCGCTGGCCTGGCGGCGGCGACGGAATGGGGTGCGGCCCTGCGCGGCACCAAGGAGACGGCGCTCGAAAGTGCTGCTCAAGGCCGCGCGTTCCTGGACACGGTTCGCCGCGTCTGGCCCGATCCCTGGCTGGACGGGCAGGGCGAGGCTCTGGCTGCGGGCGGTCACGCCACGGCCGTCGGCATCGTGGCGGCCCGCGCCGGCGTCCCGCTCGAGCCGACCATCGCCGGCTATCTGCACGCCTTCACGGCCAACCTCGTCTCGGCCGCCGTACGCCTCGTACCCTTGGGCCAGACCGACGGCCAGCGTGCGCTGGCAGCCCTGGAGCCCGTGATCCTCGCCGCGTCAGCCGCGGCGAGCTTGCGACCGCTGGCCGAGATCGGCTCGGCCACGCCCTTGGTGGAGTGGGCTTCGATGCGGCACGAGACGCAGTACACAAGGCTGTTCCGCTCGTGAGCGGGCCGCTTCGCGTCGGCGTGGGCGGGCCGGTGGGCTCCGGCAAGACCGCGCTCATGGACGCCTTGTGCAAGGCGATGCGCGAGCGCTGGCAGCTCGCCGCCATCACCAACGACATCTACACCCGCGAGGATGCCGAGTTCCTCACCCGCTCCGGTGCCCTGCCGCCGGAGCGGATCATGGGCGTGGAAACGGGGGGCTGCCCGCACACCGCGATCCGCGAGGACGCCTCGATCAACCTGGCAGCCGTGGCCGACATGACCCGCCGCTTCCCCGATCTGGAGCTGGTCCTGATCGAATCCGGCGGCGACAACCTGGCAGCCACCTTCTCGCCCGAGCTGGCCGACCTCACGATCTACGTCATCGACGTCTCGGCCGGCGACAAGATCCCCCGCAAGGGCGGCCCTGGCATCACCCGCTCGGACCTCCTGGTCATCAACAAGATCGACCTGGCGCCACTCGTGGGCGCGAGCCTGGAGGTCATGGACCGCGACGCCCGCCGGATGCGGGGCCCGCGCCCGTTCGTGTTCACGAACCTGAAGGAGGGCAAAGGCGTGCCGGAGATCAGGCACTTCATCGAGGCCCAGGGCGGGCTCGGAGCGTAGCGCCGATCGACGTCCCGGTGGCCTGGGCCGAGGCGGCCCGACAGCTTGCCTCCGGTCGCTGGAAGCGGGTGCTCCTGCTCGGACCGCCCGACGCGGGGAAGAGCACGCTGGCCCGCTTCCTCTGGCAGGAGGCCGGTGCCGCCGGTCTTGATGTCGCCGTTCTTGACACCGACCCCGGGCAGAAGCTCATCGGCCCGCCCACTTGCGTGACGCTTGGGCAGGTCGGCAAGGATGGCGGCTTGGCACTCGCGGCCTTGAGCTTCGTCGCCGCCACCGATCCGGTAGGTGCCGGGGCACGGCTCCTCGCTGCCTCGGCGGAGCTTGGCCAAGTGGCCGGGGACACGCTGCTCCTCGCCAACACTGACGGGATGCTCGCCGGCCCAGGTGGGCGGCTCAAGGCGGCGCTGATCCGAGCCTTCCGGCCCGATCTCCTTCTGGCCATCGGCGCCGACCAGGGGCTCACGGCTCTCCTGGCCCGGCATGCGGAGCTGCCGGCACTCTGCCTTGCCTCGTCGCCGCTCGCTCGCAGGAAGACACAAGCGCAACGAAGGGAAGCGCGCCGTGAGGCGTTCCGGCAGCATTTCACGTCCGCTGCACCGTGGTCCGTGCCGACCTGCAAGCTCCTGATGAGCGGAGAGCCGCCAGACGCAACGTCACGCATTCTGGTCGGGCTCGCGGGTGCCAACGGTCGCGATCTGGCGCTGGGCCTCGCCAGCTGGGCCGATGCCCAGAGCCTTGCCATCCTTACCCCGGCATCCCGCGGTCGCGTGCGCCGCCTGCGCTGGAGCCGGTTGGTGCTGGACGAGGACTTCCGCGAGATCCGCTATCCGCGGACCCTCTCCCCACGCGGGTCGTAGAACGGCTGCAGCTGCAACACCGCCGGCATCCGCTCGCAGGCTATCTCGACCTCGAACCCGCCGCTCGCCAGCCACGCCGCGGAAACGCCTTCCGCGTGATGGACATAGCCCATTCCCAACGAGGCCTGCAGCCGATGGCCGTACATGCCCGAGGTGACCGAGCCGACGATCCGGTCACCCTTCCAGACCGGCTCGTCGTGGTAGAGGAGGCGGCTGTCGTCGGCGAGCCTGACCTGGACCAGACGCCGCTCCGGCATCTGCTCGCGACGCCGCAGCAGCGCCTCGCGGCCGATGAAGCCGCCCTGCTTGTCCCAGGCGACGGCAAAGCCGAGGCCGGCCTCGAGCGGCGTGTCCTCCGGCCCGATATCGTGGCCCCAGTGCCGGTAGCCCTTCTCGGTCCGGCAGCTGTGCAGCGCATGGTAGCCGGCATGGGCCAGCCCGTGCTCGCGCACCGGCCTCGACGATCCGCTCGAAGACATGCATCGCGAGTTCGGTCGGGATGTAGAGTTCCCAGCCGAGCTCCCCGACATAGGTGATCCGGCAGGCCCGCACCCGCGCATAGCCGATCTCGATCTCGCGCGAGGTGGCGAACGGGAAGGCGGCGTTGGACAGGTCCTCGCCCGAGAGCTGCTCCAGGAGAGCACGCGAGCGAGGGCCCATGAGCCCGAGCGTCGCCAGGCCCGAGGTGACGTTGCTCACCGCACAACGCAATTCGGCCGGCACGTGCCGCCTGAGCCAGGCAAGGTCGCGGGTCTCCGATGCAGCACTCGTGACGACAAGGAAGCTGGTCTCGTCGAGACGCGTGACGGTGAGATCGGCCTCGATCCCGCCCAGCTCGTTCAGCCACTGCGTGTAGACGATCCGGCCGGCCGGCACGTCGATCCGGTTGGCCGAGATCCGCTCCAGGACCGCACAGGCGTCAGGGCCCGTCACCAGGAACTTCGCGAAGCAGGACTGGTCGAAGAGAGCCACGCGGTCCCGCACTGCGAGACATTCCTCGGCACAGTTCCCGAACCAGTTCTGGCGCCCGTAGGTGTAGCGGTACTCGCGCTCCTGACCCGGACGCGCGAACCAGTTCGGCCGCTCCCAGCCCGCCATCTCGCCCATCACCGCCCCGGCGGCGAGCAGCCGTTCATGGAACGGCGACCGGCGCACGCCGCGCGCGGTGGCATACTGTCGGTAGGGCCAGTGCATCGCGTAGAGCAGGCCCAAGGTCTCCACCGTGCGGTCGCGCAGGTAGGCCCGTGTGCTCTGGACCGGATGGAAACGGCGGATGTCGACGTCGGTGAGGTCGACCGGCGGGTGGCGGTCGCGGATCCACTCTGCCAGTACCTTGCCGGCCCCGCCTGAGCTCTGGATGCCGATCGAGTTGAAGCCGCAGGCGACGAACAGGTCCCGCACCTCCGCCGTCTCGCCCAGCAGATAACGGTCGTCGGGCGTGAAGCTCTCGGGCCCGTTGAAGAAGGTCTGGATGCCGGTCTCGCGCAAACGCGGGAAGCGGCGCGTCGCCAGCTCGAGGATCGGCTCGAAATGGTCGATGTCCTCGGGCAGCGTGCCGAAGGCGAAGTCGTCCGGGATGCCGTCCTCGCCCCAGGGCTTGGCCTCGGGCTCGAAGCAGCCCAGCAGGATCTTGCCCGCATCCTCCTTGTAGTAGGCGGCCTCGTCCGTCACCCGCAGCGACGGCAGGTCGGTCGGCAGGCCGGGGATCGGCTCGGTGACGATGTAGAAGTGCTCGGCCGCATGCAGCGGCACGGCGACCCCGGTCGCGCGCGCGAGATCCCGCGACCACATCCCGGCCGCCAGCACGACCGTGCCGGCACGGACCTCGCCCGCGTCGGTACGCACGCCCACAGCACGACCCGCGTCCACGACTATCTGCTGGACCTTCACCCCCTCGACCACGCGTGCCCCGCGCATCCGCGCCCCGCGGGCCAGGGCCAGCGTCGTATCGACCGGGTTGGTCTGCCCGTCCTTCGGCAGGAAGATGCCGCCGACGAGGTCGCCCGTCTCCACGAACGGGTACCGGGCCCCGATCTCCGCCGGCCCGATCACCTCGACCTCGAGCCCGAAGCTGCGCCCCATCGAGGCGCCGCGCTTCAGCTCCAGGAAGCGCTCGGCATTGGTCGCCACCGAGAGCGACCCGTTCTGCCGGAACCCGGTCGCCTGCCCCGTCTCCGCCTCCAGTGTCGCGAACAGCTCGGAGGTGTACTTCGCCAGCTCGGTCATCCGCCGCGTCGCCCGCAGCTGGCCCACGAGCCCCGCCGCGTGCCACGTCGTCCCGCAGGTGAGCTGCCGCCGCTCCAGGAGCAGGACGTCGGTGATGCCGAGCCTGGTCAGGTGGTACGCGATCGAGCAGCCGACGATACCGCCGCCGATGATGACGACGTCGGTGCGAGCGGGGAGGGCGGCGGTCATGGCTCAGTCCAGGCCGAGAAGGGCCCTGTTCCGCGCGGCAAACGGGTCGACGAACGTGACCCGGCCGAGCCGTCGGCCATCCTGCTGGTCCTCGGTCACGAAGTAAGTGACGCCAGCACGTTCGGCAGTGGCCCAGATAAGGGCGTCGAAGGGGCTGAGCTTGTGCTTGATGACCGCGTCCATGGCGGCGAACAGGTCTGCGGCCTCATAGGCAGCACTGGATGCTACCGACCACCAGCCATCAACGAAGTCGCGGGAGGCTTCGGCCGTGAGTACTCGCTTGCGGGTCGTGGCGCGGAAGAACTCCGCGAACGACTGCAGGAGAAAGACACAGCATCTCCCTGCCGCCTGATCAACTCCGTCAACCAGCTGGCCGCCTGACGTGCCGCTCCCCTGCTGCCCGGTCACTGCGTAGACGAGCACATTGGTATCGACAGCGATCATTCTTCGTCGCCGGGTTCATCCCGGTCGTAGAGCTCATCCCGGTTCTTATAATAGGGCGGCCCGCCAAGGTGCACGCCCTCGTGCATCATCTTGGAGATCCGCTCGATCGCCGCCTGCCGCTCGGGCGTCATGGCGGGCGGCTTCCATGGCCCGAGCACGGCCACAGGCTTGCCGCGACGGGTGATCACCACCTCCTCGCCGCCCTCGGCCTCGCCGAGGATGCGCGAGAAGGCCTGGTTGGCCTCACGGGCGGAGACGGAGCGCAAGGGATGGATCCTCACTTGTAGGTTAAGTCACTACATACGCCTGCCCTGGCGCTGCCTCAAGCCTCGAGCCGTGTCGCCGCCACATTGGAGAGCGGTGCCGCCCCGACCACGGCGGGCTGCGGCACGCCCAGCACGGTCACCCCCAGCCGCACCCCCGGCAGGGCCAGGTCGCGCCGCACATAGGCCAGCGCCACGGCCTTCCCCAGCGTGTAGCTCCACCCCGCCGAGGTCACGGCCCCGATCCGCTGGCCGTCCTTCCACACCGACGCCATCGGCAGCGGGTCGGCCTCGCCCGCCTCCTCCAGCAGCAGCGGCACCAGCCGCTGCGCCGGGCCACGCTCCCGCTCCTCGATGAGCGCCGCCCTGCCCACGAAGTCCGGCTTCCCGAAATCGACGAGCCGCTCCAGCCCGGCGGCAAGCGGGCTGGTCCCCTGATCGATGTCCGCCTTCCACGCCGGGTTGCCCCGGTCGAGCCGCAGGCTCTCCAGGGCGTAGAGGCCGATCTCCACGAGACCATGCCCGGCACCCACGGCCAGCAGCCGCTCGTAGACCGCCACCATGTGCTCCACCGGCAGATGCAGCTCGCAGCCGAGCTCGCCCAGACAGCTCATGCGCATGAGCAGCCCCCGGGCACTGCCGATCTCCACCTCGGCCACCCCGAGCCGCGGGAAGCTCCCCGCCCTGAGATCGCACTCGACCACCTGCGCCAGGATCGCCTCTGCCCGCGGCCCCGCCAGCACCAGCGTGCCCAGCCGTGCCGTCAGCTCCTCGACCGGCACCGGCAGCCCGGCCCGCAGCCAGTCCGCATCGTGCCACTCGGCGGCGGCCGCCGAGCAGAGCAGGAACCGCTCCTCCCCCAGCCGCGCTACCGTGAACTCGCTCACGATCCCGCCCCGCCCGTCGAGCGCATAGCCCAGCGCCACCCGCCCGACCTGCGGCAGCCGCGTGCACAGCAGCCGGTCGAGTGCTGCCGCCGCCCCCGGCCCGTCGACCATGAACCGGGCCAGCCCCGGCAGGTCGAGCAGCCCCGCCGCCTCCCGGACCGCGCGCACCTCCTCACCCACGCGCCCGAACCAGTTCCGCTGCCGCCGGAAGCTCAAGCCCGGCTCGCCCACCGACCCGTCCGGGTCGAAATACACCGCCCGCTCCCAGCCGCCCCGCGCGCCGAACCGCGCCCCCTTTGCCTTCAGCAACGGATAGAGCGGCGAGGTCCGCACCGGCCGCCCCGCCGGCCGCTCCTCGATACGGGAAGGCCGGCGCATACTCGTTCTGGTAGACCTCGATCGCCTTGGCGAGCGTGTAGCTCCGCGTCGCGTAGCCCGTGTAGCGCCGCGGATCGAGCGCCCACAGGTCCCACTCCGGCGCCCCGTCGATCACCCACTCGGCCAGCGCCTTCCCGGCCCCGCCCGCCTGCGCGATCCCGAAGCTGAACGTGTTGCAGTGATAGAACCCCGGCAGCCCATGCGCCGGCCCGAGATAGGGATTGCCGTCCGGCGAGTACGGGATCGGCCCGTTCACCACCCGCTTCACGCCCACCGTCCCCAGGATCGGCACCCGCGCGCAGGCGGCCTCGATGTATCGCTCCAGCCGCCCCAGATCGTCCGCCGCCAGCCCGTAGGCGAAGTCCTCCGGGATCCCCTCCCGCCACATCGGAGTCGCCTGCCACTCATAGGGCCCGAGCAGCAGCCCCTGCCTCTCCTGCCGCAGATAGTAGGAGACGTCCGGATCGCGTAAGCAGCGGCAGCTTCCCACCCCTCGCCACCAGCTCCGGGACATCCTCCGTCACCAGGTACTGATGCTCCATCGCGACGGTCGGCAGATGCTGCCCCAGCAGCCCCATCACCTCCCCCGCCCGATACCCCGCCGCATTCACCACCACCTCGCACCGCACGGCGTACCCGCCGTCGGTGCTGATCTCCCACTCCCCGCCCTGCCGCTCGATTCCCGTGACCCTGCACCCGCGCCGCACCACGGCCCCAAGCTGCCGCGCCCCCGCCGCCAGCGCCTGGGTGAGCTGCGCCGGATCGATGTCCCCATCCTCCGGGTCCCACAAGGCACCCTCGAGATCGTCCAGCTCCAGGAACGGATAACGCTCCTTTGCCTCCTCCGGCCGCAGCAGCTCGTACCCGATCCCATTGGCCCGGCCTATGTCGAGCACATGCCGGTACTCGTCCATCCGCGCCTCGCCATGCGCGAGCCGCAGCGAGCCCGTGACGTTGTACCCGACCGGATACCCCACCGCCTCGCCCAGCCCCCGATAGAGCCGCGTCGAGTAATGCTGGAGCCGCATGATGCCCCAGCTGGTCGAGAAGGTCGGGCAGTTCCCCGCCGCATGCCAGGTCGAGCCCGAGGTCAGCTCGTCCCGCTCCAGCAGCAGGCAGTCCGTCCACCCCCGCAGGGCCAAGTGATAGAGGCAGCTCACGCCCACCGCCCCGCCGCCGATCACGACGGCCCGCACATGCTCGGTCATCCCGCGGTCCCCGACCCGATTCTGCTCGTCAGGATGAGCCAGCCGGGTCCGCTCGTCACGCGTCTGGCGATCGAGGCGCGCCACGAGGAGGGCGGCTGCAGCGATCCCTTACCGATTGAGTGACCTTGGACCACTGACGAACGGATTGTCCCGACGATAAAATCGCAGGAGGCGGTCCACATCCCGCGAAATGCCGATCCTGATGCTCTGCCCGATTTCGCCGGGTTCCTGGTCACCGCATCCGAGCCATAGAGGGCCTTCTCGGCAAAGGTCGTGCCCATCGAGGGAACGATCAATCCGCAACGCCACGGTGAGCCTTCCTGGTCCTCGCGCCAGGTCGCGCAAGCGCTCGATGCCGCGATTTGCTTGCATGATCGGGATGCCTTCGAGCGGCTCGAGCGCCCTGATCAGCACGCCGGCTCCGATCCCGGGCATCTCGCTCGAGACATTCAGCATGTAGGAGATGCCGTAGGCGAGATAGACATAGGCGCGCCCAGGCTCGAGAAACAGCGAACGGTTGCGCCGGGTCATCCGGCGGTAGGCGTGCCCGGCGGCATCGCCGACGACATAAGCCTCGGTCTCGACAATACGGCCGCTGGCCACACCCTCAGGCAGCTCTCGCACCAACATCTTGCCAATGAGATAGCGGGCGAGAGAAGCCGTATCGATCGGCAGCTCCGAGCGAGCCAGTGGCCGATGGGCATCCCTATGGCGGTCAGGTTTCAAGCCATGCGCTCGACCCACTGCGCGCGCGAGGGTCCCGGCTCGAACGGCTCGCCAAAATACTGGGTCTCGCGGGCAACCTTCCCGTCGAGGAACTCCATGATGCTGACGGTGTAGAACGGCTGACCGTCATAGGTCAGGACATATTCAGTGATCCAGAGATCGGCCGCCCCGGTTATCCGACGCACGGTGAAGTGCTTTCGATTCGGCTGCGCGCCGCGAGACAACTGGATCTGGCGCCGCCCGCGGATGCGCTCGCCAGACTGCGGATATTCGAGCACCGCGTCCTCTCGGTAAATCTGGTGCTCCCCCTCGAAGTCGTTCGCGTCGGAGGCGGCCCAGTGGCGATCCAGAGCCGCTCGAATTTCCCGGTCTTCCATGATCGAATCTCCCTGACCACCGCCGGCGATGTCGAGGCGTCGTACCATGCGCGGGCCTGGAACAGGCCTTCCAGATGGGGCAGGAGGGCCATTCCCAGCGCGGGCTGAGCGGCCGAGAGAGTCGTCAGCGGAAGCTCAGCCATGACACTCGCGCGACGCTCCGAATAAGCCTACCGGATGGAGGTCCTCATCGCCGGGAACTCTCCGCTTGCGGTATTCTATCCTATCCATGCTACAATCCCTCCGCCCCCGCGGAGCCCAGCCATGTCCACCTGCCGCACCAAGCCCTCCAGAGCCGAGATCGCCCGAGAGAATGGCGCCAGGTCGCACGGCCCCAACACCGAGGAAGGCAAGCGCCGCTCGTCGATGAACAGCCTCGCCCACGGCCTCCGCGCCCGTGCCCATGTCACCGTCACCGCCCTGGGCGAGACCAAGGAGGCCAACCAGGCCCACTTCGCTGCCGTCCGCGCCGAACTCGGTGCCGTGGGCCCCGTCGCCCGCCATCTCGCCGAGACCATCGCATCCGGCATCCTCCGCGCCGGCCGTGCCGAGCGGCTCGAAGGCGAGCTGCTGGCCGGCCTCGCGCAAGCCGGCACCGGGCTTGGCAAGTCCCTCCACGACGACAGGGACGCCCGCGCCAGCCTGGCCCTGGTCCTGCGCTACCGCCGCGAGGCGGAAGGGCGAGGTGCGCCGGGCGCTGGACAGCCTTCTCCGCCTGCAGCGGGCCAGGGCCGAGGGGCTGCTGCCGGACGAGGAAGAGGCCGGAGGCAGCCCAGGAGCAGCTCGATGCCGAGCTTGCCGCGGCACCCGCCCCGAGCGAACCCAAGATGCCGAAGATCGAGCCCGTCCAGCCACTTGCGAAAGGGCCGGCCAACCAGAACGCCCCCGCCGCCCGGCCGGTCGCACCGCACAACGGCAAGTTCCTGCTCCAGCACTACCAGCTGGAGCAGGCCTCGGGCGAGGCGCGGGCCAAGGCCTTCTGGGACCGGCTCGGCGAGGCCGAGCGGGCAGCGCTTGCGGCAGCGATCGAGTACGAGCGCCGCAACGGCCCCGAGCCACACCCCGCAACCTGGTACAGCCAGTGGGTACGGGTACCTGCAAAGGGGTGAGACAGAAGCCCGTGGCGGCCCGCCACAAAAGAAAACCGGGCCCTTTCGGGCCCGGAAGCTTTAGCAAGGCACTGGGAGGCAAGGCCCATACGTATCCCTGCTTTGCGGCCGCCGCTGTGGGCAAAGTCACAGCTGGAGAAGAAATTTGGATAAGGCTTGCGGGCGGCGCGTGCGATTCCACAATGCCTCTTCGGTGCTCGAGTGCCACAAAGACGGCCCAAAGCAGGCCGGAGGCGCCCCATGTCGACCCTGAAGCCGCAGAACCTGGCCGCCGTCGACCTGCTGCGGGGGCTCTCGCCGCAGGAACTGGACGAGGTTGCCCGCCGCCTGCATGTGCGGCACTGGCCGGCCGGTCACTGTTTCGTGAACTTCCGCGACGAGTCGCACGATGTCTACTTCGTGCTGGAGGGCAAGGTGCGGGTCACGATCTACTCGGAGGCCGGCCGGGAGATCTCGTTCCGCGACCTGGAGCCGGGGACCAGCTTCGGCGAGCTTGCCGCCATCGACCGCAAGCCGCGCTCGGCCAACGTGATCGCGATCACCGACGCGCAGGTGGGCAGCGTCAGCGCCAACGAGTTCATGGAGCTGGTCCGCCGCTATCCGAGCGTGGCCGAGGCCACCTTGCGCAAGCTCGTGGTGCTGGTGCGCTCGCTCTCGCAGCGGGTCTACGAGTTCTCCGAGCCGGTGCCGGTGCGGATCTGCAACGAGCTGGTCCGCCTCTCGGAGGCCAACAGCGCTGACGGCAAGACCGCGCGGCTGCGCCCGCCGCCCAAGCATGCCGACGTGGCGAGCCGGGTGAACACGCATCGCGAGGCGGTCTCGCGGCTGATGAGCCAGCTCGCACGGCTGGGGATCGTCGAGCGGGTAAGGGGCGAGCTCGTGGTCCGCGACGTCCGCCGGCTCAAGGCGTTCGGCGAGCAGCTGCACGACACGTGACGGTGCGAAGCCGCTGCAGCGAAAGGCGGCAGTGAGGCGCTCGTGCCCGTTGAAGCCTGCGGCCGCAACGCCCAAATCGGCGGCCACAATCCTCGCATCTATATGGGAAGCCTGCCGAAATGACCGAGATCGTGCAGCCGTTCGAGGCCGATGTCGGCCGCGTCCTCGACCTGGTGATCAACTCGCTCTACCGGGAGCGGGAGATCTTCCTGCGCGAGCTGATCTCCAACGCGTCGGACGCCTGCGACAAGCTCCGCTACGCCTCGCTGTCGGCACCTGAGCTTCTCGACACCGAGCCGGAGCTCAAGATCCGCATCCTGGCCGACGAGGCGGCGGGGCTGCTGACGATCACCGACAACGGGATCGGCATGAGCCGGGACGAGCTGATCGAGAACCTGGGCACCATCGCCCGCTCGGGCACGTCGCGCTTCCTGGAGCAGCTATCGGGCGAGCGGGACAAGGACCTGAAGCTGATCGGCCAGTTCGGTGTCGGCTTCTACTCGGTGTTCATGGTGGCCGACCGGGTGGTGGTGCAGAGCAGGAAGGCCGGCGAGGCCACGGGCTGGGTCTGGGCCTCGGACGGTCGGACCGGCTTCACGATCCAGGAAGCCGAGAGCACCGGCCCGCGCGGGGTGGCGGTGACCCTGCATCTGAAGGAGGACGCGAAGGAGTTCCTCAATTCCTGGCGCCTGCGCTCGGTCGTCCGCACCTATTCGGACCACATCGCCCTGCCGATCATGCTGGAGGTGCGGCCCAAGCCCGGCGACACCAAGACCAGCCTGCAGGAACCGCAGCAGATCAACCAGGCCTCGGCCCTGTGGAGCCGGCCGCGAAGCGAGATCACCGAGGAGCAGTATCGCGAGTTCTACCACCACGTGGCGCACGCCTTCGACGAGCCGTTCGCGCGCGTGCACTTCACGGCCGAGGGCGTGCTCTCCTATACGGCACTGCTCTACGTCCCGTCGTCCCGCCCGTTCGACCTCTTGGACCCCAAGCGCCGGCACGGGGTGAAGCTCTATGTCCGCCGGGTGTTCATCACCCAGGACCTGGAAGCCCTGCTGCCGCGCTACCTGCGCTTCGTCGCCGGTGTCGCCGACAGCGAGGACCTGCAGCTCAACGTGAGCCGCGAGACGCTCCAGCACGGGGCGGTGATCGCCAAGATGAAGAAGGCACTGGTCAAGCGCGTGCTCGACGAGCTTGCCGCGAAGGCCAAGGCGGAGCCGCCGGTCGAGGGCGAGGCCGAGCCCGAGGGTGCCAAGGCGCCCACCTATCTCGCCTGGTGGGAGGACTTCGGCAGCGTGCTGAAGGAGGGCCTCTACGAGGACGCCGAGAACCGCGAGCGCCTCCTGGAGCTGGCCCGCCTGCGCAGCACGCACGGCCAGGGCTGGACCAGCCTCGCCGACTATGTCGCCCGGATGAAGGAGGGGCAGGAGGCGATCTACTATATCAGCGGCGAGAGCCACACGGCACTCCGCACCAGCCCTCAGCTCGAGGAGGCGGTGGCCAAGGGGGTCGAGGTGCTGCTGCTCGACGATCCGGTGGACGAGTTCTGGATCCCCGAGGTCAAGGACTTCCAGGGCAAGAAGCTGGTCTCGCTGACCCGCGGCGATGTCGACCTCTCCGCCGTCAAGGGCGAGGCCAGGGAGGAGTCGGCCGAGGCCAAGATGCCGGAGGATGCGCTCAAGCGCCTGATCGCCCGGCTCAAGGTCACGCTGGGCGAGGAGGTGAGCGACGTGCGCGCCAGCAGGCGCCTGCGCGAGAGTGCGGTCTGCCTCGTCGCCGGCGAGCAGGGCATGGACATGCGCCTCGAGCGCTTCCTGAAGCAGCACAGCCAGCTCAACGACCTCTCCAAGCGCGTGCTCGAGATCAACCCCCAGGCCGAGCTGATCCGGCGGATGGCGGAGCTGGCGAAGGACACCGGCAAAGGGCTGGAGTTCGACGAGCTGGCCCGGCTGCTGCTGGACCAGGCCCGGATCGTGGAGGGCGAGCCGATCCCGGATCCGGGTGCGTTCTCGCGGCGGATGTCGAGCTTCCTGGCGAAGGGGGTGACGGCGTAAGCTCGCGCCATGGCGCTCAAGGTCTTCATCTCGCACTCCAGCCGCGATCTCTGGGTGGCGCAGCAGATCGCGGCCGAGCTTCAGCGCTGTGGAGCGGATACCTTCCTCGACGAGGCGGACATAGCTCACGGTGACGACTTCGACGACGAGATCATGCGGGCCGAGGAGCAGTGTCACGAACTCCTGGTGCTGCTCACCCCCTGGTCGTTGAAGCGGAGCTATATCTGGCTGGAGATCGGGTACTTCCGGAAAAGCAGGAAGCGGATCGTCATGGTCCTTTATGGGCTGACCGCCGACGACATCGCGAAGGACGCGGACGTGCCGAACGTGGCGAAGCGGCTCGACATGGTCGACCTGAACGCGTTCCACACTTATCTGGCGCAGCTGCGCAAGCGCGCAGGAGGCTGACAGATGCAGACCTTGGCCAAGCCGGACGTCTTCATCTCCTACGCCAAGGAGGATCGCTCGTTCGCCGAACTGGTGAAAGGCTATCTTCTGGCACGCGATCGTTCGGTCTGGTCGGATGAGGAAATTCGGCCTGGAGAGGACTTTCAGGAAGCAATCGCGCGATCTTTGGAGGCCAGCCGCGCGGTAATCCTGGTGCTCTCGCCAGCCTTTCTGCGCTCATCTATAAATCTTTACGAAGCAGGAATCGCTCTGGCCAAAGAGCAGCATAACGAGGGTAAGCTGATACCGATCGTCATCGGCGACATTGACTTGAACAACCTGCCGCCCAGACTGCGCCGAAGTAAGCTCGTGGATGCGCGCGGCACTGACCAGCGGAATATGCTACAGCAGGTCGACAAGCTACTGGCGGGCTAGGCCGCGGCGCGATGCCCCTCTCCCCCTATCTCCGCTCGCTCCGCTCCCGCATCGGCCACGACCTGGTCCAGCTTCCCGTCCGTGGCCGTCATGGTCTTCGACGATGCCGGTCGCATCCTCCTCGTCCGTTCGACCGACACCGGCGAGTGGCAGACCGTGGGCGGGGCCATCGATCCGGACGAGGCGCCGGCGGCTGCCGCCGTGCGGGAGGCGCGTGAGGAGACCGGGCTCGAGATCGAGCTGGTGCGGCTGATCGGGGTCTATGGCGGGCCGCTGTTCCGGCTCACCTACCCGAACGGCGATGTGTGCTCCTACACGGCGATCGTGTTCGAGGGCCGGGTCGCGGGCGGCAGCGAGCGGCCGGACGGGGAGGAGACGAGCGAGGTGGGCTGGTTCACGGCCGCGGAAGCAGCCGGGCTGCCGATGCTGGCGCATACGCGGTTACTGGTGGGAGAGGCGTTCGTGCGCGATCCGGCGGCTCGGTTCGAGCCCGCTTAGGCCACCGCTGCCGTCTCGAAGCTCGCCATAAAGTCGCTGAGGCGGTCGCCCTGGATCAAGATGTGCTGCTTCAGCTCGCGCTCGGCGGTGGCACCGTCGCCGGCGAGGATGGCTTCGACGATCGCCTGGTGCTCGCGCAGCGAGCTTGCGACCCGGGCGCGGGCACGGAGCTGGAGCCGGCGGTAGGGCTTCAGGCGGTTGTGCAGCGCCCGTGCCTGCTCGGCGAGATAGGCGTTGTGGCTGGCGGCGTAGATCGCCTCGTGGAAGCGCTCGTTGGCGTAGTAGTAGGCGTCGGCGCTGCCGGTTGCGGCCTCCTGCGTGCAAGCCTCGTGCGCGGCAGCGAGGTCCACCCGCTGGCGCTCGGTGATGCGACGGGCGGCCAGCGCCCCACACATGCCTTCGAGGGCGGCCATCACCTCGAAGCGCTCGACGATGGCGCGGAAGCTCAAGCTGGCGACGAAGGCGCCGCGCCGCGCGTGCAGGGTGACGAGCCCGGCCGAGGCAAGCTGCATCAGCGCCTCGCGGATCGGCGTGCGCGAGACCCCGAAGCGGGCGGCCAGGCTCTGTTCGTCGAGCCGCTCGCCGGGCTGCAGCGACCCGGTGACGATGTCCTGCTCGAGCTGGTCTCTAAGCGCATCGGCGCGGCGCAAGGGATCACTCCGGTCATTCTCACTCTTGCATTCTATACGCCAGCGCCAGAATGACGCAACCTCGTTCTCGTATACAAGAGACTTGACTGTGGATGCATGTGGCGGTATGCAGTGCCCCAGAACAGCCTTGGGAGGCTTCCGCATGCGACCGACGCGACGTTCGCTCCTGGCTCTTGGCGGCGCTGCCATGCTCCTGCCGACGGCCGGCTTCTCGCCCGCCCTGGCCCAGGCCTGGCCCGAGCGGCCGGTCACGGTGATCGTGCCGTTCCCGCCGGGGGGCGGGACCGATGCCTTCGCCCGGCCGCTCACGGCGGCACTAACCGAGCAGCTCGGCACGACCTTCATCGTCGACAATCGCGGCGGGGCCGGCGGGACCCTGGGTGCCGGCACGGCGGCGCGGTCTGCCCCGGACGGCTACACTTTCTTCCTGGGTGCCGTGCATCACGCGATCGCACCGGGCGTCTATCCCAAGCTCGCCTATGATCTCGAGAAGGATCTTCCAGCCCATCAGCGTCGTCGCGGTGGTGCCGCAGGTGATCGTGGTCAATCCCGAGCGGGTGAAGGCCAAGACGCTGCAGGAGCTGGTCGAGTATGCGCGCGCCAATCCCGGGGCCATGACCTACGCCTCGGCCGGCAACGGCACCTCCCACCATCTGGCGGGCGAGCTGTTCAAGATCGTGGCCAAGGTCGACATCCAGCACGTGCCCTACAAGGGGGCGGGCCCGGCACTGCAGGACCTGATCGGCGGCCAGGTGGACATGATGTTCGACGGGCTGGGCTCCTCGGCCACGCACATCAAGGCAGGCCGGCTGAAGCCGCTCGCGGTCGCCAGCAAGACGCGGGCGGCGATCCTGCCCGACGTGCCGACCGTGGCCGAGACCGGCATCGAGGGCTACGAGGTCAACACCTGGTACGCGCTCTGGGGTGTTGCCGGTACGCCCAAGGACATCATGGACAGGATGGTGACCGAGGTTGCCAAGGCGCTCGAGTCGGAGAAGGTCAAGACGATCTGGGCCTCGCAGGGTGCCACGCCCGGTGCCCTCGATCCGGCCGAGATGGCAACCTTCGTCCACGCCGAGATCGAGCGCTGGGGCAAGGTCGCGAAGGACGCCAACGTCCGGATCGAGTGACGTCTCCTTGGGCCAGATAGCGGCGGATCGGCCCGATGAGCACGAGCTTCTTCCAGGATCTGCTGGGCAGCATCGCGGAGCGGGGGCGAGCGCTGATCGAGCGCTCGCCAGGCTGGTCGCGCGCGGACGAGCAGGCGGCACCAAGTCCCAGAGCACCCGAGACGCTGGAGAGCTTGTGCCTCGCCCTCCTCTCCGGGCGTGGCGAGGCTTCGGGCGTGGCGCTCGCCCGCGAGGTGCTCGACCTTTATGCCCGTTCGCCGATGCCGGCCCGGGTCGAGTTCTTCCGCCTCCTGGCCCGCGACCTGGGCCCGGACCAGGCACGGCTCCGGACGGCCTGGACCGCCTACGACACCGATCCTTCGCCGGATCACCTGAAGACCCTGCTGCGCGTCGTCGAGCCGCCGCGGCAGGAGCTCTTCCGCCGGCTCAATCTGGCGCCGGGCGGCACGGCTGCCCTGGTCCACATGCGCGAAGATCTGCTGAAGCATCTCGATGGCGATGCCGAGCTGGCCTGCGTGGACGATGACCTCGTCCACCTCCTCTATTCCTGGTTCAACCGCGGTTTCCTGGTCCTGCGCCGGATCGACTGGTCCACGCCGGCCGACATCCTGGAGCGGATCATCCGCTACGAGGCCGTGCACCAAATCCAGGGCTGGGACGATCTTCGCCGCCGGGTGCAGCCTTCCGACCGCCGCTGCTTCGGCTTCTTCCATCCCTCGCTGATCGACGAGCCCCTGATCTTCGTCGAGGTGGCGCTCACCCGCGAGATCCCGGGCTCGATCCAGAAGCTCCTGGCCGAGGACCGGGAGGTGCTGGCCCCCGAGCAGGCGACGACGGCCGTCTTCTACTCGATCAGCAACTGCCAGGAGGGCCTGCGCGGCATCTCCTTCGGCAACTTCCTGATCAAGCAGGTGGTGGAGGAGCTGTCCCGCGACCTGCCCGGCCTGAAGACGTTCGTGACCCTCTCGCCGGCACCGGGCTTCGGGCCCTGGCTCCAGCGAGTGGCGGCCGATCCGGCGGCAGCCGGCCTCGAGGAGCTGGATACGGCTTCGCTGGACGCTTTGCGCACGCCTGGATGGCATGCCGATCCGGACATGGCGGAGCGCCTTCAACCGACCCTGATGTATCTCGCCGCGCACTATTACCTGCGTGCCAAAGGGTCGAGCGGTCGCCTGCCCGACCCGGTCGGCCGCTTCCACCTGGGCAACGGTGCGAGGCTGGAGCGCCTCAACTGGCTAGGTGATACCTCGGAGAAGGGCCTGCGCACGGCCGCCGGCCTGATGGTCAACTATCTCTACGATCTGCGCTTCATCGAGGCCAACCACGAAACCTTCGCCAATCACGGCACCGTCGTCGCCTCGCCTGCCGTGCAGCAGGCGCTGCGCAAGCCCACCCCGGAGCCCCGGAATGTCTGAGAGCCTGTTCGCGATCTTCAGAAGCCGGTTCCCGGCCGACCTCTCGCGGGCCTTCATCGAGCGGCCGCAGGGTAACGCCATCAGCTATGGCGACGTGATCGAGCTCTCAGGCCGGCTCGCCAATGTCCTGGTCGATCTGGGCGTGAAGCCTGGGGACCGGGTGGCGGTGCAGGTGGAGAAGAGTGCCGAGGCGCTCATGCTCTACCTTGCGGCCGCACGGGCGGGTGCCGTCTACCTGCCGCTCAACACTGCCTACACGGCGGGCGAGATCCGCTATTTCCTGGGCGACGCCGAGCCCACGCTCTTCGTCTGCCGGCCGGAGCTTGCCGAGCCGATGCGGGCGCTTGCCGCTGAAGTGGGCGTGCCGCGGGTGGAGACGCTGGGCGAGAAGGGCGACGGCAGCCTGATGGAGAAGGCCCGCGACGCGCGGCCCGACTTCGCGGACGTGAGCCGCAGCACCGACGACCTTGCCGCCATCCTCTACACCTCGGGCACCACCGGGCGCTCGAAGGGCGCCATGCTCAGTCATGGCAATCTCGTCTCCAATGCCGAGGCTTTGCGCGATTACTGGCGCTTCACGGCCGAGGACCGGCTGCTGCACGCGCTGCCGATCTTCCACACCCACGGGCTCTTCGTCGCCACCAACATCACCCTGATCGCAGGCGGCTCCTTGATCCTGCTGCCGCGGTTCGACGCCGACGAGGTCATCCGTCTCCTGCCGCGCGCCACGGCGATGATGGGTGTGCCCACCTTCTACACCCGCCTGCTCGCCCGGCCCGACTTCACCCGCGAGCTGGTGAGTCACATCCGCCTCTTCGTCTCGGGCTCGGCCCCGCTCTCGGCCGAGACCCACAAGGAGTTCCAGGCCCGCACCGGTCACGCCATCCTCGAGCGCTACGGCATGACCGAGACCAACATGAACACCTCCAATCCCTATGACGGGGAGCGCATCCCGGGTGCCGTGGGTTTCCCGCTGCCCGGCGTGGAGGTACGGATCACCGACCCGGACAGCGGCCGCACCCTGCCGCAGGGCGAGGTCGGGATGATCGAGGTCAAGGGGCCCAACGTGTTCAAGGGCTATTGGCGCATGCCCGAGAAGACCAAGGCCGAGTTCCGCGACGACGGCTTCTTCATCTCCGGCGATCTCGGCTTCATCGACGACAAGGGCTATGTACGGATCTCGGGCCGCGGCAAGGACCTCATCATCTCGGGCGGGTTCAACGTCTATCCGGCCGAGGTCGAGGGGGCGATCGAGGCCCTGCCCGGTGTGGCCGAGTGCGCGGTCATCGGCGTGCCGCATCCGGACTTCGGCGAGGGTGTCCTTGCCGTGGCCATCCCCAAGCCCGGGGCGGCGCTCGATGAGCGCGCGATGCAGAAGGCGCTGGGCAGCGAGCTTGCGAAGTACAAGCTGCCCAAGCGCATCTTCGTCACCGACACCCTGCCCCGGAACGCCATGGGCAAGGTGCAGAAGAAGGATCTGCGGGAGCAGTATGCCGGGACGTTCTCGGGCGGCTGAGGACCGGTTCAGCCAAGCCGGTCGCGGCGGCGGAGGTCGGGGAACCAGCGGGCCCACAAGGCCGCCACCAGCAGCGTGCCGGCACCGCCGACGACCACCGCGGGCACGGTGCCGATAAGAGCTGCGAGCGTGCCGGATTCGAACTCGCCCAGCTCGTTCGATGCGCCGATGAAGACCGAGTTCACGGCCGCCACCCGGCCGCGCATGGAGTCGGGGGTCTCTAGCTGGACCAGGGTCTGGCGGATGACCACGCTCACCATGTCGGCCGAGCCCAGGACGAACAGGCAGAAGAGCGAGAAGACGAGGCTCTCGGAGAGGCCGAAGCCGATCGTGGCGAGGCCGAAGATGGCCACAGCCTGGAACATGCGGCGCCCGGTGTTCCGGCTCAGCGGACGGTAGGCCAGGAACAGCGCCATCGAGAGCGCCCCGGCCGCGGGGGCGCTACGCAGCAGCCCGAGGCCGAGCGGGCCCACCTGCAGGATGTCGCGAGCGTAGATGGGCAGCAGAGCCGTGGCTCCGCCGAGCAGGACGGCGAAGAGGTCGAGCGAGATCGCCCCCAGGACCACCGGCCGCGACCAGATGAAGTGGAGGCCTGCGATCAGCGTGCTCCAGCTCGTCTTCTCGCGCGCGGTCCGCGCGCCGCGATGACGGATCGAGCCGTAGAGCACTGCCGTCAGCATGAAGCTGACCGTGGCAGCGGCGAACACCACGGCCCCGCCCAGGGCATAGAGGATGCCGCCCACGGCGGGGCCGATGATGGTGGCCGTCTGCCAGGCGGAGGAGCTCCAGGCGACCGCACTCTTCAGATGCTCGAGCGGGACCAGGTTGGGGACCAGCGCCTGGCCCGCCGGGTTGGCGAAGGCGCGGCCGGTCCCGAACAGCACCACGAGCGCGTAGATCCACCCGACCTGCGTCGTCCCGCTCCAGGCGACCAGGAGCAGGCCCAGCGAGGTCAGGGCGCACAGGGCATAGCAGACGACGAGGATCAGGCGGCGGTCGAACCGGTCGGCGACATGGCCGGTGAAGAGGGCGAACCCGACTGCCGGGAGGAAGGTGACGAGCCCGACCAGGCCCAGGGCCAGAGGATCGCTGGTAAGGTCGTAGACCAGCCAGCCGACCGCCACGTTCTGCATCTGCATCGCCATGCCGGCGAGGAACCGGCCCGCGAAGAAGAGCGTGAAGTCGCGGTACTGGAACGCCACCCATCCGGCGCGACGTTCCTCTGCCGCCTCAGCCTTGCTCTGCGCCATGCGCCGGAACTAACAGCCAGGGGCCGCTTTCCCATCCCGCATTGGTGCACGCCACCCCTGCCGCGACACTTGGGCCGGCCGGCGCTGCCCGAGACAGCGCCGGCCGAGCCGTCAGGCCGACGGCCGGTTCTCGATCAGCTCCTGGACCACGCCGGGGTCGGCCAGCGTGCTGGTGTCGCCCAGGCTGTCGGTCTCGTTGGCGGCGATCTTGCGCAGGATACGGCGCATGATCTTGCCGGAGCGGGTCTTGGGCAGGCCCGGGGCCCACTGGATCACGTCCGGGCTGGCGATCGGGCCGATTTCCTTCCTGACCCAGGCCACCAGCTCCTTTCGCAGATCCTGCGAGGGCTCGATGTCGATGGTCAAGGTCACGTAGCAGTAGATGCCCTGACCCTTGATGTCGTGCGGGTAGCCGACGACGGCGGCCTCGGCCACGGCGGGGTGGGCCACGAGGGCGCTCTCGACCTCGGCCGTGCCCATGCGGTGGCCGGAGACGTTGATCACGTCGTCCACCCGGCCGGTGATCCAGTAGTAGCCGTCCTGATCGCGGCGGGCGCCGTCACCGGTGACGTAGGTGCCGGGGAAGGTGCTGAAATAGGTCTGCACGAAGCGCTCATGGTCGCCGTAGACGGTGCGCATCTGGCCGGGCCAGCTGTCGAGAATGACGAGATTGCCCTCGGCAGCGCCCTCCAGCAGCTTGCCCTCATTGTCGACCAGCGCCGGCTGGACGCCGAAGAAGGGCAGGGTGGCCGAGCCGGGCTTGAGGTCGATCGCACCCGGCAGGGCCGTGATCATGATCCCGCCGGTCTCGGTCTGCCACCAGGTGTCGACGATCGGGCAGCGGCCCTCGCCCACCACGTTGTAATACCAGCGCCAAGCCTCGGGGTTGATCGGCTCGCCCACCGAGCCCAGGAGCCGCAGCGTCTTGCGCGAGGTCTTCTTCACCGGCTCGTCGCCCTTCTGCATCAGGGCGCGGATGGCCGTGGGTGCCGTGTAGAAGATGGTCACGGCATGCTTGTCGACGACCTCCCAGAAGCGGGAGTTCGAGGGGTAGTTCGGGATGCCCTCGAACATCAGCGTGGTGGCGCCGTTGGCGAGCGGCCCATAGACGATGTAGCTGTGGCCGGTGACCCAGCCGACATCGGCCGTGCACCAGTAGACGTCGCCCGGCTTGTAGTCGAAGACATACTCGTGCGTCATCGCGGCATAGAGCAGGTAGCCGCCAGAGCTGTGTAGGACGCCCTTGGGCATGCCGGTTGAGCCCGAGGTGTAGAGGATGAAGAGCGGGTCCTCGGCGTTCATTTGCTCGGGCGGGCACTCCTCGCTGGCCTCGCGCATCAGCTTGCCGGCGTCGAAGTCGCGACCTTCCTTCATCGGCACGTCGAGGCCGGTATGCCGGAACATCAGGATCTTGACGTCGGGCGCGCACTTCTCCAGCGCCTTGTCGGCGTTCACCTTCAAGGGCACGGCGCGCCCGCCGCGCAACCCGCCGTCGGTGGTGATCAGCACCTTGGCCTCGGCACCGTTGATCCGGTCGGCAAGGCTGTCGGGCGAGAAGCCGCCGAAGACGATCGAGTGGATGGCGCCGATCCGGGCGCAGGCCAGCATGGCATAGGCTGCCTCGGGGATCATCGGCAGGTAGATCGTGACCCGGTCACCCTTCTTGACGCCCTGGTCCTTCAGGACGTTGGCGAGCCGGCAGACGTTCCGGTGCAGCTCGCGGTAGGTGATCTTGCGGTCGACCTTGGGGTCGTCGCCCTCCCAGATGATCGCCACCTGGTTGGCCCGCTCGGGGAGGTGCCGGTCGATGCAGTTGTAGGAGACGTTGAGCTCGCCGTCCTCGTACCAGCGGATCCGGACATTGCCGGTGAAGTCGACGTTCCTGATCCGGGTCGGCTGCTTCATCCAGTCCAGCCGCTTGGCCTGCTCGGCCCAGAAGCCGTCCGGGTCCTGCACCGATCTCGCGTACATGGCCTGGTACCGGGCCCGGTCGCAGTGGCTGCTTTCCGCCCACCCCGCAGGCACTGGATAGACCTCGGACATCAGCCCCCTCCGCTGTTGGAATCAGGCGAGGGCCCAGTCGACCCCCCTGCTCACAGACTTATTCCCATGCCGGCACCCGTCCGAACAACGGACCGACGACGTTTTGCCGCAATGGCTTAGCGTCTCCCGACCGCGACCTTTGCGCGACCACTTCACGACCGTTTATCCACTCCATGATCCACAGCCCTGAACTTTTCCCACCATTATCAACAGATTGTGGGTAAGTGGAAGGAATCCTTCATTTAGGGCCTCGTTCCGGCTTGACTTCTGCAACCCTCGGAAGAGGCACGAAAAGGTATGTCTCCTTCAGGCGGGAGCTGAGAAAATCATCTCTCAACCGGACGCCTGCTTCAGCCAGCCCACGACCGTGGGCAGCATCCGGCGCACGATCTCGGCCACCCCGTCCTCGTTCGGGTGGATGCCGTCGGGCTGCATCAGCCCGGTCTGCAGAACGACGCCGTCGAGGAAGAAGGGGTAGAGCGGGATGTCGTAGGCCTTGGCCAGCTCCGCATAAGCAGCACCGAAGGCCTGAAAATAGTCCTGGCCGAGATTGGGTGGCGGCAGCATGCCGGCCAGCATCACCGACACCCCAGCGCTTTCTGCGCGGCGGATGATGCTGTCCAGGTTGCGGCGCAACTCCTCGACCGGGAGGGCCCGCAGCCCGTCATTGCCGCCGAGCTCAACCAGGAGGTGGGAAGGCTTGTCGGCGAGCACCCAGTCGAGCCGTGCTGCCCCGCCGGCCGTCGTATCGCCGGAGACGCCGGCGTCCTGCACCTCGCAGGCGAGACCCTCCTCAGCCAGCGCTCCGCGCAGCCGGGCCGGAAACGAGGCCTCCACCGGCACGCCGAAGCCGGCGGTCAGTGAATCCCCGAGCACGGCGATACGGCACGGCTCGGCGGCCGCCGCTGTGCCCGTGCCGATCACGAGCAGGAGGCAAGCCTTGTGGGCGAAACTGCGCAGGTCCATCTCCTACCCCGTTGCGAATTCCCTTGAGCGGACCGAAGCCAGCGGATGATCGAGCTCGATGACGTGCATCTCACCCTCGCCAGCACGGCTGGCCCGGTACGCATCCTCAACGGCATCGACCTCGACCTCGACGCCGGCACCAGCCTGAGCGTGGTGGGTCCCTCGGGCTCCGGCAAGTCGAGCCTGCTGGCCATCATCGGCGGGATCGAGCGCGCCACCAGCGGGCGGGTGATGGTCGACGGTATCGATCTCGCCACGCTCGACGAGGACGGGCTGGCCCTCTTCCGTCGCGACCGGGTCGGCATCCTGTTCCAGTCCTTCCACCTCATCCCGACCCTGACCGCGGCCGAGAATGTGGCCCTGCCGCTGGAGCTCAAGGGTGAGGTGCGGGTTCAGCCCCGGGCGCGCGAGGCCCTGGCCGATGTCGGCCTTGCCGAGCGCGCGCACCACTACCCGGCCCAGCTCTCGGGCGGCGAGCAGCAGCGCGTGGCGCTGGCCCGGGCCCTCATCAACGAGCCCCGGCTGCTGCTGGCGGACGAGCCGACCGGCAATCTCGACCTCGCTACGGGCCGCACGATCACCGAGCTGATCCTGCGGGTCCAGGCCCAGCGGGAGATGACGCTCGTCCTGATCACCCACGACCAGCGCTTGGCCGCACAATGCGAGCGTTGCATCGCGCTCGAGGACGGGCGGCTCCGCGAGCGGGAGCCGCTGCCGATCACCGAGCCGGCGCTCGCCTGATGGGGGCCGGGTCGACCGTGGGCTTTGCCCTGCGCCTCGCGGTGCGCGACCTGCGTGGCGCGCTGCGCGGGTTCTCGGTCTTCCTCGCCTGCATCGCCCTGGGTGTCGCCACCATCGCTGCCGTCGGCAGCCTGAACGCCAGTGTGGTCGGCGCCTTCAAGCGCGATGCCGCGGCCCTGCTCGGCGGCGACGTCCAGATCGAGACGGTGGGCGTACCGATCCCAGCGGACGATCTCGCCGCGGTGCTGCCGCAGGGTGCTCGCCTGTCCACGGTGATCCGCACGAACTCGCTCCTCAGCAGTCCCGCCGGCAAGCGGCTCCCGATCGAGATCAAGGCGGTGGACGGAGCCTATCCCTTGCTGGGCCAGACGGAGCTGGAGCCCTCCATCCCGCTCGCCGACGCGCTTGCAGGTGATGGCATCGTCGCCGAATCGGCGGCCCTGGCGAGACTGGGCGTGGCACTGGGCGAGCCACTCCGGCTCGGTGAGGCCACCGTGCGGATCAAGGCCGTGCTCACCCGCGAGCCCGACCGGGTGGGCGGCCTCTTCTCCTTCGGACCTCGCGTGCTGATGAGCGAGGAGCTGCTCCGCACCAGCGGCCTCGTCCGCCCTGGCGCCCTCGTCCGCTATGAATATCGGATCGACCTGCCGCCCGGCGCCGATCCCGACCTGGCCGCGGCAGCGATCAAGGCCGCCCGGCCCGATGCGGGCTGGCGGGTGCAGAGCAGCACCGAGGTCCAGCCGAGAGTGGCCCGGCTCACCGACCGGCTTGCCACCTTCCTGGCCCTGGCCGGCCTCACCTCGCTCGTCATCGGCGGCCTCGGCGTGGCGATGGCGGTGCAGACCCATCTCGCCCGCCGCACCGGTGCCATCGCCACGCTGAAATGCCTGGGTGCCGTGGGCCGGCAGATCATGGCGGTCTACCTGCTCCAGACCGTCCTCCTGGCAGCACTGGGCTCGCTCCTGGGCCTGCTCGCCGGCGGCGGGCTTCTGCTGCTGCTGCACCGGCTTGCCGAGCCCCTGCTGCCGGTCCGGCTCGAGCTCACCCTCGATCCTCTGGCCCTGCTGGTGGCAGCCGGCGCCGGCATCCTGACCGCCGTAGCCTTCGCGCTCCGGCCGCTGACCTTGGCACGCGATGTCCCGCCGGCGGCCCTCTTCCGCTCGCTGGCTGCCCCGGTGCATGGCTGGCCACGCCGCGGCGACCTCGGCCTGATGATCCTGGCAGCACTCGCCCTGGCAGGCCTCGCCATCGGCAGCGTGCCGCGGCACGATCTGGCGTTCTGGTTCGTCCTCGCCGTTGCCGTGAGCCTCGTCGTCCTGACCGGCCTCGCCCGTCTGCTGCTGGCGGGGCTCGCCCGCTTCCGGCCCGAGCTCGGCCTGCCGCTCAGGCTGGCGCTTGCCAACCTGCGCGCCTCCGGCGGCGGGGCTGCGGCCGTGATCGTGGCCCTGGGCGCCGGCCTCGCCACGCTGATGACCACGGCCCTGCTCCAGGCCAACCTTGCCCGCGAGGTCGACCTGCGGCTGCCGGACCGTGCGCCGGCCCTGATCTTCATCGATATCCAGCCCGGCCAGCGGGAGCCGTTCGCCCAGGCGCTGGCGAGTGTCCCGCAGACGCAGCTCCTCCAGGAGGTGCCGAGCCTTCGCGCCCGCGTGATCCGGATCGCCGGCCAGCCGGTCGAGCAGGTGAAGGTCTCGCCGGACGTCGAGTGGACGATCAACCGCGACCGCGGCCTCACCTATCAGGCGGCCAAGCCCGACGACACGCAGCTGGTGGCCGGGGAGTGGTGGGCACCGGACTATCGAGGGCCGCCGCTGCTCTCGCTCGATGCGCGCCTCGCGGGCGGCTATGGCGTGGGCGTGGGTGACACGCTGAGCTTCAACATCCTGGGCCGCACGGTCGAGGCCAGGATCGCCAACCTGCGCCAGGAGGTGGACTGGTCGAACGGCCGTCTCGATTTCCTGTTCGTGATGAGCCCGGGCCTGCTCGAGGCGGCTCCGCACACCTTCGTGGCCGCGGTCGATGTGCCGCCCGAGGGCGAGACGGCGCTGATCGAGGCCGTGGCCGAGGCCGCCCCGAACGTAACCCCGATCCCGGTCCGCGCCGCTGTCCGCGATCTCGGGGCCACCTTGCGCAAGATCGGCTTCGCAGTCGACGCCGTGGCCGGCGTCACCCTGCTGGCAGGCGTGCTCGTGCTGGCAGCCGGCGTGGCGGCAGTCCGCGACCGGCATCGCTACCAGTCCGTGATCCTGAAGACCCTGGGCGCCACGCGGCCGGTGCTGATCCGGTCCTTTCTGCTCGAGTATGGTGGTCTCGGTCTTCTGAGCGCCGTGCTGGGCTGTGCCCTGGGCACGCTCGCCGCCTGGCTCCTCGTCACCCAGCTCTGGGATATGGAGTGGATCTTTGCACCGCTGCCGGTGATCGCGGTCGCCACCCTGGCCGTGGCGCTGGCGCTCGCCGTGGGTGCCATCGGCCTGCGGCGGCTCCTGGCGCAGCCCGTGGCACCGGCGCTCCGGGTGGCCTGAGTGCTCGAGAGTGCCACCATCGGCTTCGTCACCGCCTTCGTCGCGGGCGTGATCTCCTTCCTTTCGCCCTGCGTCCTGCCGCTGGTGCCGGGCTATCTCTCCTACGTCGCCGGCACCTCCTTGGAGGAGCTCCGCGACCGGGCCACCAGCCGCCAGCGCGCGCTTGGTTTCGCCGCCTGCTTCGTTGCCGGCTTCTCGCTCGTGTTCATCGCCTTGGGCGCCAGCGCCACGGTACTGGGCGGGCTGCTGCTCCAGTACAAGACGGAGCTCGGCTATGTGGCGGGCGCCCTGATCCTGCTGTTCGGCCTGCATCTGGCCGGCGTGCTGCCGCTGCACTGGCTGGAGCGCGAGGCCCGGCTCCAGGTCGACCTGCCGGGCGGCCGCTATGTCGGCGCGCTCCTGATGGGCCTGGCGTTCGCCTTCGGCTGGACGCCCTGCATCGGCCCGGTGCTGGGCGTGATCCTGACCATGAGCGCCAGCAGCGCCGATCTTGCCACCGGCACGGCCCTTCTCGCCGTCTACTCCCTGGGCCTGGGCGTCCCGTTCCTGCTGGCAGCCCTCTTCACCGACCTGCTGCTGGAGCGCCTGAAGCTGCTCGGGCGCACCGGGCGACGGCTGCAGCAGGCCGCCGGCGTGGCGCTGGCACTGGTCGGGATCCTGATCCTCACCGGCAGACTCGAGGCCATGGCCTACTGGCTGCTCGAGAGCTTTCCGGTTCTGGCCAGGATCGGCTGACACGGATGTGAACGCATTCGCCTGGAATATCCTTTAAGCTAAATCGTTGATATACCAGCGCAGCCGAAAGCCATTGTTACAATGGATTAACCGACCTTCCACTGGTGTTTCGGCTTGAAGCAGGTTCCGGTCTGGGCCATATGGAAAGGCACAGGCACAACTAGGTCACCAGAGAGGGGCTTTGACGATGGCGTACCGCATGGATCCTCGGGTCGCGCAGGGCCGCGTCGCCGTACCGGCGATGGACGAGGGTCTGCGTGCCTACCTCCTGAGCGTCTTCAACTATATGGGCCTCGGGCTCGCGATCACGGGCCTCGTGGCCTATGTCGTCGGCACCACGCCGGCCCTCTACGTGCCGATCTTCTCGAGCCCGCTGAAGTGGGTCGTGATGCTCGCACCGTTGGGCTTCGTGTTCTTCCTCAGCGCCCGTATCCAGGCGATGAGCGCCAGTGCCGCGCAGATCACGTTCTGGGCGTTCGCCGCGGTGATGGGCCTCTCGCTCGCGAGCATCTTCCTGGCCTTCACCGGCGAGAGCATCGCCCGCGTGTTCTTCATCACGGCTGCCACCTTCGGCGCCACGGCACTCTGGGGCTACACCACCAAGCGTGACCTCAGCGGCATGGGCAACTTCATGTTCATGGGCCTGATCGGCATCGTGATCGCCGGTCTCGTGAACATCTTCCTCGCCAGCTCGGCCCTCCAGTTCGCGATCAGCGTCATCGGCGTCGTGGTCTTCACCGGCCTCACCGCCTGGGACATGCAGCGGCTGAAGTCCGAGTACTATGAGTATGGCGGCTCGGGCGAGATCGCGCAGAAGGGTGCGATCATGGGTGCGCTGAGCCTCTACCTGAACTTCATCAACCTCTTCATGATGATGCTCCAGCTCTTCGGCAGCAACCGCGAGTAGGCTGACGTCATCAGGCGACGGAGTTGACGAGAGAGGGACCTGCCCGGGATCGGGCAGGTCCCTCTTCGTTTGTGAAGGGGGTTACGATCATCGCGCGCGCCTGGCTTCTGGCTGCAGTCCTGACGCTCGGCGTCGGGAGCGTCCCGGCCTGCACCGCCGCCGAGCACGGCGGCACAGCGGTCCGTGCGCGGCCGATAGCGATGCCCGAGGCCGGCGAGCGGATCGGGCAGCTCCGTCTCCTCGCCGCCTACGAGCTGAATGGCGGCAAGAGCTTCGGCGGCCTCTCCTCGGTTCAGCTCGACGGGAGCGGAATCCTGTTTCTCAGCGACCGTGCCCGCCTCTTCCGCGCCGAGCGGGTCGAGGATTCGAGCGGCCGCCTCATGGCGCTGACCGGCTGGACAGAGCCGCTTCTGCCGCAGGCGCTGGAGGGAGCGGACACCGAGGCCCTGACCCGTCTGCCTGACGGCTCATTCGTGATAGGTGCCGAGGACCGGGACGAGCTCTACCGATTGCCGCCTGATCTCGCCGCGGCCACGGCACTGCCGCTCCCGCCGTTCCTGCGCAAGGCACCGCCCAACGAGAGCATCGAGGCGGTGGCGGCCCTGCCTGACGGCAGCCTACTGGCCGCCAGCGAGGGTATTGCGGCGGGACCGGGCCAGGCGATGGCCGCTCTTATTTCCGGGAAGGGGGCCACGCGCGTGTCCCTTCCGTCCGCCGACGGGTTCCGGCCTACCGACGCCACTGTCGCCGGCCAGACACTCTTTCTGCTCGAGCGCCGACTGAGCCTCCTGAGCGGGCTGGGCGGGCGGCTCATGGCCATCCCGCTGGGCACGATAGCCCGCCCGCCGGTCGAGGCCCGGCAGATTGCCCAACTCGGTATCGGCAGCTTCGCCGAGAACTTCGAGGGAGTGGCCGCGCGCCAGGTCGAGCCCGGCCGCTACCTGCTCTACCTCGTCAGCGACGACAATTTCGGGCCGCTCCTCCGCACGCTCCTGCTCCAGCTCGAGTGGCGGGAGCCCGAAGCGGCCGGGCAGGGCTGAGCCCGGCGCCGGTCAGCCTGCGCTTGCGCGCTTGGCCTGGAGCCGCCCCTTCAGGCGGGCAAGCTCGCTGTCCAGCCCGCTCGCGGGAGCGCCGAGCAGGAAGGCATCGAGGCCCCCCTGCTTCTCGATCGTGCGCAGGGTGCTGGTGGCGATCTTGACCCGGATCGTCTCCGTCAGGCTCTCGCTGTAGAGCCGTCGCGAGCGGATATTGGGCAGGAAGCGCCTGCGGGTCTTGTTGTTGGCGTGGCTCACGTGATTGCCGGTGAGCACGCCCTTGCCGGTCAGGCTGCAGCGTCGCGCCATCAGGGACCTCGGACATGAAGAATGGCGGCGGGAGCTTCGCAACCGCCGGAAGGTGGGCGCTTCTAGAGCCGGGCAGGGGCTAGCGTCAAGCCAAGTGCGTCGCCTCGTCAACGCGGCGTTAACCGGATGAACGTACCTTGCCGGGGCATTTGCTGCTGGGGAGTGCCCGCTGATGGCGGTCGACCGCGCTTTGCCGATCCTGATCGTCGACGATTATCGAACGATGCTTCGCATCATCCGCAACCTGCTGCAGCAGCTCAGGTTCTCGAACATCGACGAGGCCACCGACGGTGGTGCCGCCCTGACCCGGTTGCGGGAGAAGCGCTACGGCCTCGTGATCTCGGACTGGAACATGCAGCCGGTGACCGGGCTCGAGCTGCTGCGCGAGGTTCGTGCCGATCCCCAGCTGGCCGACACGCCGTTCATCATGATCACAGCCGAGAGCAAGACCGAGAACGTGATCGCCGCCCGCGATGCTGGCGTCAGCAACTATATCGTCAAGCCGTTCAACGCCGAGACGCTGCGCGCCAAGATCGCCAGCGTGCTTGGTGAGTTCTAGGCCGGCTGGAGGTGAGCATGTCCGAGTTCGCGCGTGACGACGTGGGCGGTGCCGTCCAGCAGAGCGTGCGGGTCCAGCTGGATGAGCTTCGCAAGCGCTACGGCGACCGGGTCCCGCTCGGCGCCGTGGGCGTGATCGTCACCGGTCTTCTCCAGGCGGTCCGGGGCGAGCCCTCCCTCCCGCCGGTGCGGCTTCATGACGAGCTCGAGGCGCTGGCCCACTATATCGACCGGGCCAAGCGCGAGATCACCGCCATCCGCGCCGATGACATCGCGGCCAAGCACATTCCTCTTGCGAGCGGCGAGCTCGACGCCATCGGCGCACATCTGGAGGAGGCGACCGGTGCTATCCTCAACTCCTGCGAGCAGCTCGAGGCGATCGGACGCGGCGCCGGTGGAGAGGTGGAAACCGGCATCACCGACGTCGTCACCCGCGTCTATGAAGCCTGCAGTTTCCAGGACATCACCGGCCAGCGCATCACCAAGCTCGTCGGCACCCTGCAGACGATCGAGGAGCGGATAGGGCAGCTGCTGGCGCTGGTCAGTCACGAGCTTGGACAGGAGGCGCAACCCCAGCCGGCCGCACCTTCATCTCGGGATGCTCATCCCGGCCTTCTCAATGGCCCACAGTTGCCCGGAGCCGGTAACAGCCAGGCCGACATCGACGCTCTTCTGGCGGCGCTCACCTGATGATCCGCGCCGGCCGACGCGCGACGGCCATATCAACCTCGACGGCATGGGTGGCGCGGGTGGCTCTTGCCCTGCTGCTCTTCGTGGCGTCCCATCCCGGTCGGGGTGCCATCGCTGCGCCCGTTTCACCTTCTTTGGGCGAGGTCGTGGCGCTCAGGCCGGGCTCGGAGCTCAGGCTCGCCGCCAGTCGGAGCGCCGGCGTCGGCCGCCTCACTCTGGAGGACCCGAGCGGCCTTCACGCGCGCGTGCGCGAGGACAAGGCTGGCCTGCGTCTTGAGACCCATCCAATCCTTCCGAACGGTGCGGGCGGGCTTGCGCTCGCCCTGCAACCCTGGATCACGGCCGCGACACTCGACGACGAGGGCTTACGTCTCAAGCTCGCGGACGGAGTCGAGCACAGCATCCGCCGCGAGGGTCGAACGAGGCTGGTGCTCGAGTTCAAGGTGCCATCACGCCGATCTCTCCCCGGCCCCGTGCGGCGACCTGAGGTGCTGGCGGCCCTGGCACCTGCGGCGGGCCCTCCGCCGACCGCAGCACCTTCCCAACCCGCCGCCGTGCAGGCGATCCATGTTCGCTGGAAGCGGCAAGTGCCGGCCGCGGTCTTCAGGCGAGCGGGGGTGCTGTGGGCCGTGTTCGGAGCTTCGCGACGCGAGCTCGCAGGGATCTCCCATCTCGCGGGAGTGCAGGAGCTGCCGACGCTCGATCGGCCGGATCTTTCGGCGCTGCGCTTCCGTGTTCCTCTGTCGGCCTCCGTGCATGTCGAGCGTTCCGACGCAGATTGGGTGCTGCGCATCGGCATGGACGCGGCACCTCCAGTGGCGGCGGTGGCCATACGTGATCGCAACGGACGCGTGCAGCTGGGAGCAGAGGGACGGCTCGCCACCATCGAGGATCCGGATTCGGGTGACACCCTTCAGCTCCTGCTGACCGACCACGCGGGCCTCGCCCAGCTTGAGCCTCGAGCCTGGGTCGATCTGGAGCTCCTGCCGACGATCACCGGTCTGGCTTGGAGAAACCTCTCCGACGGCGTCACCGCTGTGCTGGCGGAGGGCAAGATCAGCCTCTCGCGACCGGGAGGTCTGCGCCTCGCGGGAGACGCTGCGGCGGACGTCTCCGGCCATGATGCTGACCCGCCGCTGGCACAGGAGGCACCACCCAAAAGTCAGCCCGAGCTGGCCTTGAGTGAGGCCGAAACAGTCCCGCTTGGAACTGCTGCGCCGACATCGCTGGTCCTGGATGCGATCTCCGAGAGCGCTCCTCTGGGCGCACGTCGTCAGGAGCTGCAGGGGCAGCTCGGCATCCTCCGCGGCGTGCAGCTGGCTCAGGCTCGCCTCGAGCTTGCACGGTTGTTCCTTGCCGATGGTTTGGCCGCCGAGGCGTTGGCCGTGCTCGATGCGGGTGCCGAAGCCGATCGGGCGGACAGTGATGGCCTCCTGCGGGGAGCTGCCGAGGTACTTCTTGGTCGTCCGCAGCGGGCCCTGGAGCTTCTGGGTTCCGCGGGCAGCAATGCCGAGCACGCGGTCTGGCAGGCCGCGGCCCGCGCCGACGAGGAGGACTGGCCCGCGGCTGCCGAGCAACTCCATTACGCGGGTGATGTCTGGGCCCGCTATCGGCCGCCGCTGCGGCTGGCGCTCGGCCTGCGCGTGGCAGATGTGCTGACCCGGACCGGACAGGCCCAGGAGGCACTGAAGGTTCTGGAGCGACTGGCAAAGCTGCCGCTCGACGCGCAGGATCGCGCTCGGGTCGCCCTGGTCAGGGGCATGGCGCTGGAGGGATCGCCCAGCACGGTTCAGGCGGCCGCAGCCGCGTTCGAGGTGGCCGCTCGCAATGGTGATCTCGTGACCCGGGTGTCGGCACATTTTGCCGCGGACGAGGAAGCGCGCAGGAATAGGCGAATTAGTGATGAAGAGGCCCTGCACCGTCTGCTGGGCCAGCGGCCGCTCTGGCGAGGTCACCCGTCCGAGGCAGCCATGCTGGGCAGCCTTGCCGACCTCCACTGGAAGCTGGGCAATTCGAGCAGCGCTTTCGCCGACTGGCATGCGGCACTTGCCCTCCAACCCAAGGAAGCACTGAAGACCGCCATCCAGGCCCGGGCCAGGGAGTCCTTGATGGCGTTGCTGCGCGGCGAGCATGACACCAACCCTATCATGGCGCTCGCGGCCTACCGGCAGCACGCGGATCTGCTGGAAGGGCAGGAGAAGGGCGCCATGGCTACGCTGGCCGCCCGCCTTGAGCAGGCGGGCCTTCCTGCGCTTGCGGCCCGGGTCGTCGGCTCGGTCCGGCTGGAGCCTGAAGCTCGAGCGCCTACGGGGTTGCCTGTTGCCACGGGAGTGACCCAGGTCACGCAGATCAAGGACCAGCTCGCACACGCAGCCCGGCCCTTGGCCGGCACGGCCGACGAGGTCACCGACATGCTGTCGTCACGAATCGAGGCCGTTCGTGCTGGCCTCGCCCCGGCCGGAGCTGGCTCGCCAGCGCCAGCTGCCTCGGCCATGTAGCGGCGGCAGCGTGGATCGGGATCCTCCTGTCGTGCCCACGTCGCAGCTGCCCGGACCGAGCTCCGCCCTCAGGCAGGCATGGCCGATCCGGTTGTTTGGCCGAGCCGGTGTGGAGGTGCCGCCCGCCAATCCCGACAGGCGAGGAGCTTGCATGTGGCAGCATGGGACGTGTTGGCTCGTGGCACGGCGGCGGGCTTCGGTCACCGCACTTGTCGCACTCGCAGCCGCAGCCTAAGCATGTTGGGCGAAGGGCCTAGCGCCGGTAGGGCGCTCGCGGAGCATGGTGGCAGAGCGGAGATGGGGGCGCTTGGGTTAAGGGATCGACGCCCACGTCTCGTCAGCGACTACAAATCCTACTTCGCCACCGGCCTCTACGACAGCCGCTATCCCGTGGCCAACGAGGGCACGTTGCGGACGGTCGTGGGGCTGATCGGGCAGCACAAGGCGCGCGTGTTGGATTTCGGCTGCGGCAGTGGTCGCTACGCGGGTCTGCTGGTCGACCGCACGTCGGCCGAGATCATCGCCTACGACACGAGCCCGACAGCTCTTGACATGCTGAAGTCACGGTTCGGCCGGCATGTTCGCTCCGGGCGGATGGTCCCGGTCGGGGGCGATCTCGATGAGCTCGCCCGGCATGTCCGCAGCCGTGGGCAGTTCGATGTCATCCTCCTTCTCTTCGGGGTCCTGGGCCATATCGCCGGGCGTGATGCTCGGGTCGATCTCCTGTCCAGGCTCTGCCAATTCCTGCAGCCGGACGGCACGCTCCTGCTTAGCGTACCGAATGTGCGCCGACGTTTTCGCGCAGAGCAGGCGCGCTCGCGCGAGCTCGTCCTACGTGGCGAGCTCGAGCCCGGAGACGTGCTCTATACCCGGACCGCTGCCGACGGCAGCGAGATCCGGATGTTCTACCATCTCTACACGCCGGCCGAGCTGCGCCAGGACCTGGATGCCGCGGGCTTCAGGTTGTCACGGCTCGAGGCGGAAAGCATCATGCCGGAACGGACCGTCGTAGCCAGCCGACCGCTCGCCGTGCTGGATCGGCTCGTGCGACGCGTGACACCCGTCAGCCTGGGGTACGGCCTGCTTGCGATCGCCAATCCCGTGCCGGTTGAGCGCAGCTGAGCAATGCGGCCGCTCCTGCTCCTCGTCCTGACGGTGCTCGGCTCCTTGATGGCGCAGGCGGTTGCCGCGGACGAACTCGAGCGGATCAGGCAGCGTGGCCGGGTTGCAATCGGCGTCAAGGCGGACTACCCGCCCTTCGGTCATCTGGCTGCCGACGGCAGCCTCGAAGGCCTGGATGCGGATCTCGCAGCTCGTGTTGCCAAGGCGATCGGGGTCGACCTCGAGCTTGTCGGCGTCAACTCGGTCAACCGGCTGCAGAAGCTGGAAGAAGGAGCCGTATCGGTCGTCATCGCGACGCTGGCCGATACGGCCCGACGGCGCGAGGTCGCCACCATCATCGAGCCGAATTACTACGCGAGCGGGGTCAATCTACTGGCCCCCAAAACCTTTCGAGTGGCGGACTGGCCGGAGCTGCGGGGGCGGAAGATCTGCGCCACGCAAGGTGCCTATTTCAACACCACGATGGCCCAGCGCTACTTTCTGGAGCTGTACCTGTTCGGCGGCACGCGGGACGCGAAGCTCGCCCTGGCCGATCGGCGCTGCGTGGGCTGGATCTATGACGAGCCGGCGCTGATCCCGCTCCTGCGCGAGGCCGAATGGGCCGACTACTATCTGCCGCTGAAGCCCGTCCTCGTCTTTCCATGGAGCATCGCGGTCAGCCGCTCGCCGGAGGCGGCGAGCCTCGCCCGTCTGATCGGCGACCTCGTGGCCGACTGGCACCGCCAGGACATCCTGCGCGAGCTCGAGCGCAAGTGGCTGCTTCCCCCCAGCGACTTCCTTGTCGAGCAGCACGAGATCTGGACGCGCAAGGAACTCGAGCGGGGACTATGTCTGCACCCGACAGACTGATGGCAGCTGGCCCGCCGAATGTCGCAACCCGTTCTTCATCAGCGCGCACGAGACCACTGGCCTCGTGAACCTCGCCCTGCAGATCAAGGAGAGCACGGGCCTCGACATCACGGTCCTCTATGACCGGTTCGAGCGCGGTCTGTTCCTGCGCGGCCTGCTCGTCACCCTGGCGCTGATCGTGGTCAGCGTCGGCGGCAGCATCCTGTTCGGGATCGTGGCCGCGGCCGTGATCGACGCCCGCCTGCCCCTGCTTGGCCCCGCCTTGCGTGGGGTCGCCACCTTTGCCCGCATGACGCCGCCTTTGCTGCAGATCTATGTCGTCTTCTTCGGCGTGGGCGGGCTCCTGGTGGCCCGGTTCGGCTGGGGCCTGGACGCCTTCGCAGTCGCCGCCGTGTGCCTGGCCGTCTATGCCGGTGCCGCCAACCTGTTCGCCCTCCTGGAGGCCGCCTCCGTCCTGCGGCTGCGCGAGCCCGGGGCTCGCGTGAGCCTGGCCTGGCTGGGCCCTCTGTTCCGGCTTGCCTGCCCGCCGGTGATGGCCAACACCGTCAACATCATCAAGGCCACCGGCATCGCCAGCGCCATCGCCGTGCCGGAGATCATCAATGCCTCGACCAGCATCCTGGCCGAGCACGGCAACAGCTCGGTGATGATGAACCTCCTGATGCTCATCTACTTCCTGCTCGTGTTCGGCGCAGTCCGTTTGCTGTCTGCGCTGGAGCGCAGGGTGAGCGCTCGTGTCGTCGGCTGAAATCCTGAGCGCCCTGATCGCCTGGACGCCAAGGCTGGCGGAAGGGTTCGTCTGGAACCTGATCATCTCGGCTGTCGCCATGCTGGTGGGCACGATCCTGGGCGCCGGCCTGGCCCTCCTGCGGCTCCGCCGCTCGCCACGGGCGAGGTGGATCGGGGTGGCACTCACCGACCTCACCCGCAACGTGCCGACCTTCGTCTTCCTCTATTATCTGGCCTTCCTGATCCCGACCGAGTTCGAGGCTTTCGGAAGCCAGTACGTCTTCCCGGCCTGGCTGAAGGCAGCGCTGGCACTTTCCATCGCCGTGGTCGGCTTCACCTCCGACAGCCTGCACACCGCCATGCGGGAGTGGCGCGGCGGCCACCATGCCGCCAGCCTGCTCTTCATCCCGAGCTGGACCTCCTATTTCGTGATCGTGCTCATGGCCTCCAGCACGGCGTCGATCATCGGCGTGGGCGAGATCGTCTCCCAATGCAACACGATCATCGGTGCCGTCGGCCGCTCCGAGCTCATGCTCTGGATCTATCTCTATGCCATGCTGTGGTTCTTCGCCGTGAGCTTTCCGGTCACCCTGCTCATCGAGTCGGACCAAGGCCCGCATGCTGGCGCGGCTCGGGCTCGTCGTGGTGGCATGACGGGACTGCTGCTCCGGGCCTTCCTGACCCTGCTCCTGCTGAGCCCGCTCTCGACAGGTCGAGCGGAGACGGTCCTTGAGCGGATCGCGCGCACCGGCAACTTTCAAGCCGGCACCCGGGCGGACTCGCGCCCGTTCGGCTTCCGCACCGGTTCCGGTGAGCTTGCCGGCTTTGCCGTGGATCTCCTGAACGAGATCCGAGGCAGGCTCGAGGTCGAGCAGAAACGGCCCGTCACCCTGCAACTCACCGAGGTGACGCCGGCCAACCGCCTCGATCTCGTGGCCCAGCACCGGATCGACATCGAGTGCGGCATCACCACGGCGACCTGGGCACGCGAGCAGACGGTCGACTTCAGCATTCCCTTCTTCGAGAACGGCACCCGCGTGCTGGCGCCGCGCAGCCAATTCCGCAGCCTCGATGATCTTGCCGGCCATCGGGTCGGCGTCGTGCGCAGCTCGACTACGGTGGATGTCGTCCGTCAGTACCTGCCGAGCATCGAGCTGGTCGATATTGGCGACATGGACGAGGGCTTCCGCCTGCTCACCGACGGTGCGCTCGATGGACTTGCCAATATTGGTATCGTCCTGCGCTCGAGGCTCGAGACCTCGGCCCTCAAGAGCCGCCTCGTCCTCTTGCCGCGCACAGGTGCTCTCGCCTGGGAATCGATCGGCTGCATCCTGCCCCAGAACGATTCGTCGTGGCGCGACCTCGTCAACCAGGTCATCGCCGACCTGCTCGTCGGCGTCACCGACTATCGTGGGCGCTGGGTCGACATCTACAACCGCTGGTTCGGCCCTCAGGGTGAGCTCTATTATCCGCTCGACCGCGAGGTGGCGCAGCGCCTGGCCAGCGGATCGTTCTGGCTGCGCTGACCCGATCTGGCGCATATCGTTCCTCTTGCCGTCGGCCGATGCCGCGACCGCCATCGGGCAGATGCCATGTGCCGCGGAGGGAGAACCTGGAGCGGGGATGACACTTCGTGGCCGTCTGCTGTTGCTGAGCTCGCTCCTGGTAGCGAGCTGCGTGGTCCTGGCCGGGGCGGTGCTGGGCTATGTCACCTGGCAGGCCCTGATCGGCCGGGCGAGGGACGAGGCCCTGCTCGCGGCGAGGCTCATCGCCCGCATCGCCGCCATAGCCGAGCAGGTGCCGGACGAGGTCGAGGCCATCGTGGGCGAGACGCTCGTCACGGAGTCCTATCTGGTGGCGCATCTTGCCGACCTGGCCCAGCGCAACGGTGTCCCGCCGCGGGAGCTGAGCATGCGGCTGGCCGATGTCGCGGCCCGGACGGATCTGGAGGAGACCTGGGTCACCGACCGGGCCGGCGCCCTCGTCGCCTCTTCCCGCGACGAGGTCGATGCGACCATTGCGGAGGACGATCCCACGCTGGCCGAGCTGGCGCGCAAGGTCCAGGCCAGCGAGCGCTTCGCGACCACGACGGGGCCGATACGGCGCGAGCTCGACAAGGCCGAGATGAAGTATGCGGGCGTGCATCGGCCGGACGGAGCCGGGACCGTGCTCGCCAGCCGCAGCTACGAGCGGATCGGTGAGCTCGCCCAGCGACTGGGGGCCAAAAGCACGCTCGACCTGATCCTGGCCGGGCGCAATCTGGACGGTCTCTGGGTCACCGACGAGAACATGCGCATTATCGCTGAGGCCACTTCCACCGCGGCCGAGCCGGACCTCGAGCTGGCCCAGCGGGCAATGGCGGCGGCCGAGACCTTCAGCAGCGCTCGTGACGGCAGGTTGGTGGCGGCGGCACCGATCTTCGACCGCGACGGCGTGCCGAGCGGTGCTGCGATCGTCAGCCTGCCGACGGACGAGCTGCGGGCGGCGCTCAAACGCTTTGCGGCCTCGGCTGTGGCCATCACCTTCGTGGTGCTCATCCTGGGCTTCGCCCTGGCCCGCGTGGTCGCCCGGCACATCGGCGAGCCGATCACCACCATCGCCCATGCCGCGGCCGACGTCGAAAGGCAGCCGCATCGTTCCGGCCTATCTCGACAAGGTGACCGCCAGGTCGGACGAGATCGGGCATCTGGCACGGGTCTTCCGGACCATGGCGATCGATGTGCTGGGCCGCGAGGCGGAGCTCGACGGCCTGGTCCGGGCGCGCACGCGCGAGCTGCGCGAGAAGAACGAGGCGCTCGAGGAGGCGCAGCGGCAGATGGAGGTCGAGCTTGGGGCAGCCCAGGCGCTCCAGGCCGCGATCCTGCCGCACCGGTTCGAGCCTGAGTCCACCCACACGCTCCACGCCTACATGATGCCGGCCCGTCACATGGGCGGCGACTTCTACGACGTGTTCCGGATCGACGAGCATCGCTTCGCGCTCGTGATCGCCGACGTCGCCGGCAAGGGCGTTCCCGCCGCCTTCTTCATGGCGATCTCGCGCACGGTGCTGCGCAACTATGGCCGCGAAGGGCTGGGGCCTGGCGACTGCCTCCTGCGCGCCAACGAGGAGCTCTGCCGCACCAACCCGATGGAGCTGTTCGTCACCGTCTTCTATGCGGTGCTCGACGTTCGCACGGGCGAGCTGGCTTATGCCAATGGCGGGCACCTCGATCCCTATGTGGTCCATGCCGAGGGTGGTGCCGTCGAGCGCCTGCCCCGGACCGGCAGCATGGCGCTTGGTGTCATGGAGGAGGCGCCCTATCCCGAGCGCAGCGCGCGGCTGATGCCGGGCGACACCATCCTCCTCGTCACCGACGGCATCCCCGAGGCCATGAACGCCGCCGGCGACCTGCTGGGCGACGAGCTCGTGCTGGATGAGCTGCTGGCGGCCCGTCGGCTGCCGCTGCCCGAGCTCGTCCATCGCGTTGTCGCTGCGGTCGAGCGATTCGTCGACGGCGCTCCGCCCTCCGACGACATCACCTGCCTCGCGCTGCGCTACGGCACAGCCTAGCCAAACGCTTGAAGCCGCTGCATGATCGGCGCCGGAGAGCCCGGCGGGGATCGTCCGGGCGGAGGGAGGGTCGGCATGAGACGAAGCCGCGGGACCGTGGCGGCGGCGCTGATGATTGCGCTCGCGGCCGGAAGCGCACAAGCCCAGCCGCTGACGTCGGTCGGGGCCGGCGAGGGCCAGGTCGATATCGTTGCCTGGCCCGGCTACATCGAGCGCGGCGAGACCGACAAGGCCTATGACTGGGTCACCGGCTTCGAGCAGGAGACCGGCTGCAAGGTGACGGTGAAGACCGCCGGCACCTCGGACGAGATGGTGGCGCTTGATGAACGAGGGCGGCTTCGACCTCGTCACCGCCTCGGGCGACGCCTCCTTGCGCCTCATCGCCGGCAAGACCGCGCAGGAGGTCAATGTCGATCTCGTGCCGTCGTGGAAGACGGTCGACCCCAGGCTGCAGGAAGCACCCTGGCACACGGTGGGCGGCAAGCATTATGGCGTGCCCTACCAGTGGGGCAGCAATGTCCTTCTCTACAACACCAAGGCCTTCCCCGAGCCGCCCAAGTCCTGGAACGTCGTGTTCGAGGAGACGCAGCTCGCGGACGGCAAGTCGAACAAGGGTCGGGTGCAGGCTTTCGACGGACCGATCTACATCGCCGATGCCGCCCTCTACTTGAGCCATCACCAGCCGGCCCTTGGGATCAAGGACCCTTATGAGCTGACCGAGGAGCAGTACAAGGCGGCGCTCGAGCTGCTGCGGCAGCAGCGGCAGATCGTGCACCGCTACTGGCACGACGCCTTCGTCCAGATCGATGACTTCACCAACGAGGGCGTGGTCGCGAGCTCGTCCTGGCCGTTCCAGGTGAACCTGCTGAAGAGCAAGGACCAGCCGGTCGCCAGCACGGTCCCGGAGGAGGGCGCCACGGGCTGGGCCGATACGACCATGATGCACAGCGAGGCCGCCCATCCGAACTGCGCCTACAAGTGGATGGAGCACTCGCTGAGCCGGAAGGTGCAGGGCGATCTCGCCGCCTGGTTCGGCTCGGTGCCGGTGGTGCCCGCAGCCTGTGAGGGCAACGAGCTGCTGGGACCCGAAGGCTGCAGGACCAACGGCATCGAAAACTTCGAGCGCATCCGTTTCTGGCGCACGCCGGTCGCCAAGTGCGCCAGCCAGCCCGCGGGCTGCGTTCCCTATTACCGCTGGGTCACCGACTACATCGCGGTCCTTGGCGGCCGCTGACGGCCTTGCCTCCGGTCCGGCGGGTGCGATGACGCCCGCCGTCACCTTCCGTAGGGTGACCCGCCGCTTCGCGGAGGTGCGGGCGGTGGACGGGGTGAGCTTCGAGGTGGCCGATGGCGAGTTCTTCGCCATGCTCGGCCCCTCGGGCTCGGGCAAGACCACGTCCTTGCGCCTGATCGCCGGCTTCGAGGAGCCGGACGGGGGCGAGATCCTGCTGCATGGCCGATCGACCGCCGGCGTTCCGCCCTACGAGCGCCCGGTCAACACGGTGTTCCAGGACTACGCCCTGTTCCCGCATCTCTCGGTGCTGGATAACGTCGCCTATGGGCTGATGGTGCGTGGCGTGCCGAAGGCCGAGCGCTACGCCAAGGCGGAGGCGATGCTGGCGCTGGTGGCGCTGCCGGGCCTTGGCTCCAGGCGCCCGAGCCAGCTCTCGGGCGGGCAGCGGCAGCGCGTGGCGCTGGCCCGCGCCCTCGTGCTCGAGCCCGAGGTCCTGCTGCTGGACGAGCCCTTGGGGGCTCTCGACCTCAAGCTCCGCCAGCAGATGCAGACCGAGCTCAAGGCACTGCAGCGGAAGGTCGGCATCACCTTCATCTTCGTGACCCATGACCAGGACGAGGCGCTGGGCATGGCCGACCGGGTGGCCGTGTTCAATCAAGGCCGGATCGAGCAGATCGGCACGCCCGAGGCGATCTATGACCGGCCGGCCACCACCTTCGTGGCCGGCTTCGTGGGTGCTGCCAACATCGTCGAAGCCGAGGCCGCCCGGCGGCTCACGGGTGAGAGCCGGGCCTTCGCCCTGCGGCCCGAGCGGATCCGCCTCGAAGCTGCGCGCGACGGGGAGGTGGGGGCGAGCGGACAGGTGCTGGTGGCGCACTATCATGGTGCCACGACCCGGCTCGAGGTGGCGCTGGAGCAGGGGCCGAGGCTGATCGTGGAGTGCCCGAACAGCGACGGTGCCGTGCGTCTGGCGGCGGGCCAGCCGGTGCGACTTGCCTGGCGGCGCGACGCGATGCGGCCGCTCGCGTGAGCACGCGGTCGGCCTCCACCTGGCTCTGGCAGCATGGTGGGGTGCTCACAGGCCTTCTGCTGCTGCCGCCTTTGCTGTGGCTGGGCGTGGTCTATCTGGGCTCGCTCGGTGCCCTCCTGGCGCAGAGCTTCTTCAGCCTCGACGAGTTCACGGGCCAGGTGGTGCGCGAGGTATCGCTCGGCACCTACGCCGAGCTTCTGGGCGGCCGGGCCAATCTCGACATCATCGGGCGCACGGTGCTGATGGCGGCTGCCGTGACGCTGGGCTGCGCCGTGATCGGCTTCCCCATCGCCTACTATGCCGCCCGCTACGCCAGCCCGCGCGGCAAGGCCCTGTTCTACCTCGCCGTGATGCTGCCCTTGTGGTCGAGCTATCTCGTGCGGGTCTATGCCTGGAAGCTGATCCTCGCCCGGGAAGGCATCGTGAGCTGGGCCGCGGCCCGGACCGGCACGACGCCGCTGCTCGAGGCGCTCCTGGCCCTGCCGGTGATCGGCGGCCCGTCGCTCTCGGTCTCCTATCTCGGGATGTGGCTCGTCTTCACCTATATCTGGCTGCCCTACATGATCCTGCCGACGCAGGCGGCCCTCGAGCGCGTGCCGGGGTCGCTGCTGGAGGCGTCGGCGGACCTGGGCGCCCGGCCCGGCACCACCTTCCGCAAGGTGATCCTGCCGCTGGCTCTGCCCGGCCTCGTCGCGGGCTCGATCTTCACCTTCTCCCTGACGCTGGGCGACTACATCGTGCCCTACATCGTCGGGACATCGAGCCTGTTCATCGGGCAGGCAGTCTACCTGCACCAGGGGACGGCGGGGAACATCCCGCTGGCGGCCGCCTTCTCGGTCGTGCCGATCGCGATCATGGCGGTCTATCTCGCGGTGGCGAAGCGGATGGGGGCGTTCGATGCGCTCTGACCGGGCCGGCCTCGGCCTCAAGCTCGGCGGCCGCGCTGGGCTCTGCTCTACCTGCACCTGCCGATGGCGTTCATCTTCCTCTACGCCTTCACCACCGAGGACCGCACCTACCAGTTCCCGCCGCCGGGCCTGACGCTGCGCTGGTTCGCCGTCGCCTGGGAGCGGCAGGACATCTGGAACGCCATCCAGCTCTCGGTCCGGGTGGCGTTGGCCGCAACCGCCATGGCGCTGCTGCTGGGCACGCTGGCGGCGGCCGCGCTGTGGCGGAGCCGGTTCTTCGGCCGGGAGGCGGTCTCGCTGCTCCTCATCCTGCCGATCGCCTTGCCCGGCATCGTCACCGGCATAGCACTCCGTGCGACGCTGGGCCTGGCCGACATCCCGTTCAGCTTCTGGACCATCACCGTCGGCCACGCGACCTTCTGCATCGTCGTGGTCTACAACAATGTCATCGCCCGGTTCCGCCGCACCTCGGCCTCGCTGATCGAGGCCTCGATGGATCTGGGAGCGGATGGCTTCCAGACCTTCCGCCACATCATCCTGCCCAACATCGCCACGGCCCTGCTCGCCGGCGGGATGCTCGCCTTCGCGCTCAGCTTCGACGAGGTGATCGTCACCACCTTCACCGCCGGCCAGCAGACCACGCTGCCGATCTGGATGCTGTCCGAGCTCGTCCGCCCGCGGCAGCGGCCGGTCACCAACGTGGTGGCCGTGTTCGTGATCGCCGTGACCTTCGTGCCGATCCTGATCGCCTACCGGCTCACGCGCGGCGGCGAGGGTGCGGCCGGTGCGCGCTGACCGCAGGCTGCCTCAGCTCTTCCGCCCCGCCGCCTCATAGCGCGCCTTGGTCTCGGCATTCGGCGGGTAGAGCCCCGGCAGGGACGCGCCCCGCTCCACCTCGCCGATGATCCAGGCTTCCAGCCGCTCCTGCTCCGCGCCGGCGGCCACCACGTCCTCGACCAGGGCCGCCGGGATCAGCACCGCTCCGTCATCATCGGCCACCACGACGTCGTCGGGATAGACCGCGACGCCGCCACAGCCGATCGGCTCCTGCCAGTTGACGAACGTGAGGGCCGCCACGGACGGCGGCGCCGCGGCCCCGCCGCACCAGACCGGCAGGCCCGTGCCGCGCACGCCGGCAAGGTCGCGCACGGCGCCATCGGTCACGAGGGCCGTCACGCCGCGCTGCTTCATCCGTGCGCAGAGTATGTCGCCGAAGATGCCGGCGTCCGTGATGCCCATGGCATCGACCACGGCGATGCAGCCCTCCGGCATGGCCTCGATCGCACCCCTGGTCGAGCGCGGCGAGGACCAGGACTCCGGGCGTTGCCAGGTCCTCCCGCGCCGGCACGAAGCGGAGCGTGAAGGCACGGCCGACAAGGCGCGGCTGGCCAGGGCTCAAGGGCCTGGTGCCGCGCATCCAGATGTTGCGCAGGCCCTTCTTCAGGAGGATCGTGGTGATGGTGGCGGTCGAGACCGCGGCGAGCGTGCGGATGTCGGCGTCGTGGGCCATCGGGCTGCTCCATGCTGGCGACGCAGGGGAGGTAGCCCGCTCAGGGCCTGTAGTCGAACCGGCACGGGGCGCCTACCCTGGCGTTGCCAAGAAACAAGGATCAGGGAGGCAAGGATCCGATGAGGACGATGCGACTGCTTGCGTCGGCGGCCGTGCTGCTGGCAGGCTTCACGGTGGCGGCCCAGGCCAAGGACAAGGTCTTCGCGCTGGTGCCGAAGGCCATGAACAACCCATTCTTCGATCAGGCGCGCGACGGCTGCCAGAAGGCGGCGCAGGAGATCGGCGGCGTCGAGTGCTACTATATCGGGCCCGGCGAGCATGGCGGCGGCGACGAGCAGTTCCAGATGGTCCAGGACCTGATCGCCAAGAAGGTCGACGGGCTCGCCGTCTCGGTCGCCAACGCCGCCGCGATCGGGCGTGCTGCCAAGGCCGCCAAGGAGGCCGGCATCCCGTTCGTGACCTGGGACAGCGATCTCCTGCCCGAGGCCAAGGACCTGCGCGCCACCTATATCGGCACGGTGAACACCGAGATCGGCAAGGAGGTGGCCAAGCGCCTGATGGCGCTGAAGCCCGACGGCGGCACCTACTGCATCCAGAGCGGCGGTCCGGCTGCCGTGAACCACAACGAGCGCATCAAGGGCATGGTCGAGACCCTGCCGGCCGACAAGTGGAAGCAGGTGGCCGGCTGCCCGCAATACAACAATGACGACTTCCCGCTCTCGATCAACCTGATGACCGATGTGCTGGCGAAGTATCCCGACCTCGATGCCTTCCTGAATACCGGCGGTGCGCCGCAGATGGTGCCGGTGGCCTATCGCCAGCTGCTGGAGAAGCACGCGGCCCGGGTGAAGAGCCACGACCTGGTGCTCCTCTTCGTCGAGACCATGGACGTGCAGATGGGCTTCCTGAAGGAGGGCCTGAGCGACGGGCAGGTGGGCCAGCGCCCCTACGAGATGGGCTACCGGGCGATGTACGTCCTCAACGACCTGCTGAACGGCAAGATGCCGCCCGACCCGATCACGGTGGGCCTCGACGTCTGCACGCCCGAGACCGTCGACAACTGCAAGAAGAAGTGAGCCGGTTGGCCTGAGCCCTCAGAGCCTTCCAGACGCCGGGGCCTTGCCGGGCCCCGGCACCACCGGCAGCGGTGTGGTCGCCGAGAGCATCCGGCGCAGGATCCCGTCGCGGCGGACGAGATGATGCTGCAGGGCGCCTGCGATGTGCAGGCCTGCCATCAGGTAGAGCAGCCACAGGCCCGTCAGGTGGGCGTACTTGAAGATCTCGGCCACCGGCTTGTTCACCGGGACGTGCTGGCTCAGGTCGTAGAGCATCAGCACCGGTACCGGGAAACCGCCCAGAGAGGTGTAGAGGAAGCCCGTGATCGGCATCGTGAACAGGAGAATGTAGAGGAGGGTGTGGGTGACCCGGGCCGCGGTCGCCTGCCATTGCGGCAGGTCCGCCGGCAGCTCCGGGACCGGGTTGGACCAGCGCCAGGCGAGGCGGATGATGGCCAGCACGAAGATCAGGAGGCCCACATTCTTGTGCACGTTGTAGAAGAAGTTCTGGGTGGCCCCGGGCGCCGAATCGGTCATGATCCAGCCTGCCGGCATCTGGACCAGGAGGATGAGCACGGCGATCGTCCAATGCAGGCCGATGCTGACGCTGCCCCAGCGTTGCGGCGTGTTGCGTGTCATCGCTCCCCTGCCTCCTTGCGGTCCCGACTCCTGACTTGTCGCACGGGGGCCATAAGGGCAATGCCAACCCTGCACCGGCTCAAGATCACATGCCCGAGCAGCAGCCGATGAGCGGCCGCGATCTCCCCGCCGGCCTCTACTTCCTCGACGACCTCCAGCCGGGCGACCGGTGGGTAACAGGCGGGATGCTGGTCCAGGACTGGCACATCCTCACCTTCGCCGGCCTCACCGGCGACTTCTTCGACGTCCACATCGACGACCGGTTCGCGCAAGGGCTGGGGTTCGACGGCCGCATCGCCCACGGGCTCCTGGGCCTGGCCCTGGTCGACGGCCTCAAGAACCGCGCCGAGGTGCGCCTCGCCGCCGTCGCCTCCTTGAGCTGGACGTGGGATTTCCGGGCACCCATCCGCCCAGGCGACCGCATCCACGCCGAGATCACGCTCGAGGAGGCGCGCCCGTCGCGGAGCAAGCCCGACCGCGGCGTGGCCAAGCTCCTGTTCCGCGTGCTGAACCAGGAGGGCACGCTGGTGCAGGAGGGGCGGAACTCGCTGCTGATGCGGCGCCGCCCGGCCTGACTGACTGACGAGACGCTTTGAGCGCACTCAACGCTCAAGTTCTCCTTGACCGTCCCATGATAGGAATATAATCTCCGCAAACCTGCTCGCTCGCTGCCAATGCAGACCAGAGTAGAGACGGAGAGCCTATCGGATGCACGGCCTTTCACATGACGCGGTCCGGAAGAGCTACGAGCGGGCACGCGAGCGTCGCCGTCCCTGGGAGTCGCTGTGGCGCGAGTGTTATGCCTATGCGCTCCCGCAGCGGGGCTTTGGGCTCGGGGCCGAGTTCGGCACCGCCCGGCGCTACAACGAGCACCTGTTCGACGGCACAGCACCGGATGCGGTCGACCAGCTGGCGGCGAGCCTGCTGGCCGAGCTGACCCCTCCCTGGTCGCGCTGGTTCGGCTTCCGGCCCGGGCACGAGGTGACGGCCGAGGACAGGCCGGCACTGGCGGCCTTCCTCGAGGACGCCGCCGAGCGGATGCAGGGCCATTTCTCCCGATCCAACTTCGCGGTCGAGATCCACCAGTGCTTCCTCGACCTGGTGACGGTCGGCACCGCCACGCTCCTCTTCCAGGAAGCGCCGATCGGCGTCACCCTCCGCCTTCCACTTCGCGGCCGTGCCTGCGGCCGAGATGCATGTCGACGGCGACCAGAACGGGCATGTGCGGCACTATTTCCGCACCAGCTCGCTCAGCGTCGCGGCACTGCGGGCCCGCTTCCCGAACGCCAAGCTGCCGGAGCGCCTGGGCCGCGGCGACGAGCAGTGCGACCAGCGGCAGGAGGTGGTCGAGGCCGTCATGCAGCAGGCGGACGGCTATCGCTACGCCGCCTTCCTGGCCGACGAGAGCGGCAGCGACGAGCCCTGCGGCCTCCTTGCCGAGGGCATGTTCGAGCACTCGCCCTTCGTGACCTTCCGCTGGGTCAAGGGGGCGGGCGAGCTCTACGGCCGCTCGCCGGTGATGACCGCCCTTCCCGACATCAAGACCGCCAACAAGGTGGTCGAGCTGATCCTCAAGAACGCTTCGATCGCGGTCACCGGGATCTGGCTCGCCGACGATGACGGCGTCCTCAACCCGGCCAACATCAAGCTGGTGCCGGGCAGCATCATCCCCAAGGCAGTGGGCTCGGCAGGCCTGACGCCGCTGCAGGCACCCGGCCGCTTCGATGTCTCCCAGCTCGTCCTCGACGACCTTCGCGTCCGCATCCGCCACACGCTGCTGACCGACCGGCTGGGGCCGGTGGTCAGCCGCAAGATGACGGCGACCGAGGTGCTGGAGCGCTCGAGCGAGATGACCCGGCTCCTGGGTGCGATGTTCGGCCGGCTCCAGGCCGAGCTCCTGAACCCGCTCCTCAACCGGGCCGTCGGCATCCTGCGCCGGCGCGGCGAGCTGCCGGGGCTCAGCCTCGACGGCCGCACCGTCGAGCTGCAGAGCCGCGCACCGCTGGCTCGCATCCAGGCGCGCGAGGATGTCCGCAACGTGCTGCTGTGGCTGGACACGGTCACCCGCCTCGGGCCCCAGGCCTCGCAGGTGCTGAACATGGGCGAGGCGGCGCGCTGGCTCGCGATGATGCTGGGCGTGCCGGACGAGCTGGTCCGCGAGGAGGATCCGCTCACGGCTCTGGCCGGGGCCCTGGCCCAGCAGGGGACGGGCAATGGCCGCCCGTGACCAGGACGAGGGCTGGGTCTGGTTCGAGCAGTCCGGACGGCCCACGGAGCCCAGCGTCGACCTGCGCGAGGCGGCCCTGACCTGCCTGAACTCGGCGTCCGGCCAGCTGCTCCTCGCCCACCTGCGGCGACTGTTCCTGGACCGGCGCCTGGCACCCGCCAGCACGGACGCCGAGCTCCGCCACGTCGAGGGCCAGCGCAGCGTCGTCGCCTACCTGCTGGCGCTGCTCGAGCGCGCCCGCGACCGCCAAGAGGATCGGTTCTGACCATGTCAACCGGCCTTACGAAGTGGTGACGGATGCGGGTAGCCAAGGAAAGTTGGTTAGCGAGCGTAGTCGGCCCGGCTCGGCCAGGAGCGCGTTCCAGGCGGCGCAGGCCGCGTCCACTACGGCCTCGTAGCCGCCGGCGAGGACGCGGTGGCTGAGCCAGCGGTCGCGGAGATACTCCCACACCCGCTCGACCGGGTTCAACTCCGGGCTGTAGGGGGGCGGGTGGATGAGGGTTAGGTTCGGCGGCACGGTCAGGTCCTCGCTGACGTGCCAGCCGGCGCCGTCGAGGACGAGCGCGGCGTGGGTCCCGGCCGGCACGGCGCGGGCCAGCTCGGCGAGGAACAGGTCCATGGCCGCGGTCGAGACCTCGGGCAGGACCAGCGCCACGCCCTCGCCGCGCTCGGGACAGACCGCGCCGAACAGGTAGGCGGAGGCGAAGCCCTGTTGGCGCACACCGCGCGGGCGGACCCCCTTCTGGTACCAGACATGGGTGACGCCGCCCTTCTGGCCGACCCGCGCCTCGTCCATGAACCACAGCTCGATCCGCTCCCCGGTGTGCTCGCGCGCGAGCCCCTCGATCAGGCCGGGCAGAGCTTTTTGAACCGCTCCTGCGCCACAGGATCGGCCTCGGGGTGGACCGGCCGGGCCTTCTGCCAGGAGAGGTCGAGGCCCTTGAGCAGCCTGAGCATCCCGGCCTCGCGGTAGCGGACGCCGAAGCGACGTTCGACCACGTCGCACAAGTCGCGGGCACGCCAGGCGACGCAGCCGTCCTTTTTCAGGTCCGGGCCGCGCAGGACAAGCGCCTTGAGCGCAGCCTGCTGGCCCTCGTCCAAGGCACAGGGGCGGCCGGATCGAGGCCGGTCCCGCAGGCCCTCGACACCCTCCTCGTTGTAGCGGTGGACCCAATCGCCAAGCGTCTGCCCGGTCATCCCCGCGAGCCTCGCTGCTTCCTCTCGAGGCAGGCCGTCGAGCGCGTTGGCCAGAGCAAGCAGGCGGGCGCTGACCCGACCGTCGCGCTCGCGGCGGGCGAGCCGGCGCAGCTCGGCTGCATCGCGGTCGGCGCGGATCGCCAAGGCTGATGGCATGGCGGCATCTCCAAGAAGAATGCCCCCGAAACGCCTCGGCCGCTCGATTGATCCGTCACCAGAGGACACTTCAGACACCATGACCGACGATAGCGCCGATCTCCTCGAGATGGCGGGCGAGCCTGCGGCGGCTGCCGAGGCCGGCCCGCAGCGACCGCCCGAGGTGCCGGAGAAGTTCTGGGACCCGGTGGCCGGCACGGTGCGCACGGACAGCCTCGTCAAGTCCTACGCCGAGCTCGAGCGCAAGCTCAGCCTGCTCACCCAGGGCGAGGGCGGCCTGAGCGACGGTACGCGGACCCGCCTCCTCGACATGCTGGGCCGCCCGGCCTCGGCCGAGGAGTACATGATCGAGCCGCCGAACGAGCTCGTGGCCCCCGATCCCGAGCTCAACGCCCGCCTGCACGGCGCCGGCTTCACCCAGACTCAGGCCCAGCTCGTCTACGAGCTGGCGGCCGAGCGCCTGCTGCCGGTGGTGGGCGAGATCGCGGGCGAGCTGCAGGCCCAGCGCCAGGTCGACCGGCTGGAGCGCCATTTCGGCGGTGCGGAGACCTGGCGGGCAGTGGCCGGGCAGATCCGCACCTGGGCGCAGAGCAAGCTCGAGCCCGAGACCTACGCCACCCTCGCCGGCAGCCATGACGGCGTGCTGGCGCTCTTCCAGATGATGCGCGCCGACGAGCCCACGCTGCTCGATGGCGCAAGCGCCCAGGAGCCGGTCACGGCCCAGGCGCTCGACGACATGGTCCGCGACCCGCGCTACTGGCGCCAGCGCGACCCCGATTTCATCGGCCGGGTCACCGAGGGCTTCAAGAAGCTCTACGCCGGCTGACCCGTCCGCCGCAGCGCCGGGACAACCGCCCTTCGGGCGGCCCCTGGCGTCACCTCCCCAGCGCCTCCGGATCGGCCCCTCGCAGGACAACCGGACCTGCCGGCGCCCCCAGCAACAGAGGTGTCCCACGCGATGTCGACCTCAATCGACCAAGCCTTCGTCAAGCAGTTCGAGCGGGAGGTCCACCAGGCCTACCAGCGTCAGGGCTCGAAGCTGCGGCCGACCGTCCGGGTGAAGAACGGCGTGCTCGGCAGCTCGACCATCTTCCAGCGCGTCGGCAAGGGCGCTGCCTCGACCAAGGCGCGGCACGGCATGGTGCCGCTCATGAACGTCGAGTTCAGCGCCGTCGAGGCCCAGCTCCAGGACTTCTATGCCGGCGAATGGGTCGACCGGCTGGACGACCTGAAGAGCAACATCGACGAGCGTCAGGTGCTGGCCAATGCCGGTGCCTATGCGCTGGGCCGCAAGACCGACGAGCTGATCATCGAGGCGCTCTCCAGCGCTACCCTCACCGCAGGGAGCCAGGACACGCCGCTCACCAAGAACGACGTGCTGGCCGCGTTCGAGATCCTGGGCACGAACGACGTGCCGGATGACGGCCAGCGCTACGCCATCGTCGGCTGGAAGCAGTGGTCCGATCTCCTCGACCTGCCCGAGTTCGCGAACTCGGAGTTCGTCGGCGGCGACCAGCTCCCCTGGCGCGGCACCCAGGCCAAGTTCTGGCTCGGCTCGCTCTGGATGCCGCATTCCGGCCTGCCGCTCGTGAACGGGGTCCGCACCTGCTTCTGGTACCACAAGAGCGCCGTGGGCCACGCCATCGGCCAGGATGTCACCGCCGACATCACCTGGCACGGCGATCGTGCGGCGCACTTCGTCGCCAACTCGATGTCCCAGGGCTCCGGCGCTGATCGATCCCTCGGGCGTCGTGAAGCTGCCCTGCGAGGAGAATTGAGCGATGGCCTACGCTTCCATGAACCTCAGCGCCCTCGGCTATGCCAACGGCTTCACGCTCTGGCACTACCGCACCGCTGACCTCGCCGGCGACATCGACACGTCGGGCTATTTCCGCCCGGCCAGCGACATGCTGCGCGTCGGCGACTTCATCTTCGTCAATGCCGGCCTCGGCTCGGCACCGGTGCACGGTGTCGTCGTCGTGGTCAGCAACGACAATGGCAGCGTCGACGTTGCCAACATCAGCGCGTTCGCCACGGTGAACAGCGACTGATTTAGCGACGGCGCGCCGGGCCCCGCCCGCCCGGCGCGCCGGCCTTCCTCTCCGGCCGAGGCCGAACCGGGTCCCTCCGGGCCCGCCCCACCTTCGAGGTGTCCCATGCTCGCTCGACTGGCCTGCCACGGCCTGTGGCTCGCGCGCGGCCTGATGCTGGGCTCGCTCCTCGGAGCAAGCCCGGCGGTCGGCTGCGAGGCGATCTCCCTCGAGGCCCCGGACGAGGCCCGGCAGTACAGCTTCGAGGGTGTCCGCATGCTGCCTTTCCTGGTGCTGTGGCAGGCACACCGGCCGGGGCCGCTGCCTGCTCGGCCCGACCGGGTCCGGATCGTCGCCGTCGCCGACGAGCCCCTCCTCCTCTCCTACGAGCATGAGGGCTGCCTGATCGGCTTCCTGCCGGTTGCCCAGGCCGAGGTCTGGGCCGCCCTGCGCCGCCTCGTCGGCACTGTCGCCTAGTCCTCCGCCTAGCCCCTGCCGCGCGGAGACCTGCCATGCCCACGACCGTCGAGCTCTGCAACGCGGCCCTGCTGAAGCTGGGTGCCGAGCCGATCGCCACCCTGGACGACGCCAGCGTCGAAGCCGATTTCGCCCGCCGCCTCTACCCGTTCGTGCGCGACGGCCTGATGGTGGCGCACCCCTGGTCGTTCACGCTGGCGACCGCCCGCCTCGAGGCCGACGCCGAGCCGCCGCTGGCCGAGTTCTCGCACAGCTTCACGCTGCCGGGCGATCACCTGCGCACGCTCTCGGCCGGTGTCGGCCAGAGTGCCCGCGGGCTCACCTACCGGATCCAGGGCTCGAAGCTCCTGGCCGGTGCGCAGAGCATCGTGCTCGGCTACCAGCGCCGGGTCGGGGAGGCCATGTTCCCGGCCTTCTTCGTCCAGGCTCTGGTCGCCCGTCTGGCCGCCGAGCTGTGCATCCCGCTGACCGAGGGCACCTCGCGCGCGGCCGAGCTGGTCGACCTTGCCGAGCTGGACCTGCGCCGGGCCCGCCTGGCCGACAGCCAGCAGTCGACCCCGCGCGCGATCGAGGACTTCACCCTGATCGAGGCGCGCTACTGATGAGCCGGGTCTTCGTCACCAAGACGAGCTTCACGGCGGGCGAGCTCGACCCGCAGCTCCTGGGCCGGCTCGACCTCAAGGCCCAGGAGGATGGCGCTGCCCGCCTGCGCAACGTGCTGGTGCGTGCCACCGGCGGGGTGGCGCGGCGCCCGGGCCTCGCACGGGTTGCGGCCCTGCCTGGTGCGGTCCGCCTCGTCAACTTCGAGGCTCCGTTCGGGCCGGCGCTCCTGGCGCTGGGTGCGGCACGGATCGACATCGTCCGCGGCACCCGGGTCATCGCCGGGCCCGCCAGCATGTGGACCGAGGCGCAGCTCGCCGACATCAGCTGGACCCGCACCGGCGGCCGGCTCCTGATCGTGCATCCGCAGGTCCCCCCCTATCTCCTGGTCGAGACCGCGGTCGACCAGTTCCAGCTCGTGCGGTTCGAGTTCGAGACCAGCGGTTCCGACCTCACCCACACCTACCAGCCCTATGCCCGCTTCGCCGCCGCCAACGTGGCGTTGGAGCTGCGCGACCCCGACACCGGCGACAGCGACGACGAGCTCGACGTGGGCACGGTCGACCTGGTCGCCAGCGAGCCCGTCTTCCACCCGCTGCTGCTGGGGGCGATCTTCCGCTACAAGCGGCACGAGATCGAGATCCGCTCGGTCGACCCGTTCGACCGGACCCGGGCCAGCGGCAAGCTCCGCGAGCAGGTCGAGAACGGCAAGGCCACCCGCGACTGGGACGAGCAGGCCTTCGGCTCCATGCGAGGCTGGCCGGCGACGGTCACGGTCTACCAGGACCGGCTCGTCATCGGCGGCTCGCGCGACCTGCCGGACTGGCTCTGGACCTCGAAGACCGGCCGTCATGCCAATTTCGACCTGGGGGAGGCCCTGGACGACGAGGGCATCGCCTTCCGCCTCGGCGGCGACGAGCTGCACACCATCCGCGGCCTCCAGGCCGGCCGGCAGCTCCAGGTCTTCACCAATGCCGGCGAGTGGGTGGTGCGCGGCACGCCGCTCGCACCCACCACGGCCCAGCTCGAGCTGCAGACCCGCGTCGGCTCGTGGGCCGCCCGCCGGCTGCGCCCGCTCGACGTCGACGGTGCCACGCTCTTCATCGGCGCCAGCGGCCGCGAGCTGCGCGAGTTCCTGTTCGCCGACAGCGAGCAGGCCTACCAGGCGGCCGACATCGCCCTTCTCGCCCGCCATCTCCTGGTCGACCCGATCGACATCGCGTTCGACGGCCGCCGCCGGCTCCTGCTGATCCTCCGCGCGGACGGGCGGGCAGCCGCCGCCACCATCGACCGCAACAGCAACGTGGTCGGCTGGACGCTGCTCGAAGCGGTGGGCAGGCTCCGTGCCGTGGCGATGCACCAGGGCGAGCCCTGGCTGCTGGCAGAGATCGGCGGGCAGGTCCTGCTCGTGCGTCTGGACGACGCGATGGGCGTGGATCACGGCCGCACGCTCACCAGCGGCACGGCGAAGACGGCCTGGTCGGGCCTGGCCGAGCTGGAAGGGCAGGCGGTGATGACCGTCAGCGAGGAGGGCCGGGTTGCCCGGTTGACCGTCGCAGGCGGCGGGATCACGCTTCCCGAGGCCACGCGCCGGGTCACCGTGGGCACGCCCTTTACCCACGAGGTCGAGCCGATGCCGGTCCCGGTGCCGAGCGGCCGGGGAGTCGAGCTTCGACCATCCCTATCGGCCGGTGCGCGTGAGCTTCCGGGTCATCGACACTGGTGCGTTGCACGTCGACGTCGGAAGTGGCCCGAAGGGGCTGATCGCCCGGCCGCCCGGTGCCGGGGTGGTCACCGGCGACCAGTCCTTACGCGCGATCGGCTGGCGGCGCGGCCTGGGCCAGCCGCCCTGGCGCGTGGTCCAGGACGACCCCGTGCCGTCGACGATCCTTTCCGTCTCCACCGAGATCAAGGTGAACGAGTGATGGGTGCGTACAGCAGCCTGGCCACGATGGGCCTCAACCTTGCGCTGTCGCGGCAGGCGCAGCGGCAGGAAGACAAGCAGCTGGAGCGCGACCGCGACCGGCAGGTCCGCGACATCCTGGCCCGCGATGCCGAGGCCCGGCGCCAACAGGACCAGAGCCTGCGCCGCCGTCTGGCCGAGGAGCGCGCCCGTGCCGGTGCTGCCGGCACCGGTGGCACCGGCGGCTCCGCCGACGCCATCCTGCGCGGGCTGGAGGAGGAGAGCCGTGCCGTGCGCGCGGCCCAGGAAGACTCGGCCGAGAGCCGGATCGCCACGATCCGCGACAGCTACGCGGACCGCCGCCGCAACAACCTGCTGGAACTGAGCAACCGCTGGCTCAGCGCCGGCTCCGGCCTGCTCGGCGGAAGCTCCCGGTCACGCAGCCTGCTCGACTGAGCCACCGGAGGTCCAGGTACCGTCATGCGCCAGCACCGCACGCGGCGGGAGGGCCTTCTGCGTGGCGGTGCCGACCGTCACCCGGATCGTCTCAGCCGGGCCATCCTCTTCCCTCAGTTCGTCAACAAGTGGAACTCGTTGCAGGGCCGGGGCACGCCGGCCCTGCACATCGAGATGGCGGACTGGCTGGGCACCAGCTGGACCAACGAGGACAAGCGCCTCCTGCTCATGGTGTTCCGCGACGCCGGCAAGTCGACGCTGGTGGGCCTCTACTGTGCCTGGCTCCTCGCCCGCGACTCCGACTTGCGCATTCTCGTGCTCTCGGCCGAGAGCACGCTGGCGACCAAGCTCACCCGCAATGTGCGGCGGATCATCGAGCGACACCCGATGACCAAGCATCTGATGCCGGACCGGCGCGAGCAGTGGGCCTCGGACCAGCTCACGGTGAAGCGGCGGCTGCACCATCGCGACCCGTCGCTGCTGGCCCGCGGCATCGGCGGCAACATCACCGGCAGCCGGGCCGACATCGTGATCTGCGACGATGTCGAGGTGCCGAACACGGCCGACGGCCCGGACAAGCGGGTCGAGCTGCGCGAGCGCCTGCGCGAGACCGGCTTCGTGCTGGTGCCGGGCGGCACCCAGCTCTATATCGGCACGCCCCACAGCTACTACTCGATCTACGCCGCCGAGGCCCGGGCCGAGGTCGGTGAGACCGCCCCCTTCCTCGACGGCTTCTCCCGCCTCGTCCTGCCGCTCCTGGACGAGGAGGGTCGCAGCCGCTGGCCCGAGCGCTTCACGCCCGAGGCGATCGAGGCCCTGCGCACCGAGAGCGGCCCGGTGCGCTTCCGCAGCCAGATGATGCTGGAGCCCACCCACACCCACGACCTCCGGCTCGATCCCGACCGGCTCGTCCGCTACGCCGCCGAGATCGAGATTGGCCGCGGCAACGGGGTGGGACAGCTCACCATCGCCGGCCAGCGAATGGCCGGCGCCGCCTGCTTCTGGGACCCTGCGTTCGGTCGCCCCGGCCAGGGCGACGCCAGCGTCGTCGCGGTCGTCTTCACCGACGAGCAGGGCGGCTATTGGCTGCACGCCATCGAGTATCTGGAGTTCGACCCCCGCCAGGCCGGCGAGACCGACGCCGCGACCCAGCTCTGCCGCCGTGTGGTGACCTTTCTCACCCGCTACGAGCAGCCCTCGGTCACGGTCGAGACCAACGGCATCGGCAAGTTCCTGCCCGGTCTCCTTCGCCGCGAGCTCGCGGGAGCCAAGCTCGCCGTCGCCGTCCACGAGCATGTCAGCACCCGCTCCAAGCAGCAGCGCATCCTCGACGCGCTCGACCCGCTCCTCGCCGCCGGTGCGCTGCGTGCCCATACCCGCGTCTGGGACACTCCCTTCGTCCGCGAGATGCGCGAATGGCTCCCCGGTCCGAACGCCGCCGATGACGGCCTCGACGCCGTCAGCGGCTGCATCCTGGCCCAGCCCGCCCGCCTCGCCCGCCCCCGCCCCCCGGACGCCCGGCGGCCCGCCTGGCAGACCGGGACAAGCTATGCCGCCCGGGCCGACTTCGGTGGCTGAAGGCAGCTGGCGTCAGCAGGGCCGACCCCCTGCACCTGCACCATGTCACGATCCGGCCGGCCGCTGTCACCTTTGATGCCGTGCTCGCGTCGAGGATCGACGAAGGCAGCCGATGGGAAAACCCGGCGGCTCGGCCGAAAAAGGAGCAGGAAATCCGGTCTCCACATTCAGCCATCCGGGCCGGCCGCGGGCTCGACCTGGAGCACGGTGCCGTCAGCACCGACCACGCGGACGCGTGCGCCGGCCGGGAGGTCGGGGCCGCTCGCCGACCAGGTCGTGTCGCCCAGGCGGACCCGGCCATGTCGGCCCGGTGCCAGCGAGTCGTCGAGGATGCCGAGCTGGCCGACGCAAGCCTCGGCACGGCGGTTGAGGCCAAAGGCGACCTCTGTGCGTGCCACGCCGGCGTAGCCGGAGCCAGATCGGGACGCTGGCGAGCGCGAAAGCGGTGAAGGCCAGCAGCTCCCACTGCCAGGCGAGACTTGGCACGAGCAGGGCGACGAAGCCTGTCAGGCCGGCACTGATTCCGAGCCATAGGAAGATGAAGCCGGGGGTCAGCGCCTCGATGACGAGGCAGATGCCGGCCAGGATCCACCAGTGCCAGAACGAGACGCTCACGGCAGCGCCTCGCACCACCGACGCAGCCGCAGAGGACTGTCGGTCGCCCAGCCTGTCCAGGCGTTCAGGGCGTCTGCTCCCCGGCTTGGCCCCAGGGACCGGGCGGGCGGCGCTGGTCGGCGTCGCGGCCGAAGGCTTCCCGGGCGATCTCGCCGATGCCGGCCAGCGAGCCCAAGATGCCCGTGGCCTCGATCGGCAGGATGAGGGTCTTCTGGTTCGGGCTGGTGGCGAAGGCCGTGAGCGCCTCCAGATATTTCTGCGCCACGAAGTAGTTGGCGGCCTGGACGTTGCCCTTGGCGAGAGCTGCCGAGAACATGGCCGCAGCGTTGGCTTCGGCCTGGGCCAGCCGCTCGCGGGCTTCCGCATCCCGGAAGGCGGCCTCGCGGCGACCCTCGGCCTCGAGGATCGCACCCTGCTTCTCGCCTTCGGCCCGTAGCACGGCCGCCTGCCGCTCCCCCTCGGCCTGGAGGACCTGGGCCCGCTTGACGCGCTCGGCCTTCATCTGCCGGGCCATCGCATCGACGAGATCCTGCGGCGGCGAGATGTCCTTGATCTCGATCCGGGTGATCTTGACGCCCCAGGGCGAGGTCGCCTCGTCGACCACCTGCAGCAGGCGGGTGTTGATCTCGTCGCGCTTGGAGAGGAGCTCGTCCAGGTCCATCGAGCCCATGACCGTGCGGATGTTGGTCATGGTCAGGTTCAGGATGGCGTTGTCGAGGTTGGTGATCTCGTAGGCCGCCTTGGCCGCATCCAGCACCTGGAAGAAGACCACGCCGTTGACCGTCACCATCGCATTGTCGCGGGTGATGATCTCCTGCGAGGGCACGTCCAGCACCTGCTCCATCATGTTCAGCCGTCGGCCGACGCGATCCACGAGCGGCACGATCAGGTTGAGGCCCGGCCGCAGCGTGCCGGTGTAGCGCCCGAACCGCTCGACCGTGTGCTCCTGCCCCTGCGGCACCGCGCGCACGCCCATGAACACGAGCGACAGCCCGAGCACGAGAAGCACGATGACCAGGATCGAGAACGGGTCCATCGGGAGCAGATCTTCCATGCGCACCCACCATGCCAAGGCTGCCACACGGACCTTACCGCAGCCTTAACCGGGCGGGCGATCCTTTCCGCCCGACGCGGCACGGGTACAACCGGCTTGCCAAGCCTATGAGCCACCGCTAAGCGGCCGGAATCGGACCTGCGAAAGGCTCCCCTTTGCTCCATCGCCTCTACGCCTGGATGATGCGCCAGGCGGCTGGCCCGCATGCCGAGCGGGCCTTGGCCATCATCGCCTTCCTCGAGAGCTCGATCTTCCCGGTCCCGCCCGACGCCATGATCGTGCCCATGGTGCTGGCCCGGCCGCACGCGGCGTGGCGGATAGCGCTCATCGCCACCGCGGGCTCGGTGGTGGGCGGACTCGCCGGCTACTTCATCGGCTACGCGCTGCTCGAGACCGTGGGCGAGTGGATCATCCGCCTCTACGGGCTGGAGGGGAAGGTCACCGAGTTCCAGCACGCCTACGCCGAATGGGGCCTGTGGATCATCCTCATCAAGGGCCTGACCCCCATCCCCTACAAGCTGGTGACGATCGCCAGCGGCATGGCCCATTTCAGCCTCGGCATCTTCATCGTCGCCTCGATCGTCACCCGCGGTGCCCGGTTCTTCCTGGTGGCGGCCCTGCTCCGCTCCTACGGCACCCCGATCCGCACCTTCATCGAGGAGCGGCTCACCCTCGTCACCTCGGTCTTCGCCGGCCTGATCGTGCTGGGCTTCCTCTCGCTGCGCTATCTCTGAGCGCATGACGGCGTCCAGGCCCTCCGGCTCCCTGCTGCTCGTCTGGCTCGCGGCCGCGGCCGCCATCGGCGTGGCGTTCACGCTCCAGTTCGGCTTCGCCAAGGCGCCCTGCCATCTCTGCCTCTACGAGCGGGTGCCCTACTATGCGGTGCTGGGCATCCTGCCGGTCGCCATCGCCGTTGGCCGGCCACGGCTCGGGCTCGTGCTGGCCGGGCTCCTGCTCCTGGGCAATGCCGGGCTCTCGGCCTACCACGTGGCGGTCGAGCAGGGCTGGACGGCCCTGCCCGCGAGCTGCGTCGCCGGGGGCACCGCCCGCACGATCGAGGAGCTGCGGGCCGAGCTCGCGAACGCGGCACCCACCTGCGATCAGGTGTCGGTCACGTTCCTCGGCATCTCGCTCGCGGCCTGGAACCTGCTCTTCGCCGCCGCCTTGGGCGTCTTCAGCCTCCTGGCCGCGCGCCGGCCTCAGTAGCCGAACAGCACCGGCAGCTTGGCCTCGGCCAGGATCTCCTGCGTGGTGCCGCCGAACACGGCCTCGCGCAGGCGGGAGTGGCTGTAGGCGCCCACGACCAGGAGATCGGCACCGAGCTCGCCCGCAACCGCCAGGAGCTGGCGGCCGGTCGGTCCCTGCTCGGGGCGGCTCTCGACGTGAGCCCTGACCTCGTGCCGGCCCAGCATCCTGGCCGCCGCCTCGATGCTCCCGCTCATGTCCTCGCCCAGCGTGAGCACGACCACCTCCTGGGCCGCGGCCAGGAGCGGCAGGGCGTCCTTCAGCGCCCGCGCCGCCTGCCGGCTCCCGTTCCAGCCGATGACGGCCCGGCCGGGCGGCAGGCTCGCCGGCCCCGGCGGCAGCACGAGCACGGGCCCACCCGCCTGGACCAGCACCTCGTCCGCCGGCGGCGGGTTGAGCAGGCTCTCGCCCTCCGCATGGGCCGGGCCCAGGATGGTGAGGTCGGCGGTGCGTGCCGCTTCCGCCAGGGCGGTGCCGTACACATCCTCGATCAGCAGCGTGCGGCCCGGCACGGCCGGGTCGCGGGCGCGCTCGAAGGCCTCGCGCACCCGCTCCTGGATCGCCTTGTTGGCCTCGCGCTGGGCGCCGATGATCTCGGCGTCGATATAGGCCGAGGCCTCGCCGAGCCCGACCGGCACCGTCGGCAGGGCCGCCACATGGATGCCGACCAGCTCGGCGCCGAACCGGGCCGCGAGGGCAGAGCCCGCGCGCACCCGCGCCTCGTTCGCGGGCTCGTCGCGCAGCTCCTGCAGGATGGTGCGATAGGTCATTCCGGTCACTCCGTCGGCGCTGCGCCTGGTCAGGCGAGCTCCCTCATGCCCATGGCCACCCGTGCGCCCGTGGTGATCCAGCATAGGGTCCCGAACACCCAGGCCAAGATCGGGAAGGCTGCCGGCCACAGGCACATGAGCGCCAGGAGCAGGATGGTCTCGGTCCCCTCGGTGAGCCCGCCCAGATAATAGAGCGACTTCGTGCCCCTGGCGCTGCTTTCGAGCCCGCGCTTGGCTGCCATGACGGCAAAGGCGAGGAAGGAGGCGCCGGTGCCGACGAAGGAGAAGATGAGGAAGGCCGCCGGGAGCGCGTTCCGGGCCGGGTCCAGCACGGCGAAGGCGAAGACGAAGCCGCTGTAGAGGATGAAGTCCAGCGTGATGTCGAGGAAGCCGCCGCGGTCGGTGGGCCTGGTCAGCCGCGCCATCGCCCCGTCCAGCCCGTCGCCCAGGCGGTTGAGCAGGAGCAGGATCAGGCCCAGGAGCGGCGATCCCGTGGCGATCGCCAGCATGGCGAGGAGCCCGACCCCGAACCCGGCGATGGTGACCGTATCGGCGCCGATCCCCAGCCGCACCAGGGGCCGTGCCGCACCTGCGAGCGGCGGATCGATGACGCGGCGCAGGGCTGCGTCGAGCATGGCACCCTGCAGGCTGCCAGCTCAGCCCGGGCGGGTGCCGGAGCGCGGCTCGAAGCTGACGATGCGTTCGGGTGCTGGCGGCGGTGCCGGGGTCGCGGCCGGTGCGGCCGTGACCGGCTCGCGCCGGCGCAGGCGCGTCGCCGCGATGATGCTGAAGGGGATGCTGAGCACGTAGAGCCCGGCCAGCACCGAGAGGGTGAGCCAGGTCTCGACCACGAGACCCGCGATGGCGGCCGAGGCGATCACCAGGGTGGGCAGGATCATGTGCGGCTGGATGCGTACCCGCTTCAGCGAGAAGGTCGGCACCCGGCTGACCATCATCACGGCCACGAAGACCAGCACCACCGCGTTGAGCACCCAGTTCCGGGGCCAGCCGTCACCGACCACGAACGACAGCATCATCGGGGCCAGCGCCAGGCCTGCCGCCGCCGGGGCCGGGATGCCGGTGAAGAAGAAGTAGCTCCAGCGCGGCCGGTCCGGCAGGTCGAGCTCGCTGTTGAAGCGGGCGAGGCGCAGGGCGCAGCAGGTGGCGAACAGCATCGCCAGCGCCCAGCCCACGCCGCGGACGTCGTGCAGGGTCCACAGGTAGACCAGCATGGCGGGTGCGACGCCGAAGCTGAAGAAGTCGGCCAGGCTGTCGAGCTGGGCGCCGATCTTGCTGGTGCTGTGCAGGATGCGGGCCGAGTTGCCGTCCAGCCCGTCGAGCACGGCCGCCACCAGGATCAGCGACACCGCCAGCTCCCAGCGCTGGTCGAGCGCGTAGCGGATGCCGGTCATCCCGGTGCACAGCGCCAGGATGGTGATCATGTTGGGGATCAGGTTGCGCAGCGGCTGGGAGGAAAGCCGCACCCGCCGCCGGCGATGCCGTAGATCCATCAGCCTGCCCGCCCAGCCCGTGCCACCTGCTGCCCGTCAAGATCGGCGATCACGGTCTCGCCGGCAATGGTGCGCTGGCCCACCAGGACGAGCGGTGCCGTGCCCTCCGGCAGATAGATGTCGCAGCGGCTGCCGAAGCGGATGAGCCCGATCCGCTCCCCCGCCGCCAGCACGTCGCCGCTCTCCCTGAACGGCACGATCCGCCGCGCCACGAGCCCGGCGATCTGCACCAGCCCGACCTCGCGGCCGCTGGCGGTGCGCAGCCGCCAGGAGCGGCGCTCGTTCTCGTCCGCGGCCTTGTCGAAGGAGGCGTTCAGGAACTTGCCGTGATGATAGGCGTGGCCGGTGATCGTGCCGGCCACCGGCGTGCGGTTCACGTGCACGTCGAACACGTTCATGAACACGGCGACGCAGGGGAGCGGTGCGGTCCCCATCTCCAGCTCGGGCGGCGGCACCCGCGCATGGGTGCCGACCACGACCCCGTCGGCGGGGCTCACCACGAGCGAGGGGTCGTCCGGCGTCACCCGCACCGGGTCGCGGAAGAAGTAGGCGCACCAGGCGGTGGCGATGAGCCCGAGCCAGAACAGCGGCTCCCACAGCCAGCCCAGCAGCAGCGCTGCGACGAGGAAGATGGCGATGAAGGGCCAGCCCTGACGATGGATCGGCGGGAGGACGGCGCGCATCGGGGAGGGCTGGGTCATCGGTCGAGGGAGTCTCCGGCGGGTCTCAGGCTGGCAAGATGGGGTGAAGTGCGCAGGCTGGAAGGGGGCACAGCACCTCGATCAACCCTCGGTGATCCCGTTCACTGACCGGGTCCATGCGTTTGAGCCACAACGCTGCGGGCTGTGTGACTGGATCGGGGAGCAGGAGAATGTCTCTGTATCGGGATCGTCTGCCGCAGCTGGGCGGTGGGATGTTCCTCGCCGACGGCGGCCTCGAGACCACGCTGGTCTTTCTCAACGGCGTCGACCTGCCGTGCTTCGCGGCCTTTCCGCTGGTCGAGCGCGAGGACGGCCGGGCGATGCTGCGGGCCTATTTCGAGCCCTACCTCGCCATCGCCCGCGAGCACGGCCATGGGTTCATCCTCGACACGCCGACCTGGCGGGCCAACCCCGACTGGGGAGAGCGGCTGGGCTACACGCCCGAGGCGCTGGCGGCCATCAACCGGCGCTCGGTGGACCTCCTGGTCGAGCTGCGCGAGGCCGAGGCGGGGAAGGACATCCCGATCGTCATCAACGGCGTCCTCGGGCCGCGCGGCGACGGGTACAAGGTCGAGCTGCGGATGACGGCAGAGGAGGCCGAACGCTACCACGAGGCCCAGATCGACGACTTCCGCGCCACCGAGGCCGACATGGTGAGCGCCATCACCATGACCTATCCGGAGGAGGCGATCGGGATCGCGCGCGCAGCCCGGGCGCACGGGATGCCGGCGGTGATCGCGTTCACCGTCGAGACCGACGGGCGCCTGCCTTCGGGCGACACGCTGGGTGCCGCGATCCAGCAGGTGGACGAGGCGACCGGCGGCTCGCCCGCCTACTACATGGTCAACTGCGCCCATCCGCTCCATTTCGAGGATGCGCTGGCGGCCGACGAGCCCTGGCGGCGCCGTATCCGCGGCATCCGGGCCAACGCCTCGACGCTGAGCCATGCCGAGCTCGACAACGCCACCGAGCTCGATCCCGGCGACCCGGCCGATCTCGGCCGACGCTACCGGGAGCTGCGTGAGCGGCTGGGCGGGCTCGCCGTCGTGGGCGGCTGCTGCGGCACGGACCACCGCCACATCGCCGCCATCTGCACCGCCTGCGCCGCCTGATCGGGCAGCCTCAGTAGAGCCGCTCGCGGTAGGCCTCTTCGATCTGGGCCTCGGTGGCGGCGGCGTCGCTGCCGTCCCCGGCCTGGTCCGCCATCATGCGGCCGAGGCTGGGGAACGCATGGCGGTCCAGGCGATAGGTGTCGTCCCAGAGGTGCGAGCGGATCAGCGCCTTCCCGCAATGCAGGTAGGCCTGCTCGACCTCGACCAGGATGGCGGCCGCGGGCGCCTTTTGCTGGACGGCCATGCGGGCCGTCAGCTCCGGGTCGGTGGTGATCCGGGCACGGCCGTTGACGCGCAGGGTCTCGCCGATGCCGGGAATGAAGAAGAGCAGGCCCACCTGCGGTCTCGCGCTGATGTTGCTCATGCTGTCCAGACGGTTGTTGCCGCGCCGGTCCGGGATGGCGAGGGTGCGGTCGTCCAGCACCTGCACGAAGCCCGGGGCGTCGCCGCGCGGCGAGGCGTCGACGCCGCCGTCGGCGCCGGCGGTCGCCAGCACGAGGAAGGGCGAGTGGGCGATGAAGTTGCGGCAGTGACGATCGAGGCGATCGAGAATGGTCTTCCGGCGCAGCTCCACCTGCTGCGGGTAGAGGCTGCGCAGGGTAGCCTCGTCCTCGACGATGGTGCTCAAGGCGGATCTCCCATTCCCGCAGGCGCTGCCGCACCCTGCGCCCGGTAGAACACCCCGTCGACCTGGAGCTGGCGGCCGAGCTTGCGCTCGTAATAGCCGGGGATGAGCAGGTGCAGGCCGAAGCCCATCGCCTCCAGCCGGTCGACCATCTCCCGCCAGAGCGGCTCGCCCGCGTAGAGCCGGACCAGGGCCATCTCGAGCTGGATGCCGACCAGCCGTGGCAGGAGGCCCGCAGCCCCCTCCAGCGCTGCGGCCTCACCGCCTTGCAGGTCGAGCTTGAGGAAGAGCGGGCCCGGCGGCAGTTCGAGCCCGTCGAGGCGGCGCACCGGGACGGGGATGCGGGCGGTGACGGCCGAGCTGGGCGAGATCCGATGCAGCAGCTCGCTCTGTGGCCGGAGCGAGCTCATGTCGCTCTCGGCCGAGACCTCGAGCACCGCCTCGCCGTCCTCGGCCCCCAGCGCCATCGGCGGGAGCACGGTCCAGGCCGGATCGCCGGCGGCGCGCCTGGCCAGGCGAGCGTGAACCTCCGGGATCGGCTCGATCGAGACCACCCTGCCGGTCCAGCCGTGCGCGCGCAGCGAGGTGGCGTACTGGCCCTCGTTGGCGCCGCCGTCGATCACCGCAGCCACGCCGAAGAAGCCCAGCGAATGCACGAGCTGGGCGATCGGCTCGCGCGGCTTCAGGCTCAATGGTCGCCGGCCAGCCCGAACACCGCCAAGCGGCTCGCCCACGCCGCGCAGGGGATAGGAGCCCAGCGGCTCCAGGAAATCGGGCGAGCAGCCGCAGCGATAGGCGAAGGGGGCCGAGAGCACGACCCGGCGATGCAGGACCTTGGTCAGGCCCTCGAGCCGGGCGGTGGTGTTCACGGCAGGGCCGATGACGGTGAAGTCGAGCCGGGTCGTGGTGCCGATATTGCCGTACATCACGTCGCCGACATGCAGCGCCAGGCCATAGCCCAGCCGCTCGAAACCCTGGGCCTCGCGGCGCTCGTTGAGCTCGATCATGGCCTGGCGGGCCTCGATCGCGGCCCTGAGCGCCCGCACGCAGGCATCCTCCTCCTCGAGCGGGAAGATGGCCAGCATGCCGTCGCCGATGAACTTCAGGATCTCGCCGCCGTACTTGGTCACCGGGGCGCCCATGGCGTCGAAATAGTCGTTGAGCGAGGAGATCACGTCGTCGCGCGGCCAGTGCTCGGAGATCATGGTGAAGCTGCGCAGGTCGCAGTTCCAGATCGCGGCCTGGATGGTGGTGCCCGAGCCGCGGGTGATGTCGCCCGCCAGCACGCGCTCGCCCGCCCGCTCGCCGACATAGGTGTTGAGCAGGTTCTTGGCGATCCGGCGGTTCATCCGGATCTCGACCGCCATGGTGAGGACCGGCATCAGGTCGCTGATGCGCACCAGGTGCTCGGTGGTGAAGCCGCCCGGCTGGTCCGTGCTCCAGCTGGTGGCGTGGCGCTTGCCGTCGGTGGTGACCAGCGGCAGGGCCACATAGTCGGTCAGGCCCTCGGCACGCAGCTCCTCGTAGATGCTGTACTCGTCCCCGCCGTCGTCGTGCACGTCGAGCCGGTGCCGGATCCCTTCGGCACCCTCGTAGAGGGCACGGACCGGGCTGTGCAGGAAGCGCGGATCGTCGCGCATGCTGTGACCGACCAGGCTGAGCTCGGCCGTGTCCATGCCGCGGTGCCAGAGCATGCGGGCGCCCAGGAACTGCGGATGGAGGGTGCGCAGGTGCAGGCTGACGCGAGCCAAAGGCAGGCCGTCTTCGACCAGCCGTGAGCAGAGCTCGGCCAGGAGGTTGTCGACGAAGGGGATGGCCCCGCTCTCGCGCACGAGCCAGTCGAGCGCTGCGGAGGGGAAGGTCGGCCACGCCAGGTCGCGGGCATGGCTCTGGGCGTTCATGCCCGGCCTGCCGCGTCGATGCTGCGCAGCCGTGCCGAGGCCTCGGTCAGGCGCTGGGTGGTGGCGTGCAGGCGCGAGGCGAGCTCGCCCATGATCTCGACGGCGATCTGCGGGAACTGGGTGACGAGGTTGAAGAACCCGTCCTTGGAGACCCGCAGCGCCACCAGCCGGGTGGTGGCCTGGACGGTGGCCGTGCGCGGCACGTCGCACAGGATGGCGATCTCGCCCACGATGTCGTTGCGGTGGATGGTGGCGACCTTCACCGCACCGCCCGGGTTCTCCACCAGCACGTCGGCCTGGCCCTCGAGCACGATGAAGGCGGCGTCGCCGGCCTCGCCCTGCCGGCACAGCGTGTCGCCTTCCGCGAACTCCAGATGCTCGCTGGTGAAGGCCAGGAGCTTCAGCTTGGCAGGCTCGATCTTCGCGAACAGCGGGATGCTGCGGAGGACCTCGACATCCTTCTGCAGGCTCACGGTGCGTCTCCCAGTCGGCGCGCGGTCCCTCTCGTCCAAGGCCGGGCGTTGAGGCCCCGAAGGCCAAGCTTCATGACACCGGCTCCAGCTCGCGGACGGGTGCCGGCTCCTCGTCCGGCGGAGCCGGGCCGCCGACCGCCGTGACGTGGCCCTCATTCAACTTCAGCACATGGTCGAAGTGCCTCGACCACTCCTCCTGCTGCACCGCCCAGATCAGCGTCCGGCCCTCCATCTGGCGCAGGAGATTGTCCCGAGCCCGGATCTGATCCACCGGGTCGAGCGCGCCCAGGGGGTCGTAGAGGATCATGATCTCCGGCCGCTTCAGCACCTCCCGGGCGACGGCGAGCTTCTGCCGCTGGGCCGGGGAGAGGCGGCCGCCGGCCACGCCGCAGGGCGCGTCGAGCCCCACCTGGATGACGCGCTGGCGCAGGCCCAGCTCGTCCAGGACGTCGGTCAGGAGCTCGGTGATCCGCGCTCCGGCCTGAGCCTGGCCGTAGGCGATCTTGCCGAAGATCACGTTGTCCTGGATGCTGCTGGGCCCGTTATAGGCACCGGGGTCGAAGAAGGCGATCGCACCGCGCAGGTGCTCCGGCAGCTTCTCCTGGAAGTGCCGTCGAGCCACCAGGACCTTGTCCAGGAGCTCGGGCGTGAGCAGTCCCAGCCGATGCCGGGCCGGGATCAGCTTGAAGGGCATCGTCAGCAGGCGCTCGCGGTCGGCGGCCGACAGCGCATCCAGGCGGTTCGGATCGACCCTCGCCACCAGCGCCCGGTAATCCGGCAGCTCGTCCGGGGCGATGAAGCTGAACTGGCGGAAATACTCGTGGTCCGGCGGCAGGTCGGCGAACAGCTCCAGCATGGTCTGGGCCACGCTGTAGCCGACCCCGATCAGCTCCTGGGTCAGCCCGGTCGCATCCAGCGTCTCCCGGACATAGGGGTTGGTCGCCAGGTGATCGACGTTGAAGCGGTCGTCGACCGGCACGCCGAAGAGAAGGTTCTCGGCCAGCGTGGCGTTGGTGTTGTAGCGGTCGGGATGGAAGTGCTCGACCAGGCGGGCCAGCTGCTTGTTGGCACCCAGCCGCTCCTGCATCGCCCGCCGCGCTTCCAGGAGCCGGTCCGGCAGGTCGCCGTGCCGCTCCGTCACCGTGCCGCGCAGGCCCAGCACGTAGACGTCGCCCTCGAGCGTCGCGACCTGCAGGGCCTGGACCATGACCGGCAGCCGTTCCGAGGGATCGTTGACGCCGGCTGCCGCCCAGTCCGTCCAGTCGGCCTCGGGGTCATAGCGCGCGTTGCCCGAGCGCTTGGCCTCGTGCAGCTCGCGCTTGCGGCTGGCCTCCTGCTCGCCCGACAGTTCGGGCACCACCACCGGACGATGGCGCAGGCCGAAGAGAAGGTTCTCCTCGAGCGTGCCGCTGAAGATGTAACTGGGTGTGCCGGCATACCCGAACCGCCGCCCGAGCACCGATTCCGGCAGGCTGGCGATGTCGGTCTCGCCGATCAGGACGCGGCCCGCATGCGGCTGGAGCAGGCCGGCCAGGACCAGCGTCAGCTCCTCCTTGCCGCTGCCGGCCGGACCGGTGATCGCGAGCCGGGTCGGCAGCGGCAGCTCGAAGCTCAGCCCCTCGACGATCGGCTCCTCGCCCTCCTCGGCGATAGCGAGGTTCTGCGCCCGCAGCGGTGCCTGGAGGTCGAGATTCTCCGGCGGGTCGTCGCTCTGGCGGCGCTGGTCGATCAGGCCCGGCGGTGCGAACTGGGTGACCGTCTGCTCATACTTGATCTTAACGTCGTACATGGTCTGATAGTAGGTGAGCAGCTCCTTCCACGGCGACGACAGATCCTTGTGCGCGCCGACGATGGCGACCAGCGCACCCAACGTGATCTCGCCATGGATCACGAGGTAGCCGCCGATGGTGAAGAAGAAGAAGGGCCCGAGCTGGGCGATGAAGTTGTTGAGGAACTTGATCAGGAACTTCTTCTTGTAGATGTCAAAGCGGATCCAGAACACCTCGCCCAGCTCTTTGGTGAAGCGGGTCAGCTCATAGGCGGTGGCGTCGTTGGCGCGGATGTCGCGCACCCCCGATGCGGTCTCGCTGATGCGCTCGGCGTTGCGCCGCACCTGGCGCACCCGGCGCTTGCCCAGATTGTTCACCTGCCGCTGCAGCTTGGGGATCAGCCACATCTGGACCGGGTAGAGGGCGATGGCAGCGAAGCCCAGCACCACGTCCTGCATGAAGATGAAGAACAGGATGGTGATCAGCGTGCCGCCCTGGAACGCCGGCACGGCCAGGGCGTCGCCGACATAGCCGCCCAGGGCCTCGGTCTCGGCGTTGATCATCTGCACCAGCTCGCCCTGGCTCACCCGGCGGAGTGCCGGCAGCGGGAAGCGCAGGACGTGGCTGAAGAGATCGTAGCGCAGCCGCCGCAGCATCCGCTCGGCGACGATCCCGGCATAGACGTTGAGGATGTATTTGAGCACGCCGCCGATCAGCACCAGCGCCAGGAAGATGCCGCACAGCGCGTAGAGGTAGTGCACCTGGTCGAGCTCGTAGCCGAGGATCGTGTGCGGATCATCGGGCCGGCTCAGCGCCTGGTTGATGATGATCTTCGGCAGCTCGAGCGAATAGTAGAGCGGGGGGAAGGACAGCAGCGTCAGCACGAGGATGACGAGCTGCTGCCGCCAGCTGTGCTGGCGGATATAGGCGAAGATCGATGGTTCCATCGACGGGCAGTCTCGCTTCGCTCGGCCTGCCGGCCAGCTTAGGCCAGAGCCGGCCCCGGCGCAAAATGCGCATCGGCACTGGTTTATGCAGAGGCGGCAACCGGCAGCCGCACCGTGGCCCGCAGCCCACCCTCCGGCCGGTTGGCGAGTGCTATGTCCCCGCCATGGGCGCGCACCACCGAGCGGGCGATGGCGAGGCCCAGGCCGATCCCGCCGGTCTCCCGGCTGCGCGAGCCCTCCAGGCGCACGAAGGGCTCGAACACGCGCTCGAGATCGGCTTGCGCGATGCCCGGCCCGTCATCCTCGACCGTCACCGTGATCTCGCCCGGCCCCGCCGCCAGCGCCACCCGTGCCCGCTTCCCGTAGGCGACGGCATTCTCGATCAGGTTGCGCAAGGCCCGCTTGAGCGCCGTAGGCCGAAGCCGTGCCACCAGCCGCTCCGGCCCGGTGAAGTGGACCTCCTGACCGAGCTCGCGGAGATCCTCGCACAAGCCCTCGACCAGGGCCGCAACGTCGACCTCGCGCGCGGGCTCGCTCGCGGCCTCGTCGCGCAGGAAGCCCAGGGCCGCCTCGACCATCTGGTGCATCTCGTCCAGCGTCGCCAGCAGCCGCTCGCGCGCCTCCTCCTCCTCGACCAGCTCGGCCCGCAGGCGCAGCGCGGTGATCGGCGTGCGCAGGTCATGCCCCAGCGCTGCCATCATCCGCGTCCGGTCGTCGATGAACCGTCTGAGCCGGGCCTGCATCTCGTTGAAGGCCCGCGTGGTGCGGCGCAGCTCGTCCGGCCCGGCTTCGGGCAGGGGCGGAACGGGCTCGCCGCGGCCGAGCCGCTCCGCCGCCTGGCCCAAGGCCCGCAACGGCCGCACGATCCGCCGGGCGCTCAGCGCCACGACCAGGACCAGGAGCCCCGCCGTGAGCAGCCAGGCCACGAGCGTCAGCCTGCCCAGCCCCAAGGGCGGCGGCCCCGGCGCCAGCGTCGCCTCGAGCCAGCGGCCGGGCCCGAGCTGCACGGCCACGCCCACCACCCGCCAGCGCCGCCGCGGCGGCTCATCCGGCGGCGCGTCCTCTGGCGGCGACGCATCCTCCGGCGGGGACCAGTCGCGCCAGCGGCCGTGGCCCGGCGGCCGTCTGAGCTCGACGCGCACCTGCTCCGGCGCCATGTCGAACGCCCGCGCGATCCGCCGTGCCAGCCAGCGCTCGGGTGGCCGCGGCGGAGGCGCATGGGGCCGGGCCACCACCCGCAGCGCCAGCTCCGGCCCGGCGGCGGCCGCGATCAGCGCCGGCTGCTGATCGTCCGGCACCGCGCGGACCATGCGCACCACGGTCGCCAGGCGATCGACGATCTGCTGGTAGCGCAGGGTGTCGAGGGCCGCCCGCCGCTCGTCGGCGAAGAGCCAGAACGCGGCCGCCTGGCCCGCCACCATGGCGAGCAGCAGCACCAGCACGAGCTGACCCGCCAGCCCGCGCGGCCAGGGCCGCGGCCAGCTCATGCCTCGCGGACCTCGGCCTCGAAGCTGTAGCCGCCGCCCCAATGGGTCTTGATCAGTGCCGGCCGCTTGGGATCGGTCTCGATCTTGCGCCGGAGCCGGCTCACCTGGTTGTCGATCGCCCGGTCGAACGGCCCGGCATCACGCCCTCGCGTGAGGTCCAGGAGCTGGTCGCGGGTGAGGACGAGCCGCGGCCGCTCGAGGAAGGCCGAGAGCAGCAGGAACTCGCCCGTGCTCAACGGCAGGGCGACCCCGTCCGGGCCTTCCAGCTCGCGCCGCCCCGTATCCAGCACCCAGCGGTCGAAGGCGAGCCGCGTCGCCGCCGGCCGCCCGCGCCGCGGCGGCAGGCTATGCACCCGCCGCAGCACGGCCCTGATCCGGGCCAGCAGCTCGCGCGGGTTGAAGGGTTTCGTGACATAGTCGTCCGCACCCATCTCGAGCCCGACGACCCGATCGGTCTCCTCGACCACCGCCGTGAGCAGGATCACCGGCACCTCGCCGGTCTCCCGCAAGCTGCGGCAGAGCGAGAGCCCGTCCTCGCCCGGCATCATGATGTCGAGCACCACGAGATCGACCGCTGCCGCCTGCAGCTGCCGGCGGGCGGCCGCCGCGTGCTCGGCCACGCTGACCCTGAAGCCGTGCTTCGCCAGGTAGCGGGCCAGGAGCTCGCGGATGTCGCGATGGTCGTCGACGACCAGGATGTGGGGCTCGGTCTCGCTCACGCCGCGCATCATGCCGGAGCCCGCAGGCGAGCACAGCCCGGGCTTTGTAACGGACTGTACCGCGCCGCCCGGAAGTGCGACCGGCTGCGACCATTTCGGGTGGTCGCGGACAAACTCTTGCGACGGCTGGGGCGTCTTCTGCGCCTCGTTCGAATGATGCAGAGGAAACCATGAGAAAGCGCACCAAGATCGCCCTGGGCTCGCTGACGGCGGGAGTCATCGTCGCCGGGCTCGTGGCCACCCAGGTCTCGGCCCACCCCGGCGGTCGCGAGCGGGGCGGGCCGCACGGACGGATGGGCTGGATGGGCGGTGCCATGCTGCTCGACCAGATCGATGCCGACGGCAATGGCAGCGTCGACAAGGCCGAGCTCGACCGCTTCATCGACAGCGCCGTGCAGCGGGCCGACACGGACGGCGACAGGCAGCTCTCGCGCGACGAGTTCACGAAGCTGCTCGTGGAGGTCACCGGCCCCGCCCAGGTCCGCGCCTTCCAGTTCTTCGACGCCGACGGCGACGGCAAGGTGGCCTTGAACGAGGTCAAGAAGCCGGCCGACCGGTTCTTCGACCGCCACGAGCGCGACGGCCGCCTCGAGCCTATGGGCGGCCATCGCGGGCGCGGCCCGGACGGACCCCCGCCGCCCCCGCCGCCCCGCGGCTAAGCCCCCCAAGGTCGTCCGGGACCGCAACTGCGTCGCGTTGCGGTCCCGGCATCCTGCGTTACCCTGCGGAATCAAAGGCCCGCAGGGTAACGGGGAGGCCACTTTGGGCACGTACCGGCAGATCTACGAACGCTCGCTCGAGAACCCGGACGAGTTCTGGGCGGAGGCCGCCGAAGCGCTGCACTGGGACCGCAAGTGGCAGCGCGTCCTCAATGCCGACGAGGCGCCCTTCTACCGCTGGTTCGACGGCGGCACGCTCAACACCTGCTACAATGCCGTCGACCGCCACGTCGCCGCCGGCCGCGGCATGCAGCCCGCGATCATCCACGACAGCCCGGTCACCGACAGCAGGCGCACGATCACCTACGCCGAGCTCCAGGATCTTGTCAGCCGCTTCGCCGGCGCCCTGGTCCAGCACGGTGCCCGCAAGGGCGACCGGGTCATCATCTACATGCCGATGGTGCCCGAGGCGCTGGTCGCGATGCTGGCCTGTGCCCGGATCGGCGCCGTCCACTCCGTGGTCTTCGGCGGCTTCGCCGCGCACGAGCTCGCGACCCGCATCGACGACGCCAAGCCCGTCCTGATCGTCGCCGCCTCCTGCGGCATCGAGGTGAGCCGCTGCATCGAGTACAAGCCGCTGCTCGACCGCGCGATCGAGCAGGCGGCGCACAAGCCCCGCCACTGCATCGTCTTCCAGCGCGAGCAGGCGAGGGCGAGCCTGGTGCCCGGCCGCGACCTCGACTGGGACGAGGCGCTGGCGGCCGCGCACCCGGTCGACTGCGTGCCGGTCCTGGCCACCGACCCGCTCTACATCCTCTACACCTCCGGCACCACCGGCCAGCCCAAGGGCATCGTCCGCGACAATGGCGGGCATGCGGTGGCGCTGCTCTGGACCATGCGCAACATCTACGGGATCCAGCCCGGCGAGGTGTTCTGGACCGCCTCGGACGTCGGCTGGGTCGTGGGCCACAGCTACATCGTCTACGGACCGCTCCTCAACGGCAGCACCACCGTGGTCTACGAGGGCAAGCCCGTCGGCACGCCCGACCCCGGCGCCTTCTGGCGGGTCGTCTCCGAGCACAAGGCCCGCGCCCTCTTCACCGCCCCCACCGCCTTCCGCGCCATCAAGAAGGAGGACCCGGAGGGGGAGCATATCCGCCGCTACGACCTCTCGTCCCTGCGCACCCTCTTCCTCGCCGGCGAGCGCTGCGATCCCGACACCCTCCTCTGGGCCGAGGCCCAGCTGGGCGTGCCGGTGATCGACCACTGGTGGCAGACCGAGACCGGCTGGGCCATCTGCGCCAACCCGGTCGGGGTCGAGCACCTGCCGGTGAAGCCCGGCTCGCCCACCCTGCCCATGCCCGGCTACGACGTGCAGATCCTGGACGAGGAGGGCCATGCGCTGCCGCCGGGCCAGATGGGGGCCATCGCCATCAGGCTCCCGCTTCCTCCGGGCTGCCTGCCCACGCTCTGGAATGCGCCCGAGCGCTTCCGGCAGGCCTATCTCGCCCGCTACCCCGGCTACTATCTCACCGGCGATGCCGGCTACCGCGACGAGGACGACTACGTCTACGTGATGAGCCGGATCGACGACGTGATCAACGTCGCCGGCCACCGCCTCTCCACCGGTGCGATCGAGGAGGTCCTGGCCTCGCACAAGGACGTGGCGGAGTGCGCCTGCATCGGCGTCGCCGACGAGCTCAAGGGCGAGCTGCCGATGGGCCTCGTCGTCCTCAAGGCCGGCGTCGCCCGCGAGCCGGAGACCATCCGCCGGGAGCTGGTGGCCAAGGTCCGCGACGAGATCGGCCCGGTCGCCGCCTTCAAGCTCGTGGCCGTGGTCAAGCGCCTGCCCAAGACCCGCTCCGGCAAGATCCTGCGCGGCACCATGAAGAAGCTCGCCGACGACGCCGAGCTCAAGGTCCCGGCCACCATCGACGACCCGCTGATCCTGGATGAGGTCAGGGAGGAGCTGCGCGCTCTGGGTTATGCCAGGCGTGGCTGAAGTGGCCGGTATCCGGCTTGATGTGCCGAGGCCACAATCGCGCGCTTGTCATGGCTTTTCTGTGTTGGCAACATGACAGAGCTGGCGTAGCCCAGAAGGGCCGGGCTAACGTACGGCGCAAGAGAGTTAGGGGCAGTCTCACCTTCCGGTTGAAGCCTCGGCTGTGATCGTGGCACAACGGCGGTTGGGGCCAATCGAGAAACATCCATGATGGCAAAACGGCCCATTTCCCCGGCACTTCTCGGCAAGGCTGCCTTGCGGATCGGGGCTCGCCAGGCAGAGAGCGATCTCGGTCTGGCATTGGCGTCCCTGGGTGTGGTGCTGGCAGGCCTGCGCGAGGGTCCGGTCCCGGTGCGGCTGCCTGAGCTCGCCACGCTGAACGAGCTGATGCCGCCCGAGCATCGGCCGCACGCCGAGGCCATCCTCGCCACGGCGCGCGGGCTGGTCGACTGGCTCGCAGCCCAGCAGGACGCGATCCTGGCGGAGGCCACGCCGGCCGGCTCGGCCTAGCAGCTGGACCCGGCGCTCCGCGACCGGTAGCGTCCCCGCCTCCTGCGGAGGGCGCCGGAATGACTGCGGCCGAGCTTCTGCCTGCCACGGCCCTCGAACGTCGCGAGGCCTGGCCGATCTGGTCGAGCGATCGCGTGGCTACAGCGTCGAGTTCGACCCGTGGATGGCGAACCATCTGCCGATGGGTCTCGTCATCCTCGACCGGCTCGGTGCCGACCAGAGCCGGCTCGAAAGCTGGTTCGAGACCTACGCCTCCGCAAGCCGGTTGAAGCCCGTTCCGGCAGGTGCTGGACGCATCGACGTCTCGAACTGGGACCGGCATCTCGGCGAGCGTGCGCTCGAGGCCGACTATCGGACGTTCTTCACCGGCGAAGCCCGGCGCCTCGGTGGTGCCGAGGCCCAGCGCCGCTATCTCCCGACGCTCGTTCCGGGCATGGCGGCCAGCGCGCTCCACGCCCTGATGCGGCTCGCCTACGGCAATCTCACCGCCGATCCGGCCGAGATTGGAACCGCGCTCGGCTACTGGGCCTGCACCTTCCTCCCCCTGCGCCCCGCCGATGCCGTCCTCCCCCGGACGGACGATCCCGCCTCCCTCCTCCTGGCGCTCCGGCAGGCGCCTGACCTCTGCCGCCTGGAGCCTGAAACCGACCTGCTCTGGCACTGGATGCGCACGGTGGCCGCGGCACCCGCCTTCCCGGATGTGGCAGCCCTCCTCGCACCCGCCCCGGACCTCCTGGCCCGGGTAGCTCGCACGTCGCTGGCGCTGATGGCGGGCACGATGAGCTTCGAGGCTCTGCACGCCGTCACGAGCGCCCATTGGATTCCGGCTCGTCCGCCCCTGCTGGCCCGATGAAACCCTGGCCGTCCGCTATCTGTGGCAGGCGGTGGCCGCCCTCTATCCGAAGATCGGAATGCCCGAGTTGCCCACGCCCGACCAGTTGGCCGGGCTACGCGAGCTGCCCTGCCCGGACTGGCCGGAGATCAGGTCGCACGCCATCGCATCGGACGACGAGCACGACCTGAGCTTCACCTTCACCGCCATGGAGGAGCAGCGCCAGTATGGCGACCGCCTCTACCAGGTGCTCGCATCCCGCCGCCTCGGGCTGATCGGATGAGCGATCGCCTGCTGCTCTCCGGTGCCAGGCTGCCCGACGGCCGCCTTGCCGACGTCCTCTGCGGCGCCGGCCGGATCGCGCGCATCGGCGCCGGCGGCACGATCGACAGCACCGGTTGCGAGGTCCTGCAGCTCGAGGGCGCCCTCCTGCTGCCCGGCCTGATCGAGGGCCACATTCACCTCGACAAGACCCTGCTCGGCGGCCACTGGGTGCCGCACCGCGAGGGCCACGGCGTCGCCCAGCGCATCGCGCGCGAGAAGGAGATCCGCGCCGAGCTGCGCGGGCCCTCGCCCGAGCGCGCCCGCACCCTCCTCGACCGCGTGGTCGCCCAGGGCACCACCCGCCTGCGCAGCCATGTCGATGTCGATGCCGAGGTGGGCCTGCGCGGCGTCGAGATGCTGCTGGCCTTGCGCGAGCAGGTCCGCCACCTCGCCGACATCCAGCTCGTGGCCTTCCCCCAGAGCGGCGTCGTCACCCACCCCGGTGCGGCCGAGCTGCTCAACGAGGCCCTCTCCCTGGGCGTGGAAGCGATCGGCGGCCTCGACCCTGCCGGTTTCGATGGCGACATCGAGGGCCAGCTCGCCGCCGTCTTCGGCCTGGCCGAGCGGCACGGGAGCATGGTCGACATCCACCTCCACGACCCGGGCGAGCTCGGCGCCTTCGAGCTCCGCCGCATCGCCGCCTGGACCGAGGCCACGAGCCTCCAGGGCCGGGTCGCCGTGAGCCACGCCTACTGCCTGGGCCAGCTCGAGCCCGCCTCCCTCGCCCGCACCGCCGAACCCCTGGCCCGCGCCGGCGTCGCCATCATGAGCAACGGCCCCGGTGCCGTCACCATGCCGCCCGTCCGCTACCTCACCGAAGCCGGTGTCACCGTCTTCGCCGGCTCCGACAACATCCGCGACGCCTGGTCCCCGCTCGGCAACGGCGACGCCCTTGCCACCGCCGCCCGCATCGCCTGGCGCCAGGACTTCGCCACCGACCGCGACCTGGAACTCGCCTTCGCCCTCGTCACCAGCCACGCGGCCAAGGTCCTGGGCGACACCGACTACGGCCTGCACGAGGGCGCCGCGGCCGATCTCGTTGCCGTGCGCGCTGAGGCCGGCATTCCCGAGGCAGTCGCAGCGCATCCGCCGCGTGTGCTGGTGGTGAAGGCGGGAAGGGTCGTTGCGCGAGAGGGGCGGCTGGTCTGAACCCTCCACTTTACGGGCTGAGGGCCTGTCAATGCACCCCCCGCGTCAGCCCCTGCACGAAGTACCGGTTGAGCACCAGCGCCAGTGCCAGGATCGGCAGGGTCGAGAAGTGCGCCAGCGCGCCCATCGTCCCCCACGTGATGTCCTTCGTGCCATAGGCCGAGAGCAGCGCCACCGAGAGCGTCTTCGTGTCCGCCCGGGTCAGGAAGGCGGCATAGAGGAAGTCGTTCCAGGACAGGATCAGGCATAAGAGGGCACTCGCGACGAGGCCGGGGCGGACCAGGGGCACGGCGATGCGCAGGAAGGTGCCCAAGGGCGTGCAGCCGTCGACCAGAGCCGCTTCCTCGACCTCGCGGGGCAGGCTGCGGAAATAGGCGAACATCATCCAGACCACGAAGCTCGTGTTGAGCGTGGCGTGGATCAGGATCACGGCCCAGACGGTGCCGAGCAGGCCGGCGTCGCGCATCAGGATGTAGAAGGGGATCAGGGTCGCCACCGGCGGGACCATGCGGACGGCCAGGAAGGCGTAGACGAGCGCTGCCGCCCAGCGCCAGCCGGAGCGGGCCAGCGCGTAGCCGGCCGGCACGCCCAGCAGCAGCGCCAGGACCGTCGAGCCGAGCGCAATGGTGAGGCTCGACTGCAGGAGCTGCGGCAGGTTGAAGTAGTCGAAAATGGTGCGGAAGTTGTCGAGCGTAGCGGTGAAGGCGAGCGTCGGTGGGCGGCTGAAGATGTCGCGCGCCGGCTTGTAGGCGGTCGAGAACAGCCAGGCGATCGGGAGGAGGAAGAAGAGGAGGGCACCGATCAGGGCGGCCCGCTGTGCCGCCAGGGCGGCCCGGGACTCACGCACCCGCGAAGCGCCGGTCGGCACGGCGGAGGATGACGATGTAGGCGGCGGCGAAGAGGCCGATGCAGGCCAGCATCAGGGCCGAGAGGGCACTCGCATAGCCGGTGTTGAAGAACTCGAGGCCCTGCTTCACGGCATAGAAGAGCAGCACGGTGGTGGCATCCTCGGGCCCGCCCTTGGTGGTGACATAGACCGAATTGAACAGGCGGAAGGCGTCCATCGTGCGCAGGATCAGGGCCAGGAAAACGGCCGGCAGCAGCATCGGCAGGATGACGAGGCGCAGCTTCTGCCCGAAGCCGGCCCCGTCCACCTCGGCCGCCTCCAGCATCTCCTGCGGGATCGCCTTGAGGCCGGCCAGCAGGATGAGCGCCATGAGCGGCGTCCACTGCCAGACGTCGATCAGCACGATGGCGGCGAACGCCGACCCCGGATAGCCGAAGAAGCCGCGCTCGCCGACAAGGCCCAGGTCGCGGGCCCAGTAGCCGACATAGCCGAACTCGGCCGAGAGCAGGGCCCGGAAGACGAGGCCCACGGCCAGAGGCGTGATCGAGACCGGGATCAGGAGCAGGGCCAGGGCGATGCGCTCGAAGGCACGATCGCGCCAGAGCAGGAGGGCCAGCGTCAGGCCCAGCGCCAGCTCGAGCGCCACGGCAATGACGGTGAAGAGGAAGGTGTTGACGATGGCCGCCCGAGCCGTGGGGTCGCCGGCGATGCGGGCGTAGTTGGCAAGGCCCGCGAAGCTGCTGCGGCTCGGGCGCAGGAGGTTGTACTCGAACAGGCTGTACCAGAGCCCCTGCACCAGCGGCAGGCCGGCGACCAGGAGGACGTAGAAGGCAGCCGGCAGGAGGCAGCAGACGAAGAAGAGCCGGCGCCGCGCGGCCAGGGTCGCAAGCGGTGCGCTCAACCGAAGTTCCGCGCCCACACCTCCCGCAGCCGCGGCTCCCGATCCGCCTCGAGCGCCACCGCATGCACCTTCGGGCAGTGCTCGGCGAACCAGAGGCGGCGGGGGCGCCAGCGGGTCATCACGGCAAGGTAGATGTCGAGGGCCGAGAACCCGCTTCCCAGGAACCAGGGCTCGGCCTGGACGGCGGGCTCGACCATGCGCCAGCAGCGCTGGGCATAGGCGTCGGTGGTCGCCCGCAGCTCCTTCCCCGCCTCCTCGCCGGTCACGTAGCGCGCGGGCTCGTCGCCGTAGGTGAAGTTCGGGTAGATCGCGGCCACGAGGAAGATGAGCCAGCGCAGGAAATCGGGCCGGGCCAGGTCCCCGGCCGCAGGTGCCAGCCCGGCCTGCGGCGCCTGCTCCGCCAAGTGCAGCACCATGGCGGCACTCTCGCTCATCCCCTGCCGTCCGGCAGGATGAGTGCTGGCACCTGGCCCAACGGGTTCGCCGCCAGCAGCCGGTCCCGCCCTGGCCCGGGTTCGTTGTAGGGCAGCTCCTCGACCGTGTAGGGCAGGCCGGAAAGCTCGAGGCAGGCCTGGACGATGGCCGAGCCGCAGCCCTTGCTGTGCAGCAGCGTGTAGGTCCCGGCCATCGTCCCTTCCGTCACTTGGGCGGCAGGCCCATGGACGAGCGGTAGGCTGCGAGCTGGGCGTCGCGGCCGATCTCGTCGGTGAGCCGGTTCCACTCCATGGCGATGTTGTCGAGGGCGGCCTGCGGCTGTTCCTCGCCCGCCAGCGCCTTGGAGAGCTCGATCTCCAGCACTTCCGTGTACTGGAAGTAGCCGGGAAGGCGCATGTCGAGGGCCACGTTGTTCTTCGCGGGATCGATCGAGGCCAGCTGCACGTCGAGATAGTTCTGCGCCTCCTCCTTCGTGAACGTGCCGCCCGCCGTCCAGGCATCGACGTTCTTGAAGTGCGAGAGGCGATAGGGGTTGATCCCGGTGCCGCCGCTGGTCACGTCCTTGATCGAGTTCTCGGGGCTGCTGTACCAGGCGACATAGTCCCAGGCACATTCCTGCACCTGGCTCGTCGTCGGCACAGCCGCTACCCACCCGCCATAGGCCATGAAGGGCGAGTGCACGACCTTGCCCATCTTGTCCCATTGCTTGGTCTTGTAGTTGTAGATCTCGTCGGAGCCGGGGAGCACGAAGAAGCCGACATTGCCGGCCACCTGCGACTGCTTGGGATCGACGCTAATGGTGCCGGTGTCGCCCCAGTCGAAGTTCATCGCCACCTGGCCGCCGGCGAAGCCGGTCCGGATCGCTCCCGAATCCCAGGCGAGCGAGCCCGGAGGGGCCCGTTTCGCGCTAAGAATATAGTCCTCTAGTCCCTTCAGCCAGCCGGGATTGTTGACCTGGGCGTCCATAGTGTCGGGATCGAAGAACATCGAGCCCGGGTTCTGCGGGTGGTTGGTGTAGGTCGCCGCATGGCTGAACAGGAACCAGAACTGCTGCCCGCCGCGGACGAAGGCCTCGGCCGTTCCCCACAGGTTCTTGTCCGGCCGGGTGAAGAACTCGGCGATGTCGTAATACTGCTTCCAGGTCCCAGGCGGCGCCAAGTCGTAGCCGTACTTGGCCTTGAACGCCTCTTTCTCCTTGGGTTCGCCGAACAGGTCCTTGCGGTAGGTGCCGGTATGGACGTCACCGTCGATGGTCTGGGCGATCACCTTGCCGTCCCAGACCATGAGCCGGTCGCGATAGACCTCGGCGATGTCGTCCCAGTCCTGGCCCTGGCGGATCGCGGCCGGCATCTCGGAAAGATAGGGGGCGAAGTCGCCGAGCCAAGCCGGAGCGCCCATCAGCACGTCGAATGCATGCTGACCCGTCGCCATCGGCGTCATGTACTTCGTGTAGAGCTCGCCGAAGGGGAAGGTGACGACGTTGGTCTTGCCGCCCGTTTTCTCCGCCCAGGTCTTGGCGTGTGCTATGGCAGGCCCGCCGATGAAGGGCGGGTTGAAGGTGCCGATGGTGATCTCGACACCGCTGCACTCCGGCGCAGCGCCCGCCGGTGCGGCCAGCGCCAGCGCCGCCACGCCGGCCAGGAGCCCGGCCGCCAGACCACGCTTCATCATCAAGCCTCCCCACTCACCTGCCGACAGCACCGCAGCCGTCCTGCCAGCAAGGATGGGCGAACGGCCGGGCGGCTGCAACGAAAACGTCGCACCCCCGGGCTCAGGGCATGAGGTCGGTCGCCCGGCGCTCCAGATGCAGCCGCCCATCCGCGTCCACGCGTTCGCCCTGGCAGACGAGCCGCGTGCCGGACAGCTCCGGATCCCGGCAGGACTCCTGCGCCATCACCTGCTCGCCCCCTGGCAGCCGGTAGACCCGGGTCACGTGCAGGAGGTACTCGCCCGCCACCTCGACCGCACAGGCAAGCGCCACGAGCGGGCCAGAGGCCGCGATCTCCGGCCCGACACAGTCCGGCTGCAGGATGCGGCGCTCCAGGCCGGGTGGCCCGGCGACCCTTACCGCGGTTCGAAGCCCCTCCCGGGCGTCGTCGGGCTCGGGCTTGTAGTGCGGGACGATCAGCGCCAGCCAGCCGTTGCCCAGGGGCAGAACCCGGCTCACCGCATCATCGACGGTCCAGCTCGCTGTCTCCGGCGGACGCTGCCGGATCGAGGGATCGAGCAGCGGCAGGCCGATGGCAAGTCGGCTGTCCGGGGCAACCTCGCAGGCCCGGAGATAGGCGTCGGGAACGCCACCGCGGTCGCGCCATTGCGCCAGCTGCGCTTCGGCCGCAGCCCGGTCGGTGGGCAGGGCCGGCACCACGAGGAACAGGGCGGGGCGGAGATTGGGGCAGTCGTCGCTGCTCACGATCGAAAGCGGCATGTTCCGGCCGAGCCTGTCGGCGGCAGCGACGGCCGCCGCCACCGTCGTCTCGGTGGCGACGATCGGCAACCACACCCGATCAGGCGCCGCGTCGGCCTGACCGGTCAACAGCGAAGCCGCAGCGATGCAGGCAGCCGCCCACAGCCTCACAGGCCGCTTTCGCGCTTGGTTGCCGCCAGCTCGCTGTTCTGCCGGCCCTGGATGTGCGCCACGTCCTTGAAGGTCCTCCAGTCACCGCCCCAGACGAGGCCCAGCGCCCTTGCCTCCTCGCCCAGCGCTTCCCAATAGCCGTTCTCCTCGGCCGCCGGTTCCCAGCCCCAGCGCTCGTCGACGATGTCGGCGGCATAGGCGTTGGGCGTCCCGTCCGGGCGCTGCGCATTGTGGAAGCTGAAGCGGACGGTGGAGCGGCCGGCGCGGACCAGCTCCATCTGCACGGCCACCGACCGCCAGCCGAACACAACCTTGGGCCGGAAGCCGCGCCCGCGCAGGCGTGTCAGCACGGTCTCGACCTTGGCGCGGAAGGGCGGGTTCAGGCTCGCGAGCTTCTTCTCCTGCGGCCAGCGGGCACTGTCGCCGGACCAGTCGGCAGCAGGGCTGGGCGTTGCCGGCGTGCCTGCGCCATTGGTCAGCCGGCGCCATGAGGTGCCGCCAACCTCGATCAGTCCGTCGGGTTGGCGCAGGAAGCCGCGCTGGAAGCTCGTAATGGCGGCGATGGTCAAGGGACCACAGATCCCGTCGGCGAGGCCGGGGTCGAAGCCCCGCACGGCCAGAAGCTTCTGCACCAGCTCCACGTCCGGCTCGCGGTTCTCCCCTTCGCGACCGACCGAGCCACCAATGCTGGCAGCCATGTCCAAGGCTCCTTCCTGGCTTAAGCGACGGATGCCTCCATCCAAGCGTGCCGGCAGGGCCAGTGCTGTGCGATCAAGCACAAGGAAGATGCTTCGTGGCCTATTTCCGCCCGCCTAGCGCCAGGCCCTCGCGCATGAGCCGGGCCAGGAAGAAGGTGACGACGATCATGGGCAGGATGGCCACCAGCGCCGCCCCGCTGATCGACCACCATTCCGTGCCGCGCACCGAGTTCTGGCCCGAGATCATGATCGGCATGGTCTGCCAGCGCGAGGAGGTGAGTATAAGAGCGAATAGGAATTCGTTCCAGACAAATCCGAGGGCGATCAGGGCGGTGGCAATCAGGCCCGGCCGGGCCATGGGCAGGACGATCTGGACGAAGATGCGCCAGCGGGGAACGTCGTCGACGAGGGCCGCCTCTTCCACCGAGACCGGCAGGCCGGCGAAGAAATCGCGCAGGAGCCAGACCACGACCGGCAGGACGAAGGCCGTGTAGCAGAGCACCATGCCGAGGAAGGTGTCGAGCAGCGGGAAGCCGTCGCGGCCGATCCTGGCATAGAGGAGGTAGATGGCGAACGCCGAGACGATCGGCGGAAACATCCGCTGGCTCACGAACCAGAAGGCGATGTCGGCATTGCCCAGGACCTTGCCCGGGATGGGAAGCCGGTTGACGAGCACGGCCACCACCAGCGCCACCACGAAGGCCCCGCCCATGGCGGCGGAATCGCCGCTGCCGAGGCCATTGCGAAGACCGAAATAGGTGCCGATCCCGGCAAGCGCGAAAGCGAGCCCGGCCCAGAGCCGCACCCGGAACTCGAACCGGGCCAGCGCGTAGGCCGCCATGGCACCCAGAAGGGTGGCGAGCGCAGTGGCCGTAAGGGCGATCAGGGTGGAGTTGAGCAGCGGCCGGATCACGTCGCCGCGCTCGCCGCTCAGAACCTCCCGCAGACCGGCGAGCGAAGGCTCGAAGTCGATCCAGGGGAGATAGGTGGCGCCAGCAAAAACGGCGGGCGGCGTCTTGAACGCCGTCACCGCCGTCCAGTAGAGCGGAAACAGGGTGAAGAAGAGCCAAAAGACGCACAAGGCGAACACGAGCCAACGACCCCAGGCCCGCTCGCCGACCGCTCCCCCGATCATCGGACTCTTCCCCAGCAACGATGGGGGAAGGCTAGCCAGACACCGGGATCAGCACAACCGCCGGCCGGGGTGCCGAGCGGCGTGCCGGGCAGGGCGACCGGAGCCGCCCCACCCCAAGGCTCAAAGGCTCAGTAGAGACCGTGCCGATCGTCGTACAGCTCGTAGCCTGCGTACTCGAGATCGCAGTACGGGTTGTCCGGGTTGAAGCCTAGCACGCCACGGCGCCGGCCGCCGTTCTCGGACTCGTACTGGCAGTAGGCACGACGCTGCTGGACGGTATCGCTGTTGTCGCCGATGGAGGCGCCACCTTCGCCATCCCCGTCGCCGTCACCATCCCCGTCGCCGTCACCATCCCCGTCGCCGTCACCATCCCCGTCGCCGTCACCATCCCCGTCGCCGTCACCATCCCCGTCGCCGTCGCCGTCCCCGTCGCCGTCGCCGTCGCCGTCGCCGTCGCCATCCCCGTCGCCGTCGCCGTCACCATCCCCGTCGCCGTCGCCATCCCCGTCGCCATCCCCGTCGCCGTCACCATCCCCGTCGCCGTCGCCGTCGCCGTCGCCATCCCCGTCGCCGTCGCCATCCCCGTCACCGGCGAGATCGGCGAGGCGGCTGGCGAGCTGGCGCTCCTGGCGCTCGAGGGGATCTTCCTTCCGCTCGAGCTTGCCGAACCAGTTCACGGTCTTGCCCAGCGCAATCGCCCGGTTCTCACGCTCGTCGATCGGGACCTCCTTCGCGTTGAGTGCCACGATCCGGTCGATCAGCCGCTCGGCCAGCGAGCGTTCCTTCTTCGTCAGATCGTCGAAGTCGATCTGACCGTTGAAGTTGGTGGGGCCGCGCTTCTGGCTGCCATAGTCGGGCTCGCGGAGCCGGCCCAGCACGTCGTTGAGCTTGTCGTTGAGGTTCCGCTCACGCTTCTCGAGCTTGTCCTCACGCTTCTGCAGCCGCGAGAACGCGCTCAGGTTGCCGTTGGCGATCACCTCGTTCTCGCGCTTGTCGAGCGCGATCTGGGTAGCGTTGAGCGCGTCGATCTTGGCGTGGATCGCCTTGGCCTCGGGGCTCTGGTTGCGCTGGGCGATCTTGTCGGCCAGCGTCTGCTTGGCTGCGATATTGGTCGCCTGCGCCTTCTGCCTATCCCGACGGTCCCTGCCCGCCGCGGCAGCTTCACTGTCGGCCTCGACGAGATCGGCGCCGTTATTGCTGCCCTTTTTGCCTTTGTTGCCGCCCTTGCCCTTCTTGGCGTTCTTGCCGGCCTTATTATTCTTGCCGGCGTTGTCCGACTTTCCCTTGCCGCCCTTGCTGGCCTCGGACCCGTTGTTGCCGTCTTTGGCATGTGCAACGGGCATCGAGACACCCACCGCCAGGGCGATGGCCGTGCCGAGTAGTAGGCCCAATCTGCGTGACATGTCGTTCACCCTGTTCCGCGTGGCGCCGTCTTAACGAGGTACAAAGGGACCGGTTCCGCTTGCCGGGCCACCATTGCTCACCTCAGATGCGTGTAGAGGTAACGGACGGCCAACCCTCGGTCCACGGTACCACAACGTTGCCGAGATGCAATTCGCCCAGTGTGGCATGAATGGCCTATATCCTGCTGTCGTCGCTGGGCATGTCCTATCCGACACACTGGTGCGGGACGGCAGTCCTCAGCCCAACTGCCAGCGCTCCGGACCCAGTGCCAGGAGCTTGAGCAGCGCCATCAGCCCGTGCTGCACATTGTCGACGCGGATCGTGTTGTCGTGGGGGTTGGTGCGGACTGCGCCGGCCACGCGCCCACGCTCGCCGACATAGAACATGTCCGCCTCGTCCTTGAACTGGAGCTGGCGGAGACTGCGGATCCCGGCCTGGATGGTGCTGGCATAGGCCACAGCACGAGCCTCGTCGCCCTCGCCCCGAGCGAGGTCGAGCGCATCAGCCAGACCTTCGAGGTAGACCCCGGTCGATGAGGCGTGCGGCGGCCCATACTCCGGGTGCTCCGGGTCGTAGAAGCGGCCGATCAGGTCGGGGTGGCCCGCCTCCGGGCCTTGCTGCATCGGCAGGAGCCAGTCGTTCATCTCGAAGATGAAGGAGAGCAGATCCCGCTCCCCGGTGAGCCGGTAGAGCTGGGCATAGGCCTGGGTGTGCCAGGGGACGAAGGCCGGGTTGCGCTCCGCCCGGTGCCAGCCGCGATAGTAGCGGAAGCTCGCGAGGCAGCGCTCGAGAAGTGCCGGCTCGCGGGTGCGCGCCCACAAGGTGGACCAGAACAGCAGCGCCTCGCCGGGATAGAAGTTCTGGTTGTCGTTCCGCTCGGCCGGGTAGTGGAAGGTGCGGAAGGAGCCGTCCGGCTGCCACAAGTCCTCCACCCCGCGGGCAAGGGCCGCGAGCTCACCGCCATGCGGCCCCTCCAGCCCCTCCTGCTCCAGGATCGCCAAGGCCGCCAGGGCCGCCGCCCCCAGCTTGGCCGAGCCGTCATGGGCGATCATGCCCACGCCATCGGCACGCATTTCCAGGAACCGGCCGAGGTTCGCCGCGAGGTTGCGGCGTGCGGCGTCAGCCGCCTCGGCCTCGCCCCAGTGGGCAGCGATCCGGCCGAGGCACACCGTCGCCATGAACTGGCGGATGGTATTGTCGGCCTTCGAATAGGCACCGCGGCTGGGCCAGTACTTGTAGGGCACCCGGCCCTCGGCGTCGGTGTTGCGCACCAGCCAGCCCGCCATCTCGCGCGCCATGGTCAGGACCAGCGCCGGCGTGACCTCGTCCCGCCGCACCAGCAGGCCCGCCCGGTAGGGCTCGACCGCTGCCCGCCCGTCCAGCGGCACCAAGACGGTACGGGCGGCGAAGCTCCAGATCCGCCCGCCCTGGCGGCTGAAGCTCGGCGGCTCGACGTCGAGGCGGCGGCAGAACCGCTCGGCCGCCGCCATGAAGCCGAGATTGGCGGCGATCATCCGGCTGGGTGCCAGGCGCTCCTCCACGCTGCCCAGCGCCAGCCGGATGCCGCGCAGGCCACGCTGCCGGTTCGGCAGCTCCACCTCGAGGCTGGACGGCACCACAGGCCGGTAATCGTGGCTGAAGGCGATCTCCAGGAGATCGGCCCCGCGATCGGGCTCGCGGCCGAGGCCCGCCAGCTGCAGGCCCAGGGCCGGCCCGTCGCTCCACAGCTCGGCCAGAAGCCTGCCTTTGCCGCGCAAGGCCAGATAGACCGGCCATTCCACCTCCAGCTCGGGCGCTGCCCCGGCGATGGCGGCAAGCAGCAGCTCGGCGAGCTCGCCCGTGGACAGCGAGGCGAGCCCGGCGGGCAGCGCCACCCCTCAGCCGCCGGGTGCCGGCTGGTCGGCGGCGAGGGCTGCCACCAGCTCGTCATAGCGGGCCCGCCAGCTGCCGTCGGGCGCGCACATCTCGGCCCGCTGGCGCAGGATCTGCCAAGCCGCCTGCTCGCGCAGCTGCTCGATGTCCCCGGCGGTCTTGCCGAGATCGGCCTCGTAGGCGTCGATGGCGCTGTAGGCCCGGTCGGCCACCGCATCCGGCATCTCGAAGCCGCAGATGCTGACCGATTCCCAGGCCATCAGCAGGTCGAACAGGTCGGATTCCGCATCCGCCCGGACGGAGGCCGGTGCCAGCAGCATGCCGGCGGCGAGGAGAGAGGGCAGAAGGCGCATCAGAACGGCCTCGGATCCAGGAAGCGGCGCAGCACGTTGCCGGTCAGCCGCGATACATTGTTGTCGTACCCGTTCCAGGAAAGGCTGCCGCACCAGGCGATCGAGCCGGTCGACCACACCGCCCCGCCGTTCGGGGTCTCGAAGAACACCATGTCCGCCTTCACGTCCGGATGCTCGCTGCCCTTCAGGTTCGGCGGCACCACGCCGAACTCCTCGTTGACCAGCATGACGAGGTCGCTGTGCGCCTCCGAGCTCGCCACCACAAGGGCGTGCGGCGGCGTCCCCAGGGCCGGCTTCGCGGCGTCGAGCTCGAGCCCGGCAGCCCCGCCGCCGACCAGCCCGAAGTCGCCGATGACATCGCCCTCGATGCCCTCGAACATCCACGCAGCGCGCGGATCGTGGGAGCCGGGCTGGCGGCGATAGTAGGAGCAGATGTCGAACCCCTGCGCCATGAAGCCGATCCCGGTCAGCACCTGCGGCGGCCGCCCCTGGCGCCGCCACAGGCCGCCATACTCGCCGGTGAAGCTGTGCCAGTACTCGCCGGGCTCGGCCGCCCAGGTCCGGATCCCATCCTCGGCCCGCCTGACCTCGATCACGCCGGGCAGGCCCTGGTGGAACGCGATCCGCCAGTACCAGCCGTTGGCAGCCACATACATCAGCCGCCCGCCCCGATCGAGATAGCCCTTCATGGCATCCCACATCCGCAAGGAATGGTACTCGGGGTGGGTGCCGGTGACGATGCAGCCATAGGGCCGCAGCAGGTCGAGCCCCTCGGCGTGCAGGTCCTCGTCCGTGATCACGTCGAACGGCACCTGCATGTGCGTCTCGAGCCAGTCGAGCAGGTGCGTGTCGGCATTGAACTGCCACAATCCCGATCCTGACGCGCCCAGCCAGGAGCTGTAGCGCGGCCGCAGGTTCAAGATCGGCCGCAGGCGCGAGGAGTAGGCGACCCCGCTGCCGTCGCTGTGGACGTCGTAGAGCGACTTGCCGAGCTCCGGGTGGTCATGGAGGAAGACGTCGGAGGGCTGGTAGGCGAGCAGCCGGCCGATCACCATCTCGGCCGTGTGCCCGTCGATATGGTTCTGGTCGTTGGCATAGGCGATGTAGGAAGCCGTCGGCGCCAGGAATGCCAGCCGCGGGCCGCCCGTCCCTGCCGAGCCGGCCGCGCGGCGGGCGGACGAAGAACGGGATGTAATCCTCCTCGGTCCCGTCCTCGGCCTCGCCGCTCCAGACATGCGCCGCATAGACGCCCGACCGCAGCGTGTCCGGCAGCGTCCAGTGGAAGTCCGCCTGCCAGCCCGCATCGTAGATGTCGTCGTCGTGGAAATGGATCGCACCGTACTGCTCGGGCTTGCGCCACCAGCAATGCTCGCTGCCGTCCCAGTTCCAGCCCCGCACGGCGCGCGTCGGCAGGTTGACGATCTCCCCGTCGAGCCCGTTCGGGCTCGCGTCGACGATCCTCACCGTCTCCACGTCCCGGCCGAAGTCCCAGGCGGCCAGCACCGACCCGGCAAGGTCGGACGGCAGCGGCCGCAGGAAGAGCGCTTCCAGCCGCTCGGCCGGCAGGGCCCGGTCGAGAAGGCGCGGGCTGTCGATCCGCCCGTTATAGTGATGCCCGACTCCGCCGCCTTCGCAGACCGCAGCCATGACGATGTCGGTTTCGGGCGCACGGAAGCCGGGTGCCATCTGCGTGCCGGCGCCGGCATCGCTCACCATGCCAAGACGCGCGATCGGGCGTTGCACGACGGCCAGGCTGCCCGTCCCGGCATCGTAGGTCATCGCGGCCAGATACCAGTGCCCGCGATGCAGCGGCGCTCCCGTCCCGACCTCGACCGCCGCCCTGCCGTCGCCGACCCGTGCCGCAAGGCACCCTTGCCCGTCGATCTCGAGCAGCCAGCCCGCGAGCCCGCCCTCGTCCCAATGCCCGACCAGCCCCTGCCGCCCCTTGCCCGGCGTGGTCGGCATGATCATCGCCGCCACCGTGAAGCTCTTCAGCTCCCGCAGCCGCGCTCGACGCGGCACCTTCGCCCACGAGCCGCACCGGATCGCCTGCGGCCTGCCGACATGGGCAGCCTCGATCCCGCTCGCCACCGGCTCGCACTTGAACCCCGGCCCCTCGGGATTGGCGTCGCCATGGATCAGCCTGACGATCCGCGCCCGGTAGGGCTGCCCGTCATAGGCCGAGACCATGAACCTTATCGTCTCGCCCGGTGCGATGCTGAGCTTGTCGCCATAGCCGATGATCTTGAGCATGGCGCTAGTTCAGCTCCTCGCCCGTGATCTCCTTCCAGCGCAGCTTGAACACCGCCCACTCCGCCTCCTCGCGGGAATGGAATACCCGGTCGTGGAAGAGCTCGATCGGCCGCTTGCGCCCGCCATGCCGGGCCAGCTTCCATTCCCTGAACGGTCTGGTGCAGACCAGGATGTAGCGGCCCTCGAGCGGTGTCGCGCGCATGGCGTTCAGGATCCGCTGCAGGTCGGGCGAGTGCCTGGCGAACGGCCGCTCGCGGAACTCGCCGATATGGATGCGGTCCTCGGGCCTGATCTGGTAGGGCATGCAGCCTCCCCGCGCGGGCGTCCCGGGAGGGTGGCGAAGCAGCGGGCGGACGGCAAGCAAACCCTTGCCCAGCGGGTCGGGGATGGTGGCGCAGGGCAGGTCGTGGTAATCGTCCTTCCTGCCGCGCCCCTTGCGGTCCCATGGACGCCGGCCCGCCTTGATCCGATCGCGGGCCCCTATCGGCCGTCCTACTCCTGCCGCAGGACACCGACTTGGTGCTCACCGACACAGCCCTGACGACTACCGCCCGTGCGAAGTGGCCCGCGGCGACCCGCTTCCGCGACCTTGCGCTCAACCGCTGCCATGCCTTCCTGCCGGACCAGGAGGGTGCCGGAGGCTGGTGCTGCGGCCGGCCGGTGGAGGGCGGCGACAGGTTCCTGGCCGAGAGCTACTGCGCCCAGCACAGCGTCCGCTTCCGGGTGCAGGCGCGCCGATAGAGCGCTTTCACGCCGAGCGTGGAAGCCGCAGCCTCAAGCAGGCTAAGGCCGGTGGCACGAGGAAGCCCAGCCTCAAGCAGGCCAAAGGCCGGTAGGCACGAGGGAAGACCGGCGCCCCGCCACTTACTCCGTCGGCACGCGCACGGCCTGGGAGCAGTATTCGAGATAGCCGTTCTCGTCGAACGCCACCCGGCTGTCGCTCCTGCACTGCGTCGGCGCCCGGCTTCGCGTGACGTAGGTCCCGGCCTTCGTGACCGAGCCGCAGAAGGCCAGATAGCCGTTGCGATGGAACTCGATGCTGCTGCCGGCAGCACAGGCGACCGTGCCGTTGCCGGCGGTCGGGCCGACCTGGAGGTTGGTCTCGGCGGCGATGCGGCAGGCCGAGACCGTGCCGTCCCTGGCCAGCATCACCTCGGGCCCGGGCGCGCAGGGAACCTCCTGGACGGTCGTGCGCTCGGCCGAGGCCGGCGCCGATAGCAGCAGGCCCAGCACTGCGACGGCTGCGAGCATCGGTCCCGCCGGCATGACGATCTCCCACCTGCCTACCACCCGGATGATCCCACGACACCGCGCCATCACGGGCCGTCCGCTTCCGCTGGGCCACGCTGGCCGTCATCCGCAACCCGCACGATCCGCACCCCCTCGCGGCTCACGCCATGGACATAGGCACGCGCCGCCGCCAGGGCTTCGAACCGGAGCGGTGCCACGATCATGTCCAGCGCGAAAAGCCGCATCGGTTTCCAGGCCGAGCCCACCACCCGCAGGCCGCCGCTGCCGTCGGCCTCGAAGGCGAGCTCGCGCAGCTCCACCTCATAGTGCATTCCGGCCGCCGCTCCGCTGATCGAGGATGCGCTCCCTGCGCCCCCGCAGGAGCGCCAGGCGATCCCCGACGATCTGCACCAGATACTGTGCCCGGACCGTGCTGTGCCCATCCTCCGCGCGATCGGCAAGCGCCGAGCAGTAGCCGGCAAGGCGCCTCTCGGCGCGCGCGATGGCGGCATCGACGTCGAGGAGGGTCAGCATCGGTCCGAAGGCCATCAGGCGCGTCCCGGCTCGATCTGCGCCGGCCGGAGGGTAAGGGCCGGCATGCCTCGCCTCGCCTCGGCGAAGGAGACGAGCCGGCGGGTGTCCTCGTCCCAGAGCGCCAGGCGCACGCAGCCCAGGCTCTGGGCGATGGTGATCCGGTTGACCGCGCACAGCTCCGGATGAGCGCGCAGCACGTCCGGCAGACGGTAGCTCGGGATGCGGCTGGAGAGGTGGTGCACATGGTGCACGCCGATGTTCGCGGTCAGCCATTGGAGCACCGCCGGCAGCTCATAGTGCGAGCTGCCATGGAGCGCCCCCTCGTGCAGGCTCCAGTCGTCATCCCCGTCCCAGGAGGTCTCCTCGAACTGGTGCTGGACATAGAACAGCCAGACGCCGATGGCGGCCGCCAGCAGAATCACCGGCCCCTGCACCAGGAGAAAGGGGCCGATGCCGATCAGGAGTGCAGCCCCGGTGATCGCACACCGCGATGGCGAGGTTCGTGAGCATCGGGCTGAGCCAGGCGCCGGGTCGCGCCACCCGTGCGGCAACCGGTGCAGGATCAGGAAGAGATAGGCCGGCCCCAGTCCGAACATCACGACCGGATGGCGATAGAGGCGATAGCGCGAGCCGGCGCCGCCACGGCAGCGCCTGGTACTCGCGGACGGTGAGCGTGGTGATGTCGCCCATGCCGCGCCGGTCCAGGTTGGCCGAGGTGGCATGATGGACGGCGTGCGCGCGCCGCCAGTCGTCGTAGGGGGTCATCGTCAGCACCCCGAGCGCCCGCCCGACCCAGTCGTTCGTGAGCCGCCGGCGGAAGAAGGAGCCGTGGCCGCAGTCGTGCTGGATCATGAACAGGCGGACGAGGAACCCGGCCGTCGGTACCGCCAGGATCAGGGTTGCCCAGTAGCCGAGGTCGAGGCTGGCCCATGCCAGCAGCCACAGGCCGAGGAAGGAGCCGAGCGTCAGCAGCAGCTCGAAGAGGCTCCGGCCCGGATCGGGTTCGCGAAAGGGGGCCAGGAGGCGGCCCCAGGCGCGAGCATCCCGCTCGGGCTCCGGACCATGCGGCCGTGCCATCGAAGATGCCGTCAAGCGCTGCTCCTTTCGGGAGCCGGGAGTTGCTGGTCGGGAGAAGGGGCTACAGGTCGTTGCTCGGGGCAGTGGGCTCCGCCTGGCCGCCCGCGAGTCGCCTGAAATCGTCAAGCACGTCGGCGATGATCCGCTGGTGGCGCGGATCCCGGCCGGTCGAGGTATCGGCGAAGAGCATGAGCAGGTAGCGCGCCTTGGCCGCGGCCTCCTCCCAGCTGGCGGAGGGTGCGGCGAACAGGAACCGCTCGAGCTCGACCTGGCGGCGCCGCAGCGCCGTCTGCTCCGCCTCGACCTCGGTCAGCTGGCGGCGGATCTCGGTGGCCCGTCGTTCCATCATGCCCCGGTGCTCATCGAGCACGACCGGATCGTCCTCCACGTCGCTCACCTGCTCCGCTTGCACGATACCGTCCGAGGCAGCCGGCAGCCTGGTCTCCCCATCGCGGGAAGTCGGCTCGAGCTGGGACGGCACCAGTCCGATGGCTTCGGAGAGGTCGGTCCCCTCCAGATGCGCTCCCCAGAGCGTGGCACCGCCGAGCCCGGTGCCGCGCAGCACCGACGAGCGCAGCACCGCGTGGTCGAGCTTGGCCCGGCCGAGGTCGGCCGCCGTGAGGTCGGCGCCGCTCAGATCGGCCTGCCAGAGCGATGCATGGGCCAGGGAGGCGCCCTTCAGCGACGCATCGCCGAGCCTGGCGTGGTCGAGGTTCGCCCCGGTGAGGTCCGCCGTGTCGAGATTGGCCCGGCGCAGGTCGGCGTGCCAGAGCGAGACTCCGCTCAGCGAGGCACCGGCAAGCTCGGCCCTCGCCCCGTCCGCCCCGTCGCTCTCGAGCCAGAGCAGGTGACGGTCGAGGACCGACCGCAACGCCCGGTCGTCGAGGCGGGGCACGGGCAGCTCGCCCGGGTTGCGGCCCGGTGCGGTCGGGGATCCCTCCACAACGTCCATCACCGCCTCTCCTCGCCCAAGGTGTACCCCGAAAACACGAGCACCCTCCGGGCAAGCCCGGAGGGTGCGAAGACCGTGCCGAGGCCGGGCATCAACCGACGCGCTTCAGCTCCTCGGCGGCACTCTTGCCGTTCCTGCCCTGCTCGAGCTCGTACTGGATGCGCTCACCCTCGCGCAGATTGTCCAGGCCCGCACGCTCGACGGCGGAGATGTGGACGAACGCGTCCGGGCCGCCATTGTCGGGCTGGATGAAACCGAAGCCCTTCTGGGCATTGAACCACTTGACCGTACCGGTCTGCATCAAATCACCTCGTAGGCGCAGTGCACGCCGGGCGACGTGCCGCGACGTGAGGTGATCTCTTTCGGTCCTGGGAAGAGCCCGGTGCAACCGGTCGGCCGGGGATGCGAGAGCGAAAACCTGTTGGATAGGTAGTGGTCGAGGCACTCGAAAGCAAGCAGGCCGGAGCCTGCGGCAGGCGATCAAGGCGAGAAGCCGAGGCCGATCAGGGGTGAGCGGCGTCGGCCGAGGGCCCATCCGGCGGTGAGATGCCGTTGCCGGTGAGCAGCACCGGCCGGCTGTTGCGCAGGAGGCTGAGCCGCTCCTCGGCCATGCGCAGCATGGCCTGCGCGCGCCGTCGATCGCTGCTTGCCACTTCGGTCACCTCGAGCGCCAGAACGCATCTGGCCCTCGTCCCCTCCGCCCGACCGATCTCGTGGTCCAGCGCCGCGATGGCACGATGCCGATTCCGTGGCCGCTCGGCCTGGGTGGTGCTCATGAAGGGGATCTCCTGGCCATAGCCGGCGGTGCCTCCGGCGGAAAGGAACTATGTCGGACGGCTAGGAAATCAAGGCCGGTCCATATTCTCCAGGCCCTGGCCCGCCCAGCTCTGCCTCGACACCACGAACCGGAACCGATGGGCGACAGCACCCATGCCTCGCCCTAAATCCTCCACCGACAACGGAGCGCAGCGAGACCATGACCGTGCCTGGCCCAGCCCCGACGACCGCGGCGGCGGTCCCGCTTGCATCCCTGACCGCCACGGGCCCCGACCTGTCGGCCATCGTCTGGGGCGTCTGGCGCAGCGTCGGGCACCCTGCCACCGACACGGCCGACAAGCTCGCCCGGGTGATCGAGCTCTGCGTGGAGCAGGGCATCACCAGCTTCGACCATGCCGACATCTATGGCGGCTACCGGGCCGAGACCGCATTCGCCGAAGCGCTGCGGCTGACCAGTGTCCCGCGTGACCGGATCCAGCTCGTCAGCAAGTGCGACATCTGCCTCGTCTCACCTGCCCGCCCCGAGCATCGTGTCCGTCACTACGACACCTCGGCCGCCCACATCCGCCGCTCGGTCGACCGGTCGCTGGAGAACCTCCGCACCGACCATCTCGACCTCCTCCTGATCCATCGCCCCGACCCGCTGATGGACGCAGCCGAGACTGCCCAGGCGCTGGACACGCTGGTGACCCAGGGCCGCATCAAGGCCGTGGGCGTCTCCAACCACACCCCCTCGCAGCTCGAGCTCCTCCGCTCGCGCCTCAAGGCGCCGCTCGTCACCAACCAGGTCGAGTGCTCGGTCCTCCACACCCAGCCGATCCTGGACGGCACGCTCGACCAGGCCCAGCGCCTGGGCTTCCGCCCGATGATCTGGTCGCCACAAGGAGGAGGGCGCCTGTTCCGCCCGCGCGACGAGGAGGCGGGCCGGCTCTCCTCCGTGCTCGACGAGGTTGGCGCCCGCATCGGCCTCGACCGCGGCCAGACCGCACTCGCCTGGCTCGCCACCCTGCCCAGCCGGCCCATCCCGGTGATCGGCACCAGCGAGCCCGAACGCATCCGCGCCTGTGCCGCCACCGCATCCGTCAGGCTCGAGCGCCAGGACTGGTTCGAGATTCTACGAGGCCAGCCGCGGGGTCCCGATCCCCTGAGCCTCAGGCCCCGCCCGGCAGCTCGTCGGGCCCGGGCAGCGTCGCCTCGAAGGCAGGCAGCCGCTCGCACGCCGCAGCGAAGCCCTCCAGCACCGGCAGCCGCTCGGCCGTGACCAGCCCGGGCAGCGCCAGCTGCACGAAGCTCAGCATGGTGGCCACCGTGACGTCCGCCTGGCTGAACCGCTCGCCCAGGAACCAGGGCTCGGGCCGGCGCCGCTCGAGCGCCGCCAGCGCTCCCTCGAGCTGCAGCCGCAGCCGCAGCAGCCAGTGCTCGTCCACCTTGTCCGGAACCCGCTGCTTGCGCTCGTAGACGATCCCCGCCGCCTTGTCCGAGCACCCGGTCGCCAGTGCCATCACCTGCAGCGCCCGCCGCCGCAGCGGCCCCGACGGCGGCAGCAACGCCCGCTCCGGCCCCGCCAGCTCATCCAGGAAATCGAGGATCGCCCCGCTGTCGACCAGCGCCTCCCCATCCTCCAGCACGAGCACCGGCACCCGCCCCAGCGGGTTCAGCCGGCGCATGGCATCGAAGTCGCCGAACACCGAGAGCGGGCTGCGCTGGAACGGCAGCCCCAGCAGATGCAGCGAGACCGCCACACGGCGGACGTAGGGCGAGTCGTACTGGCCGACGAGGAGCATCCGCCCTCCCTGTCCGTATGGCTTGCCTTTCACGCGGCGCCCAACGGTGCGATCGGCAGCAGGGTGGAATCAAATGGTCGTTGCAACACCATGGCGGAGGGGTTGCGATGAAGGCTCGGAAGCGGCGCTCGGACCGGGCATTGCGAGGGGTGTTGCGGTCGCCGGGCCGGCCAGGGGTGGCGCGTCGCGAGGATCGGCGTCGGTTCTGGGCGGCGATTACGCTGGGTCTGGCAAGTGAGGCGGCCGCGGCCGGTGTAGGGGTGTCACCAGCGGTGGGGGCACGCTGGTTCCGGGAGGCAGGCGGGATGCCGCCATCGACGCTTGCGCCGTCGTCAAAGCCGTTGTCGGGGCGGTATTTGTCGCTGGCGGAACGGGAGGAGATCGCGCTGTGGCGGGTGCAGGGCCACGGAGTGCGCGAGATCGCCCGCCGGCTGGGGCGGGCCGGATCGACGATCTCCCGCGAGCTGCGGCGCAACGCTGCCACGCGCGGTGGCGACCTGGCGTATCGGGCCAGCACCGCGCAGTGGCATGCCGAGCGGGCGGCGCGCCGTCCGAAGCCGGCGAGGCTTGCTCTCAACGCAGCGCTGCGGACCTACGTGCAGGACCGGCTGGCCGGCGCGGTCGCTACCCCGGGCGGGGCCGCGGTCGCCGGGCCGGTCGTGCCCTGGAAGGGCCGCCGGCATGGGCGTCGGCAGGATCGGCGCTGGGCCAGGGCGTGGAGCCCGCAGCAAATCGCCCAGCGGCTGCAGCGCGACTTCCCGGGCGACGAGACGATGCGCATCAGCCACGAGGCCATCTACCAGGCGCTTTACGTGCAAGGCCGAGGGGCGCTGCGCCGCGAGCTGACCGCCTGTCTACGGACTGGGCGGGCGCTGCGCGTGCCGCGGGCGCGCAGCTGCGGCCGGGGCAAGTCGTTCATCGCTCCGGAGATCATGATCAGCCAACGCCCGGCGGAGGCGGCCGATCGGGCGGTGCCGGGCCACTGGGAGGGGGACCTCATCCTGGGGCTGGGCAGCTCGGCCATCGGCACCTTGGTGGAGCGTGCGACGCGCTTCACGATGCTGCTTCACCTGCCGCGCATGGTGGGGCATGGCGACGCCCGCGAGAAGAACGGGCCCGCACTCGCCGGACATGGTGCTGAGGCGGTGCGCGACGCCATCGCGGGCATGATCACCACCCTGCCGGAGCAGCTCCGAAGGTCGCTGACCTGGGATCAAGGGGCGGAGATGAGCCAGCACGCCCGGCTACGGATCGACACTGGCGTGCAGGTCTACTTCTGCGATCCGCACAGTCCATGGCAGCGCGGCACGAACGAGAACACCAACGGGCTGCTGCGGCAGTACTTCCCCAAAGGCACCGACCTGAGCACGCACAGCGCGGACGCGCTCGCAGCCGTCGCTGCGACGCTCAATGCCAGACCGCGAAAGACCCTTGGCTGGAGAACGCCCGCCGAAGCCTTTGACGAGGTACTACGATCGACGCCGGCAAGCGTTGCGACGACCCCTTGAACCCGGGCAGCACCTGTGCAGCATGCGCGAAACGCTGATCCAGGCTCGCCAGTGCAGCGGCTCCGATGCGCTGAGCTGCCGCGAGATGCAGTGCGTCACCCGCGCGCAATCCAAGCTCGAAGCGGGCAATGAGCGTCTGCGCGAGACGGAAGTCGCCGTGCTCGACTTCCACAACGCGCAGCGATCGACAGCACGCTCGCCTCAAAGACGGCCAGGGCCGCACGCCCCTGCACCTCGCTCAGCTCCTTTCGCCGGATCTTGTTTCCGATGGCACTTGCGAACTCGACCTTTGTCCAGCTGCTTGTGACCAGCGTCCCGGCCTCCGACCCGGTGAACCATCGATCTACGATTGCGGAGGTCGCCTCCGGCGTCACGACCGGAACAAGCACGCTGGTGTCGAGATACATCATCAATAGCGGTAGCTATCGCGCATCCTTCGAATGAACTCGCCAGCCGGAGACCTTCTGCTCTGGCATCGTCTCGCGACAGGCGCGGATCGCATCGAGATCCAACGGCTTCGACGGCTCCTTCGGCTTCTCGATCGGTATGACCCGCGCCACCGGCCGTCCCCGTCGCGTGATGACCAGATCCTCACCTTGCTCCACCGCATCGAGCAGGCCGCTCAGCTTCGCCTTGGCTTCGGCGACGCTTACGCTACGCAACCCCGCACTCCGATGACCACTCAGATGGTCATCAAGCTAGCCCCGCCAACACGCCCTGTCGAATGGACCTTCGCCCCTTCCATCCTTCCTCCCGCCCGGCACACCCATCGAGGAGCTTCACCATGGCCGAAGGCGGCTGCTTCTGCGGTGCCGTCCGCTACCGGGTCGAAGGCGAGCCGATCCAGTCCGACTACTGCCACTGCCGCATGTGCCAGCGCGCCGGCGGGGCCCCGGTCGTGGCCTGGGGCACCTGGCCCGTCTCGCAGGTCACCTGGCTCAAGGCCGAGCCCACCAGCTTCGCCTCCTCCGACAAGGGCCGGCGCTCCTTCTGCTCCCGCCTGCGGCACGCCGCTCGCCTTCATGAACCCGCACGAGCCGGACACGATCGACCTCACCCTGGCCAGCCTCGACGACCCGACCCTCTTCCCGCCGCGGGCGCACATCTGGACCTCGAGCCAGGTCGCCTGGCTCGACCTCGGCGACGACCTTCCCCGACACACGAACGCCCGCGCGTAGCACCCCCGACCTGCGCTGCCGCCAACTTGACAGCGCCCCTCGCCATTGTACTCCTGCTCGTCCAATGAGCGGGTCGGCGAAGACCGACAAGGGAGGCTCCAGAGCCGGCCGGTTCCAGCACCGGCACTGGCCGCCGAGGCGGGCGGCCGCTTCCCTTATCGCGTCCTAGTCGGGATGACCCGGGGCCAGAAGGCCGGCCGCGCTGCGGTCGCAGGCGATCAGGTGAGGGAGAGGGGCAAGTGCAGCTCAGTCGTGAGGACCTGCTGAAGGCCTATCGCCGGATGCGGATGATCCGCGAGTTCGAGGACGCCGTGCACGAGGAGTTCTCGGCCGGCACCATCCCGGGCTTCGTCCATCTCTATGCGGGCGAGGAGGCCTCGGGCGTCGGCTTCTGCATGCACCTCGAGGACCGCGACTACATCGCCAGCACGCATCGCGGGCACGGCCACTGCATCGCCAAGGGCTGCGACGAGAAGGCGATGATGGCCGAGATCTTCGGCAAGAAGGAGGGCCTGTGCGGCGGCAAGGGCGGCTCGATGCACATCGCCGACCTCTCCAAGGGCATGATGGGGGCCAACGGCATCGTCGGCGGCGGCCCGCCCCTCATCTGCGGCGCAGCGCTCGCCGCCAAGACGCTGAAGACCGGCGGTGTGGCCATCGCCTTCATGGGCGACGGGGCCTCGAACCAGGGCACCACCTTCGAGAGCTACAACTTCGCCAAGGTCTACAACCTCCCCGCCATCTTCGTGGTCGAGGACAACGGCTACGCCGAATCCACGGCCTCGGCCTGGTCGGTGGCCGGCAGTCAGGTCAAGCGCGGCGAGGGCTTCGGCATGCCGGCGGTCGAGGTCGACGGCAGCGACTTCTTCGCCGTCTACGAGGCGGCGCGCGAGGCGATCGAGCGTGCCCGGGGCGGCGGCGGCCCCTCCCTCCTGCATGTCCGCGTCATGCGCTACTACGGCCACTTCGAAGGCGACGCCACGACCTACAAGGCGCCGGACGAGGTCGCGAAGTACAAGGCCGCCAACGACTGCCTGATGCAGTTCCGCAACCGGGTCACCGAGGCGGGCCTGCTCGAGGGCGACCAGCTCGACGCCATCGACCGCGAGTGCCGGGAGCATATCGCCTTCTGCGTCAGCAACGCCAAGGCGGCCCCGCAGCCGGGTGAGGCCGATCTCCTCACCGATATCTACACCTCGCCTTACTGAGAGACCGACGATGCCCAAGAAGAGCTACCGTCAGGCGATCAACGAGGCGCTCCGGCAGGAGATGCAGCGCGACCCGCGGGTCATCCTCCTGGGCGAGGACATCGCGGGCGGCCTCGGTGCCCCCGGCGAGCAGGACGCCTGGGGCGGCCCGCTCGGCGTCACCAAGGGCCTCCTGGCCGAGTTCGGCCGCGACCGGATCCTGGACACGCCGATCACCGAGAGTGCGTTCATCGGTGCCGCCGCCGGTGCCGCCGCCGCGGGCTTGCGGCCCGTGGCCGAGCTCATGTTCGTCGACTTCTTCGGCGTGTGCTTCGACCAGATCTTCAACCAGGCCGCCAAGTTCAAGTACATGTTCGGCGGCAAGGCGATCACGCCCATGGTCGTCCGCACCATGTACGGCGCCGGCTTCCGCGCCGCCTCGCAGCACAGCCAGTGCCTCTACAACGTCTTCACCCACATCCCCGGCCTGAAGGTGGCGCTGCCCTCCAACGCCTATGAGGCCAAGGGCCTGCTGATCCAGTCGATCCGCGACGACGACCCGGTGATCTTCTTCGAGCACAAGGCCATGTACGACGAGGAGGTCGACGTCCCCGACGAGGCCTACTCGATCCCCTTCGGCGAGGCCAACGTCACCCGCGAGGGCGAGGACGTCACCATCATCGCCTTCGGCCGGATGGTGAACTACGCCAACGCCGTGGCCGACAAGCTCTCGAAGGAGGGCATCACCTGCACGGTGGTCGACCCGCGCACCACCTCCCCGCTCGACACCGAGACCATCCTCGAGACCGCGGCCGAGACCGGCCGGGTCGTGGTGGTCGACGAGGCCCACCCCCGCTGCAGCATGGCGACCGACGTCACCGCTCTCATCGCCCAGGAGGCCTTCGACAAGCTGAAGGCGCCGGTGCGGATGGTGACGGCCCCGCACTGCCCGGTGCCGTTCTCGGCCGCCCTCGAGGACCTCTACATCCCGAGCCCGGCCAAGATCGAGGCCGCGGTGCGTGCGGTGATGGGGAAGGCGCACTGACATGGCCGACATCCAGACCATCGTCATGCCCAAATGGGGCCTGGCGATGCAGGAGGGGATGGTCGCCGCCTGGCACGTGAACGATGGGCGACACGCTCGCCAAGGGCCAGGAGATCATGGACATCGAGACCTCGAAGATCGCCAACGTCTTCGAGAGCCCGGCCGCCGGCAAGCTGCGCCGGCGGCTGGTCGATGCCGGCGAGAACGTGCCGGTGGGCGCTCTCCTGGGGGTCGTCGCCGACGACGCCGTCCAGGACGCCGAGATCGACGCCTTCGTCGCCGAGTTCCAGGAGAAGTTCAAGGAGCAGCTCGCCGCCATGGCGACCGCCAAGGGCCCCGAGCCCGAGACGGTCGAGGTCGGCGGCCGCCGCCTGCGCTACCTCAAGGTGGGCGATGGCGCCGGCGTGCCGGTGGTCTTCCTCCACGGCTATGGCGGCGACCTCAACAACTGGCTCTTCAACCAGCCGGCCCTGGCCGAGAAGCACACCACCTACGCCCTCGACCTGCCGGGCCACGGCGGCTCCAGCAAGGACGTGGGCGACGGCACCGTGCCCGAGCTCGGCCGCGCCGTGCTCGACTTCATCAAGGCCATGAGCGCCGACCGCGCCCACCTGGTCGGCCACTCCATGGGCGCCGCCGTGGCCCTCCACCTGGCCCTAGAAAGCCCGAGCCAGGTAGCCTCGGCCACCCTGATCTGCCCCGCCGGCCTCGGCCCCGACATCTCGATGGAGTACATCAACGGCTTCATCGACGCGAACCGCCGCAAGAAGATGGAGCCGGTCCTCCAGATGCTGGTGGCCGACCCCTCGCTCGTGACCGGCGACATGATCGAGGACGTCCTCAAGTACAAGCGCCTCGACGGCGTCGACGCCGCCCTCAAGAAGCTCCGCGAAGGCCTCTTCGCCAACGGCCGCCAAGCCCTGGTCCTCAAGGACCGGCTGGGCCAGGCCAGCGTGCCGATCCAGGTGATCTGGGGCGGCCAGGACCGCATCGTGCCCGCTTCCCACGCCCAGGGCCTGCCCGACAAGGTCAAGGTCACTGTCCTCCCCGACGCCGGCCACCTCACCCACATGGAGAAGGCCAGGGAGGTCAACGAGCTCATCCTCGCTCAGGCTGCCTGAGCCGCAGCGCGTAGCGGCGCGAAGTCGTAGGCGGTAGGCGTTTATGGGCTTTGGCAATCAGTAGGACAAAAGCTCTATTTGGGTATCTTTACCGTTCCTGAGTAGCCTGGAGAAGCAGCAACTTTGCTCTATCTGCTCAGCGGGTTAGATTTCGCTGGGAGGTGGGTATGGCGGGAAAGCTGGCGTCGCAGGTGCGGGGCTTGAGCGAGGCGCAGTTCCGCGAGGCTTACGGGACCGAGGAGCAGTGCCGGGCGGTGGTGGAGAAGCTGCGCTGGCCGGCTGGCTTCGTCTGCCCGGTCTGCGGTGGCTGTGAGGGCACGCGATTGAGCACGCGGCCGAAGATCCAGTGCCGGGCCTGCCGGCATCAAGTCTCGCTCACCGCCGGCACCATCTTCCACGCCACCAAGCTGCCGCTGACCAGCTGGTTCCTGGCGATGTGGCTGATCACGACCGCCAAGAACGGGATCAGCTCGGTCGAGCTCGGGCGCCGGCTCGGGATCAAGCAGACCAACGCCTGGGCCATGAAGCAGAAGATCATGGCGGTGATGGCCGGGCGCGAGGACAAGAGGCGGCTGGATGGCCGGGTCGAGATGGATGACGTCTATCTGGGCGGGCATCGGCCGGGGAAGCGGGGCCGTGGCGCCGCCGGCAAGCAGCCCTTCGTGGCCGCCGTATCGACCAGTGATGACCGCCGCCCACGCAAGATCAAGCTCCTGCCGGTCAAGGGCTTCCGCAAGAAGGAGGTCAAGAAGCTTGTGGCCAAGCACCTGGCTTCGACCAGCCGGCTCGTGACCGATGGGCTGCGCTGCTCGACCGCCGCGGCCGAGGCCGGGCTGGAGCACACCGTGATCGTCACCGGCAGCGGCAAACGGGCCGCCCAATGGTCACCGTTCAAGTGGGTCAACACCACCCTGGGCAACGTCAAGGCCGCGATCACCGGCACGTACCGTCACGTCAGCCCCGAGCATGCCGGCCGTTATCTCGCCAGCTTCGCCTGGCGCTTCAACCGCCGCTTCCAGCTCACCAGCCTGATCCCGCGCCTCGTCCACAGCGCCGTCAGGACCGCCCCGCTGCCTTACCACCAGCTCGTCACCAGCTGACGATGCAGGCTACTCAGGTAACCGTTTGACCTTGAGCCGGTGCCGGCCGGACCAATATGCTTGGTGCGGTAAGGACGACCTTTCCCGCACTCCGACATCGGCAGGGACGACCCTGCCATAGACCCTGGAGGTCTATGGTGGCTTGGATCGTCCTGTTTTCCGCCGGCCTGCTCGAAATCGGTTGGGCTGTGGGCCTGAAGTACACGGCGGGCTTCACGCGGCCGCTCCCGACCGTGCTCACGGTGGCCAGCATGGCCGCAAGCCTGGGCCTGCTCGGGCTTTCTCTCAAGACGCTGCCGCTGGGCACCGCCTACGCGATCTGGACCGGCGTCGGGACGCTCGGCACTGCTGTCCTTGGGATCGCACTGTTCGGCGAGGAAATCAGCATGGCGCGACTTGCCTGCATCGGCCTGATCGTAGCAGGCCTCGTCGGGCTCAAGCTTGTATCGCCGCACTGAGACCGTGCGGCTGGGCGCTCAGGTTCTCAGGGGCGCTGTCGCGCCTTCCCGATCTTCCTCAGCGCCTCCTCCGGATCGTGGAAGCGGCCTCGGACAGCGCGGACATCGGTCAACTCCTTGACCGAGTACCTGCTCCAGCTCCTGAGATAAGTCAGGTATGAGACGCCAGTGGTTCATCCGGCAAGTTGCTCCATTTCAGAGCTGTCCCAAGCTGGAGGAGCCCTGATGCGACGGCTACCACTGCGCGCGCTGAGCGAGGCGGAGCGGACGGCGGTTGAGAAGCTGGCCCATTCGCGCACTGCCCCGGCGCGGCAGGTCGAGCGGGCGCGCATCGTCTGCCAGGCGAGCCAGGATCAGATAGCGCCGGCGATCGCGGCGGCGCTGCACCTGACCGCCTACACGGTGCGCGCCTGGGTCAAGCGCTTCAACGCTCAAGGCTTAGCCGGGCTGGAGGACCAGCCCCGCGCCGGTCGTCCGCCGACCTATACGCCCGAGCAGGTCGCGACGGTGATCGCCACCGCGCTGACCGATCCCAAGCGCTTGGACCTGCCGTTCGGGTCATGGACGCTGGACCGGCTCGCGGCCTACCTGAGCGAGCACAAAGCGATCGCGATCAAGCGCAGCCGCATCGACGAGATCCTGCTCAACGAAGGCTTGCGCTGGCGGCGCACGAGACGTGGTTCGGCGAGCGGGTCGATCCTGCGTTCGCGGAAAAAAGGGGCGGATCGAGAGCCTCTACACTGCCCCGCCTCCAGGCAGCGTAGTCCTCTGCCTCGATGAGATGGGGCCGAAGAGCGCCAAGACCTTCCCCGGCCAAACCCTGGTGGAGACCAGCGGGCTGACCGCCGGACGAGCCAAGCAGGAGATTGATTATGGCCGGCGCGGCAAGGGCTACATCTTCGGTGCGTTCCGCCCCGCCACCGGCGAGGCTTTTACCCGACCTTACCTCAGCCGCAGCACCGCCTGTTGGGTCGCCTTCCTGGAGCAAGTCGAGTTTTGGCTGCCGGCCGAGAGCGAGCCGGTCTACGCCATCCTCGACAACCTGAGCGCGCACCGGGCCACCGACGTGCTGCTGTTCATGCTGGCGCACCCGCGCTGGGAGATCGTCTTCCAGCCTAAGTACGCCGCCTATCTCAACCTGATCGAGCCGTGGTGGAAGGTGTTGCGCTCGCTGGCCCTGAAGGGCCGGCGCTTCGAGACCTGGGAGGAGATCGTTCAGGCCGTGGCGCGCGCGACAACCTACTGGAACGCCCACCGGCACCCCTTCGTCTGGGTCGCCGGCGTCGCCACAAGCACGCCGCCAACCTGCATCGCCCTCGTCCCAAAGCTGCCTCACTTGCCGGATGAACCACAGGATATAGGACAAAAATCCTTGCAACATGGCCGCGCTTGCGCTAAAGCACGGCTATGCTCGCCTCCGCCTCCTACGCCACCCGCAAGGGCCTGAACCGCCCCTTCGCCCGACCCACGGCCCAGTCCAGGCGCATGGGCCACAAGCTCTCCATGGGCCTCACCCCCGCCCAGGTAGCCCGTCTCGAAGGCTTGCCCGCGGCCGAGGTCGAGAGCCTTCTCGCCGACCCCGACTTCGCCTCGCTGGCCGAGGGCTACCGAGCCCTCCACGCCATGTCCGAGGAGGAGCAGCGCCGCATCCTGACCCAGCTTGCCCGCCACCTCCTGATGGAGGCCACGGCGCTGGGTGACGTACGGGTCGCCACCTACATCCTCCTCCAGGAGCGCATGGGCAAGGACCCGGCCCGCACGCTTGCCGATGGCGTGATCGCCGCGGCCAAGCGCGAGCCCCGACCCGCCCCGCTGCCTGCCCTCCGCACCGAAAGCGCCTCGCCGCGTCCTGCCTGCCCGTCCGACGATCCCGACCTCCGCGCCATGCAGCGTGTGGAGGACCGGCTCTGCGGTGAGCTGGCGCATGAGCATGCGGTGGTGCATGCGGCCGTGGCCGCGGACGAGCCTGCTGTTTCACCCCAAGCGGTTGCGGAGTGCGGTGCCGACGACCCCGACCCGGAGGATGCCCCGGTCGAGCCGTTGCAGGACAAGGCAGGGCACCGAACCCGCCGCGTGCCCCGGCCATGCCCCAGCACCTTGCCGAGCTACGAGCAGGCCCGCGCCATCGCGGCCCTGCTCCTGCTGAAGAACGCCGCCCCCGACGAGCCGCCCACCCCTCGGGCCGGAGCGCCCTAGCCGGCGCGCTGCAGCCGCTCCTACAGCGTCTTCAAATCCGGCGTGCCCGGCCCCGCCCACGCGGCCTTGAACTTCGCGTCGGCCTGGTCCGCCGCGTCCTTCATGCCCGCCATCTTCAGCGCCTCCGCCAGCCCGTAGAGCGCATAGGCGTTGTTGGGCGTGCGGACGAGGCTGTCGCGGAAGGTCTGGATCGCGTCGTCGGTCCGGCCGGCCGCGAGCTGGGCTGCGGCCAGGGACTGGCGGACCGGGTAGTACCAGTAGGGCGGCTCCATGTAGGGCAGCCGGTCCTGGATCTCGACCGCACGGCGGAAGGCCTCGATGGCCAGGGCCGGCCGGCCCTCGGCCTGGGCGATGCGGCCGTCCGCCACCTCGCGGGCGATGGTGACCACCTCCGTGGCCGGCACCGCCCAGGCGGTGAGCTTCGAGAAGTCGCTTGCCGAGAGGTCGGCCAGTGCCTTGGCCTCGGCTTTCGCCGCTGCGAGATCGCCGCGCGTGATCTGCGCCAGGGCCCGGGCGTAGTGCCAGCTCGCCTTGAGGAAGGGCAGCTCGTCCGACGGCTGCGGCAGGGCCAGGACCGTCGCCGGGTCGCTGAACTGCGCGTGCGCGAAGTAGGGGGCCTGCTTGATCGGCTGCACCGCACCGATCTCGCGCGCCACCGCCTCGCCGATCAGCCCGTCGAGCTTGCCCGCGGCCTCGACCGCCGTCCGGCCGTCGCCGCCCATCTGAGCCGAGACCAGCACGAAGTGGACGTTATGCGGGTAGTAGATCTGCGGGTAGACGTCCCCCGGCTTCGCGTAGGCGAGGTAGTCCTCGTCGACCTTGACCGCCTCGATGTTGGCAGCCAGCGAGTCCTTGTAGCGGCCAACCCGGTAGTAGATGTGCGCCGGCATGTGGACGAGGTGGCCGGCACCGGGGAGAAGCGCACCCAGCCGGTCGGCATAGGGCTCCGCCCGCTGCGGCGTGGTCGAGGCCTCGACCGTGTGGATGTAGAGATGGATCGCCCCGGCATGGTCCGGGCTGCGCTCCAGCACCGTCTCCAGCGCGGTGACGAGCTCGGCCGTGCGCCCCTTGGGTGCCACTCCGTCCGGCGCCCAGTAGTCCCAGGGCGAGAGGTTCATCAGCGCGTCCGCGAGCAGGACCTGGACATTGTCGTCGTCGCCGAACTCGCCTGCCACCTCCGTCATCGCGTCGGCATAGGCCACGTCCAGCGCCTTGCGGTCGGCAGCCGGGTCCGGCGCATAGCGTTTCGCCAAGGCCCGGATCAGCGCCTGCTCCTTGGGGCTGGCCGAGGCGGCCAGGGCCTGCGCCTTGGCGATGGCGGCAAACGCCGGCTCCACCGCGTCCGGCACCATCGGGTAGTTGATGTTGGGGCCCAGCACATAGGCCTCGCCCCAGTAGCACATGGCACAGGACGGATCGGCCGCCTGGGCGGCCCGGAAGGCGCGGGCCGCCTCGGGGTGGTTGAAGCCGTAGGCGAGCCGCAGGCCCTGGTCGACATAGCGCTGGGCGGTCTCGCTGCGCGTCGTCACCGGCAGGCTCAAGGTGCCCAGATTGTCGAACAGCGGCGGGGCGGCATCGGACGCCTTGGCGGCGGCCAGGGCCGCATCCTGCGCCGTGGCGAGCTGGACGCCCGGCTTGAAGCCCTCGGTGCGCCGCTTGGCCATGGAGCCGCAGAGATGGCGGGCGATCGCCGCCGGATCGAGCAGCTCGGCGATCCCGGGCGGTGTGCCGGCATCGGCACCGCCGGCCGGCGCCATGGCCGAGCCAGCCAGCGCCGTCGTCAGGAACAGGCCGAACGTGAGCCGAACGGTCGCGGCAGCCATTTTCCCACCCTCCATCAGCGTCGCCGCGGAGAGTGCCGGAGTTTTGTTTCGGCACTGCTCCGCGGCTGTTTCAACGATGTCGAGGGCCGAGAACTCCGTCGGAAACCTAACATAGGAGACGATGGCACACCAGTGCTTGCCTGTCCCCCGCGGCACCGTACATCCAGGTCAGGGGCCAACAGACGGGGACGGAGCCATGATCGACGCCAAGAGCCTGCTCGGCACGCTGCTCCAGTCAGGCGTCGGCAGTGTCGCGCAGAAGCGGGTCGGGCACGCGCTCGGCGGCGGCGGTCTGGGCGGGACGGTCGACCGCGTGCTGGGCGAGGCCCGCTCGGGCAGCCCGCTTGCCGTGGGCGGCATCGGCGCCCTAGCCGGCGCCGTGCTGGGCGGGGGCAGGGGCGATCTCGTCCGCGGTGCCGTCGGCGGCGGGGCGCTGGCACTGCTCGGCAAGCTCGCCTTCGACGCGCTCCGGCAGCATCAGGCCGGCGGCTCGACGCCGCCCGCCACCACTGCCCAGAGCCCGCCCGTCGCCACCGGCGTCCACCGGCTGGGGCACGCCTCCACCCTTGCCCGAGCCGTCGCCGGCCCAGGAGCAGGCGAGCGCGCAGCTCCTGCTCCGTGCCATGCTCTCGGCCGCCAAGGCCGACGGGCAGATCGACGGCAACGAGATGCAGCGCATCATGGAGAAGCTCGACGAGGCCGGGGCGGATGCCGAGAGCAAGGGCTTCATGATCGACGAGATGCGCCGGCCGCCCGACGTGAACGCGCTGGCCCAGGAAGCCCGCACGCCCGAGCTCGCGGCCCAGGTCTACGGTGCCTCGCTGCTGGCGATCGAGGTCGATACCGAAGCCGAACGGGACTATCTGCGCCGCCTCGCCCAGACCCTGAAGCTCGATGCCGGCACGGTCCAGCACCTGCACACGAGCCTGGGAGCCCCGACCTGACGGAGCCCTCCGGGGCAGGCTTGCCGGAACGTCGCCGTCGGATAGATCGCCGCGGACGCGGTCACGCACGAGTGGCCTGAGATCGATCCAGGGCTCCTCGCCGCGGTCGACGCGGCCGTGCTGGTGCTTGAGTGGCAGACCGGCGGCAGGTTCCTGGTCGAGCAGGTCAACCCCGCGGCAAGGCAGCTCCTGGGCGGGCTTGCTGTTGCACCTCCTGACCCGCTCCCGTCGGCCCTGCAGGAGCTCTGGGGCAAGGCGCTCGCCCAGGCGGCAGGCCAGGGCTCGGCAGCCCTGCCTCTGTTCCGGGCCGGGCCCGACTGCTGCCTCGGGGGTACGGCCAGGTCCCTGGACGCCACACGCGTGGTCGCCACCATCCGACGGCCTCGAGCGCTGCCGAAGCCTCGGCGATCCTGGACGAGCTCAGCGAGATGGTCTGCCGCTGGCGCCCGGACGGGACGATCTACTACTGCAACGCGGTCTATGCCCTGCAGTGCGGCCTGCCCAGGGAGCAGGTGATCGGGGCCAGCCCGCATGACCTGACACCCGGCATCGAACTGCTGCAGATCCTCTCCAACGTCCGCCGGCTGAGCCCCGAGCACCCGGTCTCGACCTACGACCACCATATCCCGGAGCCGAACGGCGAAGGGTGCTGGCAGGAGTGGATCGACCTCGCCCTCCTCGACGGCCAGGGCCGGATCGTCGGCTATCAGTCCACCGGCCGCGACATCACCCGCCGCAAGCGGGCCGAGGCCCGTCTCCGCCGCAACGAGCAGCGCCTGCGGCTGGCGCTGAGTGCCGCCCGCCAGCGGATCCGGGAGCTGGACCTCCGCACCGGCAAGGCCCGCATCTTCCCGGTGGCGGGCGGATCACCTGCGCACCGAGCAGCGCCTGCGCGAGCCCGACGGACCCGAGCGCTGGATCGAGCTGCACGGGCTGGTGACCGCCCGCAGTGCTGCCGGCCGGGCGCGGCGCATGATTGGAGTCGCCGCCGAGATCACCGCCCGCAAGCTGACCGAGCTCCATCTCGAGAGCCTGGCGCTCGAGGATCACCTCACCCGCCTGCCCAACCGCCGTGCCTTGGACGCACCTTGGAGGGACCGGCTGGGCCATCTGGCCAGGGACGAGCTGTTGGTCGAGGCGGCACGCCGGCTGCGCAAGGGGGTTCGCCGCAGCGATGGGGTCGCCCGGTTCGGCGGCGACGAGTTCGCCGTCGTGGCCCAGGGCATCCGCACCCGGCGCCAGCTGGAGCAGCTGGCCCGCCGCCTGATCGCCGTCACCGCAGCGTCCGTGACCCTGGCCGCCGGCCCGGCCCGCATCCGGCTCAGCATCGGGATCGCCGTCTTCCCGGAGGACGGCCTCGAGCCCCTGACCCTCCTGGCCCAGGCCGACGCCGCCCTCTATGCCGCCAAGCGGGCCGGCAGCGGCTACCGCTTCGCCGCCGAGCCCGCTGCCGCCTGAGCTAGCTTCCGGGGCTGGCTGCCGTCACCCGCCAGATCTGATTGCCGGCATCGTCGGCCACGAGCAGCCCGCCCTTGCCGTCCACCGCTACCCCGACCGGGCGCCCGTAGGCGTCGCCCTCGGGGCTGAGGAAGCCGGTCAGCACGTCGGCCGGCGGGCCGCTGGGCTTGCCTTGCGCGAACGGCACGAAGATCACCTTGTAGCCGCTGGCGGGCTCGCGGTTCCAGGAGCCGTGCTGGCCGATGAACACGCCCTCGCCATAGGGTGCGGGCCACTTGCCGTCCGCGAATGCCAAGCCCAGCGAAGCCGTGTGCGGCCCCAGCGCATAGTCGGGCTTGATCGCCTTTGCCACGAGATCCGGCCGCGGCGGCTCCACCCGCGCGTCGACATGCTGGCCGTAATAGCTGTAGGGCCAGCCGTAGAACCCGCCGTCCTGGACCGAGGTCATGTAGTCGGGCACGAGGTCGCTGCCGATCTCGTCGCGCTCGTTGACCGCCGTCCACAGCACCTTCGTGGTCGGCTCCCAGCCGAGCCCGTTCGGGTTGCGCAGGCCCGAGGCGAAGATCCGGTGCTGGCCACTGGCGCGGTCCACCTCCCAGATCGCAGCCCGGCCTTCCTCGGCCGGCATGCCGTTCTCGCCCACGTTGCTGTTCGAGCCCGCGGTGACGTAGAGCTTGGCCCCGTCCGGGCTGGCGATGACGTTCTTGGTCCAGTGATGGTTCAGCGGCCCGCCCGGCAGGTCCACGACCTTGGTGGCAGGTGCCGTGATCTCCGTCTGCCCTTCCTGGTAGGGGAAGCGGACCAGCGCGTCGGTGTTGGCGACATAGAGGTCGCCGCCGACCAGGGTCATGCCGAAGGGCGAGTTCAGGTCCTTGAGGAACACGGTCTTGGTTTCGGCCGTGCCGTCGCCATCCCCGTCGCGCAGCAGCGTGATCCGGTTGGCGCTTGGGTGGTTGGAACCTGCCTGCTTCATCAGGAGGCCCATGATCCAGCCCTTGATGCCCTGCTTGTCCTCGGGCTGCGGCGGCGCATCGCTCTCGGCGACGAGCACGTCGCCATTGGGCAGCACGTAGACCCAGCGCGGATGGTCGAGCCCGCTCGCGAACGAGACCACCTCGAGCCCTTGGGCCGGCGTCGGCTTGGCCCCGTCCGCCCAGCCCTTGATCTCGGCGATGTTGACCGTGGGAAGCAGCGTCTTGTTCGGCGGCGGCAGCTTCGGGTCGGGCCCGGTGCCGTCCGCCACCTGGAGCTTTGCCTCCTCGAGGCAGCCGGCAAGACCGACGGCCACGAGAGGCAGCAGCAAGGCGTTCGTGTAGCGTGTCATCGCAGTCCTGCCCTCGACGGAACCCGTTGCGGGCCTAACGCGACCTGGGCTGCGACTGTTCCAGCCTACACCCGCCCGTGATGGCTCAGACCTCGAACGGCTCCCCAGGGGTCGCGATCTGCACTCGGCCGCGGGTGACCCGGCGCTTGAAGTCCTCGGGCTCGCCGGTCAGCAGGGGGAAGGTGCCCCAATGGATCGGCACGATGGTCTCGAGGTCCAGGAACTCGTTGCAGGCGATGGCGGCGGTCTCCGGCCCCATGGTGAACCGGTCGCCCATGCAGATGAGCCCGACCGTCGGCTTATAGATCCGCTGGATCAGCGCCATGTCGGAGAAGAGGGCGGTGTCGCCGGTGTGGTAGATCGACTTGCCGCCGGCCTGGATCACGAACCCTGCCGGGTCGCCCAGCGTGATCGGCGTGCCGTCCTTGATCGTGGCCGAGCTGTGGAAGGCCGGGACCATGCAATAGCGCACGCCGCCGTCCTCGACGCAGCCGCCGGTGTTCATGGGCTGCAGCTTCTCCGCACCCTGGCCATTGACCCACATGCAGAGCTCGTACTGGGCCACCACCGTGGCACCGTACTTCTTCGCCAGCCGGGCCGTGTCGCCGACATGGTCGTCGTGTCCGTGCGTGAGCACGATCGCGTCGACCTTCCGCACCCGGTCCTCGTAGCCTTGCGGGAAGGTCGGGTTGCCCGGTCCAGAACGGGTCGATCAGGATGCTCCTCTCGCCCGTCTCCAGGTGAAAGGCCGAGTGACCGAGCCAGGTCAGCTGCATGCGTCGTCTCCCTTCATCGGCCAGCACTCCGTCGGGCCGGCAGACGGAAGAGACCTGTAGCGCGGGACGCGGTCAGCAAGGCGCCCGTGCCGCCATCGTCCTCAGCGCACCACGTCGGTCTGCAGCTTCACCTCGGGCCAGTTCCCGTCAGCCTTGGCGACGTGGCCCGGGATGTCCTTCGACCACTCGTCGCGGATCTCCAGGTTGTAGTTCAGGTAGAGCCGGTCGCCGACGATGGTGAAGGCCTCCGGCTGGGTGTCGGCCTTGTAGCCCCTGGAGAGGCCGAAGGCGCAGAACCCGCCATATTGGGGTGCGAAGTGCGCGGGGTCGCCCAGGAACAGGTCGCGGTTGGCGGCCGAGGCGAAGAGGAAGGTGGCACCCTCGACGGTGGCGGCGTAGTCGCGCATGCCGGGGACGGGCCTGCCTTCCTTGAAGTAGGCCACCGGGTCGTAGCCCTTGATCGCGATGCCGTTCACCTCGTTGACGGTGCCGGCCACGGCCGGCGCCAGGCTGCCCGCCAGGAGCATGAGGGCCGCAAGGATGGCGCGGAGCATGCTGCTCTCCTTTGTTGCCTGGAGGATATGGGCCGAGCCTAGGCCCGCTGGTACCGGGCCTATGCTACCCAGACCATCGAGAGCAGCGGCCGCGGCGCATTGCGGCCCGCCTCCGCAGGGGCCACACTCGCCCTCCTCAGGCACTGGATGGAGCCGCCGCATGCAGCGGCCGTATCTGCTTTTCCTCGGTGACGTCGGCGACGATCTCGCCGCCAAGACCGCGTTCGGCATCGTGCACTGGCGCCCCGACTGGTGCCTGGGCCAGCTGCGGCTGCCTGGCTGCAAGCCCGATCTCGGCATCGAGGAGATGGGCATCGCCGAGGCGGCCGCCCGTGGTGCCCGGACGATGGTGGTGGCGGTCGCGAACTCGGGCGGCGTCCTGGCCGAGGCCTGGGTGCCGAGCGTGGTCGAGGCACTGGAGGCCGGTCTCGACGTGGCGAGCGGCCTGCATCAGCGCCTCTCCGACTTCCCAGCCATTGCCGAGGCTGCCCGCCGACACGGCCGCCAGCTCTTCGACATCCGCCACCCGACCCGACGCTTCCACACCGGCAAAGGCCTCAAGCGCTCGGGCAAGCGGCTCCTCACCGTCGGCACGGACTGCTCCTGCGGCAAGAAGTACACGGCCCTGGCGATCGAGCGCGAGATGCGCGCCCGCGGCTGGAACGTCGATTTCCGCGCCACCGGCCAGACCGGGATCATGATCGCGGGCGAGGGGGTGGCCATCGACGCCGTGGTCGCCGACTTCATCGCCGGTGCGGTCGAGTGGCTGGCTCCCGACAACGAGCCCGGCCACTGGGACGTGATCGAGGGCCAGGGCTCGCTCTTCCACCCTGCCTTCGCCGGGGTGAGCATGGGCCTCCTGCACGGCGCCCAGCCCGATGCGCTGGTCCTCTGCCACGAGCCCACCCGCCGCCACATGCGCGGCCTCACCCACCAGCCGCTTCCGGGCCTGGCCGAATGCCTGGAGCTCAACCTCCGCTGCGCCAGGCTCACCAACCCTGCCGTGCGCGCGGTCGGCGTGAGCGTCAACACCGCGAAGCTCGATGCCGACGAGCGCGCACGCTGCCTTGCCGCAATCGAGGCCGAGCTCGGCCTGCCCACGGTCGACGCCGTCGCCACCGGCACCGCCCGGATCGTGGACGGCCTTGCCTGATGCGCCGGCTCATGGTCCAGGCCGAGCGCTGGCCCGTGCGCGGCTCGTTCACCATCAGCCGCGGCTCGGTCGACATCGTCGAGGTCGTGACTGTCAGCCTTGCAGAGGGCGAGCCGTCGGTCGCGGTGAGTGCCGCCCCTACCCCCGCTATGGGGAGAGTGCGGACAGCGCCATCGCCGCCATCGAGAGCGTCCGCCCGGTGGTGGAGGGCGGAGCCGACCGTCGCGAGCTGGCAGCGGCATTGCCGGCCGGTGCCGCCCGCAACGCCCTGGACTGTGCCTTGTGGGACCTGGAGGCAAAGCGCCGCCGCGAGCCCGTCTGGCGCCTCGCCGGCCTGCCCGAGCCGCGGCCGGTCCTGACCGCCTACACGCTGAGCCTGGACACGCCCGAGCGCATGGCCGAGGCGGCAAGGGCGGCTGCCGGACGTCCGCTCCTGAAGCTGAAGCTCGGCGGCGAGGGTGATCTGGACCGGGTCGCGGCCGTCCGCGCCGCCGCTCCCGACGCCGCCCTGATCGCGGATGCCAACGAGGCCTGGACCCCCGACCAGCTCCGCCGCTGGCTGCCCGAGCTCGCGGCCCTGGGCGTCGAGCTGATCGAGCAGCCTCTCCCGGCTGGCCAGGACGCAGCGCTGGCCGGCATTGCCCGGCCGGTCCCGATCTGCGCCGACGAGAGCTGCCACGACAGCGCCAGCCTCGACGCCCTGGTCGGCCGGTACGACTACGTCAACCTCAAGCTCGACAAGACCGGCGGCCTCACCGAGGCCCGCCGTGCCGCCGCCAAGGCCCAGGAGCTGGGCTTCGGCCTCATGGTCGGCTGCATGGTCGCCACCAGCCTCGCCATGGCCCCGGCCGCCCTCCTGGCCCAGCTTGCCCGCTACGCCGACCTGGATGGCCCGCTGCTGCTGGCCAAGGATCGTGAGCCGGGTCTGCGCTACGAGGGCTCGCTGCTGCACCCGCCGGAAGCGGCACTCTGGGGTTAGCCGGGGCGGGCACCCGCCGGAAGGCGGATCATGCCAGCACCGGCACCGCGATATTGTCGATCAGGCGGGTAGAGCCCAGGCGAGCCGCCGCCAGCAGACGGCCCGGTCGCTGACCGACCCTTTCCAGCGGTGCTAACGTCTCGGCATCGCGCAGCTCGAGATAGTCGACTGCGGCGAAGCCACCGGCGAGAAGGCGTTCCTTGCCGGCGCTCAGCAGCGGAGCCGCCTCCCGGCCGCCCGCCAGCTCTTCCGCCGCCTCCGCCATGACCGCATGCAGCAGCGGTGCCACGCGCCGGTCCGCCTCGCTCAGGTACCGGTTGCGCGATGACATGGCGAGCCCGTCGGCCTCGCGGATGGTCGGCAGGCCCACGATCTCGGTCGGGATGGCGAGATCGCGGACCAGGCGGCGGACGACCAGGAGCTGCTGGTAGTCCTTCTCGCCGAACATGGCGATGTCGGCCTGGACCTGGTTGAGGAGCTTGCTAACCACCGTGGCGACGCCACGGAAGAAGTGCGGGCGGGTGGTGGATTCGAGGCCGCTGCTCAGGCCCTCGACGGTGACCCAGGTCTGCCCGCCCGGCGGGTACATGGTCGCCATCGCCGGGCATCCAGGCGAGATGGGCACCAGCCTCGCCCAGCATGGCGAGGTCGCCGGCCTCGTCGCGCGGGTAGCGGTCGAGATCCTCGGTCGGCGCGAACTGGGTGGGGTTGACGAAGATCGTCACCACCGCACGGTCGGCGCGCTCGAGGGCGCCGCGGATCAGGGTAATGTGCCCCGGATGCAGGGCACCCATGGTCGGCACCACGCCGACCGTGAGCCCGGCCCGGCGCCATCCGGCCACACGGGCGCGCAGGTCGGCCAGCTCGCGCGCGACCTCCACGCTCATGCCACGGCCGCCGCGAACGCTGCTGCGTGGAAAAGACGGATGGCGCTCACGGTCATGGCTCCCCGTTGCGGCGGGCCGACCATAGCAGCAGCCGAACCCGCTCCCAACGCGGCAGGCCGCCCGATCAGGGGCTGAGCACGACCCGCCCCGTCACCCGGCCGGCCGCAAGGTCGGTGAGCGCCGAGTTGGCGGCCTCGAGCGGCCGGCACTCGACCTTCAGCGCCGGCACCTTGCCGGCCTGGGCCAGGCGGATGATGGTCTTGAGGTCGTCCAGCGTGCCGACATAGGAGCCTTTCAGCGTCAGCATGCGCAAGGGGAGCCAGGGCATCGGCAGGCCCAGCCGGTCGCCATAGAGGCCGACCACGACCAGCGTGCCGCCCTTGCGCAAGGTATCGAGACCGAAGCGGGAGGTCTCGGGCCGGCCGACAAAGTCGATCGCGGCCGCCACCCCGCCCTTGCTCAGCTCGCGCACCCGAGTCACCGCGTCCGGCGCACTGTTGTCGACCGTGACCCCGGCTCCTGCCGCCTCGGCTGCCGCCCGCTTCTCGGCCGAGGTGTCGGCCACGATGATGCCGCCGGGCAGCACGCTGGGTGCCAGATGGATCGCGTTCAGCCCGACCCCGCCGGCGCCGATCAGCAGCACGGTGTCGTCGGCCAGGGTGGCATCCGTCTTCTTCAAGGCCGAGAGGGCCGTCACGCCGGAGCAGGCATAGGTGCAGGCAACCTCGATCGGCAGGTCGCCGAACGGCACCAGATAGCGGGCATGCGGGACCAGCACGCGGTCGCTGTAGCCGCCGTCCTTCCACGTGCCGACGATGCGCGGCTTGAGGCAGAGCAGCTCCTCGCCGCGGCGGCACACGGCGCACTCGCCGCAGCCGATCCAGGGATAGACCACGACCCGGTCGCCGACGGCGACACCGTGGCCCGCCGCTTCCGGGCCCAGCGCCTCCACCGTGCCGGCCACCTCGTGGCCCAGCGTGAAGGGCAACTGCATGCCGCGGTCGGCTATCCGGATCCGTTCGCCTTCGCCGAGGTCAAAATAACCCTGCCAGATATGCAGGTCGCTATGACAGACCCCGCAGGCCTCGACCCGCACCACCGCCTCTGCGCCCTGCGGCTTCGGGTCGGGATAGTCACGCGGCTGGAGGGGCTTTCCCCAATCGATGATCTGGTAGCTGTGCATGGCTCGCCTCCTCGATCCGTTCTCGTGCCTGCTGAACGGCAATCTAGGGCGGGCCTCGCTTTGTCGGAAGTCGGCCGGGCTCGCCACAAGTGGCCTCGCTTGCCGCAGGTGAGAAATCGCACAGTCGCGCCGGCGCGGCAGGCAGATGATCGGCTTTGGATCGCGGCACTCAGCAGCTGTCGGTGCGTGCGGCCGCGATCGGGGGACCTGCGATGCCTGAGACCGAAATCTACGTGGCACGGGGTGGACGGGCCGCCCTCGCCGCGACCCGGGGTGCCGCCGCACCGAGTGCCTATTCCATCGTGGTCCGCTTCGAGGGCGGCCTCACCGAGACCCAGAAGAACGCCTTCAAGGCCGCTGCCGACCGCTGGAGCCGGGTGATCGTGGGCGATCTGCCGGCCGTGAGCATCGGTGGCGAGGTGATCGACGACCTCCTGATCAGCGCCCGCGGCGCCGCCATCGACGGTATTCTTGGCACGCTTGGCCGGGCGGGGCCGACGCAGCTGCGCCCGAGGAGTGCCGGTGCCTTCGCCTTCCTGCCCGCCATGGGGATGATGGAGTTCGACACCGCCGATCTCGCCAACATGGAGGCGAACGGCTCGCTCAATGACGTGATCGCGCACGAGATGGGCCACGTGATCGGCATCGGCACGATCTGGGACGACAAGGGCCTTCTGCGGGGTGCCGGCTCCGCAACGCCGACTTTTACCGGCCCGCAGGCCATGCGCGAGTTCGCCACGCTGCGCGGCACGGGCAGGCCCGAACCCGTCCCGGTCGAGAACCGCGGCGGGCCCGGCACCCGGGACTCGCACTGGCAGGACAGCCTGTTCGGCAACGAGCTGATGACCGGGTTCGTCGAGCGGGCCGGGAACCCGCTGAGCCGGATGACGGTCGCGAGCCTCCAGGACCTGGGCTACACCGTCGACCTCGGTGCGGCCGAGCCGTACAGCCTGCCGCCGCCGGCCGTGATGGCGACGCGTGGTGCGGCAGGCGTGCGCGAGCTGCACGAGGCCGACGGCGTCATCCTCTCCACCGAGCCTGTCGAGCTGCCGCCGGAAAGCCTGGTCACCCGGTGAGGCATGCGGTTGGAAGCGTGCCGGAGCCTGATTTCCGGCACGCCCTTCGGGCACTGGTCGGGCTGGTCACCATCGGCATCGCGACCGGCTCGCCGGCGCAGGAGCGTGGCACGGACATGGGCGAGTTCCTTCGGCCGAAAGCCGAGATTCTGCCGGATCGGGCCCTGATCCCCGCGCCGAACCTGATCTCGCCGCCACCCGATCAGTTCACGCATGAGCTGACCCGCGACCAGCCCTACTTCTACTCATCTCCTGCTCCGTCGGGAGCCGACGGCACCTTGCCCACAGGCACGCGCGTGCTGCTCATGCGCCAGGAAGGCAGCCGCTGCCGGGTGGTCGATGCGCGCGGCCTCTATGTCGAGATCGACTGCGGCGGCCTGCGGCGGCTCTGACGACCAAGGGCGTTGAGGTCGCCGCTTCGTGCGCTAACCTCTCCTTCATTGCCAGGGGAGGATGCACCATGCGACGGGCCGTTGCCCTGCTCCTGCTGGCCGTGCTTCTGCCGCGCCAGCTCGAAGCCGCCCGATCCGACGATGTTCCGGAGGAGACGAGGAGCCTGGCCGGGCAGCTCCTGGTGGCCGAGCCCGGCCTGGGCGATCCGAACTTCAGCCATACGGTCGTGCTCATGGTCCAGCACGACGGGCAGGGGGCCCTCGGGCTCGTGCTGAACCGGCCCTACGGCAAGGCGCCGGCTGGCGAGCTTCTGAAGCGACTGGGCGTGCCCGACGCTGCGGCGCATGGCGATATCGAGCTCTGCTATGGCGGGCCGGTCCAGCCCGAGGTCGGGATGGTGGTGCACAGCGCCGACTATGCGCTGCCCGACACGCGCCGGGTGACGACCGAGCTGTCGGTCACCAGCAGCCCGGAGATCCTGCGCGCGATCGGCACCGGGCATGGGCCGGAGCGGGCGATCGCGATCCTGGGCTATGCCGGCTGGGGGCCCGGTCAGCTCGAGAGCGAGATCGTGGCCGGCTCCTGGTTCACGATCCCGGCCGACCCGGCGCTCGTCTTCGCCGCCGACCCGGCTGGCAAGTGGCCGGAAGCGGTGAAGCGGCGCGGGGTGGATCTCTGAGCCTCAGCCATTCTCCCGGCGCGGCGGTGCCAGGCGCCAGGGCAGGGGCATCGGCCATGCGGCCAGCCACGGGTTGAACGCCAGCCAGGCCCGCATCATCCGCGCGGGATCGAGCCACATGGCCACGGCATCGAGGTCGGGCGTCGCCTTCAGGGTCACCGAGAGATACTCCGCCCGCTCCTCCGGGTCCTTCCGATGGCGGATTTCGATCTCGAGGTTGGGCAGCGTGGCCACCGCGCGCGTGTCGTCCATGTCGTCCGTCCTCTCATGCTGCATTGCAACATAGCCGGGCTCGCGATGGATCGTCCAGACGGCTCACTCGACGCCATCCGGGAGCTCGGCCTCGCGCCGGGCGATGAAGTCGAGGAGAGCCTCGTCGACGGCAGGGTCGAGGGGCGGGGCCACGTAGGACGCAAGGGCCCGCCGGGCCGCCTCGGTGCCACGCGCGGCCGCGTCCTTGGCCCCGTCCGCCAGCCACTGCTCGAAGCTGTTGTTGTCGAAGAGGTCCGCCATGAAGAAGGCGTCCTGGAAATGGGCCTGGGTGTGGGCGGTGCCGAGGAAGTGGCCGCCGGGGCCCACGTCCCGCACCGTCGCCAGGGCCTCGTCGAAATCCTCGAAGCGGGGTCCCGCCAGGAACCGGTAGAGCATCTCCATCTGCTCGGCATCGAGCATGAACTTGGCGTAGCTCGCGGTGAGCCCGGCCTCGGTCCAACCGGCGCAGTGCATGACGATGTCGGCACCGGCCAGGAGGATCGGGAACATGTTGAAGGCCGACTCGTAGGCGGCTTGCGCGTCCGTGACCTTGGAGCCGGTGAGCATGCCGGAGCTGCGCCAGGGCAGGCGGTACTTCCGGGCGAGCTGGCCGATCATCAGGTTCATCAGGCCGAGCTCGGAGGTGCCGGCCATGGGTGCGCCGGACTTCATCGACACCGAGGCCAGGAAGCTGCCGAAGATCATCGGCGAGCCCGGCCGCTCGAGCTGGGCGTAGGCGATGGCCGAGAGTGCCTCGGCCGCAAGCTCGGCCACCGTCGCCGTACCCGAGGCCGGGGTATTGGCCCCCGCCAGCGTGAACGGGGCCACGATCACGGGCTGGCCCTTGCGCGCGTAGACGCGCAGCGCCCCCACCATCGAGGCATCCCAGACCAGGGGCGAGTTGCAGTTGATGAGCGCGATCATGACGGCATTGCGGTCGACGAAGTCCTCGCCGAACACGATCTCGGCCATCCTGAGCGCGTCCTCGGCCCGGCTCGGGTGGGTGACCGGTCCCATGAACGACTTGTCGGAGTGCTGAATCGCCGAATAGGTGATGTGCAGGTGCCGCTTGGGGATCGGCACGTCGACCGGCTCGCAGATCACCGAGCCCGTGTTGTGCAGCACCGGGGCCAGATAGGCCAGCTTGTGCAGGTTGCGCAGGTCCTCCATCGTCCCGTAGCGCCGCTCGCCGTCGAGTCCGCGCACGAAGGGCGAGCCGTAGGTGGAAGCGAACGCCATCCGGCCGCTGCCGAGCTCAATGTTTCGCTCGGGGTTGCGAGCGTGAATGGTGAAGCGCTCGGGCGCCTTGGCAACCAGGCCCATCAGCAGCTCGCGCGGGATCCGCACCCGTTGCCCGCTGACCTCGGCACCGGCCTGCTTCCACAAGGCCAGGGCCTCATCGTCGCGGAACTCGATGCCGAGCTCTTCGAGCACCCGCATCGCAGCCTCGTGCAGCCGCTCGAGCTGCTCCTCGTCCAGAACCTCGTAGAGCGGGATCCTGCGCTCTGCGGGCGGCAGCCAGCGCACCTGGAAGCTGGTCCGCGCCTGTCGACGTGCTTCGCGCCCACCCCGCCGCGCCTGCGCCTCGGTCATGACCGGCCTCCCAGCATCGATGGAACCAGCCCGGTCTAGCGCCCCTGCCCCGCCCTGCCAACGGCGGGAGCGACCAGGGCTGCCGCCGCTGCGACAGAGCCCAGGCAGTTGGCGGGCCGACAGGCTCCACCAGCATCGCGCTGTCTGCCCGGTCAGCGCGATCTTGCATGAACGCGGACGCTCAACGACCTGGAGAGCCGATCCGCCGCCCCCCTTCCCTGGCTCGGATGCTGGGTGGCGATGTCTTCATCCCAACCCCGACTGGCCATGTTCGGGGCTCGAGCCAGTCCCGACCGGTTCCGGGCAGTGCTCGCGGTTCCGTGTAGGCTTTCACGGGAGCTACGCGGCAGTCGGAGCTACGAGCGGGTGCCGCACGGCATAGTCGGGCCGGGGCAGGACGAGCTGGAAGGCGATGCGCCGCTGCAGGTCGACCAGCATCGGAGCGCGGCGGTTCACGGTCAACCGGGCGCCCTCGGGTGTGTTCGCGACAGTGACCACGAACAGGGCCACGACCGCAGCCGGGTCGAGCCCGCTGGCCGCGCAGGCACCGGCGACGTCGTCGTCGGTGACGAGCGTCGTGGCCTCGGCCGGCTGCAGGACGATGAAGGTCGGGCCGCCGGCCGTCGTGCAGCCGAGGCGCAGGAAGCGGCCCTGCAGGGGCTCGAGACGGAAGCCCAGGGCACCGGGAAACCCGGGCAGCCCCTGGGGGAACGTGATCTCGGCCTCGGGCAGGCCGGATGCGACGGCCGCCGGCTCGAGGCGAGAGGCGGGCGACTGGGCCAGGGCGGCGCTCATCGCAGGTAGTCGGCGAGCGAGAGCTGCCCCAGGCGGCTGGTGGTGAGATAGGCAGCCTCGAGCGCTGCCTGGTCCTGGGCGAGTTGAGCCAAGGTCTGGGGCACGTCCGCATCCTCGATCCGGGTGACGATGTCGTCGAGATAGAGCACGGTGCTGCTCTGGCTCTCCGCGATGCCCTGGAGGCGGGTGCTGGTGGCACCCACCTCGCCGCGCAGCTCGGCGATGCCGTTGAGTGCCGCATCGACCTGGGTCGCGGCCAGCTCCAGGCCGCTGCGGTCATTGGCAAGGTGAGCCTGGGCCGCCTTGCCGAGGGCGGCCAGCAGGCCGCCGAAGGCCGGCTCGTCGGCGGTGACGCCGTAGGGCACCTCGACATCCCTGTCCGCCCGGACGGTCTGCACCACTCTGTCGCCGCGGTAGTAGAGGCTGGGGTCCGACGAGGTGAGGGTGGCGGCCGGCAGCTCCACCGGTGCTGTGTCGTTGCGGGAGCCGGCGAAGAGATAGCGCTCGTCGAGCCTCAGGTTGAGTTGGGCAGCGGCTTCGGCCTGGAGCGTCAGGGCTTCGCGGTCGAGCGGGACCAGATCACCGGTCGCGGCATCGAGCCTCTGCGTCAGCAGCGTGCGCAGTCGTTGCGCGATGTCCCCGAGATTGGCCAGGGCACCGTCCATGGCCGTGAGCCGGTCGACCACCTGCTCGTTCTGCTGCCTGAAGCCCGTGGTGAGTGCCCGCTGGTCCTTGGTCCGCAGCAGCAGCCCGGACTCGCGGGCGATCTCGTCATAGCGGGTTGCCCGCTTGCCGGTGGCGGCGGCGATCTGGCCGCTGCGCAGACGCGCCGTCGTCGACTGCAGCGCCGTCATCAGGCGGTCGGACTGGGCGGCATCACCGATTCGGCCGATCATTGCTATTCCCTACCTCGCGGTGGAGAGGAGGTCGTCGAACAGCTCGTTCGTGATCGAGACTATCCGTGCCGAGACCGAATACGCCTGCTGGTAGAGCACCAGCTTGGAGAGTTCCTCATCCAGGCTCACGCCCGAGACGCTGCCCTGGCGGAAGGCCAGATCCTCGACGATGGCGCGGTCGGTTGCCTCGGTGTTCTTGGCGTGCTCGGCCCCGACGGCGCTGAGCTCGACGACGCCGGCGGCATAGGCGCCCACGCTCGCCTGGCCTCCCGCCATCTGCCCGCGGGATATGGTGGACACGGACTTCTGCAGCGCCGCCGCCAGTGCCTTCGCCGGACGGTTGTCGCCGGCGCCGCCGGCCCGCGCGCTCAGCGGCGGCCCGGTCTCCACGGCAAGCGCGATGGCCGAGAGCTTGGCGCTGTCGCCGGCGATGTCGGAGCGGACGGCGAGCGCGGTCGGATTGCTGCCGCTGGCGACGATGAGATCGTTGAGGCCGAAATAGTGGGCGAGGCCATAGGCCCGCTCGTGCCCGGCGACATCGCCGACCGTGATCTGGCTGTCGCCCTCGCTGAGGGTCAGGCCATAGGCCGGGTTGCCAAGTGCGATCTCCAGAGCGCCATCGGCATTCAGCACGGCCGAGCCCAGGCCGCCGAGGCCGGCATCGATCTGGGCGGCAACGGCAGCGGGGCTCGGTGCCGCCGCGTCCACCGCCACCGTCGCCACCGTGGCGCCGGTGGCCCGGTCCACGACCGCAAGATAGGCTTGGCCGCTGCTGGTGCCGGCACCCCAGTCTGCGAAGTCGGTGCGCGTGCCGACGAGCCGTGCCGGCGGTGGCGAGGGCACGGCGTCGTTGTGGGCGGCGTTCAGCGTGTAGCGCACGATACCCGCGAGCTCGCCCAGCTGGTCGGCAAGCTCGGGCAGCACGCGGTCACGCATCTGGAGCAGGCCCTGGAGGGCGCCGCCGGTCAGGGGCGAGCTGACGGTCTGGCTGGCATCGGCCACGCCGTCCGCCTGCAGCTCGGGTGTCAGTACGGCCCGCACACCGGCCGTGACGAGAACCGTGCCCGCGGCACCTGCCAGCGGTGCCCCGGAGACCGGGTCGACCTCGCTCGCCCGGAAGAGGCGGATCGAGCCGAACATCGTGCCGGCGCTCACCTGGGCGGCCGGATCGTAGTCGAGCTGGCTCGGCGAGTACTCGAGCAGCGCCTGGCCACCGCTGGTGTAGATGGCGACCGTGCCATTCTCCTGACTGGAGATCGAGATCGGGATCTTCTCCGCCAGACCCTGCAGGATCCGATCGCGGCGGTCGAGAAGCTCGGTCGAGGTCTGGCTGCGGGCGATCTGGCCGTTGAGCTCGTAGAGAGCGCGCACGTCGCCGTTGATGGCGTCGACCGTCTGCGCGATCTCCTTGTCGACATCCGCACGAAGACCCTGGACCCGCGCCGCGTCGTCCGAGATCTGCCCGACCAGATCCTGGGCAGCGCCGATGAAGGCCACCTTCAGCGCACTCTTCTCGGGCGTCACTGCCAGCGCCTCGGCCGCGGTGGCGAGCCGGCTCACCCGGTTGGCAATGCCGCGATTGCCGTCGCCGGGCGCCCCGAACACCGTCTCCTGAAGCCGGTCATGGTAGCGCACCACCGCATCGGACTGGCCGAGCCGGCTGCGCTGATCCCGCAGCTCGGCGTTCAGGAACTCATCGACGACACGCTGCGGATCGAGCGCACGGGCACCGGAGCCCCGGCCCGCGACAAGGACCGCCTCCTGGTCCGCAACCTTGCGGGTGTAGCCCTCGGTGTTGGCGTTGGCGACGTTGTGCGCGGTGACGCTCAGCGCCCGCTGCGAGGCCGAGAGCCCGGTCATCGCGATCGAGAGCGTGCCGTAGAGCGACATGGCCTCTCCTCACGCCTGCCGGTTCAGGGCGAGCGACAGGACCTGGCCGCTGCGGGCGGCGGGCCCGGGCCGATAGGAGTGCCGTGCCTGCCCGACGCCGGCGCTGTCGCCGAGCGCCCGGACGATGCCCTCGACCACGCGGCGCGCCGCCTCGAGCTGCCGCCGGTTGCTCTCGGCAGCCGCCTGGAACCCGCGCATGGCGAGTGCCAGAGCCTCACGCTGCTCGGGTTCCAGGGCAGCCATCTGGTCCGGGCTGGTACGGAGGCGGCGCAGCTCGGCCTCGTAGGCATGGGCCAGGGCCGCCTTGTCCTCCTGAAGCGACTGCAGCCGGGACAGCCGCATCTCGCGCAGGAGAGCTCCCTCGGCCCGCATCACCTCCTCGAGCCTGCGGATCAGGGTCAGCAGCACCGCCGCACGTTCCATGGCCGGCATCATGCAACCTCCTGGGCGCGCAGGAGCTCGCGCAGGACGCCATCAGCGAGGCCGATGCCGCCGCTGCGGCTGATGATCTTCGCATACTCGTCGCGCAGCATCGACGCGAACGGATCCTCCTCGCCGCCACTGTCCAGGCCGGGAGGGGTGAAGCCGATCCGCAGCTCGCTCAGGATCTGGCTGATGAACACGCTCTCGAACTCCTCCGCGGCCCGACGCACCGCCGCCGGCGGGGCGCCCTCGGCGGCAGAAGCGGGGCCGGCTGCCGCGGTGGCGGGCCTCACCGTGCTCACATCACCTCCACCTGGGCCTGGATGGCCCCTGCGGCCTTGATCGCCTGGATGATGCCGATCATGTCGCGCGGGCCCACGCCCAGCGCGTTCAGGCCGTCGACCAGCTGGTTGAGCGTGACATCGCCCTCGAGCACGGCCATCCGGTTCTGCGACTGGTCGTCGACCTCGATCTGGGTGCGTGGGACCACCTCGGTGCGGCCGTCGGCCAGCGGATTGGGCTGCGAGACCTGCGGCGTCTCGGTGACACGGACGGTCAGGTTGCCCTGGGCCACGGCAACCGTGCTGATCCGCACATTGTCGCCGATCACGATGATGCCCGAGCGCTCGTCGATCAGGATCTTGGCCGCCATGTCGGGGTCGACCGGGAGCTGCTCCAGATCGGTCATCAGCTCGGCCATGCGGCCCTGATAGCGGTTCGGTATGGTCACCACGACCGTCCCAGGATCGATCGCCTGCGCCGCATCCAGCATCAGCCGCTGGTCGATGGCACGCGCGATCCGCTGGGCCGTGGTGAAGTCCGGGTTCTTGAGGGCGAGGCGCACCTCCTTCAGGTCGTCGAGCCGGAAGTCGACCTCGCGCTCGATGATCGCCCCGCTCGGGATCCGGGCCGAGGTGGGCACGCCCTGCGTGACGCTCTCCGCATCGCCGCTGGCGGAGAAGCCGCCGACCGTGAGGGACCCTTGCGAGACCGCATAGGCCTCGCCGTCAGCACCGAGGAGGGGAGTCGCCAGCAGGGTGCCGCCCAGCAGCGACTTGGCGTCGCCGAGTGCGCTCACCGTGACGTCGAGCCGGCTGCCTTGCCTCGCAAAGGGCGGCAGGGTGGCGGTGACCATCACTGCCGCGACGTTCTTGGTGTTCAGCTTGCTGCCGCGGGTGCTCACGCCCAGCCGCTCCAGCATGGCGACCAGACTCTCCTCGGTGAAGCCGCTGTTGCGGAGCGAATTGCCGGTGCCGTTCAGACCGACCACGAGGCCGTAGCCGACCAGCATGTTGCTGCGGACACCCTCGAAGTCGGCGATGTCCTTCACTCGCGAGCTCGCCAGCGCCGGCAGCGCCATGACCAGCACCAGGAGGCATGCCAGGACCGCCTGCACCAGTCTCACGATCCGCCTCGTCCTGCTGTCACCTGCGACCCCGTTCGACTTGCCGGACGCCGGTCTTCCGGGCCCGAGCCTGATCATGCGACTTCCATGCCAACCGCTTCGCCGGTGGATCTTCCCTCTGCGATCCCGCTTGATACCCGGCAACTTCGTCCTGGCCGCCGGCAGATATTGCCCGGTTTCTCGTTAACACCTTCTTACCCCCGATCCCGCATAGTGGGCTGGCGCGCATCGGCGCGGCGGAGGAAGGATGCGGATCGCGGGAACGGGCCGGGCGGCCGCGGCTGGGCCAAGCCGCGAGGCCGGCCGGTCAACGGCATCGGGAACCGGCTTCCGCCTCGCGGATGTCGAGGTCGGCACGGCGGAGCGGATGGCGGCCAGCGCCGCTGCCGTGCCGCTGACCTCGCTGGACGGGCTGATGGCGCTGCAGGCTGTGCCGGACGCGACCGAGCGGAGACGGCGCTCGGCGCGGCGGGGCGGCAGGCTGCTCGACGGCTTGGCGGAGATCCAGCTGGCGTTGCTGGATGGCGTCCTCTCGGCATCGGTGCTCACCAGCCTCGGGGCCGAGCTCAGGATGGCCCGGGAGGCGACGGACGATCCGGGCCTGGAGAGCGTGCTGGCTCAGATCGAGCTGCGGGCGGCGGTGGAGCTCGCGAAGCTGGAGGTTGCGGCCGTGACGTGAGACGACGACGTGCGCTCAGGCACCGACCTCGACCAGAAGGTTGCCCAGCCGGTCGAGCCGTGCGCGGCTGCCGGGCTCGAGGACCGTGGTCGTATCGAGCTGCTCGATCAGCGCCGGCCCTTCGATCGTGGCTTCGAGAGGCAGGCGCTCGCGGCGATAGACTGGCGTCGTCGCCCAGCCGGTCTCGAACCAGACCGGGCGTTGGGCCGCGCGCGCGTCGGCGAGGGATGCGGCACGCTCGCGGCTGGCGGCGAAGAGGGCGGGATCAATCGGGCGGCGGCGGCCGATGATGCTGGTCTTGAGGTTCACGAGCATGGCCCCGATCTCGGGCAGCTCGATCCCGAACCGCTCGTGGTAGGCGCGCTCGAAGGCGCCACGGAGCGTGCCGGGGTCGAGCTCCTTGGTCGTGAGCGGCACGTTCAGGAGGTGGGTCTGACCACGGAACTGCATGTCGGCCGAGCTCACGGTGACCAGCTGGTCGAAGGCCACGCCCTGCCGGGTCAGGGTCCGGCGCCCTTCGGCCGCCTGCTCGGCGAGGACGGCCTCGATCTCGGCCGCGGTGACGGCCTCGAGTGGTCGGTTGACGGTGCGGGTGAAGTCCTGGCGCAGGTCGGCCACGGCACAGCCGATCGCGTTGGTGATCCCTGGCCGGGCAGGAATGATGACGACGGGGATGCCGAGCTCGCGGGCCAGTGCCACGGCGTGCAGGGGCCCGGCACCGCCGAAGGCGAAGAGGGCGTAGTCGCGTGGGTCGTGGCCGCGGGCGAGCGACACCATGCGGACGGCCCCGGCCATCCGGTCGTTCGCGACCCGGCGGATGGCGGCAGCGGCCTCATCCGGTGCCAGGCCCAGCCGGTCGCCGACGAAGGCGGTGAATGCCTGCTCGAGGTCGGCACGGCCGACCGGGCTGTCCACCGAGAGCAGCCGCTCCGGGTCGAGCCGGCCCAGGAGGAGGTTGGCATCCGTGATCGTGGGCCGGGTGCCACCGCGGCCGTAGCAGATCGGGCCCGGCATGGCGCCCGCACTCTCGGGGCCGACACGGAGCAGGCCCGCCTCGTCGACCCTGGCCAGCGAGCCGCCGCCGGCGCCGATCGTATGCACGTCCACCATCGGCACGTGGATCGGCATCGCATATTCGAGCTCGAGCTCGTCGGTGACCGAGGGCAGGCCGCCCTGCACCAGGGCAACGTCGGTGCTGGTGCCGCCCATGTCGTAGGTGATCAGGTTCGGGTATCCGGCGCGGGCGCCGAGATAGGAGGCGGCCATCACGCCCGAGGCCGGGCCCGACATCACCGTCTTGGCGGCCTCCTCGGCGACGATGCGGGCGGAGACGGTGCCGCCATTGCCCTGCATCACCAGGAGCTCGGCTCGGAAGCCGCGGGCCGCGAGCTCGCCGCCCAGCCGCTCGACATAGCGGTGCAGCACGGGCTGGACACAGGCGTTGACGGCGGCTGCCGTGCCGCGCTCGAACTCGCGATACTCGGAGACGACGCGATGGCCGAGCGTCACGTAGGGGTTGGGCCACAAGGCGCGGACGATCTCGCCGGCACGCAGCTCGTGGTCGGGGTTGGCGTAGGCGTGGAGGAAGTGGACGACGACCGCCTCGCAGCCGAGGTCGAGCAGGCGGCGTGCGGCGGCGGCGACCTCGTCCTCGGCGAGCGGCACCAGGACACGGCCGGCAAAGTCGATCCTTTCCGCGACCTCGAGGCGGAGCTCGCGTGGGATCAGCGGCTCGAATATCCCGGTCATGCCGTAGGGCCGCGGGCGCGTCCGCCGCCCCAGCTCCAGCACGTCGCGAAAGCCTTTCGTGGTGATGAGGCCGGTGCGGGCGATCTTGCGCTCGAGGAGCGCGTTCGTGGTCGTGGTGGTGCCGTGGACGATGGTGCCGAGGCCCGTGGGCTCCACGCCCGCCGCGGCAAGGGCTGCCAGCACACCCTGGGCCTGGTTCTCCGGCGTGGTCGGCACCTTGGCGATACGGACCGGCTCGAGCTCGGAGCCGGGGTCGAGCAGGACGAGGTCGGTGAAGGTGCCGCCTACATCGACGCCCAGGATGCGCGCGTCGTCCGTCATGCCGCCCGAACCTGGCGCCGCCCGGGCCAAACGGGCGATTCGCAGTCAGCCTGCGGCTTGTCCGCGGAGTCCAGGGCGGGCGCGCGAACATGCTGGAGTGCTGCAGCCTTGGATGCCGCGGTCGAGCCGCGGCATGACAGGATCGGGTGAGGGAGGAGGCCGTTCCGCCTCATACGTCTGCCTTATGCCCCCGGGGCGCTCGTCTCGCCTGGGCGGCACGCAGCGTGTTGAGGAGGAGACAGGCCACCGTCATCGGGCCGACACCGCCGGGGACAGGGGTGATCGCCCGCACGCGCTCCACGGCCTCGGCATAGGCCACGTCGCCGACCAGCCGGGACTTGCCATCGGGGTCGGTGACGCGGTTGATGCCGACATCGATGACGATGCTGTCCGGGCGCAGCCATTCGGCCTGGACAAGACCTGGCCGCCCGACGGCGGCGACGACGATCTCGGCAGCCTCGCAGGCCTCGCGCAGGTCGCGCGTGCGCGAGTGGGCGATGGTCACGGTGCAGTCGGCTGCGAGCAGAAGGAGCGCCATCGGCCGGCCGACGATGGTGGAGCGGCCGAGGACGAGAGCCTTGCGGCCGCGCAGGCCCTCACCCGGCAGGACGCTCCGCAGCAGCATCATGCAGCCCTGGGGCGTGCAGGGGACGAGCGCCGGGGCGCCTTCCGGCCAGCAGCCGCCGGCGAGCCTGCCCAGATTGAGCGGGTGGAACCCGTCTACGTCCTTGCTCGGGCTCAGCGCCTCGGGAATGGCGTCGGCGTCGATGTGAGCCGGCAACGGGAGCTGGACCAGGATACCATCCACCTCCTCGTCGGCGTCGAGCTTGCCAAGGAAGCCCAGGAGCTCGCCCTGGGTGATGCCGGCCGGAAGGGCGTGCACCCGGCTGGTGATGCCGACCTCGCCTGCCATCCGGGCCTTGGTGCCGACATAGGCCTGGCTTGCCGGGTTGTCCCCGACCATGACGACGTCGAGCCGCGGCGGCAGGCTGGTGCTGGCCGAGAAGGCGGCGACGTCGCGCGCGACCTGATTTCTGAGCTCGGCTGCCAGCTTGCGGCCATCGATGATGGTGGCGGGCACGGGAGAGGCAGTCCTTCAGGCGGGGACGGCGCCATCCTGCGCCGCCAGGCCGGCCACCGCCTCCGTCAGGGCGGCGCGGTCGCCCTCGATCCGCACCCGCTTGCGCCGGGCGCCGGCACCGGCGGCGACCCGGCAGGCGGAGGCCGGAACGCCGAGCCTGCTCGCCAGCAGCTTCAGAAGTGCCTCGTTGGCCTTGCCGGCCTCGGGCGGTGCGCTCACCCGTGCCAGGAGCCAGGCGCTGCCGTCGGCCTCGACGACCTGGCCGCCGATCCCCGGTCGGGAAGCGCGCGGGGTGAGCCGGACCGCGACCTCGAGCCCGTCGGCGAGAGGACGCCACGGCAGGGTCACGGCCGGAGATACTCGAAGGCGAGATCGCGGAGGAAGTAGAGGGCCAGGATGACGATCACCGGCGAGATGTCGATGCCGCCCATGCTGGGCAGGAGGTTGCGCACGGGCCGCAGCACCGGCTCGGTGATCCGGTGCAGGAAGTCGCCGATGACGTAGACGAAGCGGTTGTGCCGGTTGACGACATTGAATGTCACCAGCCAGCTCAGCACAACCGAGGCCAGCAGCAGCCAGATGTAAATCCTGATGACGGTGTCGAGCAGATTGTAAAACGCGAACATCGGCCGTCTTGTTGGTTGCAGGCGGCGGCATCATAGCGGCGTCGCGGGCAAGCGCCAGCCCTGCCGCAGGCGGCAGGCTCCGACCTGCCCGTCCGGCGGCACGCCCGCGCCACGGGGGGACGCGGCCATGCTTGCATCCCCGCGCGAGCCTTGGCACCCGTCGGGTGCCAAGGTTGCAGACTATCGGTGTAGTTCCGGTCTAGAACGGTCTCGCCCGCGCCAGTCGCCGTGAAGGCGATACCGGTCCGCAGGCTCAATTGACAGCTCGTGTTTGCATCTACAGAGGCCGGGAGCACAAGGTGCTGGAATGGCCGAACGCCGCAACCTGACGATCCTCTTCTGCGATCTCGTCGGCTGGACATCGCTCTCCGAGCTGCTCGACCCCGAGGAGCTGGGCGAGATCCAGGGCCGGTACGAGCGGTTCTGCGCGTCCTGCATCGGGCAGCTCGGGGGTGCCGTCGTCTCGCTCGCCGGGGACGGCGTGATGGCGTGCTTCGGGTACCCGGTCGCGCATGAGAACGATGCCGAGCGCGCGGTGCGGGCGGGCCTCGCCATCATCGCAGGCATGGAGAGGCTGGATCGGCAGCTGGAGGGGACCGAGTGCCCCCCGCTGGCGGTCCGCATCGGTATCCATACCGGGCTGGTCGTCGTCGATTCCGGCGGTGGCGGTGTCCAGCAGACCAGCCGCATCGTCGGCGAGGCCGCCAACCTCGCGGCGAGGCTGCAGGCGGAGGCGCGCCCGGGCTCGGTCCTGGTCACGCAGGAGACGCTCGACCTGACGGCCGGGCTGTTCGACGTCCGGCCGGAGGGGCTCCGCCGCATCAAGGGCCTGTCGCGGCTCGTCTCCGTCTACGAGATCCTGGCCTCGTCGCCCGTGCCGGACCGCATGGCGCGGCGCCTCGAGCACGGTGCTGCGATCATGGTCGGGCGCGAGCGCGAGGTCGGGGCGCTGGCGGAGCACTGGGCCGCGGTGCGCGCGCAGGGCTGCGGGCGGATCGTCCATGTCGTCGGCGAGGCCGGGATCGGCAAGTCGCGTCTGTTGGCCGAGTTCCGGCGGGCGCAGGTGGCACCCGACGCCAACTTCCTCCAGCTCCACTGCCTGGAGCTCTTCCGCACCACGCCGCTCTACCCGGTGATCAGCCTGGTCCAGGCCAGGGCGGGCTTCGGCGCCGCGGACGACGACCCGGCAAGGCTCCGCCGGCTCGAGGCCTATCTGGCGGCGTTCGGGCTCGGCGGGGAGGAGGAGACGGCGGCCCTGATCGCCCAGCTCCTGGGCCTTGCGGGGGCCGAGGCCAGGCTGCGGCCTTTGGGGCTCACACCCCTCCAGCTGAAGAAACGGCAGTTCGAGGTGCTCGGCCGTCTGCTCGAGAAGGACGCGCGCTCCGGGCCGACCGTCATCTGCATCGAGGACGCGCACTGGATCGACCCCTCCACGGCCGAGCTGCTGGCGCTGGGGACGGAGCAGGCTGCCGCCCTGCCGGTGCTGTGGCTGATCACGTTCCGGCCATCCTGCGAGACGGCGCTGCCCGAGCCGCTGGCGGCAGTCCGCTTGCGCCCCCTGGCATCGGACGGCTGCCGGACGCTCGCACGCAGCGTGCCTGGTGCCCAGGAGCTGGGCGAGGACCTCCTCGAGCGGGTGCTCGACGTCGCCGACGGCCTCCCGCTCTTCGTCGAGCAGCTGACCATCGGCGCGCTGCAGCAAATGCGGGAGGAGCGGGCCGAGGCGGCCCGGTCGGGCCGACGAGCGGCGACACGGTCCAGCGTCCCCCTGTCCCTGGCCGAGCTCATCGCCGAGCGCCTCGACCGGCTGCCGGAGGGCAGGGGTGCCCTCCAGGCGGCGGCAGCGCTGGGCAAGCCGTTCACGGCCGACCTCTTGGCCACGATCCTCGACCGTCCGGCCGAGGATGTTCTGGGCACGCTGCAGGTCCTGCTCGAGGCCGACATCCTGCGGCTGGCCCTTCCCGCCCGCGACGGCAGCTACGAGTTCCGCCACGTCCTCCTGCAGCGTGCCGCCTACGAGGCGATGGTGCAGCGGGACCGACGGGCCGTGCATGCGCGGATCGCGGGCGTCCTGCGCCAGCACCCGGCCCTGGCGGGCGAGCTGCCGCCCGAGCTGGTGGCGCATCACCTCACCGCCGCCGAGCTGATCGATGATGCGGTCCCGGCCTGGATCGATGCCGGCCGCCAGGCGGTACGGCGGTCCGCCAACATCGAGGCGATAGCACACCTGCGCCGGGCCCTGGAGCTGACCGCACGGCTGCCCGACCCCGCGACCCGGGCCCGACACGAGACCACCATCCACGTCACGCTGATCGGCCCGCTCGTGGCGACACGGGGCTTCTGCGCGCCGGAGGTGGCCCAGACCTGCCAGCGCGGCCTTGCCTTGTGCGGCGGCGAGCCTTCACCGCTCGTGTTCCCGTTCCTCAACGCGCAGGTCAACTGGAGCCTCTCCGGCAGCCGCATGCCGGAGACGCTGACCCTGGCCGAACGCTTCCTGGCGCTGGCGGAGGGATCCGGCTACGAGCCCGGACGGGTCATCGGCTATCGGCTCAAGGGTGCCTCGCTCCTGGCTTCGGGACGGGCCGCGGAGGCGAGGCAGGCGCTGGAGACCTCGATCCGCCTCTACGAGCCCACGCGCGACGAGTTGGTCACCTACCTGTTCGGGCAGCATTCCCGGATCACCAGCCAGGCAATACTGAGCCTCACCCTCTATTTCCTGGGCGAGGTCGAGGAGGCCGTGGCGCTGGGCTGGGATACGCTGAGCGCTGCCGACGGCCTGCGTCACCCGCTCTCGACGGCACTTGCCGTGGGCTATGTCGGCGGCTGGGTGTTCGGCTTCTGCGGCGCCATGCGGGCGATGCAGGCCCAGGCCAAGCGGCTCGTGGCCGTGTCCGAGCAGCACGACCTGCCGGTCTTCCGTGCCTTCGGGCGCGGCTTTCTCGGCTGGGCGCTGTGCAGCGAGGGCCGGCTCGAGGAGGGTGCCCGGCTGATCGAGGGGGCGCTCGTGGATTTCGATGCGGCGGGCTTCCAGCTCTCGGTGCCGCACCTGGTGGCGATCCTGGCCGATGCAAGGCGCCGGACGGGGCAGATCGAGGAGGCGCTGGCGCTCTGCGCCCGGGCCAGGCGAATGATCGACGACCGGGGCGAGCATTGGTGCGAGCCGGAGGTGCGCCGGGTCGAGGCCCTGGTCGCCTCAGCCATGCATCCCGACGAGCCGGAGCGGGCGGCCGCCATGCTGAGGGACGCCGTGGCCTGTGCCCGCCTCTACGGATCGCCCAGTTTCGAGCTGCGCTGCCTGCGCTCGCTGCTCGAGCTGCCGGGCGTGGAGCCCGAGGATGGCGGCGCTGTCCTCGGGCGCTACGGCGAGCTCAGTCGCCGGTTGCCGTCCGAAGCCGCGACCGCCGCGATCATCGGCCGCCTCGGTGCATCGGCCACGGCCCGGGTCGCGCAGGCCGGGCGGCTCTGAGGACGGCAGTCTCCAGCGAGCGGCAATTATCCGCGCATCCGGCCCAGGGGAGCGCTAAGAGGCTGCTTCGGTTTACTTCCCGGGGTCGTTATCGGCGCGGCCTGCCGTTGTGCCAGCCGATGCGGTGGAAAGGATCACATGGACGGGAGCGACGGCAGGGCCGCCACCGGCATCGCTGGGCTGGATGAGGTGCTGATTGGCGGCTTCGTGCGTGACCACACCTATCTCGTCGAGGGCACGCCGGGCGCCGGCAAGACGACCGTGGGCCTCCAGTTCCTGCTCGAAGGGGCACGGGCTGGCGAGCGGTGCCTCTATGTCACCCTGTCCGAGACGGTCCAGGAGCTCGAGCTCGTGGCCGTCAGCCACGGCTGGTCGCTGGCCGGAATCGACGTGTTCGAACCCTTCGCGCTCGAGAGCATGCTCGACGCCGGCCAGCAGCAAAGCCTGCTCTATTCGTCCGACCTGGAGCTCGGCGAGGCGACGAGCGCCATCCTCAAGCGCGTCGAGCAGCTCAATCCCTCGCGGATCGTGATCGACGGTGTGGCCGAGATCAGGCTCCTGGCTCAGGGTGCCTTGCGTTTCCGGCGGCAGATGCTGGCCTTGAAGCAGTATTTTGCCCGGCATGGCGCCACCGTGCTCCTGCTCGACGACACCTCCGCCGCCCAGGACGACGTCCACCTGCGGAGCATCTCGCATGGCGTGCTGCTGCTCGAGCAGCTCGTACCCGCCTATGGCGCCGCGCGCCGGCGTCTGCGTGTCGTGAAGTACCGGGGGTCCCAGTATCGCGCCGGGTTCCACGATCTCGCGATCGAGCCCGGGGGACTGCGGGTGTTCCCGCGCCTGGTCGCGGCCGAGCACCGGCAGCAGTTCCGGGGCGAGGTGCTGACCAGCGGCATCGATGGGCTCGATGCCCTGATGGGCGGCGGCTTGCACCGTGGCACCAGCACGCTTGCCATGGGACCTGCCGGCGTGGGCAAGTCGTTGCTTGCCCTGCACTACGCCGTCAGGGCGGCCACACAGGGCCACAAGGCCATCATCTACCTGTTCGACGAGGAAGTGGGATTGCTGCTCGACCGTGCGCACGGGATCGGCCTTGATCTCGATGTCCACATCCAGGCCGGGCGGCTGATCCTGGAGCAGGTCGACGCGGCCGAGCTGTCGCCCGGCGAGTTCGCGCACAAGGTCTGCGCCCGGGTCGAGCGGGACGATGTGCGCCTGGTCGTGATCGACAGCCTGAACGGCTACTACGCGGCCATGCCGGAGGAGCACTTCCTCGTCCTCCACATGCACGAGCTGCTGGCCTATCTGAACCGCCGCGGGGCCGTGACCATCGTCACCATGGCCCAGCACGGGATGATCGGCGAGATGAAGAGCCCGGCCGACCTGACCTATCTCAGCGACGCCGTGGTTCTGCTGCGCTTCTTCGAGGCCGTCGGGCGGGTGCGACGGGCGATCTCGGCGATCAAGAAGAGGGCCGGCCCGCACGAGGACACCATCCGCGAGCTTCGGGTGACGGCGCACGGGCTCGAGCTCGGGGCACCGCTGCAGGACTTTCATGGCGTGCTTCGGGGCGTGCCGACCTATATCGGCGATAGCCTGCCGCTGCTCGGAGCCAAGGACGCACAGTGAGCGTGACGCAAGCGGCCGGGGATCGTGTCCTCGTGCTCGCCACCTATGGCCGCGACGCCGCCCTGGCCCTGGCGCTTCTGCACGACGCCGGACTTGAGGGTGAAGCCTGCTCCGATCTCGAAGGGCTCTGCCGCGAGCTCGGCCGGGGTGGGGGGCTCGCCGTCATTGCCGAGGAGGACTTTGCCACCGCCGACCTGCACCAGCTGGCAGCGTGGGTCGAGGCGCAGCCGCCCTGGTCGGATTTCCCTTTCGTCCTTCTCACCCGCAGGTTGGGCGGGCTCGAGCGCAACCCCGCGGCCCTGCGCGCCATGACGCTCCTCGGCAACGTCTCGTTCGTCGAGCGGCCCTTCCACCCCTCCACCCTGGCCAGCGCGGCGCGGTCAGCCCTGCGCGCCCGCCGGCGCCAGTACCAGGCCCGCGACCACCTGCGCGAGCGCGAGCAGGCGGCAATCGACCTCCGGGCCAGCGAGGCACGCGCGCGTGAGCGCAGCCTGGCGCTGGAAGCCCTCAACCGGATGAGCGTCGTGGTGGCGGCCGAGCTCGACCGCGACCGCTTGATCCAGCTCGTGGTCGATGCCGCCACGGAGCTGACCGGGGCCGCGTTCGGCGCGTTCTTCCACAATGTCACCGGACAGGCCGGCGAGTCCTACACCCTCTACAAGCTGGCCGGAGCGCCGCTGGAAGCCTTCAGCCAGTTCCCCATGCCCCGCAACACCCACGTTTTCGCGCCCACCTTCAACGGCGAGGGCGTCGTTCGCACGGACGACATCACGCAGGATCCGCGCTATGGCCGGAACCCACCCCACAGTGGCATGCCCTGTGGTCACCTGCCGGTGCGGAGCTACCTCGCCGTGCCGGTCATGCGGCGTTCAGGCGAGGTCGCAGGCGGCCTGTTCTTCGGCCATCCCGAGCCCGGAGTCTTCGACGAGCTGGCCGAGCAGCTCGTGGTCGGCGTCGCGGCCCAGGCTGCGGTGGCGATCGAGAACGCCGAGCTCTACCTGGCCTCGCAGGACGAGGTGGCCGAGCGGCGGCGGGTGGAGCAGCGGCAGGAGCTGCTGCTGGCCGAGCTCAGCCACCGGGTGAAGAACATGCTGGCCGTGATGCAGGCCATCGCCCGGCAGAGTGCTGTCAGCGCGTCGACCGTGCCGGGCTTCGTCGCCAATTTCCGCGGCCGGCTGGGTGCCCTGGCGGCCGCGCACGACCTCCTGACCGCAAGCGGCTGGCGCGGCGTCGGGCTCGCCGGCCTGGCCCAGGCCGTGCTCGCCCCGCATGTCGGGCAGGAGGGGCGGCTTGCGCTGGAGCTGAGCGACGTGCCCCTCCAGCCGGCGCTGGCGCAGAGCCTGGCGCTCGTCTTCCACGAGCTCGCGACCAACGCCGCCAAGCATGGGGCGCTGTCGTCCCCCGAGGGCAAGGTCCGGCTCAGCACGGACCCGACGCGGCCGGACCTCGTCATGGTCTGGCGCGAGCAGGGCGGGCCGCCGGTCATGCGCCCGGCCATGCGCGGCTTCGGCACCACGCTGCTGGAAGGTGCCGTCGCCCACCAGCATGGCGGCCAGGTCGAGCTGGACTGGCGGGTGGATGGCCTCGTCTGCCGCCTCAGCCTGCCGATCCAGCGGCATTAGCGGCAAGGACTCTCGGGCCTACGGCCGCAGCGCCAGGGTCAGGATGCGCTCCAGGCGCTGCTGCTTGTTGCGCTGGGTGAGCTTCAGGCCGAACACGTCCTTGACGTAGAACACGTCGACCACGCGCTCGCCATAGGTGCTGATGTGGGCGCTGTGGATGACCAGGCCCAGGTCCTTCAGCGTCTTGGCGAGCTCGAAGAGGAGGCCCGGGCGGTCGCGGCCGTTGACCTCGATCACGCTGTGGTTGCGCGACGCGGTGTTGTCGATCAGCACGCGCGGCTCGACCTGGAACACGTCGGCCCGCTGCGGCAGGGAGCGTTTTCCGGCCAGCGCCTTCTCGAGCCAGATCTCGCCGCCCAGCGCCCGCTCGATGTTGCGGCGGATGCGCTCCAGCCGCGCCGGATCGCCGACGGCGCCATGGTCGCCCTGGTCCTGGAAGCCCAGCGAGTCGAGCGCCATGCCGTCGATGGTGGTGAAGATATGGGCGTCGACGATGCTGGCCCCGGAGAGGGCCAGGGCTCCTGCCACCTTCATGAACAGGCCCGGATGGTCTGCGGCGTAGAGCAGGACCTCGGTACGGGCGCGGAACTCGTCGACCCGGAAGTCGAGGGCCAGAGGGGCGCGGACGGCATCGGCGGCACGGACGATCTGCGCGTGCCGGACATGCTCGGACGTGCCGAAGCCCAGCCAGTAGCGGGGATCGTGGCGCTCGATATAGGTCTGGATCGCCTCCGGCGTCCATTCGCGGTCGGTCTCTGCCAGTGCCTCGGCCAGGCGCCGCTTGGCGGCTCCGATCCGGGTCGCCCGGCGGCCCTGCGGATCCCCCGTCGCCATGGCCGAGGCGGCCTCGTAGTAGAGCTCGCGCAGGAGCTGGCCCTTCCAGCCGTTCCACACCCCAGGCCCCACGGCACGGATGTCGGCCGCGGTCAGGACCAGGAGCAGCTTCAGCCGCTCGGGCGACTGCACGATCCCGACCAGGTCGGCGATGGTCTGCGGGTCCTCGCTGTCGCGCTTGAAGGCATACTGGCTCATCACGAGGTGCTGCCGCACGAGCCAGGCCACGGTCTCGGTGCTCTCGTCCGGCAGGCCCAGGCGCGGGCACAAACGATGGGCGATCTCCTCGCCCACGATGCTGTGGTTGCCGGCGCGGCCCTTGCCCAGGTCGTGCAGGAAGGCGGCGACGTAGAGCTCGCGCCTGGAATGCAGCTTGGGCAGGATCTCGGTCGCGAGCGGCAGCTCGCCTGCCAGCTCGCCCCGCTCCATCTGCCCGATGATGCCCACGGCCCGGATGGTGTGCTCGTCGACCGTGTAGATGTGGTAGAGATTGTGCTGCATCTGGCCGACCACGCGGCCGAAATCGGGGATGAAGCGGCCCAGCAGCCCGCACTCGTTCATCCGCCCCAGCGTCAGCGCCGGGTCCTTGCGCGAGCAGAGGATGTCGAGGAAGAGCCGGTTGGCCTCGGGGTCCTCGCGCAGGCCCGCATCGATCCGCTTCAGGTTGAGCCCGATCGCCGAGACCACCTGCGGATGGATGTCGAGCTCCCGCTCCTGGGAGAGGTGGAAGATCTCCAGCATCTTGAGCGGCTGCTTGGCGAACAGCTCGGGCTCGTCGAGCCCGACCCGGCCGCCGTCGATCGCGAAGCCGTTGATCCGGCGCCGGCGGAAGCCCAGGCGGGGCAGGGCGATCATCGGCCGGCGCTGGTGCCGCTCCTCCAGCGCCGCGCACACCACCCGGGTCAGGGCGCCGACGTCGCGGGCGACGAGGTAGTAGCGCTTCATGAAGCGCTCGACCGCGCGTAGCCGTGAGCGCTCCCGGTACCCCATCCGCCGGGCGATCTCGGGCTGGACGTCGAAGGTCAGCCGCTCCTCGGGCCGGCCGGCGAGAAAATGGAGGTGGCAGCGCACCGTCCACAGGTAAGCGGCGGGCCTTGAGGAAGGTCTGGAGCGCCGGCCGCGAGAGCACCCCGTGCTGCACCAGCTCGCCCACCTCGCGGATGCCGTAGAGGAAGCGGCCGATCCAGATCAGGGTCTGGATGTCGCGCAGACCCCCCTTGCCCTCCTTGACGTTGGGCTCGAGCAGGAAGCGGGAATCGCCCAGCTTCTGGTGCCGCTGGTCGCGCTCGGCGAGCTTGGCCTCGATGAAGTCGGGCGCGTTCCCGGCCACGATCTCCTTCTGGTAGGCGGCCAGGAGCTGCTCGTAGAGCGGCAGGGAACCCCAGATCAGGCGGGTCTCGAGGAGTGCGGTCCGCACGCTGAGGTCGGCCTTGGCGAGCTTGATGCACTCCGGCACCGAGCGCATGGCGTGGCCGACGGTGAGCCGGAGGTCGAACAGCTTGTAGAGCAGGAACTCCGCCATCTGCTCGACATGCGGCGTGCGCTTGTAGGGGTGGAGGACGAGCAGGTCGATGTCGGAAGCGGGTGCCAGCTCGCCGCGCCCGTAGCCGCCGACGGCGATCACGGCGACCTCCTCGCCCGTGGTCGGGTTGGTGGTGCCGTAGAGCCGGCGCTCGGCGAAGTCGAGGGCGCCGCGGATCAGGAGGTCCATCTGCCGGGTGAGGTCGCGGAGCACGGTCTCCGCACCCCCGCCCTGCTCGAACTCGGCCCGGACGCGCGCCCGCCCCTCGAGGAAGATGCTGCGCATCCGCTCGCGCACCTCGGCCGAGCTGCGCGGCGTGTCGTCCCAGGCCTCGGTCGGCTCAAGGGAAAAGCCCGCCTGGGCGATGGTCTCAGGCCGGAAGGCGATGGCCATGGGCGAGGGGCGACCTGGAAGGTGGATAGACCGTCAAGCTCCTAACACGAGGTTCCGCAGGGTGCGAGAATGGCAGACCGCGCGGCCGGTCGAATCTTCGCCGGCGAGCGGGGCTACCGCAGCTCCCAGGAAGGCGGGTCGCCGAAGGCCTGGCGCAGCCAGTCGGCCAGGGCGCGGAGCTTGGCCGAGGGGCGCCTGCCTTCGGGATGGGCAATGTAGATGAGCTCGCTCTCGGCTTCCGCCCCGATGTCGATGACGGTGAGCGCGCCGGCCCTGATCGCCTCGGCCACGATGAAGGTCGGCAGGAGTGCGATGCCGAGGCCGGCCACGGCCGCGTCCCGCATCATGTCGCCATTGTTGACGCGAAGGCCGGCCCGGCCGCGCACGATCACGGCACCGTTCACGCCCGGGAAGCGCCAGTCGGCGACGCCGCGATTGGTGTAGAAGATGCCGCGGTGCCGCTCCAGCTCGGCTGCCGACCCCGGCGTGCCATGGCGGTCGATGTAGCCCGGTGCCGCGACCAGGACGCGCCGGCTGGGTGCGAGGCGCCAGGCCATCAGCCGCGTGTCCTCGACGACCCCGTGCCGCACCACGGCATCGTAGCCGTCGGCCGCCGCATCGGCACGCCGGTCGTCGAGCTCGAGCGTCAGCTCGATCCCCGGGTGCTTGGTCAGGAACGGGTAGAGCGCGGGGCCCAGGTGCATGCGCCCGAACGTCACCGGTGCTGCGAGGCGCAATGGCCCCGACAGCGTTCCCCGGCGCTCCGCCATGTCGGCCGCGGCTTCCTCCACCTCGCGCGCGATCCGGGCAGCACGCTCCAGGAACGCGGCGCCATCCTCGGTCAGCGACAGCCGGCGTGTGGTCCGATGGACGAGCGCTGCCCCGAGGCTGCGCTCGAGCCCGGCCAGCCGCTCGCTCACCACCGACTTGGACAGCCGCAGGCGCCGTGCCGCCTCGCTGATCGAGCCGGCCTCTGCCACGGCCACGAAGGTGGCGATGCCGCCCAGCGTGAGCATCGTTCGGCAATCCCGAAAACCAGTTCCGGCATCCGCAGTCTGACACGAACGCCGGAGAGGCACCATCGTACTGGGCAGGGGAAAGCGACGCCCCGAACGGAGGACGGAAATGGGACGCTTATCGGGCAAGGTTGCCATCATCACCGGTGCCAGCGCAGGCATTGGCCGTGCCACCGCGAAGCTCTTCGCCGCGGAAGGGGCGAAGCTGGTCCTGGGCGCCAGGCGCAAGGACGAGTTGGAGCAGCTGGTGGCCGAGATCGCGGCCGAAGGCGGCGAGGCCCTGGCACTCGCGGGCGATGTTCGCTCCGAGGACTACGCCCGGGCGCTCGTGGCGCTGGCGCTCGAACGCTTCGGCAAGCTCGACATCGCCTTCAACAATGCCGGCACGCTGGGCGAGAGCGGCCCCAGCACGGGGGTCAGCGAAGCCGGCTGGTCGGAGACGGTGGCGGTCAATCTCACCGGCTCGTTCCTGGGTGCGAAGCACCAGATCGCGGCGATGCTGCCCCAGGGTGCGGGCTCGGTGATCTTCACCTCCACCTTCGTCGGCTACAGCGCCGCCTTCCCGGGCGTGGCTGCCTACGCCGCCAGCAAGTCGGGCCTGATCGGGCTGACCCAGGCGCTGGCGGCCGAGTTCGGCCCGCGGGGCATCCGGGTGAACGCGATCCTGCCGGGTGCGGTGGACACCGCCATGTACCGGGCGATGAACGACACGGCCGAAGCGCAGGCCTTCGTCACCAACCTCCACGCCCTGAAGCGGGTGGCGACGCCCGAGGAGCTGGCACGATCGGTGCTTTACCTTGCCTCCGACGACGCCTCCTTCGTCACCGGCACCGCCCTGCTGGCCGATGGCGGCGTCTCGATCACCCGCACTTGAGGGCGCGGCCCGGACCGGCCCCGCGCTCACGCTTGCTCGCGCGCGACGTTGGGGTAAGTTAGATAGCATAGGCAAGAGCGCGCGGACTTGAGGCTGCGGGATGCACCGGCGTGGCTGAGTTCCTGGCGATGGGGGGCTATGCCGGCTATGTCTGGTCGGCGTTCGGTTTCACCTTCGTCGTGATGGTGGGGCTGCTGGCGCAGAGCTGGCGCCTTGCCCGGCGCCGCGAGCGCGAGCTCGTGGAGCTGCGGGCACAGCTGCGGCCGGGGCGCGAGCCCACGGCCTCCCGTCCGCTCGTGGCCCGGCGGGCCTCGGCGTCGGCCGAGCTGCGCGAGGGTGCCTGAGCCAGCTCCCAACGACGGTCAACGATGCGCCTGCGCAAGAAACAACGGCTGATGGTCCTGGCACTCGCCCTGCTCCTCGTGGGCGGGGCGACCGGCCTCGTGCTGGCCGCCCTTCAGGACAAGGTGGCCTTCTTCGTCACGCCCACGCAGGTGGCGGAGCGGCAGGTCGGCCCGGGCAAGCGGTTCCGGATCGGCGGCCTCGTGGCCCAGGGCAGCATCCAGCGCGAGCCCGGCGGCGAGGTGCGGTTCGCCCTTACCGACACGGCGCATGCGGTGCCGGTCGTCTACAAGGGCCTGCTGCCGGACCTCTTCCGCGAGCAGCAGGGGATCGTGGCCCAGGGCATCCTGCGCAGCGACGGCACCTTCGAGGCGGCCGAGGTGCTGGCCAAGCACGACGAGAACTACATGCCGAAGGAAGTGGCCGACGCCCTGAAGCAGGCCGGCTACTGGCAGCGTGAGGGCGAGGGCAAGCCGCAATGATCGTCGAGCTCGGTCACTACGCCCTGGTCCTGGCCTTCGGCCTGGCCCTGGTCCAGGCGGTGCTGCCGCTCTGGGGCGCCCATCGCCGCGACCCGACGCTCACCGGGGTCGCGGTCCCGGCGAGCCTCATGCAGCTGGCGGCCGTCACCATCGCCTTTGCCGCCCTGATCCACGCCCACGTCGCCTCCGACTTCTCGGTCGCCAACGTGGTGGCCAACTCGCACTCGACCAAGCCCTTGATCTACAAGGTCAGCGGGGTGTGGGGGAACCATGAGGGCTCGCTCGTCCTCTGGGTCTGGATCCTGGCGCTCTTCGGCGGCGGCGTCGCCCTCTTCGGCCGCAACCTGCCGGACAGCTTCCGCGCCCGCGTGCTGGGCGTGCAGGCGGTGATCGGCACGGGCTTTCTGGCCTTCATGCTCCTGACCTCGAACCCGTTCCTCCGCCTCGACCCCGCCCCGCTCGATGGGGAAGGCCTCAACCCGATCCTCCAGGACATCGGCTTGGCCATCCATCCGCCGATGCTCTATCTCGGCTATGTCGGCCTCTCGACTGCCTACTCGTTCGCCGTCGCGGCCCTGCTCGAGGGCCGGATCGACGCCACCTGGGCGCGCTGGGTCCGACCCTGGACGCTCGCAGCCTGGATGTCGCTGACGCTCGGGATCGCTCTCGGCAGCTACTGGGCCTATTACGAGCTCGGCTGGGGCGGCTGGTGGTTCTGGGACCCGGTCGAGAACGCCTCCTTCATGCCCTGGCTCGCAGCCACGGCCCTCCTCCACTCGGCGATCGTGGTCGAGAAGCGCGACGCGCTGAAGAGCTGGACCATCCTGCTGGCCATCCTGGCCTTCTCGCTCTCGCTGCTCGGCACCTTCCTCGTCCGTTCCGGCGTGCTCACCTCGGTCCATGCCTTCGCCACCGACCCCGCGCGCGGCGTCTTCATCCTGGCCCTGCTCGTGGTCGCGATCGGCGGCTCGCTGGCGCTCTATGCCTGGCGCGCACCCGCGATGCAGGGCGGCGGCCTGTTCGCGCCGATCTCGCGCGAGGGCGGTCTCGTCCTCAACAACCTGCTGCTCGCCACCGCCTGCGCCACCGTGCTCCTGGGCACGCTCTACCCGCTCATCCTGGACACGGTCGGCGGCCCCAAGATCTCGGTGGGTGCCCCCTTCTTCAACGCGACCTTCGTGCCGCTGATGGTGCCGCTCGCCATCGCCGTGCCGTTCGGCTCGATGCTGGCCTGGAAGCGCGGCGACCTGCCGGGCGTGCTGAGCCGGCTGTGGGCGGCCTTCGCGGTCACGGCCCTGGCCACCGTGCTCTATCTCGTCCTGGTCGATGCTCGTCACACGCTGGCGGCGGCCGGCGTGGCGCTCGGTGTCTGGGTGGTCGCCGGCAGCCTGAACGAGCTGGCCCAGCGCGTCGGCCTCTTCCGCATCCCCGCTGTCCAGGCCCTGGTCCGGGTCCGCAACCTGCCGCGCTCCGCCTGGTCCATGACCACGGCCCATATCGGGCTCGGCATCCTGATCCTCGGCATCACCGTGTCCTCCACCGGCCGCGAGGAGCAGATCCTCGCCTTGCGCCCGGGCGAGACGGCCGATCTGGCCGGCTACACCATCCGCTTCGAGGGCGAGCGCGACGTGCAGGGACCGAACTACGTGGCCCAGCAGGGTGAGTTCACGGTCAGCCGCAACGGGGCTGCCGTGACGCGGCTGACCTCCGAGAAGCGCTTCTTCCCGGTCGAGCGCATGCCGACGACCGAGGCCGGCATCGACACCGGCCTCTTCCGCGACCTCTACCTCGTCCTGGGCGATCCCTCGCCGGACGGGAGCTGGACGGTCCGCCTCTACTACAACCCGCTCGTGGTCTGGATCTGGGGCGGGGCCGCCATCATGGCGCTGGGCGGCCTGATCTCGCTCACCGACCGCCGCCTGCGCGTGGGAGCGCCCCGCCCGGCGCGCGCCCGCCTGCCGGCCCCGGCGGGAGCCTGAGCCTTGGCGACCGTCACCGAAGCCCAGCCGCGTCGTCGCCGCGGCCACCTCTTCCTCATCCCGCTCGTGCTGTTCGTGGCGATCGGCGGCTTCCTGGCGCTGGGCCTCACCCGCGATCCCGGCACGCTGCCATCGACCCTGATCGGCAGGCCCGCACCTTCGTTCAGCCTGCCGCCGGTGGAAGGCCGCGACCAGGCCGGCTTCAGCCGGGCCGACCTCGGCGGCCAGCCCATGCTGGTCAACATCTTCGCCTCCTGGTGCGTGCCCTGCCGGATCGAGCATCCGGTGATCACGCGCCTGGCCGAGCTCGGCGTGCCGGTGAACGCCATCAACTACAAGGACGATCCGGCCAAGGCGACCGCCTTCCTGAAGGAGCTGGGCGACCCCTTCCGCAAGGTGGGTGCCGACCGAACCGGCCGGACGGCGATCGAGTGGGGCGTCTACGGCGTGCCCGAGACCTTCGTCATCGATAAGCAGGGCAACGTCGCCTACAAGCATGTGGGGCCGATGCAGCCGCGCGATCTCGAGCGGACGATCCTGCCGCTGCTCGAGAAGCTGAAGTGATCGCCCGCCTGCTCCTGTTCCTTCTTCTTCTCTCGACGCCGGCGCTGGCCGTGACCTCGCCGGCCGAGATGCTGAAGGACCCGGCGCAGGAGGCGCGCGCCCGCGAGCTGAGCCGGGAGCTGCGCTGTCTCGTCTGCCAGAACCAGTCGATCGACGATTCCGACGCCGACCTCGCCCGCGACCTGCGCCGGATCGTGCGCGAGCGGATTGCGGCCGGCGACAGCGACGAGGCGATCCTCTCCTATCTGGTCGACCGCTACGGCCAGTTCGTCCTGCTCCGCCCGCCGCTCGAGCCGGCCACCTGGCTGCTCTGGCTCGGCCCCGCCGCCGTGCTGCTTCTCGGTGCCGGACTCCTGGTGGCGTTCTACCGCTCGCGCCGGCGCGAGCCCCCTGCCCCGGCCGAGCTCTCCGCCGAGGAGCAGCGACGCCTCGATCGCCTGCTGGCCGAGCCCGAGAGCGGCCCCGGATGACCCCATTGCTCCTTGCGGCCGGGCTGCTGACCCTGGCGGCCATCGTTGCCGTGCTCTGGCCCGTGCTGCGCCAGCATCGGCCGGACTCGCGCGGCAGCCACGAGGCGGCGGTCTACCGGGACCAGCTGAAGGAGATCGAGCGCGACCTCGCCCGCGGCCTTATCGCATCCGGCGACGCACAGGCAGCGCGGCGCGAGGTGGAGCGCCGGCTGCTCAAGGCCGCCACGGCGGAGACGGAGCCGGCACCGGCAGCACCGCGCCGCGGCCGGCTCGTCGTGGCCGCGGCAGCCGTGCTGATCCCGGCTCTCACGCTGGGCCTCTATCTCGACCTCGGCGCTCCCGATCTCCCGGACCGGCCGCTGGCCGCACGCCAGCAGGAGCTGGCCCAGGGCGAAGCGCCCGACGTGCAGGCGATGGTGGCGAGGCTCGAGGCCCGGCTGCGCGACCAGCCGGGTGACGTCGAGGGCTGGCTGATGCTGGGCCGCTCCAGGAGCGCCTTGGGGGACGAGCCCGCTGCCGTCGAGGCCTACCGCAAGGCACAAGGCCTGGCCCCCGACAATCCGGCCATGCTGATCGGGCTGGGTCAGTCCCTGGTCGGCACCGCCGGTGGCGTCGTCACGCCGGAGGCCAAGGGCCTGTTCGAGCGGGCGCAGAAGGCCGGTGTGGCCGACCCGCGCGCGGGCTTCTATCTGGGCCTCGCCGCGGCCCAGGCCGGCGACGGTCATCGCGCCCTCGACACCTGGCGCCAGCTCCTGGCCGGCGCTCCGGCCGATGCACCCTGGCGCCAGCAGGTCGAGGAAGCCGTGCGGACGACGGCGCGCGATCTCGGCATCGACCCGGAGGCCATGCTGGCCCAGATCCCGCGGCCGGCGGCCCCACCCGGGCCCGGCCAGGCCGACATGGAAGCGGCGGCCCGGATGACGCCCGAGCAGCAGGCCGAGTTCATCCGCGGCATGGTCGGCCGGCTCGAGGCACGGCTCGCGGCCGACGGCAGCGATGTCGAAGGCTGGCAGCGCCTGGGCCAGGCACGGCTGGTGCTGGGCGAGCGCGAGCAGGCCCGGGCCGCCTATGAGCGCGGCCTTGCCCTGCACCCGGACAGCATCGCCCTGATCAAGAGCCTGGCCGGGCTTCTGCTCGAGCGCCCGCAGGACGAAGGCGGGCTGCCACAGGTGGGCGAGCGCGCGGCCGAGCTCTACGGCCGGGCCGCAGCCCTGGCGCCGGACGACCTCGAGGCGCAGTGGTTCCTCGGCATCCGGGCCTACCAGGATGGCCGCAAGGCCGAGGCACGCGAGCGCTGGCAGCGCGTGCTGAGCCGGCTCGAGCCCGGCAACCCCGACTACCCCGCGGTGAAGCAGCGTCTCGACGCTCTGGGCAGCTGAGCCGCCGGGCACGTCCTTTGCTTGTCACACAGATGCCGCACGTTGTTCCGGGCGGCAGAAGGACCCTCACGCATGAGCAACAACCGGATCGCCGGGTTCGGCTTCAGCACGATCGGCAGGAATCCCGACCTCACCGACCTCGACCGCTCCCTGGGCGAGATCGAGGAAGTGGGTGCCTCGCATTGCGAGCTGGCACTCTTCGGCGCCCAGCTCGTCGCCGGAGGCCGGATCCTGCCCGAGATGCGCCGCCGGCTGGAGCGGATCTGTGCCCGTCGCCGCCTCGGCTACACCGTCCACGGCAACCTCACCGTCAACTTCATGGATGAGGCCAACCTCGAGTTCCACAAGCAGGTCTGCCGGGCCATGCTGGAGCTGACGGCCGCGGTCGGCGCCACGGTGATGGTCCACCATCCGGGCCTCGTCTCGATGCGGCGCGAGCACGAGCTCGACCGGCTGCACGCGCTCGAGCGCGACGCCTTGCGGGAGATGGGCGACCTTGCGGCGCGTCTGGGCGTGCGGATCGCCGTCGAGACGCTCTTCGTCGAGCGCGCCGACCGCTACACGGCCGACCCGGTCCGGCTCGCGGCCGAGCTCAAGGCCGTGAACCATCCGGCCGTGATCGGCACGCTCGACGTCAGCCACAGCTACATCATGACGAGCTTCCGCAAGACCTCGTTCGACGCCGCCTTGCGCGCCTTCGCCACGGTCACCGGACATTTCCACCTGCACGATTCCTTCGGCAGGCCCGCCACCATCGAGGATTTCTATACGCCGGAGGAGCAGATGGCGTTCGGCATGGGCGATCTGCACCTGCCCTTCGGCTGGGGCGACATCCCGTTCGAGACCCTGCTGCCCCCGCTCCCGGTCCTGCCCGGCACCATTCTCAACGTCGAGCTGCCGCCGCATTTCTGGCATGCGCTGAAGCCCTGCGCCGAGTATGCGCAAGGCTTGGTGGAGAGGATGAACGCGGGCTGAGTTAAGGATATCTTAACTAGGAGCTGGCAGGCTCCGCAGCGGACCCAGACCGCGGCGGAAGCATGACCAGGAGCCAGAGGCCGACCCAGCCTCATCGGACCTTTCTCGAATGGGGCCTCTCGGTCCCCTTCACCACACCTGCTCTAGCCCACGCGCGGATACGACCCACACCGCGCCGGGCGATCGAGCTCGTCCTGCCCAATCTGGCGGGCGGCAAGGGCAGCTACGTGATCGATCTCGCGGGCGCTCCCGGGCTGTTCACGCTCACGGTTCACGACCGCCTGTTGATCGAGGCCCTGGGCACGCTGCCCGCGCTGACGCCGGCCGAGGTCCGCCGCGTGGTCCGCGAGGTGGCGGCGACCGGTGCTGCCGGGAGAGCGGTCCGGCGCTCCGCCGAGGCCGCCTTGGACGAGGACCGGACCAGCAGCCGGCTGGTCGAGTTCGCCTTCCTCAACGCGCTCTTCAGCGGGGCACAGGACAAGCCGGTGGCTTGGCATCGGCTACGCGAGGGCGACAGCGCCTTCCGCTCCTATCTCCGCGGCCGCCTCGCCGAGCTGGCTCCCCGGCTGGGGCTCGGCGGCGAGGAGCTGCTGGACGCGCTGGAGGAGATCGCCTGGGCCGCGGCCCCGGTCGGCGTGCCCGGTTCTCCGCAGCCGAGCCGGAACGAACGCGAGATCGGGCGTCTGGCCTGGCTGGCGGAGACGATCAAGGCTTGGCAGAGCGGCCAGCGGGAACCCCTGCCGTCCGCTGAGGCGGTCGTGGCCTGTGCCGAGCGGAGCCTCGCCGTGGCGCGACGCCATCATGAGGCATCGCGGCAGCTTCTGGCGGACGTGCCCGCTCTTCTGGCCGCATGGCGGGCCGATGCGGCCGCCATCGCCGAGCGTCTGGCGCGCGTCGACTGGTGCCTGGACGGCTGGCAGGAGGCCTGTGCGGTTTGGGAAGCCGTGGCCCGGGCCGAGCGCCCGGCCCAACGGGCGGCGATCGAGCAGATCGCCGGCCTGATCCCCTTCCTGGCCGCAGCCGGTGCCAATGGCCCGAACCCGATCCCAAGGACCGAGATGAACAAGCCCCGCCGCGTGCGTCTGCATGAGGACTGGCGAACGGGGCTTGAGGTAGCGAAGGGCATCGCCCAGAGCGAGGCGCGCATGGCGGCCGCCCTATGAGCGCCGAGCACTCGCATGTCAGTGCCGTCGGCGGGCGGCTCGCGGAGGCCAGCGATTCCCGGCTGCTGGAGGCCGTGGCGTTCCTGGACCGCCTGTCGGAGCGTGGGGCTGCAGACCGGCTGCTGGACCCCGTGCGGCCGCGTCTGGCGACCTTGCGCCCGCCCCGCCCCGCCACCCTGGAGCGGGTGCTGGTACTTCCGTTCGAAGACCTTCTGACAGCGGCGGAGGAGTGCTGGCCGGGCCGCAGGAGGGCCTCACGGGCCCTGCTCCCCCACGTGGTCAGGACCGTGCTTGCCGGCCTCGACGCACCGCTTGCCTGTCGGGCCTTCGAGGAGCTGGCCGGGCGGGACATGCGCGCCGGTGCCGCGATCCTGTCGGTGGGTGCCGCGCTATGGCCCGCAGCCGCGAGGCTGCTCCGGGCCGGGGACATGTCGGTCGATGCCGAGCGCCGCAGCCAGCTCGACGGTGTCGCAGCCCTCCTGGAGCTCGGGCCGCTGCTGGTGCCGGCCTTGTGGCAGCTCCCGCCCAAGCCGATGGACAAGTTCCCACCCAACGTCGCCACGGTGCTGGCACCCGTCATCGCCGCGGCGCGCAAGGCGGGCGACGAGACGATGGCATGGCTGCTGGAGCTGCTCCTGGCGCGCTCGTCGACGAGCGACCTCGTTCTCGGACTGCTCCGTGCGTCCGAGCTTGGTCTTACGCGCCGTGAGCGCGAGATCTGCGCCGACCGGCTGGTCCACGACCGCGTGGCCGCGATGCGGCGCACGACGGCACGGCTGGGCGGGGAGGAGGCACCCTTGACGGCGGACATGGTGGGCCGTCTGGTCGACCTTGCCGCCGACATCGAGGCTCTCGATTCCGACTGGGTCGACAGCACGCAGGATCGCATGTTGCTCAAGGAGGTGCGTGTCGCCACGGCGGAGCTTGTCGAGAAACAGGTGGACCGCGCGGTCGGCACCGAGCTTCTGGGCAGGCTGGATGCTCTGGCCGGCCCGTTGGGCGAGGATGATGCCGCCGTCGAGGGCTTGGAGGAGACCGCGCGTGCGGTCCGCCGGCTGGGCCAGGCTGGCGTCAAGCTCGGCCTCGGCGGCGCCGGGCGCGACATGCTCCTGCCCTATCTGGATACCTACCGTGCACACCTCACGGGCCAGCAGGGCGGGCCGCAGAAGGTCGATGCCTCGCTGGAGCAAATCCGCCTCGTGGAGATCCTGTTTGGGTCGGATGCGGCGATGGAGATCCTGAGGGCCAGCCTGGCGTTCAGCGGTCCCAACGGCGGGCCGCCGCCTCGTCGCTCGCCCGCGCCTCCACCCAGCGCTCGCCCTGTCCCAACTCCTCGAGCTTCCAGAACGGCGCCCTGGTCTTGAGCCAGTCGATCAGGAACGCACATGCCTCGAGCGCCGCCGCCCGGTGGGCGCTGGCGGTGGCCACGAGCACGATCGGCTCGCCCGGCAACATGCGTCCGTAACGATGGATGACCAGCGCGTCGAGCAGCGGCCAACGTTCCCGAGCCTCGGCCTCGATCGCCGCGAGCTGCCGCTCGGTCATGCCCGGATAGTGCTCGAGGGTCATGGCCGCAACCGGCTCGCCGCCATGCTCGTCCCGCACGAACCCGATGAAGCTCGCCACGCCGCCGACATCGGTGCGCCCGCGCGCGAAGCCCGCGAGCTCCATCGCCGGATCGAACAGCTCAGCCTGGACGCGGATCATCGGGCCTGGAGTTCTCCAACCCGAGGAAAGCGCCACCAAGCGTGGCAGCCGAAGCCGATCTGGGAAGACACGGCTTTCATGCCCCTCGTCTGCCATCCCGCGGCTCGATCGCGAGGGTTGGGGTGACGGCCACGCGACAGCTGCTCACCGGCTGCCCTGGACGCCGCACTCAAGGCGAGCCATGACAGGCGAGGCCGTAAGAGAGGAATGTTCTCTTTCACTCGATCGCCTCGATCCCGGCGGGCCGAAGATCGATGGTCTCATTGGTCGCGCCAGTCATACGGGCCTCGCACGGGAACCAGGATCGGCCGCTGCCTACGGCTGCGCAGAACCTCCGTTCGGCACCGCGAACCCACTTATCCGGTGACCGCAGATAGGTCGGTGGGTCCGCGTCAACGAGGAGAGTTGCGGAACTGACGACGAAGGTCCGAAGGTTGGCGGTCAGGGCTAGAGCCGATCTGTCTCATCCGCCCGTGACAGGCGGGAAGAAGGCCACCTCGTCGCCCGGTCGGATCGCCGCATCGGTCTCGGCATATTCCTGATTGACCGCGCATCGCACCACGCCTGGGGAAGCGACCGCCTCGCCGAAGCGGGGGTGCCGCTCGCCGAGCCAAGCCATCAGGCCGCCCACGGTGGCGATCCCGGCCGGCAGCTCGATCTCCTCCTCTGCCCGTCCGGTGCGCTGCTTCAGCCAAGCAAAATAGCGGACTCGCATGGGTTCGGTTTTCCTGTCCTCAAGCACGCTCGGCCTTGCGGACCTCGGCCGGGATCGGCGGCGCCGGCCCGGGCTCGGCCAGCATGTGGCGCATCCCAGCCTGCAGATAGTCGTAGCCGGTGACGAGCGTAAGGGCGGCCGCCACCCAAAGCCCGAGCTCGCCGATGGCGCGGACCGGCAGCCAGACGGGTCCGGCATCGCCCACGATCAGCACGCCGATCGCCACCAGCTGGCCCGCCGTCTTCCATTTCGCGAGGCGGCTGACCGGCAGACCGACGCTGACCTCGGCCATGTACTCGCGCAGGCCCGAGACGGTGATCTCGCGCAGCAGGATGACCAGCGCCGGCAGCAAAGGGGCACGGTCGAAGCCGACCAGCATCAGGATGGTGGCGGCCACCAGGAGCTTGTCGGCGATCGGGTCGAGCCAGCGGCCGAAGGGCGACTGCTGCTGCCAGCTGCGGGCGAGATAGCCGTCCAGATAGTCGGTGGTCGCGGCCACCGTGAACAGAAGGCAGGCCACATAACGGGCGAGCTCGCCCTCGAAGAAGAAGCACAGTACGATGAGCGGGATGACGAGGATCCGGCCGATCGTCAGCAGGTTCGGGGTGCTGGTCAGCATTCCCTGGCTCGTCCTTCAGCCGCCGTCGTGGAAGTAGTCGTAGATCGTCCGCGCGACAGCCTTGTTGATGCCGGGCACGCGCTCGAGATCGCGCAAGCCCGCCTGCTCCACGCCTTTGGCCGAGCCGAAATGGGTAAGCAAGGCCCGCTTGCGCTTGCCACCGATGCCAGGGATGCTGTCGAGCACGGAACGGCCGATCGCCCGGGACCGCTTGCCGCGATGCGTCGCGATCGCGAACCGGTGCGCCTCGTCGCGCAGGCGCTGCACGAAATGCAGCACCGGGTCGCGGGACTCGAGGGCCAGCGGCTCGCGGCCGGGCATGAAGAAGCGCTCCTGCCCGGCATCGCGCTCCGGCCCCTTGGCCACTGCGATCAGCGGCACGTCGACCAGGCCGTGCTCGACCAGCGCCTCCTGGGCAGCGGCGAGCTGACCCGCACCGCCGTCGATCAGCACGAGATCGGGCCAGGTGCCGCTGGCGCGCTCGGGGTCCTCCTTCACCAGGCGGCCGAAGCGCCGCCCCAGCACCTCGCGCATCATGGCATAGTCGTCGCCCGGCTTGAGCTCGGTGCCCTTGATGTTGAAGGTGCGGTAGCTCTTCCGATCGAGCCCTTCCGGGCCGGCGACGATGAAGGCGCCGACGGCATTGGTCCCCTGGATGTGGCTGTTGTCGTAGACCTCGATCCGCTGTGGCGTCTCGGGCAGGTCGAAGCGCTCGGCCAGCTGCTCCAGCAGCATCTCCTGGCTCGCGGACTCCGCGAGGCGCCGCGCCAGCGCCTGGCGCGCGTTGGTCAGCGCGTTCAGGACCAGCTGGTACTTCTCGCCCCGCTGGGGCACCAAAATCTGCGCCTTGCGTCCGGCCTTCACCGCCAGTGCCTCGGCCAGGAGCTCCTGCTCCGGCACCGGCTCGGCCAGGAGCAGGAGCGGCGGCGGCGGCCGCTCGGCATAGAACTGGGCGATGAAGGCGGCCAGGGTCTCGGCGGTCGAAGCCTCGCGGGCATGGGCCGGGTAGTAGGCCCGGTTCCCGTAATTGCGCCCGCCGCGGTAGAAGAAGACCTGCACGCAGACCTGCCCGCCCTCGGCGTGCGCCGCCAGCACGTCGGCGTCGTCCACGGCCTCGACATTGATCCCCTGGCGGGCCTGGATGTGCGCCATCGCCTTGAGGCGGTCGCGCAGCATGGCGGCGCGCTCGAAGTCGAGCCTGCCCGCCGCCTCCGCCATGTCCTGCTGCAGGCGGGTCTGCACCTCGCTGGAGCGGCCGCTCAGGAAGCCGCGCACCTCCTCGACGATCCTGCCATAGTCCTCTGCACCGATCCGGCCGACACAGGGAGCGGAGCAGCGTTTGATCTGGTGCTGCAGGCAGGGTCGCGCCCGGGTCGAGAAGATGCTGTCGCGGCAGCTGCGCAAGGGGAACGCCTTCAGCAGCGCGTTCAGGGTGTCGTTGACCGCACCTGCCGAGGCGAACGGGCCGAAATACTCGGCGTTCGGTCGCTTGCCGCCGCGATGCTTGCCGATCAGCGGGAACTCGTGGCCTTTCCTGATCTCGATGTAGGGGAAGCTCTTGTCGTCGCGCAGGACGATGTTGAAGGGCGGCCGCAGCCGCTTGATCATGTTGGCCTCGAGCAGGAGGGCCTCGACCTCGCTGCCCGTGGTGACGAACTCCATGGCCCGGGTCAGCGCCACCATGCGCTGCACCCGCGCCACCTGCCCCTGCGGCTTGGCGTAGGAAGCGACCCGCTTCTTCAGGTTCCTGGCCTTGCCGACGTAGAGCGGCTCGCCCTTCTCGTCGAGCATCCGGTACACGCCGGGCTCGTTCGGCAGGCGGGCGACTTGCTCGCGGATCAGCTCGGCGCCGCGGAGCTCCTGGCGCTCCATCGGCAGGGACATGTCGGCCATGCTCGCTCTTGTGGGGATAGGCACGAGGCCGGTCAAGGTCACGGTGCTGTTGCCGCAGCCCGGCCCCGCGCTACCATGACAGCCATGAACGTCGCCATTCCTCCCGAGTTCGAAGCCTTCGCCCGCGAGCAGGTCGAGGCCGGCACCTTCGCCTCCGCAGAGGAGGCGGTGGCCACGGCGCTGCACGACTATCTTGCACGCCTGGAGGAACTGCGTGCCCTCATCGACGAGGGGCTCCAAAGCGGGGAGCCGGTCGACGGCGAGACCGTCTTCGCTGAGCTGCTCGCCGAGCTTCGGGGTGAGAAGGCTGCCTGACGAAGATGCCACGTTGCACCTTCTCCGCCCCGCGCCCGATCCGACCTTCGCGGGATCGGCGGCTACATCGCTCGGGATAACCGGGCACGCGCGATCAGCTTTGTTGAGGAGCTTCAACGGGTATGCAACCGCTTGGCCGAGCATCCGCTGATGGGTCGTGCCCGACCGGAGTTCCAGCCTCTGCTGCGCTCCTTTCCTTATGGCGACTACATCATCTTCTATCGGCCCAGCGGAGGCGGCGTACAGATCGTGCGCATCCTCCATGCCGCCCGCGACGCGAAGCGCCAGCTCTGAAGTCTACTCCATCTGCATGCCTTCACGGATGGCCAGCCGCTTGAGCATCGGCAGGCGGTCGATGGCGGTAAGCGCCAAGCCCCCGCGCCTGCGCCAGTGGGGCGATGCGGTTGGAGAACAGCCGGTTCAGCGTATCCGTCAACAGCAGCCGGCGGTCGTTCTCAGGCCGGCGGCGGCGGGCATAGGGCAGGAGCGCGTCGCCGGAACCGAGGTCGACCCCGCGGGTCCGGGCAGCGACCAGCGCCTCGGTGAGCGCGCCGATGTCGGCCACACCCATGTTCAGGCCCTGGGCGTGGATCGGGTGGACGCCGTGTGCCGCGTCGCCGATCAGCGCCAGGCGTGCCGCGACGTAGCGCTCGGCGTGGAGCGCTCCCAAGGGATAGAAGGCTGGACCGCTTTCCAGGCGCAGGCGGCCGAGAACGCCGCCAATGAGACGGTCGAGCGTCGCCAGCAGGGTCTCGGTCCCTGCGGCCAGCCCGGCGCGCGCCTGCTCCTCGCCCTGGACCCAGGTGACACCACTCCGCTGGCCCGGCAGGGGGAGCAGCGCCAGCGGCCCTTCGGGTCGGAGCCACTCCCGCACCCCATGTGCGTGCGGCCGGTCATGCTCGATCACCAGCGTCAACGCCGCCTGCTGGTAGCGCCAGTCCCGGGTACCGATACGGGCAAGCTGCCGGAGCCGGGACTGGCGTCCGTCAGCAGCGATCACCAGCCGTGCGGTCAGGCGCTCTCCGCCTTCGAGAGCGAGTGTGGCGTGGTCCGGACCGCGCTCCAGTGCCGAGACTTCGCCGGCCGTGAAGCGATCGGGCCCGGCCAACCCGATGAAGGCCTGGCGCAGCCCGCGCTGGAGGAGCCGCCCCTCGAACCCGTACCCGAACGGCTCGCCGTCCGCCGCAGCGTCATAGGCGATGCCGCGTCCGCCCGTGGACTCGGTCACCTCCGTGCGCCAGATGGCAGCACCGTAGGGGGCCAGATAGGGCCAGATGCCGAGGTGATCGGCGATCCGCACGCTGCCGGCCAGTAAGGCCAGCACGCGCCCGTCGGCCGGCCCGGCGCCCAGAGCTTCGAGCGGTCGACGCTCGATCAGCCGGACCTTGAAGCCGAGGCCGGCCAGGGCGGACCCGGCAAGAAGCCCGGCATGGCCGCCGCCGACGATCGCAATGTCGTCCATCCGCTGTCCAGCAAGCCCCAGCGGCGGGCCGCCGCTAGACCGGCAGGGCCGTGAGCAGGATGGTCTCGGCGGGGTCCTTCACCCGCTTCATCAGCGCGCAGCGCAGCTTCTGCAGGGCACGGTGCTCGATCTGGCGCACGCGCTCCTTGCTGATCCCGAGCCGCACGCCCAAGCTCCTCGAGCGTGCGCCCGTCCTCCTGCAGCCGGCGCTCGCGGATGATGATGCGCTCGCGCTCGCTGAGCTCGGCCAGCGAGGAGGCGAGCCAGCCCGAGCGGGTGCGGCTGTCATGCGCCTCGCCCACCAGTTCCTCGGGGTTCGGGCGCTCGTCGGCCAGAAAGTCCTGCCAGGCGTCCTCGCCGGCCGGGCTGATGGTGGCGTTGAGCGACTGGTCGCCGCCCATCAGCCGCATCTCCATGGCCTCGACCTCGGAGACCTCGACGTCGAGCTCATCGGCGATGTAGCGCTTGCCGCTGTCGTCCAGCGGGCCGTAGGAGCCGTCGTTGATCTTGGCGCGGAGGCGACGGAGGTTGAAGAACAGCGCCTTCTGTGCCGCCGTGGTCCCGGTGCGGACCACCGACCAGTTGCGCAGGATGTAGTCCTGCATCGCCGAGCGGATCCACCACGCGGCGTAGGTCGAGAACCGCACGTCGCGCTCGGGCTCGAAGCGGGCCGCCGCCTGCATCAGGCCGACGACGCCCTCCTGCACCAGATCACCCTGCGGTAGGCCGTAATTCTTGAAGCGGCTTGCCGTGCTGATCACCAGCCTCATATAGGACTGGATAAGCTCGTGAAGCGCCTTCTCGTCCCCCGTGTGCCGCCAGCGACGGGCCAGATCCAGCTCGCGGTCGCGGGTCAGCAAGGGTGCGCTCATCGATTCGCGAATGAGGCGACGGTTGGCCCGTTGGGTATCGATCGTTTCCGAGAACGCCATCGCCTCGCCCCCTTGTGCCGGGCGGGTGCCGGCCTTGCTGTCGTTGGCGGCCCCGCCGACACCCAACCGGTATACGGCGAGCCCTGTTCCCGAGATCATGTGCCCGTGCGGCAGAATTCATCATCGACCGCCGGTATTGTCGAGTCAGTAACTGTGCAATCGAACCTTGCGTCGCAGGCATCCCTTGGCTACGGGCGCCCAGCCGCGGCATAGTCGGGCCGGACCTGGAGGGCTGCGGCATGGCGGAGACGGCGCTGCGGGTGCGCATCCGAGGCCGGGTGCAGGGCGTGGGCTACCGCGCCTGGGCGGCTTGGCAGGCCCAGACGCTGGGCCTCGCAGGCTGGGTGCGCAACCGCGCCGACGGGACGGTGGAGGCCGTGTTCTCCGGCCCGGCTGAGGCGGTCGAGGACATGGTCGGCCGCTGTGCCACCGGCCCGCGTCTGGCCCGTGTCGAAGCGGTCGAGCGGGTGCCCGAGACGGCGGCCCCGTCCCCACGCTTCGAGCAGCTTCCGACGCTTTGAGCAGCGGCACGAGCAGAATGACACCGACCCTTAGTGCAAGCCTCGACCGGCGCCATCTTCTGGGCCTTGGAGCAGCCGGCCTCGGCCTCTCGCTCGGCAGTGCGCGGGCACCGGCGGCCGAGACACTCCCCGGCGACCTCGTGTTCGACGTCTATCGGAAGGGCAGCCTGATCGGCAGCAACGAGATCCGCTTCCGTGCCGAGGAAGGTGGCTTCACCGTCACCACCCTGATGAGCATCGCGGTCAAGCTCGCCTTCATCACGGTCTACAGCTATCGCCAGGAGGGCCGCGAGCGCTGGCGGAACGGGATGCTGGCACAGTCCGACATCGTTACCGACGATTCCGGCAAGGTCACTCATGTCGAGGTTCGCCCGACCGGTGCCGAGCTCACGGTCGAGGGCCCGCGGGGCACCTACCGAGTGCCGCCGGGCACGATGACCGACCTCAGCTTCTGGAACCCGGCGATCATCAAGGCCACGCAGCTCGTCGACGGCCAGCATGGCGAGCTGATGCCTCTGCGCCTGATTCCGGGTATCGAGGAGACGATCCAGATCGCTGGCAAACCTATCGCCACCACGCGCTATGGGTTCGTCGCCAGCCAGACCCGGGAAGGGACCGCGCGCGAGGGGACGATCTGGTACGACAGGACCGGCCGCTGGGTACGCTGCGAGTACCATACCCGCGGCGAGTTCCTGACGCTGGAGCTCAAAGGGACGTAGGCACACGGGCGATGCGGCTGCGCTCGATCGACCATGTCCAGCTCGCCATGCCGCCCGGCCGTGAGGCCGAGGCCCGTGCCTTCTACGAGGGTCTGCTGGGCATCCCCGAAGTGCCGAAGCCGCCCAACCTCGCCCGCCGGGGCGGCTGCTGGTTCGAGCAGGTCGGGCTCAAGGTGCATCTCGGTGTGGAAGCCGACTTCCAGCCCGCCCGCAAGGCACACCCGGCCTTCCTGGTCGAGGATCTCGCAGCTCTGACAGCCGCGCTTGAAGGGGCCGGCCATCCGGTAAGGCGCGACGAACCGCTCGAGGGCTACGACCGGGTCTACGTGGACGACCCGTTCGGCAACCGGATCGAGCTGATGGAGCCGGATTGATCAAGTGACCGTCGGACTGGCCTCTGTGCACGAGCGCCTCAAGCCGGCAGCAGCCGCAGACCATCCGGTCCCGCCGCGACATAGCCGCGGTCGGTGAGCTTCAGATGGGGGATCACCGGCAGGGGCACGAAGGCGAGCTGGAGGAAGGGCTCTTCCAGCACGCAGCCGATTTCCTTTGCCGCGGCGCGCAGTGGAATGAGGCGCTCGCGGACGAAGTCGAACCCGCGGTCGCTCATCAGCCCGGCCACGGGCAAAGGCAGGTCGGCCAGCACCGCACCGTCGCGCACGGTGACGGCACCGCCCTGGATCCGGATCAGGTGGTTCACGGCCGCCGCCATGTCCTCGTCGCTGTCGCCGACGACGGTGATGTTGTGGCTGTCGTGGCCGATGGTGGAGGCGATGGCGCCGCGCACCGGCCCGAAGCCGCGCACGAAGCCGCGGCCGATATTGCCGTTCACCCCGTGCCGCTCGAGCACGCATACCTTGAGGATGTCGCGCGCGGGATCGGCCACGAGCCGGCCGGCCAGGGCCTTCAGCTCCAGCGTGAGGTGCTCGGTGATCAGGGAGAACGGAGCGACGCCGATCACCGGCCCGGTGCCGGCCGAGCCCGGGATCGCGAGGTCGTCGGCCGCGATCGGTGCTCGCCGGACTGAGCCGTAGCCGACCGGGTCGGGCATTGTGCGCCCGGCGAAGATGCCGGGCTCGATGACCCGTCCGCCGCAGATGGTGGTGGTGACCGCCACCTCCTCCAGGTCGTCGAGCAGCACGAGATCGGCACGGTAGCCCGGTGCCAGCACGCCGCGATCGCGCAGGCCGAAGGCCAGGGCGGCACCCAGCGTGGCGGCGCGATAGACCGCCACCGGCGGCGCACCGGCCCGGATCGCCTTGCGCAGGCCGGCATCGAGATGGCCTTCCTCGGTCGTCTCCAGCGGGTTGCGGTCGTCGGTGCAGAAGGCGAGACGCGGCCAGGTGATGTCGCTGATCAGCGGGGCCAGGGCCGTGACGTTCTTGGCGACCGAGCCTTCGCGCATCAGCACGATCATGCCCTTGCGCAGCTTCTCGGCCGCCTCCTCCAGCCGCGTGCATTCGTGGTCGGTGCGGATGCCGGCTGCCAGATAGGCGTTGAGCGGTCGACCCCCGAGCAGCGGCGCGTGTCCGTCGAGATGGCGTCCGGCAAAGGCCTCGAGTTTGGCCAGCAGGGCCGGGTCGGCCGCGAGCACGCCCGGGAAGTTCATCATCTCCGCCAGGCCCAGGGCCGCCGGGTGGTCCGCCAGCGGCAGCAGGTCCTCCACCTCCAGCCGTGCCCCCGCGGTCTCCAGGTCCGTGGCCGGCACGCATGAGCTGAGATTGACCTTCAGCGTCATTACGAGGCGCGTCGCGGCTTCCAGGAAATAGCGGATGCCGGCGATGCCCAGCACGTTCGCGATCTCGTGCGGGTCGCAGATGGCGGTCGTGGTCCCGCGCGGCAGCACGCCCTCCTCGAAGGCGTCGGGCAGGACCAGCGAGCTCTCGACATGGACATGGGTGTCGATCAGGCCCGGCGCCACGATTCGCCCGCCGGCGTCGATCTCGCGCCGGCCCTCGTAGTGGTCGTAGGTGCCGACGATGGTGTCGCCGCAGATGGCGATGTCGCCGGGCCCGATGCTGCCATCGGCCGTGTTCAGGATGCGCCCGTTGCGGATGACGAGATCGGCCGGCTCGCGGCCGAGGCCCTGGCCGATCCGCCGTGCCAGAGGGGCAGAGGTCATCATCGCCCTCGCTGAAGCAGAGGCCCTCAGCCGGCTGCGGGTGCCGGCCTCCGCGTGCCGGCCAGCAGATACCAGACGAGCGAGCCCAGCACGAGGCCGCCGCCGATGAGGGCCGGCTGGCCGGGATCCTCGGCAAAGGCGAGCCACACCCACAAAGGCCCGAGCACGACATCGAGCAGGCCCACAAGGCCGGCCTCGCTCGAGGGGATGTGGCGCCCGCCAATCAGGAACAGGAGATAGGCGAGGCCGGTCGTCGTGATCCCGAAGAGCGCCAGGATCACGAGATCCGATGGACCTGGCACCTCGCTCTGCGCCAGCGGCCAGCACGCGAGCGCGCACAGGAGAGCAGCCAAGCCGTTGATGAGCGCCATCGGCAGGCCCGGGTGCCGCCGCGTCATGACGAGCAGGATGGAAAAGGTGAGCGTCATCACGAAGGAGAGGAGGCCGCCCGCGATGTCGCCCGGCCGCGTGGCGCCGCTGGTCATGATCACGATGCCCAGGAATGCCACCACTGCCGCGATCGCGGTCCGGCGCCCGACCCGCTCGCCTGTCCAGAGATAGGCGATGCCGGCGGCCAGGAACGGTACCGTGGCGTAGACGACGAGGACGTTGGCGACGGTGGTGAGCTTCAGGGCGGCGACGAAGCAGATCATCGAGACCGCCGAGATCGGGATCGCCACGAGTCCCAGCCTGCCCAGGCTTCGGACGGCCAGCAGCGTACGCGAGCGATGCTCGACCACAACCAGGAGGAGAAGGGAGAGCGCCCCGAACAACGCCCGCCACGTCTGCATCGTCCACAGGTCGAGGTCGAGCAGACGAACGAAGACCCCGGCCGTGCTCCAGAAGACCGAGGCTGCCAGGACGAGCGCCAGTCCATAGGCGCGGCGACCGCTCAGGTCCAAGGCAGGTTCCAGCGAGGGGAGGGCAGCCGCCGATCACGGCCGGCGCAGCCATAGCAGCTACTTGGCCGGGCCGACAGCTCCGCCGCTCGCCCGTCACGGTGCGTTACTCGCGCTTGACGCGAGTGGCCTGCGCAAGGCAGCCTGCCGTCCGGACCAGCGATGGGTGACGGGCCATGTGCGGGATCGTAGGCGTGATCGGCGTGCGGCCGGCGGCACCCTTGCTGCTGGAAGCACTGCGGCGGCTCGAATATCGCGGTTACGACAGCGCCGGGCTGGCGGCTCTCGTCCGCGGCCGGATCGAGCGCCGCCGTGCCCAGGGCAAGCTCGACCGCCTGGCTCTGCGCCTCGATGAGGAGGCCTCTGGGCGGCACGGTCGGCATCGGCCACACCCGCTGGGCCACCCACGGTGCCCCCACCGAGGTCAACGCCCACCCGCATCTCGCCGGCGGTGTGGCGGTGGTCCACAACGGGATCATCGAGAACTTCCGTCAGCTCCGGGCCGAGCTCCAGGCCAAGGGCCACGAGTTCGCCACGCAGACCGACACCGAGGTGGTGCCGCACTCTGGTGAGCGCGCAGATGGCGCGCGGGCTCGACCCCGAAGCCGCGGCCCTCTCGGCCCTGCGCCGGCTCCAGGGGGCGTTCGCGCTCGCGATGCTGTTCGAGGGCCGGGAGGATCTCATCGTCGTCGCCCGCAAGGGCAGCCCGCTGGCCATCGGCTATGGCGAGGGCGAGATGTTCGTGGGCTCGGACGCCATGGCGCTGGCCCCCATGACCAGCCGCATCCAGTACCTGGAGGAGGGCGACATCGCCTTCCTCACCCGCGACGGTGCCCGTATCGTCGACATCGAAGGCAGCCCGGCCCAGCGCCCGATCGTGCAGACCGCCCTCTCCGGCGCCCTGATCGGCAAGGGCAACCACCGCCACTTCATGGAGAAGGAGATCTTCGAGCAGCCGGCCGTTCTCGGCGACACGCTGCGCGCCTTCGCCGACGCCTCCACCCACCGCATCACCCTGCCGGAGCTGCCGGTCGACCTCGCCCGTCTCTCACGGCTCTCCATCGTCGCCTGTGGCACCGCATCTTATGCCGGCCTGGTCGGCAAGTACTGGTTCGAGACCCTGGCCGGCCTTCCCGCCGACTGGGACATCGCCTCCGAGTTCCGCTACCGCGAGCCACCCTTGGCGCAGGGCCAGGCCGGCCTGTTCATCTCCCAGTCCGGCGAGACCGCCGACACGCTGGCCGCACTCCGTCACGTCAAGGCCGCGGGCCTGCCGACGCTGGCGGTCGTCAACGTGCCCGAAAGCAGCCTGGCCCGCGAGGCCGATGGCGTCATGCGCACGCTGGCCGGCCCCGAGATCGGCGTCGCCTCGACCAAGGCCTTCACCACCCAGCTCGCCACGCTCGCCTGCCTTGCCCTTGCCACCGCTCGCGCCCGCGGCCGCCTGGGCGAGCAGCGCGAGGCCGTGCTCACCCAGGCGCTGGACGAGCTGCCCGCGCGCGTCCTGCAGGTGCTGGGCCACGATGCCATCTTCCAGGAGATCGCCGAGCAGCTCGCGAAAGCCCGCGACGTGCTCTATGTCGGCCGCGGCACCAGCTACGCCATCGCTCTAGAGGGTGCGTTGAAGCTGAAGGAGATCAGCTACATCCACGCCGAGGCCTATGCCGCCGGCGAGCTGAAGCACGGCCCCATCGCGCTGATCGATGAATCGGTGCCTGTGATCGTCGTCGCCCCCCGCGACCACCTCTTCGAGAAGACCGCCTCCAACCTCCAGGAGATCGCCGCCCGCGGCGGCCGCATCATCCTCTTCTCCGACGAGGAGGGCTGCGCGGAGCTTGCCGAGCATGCGTGGAAGTCGGTCCCGCTGCCCGCGGCCGACCCGTTCGTCAGCCCGATCCTGTACGCGATACCGGTGCAGCTTCTGGCGTATCATACGGCGGTGATGAAGGGGACGGACGTAGACCAGCCGCGCAACTTGGCGAAGAGTGTTACGGTTGAGTAATCAACTAAATCGGCCAGGATTTGTATTCGGCGGAGCCGTTCTAGGTGCTGATCGAGTTCTTCGCCTCTGCTTGCTTAAGCCAGATCTTCTTACATCGTCGTGGCCGATCTTGAGCCGACCATCCAAGGTGTAATGGCAATTTGAGACCTTTGCGTGAGGTCTCGATGTAGGCTGGCCACCACCGGCTGAGCTGGTATCGGGCGGGCCAGAACGCCCATCGGGGTACGAAACCAGCCCTCAGCTCATGGTTGCCACTCCTTCTTGCCCTGCCTGCTCTGCACCGGGCGGACTCCTCCCCTCAGGCCAGCCCGAGGGCGAGCGCCCGGCGCAGGTTGATGGCGGCGCACATCGTCTGCAGCTGGACATCGTTGCGCGCCAAGCCGAGGTAGCGCACCTGCCGGTAGCCATAAGCCCGCTTCATGGTCGCGAACAGCCGCTCGACGCCCGCCCGGATCGGCGCCGCCGCCTTGTTGAACGCCGTCTGCCAGGGCCTGAGCAGCCGGTTGCGCCGTGCCTGGTACATGATCCGCGGCTCGATGCCTTGCGCCTTGAGCCGCTTGCGCCGGGCTGCGTCGTCATAGGCCTTGTCGGCGTACACCGCCTGCTCGTCGCCTTGGACGAGGCCGTCAGCCGGCACGCTGTCATGCACGTCGGCCGGCGTCATCACCGCCTCACGGACCAGGCCGCTGCCCTCGTCGACCGCCGCATGCGCCTTGTAGCCGAACCGGCTCTGGCCGTTCTTCTTCGTCCACCCGGCCTGCGGATCGCGGGCCGCGACCTCACCCGCGTCGCCGCCCGGCGGCCGCACCGCGGCTCCGATGATGGTGGCGTCGATCAGCGTGCCCCGGCGCAGGATCAGCCCACGTGTGTCCAGCTGCCGGTTGACCTCGGCCAAGAGCTTCTCCGCCAGGCCGCGCCGCGCCAGCTGCTCGCGGAAGCGCCAGATCGAGCTGTGGTCCGGCACAGCTTCGGCCAGCGGGATGCCGGCGAAACGGCGGAAGGAGAGCCGGTCGTCGACCGCCGCTTCCAGTCCTTCGTCGGACAGCCCATACCACTGCTGTAAGAGCAGCAGCTTGACGTAGGTCAGCAGCGGGTAGGAGAGCCCGCCTTCCCGGCTGGCATAGATGCCGGCTATGATCGACTCCAAGGCTGGCCAGTCGAGTGCTGCGTCCAGGCGCTCCAGCCACGCGCTCTTCTTGCCCCGCCGCCGCACGATGCTGTCCGCCAGCCCAAGTTGCCGCAAGTCACGCCGCGCCATCGCCCCACCCCAGCGCCGTTTCGAGCATTGAATCAGAAACTTGCCGGTCGTGCAAAGGTCTCATTTTTACATTGAGGCCGCAATCGGGCGGAAGACCAGCCTGAAACGCCGGAAGCGCGATTAGAGGTTGGCTTTGATCGAGCGCGGAAAGCCGGCTTAGACACCGTTTCCAGAACCCTGACCCGAGTGTCAGTTTGCCGGCATCCGATAGGTCCCTGGTCCGTTCCGATGCCTTTGGCACCGGGAGGCGAGCATGTGGCCGAGGGCGGTGGAGCTGGTGGCGAGGATCATCGATGGGCTTGAAGACCACTCGCCTGGGATCGGACGGCCGCCCATGCCGACCATCAAGGTGGTCGAGGCGCTCCGGTTCTTTGTTCGTGAAAGTGTGCAGTGGCGCGAGTTGCAGGCCACTCCCAAGCGTGCTTGCGGCTCCACCCAGCGCCGTCGCCTGGACGCCTGGAGCGCTACAGCCCTGTTGCGCCAGGTCCATGCCGCTCTGATCCAGATGGTGCGCGCAGGGCCCGAGGCCACGTCCTGGGACGTGGTCGTCGACAGCTGCTCGGTACGGGCCAAGCATGGGGGCGAGCTGACCGGACCCAATCCGACGGACCGGAGCAAGCCTGGGACCAAGTACCACGTTGTGGTCTCGACCGACGGCATCCCCTTGGCCGCGGTCCCTTCGGCCGCCAACGTCCACGACACGCGGCTCTTCCCGCATCTCCTGCGCCTAGCGCAGATCGTCTGCGCCTCGATCGGCAAGCTGTATGCCGACGCCGCTTACCACAGCGCCGAGAACCGTGGGCTCTGCCTGCAGGACGGCATCCAGCCGCACATCCGCGAGGTAGGCGCGCCGCACGGCTCGGGGCTGGGCGCGGTCCGCTGTGTGGTCGAGCATGGCTGCGCCTGGCTGCTCGCCAACAAGCGTCTGGACCGGCGTCACGACAGGCAGGGCCGCATCGGCCTGGCCCTGCTCCAGGCCGCCTGCATCTTCCTCGTTGCCAACCGGGTCAGCGGGTTCTGAAAACGCCGTCTTAGTGCAATCTCTGGGTCGAGATCGCTACATGAGGCTGTATGACGAACCGCGGCGCCCCGGGATAGCGTCTGCTGTCCGGGACCTATCTTCGCAGCCGGCTCTTTCGAGCCATGGGACAAGCAAGTCTGGATGGCCGGCTCAAGGCCGGCCATGATGAACAGAACGGGCGGGAGAAGACAGGCTTCCCCGCCCGTAGATAGACCAACGAGCTAATCGGACGGCGCCGGCCATAGTGGCGGCCGTGACGAGTGGCTTGGCTCCTGGTCCTCGTCTACGCCGACATCCGCTGGCCGGTAGCCTTGTCGAACACATGCACCGCGCCGAGGTCGGGTGCCAGCGTGATCCGGGCGCCGGGGTTGAGCTGGTGGCGCTCGCGGAAGATCGCGTGCAGGTCCTGGCCGGCGACGCGGGTCACCACCAGGGTCTCGGCACCGGTCGGCTCGACCACGACCACCTCGCCGTCGAGGCCCTCGCTGGTGCCGACCAGCCGGAGGTGCTCCGGGCGCACGCCGTAGACGATCGGCTGGCCGTCCTTGCCGGCGGCACTGTTCGGCAGCGGCAGCTGGGTGCCGTCATGGGCGACGGCCACGGCCGTGCCGTTCGTGCGCTTCACGGTGGCATCGAGGAAGTTCATGGCCGGCGAGCCGATGAAGCCGGCGACGAACAGGTTGGCCGGGCGGTCGTAGAGCTCGAGCGGGGCGCCCATCTGCTCGACATGACCCAGCTGCATGACCACGATCCGGTCGGCCATCGTCATGGCCTCGATCTGGTCATGGGTGACGTAGACCGAGGTGGTCTTCAGCCGCTGGTGCAGCTCCTTGATCTCGGTGCGCATCTGCACGCGCAGCTTGGCGTCGAGGTTGGAGAGCGGCTCGTCGAACAGGAACACCTGGGGGTTGCGGACGATGGCCCGGCCCATGGCGACGCGCTGGCGCTGGCCGCCCGAAAGCTGGCGCGGGTAGCGGTCGAGGAACTGGGTCAGGCCCAGGATCTGGGCGGCCCGGCCGACGCGTTCGTCGATGACGTTCTTGGGTGCGCGCGCGAGCTTCAAGGAGAAGGCCATGTTCTCCTTGACCGTCATGTGCGGGTAGAGGGCGTAGTTCTGGAACACCATCGCGATGTCCCGGTCCTTGGGCGGCACGTTGTTGACCACCCGGCCGCCGATCGAGATCTCGCCCCGGCTGATCTCCTCGAGGCCCGCGATCATCCGCAGCAACGTTGACTTGCCGCAGCCCGAGGGGCCGACCAGGACTACGAACTGACCGTCAGGAATATCGATCGATACTCCGTGCAGCACCTGAACCGAGCCGAAATACTTCTCGACCTTGTTGACGTCGACCGATGCCATCCCTGCCGTCCCTTTGGCGCAGTCGCTTGGCGCGCCGGGCGCTGCGCGCGGGGCCGGCGCGAGCCCGGAACCTCTGCGAACGCAGGCCCGAGCGTGGCCCGGACTATGACAAGGCCCCGCCGGTTCGGCAACCGGCCGGAGGTGCCATGCCGAACGCACGCAGCTGCCCTCCGTCTTTGACATGGCGCGCTTCTGCCAATACCCTGCGACCGTTGCCGGCAGAGCAACCGGGTTCATTCCTGGGTCAGGGAGAGCATCTCATGCGATCGATCATGGGCGGTGTAGTCGCGGCCGCCCTGCTGGTGGGCGTATCGACGCAAGCCCTCGCCGCCGATCTCACGATCTGGTGGAACAAGAGCTACTATCCCGAAGAAGATCAGCAGTTGGATAAGATAGTAGCCGCAGTTCGAGAAGGAAAAAGGGCATCGACGTCGACTACTCGCTCTACACCAACGAGGACGTGCCACGGAAGGTTCTCGGCTGCCCTGACCGCGGGCGAGCCGCCCGACCTCTCCTACGGCTTCCTGTTCGACCTGCAGCACACCTCGCGCTGGGCCTATGAGGACGTGCTCGCGGACGTCTGCGACGTGGTCGGCGAGATCAAGCCCAACCTGCTGCCCAGCGCGATGCAGGCGGTGCAGCTGCTGAACGGCAAGACCGGCCAGCGCTCGATCTACGCCATGCCGGTGGCGCAGCAGATCGAGCACATCCATGTCTGGAAGGACATGGTCGAGCAGGCCGGCCTCGACCTCGCCGACGTGCCCGAAGACCTGGAACGAGTAGTGGGACTGGTGGTGCAAGACGGCCCAGCCGGCGGTGCGCAAGGCCACCGGCGACCGGCAGAAGTTCGGCGTCGGCCAGCCGATGTCGAGCTCTCGGCGTCCGATACGATCTTCGCCTACATGATGTTCCTCAACGCCTACGACGTGAAGATCGTCGACGAGCAGGGCAAGCTGCTGGTCGACGACCCGAAGATGCGCGAGGGCATGATCAAGGCTCTTGAGAGCTACACCAAGCGCTTCAAGGACCGCTGCGTCCCGCCCGGCGCCGTCAACTGGCAGGACAGCGACAACAACGTCAACTTCCTCAACAAGATCACGGTGATGGTGCCGAACCCGTCGCTGTCGATCCCGGCCTCGCAGAAGAACACCAATCCCGACAACTACAACAAGAACATGGTCACCTTCGAGTGGCCGGACAAGCCGGACGGGCGGCCGATCGAGTACGTCGCCTCGATCAAGACGGCGGTGATCTTCAAGCAGGCGCAAGAACAAGGCGGCCGCCAAGGAGTTCATGCGCTTCTTCCTGCGGCCCGAGAACCTCGGTCCGTACCTCGAGGGCTCGCTGGCGCGCTGGTTCCCGGTCGACAAGCGCCTGGTCGACACGCCCTACTGGAAGGACCAGAGCGATCCCCACAAGGTGGTCGAGGTCCGGCAGTACACGCAGCGGCCGCAGACGCCCTGGCCGCAGTGTCTCAATCACAGGATCATCCAGGTGAACGCCGAGAACGCCTGGGGCAAGGCGGTGACCCGGGTGGTGCTGGAGAGCTGGCCCGCGGACAAGGCGGTGGACGAGCTGATCGGCGCGGATCAAGCAGGTCGCCGGCTAGGCATCGCGGCGGGGGCCGGCCGGGTTCGGCCCCGCCTCGACGGCTGTCGAATCGGGAGGAGAGACGAGCCATGGCCACGACCACCGTCGCATTGCCGGCAGGCCGGGACGAGCCGCGGCGGAGCTGGATGTCGCTCGAAACCGGCTGGGGGATAGCGCTGGTCCTCCCCTATGTCGTGTTCTTCCTCGTCTTCGTCGTCTGGCCGGTGCTCTACGGCCTCTGGCTCGGCGCCGACGTCCGCAGACTACGAGCACGCTGTTCTCGCGACCCGATCTTCACCCGCACCGCCTTCAACACCGTCGTGTTCCTGGGCATCGGCATCAACCTCAAGCTCTTCCTGGCCCTGCTGCTGTCCGGCTTCTTCGCCACGCACGCGGCCCTGGATGCGCTGGCTCAGCGTGATCTTCATCCTGCCCTGGGCGGTGCCGTCGATCCCGACGATCTTCTCGTTCCGCTGGATGCTCAACTCCGAGTGGGGGATGCTCAACGGCCTCCTCTGGGACCTGTTCGGGATCGAGGGGCCCTGGTGGCTGGTCGACCCGCAGCTCGCCTTCGGCTCCGTGATCACGGTCCACATCTGGAAGTACCTGCCGTTCTGGACCCTGATCCTGCTCGCCGGCCGGCATGTCCATCCCGACCGACCTCTACGAGGCGGCGCAGCATCGACGGCGCCTCGCCTTTGCAGATGTTCACCAACGTCACCTGGCCCAACCTCAAGAACCTCTACATCACGAGCACGCTGCTCTCGACCATCTGGTCGCTCGGCGACTTCAACAGCGTCTACCTGCTCACCGGCGGCGGGCCCGGCCGAGCTGACCCATGTGCTGGCGACGCTCGGCATCCGCTACGCCTTCAATCTCCACGAGATCGGCGTCGGCGTCGCCTGCGTGATGGTGGCCGTGCCGGTGCTGGTCCCGCTGGTCATGCTGCTGGTCCGCCGCCTCGGCCGGGGAGCCGAGGCATGAGCGCCGCCGCGATCAGCCACCGCGGCGGCTTCCGTGGCGCTGCGAGCTACCGCGTCCAGAACGGCCTGGGCGAGCTGGGCCTGGTCCTGATCGGCATCGTGGTCCTCGTCTGGACGCTGCTGCCGATCTACCACATGGTCATGCTCGCGCTTCACGCCGGTGAGCGACGCGTTCGCCGGCCGGTACTGGCCGGACCACCCGACGCTCGAGAACTTCCGCATCGTGCTGACGCAGGATCACTTCTTCCTGCAGAACTTCTGGCAGCAGCTCGCCAACAGCGTGCTGGTGGCGCTCGGCACCATGGCGCTCGTGCTCGCCGATCGCCAGCCTGGCGAGCTTCGCCATCAGCCGGCTCAAGCTCCGCTTCGGCCACATGGTCTCCAACGCGGCGCTCTTCACCTACCTGATCCCGGCAGGCCTTCCTCGCCATCCCGTTCTACCGGGTCATGGGCGAGTACGGGCTGCTCAACACGCGGATCGCCCTCGTCTTCGCGATGGCGACCTTCGCCATCCCCTACGCGATCTGGGTCCTGCGGCAGTACGCGGAGTCGATCCCGTTCGAGCTCGACGAGGCCGCCAAGGTCGACGGCGCGACGCCGATCGCAGATCTTCTGGATGGTCTATGTCCCGCTGCTGCGCCCGGCCCTGATCGCGATCGGCACCTATGCGCTGCTGCTCGCCTGGAACGAGTATCTCTACGCCTTCCTGCTGCTCTCCAGCGAGAAGTCAGCACACCCTGCCGGTCGCCATGGGCTACTTCCTCGTAACCGACGACGCCCCCTGGCCGATCCTGATGGCCACCGCCATCATCTACGCCCTGCCGCCAGCGGCACTCTACTACGCCGTGCGGCAAGCTACATGGTCTCGGGGCTGGTCTCGGGGGCGACCAAGGCCTGAGGCTCCGTAGCGGGGTCCTCGCCGGTTGTGTCCTCGGACAGCTCGTCCCGCTGCTCCGCTGCCGTGAGCCGCCAGCGCTTGCCGTCGCGGGTGACCCGGCCGGCACTCTCGAGGCGGCGCAGGGTGGCGTGGATCGAGGGGGTCTTCAGCGGCTCGTCGTCGTCGGCACTCGTGGCCTCGATCTCGGCCGTGCTGGCCCCTTCGGGCGTGCTGCCCAGGATCTCCACGATCCGGGCCTCGATCGAGCCGCGTCGCGCCCGCTGGCGGCGCGGCCCGTAGGGCGAGGGGCCGGCCATCCCGCGCCAGTCCGGCGCGGTCCCCTCCTGCGGGGTGGCCGAGGCCGCCTCCAGGATGCGGCGCACCGCATCGGCATAGCCGCGCTCGTAACCCTCGCGCCGGGCGGTCTCCAGAAGCGCCTTCATCTGCTCGAGGAGCGGGTCGTCCGCCATCTCCGGCTCCGCCTCAGCCTCAGTCACGTAGCTCATCCCAGAGCTCCTTCACCTTGGCGAAGAAGCCCTCCGATTCGGGCTGCTGGCCGTTCACGTTGGCTCCTGCCTTGTCGAACTCCCGCAGGAGCTCCTGCTGCCGCTTGGTCAGGTTGACCGGGGTCTCGACCACGATCTCGACCAGCATGTCGCCGCGGGCGTGGCCATGCAGCTCGGTCATGCCGTTGCCCTTGAGGCGGATCTGCTTGCCGGTCTGGGTGCCGCTCGGCACCTGGACGCGCAGGCGCTTGCCCTCGATCGTCGGCACCTCCACCGTCCCGCCCAGGGCGGCCGACGACATCGGGATCGGCACCCGGCAGAAGATGTGCGGCCCGTCGCGGCGGAACATCCGGTGGGGCGCCACCGAGACGAAGATGTAGAGGTCGCCCGGCTGGCCGCCGCGCATCCCGGCCTCGCCCTCGCCGGAGAGGCGGATGCGGGTGCCGTCCTCCACACCCTGCGGGATGGTGACCGCCAGGGTCTTCTCGCGATGGACCACACCGCTGCCCGAGCAGCCGCGGCAGGGGTTCTTGATGATCCGGCCGGTGCCCTGGCAGGTGGGGCAGGTGCGCTCGACGGTGAAGAAGCCCTGCTGGCTGCGGATGCGACCCGCACCGCGGCAGCTGGGGCAGGAGGTGGGCTCGGCACCGCCCTCGCTGCCCGAGCCCGAGCAGGACTCGCAGACCACGGTCGTCGGCACGCGGATCTGTGCCTTCTTGCCCTGGAAGGCCTCCTCGAGCGTGATCGAGAGATTGTAGCGCAGGTCGGCGCCACGGGCGCCACCGCCACGGCGGCCGCGCGGGCCCATGAAGTCGCTGAACAGGTCGTCGAAGACGTCGGCGAAGCTGCCGAAGTCGAAGCCGGCGGCCCCGGCCCCGGCCATCCCGCCCTCGAACGCACGGTGCCCGAACTGGTCGTAGGCGGCCCGCTTCTGCGGGTCCTTCAGGACCTCGTAGGCCTCGTTGATTTCCTTGAACCGCGCCTCGGCGCTGGCGTCACCCGGGTTCTTGTCCGGGTGGTACTTCATCGCGAGCTGCCGATAGGCCCGCTTGAGGTCGGGCTCCGCCGCACCCTTGTTGACGCCCAGAACCTCGTAATAGTCGCGCTTTGCCATCCAGGGGACCCGCTAAGCCAGCCGAGAGCCTAGGACCGGCAGCCGAAAGGACGAGCCGGGCGCCCTTGCGGGCACCCGGCCATATGGGAATACAACACCAGCGGTTGCAAGCCTCAGGCCGAGCGCTTGCGCTCGTCGTCGACCTCCTCGAACTCGGCGTCGACCACGCCCTCGCCGGCCCGGGCGCCACCAGCGGGGCCACCGCCGGCGTCGTCACCCGGCGTGCCACCGCCACCGGCCTCCTGCTGGGCCTTGTACATGGCCTCGCCCAGCTTCATCGAGACCTGCGCCAGCGCCTCGGTCTTGCTGCGGATGGCGTCCGCGTCCTCGCTGTCGAGCACGGCCTTGAGGTCGGCCATCGCGGTCTCGATCGCCTGCTTGTCGGAGGCCGGCACCTTGTCGCCGTGCTCCTTCAGGCTGCGGTCGGTCGAGTAGAGCAGGCTGTCGGCATGGTTGCGGGCCTCGATCACCGCCCGGCGCTTCTTGTCCTCCTCGGCGTGCTCGGCCGCCTCCTTCACCATCCGGTCGACCTCGGCCTCGGAGAGACCGCCCGAGGCCTGGATGCGGATCTGCTGCTCCTTGCCGGTGGCCTTGTCCTTGGCCTGGACGTTGACGATGCCGTTGGCGTCGATGTCGAAGGTGACCTCGATCTGCGGCACGCCGCGCGGGGCCGGCGGAATGCCGACCAGATCGAACTGGCCCAGCATCTTGTTCTGCGCCGCCAGCTCGCGCTCGCCCTGGAAGACCCGGATGGTCACCGCCGACTGGCTGTCCTCGGCGGTGGAGAACACCTGGCTCTTCTTGGTCGGGATCGTGGTGTTGCGGTCGATGATCCGGGTGAAGACGCCGCCCAGGGTCTCGATGCCGAGCGAGAGCGGGGTCACGTCGAGGAGCAGGACGTCCTTGACCTCGCCCGAGAGCACGGCCGCCTGGATCGCGGCACCCACGGCCACGACCTCGTCCGGGTTCACGCCCTGGTGCGGGTCCTTGCCGAAGAACTCCTTCACCTTCTGCAGGACCTTGGGCATCCGGGTCATGCCGCCGACCAGGATCACCTCGTCGACGTTGGACGCCTTGAGCCCGGCATCCTTGAGCGCCTTGCCGCAGGGCTCGATCGTGCGCTCGATCAGGTCGTCGACCAGCATCTCGAGCTTGGCCCGGCTGATCTTCATCGTCAGGTGCTTGGGGCCCGAGGCATCGGCCGTGATGAACGGCAGGTTGACCTCGGTCTGCATCGTGCTCGAGAGCTCGATCTTGGCCTTCTCGGCCGCCTCCTTCAGGCGCTGCAGGGCCAGCCTGTCGCCGCGGAGGTCGATGCCGTACTCCTTCTTGAACTCATCGGCCATGTAGTCGATGATTCGCTTGTCGAAGTCCTCGCCACCCAGGAAGGTGTCGCCGTTCGTGGACTTCACCTCGAACACGCCATCGCCGATCTCGAGGATCGAGATGTCGAAGGTGCCGCCGCCAAGGTCATAGACGGCGATGGTGCCGGTCTTCTTCTTGTCGAAGCCGTAGGCCAGGGCCGCCGCCGTGGGCTCGTTGATGATCCGGACCACGTCGAGGCCGGCGATGCGGCCGGCATCCTTGGTTGCCTGGCGCTGGGCGTCGTTGAAGTAGGCCGGGACGGTGATCACCGCCTTGTCGACCGTGCCGCCGAGATGGCGCTCGGCCGTCTGCTTCATCTTCTTGAGGACCTCGGCACTGGTCTGGGCCGGGGCCATCTTCTTGCCGCGGCTCTCCACCCAGGCGTCGCCGTTGTCGGCGCGGACGATCCGGTAGGGCACCATGCCCATGTCCTTCTTCACGATCGGATCGTCGAAGCGGCGGCCGATCAGGCGCTTGACCGCAAACAGCGTGTTCTCGGGATTGGTGACCGCCTGCCGCTTGGCCGGCATGCCGACCAGCACCTCGCCATCCTCGGTGTAGGCCACCATCGACGGCGTCGTGCGCACACCCTCCTCGTTCTCGATGACGCGGGCGTTCTTGCCTTCCATGACGGCAACGCAGCTGTTCGTCGTGCCGAGGTCGATGCCGATGATCTTGCTCATTCCAACCTCTCGCGTGGGACGCGAAGAATCTCTGTGGGGACCTTGGGAGCGCTGCCGGCTGGGCAGGCCGGCTGGGGGCAGCGGTGGCGCTCAGCGTGGGCTGCATATAGGAACCGCCCCAACCCCCCGCAACAGCCCGCCACGCCACGCCTTCGCGCGTACGACGCCGCGATGGCGGCGTCGCCACTCTTCTGCTTCGACGACCTCTAGTTGATGGTGCGCGGAGGTCGGGATTCGGCAGACCTGGAAACTCTTGTCGCGCTGGCCGCCTCGCCGACCGTGATACTTAAGCCTTCAGGATCGACAGGGAGCCCATGCCGCATGGACCGCCTTTCGCGCCGTACCCTGCACGGCGTCCGACCCGGCGTGACGAGGCCGCCCGCGGCGGCACTCGAAGCCGGGGTCGGGATCGTCCATCTGGGCCTTGGCGCCTTTCACCGCGCGCACCAGGCAATGATCACGCAACGAGCGCTTGCAATCGAGCCGGGCGACTGGGCGATCAGCGGTGCGAGCCTGCGCAGCCCTGCCGTCCGCGATGCGCTGGAACCGCAGGACTGCCTCTACGCCGTGATCGAGAATGACGGCATCCACGAGACGGCGACCGTGGTCGGCGCCCTGCACGAGGCGCTGTTCGCGCCGACGCAGGCCGAGGCTCTCCTGGCCCGGCTCGCAGCACCGACGACGCGGATCGTCACGCTCACCGTGACCGAGAAGGGCTACTGCCACAACCCGGCGACCGGCGGTCTCGATCTGGCCCATCCCGACATCCGCGCCGATATCGCCGACGGAAGCCCGCCCCGCTCGACCCTGGGATGGCTCGTGCGCGGGCTTGCGGCCAGGCGTTCGGCGAACGGCGGCGGCCTTACCGTGCTCTGCTGCGACAACATGGCGAGCAACGGCCGCACGTTGCAGGGTCTGGTCCGGCAGTTTGCGGAGCAGGTCGATCCCGGTCTCGCCGGCTGGATCGAGGACCGGGTTCGCTTTCCGAGCAGCATGGTCGACCGGATCGTGCCCGCCGCCACCCCGGCCTCGCTCGATCACGCGGCGGCTCTCCTGTCGTTGCGTGACGAGGCGGCGATCAGCACCGAGGGCTTCGCGCAGTGGGTGATCGAGGACGACTTCGCCGCCGGTCGGCCGGCCTGGGAGGCGGCAGGGGCGGAGCTGGCCCGCGACGTGGCGCCCTACCAGGAGCTGAAGCTGCGTCTGCTCAACGGTGCCCACTCGGCCATCGCCTATACCGGCGCGCTGCTGGGCCTGACCTACGTCGCCGACGTCATGGCCGATCCGGCCCTGGCCCGCTTCGCCCGGCGCCTGATGCTGGAGGAGATCGCACCGCTGGCCTCGCCGCCGCCAGGTTACGACGTCGAGGGCTATGTCCACGCCCTCTTGAGCCGGTTCGCCAACCGGTCGGTGCAGCACCGCACGCTGCAGATCGCCATGGACGGCTCGCAGAAGATCCCGGTGCGCTGGCTGCCGACCTTGCGCGAGGCACGGCGTCGCGGCCTGCCGGTGCCGCATCTCGTCACGGCACTCGCCGCCTGGCTGCGCTTCCTCGGCGGCCGCGACGAGGCCGGCCGCGAGCTGCCGCTCGACGATCCGATGGCGCCACGCCTGCGTGAGGCCGCGGCGCACGAGCCGGCAGCCGTGGTGCGGGCGGCGCTGGCGATCGACGAGGTGTTCGGGCGCGACCTGCGGGAGGATGGGGCCCTGATCGATCAGCTCACCTCGGTGCTCACGCGAATTGCAGAAGCGGGCCTGCGCAAGGCTCTGCCGGACTGACAGCTCCACTTGCTGCGGCGGGCGAATGAGCCAAGTTCCGCTTCGGATGCCGGGCGAGCGCCGGCCAGAAAAGACGACCAGAGGAGGAAACCCGACGTGACCAGACGATTTTCCGCAGCTCTCGTGGCCCTCGCAATCGCCCTCTCCGCCGGCGTGGCCCAGGCCCAGACCAAGCTGAAGTGGGCGCATGTCTACGAGACCGCCGAGCCGTTCCACACCGAATCGCTCTGGGCGGCGCAGGAGATCGCCAAGCGCACCGACAACCGCTACCAGATCGACGTCTATCCGGCCTCGCAGCTCGGCAAGGAGACCGACATCAACCAGGGGCTCACCCTGGGCAGCGTCGACATCATCATCTCCGGCTCGAGCTTCGCCGCGCGCAGCTTCCAGCCGATCGGCGTCACCTACTATCCCTACACCTTCCGCGATGCGGATCACCTTCTGGCCTACACCAAGAGCGACGTCTTCAAGGAGCTGACGAAGGGCTACGAGGACAAGACCGGCCATCACATCGTGGCCGTGACCTATTACGGCACCCGGCACACCTCCTCGAACAAGCCGATCACGAGCTGTGCCGACATGAAGGGCCTGAAGATGCGCGTGCCCGACGTGCCGGCCTATCTGGCCATGCCGCGCGCCTGCGGCGCCAACACGGCGCCGATCGCCTTCGCCGAAGTCTACCTGGCCCTCCAGAACGGCACGGTCGAGGCCCAGGAGAACCCGCTCACCACGATCGAGGCCAAGAAGTTCTACGAGGTGCAGAAGCACATCGTGCTCACCGGGCACATCGTCGACCACCTGAACACGATCATCTCCAAGAGCCTGTGGAACCAGCTCTCGGAGGACGACCGCAAGATCTTCACCGAGGTGGCGCAGGAGGCGGCCGAGCGTGCCACCAAGAAGATCCAGCAGCGCGAGGTCGAGCTGATCCAGTTCTTCAAGGACAAGGGGCTGGACGTCGTCGAGGTGAACAAGCAGGAGTTCATCGACGCCGTGCAGAAGAACGTGTCCTTCGATCAGTTCGGCTATCGCAAGGAGGACTGGGACCGGATCGAGGCGATCAAGTCGGGCTCGTAAAACTCCCGAGGGCCGGGCCGGTTCAGCCGGCCCGGCCCTCGGCCGGCATCTCTCAAAACGTCAGAAGAAGCTGCAGGGGGAACGATGAGCACCGGCGAAGTCCATACCCAGATTACCGGCGAAGAGCTCGCCCATACCTTCGAGGAGCAGGCCCCCGAGGCTGACCTCGGCATCTACGGAGTCGAGGACTGGGTGACGTTCACGCTGTTCTGGCTGATGTGCCTCGCGGTCTTCCTCCAGTTCTTCACCCGCTATGTGCTCAACAACTCCTTCGCCTGGACCGAGGAGATCGCGACCAACTGCCTCGTGGTCATCGTCTTCCTCGGTGCCGCGATGTGCGTCCGCCTGGGCCGGCATATCCACGTCGACTTCCTGTTCCGCTATCTGCCGGCCGGCGTGGCACGGATGCTGGCGACCGCCGTCGACATCGTCCGCACCCTGTTCTTCGCCTACGCGGCCTGGCTCGTCTGGCGCTTCATGACCCTGATCGAGGGCGAGACCATGACCACGATCAACCTGCCCAAGAACCTGGTCTACGGTGCCGTCTTTGCCGGCTTCGTCCTCATGTTCCTGCGCTCGATCCAGGTCTCGGTCCAGAACTGGCGCCAGGGCTACTCCATCCTGGAGCGGCCCGACGCACTTCGACGCCGCTGCGATCTGAGGCCCGTGCCATGCTGATCCTGCTCGGCTCCTTCCTGCTCTTCATGATCCTGGGCCTGCCGGTGGCCATCGCCATGGCGGTCTCCTCGCTGCTCTACATCCTGATCACGGGCATCGCCCCGGATGTCGTCCTGGCGCAGCGGATGATCGCCGGCGTGGAGAGCTTCCCGCTGCTGGCGGTGCCGTTCTTCATCCTCGCCGGCAACCTCATGAACATCGCCGGGGTCACCGGCCGCATCTACAAGTTTCGCCGTGGCCCTGGTCGGCTGGATGAAGGGTGGCCTCGGCCAGGTGAACATCCTGGGCTCGGTCATCTTCTCCGGCATGTCCGGCACGGCCCTCGCGGACGCCGCCGGGCTCGGCACGATCGAGATCAAGGCCATGAAGGACCATGGCTACTCGACCGAGTTCGCGGTCGGCGTCACCGCGGCTTCGGCCACGCTGGGGCCGATCATCCCGCCCTCGCTGCCGTTCGTGATCTACGGGATGATGGCCAACGTCTCGATCGGCGCGCTCTTCCTGGGCGGCGTCATCCCGGGCGTCTTCATGACGCTGCTGATGATGGTGACGGTGGCCTTCTTCGCCTACAAGAACGGCTGGGGCAGCGACACGCCCTTCTCCTGGGCCCAGCTCGGCGAGGCCACGGTCGAGGTCCTCGATGGTGCATGGCCTTCCCGGTCGCCGTCTGGCTGATGATGCGGGCCGGCCTGTCGCCGAACCTCTCGATCGGCATTGCGCTGGTCCTCCTCCTGGTCCTCGACTGGTACTTCGACTTCTCGGCCGTGATGGCGCTGATGGCGCCTGTGATCCTGATCGGCGGCATGACCATGGGGCTCTTCACGCCGACCGAGGCTGCCGTGGCCGCCGTGATCTGGTCCTTGTTCCTGGGCCTCGTGCGCTACCGCTCGATGACCCTGAAGGCGCTGGCGAAAGCCACCTTCGACACCATCGAGACCACGGCCTCGGTCCTCTTCATCGTCACCGCGGCCTCGATCTTCGCCTGGCTGCTCACCGTCAGCCAGGCGGCCCAGCTCCTCTCCGACTTCATCCTCGGCCTGACCCAGAACAAGTGGGTGTTCCTGCTGCTGGCGAACCTGCTGATCCTGTTCGTCGGCTGCTTCATCGACACCATCGCCGCGATCACCATCCTGGTCCCGATCCTGCTGCCGATCGTGCTCAAGCTCGGCATCGACCCGATCCATTTCGGGCTGATCATCACCCTCAACCTGATGATCGGGCTCCTCCACCCGCCCTTGGGCATGGTGCTGTTCGTGCTGGCGCGGGTCGCCAACCTCTCGGTCGAGCGGACCACCATGGCGATCCTGCCCTGGCTCGTGCCGCTCCTCCTGGCGCTGATCGCCATCACCTACATCCCGGCCCTCACCTTATGGCTGCCGCACACCATGGGGCTGGCACGATGATCGCGATCCAGGTCGAGAAGCCGAACGCGCTGGCGGTGGTGGAGCACGCCGGCACCGCAGCCGGCCCCGGCGAGGTGCTGGTGCGCGTCCATCGTGCCGGCATCTGCGGCTCGGACGTCCACATCCTGCACGGCTCCAACCCCTTCGCCCGCTACCCGCGCATCATCGGGCACGAGTTCGCGGGCGAGATCGAAGCCGTGGGCCCGGGCGTGTCGGACCTCGCCCCGGGCGACCGGGTCGTCGTCGACCCGGTGGTCTCGTGCGGGACCTGCTACGCCTGCCGGGTCGGCCGGCCGAACGTCTGCGCCAACCTCGAGGTGTTCGGGGTCCATCGCGACGGCGGCTTCCGTGACCTGGTGCCAGTGCCGGCACGCAACGTGGTCAAGGTCAGGGCCGATCTCCCGGTCGAGATCGCGGCCCTGGCCGAGCCCTTCTCGATCGCGGCCAACGTCCTCTCCCGCACCGGCTGCGGGCCCGAGGACACGGTCCTGATCTACGGTGCCGGCACGGTCGGGCTCACCGTGCTGCAGGTGGCGAAGCTCAAGGGTGCCCGCTGCCTGATCAGCGACATCGACGAGGCCCGGCTGGAGCGTGCCCGCACCTTCGGTGCTGACGCCGTGATCAACCCCAAGCGCACCCCGGTTCCAGACGCGGTCAAGGACGAGATGGACGGCCTGGGCCCCTCGGTGGTGATCGACGGCGCAGGGGTCCCGGCCCTGCTCGAGGAGGCCTGCCGGGTCGCCAGCCCGGCCGGCCGCATCGGCCTGCTCGGCTTCTCGCCCGGCCCCTGCAACATCAGCCAGCAGGAGATCGTGAAGAAGGAGCTCACGCTGGTCGGCTCCAGGCTCAACCGGCACCTCCTGCCGGAGGTGGTGCAATGGCTGGAGAGCGGCCGCCTGAAGCCCGCCGCCATGATCACCCAGACCTTCGCGGCCAAGGAGGCCCGTGCGGCCTTCGACCTTGTGGAGCAGCACCCCGAGCGGACCGTGAAGGTCCAGCTCGCCTTCGACGCCTGATCGGGAGGAGGGCTCCATGGAGCAGACCTGGCGCTGGTTCGGCCCCGACGATGTCGTCACCCTGGCCGATGCGCGGCAGGCCGGGTGCCACCGGCATCGTCACCGCCCTGCACCACATCCCCTACGGCGTCGTCTGGTCCGAGGACGAGATCGAGAAGCGCAAGGACCTGATCGCGGCCGAGCCGTCGTTCGGCCTGCGCTGGAGCGTGGTCGAGAGCCTGCCCATAGCCGAGCCGATCAAGATCGGCGAGGGCGACCTCGAGCCCCTCTTCGAGAACTATCGCCAGTCCATGCGCAACCTCGCCGCCTGCGGGGTCACCACCATCTGCTACAACTTCATGCCGGTCCTCGACTGGACCCGCACCGAGCTCGCTCATCCCATCCCCGGCGGCGGCCGGGCGCTCCGCTTCAACGCGCACGAGTTCGCGGCCTTCGACTGCTTCATGCTGGAACGCCCGGGTGCGGAGGCCGACCACCCGCCCGAGGTCGTCGCGCGCGCCCGCACTTGGTTCGACGCATCCTCGCGAGAGCGACCGCCGGAAGCTGCTGGGCAACATCATGGCCGGCCTGCCCGGCGCCTTCGACCGCTACGACATCCCGGGCCTGCGCCGGATGCTCGAGCGCTACGCCGGCATGACCCGCGAGGGCTTGCGCGAGAACCTCGCCCGCTTCCTCCGCGCCGTGATCCCCACGGCCGAGGAGGTCGGCATCCGCATGGCCATCCACCCCGACGACCCGCCCCGCCCGACCTTCGGCCTGCCGCGGATCGTCAGCAACGAGGACGACCTCGCCTTCATCCTGGGCGTCCACGATTCGGATGCCAACGGCATCACCTTCTGCACGGGCTCGCTGGGTGCGGGCCAGACCAACGACGTCCCGGCACTGGCGAAGCGGTTCGCGCCCCGGGTCCACTTCGCCCACCTGCGCAACGTCGCCAAGGAGCCCGACGGCTCCTTCATGGAAGCCGACCACCTCGGCGGCGATGTCGACATGGTCCAGGTGGTCACCGCCCTCCTGGAGCAGCAGCAGCGCCCGCCGCGATGCAGGCGACCCACGCTGGCGCATCCCGTTCCGCCCGGACCACGGCCACGAGCTGCTCGACGACATCGGCAAGCCTGCCTTTCCGGGCTACTCCGCCATCGGCCGTCTGCGCGGTCTGGCCGAGATCCGCGGCGTGATGACCGCCGTGGCCAGCTTCCGTGGCCTCCCGGTTTGAGGGGCTCCGGGTCGCAGCCGAGCCCATCCGGGAAGGGCCAAGTCGGATGACCGAGAACCGTTACCCCGTCGAGCCGCTGACCCGCTTCGCCAGCGATCTGCTGGCCGCGGCCGGGATGGAGCAGGAGAAGGCCCAAACTGTAGCCCGCCTGCTGGTGCTGACCGACATGCTGGGCCGCCGCACGCACGGCGTGGCGCTGTCCCCGCTCTATGTCGATCAGCTCGAGCAGGGACTGATGACGCCGAATGGCGAGCCGGAATGCGTGCGGGACAACGGTGCCGTCGTGGTCTGGGACGGCAACTACCTGCCGGGCCTCTGGCTGGTGAGCCGTGCGCTGGACTTCGCCTTCGAGCGGATCGCAACGCACGGGGTGGTCACGCTGGCGATACGCCGCAGCCACCACATCGCCTGCCTGGCGACGCTCGTGAAGCAGGCCACGGACCGCGGCTACGTCGCCATCCTCGCCACCTCCGACCCCGCCTTCAACTGGGTCGCCCCCTATGGCGGGCGCGAGCCGCTGCTCACCCCCAACCCGTTCGCCATCGGCTATCCCGGCACCCGCACGCCGGTCCTGGTCGACATCTGCGCCTCGATCACCACGGTCTCGATGACGCGCCAGAAGGCCGCGACCGGCGAGGAGTTCGAGCACCCCTGGCTGCTCGACGCCGAGGGGAAGCAGACGCGGGACCCGCGCGTCCTGGAGCAGACCGAGCCGCGCGGCAGCCTGCTGCTGATGGGCGGGCTCGAGTACGGCCACAAGGGCTTCGGCCTCGCCCTGATGGTCGAGGCGCTCACCCAGGGCCTGTCCGGCCTCGGCCGCAAGGACACCGAGAAGCGCTGGGGCGGGAACGTCTTCCTGCAGGTCCTCGACCCGGAAGCCTTCGCCGGCCGCGAAGCCTTCCTCACGCAGATGGACTATCTGACCGAGCGCTGCCAGGCCAACGCCCCGCTGCACGAGGGTGTGCCGGTGCGCATGCCGGGCGAGCAGGCCGACCGGAGCATCGCCGCAGCCCGCGAGCGCGGCGTGCCTCTGGCCGACCACACCGTGCAGCAGCTGGGCGCCTTGGCCGCACGGTTCGGTCTCGCGATGCCGGCCGTTCTCTAGGCGATCGAGACTCGGGTCAGGAGCTGCCTGCCAATGGAGCGGCAGCCTCATGGAGGAGCTGGACAGATGAAGCTTCTAGGACTGGTGATCGGGTCCATGGCCATGCTGGCCAGCACGGCCTTCGCGGCCGAGTACAGGCTCAAGCTCGCCCATGAGGTGGCGGTCGGGTCCACCCAGGACATGGCGGCGAAGACGGTTCGCCGAGCTGGTCAAGGAACGCACCGACGGCAATGTCGCGGTCATCCGTCTTTGCGAACAGCGGCCTCGGCCCCGCCCAGCAGGCGCTGAACCTGATGCGCGGCGGAAGCATCGAGATCATCCAGTCCGGCTCGACCACGTTCAACGGCCTGGTCGGCGAGACGGCCGCCCTCGAGCTGCCGTTCCTTTTCCAGGACTCGGAGCACGCCTACCGTGTGCTCGACGGGAAAGTCGGCCAGGGCATCCTCGACAGGCTCGAGCCGCACGGCATCAAGGGGCTGGCCTTCCTCGAGAACGGCTGGCGCGAGGTGACCAACAACCGGCACCCGGTCCGCACGCACGAGGACATCAAGGGCCTGAAGATCCGCACCACTCCCAACCCCTACCATATCCAGACGTTCGAGCTCCTGGGCGCCAACCCGGTGCCGATGGCCTATGCCGAGCTCTACAGCGCCCTCGAGACCGGTGCCGTCGATGCGCAGGAGCACCCGCTGCCGGTGCTGTGGTCCGCCAAGTTCCACGAGGTCCAGAAGTACCTGACCCTCACCCACCATGCCTACTCGCCCCTGCTCCTGGTCATGAACAAGCCGAAATACGACAGCCTGCCGGCGGAGTATCAGAAGGTCCTCGTCGACACCGCGCGCGAGGTCGCCACCTACCAGCGCGATCTCAACGCCAAGCAGGTCGCCGAAATCATCGCCGGGGTGAAGGAGGAGGGCATGGAGGTGATCGAGGAGATCGACACCACCGGCTTCCGGCAGGTGGTCGAGGAGCCCCTGCGCAAGAGCTTCTCGGAAAAGTACGGCCCGGAACTGCTCGACGCGATCGCCGCCGAGAAGTAGAGGTTCGGGGCTGGAGTCGATGATCCTGAAGCTGGCTCGTTTCGTGAGCCTGCTCCTGACGGCGCTGACACTCGGACTGACCTTCTGCCATGTGATGGAGATCCCGGGAAAGCTGCGCCTCTCCGGGATCGGCTTGGCTGACCGTGCAGCAGAACCTCTACGTCGCCTTCGGCCCGCCGCTCGGCGCCTGGATCGAGGTCGGGGCTATCCTGCTGACCTGGGTCGTGGTGCTCCAGGTCCGCCGGCGCCGCGCTGCCTTCGGCTGGACCCTCGCCTCGGCGCTATGCCTTAGTGCGGGCCTGACCGTCTGGTTCCTGCTGGTGGCGCCTGTGAATGCCGCCCTCGCCGGCTGGACGCCGGAGGCGCTTCCCGCCGACTGGACCAGCTACCGGGACCAGTGGGAGACGGGCCACGCCATCCACTGCGCCCTGTTTGCCCTCGGCTTCGCCGGCCTCGTGATCGCCCTCCTGCCGGAGACGCCGGACCTGAGCTGAGCCAGTGCCGGGGCTTTCGGTGGGCGCATGCTGGCCGGTGCGGCGGCGCTCACCAACTATGGTGCTGCGTTCCCGCTGGTCGGGCGCACGCAGGCAGGACGTGGACGTGGCTGACGCGATCGAGGTCGGCCGGTTCGGCACTGTTGCCGAGGCCGACCGGCATGCGCTTGTCCTGGCGGCCGTCGGCATCGGCTGCCGGCTGGTGGCCGACGGAGGTGCCGTAAAGCTGCTCGTCGCCGGGGCCGAGGCCGCGGAGCGGGCACGGCTGGAGCTCACCTCCTACGAGCGCGAGAACGCGCCCCGACCGCGGCCCTCGCTCCCTGCCCGGCCGCTATCCGTCCGGCTTCGATGCGGCACTCGCCTACTGCGCCGTGCTCCTCTTCTTCTTCGTTGCCAGCCGCCGGCACGCTTTCGGCGTGGACTGGCTCGAGATCGGGGCTGCCGCGGCCGGCCGCATCCTGCAGGGCGAGTGGTGGCGCACGGTGACGGCACTGGCTCTGCATGCCGACTTCGATCACCTGCTGGGCAACCTCCTCTTCGGCACCCTCTTTGGGCTGCTGGTGGCCCAGCTTCTGGGCTGGGGCCTGGGCTGGCTCGCGATCATTGTCGCCGGCACGCTCGGCAACTTCATCGACGCCCTGCTGCACCCCGCCGGCCACAGCGCGATCGGCGCCTCGACGGCGCTCTTCGGCGCCCTGGGCATTCTGGCCGCGCACGCTTGGCAGGCGCGGGTCCTGACCTGGCGCGGCGGGGTGCGCCGCTGGGCCCCGCTCGCCGGCGGGACCATGCTCCTGGTCCTGCTCGGCACCAGCGGCGAGCGCACCGACGTCACGGCTCACGTTGCCGGTTTTGCGGCTGGCTGGCTGATCGGGCTGGCACTCGCCGGGCCCGTCCGGATGCCGCAAGGCCCTCGATCACAGCGGCTCTACGCCGTGCTCGGGTGCGGGCTCGTCACACTGGCTTGGCTCCTGGCCCTGCACGCGCCCATGTAGCACGCCCGCCTGGCCAAGTTCTTGCTTTGCCAGCCGCATCCCGACGGCCGTCACCAGCCCCGGCCCCAACCCGCTCAGAGGCATCTCCATGCGCAACGCGGTCGACGCGTTCACCCTCGAGCTCTTCAGGAACGCCATGACCTCGCTCGGCGACGAGATGGCGCTCACGATCTACCGCACGAGCTACTCGGGCGTGCTCAAGGACATCATGGACTACTCGACGGCCTTCTGCGATCCGCAGGGCCGGCTCGTGGCCCAGGGACTGACCCTGGCGGGCCATCTCTGCTCGATCCCGGTGGCGCTGAAGGCGGCCCTGGCCCGGCTGGGCCACGACCTGCGGCCGGGCGACGTGATCTGCATGAACGACCCGTTCGAGGGCGGCATGCACCTCCCCGACATCTTCGTCTTCGAGCCCATCTTTGTCGGCGGCCGGATCGTCGCCATCGCCGCCACCATCTGCCATCACACCGACGTCGGCGGGCGCGTCCCCGGCTCGAACGCCTCCGAACTCGACCGAGATCTACCAGGAAGGCGTGCGCATCCCGCCGCTCAAGCTCATGGAGGAGGGGCGGCGCAACGAGACCCTGTTCGCCCTCCTGGAGCGCAACGTCCGCCTGCCGGTGCGCCTCTTCGGCGATCTCCGGGCCCAGCTCGCCGCCTGCCACATCGCGCGCGAGGGCGTGCTGGCGCTGGTCGAGCGGTACGGGCCAGAGACCTTCGCCGAGCTCTCCGCTGCCCTCCTCGACTATTCCGAGGCGCTGACCCGCGCCTGCCTGAGCGAGTTGCCCGACGGCAAGGTGTCGTTCGAGGACTGGATCGACGATGACGGGATCGACGTCGGCAAGCCGATCCGCCTCTTCGTCACACCACGCCGGCAGCGCTCACCAAGCCCCAGCTCGGCTTCAGGCCGGCGATGCCGCAATAGGCGGCCGGGCCGCGGATCGAGCCCGCCGTGTCGCTGCCGATCGAGAACGCGGCGAGCCCGGCGGCGAGCGCCGCCCCGGAGCCGCCCGAGGAGCCGGCGGCGACGCGCTCGGGGTCCCAGGGGTTGCGGGTGCGGCCGTGCAGGTTCCAGGTCGTGGCGCCGAAGGCGAACTCGTGGGTGTTGACCTTGCCGAGGAGGACGGCACCGGCGGCCGGCGAGGCGGGTGGTGACGGTGGCGTCCGCCTCCGGCACCCAGTCGGCCAGGATGTAGGAGCCGGCGGTGGTGCGGATGCCCTCGGTCTGCACGATGTCCTTGAGGCAGAAGGGGACGCCGTGCAGCGGCCCGCGCCAGCGCCCGGCCGCGATCTCGGCATCGGCGGCCTCGGCCTCGGCCAGGGCCCGCTCGGCGGTCACGGTGACGTAGGCCTCGAGGAGCGGGTTCAGCCGCTCGATCCGGTCCAGGTAGAGGCGGGTGGCCTGGACGGCGCTGGTCTCGCGGGCGCGGATGCGGCGGCCGAGCTCGGCCGCCCCCAGCCAGGGCAGCTCGTCGTCACTCACAGGCGAAGCTCCTCGGGCTGAAGCCGCGGCCGTGCCGCGGCCGGCGCCATGACGGGGACGTTGAGGCAGGCGAGCCAGCGGCCGGGTGCCTTCCTCTCCAAGGGCGGCACGACGGTGCGGCAGTGGGCGGTGGCCATCGGACAGCGGGTGTGCAGGGGGCAGCCGGTCGGGAGGTCGATCGGGCTCGGGATCTCGCCCGTGAGCGCGAAGGGCGAGCGCACCTGCGCCGGGTCGGGGTAGAGCACCGAGGAGAGGAGGGCCCGCGAATAGGGGTGCAGCGGATTGGCGAACAGCGCCTCGGTCTCGCCGATCTCGACCAGCTGGCCGAGATAGAGGATGGCGGTGCGGTGGCAGAGCCGGCGCACGGCGGTGAGGTCGTGCGAGATGAAGAGGTAGGCCATGCCGAGGCGGCGCTGCAGGTCGCGGAGCAGGTTCAGGATCTCGGCCCGGACCGAGACGTCGAGGGCCGAGGTGGGCTCGTCGAAGACGATGAGGTCGGGCTCGGTGGCGACCGCACGGGCGATGCCCACGCGCTGCAATGCGCCGGCGCTCATCTGGTGCGGGTAGAGGCCGGCGGCCGACGCGTCGAGCCCGACCAGGCGCAGGAGCTCGGCCACGCGCTGCCGGCGGTCGGCAGCGGCTCATGGTGCCGGTAAGCCGGAGCGGCTCCTCGAGCGCGGCCTCGACCCGCTGGCGCGGGTCCATGCTGTCGAACGGGTCCTGGAAGACCATCTGGATGCGCGAGCGGAGCTTGCGGAACTGGCCCTGCGGCAGAAGGCTGACGTCGCGGCCGAGATAGCGGACGGTGCCGGCGGTGGGCTCGATCAGGCGCAGGATGCAGCGCCCGACGGTGGTCTTGCCGGAGCCGCTCTCGCCCACCAGCGCCACCAATTCGCCGCGCGCGATCGTCAGCGAGACATCGTTGACGGCGGTGAGCGTGCGTCCGCCCTTGACCGGGAAGCGCTTGACCAGCCCGTCGAGCTCCAGGACGGGGGCCGATGGTGCCGCCGCGGCGAACGCTCCGCCGCCACTGCCCGCTTCCGCGACGAGGTCGGTGTCGCGCGCGGCCGCAGCCGCCTGGAGCAGGCGCCGGCTGTAGGGATCGCTTGGGGCCGCGAAGAAGGTCCGCACCGGGGCTTCCTCGACGATCCGGCCGGCCTGCATGACGGCCACCCGCTCGCAGTAGTGGGCCACCACGCCGAGATCGCGGCTGACCACGATGAGGCCCGAGCGCAGCTCGCGCACCGACGATTGCAGGAGATCCAGGATCTGGACCGAGATGGTGACGTCGAGCCCGCTCGTGGGCTCGTCGACCATCAAGAGCCGCGGCGCGTTGGCGATCGCCAGGGCCAGGATCACGCGCTGGCACATCCCGCCCGAGAGCTCGTGCGGGTAGGCCTGGAGCCGGCTTACGGGATCGGGGATGCCGACCGAGCGCAGGAGGTCCGCGGCCTTCGCCAGCGCGTCAGTCCGGGACAGCGGCCCGTGCGCGCGGAGCACGTTGGCGATCTGGCGCCCGACCGGCAGGATCGGGTTCAGGTGCTGGCGCGGGTTGGCAAGCGCCAGACCCAGCTCCTTGCCCCGGATGAGGCCGAGCGCACGCTCGCCCAGGCCCAGAAGCTCGCGGCCCTCGAGCCGGACGCTGCCGGCGGTCACGCGCCAGGGCGGGGCCAGGAGACCCAGGATGGCGGTGAGCAGCACGGACTTGCCGCTGCCCAACTCGCCGACGATGCCCAGGGTCTGCCCGTCGTCGATGCGCAGGTCGACGCCGTCCAGGATCGTGCGGCTCTGGCGGCCCTCGTGAACGACGGTCAGGCCCTCGACCTCGAGCAGCGGCGCCACGCTCACCTCCGGCTCGTCGGATCGAGGAAGACGCGCAGGTGGTCGCCGAAGAGCGAGAAGGCGAGCACGCTCAGGGCCAGCATCAGGCCGGGGAAGAGGGCGGTCCACCAGTGGCCGGTGATCATGTTCTGCGCCCCCACCTGGATCATCAGGCCGAGCTCGGGCGTCGGCGGCGGCACGCCCGCACCGACGAAGCTCAGGCCCGCGGTGAGCAGGATCGAGAAGCCGATCGTGGTCGAGAAGTGGACCAGGGCCGGGGCCAGGGCGTTCGGCATGACGTGGAAGAAGGCCGCGCGCATCTCGGTGTTGCCGGCGCAGATCGCGGCCTCGACGAAGGTGCGCGAGCGCACCTGGAGGACGGTGCCGCGGGTGATGCGCAGGAAGAAGGGGATGTTGAGGAAGGCCAGCGCCACGATCACGTTGGTGGTCGACGGCCCGCTCAGGCCCACGAGCGCCAGCGCGAAGACGAACATCGGGAAGGCCTGCACGATGTCGGCGACCCGCATGATGCCGGCACTGGCGAGGCGGCCGACCCGGTCCCCTTGCGCGAAGAAGCCCGAGATCACGCCCAGGGCGACGCCGCAGGCGAAGGCGATCGTGGTCGAGACCAGGGCGATCGTGAGGTCGATCCGCGGCGAGGCCATCATCCGCGACAGGACGTCGATGCCGGAGACGTCGGTGCCGAACCAATGCCGGGCGCCGGGCGGCTGCAGGCTGGCCCCGGCCGGGGCCTGGACCGGGTAGGGGGCGATTGCCGGCCCGAAAAGGGCCAGGAGCACGTTGAGGACGATGACGACGAAGCCGAAGATCATGCCCGGCCGTGCGCGGGCGAAGCGCCAGAGGTCGCTCTCGAGGAATGCCCGCATGGCTCAGACCGTGATCCGCGGGTCGAGCAGGTGGTAGAGGAGGTCGACCACCAGGAAGACGAGGGTGGTGAAGAAGGCCGTGACCAGGACCACGGCCTGGACCGGGGCGTAGTCGGAGTTGATCACCAATTCCACGGCATACTGGCCGAGCCCGCCCCAGGCGAAGATGGTCTCGACCAGGACCGCACCGGTTTAGTAGCGGCGTACTTCGGCTGGAAGACGATCTCCCACCGCGGGTGCGCCAGCATGAACAGCAGCACTTCCGTGGCCCGGTGCGCGCGTCAGGTTGTCGAGGATCGCGTAGAGCCGCTCCGGCTCGGCCGGCAGCCAACTCTCGACCTCGCTCCAGGAAGTCCACCCAGTTGGCGGTCGTTGCGGCTGCGGTACGGTTGGGTCAGCGCTTCGCCGGTGGCCGGCCGGAACGCCCCGAATACGTAGCCCTTGCCGCGCCGGTCATAATCTATCTCCTGCTTGGCTCGTCCGGCGGTCGGGCGCTGGTCTCTGACCAGGGTTCGGCCGGGGAAGGTCTTGGCGCTCTCCGGCCCCATCTCGTCGAGGCAGACGACTGCGCTGCCTGGGGCGGGGCTGTGTAGAGGCTCTCGATCTGCCCCTTTTTTTCGGCGAACGCAGGGTCTACCCGCTCGCCGAACCACGTCTCGTGCTGCCGCCAGCTCAAGCCCGTCCTCGATCAGGATCTCGTCGATCCGGCTGCGCTTGATGGCGATCCCCTTGTGCTCGTTGAGGTAGGCCTGGCAGCCGGTCCAGTGTCCATGACCCGAAGGGCAGGTCCAAGTGCTTCGGGGTCGGTCAGTGCGGTGGCGATCATCTTCGGGCAGCTGCTCTGCGTATAGGTCGGTTGCCGATTAGGCCCAGGAGGAACCAGAACTCGATCCCGACCACGGTGACGACCGGGGGCAGTGCGTTGCGGAGCGCGTAGCGGAGCTGGACGCTGCGCGGCAGGCCGCTGGCCCGGGCCTGGAGGACGAAGTGTGATTCGAGCATCTCCTCCATGGCCGAGCGGGCGGTCTTCAGCACCAGCGGCATGTAGACGAGGACCAGCGTGAGGACGGGCAGGACGAGCTGGGCCGAGGCCGAGCCCAGGGCCTCCCAGTTGCCGGTGAGGAGGGCATCCACGGCGTAGGCACCGGTGACGTGGTCGGGCGTGGAGACCGCGAAGTCGAGCTGGCCCAAGGGCGCCGGTGCCCAGCCCAGGAGGTAGAAGAAGACCAGGATCAGGAGGAGCCCGATCCAGAAGTCCGGGAGCGAGCCCGCCAGCATGCCGTAGAAGAAGACGATCCGCTCCAGCACCCCGCCTTTGGCGGCGGCCACCGCGACCCCCAGCGGGACGCCGATCAGGATCGAGAGCAGGACGGCCGCGAAGACCAGCTCGAGCGTGGCCGGCAGGCGCTGCTGGATGTCGGCCAGCACCGGCTGCGAGGTGCGCCAGGAGGTGCCGAAATCGCCGGCGAAGACCCGGCCCAGATACTGGATGTACTGGCTGATGATCGGCTCATCCAGGCCCAGGCCCTGGCGCACCTCCGCGATCCTGTCGGGCGAGGCGCATTAGCGGGAGCCCGGCAGGAGGCGGAGCCAGGAAGAAAGATCCCGAGGGGCACCAGCCTGGGCGGCGATCTCCTAGGACGCGGAATATCCGCATCCTGGTGCGCTCGTCCTCCCAGCGGCATCTGCATCATCTTGGTGACGAGGCCGTTGAACTCCGGGTTGTTGAAGTAGACCGAGTTGTTGACCGTGGTCTCAGGGGGCCGAGATAGACCCAGCCGGTGTAGCCGGTGTCCGCGATCCACGGCCACTGGAAGTTGTCGACCTGGCACATGAGCTGCCGGCGCAGCTTGCGCTCGGAGTAGACCGCGGGCGGCAGGGGGTCGAGCGTGGTGCGGATGCCGACCCCGTCATAGGCGGCCTTCACCAGCACCGCCGCCCATGCCCGCGTGTTGGGCAGTCCACATCCAGCGAGACCATGCTCAGCGCGACCAATGCCATCCAACGGACCCATCTCCATGACGAGGTCCTGAGCAAGCTGCGGGCTATGATCCTGCGCGGCGACCTGGCGCCGGGCGAGCGGGTCCAGGAGCGGGTGCTGTGCGAGGATCTCGGGATCTCGCGTACGCCGCTGCGCGAGGCGCTGAAGGTCCTGGCTGCGAGCGGGCTGGTCGAGCTCTGGCCCAGCCGCGGCGCCCGGATCGCACCCTTGCGCGCCGACGAGGTGGCCCAGACCTTCGACGTCATCGCGATTCTGGAGCGCGAGGCAGGCGGGCTCGCCGCGGTGCGTCTGGACGCGGCCAGGATCGACGAGCTGCGCCGCCTGCACGAGGCCATGCTCGCCCATGCCCGGGTCCATGATTCCGAGAGCCTGCTGCGATTGGATCTCCAGATTCACCGCACGCTGGTCGAGGTCGCCGGCAACCGCATGCTGGCCGCGGTCCACGAGGGGCTGGCGATCCGGGTCGAGCGCGCCCGCTTCATCGTCTCGACCGACCCCGAGCGCCTGCGCCAGTCCATGCAGGAGCACGAGGTGATCCTGGAGGCCATCCTCGCCCGCGACCCGGCCCGCGTCGCCGACGCCCTCCACGACCATTGCCTGAGAACGCGCGATGCCATCGTGGCGGCGATCCGTTCTCAGGCATGGAGGGTTCCAAGGCGGTGCTGGCGGGCTAGCGCCGCCTATTGGCCGTAAGGCCCGAGATAGTCGCGCTTGCCGACCTGGACGCCCTTGTGCCGCAGGATGTCGTAGGCGGTGGTGACGTGGAAGAAGAAGTTGGGCAGCGCGAAGGTGAGGAGATAGTCGGCACCGCGGAACACCGGCTTGAACTCGCCGAAGCTGAGCTGGACCGAGCGCTCCTCGCTGCCTTCCATCTGCGCGGGCTCGATGCCGTTGAGGAAAGCGAGGGTCCGGGCGATGCGCTCCTGCAGCTCGGGGAAGGTGGTCTCGACATCCTCGAAGCGCGGCGACTTGATGCCGGTCAGGCGCTCGGCCGCCAGCTTCGAGGTGTCGCTGGCGCGCTGGACCTGGGCCGAGAGCGGGAACATGTCGGGTGCCAGGCGGGCACTCACGAGGTCGCTCGAGGTCTCTTCCGCGTAGGCGGCACCCTTCTCGAGCAGGGTGGAGAGCACGCCCAGCCCCCGGACGAAGACCGGGATCGAGGCCTGATACATCGACAGCGGCATGAGGCAGGCTCCATGGCAGCGGGACGGAAGCTGCTCAGGTGGTGCCGCGGCCTCGAGGTCAGAAGAGCTGGAGCTGCGGGGCAGCCGCTTTCTGCGGCTTCTCCTCCACGGGCTGCTCCACCTCCTCCTTGATGGTGCGCATGTCGTCGACGAAGCGGCGGTACTCGATCTCCTTCGCCTGCGGGTCCGGCAGGCGGAGCAGGAAGGAGGGGTGAACGGTGATGTAGAGCTTCGACGCCGGCGGGTAGTCGCGGAAGCGGCCGCGCTCGCGGCCGATCGTGACCGCGCGGCCGACCAGGGACTGAGCCGCCGTGGCACCGAGCGCCACGATGATCCGCGGCTGGACGATGTCGAGCTCACGGATCAGCCACTGCTTGCAGGCCGCGATCTCGCCCGAATCCGGCTTCTGGTGCAGCCGCCGCTTGCCGGTGCGCACGAACTTGAAGTGCTTGACCGCGTTGGTGACGTAGGTGGTGGTCCGGTCGAGCCCGGCCTCCTCGAGCGCCTTGTCGAAGAGCCGGCCCGCCGGGCCGACGAAGGGGCGGCCCTGCAGGTCCTCCTGGTCGCCCGGCGCCTCGCCCACGAACATGATGGGCGTGTGCGGGGCACCCTCGCCGAACACGGTCTGGGTCGCATCGCGGTAGAGGTCGCAGGCAGTGCAGCCCCGCGCCTGCGCCCGCGTGGCCTCGATCGCGGCGGCTTCGTCCATGGCGCATCCCTCCTCAGGCCCCGGACGCCCGTTGCCCTTGCCGGGCGCCTCCTCGAAGATAGAACGCCCAAGGCGCACAGGAGCACCATCATGCGGTCACTCGAAGGCGAGGTGGCGCTCGTCACCGGCTCGACCAGCGGCATCGGCCTCGGCATCGCCCAGGCCCTGGCGGCCGAGGGCGCGTCGATCGTCCTCAACGGCTTCGGCGACGAGAGCGAGATCGAGCGGCTGCGCACGGGCCTGGCCGACGAGCACGGCATCCGCGTCCACTACAGTGCCGCCGACATGAGCCGGCCGGACGAGATCGCCGCCATGGTGGAGGAGGCAAGGAGCCAGCTCGGCGGCCTCGACATCCTGGTCAACAATGCCGGCATCCAGCACACCGCCCTCGTGCACGAGTTCCCGGTGCCGCGCTGGGACGACATCATCGCGATCAATCTCTCCGCGGCGTTCCACACCATCCGCACCGCATTGCCGGGGATGCTCGAGCGCGGCTGGGGCCGGATCATCAACATCGCCAGCGCCCACGGCCTCGTCGCCAGCCCGCAGAAATCGGCCTACGTGGCGGCCAAGCACGGGCTTGTGGGCCTCACCAAGACGGTGGCACTCGAGACCGCCACCACCGGCATCACCTGCAACGCGATCTGCCCGGGCTGGGTGCTGACCCCGCTGGTGCAGCGGCAGATCGACGACCGCGCCACCCGCGCCGGCATCTCGGCCGATCAGGCCAGGATCGACCTCGTGTCCGAGAAGCAGCCGAGCCGGGAGTTCGTCACCCCCGACCAGCTCGCCCACCTGGCGGTCTTCCTCTGCACCGACGCCGCGGCCCAGATCCGGGGTGCCACCCTCTCGGTCGACGGCGGCTGGACGGCGCAGTAGGGCCGGCGCTCAGTCGGGCACGACGACCGTGAAGTAGGGGGCAGGCGGCTTCTCGCTCGGGCCTACGGGGGCCGGCACTTTGCGATCCACCGCGGGCAGGCTCTTGAGATAGGCCACGAGAGCCAGCGCGTCCTCGTCCGAGATGGCGCTATAGGACCGCCAGGGCATGGCGGGCGCGAGCTCGCGGCCGTCGGGCCGCACGCCCGTGCGCAGGGCGGTGATGATCCCGGCCTCGTCCCAGCTCCCGATCCCGGCCTCGGCATGGGGCGTCAGGTTGGGCGGATAGAAGGTGCCGAGGTCGGGGATCTGGAAGCCGACGTCCGAGCCGCCGAGGCGGGCGCTCATGTCCGGCTTGCCGGCGAGCGCCCCCGGCGTGTGGCAGCCGCCGCAGTCCATGATGGCGGCGAGATACTCGCCGCGCTTCACCTTGGCCGTATCGGCAGCCTGGGCTTTCGGCACCGCCTCAAGGCAGGCGGCGGCAAGAGCCAGCGTCATGAACGTCCTGGCAATCATGGACAGATGCTCCACGATGGAAGGTGAAGGTGCAGATGCCGGCGGCGCGGCCGCGCTGGTGTCGCGGCCTTGTGTTTCCGGCGCATGCGCCTGTCGCATGCTTGTGTTTCAATGATCCCGAGCCTGGCACTAACCTGCCGTCAGCCCGGCTGCCAAGGCCGGGCGACGCACGAGAAGAATGGCTGTGGCGGCGTCTCAAGCTGCCGCCGGCCACGAACAGGGAGTTCCCCGTCATGAGCCTGCGCCGACGCGAGCTCTTCCCCTTCGCACTGGGGATCGCGGCGATGCCGTGGCCGGCACTCGCCCAGGCGAAGGCCGGGCTGGCCCCGCGCCCTCACGCTCGGCACGGCCTCGGTCGGCGGCACCTTCTTCGTCTACGGCCAGACCTGGGCCACCCTGGTCGGCGAGCGGATCGGCGTGCCGATCAACACCCAGCAGACGCAGGGGCCGAACCAGAACATCATCCTGGTCCAGAACGGGGATCTCGAGCTTGGGATGACCACGATGGGCGTGGCGCTCCAGGCCTGGGAAGGCAAGGGCGAGTGGACCAAGGGGCAGATGTTCCGGGACATCCGCGCCCTGTTCCCGATGTACGACACGCTCTTCCACTTCGCGGCCCTGAAGCGCTCGGGCATCGACGGCGTGGCAGCGCTCGCAGGCAAGCGGGTGGGCGTAGGCCCGCGCGCCGGCACGCCCGGCACCTACTTCCCGCTGATGTTCAAGGAGCTGGGGCTCGACGTCACGATCGCCAACGGCCAGGCCGCCGACATGGCGAGCCAGCTCGCCGACGGGCTGATCGACTGCTTCGCCTTCGCCGCTGGCCTGCCGTTTCCGGCCTACTCCGAGCTCGAGGCCACCAACGAGGTGGTGTTCTTCAGCTTCACTGCCGACGAGATCGCGAAGCTCAAGACCGCCATGCCGGAGCTCAGCGAGACCCGGGTCCCGGCCGGCACCTACCGCGGCGTCACGAGCGACCAGCCGACGCTGGGCGTGTTCAACTTCGCGATCTGCCACAAGAGCCTGCCCGAGGATCTCGCGCATGCGATCGTCGAGGCTGTCCATGCCAGCCATGACGAGCTGGTGAGGGGTCACGCCGCGGCCAAGGAGACCCTGCCCGAGAACGTGGCCAAGAACAGCTTCCTGCCGTTCCATCCCGGTGCCGCGCGCTACTACCGCGAGAAGGGCTTCACCATCCCCGATCAGCTTGTCGGCGCCTGAGGCGGCGGCCGGGCCGGGCGACACCGGCCCATCTGAGGTGGATGCGGAAGGCGGAACAAGGCGGCTCCAGGGCTGGCAGGGACGGCTGGTGGCCCTGCTCGCCGTCTCCTTCACCGTCTTCCACCTGATCGTCCTCAATCTCTACCCGATCGACCCCTGGCTGTTCCGGGCGATCCACGTGGCCGGCGGTGCCGTGCTGATCCTGGCCCTCTACCCTGCCCGGGCCGGCGCATCGGAGGCGGGTGCCGTGGTGGGATTGGGCCCTGATGGCGGCCGCCATTGCCTGTGCCGCCTATATCTGGGTGGAGCTGGACGGCCTGCTCTTCCGTGCTGGTGCCATCTACACGGCTGGCGACGTGGCGCTGGGCGTCGTCGGCACGCTGCTCGTGCTGGAGATCACGCGGCGCACCGCCGGCCCGGCCCTGCCGCTGATCGCCACGGCCTTCATCCTCTACGCCTTCGCCGGCCCCTGGCTGCCCGGCGTGCTCTATCACCGCGGCTACGACCCGGCCCGCTTCTTCACCTACATCTACAGCGACCAGGGCATCCTCGGCATCACCACCTCGGTCTCCTCCACCTACCTGATCCTGTTCGTGGCCTTCGGCGCCTTCCTCCAGGTCTCCCGCGTCGGCGACTACTTCAACGACCTCTCGATGGCGCTCTTCGGCTGGTCGCGCGGCGGGCCGGCCAAGGCCACCGTGCTCTCGGGCGTGCTCTTCGGCTCGATCAGCGGCAGCTCGGTCGCCAACGTCGTGGCGTCCGGCGCCTTCACCATCCCGATGATGCGGCGCGTGGGCTATGACCGGGAGACCGCGGCCGCGATCGAGGCCACCTCCTCGACCGGTGGCCAGATCACCCCGCCCGTGCTGGGTGCCGGCGCCTTCCTCATGGCCGAGATCACCGGCATCCCCTATGGCGAGATAGCGCTCGCGGCCGTGATCCCGTGCCTCCTCTTCTACGTCGCCTGCTACGCGCATGTGGAGCTGAACGCGCGCAAGCTTGGGCTCCAGGGCCTGCCGCTGGCCGAGCTGCCCTCGCTGCCCGCGATGGCGCGGAAGGTCTACCTGTTCACGCCGCTCGTCGCCCTCGTGGCCACCTTGCTGATGGGCTACTCGGCGTTCCGGGCCGGCACGCTCGGGATCGCCGCCGCCATCGCCGTGAGCTGGCTCGACCGCGCGCACGCGGTCGGGCCCAGGCGCCTCTTCGCCGGCCTCGAGCGTGCCGCTCGCGACGTGCTCCAGCTCGTCGCCGTCTGCGCCTGTGCCGGCATCGTGGTGGGGGTGATAGCCCTCACCGGCATCGGCGGCCGCTTCTCGCAGCTCCTTCTGGGCCTGGCGGCCGGCAACCAGGTGCTGGCCATGCTGTTCGCGATGCTGGTGGCACTGGTGCTCGGCATGGGCATGCCGACCACGGCGGCCTACGCCATCGCGGCTTCCGTGATCGCACCCGGGCTGATGCGGCTGGGCATAGAGCCCCTGGTGGCGCACATGTTCATCTTCTACTACGCCATCATCTCGGCGATCACGCCGCCCGTGGCGCTGGCCTCCTTCGCCGCCGCCGGCATGGCCAAGGCCGACCCCTGGCGAACCTCCCTCATCGCCCTCAAGCTCGGGCTCGCCACCTTCATCGTGCCGTTCATGTTCTTCGTCTCGCCTCTGCTCCTGGCGCAAGGCGATCTCCTGCCCGTGCTGGGCGTGCTGGCGACCGCCTCGCTGGGCGTGGTCATGCTCGCCTGCGCCACGGAGGGATGGCTGGTGGGTGCCTTGGGCCTGCTGCCGCGGGCACTTCTGCTGGCCGGTGCCGTGTGCCTGATCGTGCCCGAGCCCATCACCGACGCGCTGGGGCTCGGGCTCGGGATGGCAGCCCTCCTACTGGACCGGCTGGAGAGACGTCGCAGCCATGGCCTGACGTGAGACGAGACCGGCCACCTCGCCCTCCCGGCGCTGGAGGAGGAAGAACTCGGCCGTCGGCGTGTAGTCGGTGACCATCATCCGCACGGTCACCACCTCGCCGCGGCGCACGGTGCCGTCGTCGAACTCCACGGCGTCCAGCGGCTCGTCGTTGCGGCGCACCCGGCCGTAGCGGTCGGCGGCGAAGCCGCTGAGGTCGCGCTGCGCCTGGGCGAAGGAGAGGCCGTCCTCGTAGGTGCTGGGCTTCTTGAGGTCCTGCCGCAGCTCCAGCTCGAACGCGTTCCAGTCGTGCCGGGTGCTGTTGGTCACCACCTTGATCAGCGCGAAGCCGGCCAGTGCCTGCGGCCCCATCTCGCGGCCGATCCGGCTCTCCATCCCGCGCACGGTGAGGATGGCCGGCCCCTCGTCCGTGATCTCCTCGACCAGCACGAACGGGTCCTGGGTCGACCCTGTGCCCGAGCCCCCATGGATCACCACCCCGCCCAGCTCGTCACTGAAGGTGATGCCGTTCAGGGTCACCGGTGCGGCGACCGCCGATCCGGCTCCAACCAGGAAGGTAGCGACACTGAGAGCCCACGCGCACAAGCGGAACACGTCCATCCAGTGGCCGTTTTGACGGCATCGGGCCGGCGTCGGCCCCGAGAATTTCTCGCTATTGGAGGAGCTAGCACCATGACCAGCAGCAAGCGCGACATCCTGATCGTCGGCCTGCGCAACGCCTACGCGGTGGAGGGGCAGGCGCTCTCGACCATGCGCAACACCCACGACCGTCTTGAGCATTACCCGCAGCTGAAGGCGGCGGTCGCCCAGCACATCAGCGAGACCGAGCGGCAGCAGCAACTGGTCCAGGAGTGCCTCGGCCGCTTCGGCGAGACGCCGTCCGCGCTCAAGGAGTTCGCGACCAAGCTCGCCGGCAACATGCAGGCGATGGTCCACGCCATGGCCGGGGACGAGGTGCTGAAGGACCTCTTCGCGCTCTACGCCTTCGAGCATTTCGAGCAGGCCGCCTATCGCTCGCTGATCGCCATGGCCGAGGATGTGGGCGAGCCCAGCGTCGCCCAGACCTGCCGCGAGATCCTGCGCCAGGAGGAGGCGGCGGGCCAGAAGCTGGGGCAGCTGATCGAGCCCATCACCCGCGCCTACATGGAGCGCGAGTCGGCGGGCGCCCGCGCCGCCGTCTGACCCTTGCCGGACCGCGCCTCGCCTGCGCGGTCCGCACCCTCGCCGATCCCGGCGGCCCAGGCGAAGGCCAGGGCCTGCCGGGCGGCGATCAGCGCCTGGCTTCCGGCCCCCCGCTCGCACACTCGATCCCCTCGTCCTTGCGCAGGCTCGCGAAATAGCCCTCCCCGGGCAGCCCGTCCGACTTGCGCACGACGAGGCAGGCGAGGTCGGGCCAGCCGTCCCCCTGTCGCCGACGCTCGACCCGGCCGAGGTCCCGGCACAAGGCCCCGACCGTGATCCGCGTCACCCGGCGCTCGAAGAACGCCAGCACCTGACCATAGGTGAGCGCCCGCCGCTCACGCGCGGCCTGGATCAGGACGCGCTCGAGCCGGTCCAGGTCGACCAAGGGTGCTCGCCATCGTCCGGATAGTGCCCGCGCCAGATGCGCTCCACGGACGGCCGCTGCCGCACCCGGCGCATGAGCGCTGCCAGCTGTGGATACTCGTCCAGCAGCGCCTGCCGCGCCGGATGCCACAGAGCCAGCATGAAGAGGTAGAGGTCGACCGCCGAGAAGCGCTCGCCCAAGAGCCAGGGCCCGGGCTCCAGCCCTTTCTCGATCACCTCCAGCAGCCGATCCATCCGCTGCACGGCCGACTGCTTCACCCCCTCCAGGCCATTCGGGTCGGCGGTATAGCGGTCCGGATAGTAGAAGCGCAGGTCGGCCTCGTAGAAGTTGACCGCCAGCAGCACCAGCCAGCGATAGGCCCGCGCCCGCTCGGACGTACCCGGCTCCGGCAGCAGCCCCGCCTCCGGCCGGCAGTCGCAAAGATGCATGACGATGGCCGCGGTCTCGGTCATCACCGTACCGTCCGGCAGGACGCAGGCTCGGGATCTGCTGCAGCGGGTTCATCGCCACATACTCTGGCCTGCGATGCTCGCCCTGGCCCGTGATCGTGCTCACGCGCTCGTAAGCGAGCCCCAGCTCCTCAAGCACCGCCTCGACCACGAACGCACCCGTCGCGGGCGACCAGTAGAGCTCGTACACGGTACCTCCCTTTCCGCGACGCCCCTCATACCGCGCCAGAACGACAGCCGGCTAGAGCGGGTCCCCATGTCAGAGGAGTGTGGCTGATGTGGCAAGTGCCATAGGCCACTGCGCATCGGATGCGGAGAAGCTCCACCGCTGCTCAGGCAGCGAAGCTGGGGCTCGGCCTCGAGAATGCGGCGTCGAGCCGAGCCCTGGTCCCGCGTGGCGCTGCACCCGGAAGGTAGGGGGCACCACGAGCGTGAGGGTGCAGGCGCCGGCCGGTTGACGAGCGAGCAATCAGTGGACCTCCTGATCATTACCGTGGCAGAACAGAGCTCAACAAAGGCACGCACGAGGACGGGAGGAAAGCGACCGATGCCGGAGTCACTCGGCAGCCTGACCTCGCTTCTCTTCCTGGGCTTCCTGCTCGGTATCCGCCACGCGACCGACGCCGACCATGTGGTGGCGGTCGCCACCATCGTCAGCCGGCAGCGGGCGCTGCGCGGCTCGGCGGTGATCGGGGCGTTCTGGGGGATCGGGCATACGCTGACGGTGCTCGTGGTCGGCGGGGCCATCATCCTGTTCGGGGTCGTGGTGCCGCCGCGGCTGGGGCTCGCCATGGAGTTCGCGGTGGGCCTGATGCTGGTGGCGCTGGGCGTGCTCACGCTCACCGGGACCGGGCGGGTGATCCGCGAGGCCGCAACGTCGCGGCCGGGCACGGAGCCGGGCACGGCACATCGGCACGCGCGTCCGGGCGACGATCCGCATCGCCATGCCCATGTCCATGGCGACTATGTCCACAGCCATCGGCACGGGCATGACGAGCGGCAGCACGGCCATGCCGAGGAGCAGACCCCGCTCGGGCGGCTCGACCGGCGCTTGGGCGGCCTGGTGCTCTATGGCTGGGTGCGGCCGCTCCTGGTCGGTGTGGTGCACGGGCTTGCCGGCTCGGCGGCAGTGGCGCTGCTGGTGCTCACCCTGGTGACCGAGCCGGGCTGGGCCCTGGCCTACCTGCTGCTCTTCGGTGCCGGGACCGTGGCGGGCATGATGCTGATCACGGTCCTGCTCGCGGCACCCTTCGCCTTCACCTCGGCCAGGCTGCCGCATTTCAACTGGCAGCTCAGGGTAGCTTCCGGGCTGGTGAGCTTCGCCTTCGGCCTCTTCCTCGTCTACGAGATCGGCTTCATGGACGGTGGCCTGTTCACCGCGAGTCCAAGCTGGGACCCGCATTGAGGAGACTATTGCTGCAGCGCAATAAGTCATACCATTGACGGCGCCGGTGGCGGCCGTACTATCGGGCAAACAGCGGGTCGGACTAGAGCAGGGACTGGATGAGCCGGCGCTACCTTCGCCCACGAGCAATCCTGCTGTCCACGGTGATGGCGGCGTTGCTGGGTGTCGTGGTCTACGCGGTCCAGCGCGAGGTCGGCTCGAGGAGTGCCTCGGCGACGGCGGCTGCGACGGCCCGGTTGCCCATGAAGGAGGATGCCCATCGGGCGCTGACGGCCGAGGAGGAGGCCTATGCTGCGGCTCTCTGGCCGCTGCACAGCGAGGTCAAGCTCGCGGCGGTGCGGATGACCTTCGCTGGGATCGCCTATAGGACCGAGGACCACGACCCGAAGCAGCTGGCGGCCAAGGTGCGGCCGTTGGGCGGCGAACTTGAGACGGTGGCGGCCAAGGTACGCTCGCTGGCACCGCCGGCTTCGCTGCGCCCGGTCCACGACCGCTATGTCGGCGCGCTGGGCCTCTACGGGGCCGCCTCGGCGGAGATGGTGCAGGGTGCTGCCGAGAACCGGGACGATCTCCTGCTCACCGCCCAGGACAAGAGCTTCCGTGCCTCGGAGGATCTGCTCAGGGTCAGTGATGTCCTGTGGCCGGGCGAGTACCGGCCACACTGACGGTTTCCGGTGACGGGCCTCAAGGCGGGACCCGTCGCTGTTGGGGAAGAAGAGAGCCCGGACGAGTTGTCCGGAGCAGGGAGGAAACGCGATGAAGCGCTTGGCCGGAACCTTGATCGCGGCAGGGCTCGCCCTGTTCGGCGCTGCGGGCAGTGCCGCGGCACAAGAACTCCTCGACCACCTGTTCCGCCTGGCTGGTCGAGAGCAGCCGGTTCATGAACGTGCCGTTCGGCTCCTTCATGCCCGACCGTGCCTTCGTTCCGGGCAGCACCAATCCCTTGAACAACATCAGCACGGTCGACCTGCCGGTGAATGTCGGCGTGATCAAGTGCGGCGCCGAGCTGATCCTCTACGATTCGGGCTGGAAGCAGCAGGACTATCTGAAGATGACCGGCTCGGACCACTGGGTGGCCCTGCCGGAGCAGCTGAAGCTGCTGGGCTTCGATGCCAACGACGTGACGAAGATCGTGATCGGCCACGGTCACTGGGACCATGCCGGCCAGCTCTCGGACTTCCCCAACGCCACGCTCTACGTGCAGCGCGAGGAGCTGCGCGGGATCGAGTGGGCGCTCAACTATCCGCACCCGAAGATCAAGGCGGTGAACACCGATCCGGGCGGCTGCTACCGCACTCCGGCCTGCGGCTATACCCCGCTCACGCTGGACGAGATCTACGGCAAGGTGCTGCGCGGCCAGGCCGTGATCGTCGACGGCTACATGGAGATCCTGCCCGGCGTGCGGATCCACCCAGCCTTCCGCGCCCACACCGCGGGCTCGCAGTTGCTCGAGGTCCCGACCAGCGTCGGCAAGCTGGTCTTCGGCTCGGATGCCTTCTCGTCCTACGAGGGTATCCGCGACTGGATGATCGCGAACCCGCAGCAGACCGATACCGTCCAGCAGTTCCTGGCCTACGAGAAGTGCTACAAGATCACCGGCGGCCCCGAGAACTGCGTCTCGGCGCACGAGCCCCTGTCCTACACGGACAAGTACCCGCTGACGAAGAACTCCTGGGAAGGCCCCAACGGCTCGCGCATGGCGGAGCTGGCCCTGGCCACCGGCGAACGCTCGCGCAAGCCGTAACTGGTCCCTGCGGAGTCTGACGTCTACTTGCACGGGAGCCGGTCGCCGCCGGCTCCCGTTGCTCATTCAAGGGGGAGCAAGGAACCGTTGAGGCGGCTCGTCCTGGCCCTGATGCTGCTGCTGGCCGGCGCCGGCCGCGGCACGGCCCACGATCCAAGCGCCTATGGTGGCCTGTTCCGATCCCGCGACATGGGCGTCACCTGGCTCAGCGCGGACGTGGGCCTGTTCCTCAACGCGGCCCTCACCGTGGCCGTCGATCCCCGCGACCCGGGCCATCTGCTGATGGGCACCGACCTCGGCCTCCTGCGCTCCCGCAACGGCGGCCGGAGCTGGGCGCCGGAGGCACCGGGGGTGATCCTGGGCGGGGTCTTCGCCGTGGCGTTCGCTCCGGACGGGCAGACGATCGTCTGCACCTCGCCGAGCGGGGTCTTCCGCTTCGGCGAGGAGGGTTGGGTGCGGGCCCGGGCACCGCAGGCCGCGGCCCCCGGGCGAGCCGTTGCCTTCGGCGTGGCCGGGCGGGTCTACCTGCTGGGCCGGGATGGCCTGTTCGTCAGCGATGACGGCGGGCAGAGCTTCCGCCGCGGTGCCGAGGCGCTGCCGCCCGAGGCCGAGATCACGACGCTCACGGTGGCGCCGGCCCCCGCGGGCGATGTGCTGCTGGCGGTCGTGGACGGCCGCCTCATGGCGAGCGAGGACGGCGGCGACACCTGGCTCAAGCGCGACGGCGGGCTGGGCCGGGCGGCGATCGACACCGCCGTTGCAGACCCGGACGTGCCCGGCCGCGTCTGGGCCGCCTCCGCCGACCGCATCCACGTCAGCGACGATCTAGGTCTGCGCTGGCGTGAGGTCGGGGCACCCCTGCCCGAGCCCGGCATGAGCGTGCGCGGCATCGCTGCCGACCGCGAGGCCAGGGCTCTCGTGGTGACGACCCATCGCGGGATGTACCGCAGCGAGGACGGTGGGCAGAGCTGGGCGCTCAAGGAGGGCAACCTCCCGGTCCACATCGAGGCCGGTCCGATCGTTCGCGCGCCTGCCGACCCGCGCACGCTCTTCGCCGTCTTCTCCCTCGTCCCCTATCCCGAGGTGTGGCGGACGGCGATCGAAGGTGGCAATCTCCTGGCGCGCGCGGACCCGGTGAGCCTCGCCGGTGGCTTGGCGCTGGTCCTTCTCCTCCTGATTTCCGGCGGCCTTCTCGTGCGCTGGCTGAACCGCCGGCGCGCTGGCCCGATGCGCAGGGCGGCTCCGACATGACGACCGAGACCCTTCCGATAGCCCGCCCCGGCCGGCGTCGTCCGTGGCTGATCCTGGCCGCTGCGGCTCTGGCAGCACTCGCGGTGTTGGCCGCCGTGGTCGCCTATCTGGGCCTCCGCGGGGACCGCCAAGCGCCGGCCCTCGAGCATGCGATGCTTGAGCCTCGCGACATGCCGACGGCGGTCGCGGTTGCCCCCGATGGCACGGTCTGGTTCACCCTCGACAGCGCCGACGCGATCGGCCGCCTGCGCGACGGCAAGGTCGAGCGTCTGCCCAAGCCGGGCCGGAACGTCGAGCCTCTGGGCCTCGGGGCGGCTGCGGATGGGAGCGTCTGGTACACCGATGCCGCGGCCGGCCTCGTCGGGCACATGACCCCGACCGGTGATATCGCCACCTACCGGCTGGACACGCCGCTGGTTCGGCTGGGTCGCCTCGCGGTGGCACCTGACGGCTCGGCCTGGTTCGCCGAGAGCACCGCCTACAGCATCACCAGGATCAAGGACGGAGAGATCACCCGGCACGTCTTCGACTCGCCGCGCGGCGGGCCCTATGGCGTGGCGGTCGGCGGTGACGGCACGGTCTGGGCGACCCTCCAGGAGGCGAACCAGCTCCTGCGGATTGCCCCCGACGGCTCGGCCATGACCGCCATCGACCTGCCGGAGCGCCGGTCGGTGCCGACCGACATCGCCGTGGGTGCCGACGGTGCCGTCTGGTTCCTGGAGTTCCGCAGCAACCGCATCGGCCGCTTCAAGGACGGCAGCTTCACGGCCTTTGAGGTCGGGCGCGAGAATGCGGGCCTCAGCGGGTTGACCGTGGCCGCCGATGGGGCGGTGTGGTTCGGCATGCTGCGGGACGGCAGCCTCGGGCGCGTGCGCGACGGCGAGGTCGAGGCGTTCCGGTTGCCCCGCGAGCACGCCCGCCCCTACAGCCTCGCCGCCGACCGTGACGGGAACGTCTGGTACGCGGACATTGGCGGCTTCGTCGGCATGGTGCCGGCCGCGGACGCCGGCAGGTAGCGGTCAGGCGGGGAGTGCTGCCTGCAGCTTGTTGGCCGCGCTCACGGTCAGGACGACGCCGATCCCGATGATCAGCAGCGTGGTCGCGATCTGCACCCGCACCACCCAGACGCTGCTCAGCCAGTCCAGCACCTTCTCGCCCACCCGTGCCGCCACCACGCCGACCGCCACCAGCGTGGCGGCGAAGCCGAGGCTGAACACGACGACGGTGGTGAGGCCGAGCAGCACCTTCCCGCTCGAGAGGGCCGCCAGCAGGATCGCCAGTGCCGTGGGGTCGGGCAGGATGCCGCCCACGACGCCCAGCACCAGCAGCACGGCCAGCTTCGGGCGCTGGTCGTTGGTCACCACATCGAGCCGGTGCGAGTGGCGGGTGCCCCAGCCATGGCTGTGCCAGCCCGGCTCCTCGCCATGATGATGGTGGTGCTCGTGCCCATGCTCGTGGGTGTGGTCGTACCCGTCATGGCTGTGCGCCACGCCGGCCGCGACCGCTGCCGGCGCCGGCTCGCCCATGGCCAGCGCCAGGAGAGCGCGCTGCGTCCACAGCATCCATAAGCCCAGCCCGATCACCAGGATGCCGGTGCCCAGCGCCAGGTAGGCCTCGATCATCTGCGGCATCAGCCAGGCCGAGCCCATGGAGGCCAGCACGCCCACCACGACGATGCCGCTGGTGTGCGAGAGGGTGACGAACACGCCCAGGATCAGGGCGTCGATCGGCTTGCCGCGGGCACCGACGATGTACGCCGCCGCGATGGTCTTGCCGTGCCCTGGCGTGGCCGCATGCACGGCCCCGGCCCAGAAGCTGGACAGGATATAGAACAGTGCCTCCCGCATCGCCCTCCTTCTGCCATCGGCATCCGGAAGCCGTCTACCCGAAAGCTCGTCCCGGCGCGTCCGGGCTCCCGTCAGTGCCCGGCGGCCAGGGTGAGCAGGAGGGAGGCGGCCAGCACGGTGGCGATGGCCTGCCAGACGAGGAGGGGGTCGCGCTCGTAGAGGGAGCGCGGCCGCACGTGCAGAGGTGCGCCCGTCGCCAGGCCGTGCTCCAGCTCCTGGATCAGCTCCAGGAGATCGGCGAAGCGGCTCTCGGGTGCGACCGCGGTAGCACGGGCCAGGGTGCGCTCCAGCCAGGCCGGCAGGTCCGGCCGGTGGCGGGAGAGGGGGCTGGCCTTGCCGAAACGCGGCTGGGAGAAGGGCTCGATCTCGCCATAGGGATAGGCACCGCCGCTGAACGCCCGATAGATGGTCACCCCCAGCGCATACTGGTCGGTGCGTTCGTCGCCGATGGCACCGCCGAAGAGCTCGGGCGCCATGTAGCTCGGGGTGCCCGGTGCGTGCGCCGGCGGGAAGTCCTCGGCATGCGGCAGGCGGGCGACGCCGAGGTCGATCAGGCGCAGCGAGCCGCCGGGGCCCAGGATCACGTTGTCGGGCTTGATGTCGCGGTGGATCACGCCCGCCCGGTGCAGGGCGTGGACGGCCTTGGCGAGCTTGACCGCGATCTCCAGCCCCTCGGCGAAGCCGATGGGCGGCCGGCGGTGCAGACGCCGCTCCAGGGTCTCGCCGGGATAGAAGGGAACGACGGTGTAGAGGCAGCTCTGCCGGTCCTGCCCGGGCTCGATCACCTCGCCGACCCAGGGGCTGCGCACACGGCTCGCCACCCAGGCCTCGCGGACGAAGGCCTGCCTGAAGATGGCCTCGCCGGCCGTGGCCTCCTTGGGGAACTTGATCACCACGTCGCGCTCGCCCAGCCGGTCCCTGGCCCTGAAGACGCGGCTGTAGATGCCGTCAGCCAGCACCGCCCCGAGCTCGAAGTGGTCGAGGACCTCGCCTGAAGCTGGGCGGAGCGATGATAGGCTTCGACGAAGTCCTCCTCCAGGTCGAGCTCGGAGGGCGCCGGCAGCCGCAGCAGGTCGACGACCAGGGCCGTGCAGTTGTCGTGCGCCTGCTCCGCCAGTGCGGCGGCCACCAGGTCACGGGCGGTCTGCTCGGGTGCTGCGCGCTCGGAGAGCAGGGCGGCGATCCTCTTCTCGCCGAGCACGCCGTGGACGCCGTCGGTGCAGAGCAGGAACCGGTTGTGGGCCTGGGCCCCCTCGACCGCGTAGTCGGCCCGGACCTCGTCCTCGGCCCCGACCGCGCGGGTGAGGATATGCTCGAGCCCCGGCTTGCCGACATTGTGGTCGGTGGTCAGCCGCTGCAGGCGGCCGTCACGCAGCCGGTAGATGCGGGTGTCGCCGACATGGACGAGGTGAGCGTGGCGGCCGCGCAGGACCAGCGCGGAAAGCGTGCAGGCCATGCCGCTGTAGCGGGCATCGACCTGGCCCTGCGTGTTGACCCAGCGGTTGATGGCCCAGAGGCATCTCGCGGCGGAGTGCCGCACGCCCAGGATGTCGGGCAGGCCGAGATAGCCGTCGATGAAGGTGCGCACCGCCAGCTCCGCGGCGACCCGGCCGCCCTTGGCGCCGCCGACCCCGTCGGCGATGACGGCGACGGCACCCCAGCGTGCCCGCTCGGCCTCTGTGCCGAGGTAGAAGGCGGCGTAGTCCTCGTTGGCCGGGCGCGGCCCGCGCTCGGTCCAGTAGCCGGCCAGGATCTCGCTCCCCGCTCCGATGTCGGCACCCCTCCGGTCAAGAATCTCCCGGATCACACGTGCAAGGAGCACGCCGCCGGCACCAGGAGGTGGACATTGGCACGGTTTCTGCAATCGGCGCCTTGAGGATGGCTCGCCCATGGTGCAACGCACATCGCCGGGCGCCGAGGCTCATCCAAGTAAGTTGCTCAGCACTATAACGGCCGCTTCTGCATGGCCTCCGCCGCGGCCGCCGGCAGCAAGGCGCTGGGCATCGACCGCGGCCTGCCGTTCCCGCTGGAGGATATCCCCGAGGCCGAGCTGATCCTGGTCGTCGGCGCCAACCCAGCCGAAACGCTGCCGGTGATGATGCAGTATTTCGACGAGCAGCAGCGCCGGGGCGGGCGGCTGATCGTGGTCGACCCGCGGCTGACCGCCACCGCGCGCAGCGCCAGCCTGCATCTCCAGATCACGCCGGGCACCGACGGGGCGCTGGCGAACGGCCTCCTCCACGTCGCGATCCGCGAAGGGCTGATCGACCCCGACTTCATCGGGGAGCGGACGACCGGCTTCGAGGCGGTCCGGCACGTGGTCGCCTCCTACTGGCCCGACCGGGTCGAGCGCATCACCGGCGTCCCGGCAGTCCGGATCGTGCAGACCGCACGGCTGCTGGGCGAGGCCGCGCACGGCCATGATCCTGACCGGGCGCGGGCCGGAGCAGCAGACCAACGGCGTCGACAACGTGCTGGGCTTCATCAACCTGGCCCTGGCGCTGGGCAAGGCGGGCCGCCCGTTCAGCGGCTGGGGCACGCCTCACCGGCCAGGGCAACGGCCAGGGCGGGCGCGAGCACGGGCAGAAGGCGGACCAGCTGCCCGGCTACCGGCGCATCGACGACCCGGTCCACCGCGCCCACATGGCCGCGGTCTGGGGCGTGGACGAGGCCACGATCCCGGGCCCGGGCCGGCCGGCGATCGAGCTCCTGGGCGTGCTCGGCAGCGAGGTGCGGGCCCTCCTCGTCATGGGCTCGAACCCCGTGGTCTCGGCCCCCGACAGCGGGCCGCTCGCGGACCGGCTGCGCTCGCTCGACCTCTGGTCGTCAACGACTTCTTCCTCTCCGAGACGGCCGAGCTGGCCGACGTCGTCCTCCCGGTGGCGCAGTGGGCCGAGGAGGAAGGGACGATGACCAACCTCGAAGGCCGGGTCATCCTCCGCCGCCGGCAGCAGCCACCGCCCACGGGCGTGCGCACCGATGCCCAGGTGCTGAAGGCGCTGGCCGACCGGCTGGGCGAAGGCGAGCGGTTCAGCGCCGACCCGGCCTTCCTCTTCGAGGAGCTGCGCCGGGCCAGCGCCGGCGGTACCGCCGACTATGCCGGGATCAGCTACGCCCGCATCGCCGCGAGGACGGCGTCTTCTGGCCCTGCCCGGCGGAGGACCATCCCGGCACGCCCGGCTGTTCCTGGAGCGCTTCGGCACTCCCGACGGCCGCGCCCGCTTCCATGCCGTCCAGCACCGTCCGCCGGCCGAGGAGCCAGACGACGACTATCCCGCTCTACCTCACCACGGGCCGGGTGCTGCTGCACTACCAGTCCGGCGCGCAGACCCGCCGCGTCGCCCGAGCTGGCCGAGGCCGAGCCCGAACCCTTACGTCGAGATCCACCCGCAGATGGCGCGCAATTTCGGCGTGCTCCAGGGCGAACTGGTCCGGCTGCGGACCCGGCGCGGAACAGCGCTCCTCCGGGCGCGCCTCAGCCCCGCCATCCGGCTGGATACGCTGTTCGTGCCGTTCCACTGGGGCGGCACGGCATGCGCCAACCTCCTCACCAACGACGCGGTCGATCCGACCTCGAAGATCCCGGAGTTCAAGGTCTGCGCGGTGCGGATCGAGAAGGCCGCCGACGTCATGACCCGTCCTTCACCTTCAGCATCGGAGAAGAGCCCATGGATCTCCATCCCGCGTTTCATCCAGGGCGTCTTCGACTTCGCCGGCGAGGGGCTGGCCAAGCCGCTCCCGCTCGACGACCGCGCTCAACTACCGGGTCCCCGGCGACAAGCGCGCGCAGCTCGATCTACTTCCGCGCCGGCAACTCGGCCGACGCAGCTGATCAACCTCGTGCTGATGCGCGACGGCAAGCTGATGCGGAACTTCCCGATCGGCGCCAAGGCCGCGATGCACGTCCCGCTGGCCGTGGTCGAGGACCTGATGCCGGAGACCAAGCCTCGAGCTTCTGGTGGCGGCCCCGGTCGGCGTCACCGGGACGGTGGTGCTCGATATCGGCCTGATCGAGATCTTCTGAGCCCGATGCCCCAGTCCCCGACCCCGTTCGAGCTGTCTTCTGGAGTGTTCTGATGGGCAAGCAGCGCCTGGTCGTGATCGGCAACGGCATGGCGGGTGCGCGCGCGGTCGAGGAGATCCTCGGCCGCGGCGGCGCCGAGCTGTTCGACATCACCATGTTCGGCGACGAGCCTTACGGCAACTACAACCGCATCCTGCTCTCGAACGTGCTGAACGGGTCGCAGGAGCCGGACGAGATCTTCCTCAACCCGCTCGGCTGGTACGAGGAGAACGGCGATCCGGCTGCACGCCGGGCGTCGCGTCGATCGAGATCGACCGGGCGTCCGCGGAAGGTGCGCTCCGACCAGGGCCGTGATCGAGTCCTACGACAAGCTGCTCATCGCCACCGGCAGCCGTGCCTTCATCCCGCCCATCGCCGGCATGACGACCGAGAGCGGCGCGCTGCGGCCCGGCTCTTCGCCTTCCGCACGCTCGACGACATGCACGGCATCATGCAGGCGAGCCGGGCCGGGGACGAAGGCGGTGGTGATCGGCGGCGGCCTCCTGGGCCTCGAGGCGGCGCGCGGGCTGCTGAGTTCGGCTGCGAGGTGCATGTCATCCACCTCGGCCGCGCATCTCATGGAGCAGCAGCTCGACGAGCCCGGCCGGCGCGCATCCTGAAGACGACCATGGAGGGCATGGGCGTCAAGGTGCACCTGGAGAAGGCCACGACGGCCGTGCCTGGGCGAGGAGCGGGTCACCGGCCTCGCCTTCAAGGACGGCACGACGCTGGACTGCGACATGGTCGTGGTCTCCGCCGGCATCCGGCCGAACGCGGAGATCGGCCTGCGCTGCCGGCCTCACGGTCGAGCGCGGCATCGTCGTCGACGACCAGATGCGCTCGGTCGACGATCCCGACGTCTATGTCGTGGGCGAGTGCGCGCAGCATCGCGGCCGGGTCTACGGGCTCGTGGCGCCGCTGTGGGAGCAGGCGAAGGTGCTGGCCGACCACATCACCGGAGACGAACCGCGACGCCGCCTATCACGGCTCGAAGCTCGCGACCAAGCTCAAGGTGATGGGCGTCGAGTGGCCTCGATGGGCATCACCGAGCCGCCGATGAGGAGGACGAGGTCGTCCAGTTCACCGAGCCCAAGCGCGGCACCTACAAGAAGCTGATCATTCGCGACGGCCGGCTGGTCGGCGGCATCCTGCTCGGCGATATCAGCAAGGCGCCTATCTGATGCAGGCGTTCGACCGCAACACGCCCCTGCCCGAGGAGCGGCTCTCGCTCCTGTTCGACATCGGCGCGCCGTCCGAGAAGGTCACGCTCGACGAGATGCCGGCCGACACGCAGGTCTGCAACTGCAACGGCGTCACCAAGGGCAGATCGGCGCCTGCGTGCGCCGGGGCAAACGCACCGCGAAAGCGGTGATGGAGGCCACCCGCGCCGGCATGGGCTGCGGCGCCTGCAAGGCGCTGGTGGCCGAGCTGGTCGAGTGGGCCTGCGGCGGCGATGTCGAGGAGGACCCGTCGATCCACTACTACGTGCCGGGCGTGCCGCTGGCCAAGCCCGAGCTGGTCAAGGCCATCCAGCGAGCGCGGCCTGAGGTCGGTCTCGGCGGTGTTCCGGGCGCTCGCCGGCGGCAAGGAGGACGCCGGCAGCAAGCCCGGCCTGGCCTCGCTCCTGGACGTGATGTGGAAGGACGAATACGAGGACGAGCGCGACGCGCGCTTCATCAACGACCGCGTGCACGCCAACATCCAGAAAGACGGCACCTTCTCGGTGATGCCCGAGATGCCGGGCGGCATCACCTCGCCGCACCAGCTGCGCCGGATCGCCGACGTCGCCGAGAAGTACCGCGTGCCGCTGGTCAAGCTCACCGGCGGGCAGCGCATCGATCTCGTCGGCGATCAAGAAGGAAGACCTGCCGAACGTCTGGCGGGACCTCGACATGCCGTCGGGCTTTGCCTACGGCAAGAGCTATCGCACCTGCAAGAGCTGCATCGGCACCGACTTCTGCCGCTTCGGGCTGGGCGACAGCATGGCAGCTGGCGACCGACATCGAGAAGCGCGTTCCGCGGCCTCGACAGCCCGGCCAAGCTGAAGCTCGCCACGGCGGGCTGCCCGCGCAACTGCTCGGAGGCCTATGTCAAGGACGTGGGCGCCGTCGCGATCGACGACGGCAAGTGGGAGATCTATGTCGGCGGGGCCGCCGGTGCGCACATCCGCAAGGGCGACCTGCTCTGCGTGGTCGACAGCCACGACGACGTGCTCCGCGATCATCGGCCGCTTCATGCAGTACTACCGCGAGAACGCGAAGTAGAAGGAGCGCACCTACGGCTTCGTCGTCGCGCGTGGGCATGGCGCGGATCAAAGCCATCGTCGTCGACGACAGCGACGGCATCGCGGCCGAGCTCGACCAGCGGATGCAGGAATCGGTCGAGGCCACCTACGACCCCTGGCGCGAGGCCACCGCCCCCGTCACCCCCAACCAGTTCGCCAGTGTCCTTGCTGCGGAGTGAGCACCATGGCAGACAGGTGAGCGACAGCTCGGCCCGGTGACCCAGATCCCGCCGGGCGAAGGCCGTGCCTTCGAGATCGGCGGGCAGCGGATCGCCGTCTTCCGCAACCGCCAAGGCGCCCTCTTCGCCACCCAGGCCGAGTGCCCACATAAGGGCGGGCCGCTGGCCGACGGGCTGATCGGCGACACGACCCTGATCTGCCCCTGCACGACTGGTTCTTCGATCTCGCCACGGGTCGGCTCAAGAACGGCGAGTGCGAGATCGCCACCTACCCGGTGCGGGCCAGCGACGACGGGCAGATCCTGGTGACACTCCAGAGCGGCTAGACCACCTTGAACGCCATCCTCACCCGTCATCCGGCCAGCCGCGAGGCCACGAGCGTCCCGCCTCCGCGCATGGCGCCCTTGGCCAAGCTGCCGATCTTCCTCGACCTGCACGGCCGGCGGGTCGTGGTCGTCGGCAGCTCGGCCGGCGTGGCCTGGAAGGCGGAGCTGCTGGCGGCGGCGGGTGCCGAGGTGGAGCTGTTCGCGCACGACGAGCCGCACGAGCAGATCCTCCGCCTTGCCGCCGGGGCCGTGGGCCCTGGCCGGGTCGTGGTCAGGCGTTGCCCTCTGCGCCCCGATGCGCTGGAGGGTGCCGCCATCGCGGTGATGGACGCGGCCGACGAGGCGGAAGCCTGCCGCCTGCATGCCGCAGCACGGGCCGCCGGCGTGCCGGTCAACGTCATCGACAAGCCGACCTTCTGCGACTTCCAGTTCGGCGCCATCGTCAACCGCTCGCCCGTGGTCGTGGGCATCTCCACCGACGGTGCCGCCCCCATCCTGGGCCAGGCGATCCGGCGGCGCATCGAGGCCATCCTCCCCCAGGCGCTCAGCGTCTGGTCGGCGGCAGCAGGTCGGGTGCGCGATCTCGTGGGCCTGCGGCTCGAGCATCCCGCCCTGCGCCGGGCCTTCTGGGAGCGCTTCGTCGACCTCGCCTTCACGGCGAGCTCGGGCCATGCGGCCGAGGCCAAGCTGCGCGCCATCCTCGACGAGGCACGACCCTCGGCCGCCAGCGGCCAGGTGATCCTGGTCGGTGCCGGCCCCGGCGACGCCGAGCTGCTGACGCTGAAGGCCGTCCGCGCGCTGCAGTCGGCGGACGTGATCCTCTATGACGACCTGGTCTCGCCCGAGATCCTGGAGCTTGGCCGCCGCGAGGCCGAGCGGGTCTCGGTCGGCAAGCGCGGCGGCCGGGCCTCGTGCCGGCAGGACGACATCAACGCCCTCCTGATCCGCCTGGCCCAGGCCGGCAAGCGCGTCGTCCGCCTGAAGTCCGGCGACCCCATGGTGTTCGGCCGTGCCGGCGAGGAGATCGCGACGTTGCGCGCTGCCGGCGTGCCGGTCGAGGTGGTGCCGGGGATCACGGCGGCCCTCGCCATGGCCTCGGCCCTGGGCATCTCCCTCACCCACCGCGACGTCGCCCACTCCGTGCGCTTCGTCACCGGCCATGGCCGGCATGGTGGGCTCCCCGACAATCTCGACTGGCAGGGCCTCGCCGACCCTGAGACTACCCTGATCGTCTACATGGGTGCGCGCACGGCCGGCCTGCTTGCCGCACGGCTCATGGCCGCCGGCCTCGCCCCGGAGACCCCGGCCTGCGCCGTGGCCGCCGTCAGCCAGCCCGGCGAGCGTGGCTGGTCGGGCTTCCTGCGCGACCTCGCCGGCGGTCTCGGCGATGTCGGTGCGGAGCAGCCGCTGATCATCGGTGTCGGCCAGGTCTTTGCGGCCTCCGGCGCTGCTCGCCCTGGGATGCCGCATCCTCTTGCGTCAGCGCTCCACCTCGGCTTTGCTGCTCGGTGCAGACCGTGCGCAACGCCATCCGCGCTTTCAACGCCCGCGGCCTTGCGGCCCTGACCGCCGGTTCCCCGCGGCCCAATAGCGCCGCCCCGGTGCTGGATGGAGCCAAGCTGGAGCAGCTGCGCGGTCTCCTGCACCAGTCGCCACGCGCCTTCGGCCATGCCAGGAGCACCTGGACGCTCACCCTGCTGGCGCAGGTCCCGCACGACCAGGGGCTCAGCGCGACCATCCTGTCGGACGAGACGATCCGGCCGGCGTTGGCGCGGCTGGAGGTGAGCTGGAAGTCGCGCCAAGCGCTGGCTCACCAGCCCCGATCCCGACTACGCGCGTAAAAAAGTCGCCGCGACCGCCTGATCCGGCAGGCGCAAAGCCGGCCAGACTGGGCGCTCGGCTTCCAGGACGAGGTCTGGTTCTCCCGCCTGGCGCAGCCGGCGCTGCATCCCTGGACGACGGGCGAGCCCCTGCGCCTTGGCCTGCATCCCGTCGATCGCGCCTAAAATTTTCCGCGGCCCATGAGATCAGGCGGGCTGCCTGAGCGAGCTCTGCTACCACACCAGCCGACGGCGCTCGCCGCCGACCACCTCGAAGATCGCGGCCTCGATACCGCGGGCGTCGAGCGCATCCCAGCGGTCGATCGCCTCGGCGGCACCAGAGCATTCCTCGTCCATGCCATGCCAGCGCACGATCCAGGTCGTCTTCATCGTCCGGTCCTCACTGCTCGGCGGGGCAGCCCCGCGCTGTTGGCAGGAGATTGCCTTCGCTGGCACCCGAGGTCTGTGCTGAGGGGCACGGGCAGGGCGTGTCGCGGATCACAGGGCAGATGGAACGAGCCGGCGGCGCTCGTCGTCACCGCCGGCCCGACCCGATCCTGACGGGTCAGGAGATGAGCCTATGGAGTGACCCGGAACGTGTAGCAGCCGAACGAGCCCTTGAGCCCCGAGATCTTCACCTTGCCCGACACCTTTCCGGAGGGCGTGCGGACCGTGAAGGATTCCGCCCGGCCGGGCCCACCCTGGTTCACGGTGCGGGACAGACCCGGATAGTTGATCGTCATCACCACGTTGAAGCCGCTCCGGTCAGGGGTGACGCGGTGCAGGAACGATCCTCCACCCGGCAGTGAGACGCGATGGCTGATCGTCTTGCCGGGCGCTATGCAGCCGGAAAAGGCCACGGCCTTCGGCGAGATGCCGGGACCCGACTCCGGGCCGACCTCGAAGCTGCTCTCAAGCTCCTGCTGGGCACCCTTTGGCGATGTGGTGACGAGCTCGCCCCCGCCCGGACCATCCACCCCGACCGCAGTCGCTTCCGCGGCCGACAGGTCAGCACTGCAAACTAGACTTGCTAGTATTACGCCCGTAGATGCAATCGCAAGTTTCGCTGTCGCGCGCTTCATCAAGATCGCCTCCCGACGGGGTCATTGTCGTCGAAAGGCTTGCCAAGTAATTAACTTTAGTCAACCGAGTAGCGTACCCGAGGGAGCCTTACGCCACCGGATCCTGCCGGCTGCTCGCCTTGTGCCAGAACACGAGGCGCTGCTGGAGCCAGACCACGGACCAGAACGTGGCCAGGCCCAGGATGCTGAGATAGAGGATCAGCGCGAACACGCGCGGCGTGTCGAGCTGCGAGGCGGCGGTGCGGATCTGGTGTCCCATGCCGGTGCCGCCGCCCAGGAACTCGGCCGTGATCGCACCGCGCGACGACGCCGATGGCGGCGATCTTGAGGCCGGTGAAGATTTGCGGCAGGCCGGTCGGGATCTTCAGCTTGATCAGGGTCTGCAGCCGGCTCGCCCCCATGGTGCGGAAGAGCATGCGGGCGTTCTCGTCGGCGGCATGGAGGCCCGCTGCGGTGCCGACCACGACCGGGAAGGTGGCGATGAAGGCGGCCAGCGCCACCTTGGAGGCGATGCCGAAGCCGAGCCAGGAGATGAAGAGCGGCGCGAAGGCGACCTTGGGCATGGTGTCGATGGCGACGAGGTAGGGGAGCACGGCGCGCTCGCCGAGCGAGGTCTCGCCCACCAGCACGCCCAGCAGGAAGCCCAGCGTGGTGGCGATCGCGAAGCCCAGGAGCACCTCCTTGGTAGTGATCCAGAACGCCGGCAGGAGATAGCCGCCGGTGAGCAGGTTCTGCCCGACCACGACCAGCTCCTGGGCCGTCTCCCAGGGCGAGGGCAGGATGATGTTGGAGACCAGCTCGAGCGCCCGGACGAGCAGCCAAAGGCCGACGAAAGCCAGGAAGATCACCGCCATCGCCAGCCAGCGGGGGATGCGGTCGGCCCAGGATTCGTGCTCGGCCCAGACCGTCGGCTGCGGCTCCGCCTCGGCGGCGTTGGCGGCGATGTCCGTCATAGGAAGGCAGCCTTGTCGAGCTGGCCGCGGATGCGGTCCACATAGCGGCCGAAGCGGGGCTCGGTGGTCATCTGCAGGGTGCGGGGCCGGGGCAGGTCGATGCGGACGGCGTCGACGAAGCGTCCGGGGCGCGGCGACATGACGTAGACGATGTCCGAGAGGATCACGGCCTCCGCGATCGAGTGGGTGACGAGGAAGCTGGTGGCGTTGCGCTCGAGGCAGATCCGCTGCAGCTCCATGTTCATGAAGTCGCGGCTGAGCTCGTCCAGGGCGCTGAACGGCTCGTCCAGGAGGAGCACCGCGGGCTCGGTGATCAGCATCCGGCAGATGGCGGCACGCTGCGCCATCCCGCCCGAGAGCTCGCTCGGGTAGACGTGCGCGAAGTCGCCCAGGCCCACGAGCTCGAGCAGGGACCGGGCGGCCTCGTGCCTGGCCCGGGCCGCCCGCCTGCCGTCGCGGATCTCGATCGGCAGGACCACGTTCTCCAGCGTGGTCCGCCACGGGAACAGGGTCGCCTGCTGGAACATCATCCCGATCTCGCGGCGCGGGCCGGTGACGTGCGACCCGGCCAGGATGACGCTGCCCTCCGAGGGCGGCAGCACGCCCGCCATGATCTTCAGCATGGTGGACTTGCCGCAGCCGCTGGGGCCGATGATCGAGGAGAACGAGCCCTCGTGAAGGGTGAGGTCGACCCGGTCGAGCGCCAGCACGTCGCGCCGTGCGAAGCGCTTGCTGACGCCCTTGAGCTGGTAGACCGGCCGGCCCGTGACGCCGACCGGTACCGCAGCCGCGAGGTCGACGGCTGCTGCCACGGTCACTAGCTGCCCTGGTTCCAGGCGGCGACGAAGTCGTTCGTGTAGGCCTGGCTCAGGTCGAGCGGCTCCTTCAGGGCGCCGGAGGCGAGCAGGCTCTTCTGCCAGGCTTCCCAGTTCGCGGCGTGCTGGAAGCCGTAGCCCTCCTTCTGGTCGCCGATGTCCATCTTGATCAGGAGCTGGTCGAAGAGCGCGTTGGCAAGGGCCGTGTCCTCGCCTTCCTGCGGATTGCCTACAGCCGCGTGGGCCAGCACCTTCTCCCGGTTGGCCGGGTCCATGCCGAACCTCATCCCGCGGGTGATGGCGCGGCCGAAGCCCTCGATCACCTTCGGGTTTTCCTGGATGTAGCTGCGGTAGGCGGCAAAGCCGTTGGCGAAATAGGACTTGAACGCGTCGGGCGTGATCTCGCGCAGCTTCAGCCCGCGCGTCGACATGATCGCGGCATCGCTGGTGGCGGCGGCATAGGCCTCGACGTCGCCCCGCTCGAACGCCGCGGCAGCCGTCCCGCCGTCGCCGACGGGCAGGAACGTATAGTCCGTGCCCTCGGTCATGCCGGCGGCAAGCAGGATCGAGCGGGCGAAGCTGACCTCCGCCCCGTCGGCGGTGCCGACACCGATCACCTTGCCCTTGAGGTCGGCCGGCTGCTTGTAGGAGGCCTCGTCGCGAACCACGAGGCCGAAGCTGCTCGTGGGGTTGAGGTTGTAGATGAAGACGACGTCCTCGCCGCGGGTCCTGGCACCCAGCAGCGGTGCCGGACCTGGCAGCCCGATCTGTGCTTGGCCCGCCGACATCGCCTGCAGCACCTGGGAGGAGCCGTCGACCGCGTGGACCTCGACCTTGAGGCCTTCCTGCTCGAAGTAGCCCTCGCCGATGGCGACGTGCATCGGGAATACGTTCAGTGCGGACGGGTTGGGCAGGATGACCGTGACCGCCTTCAGGTCCTGGGCCTGCGCGGCACCGCCCAGGCACGCGGCAACGAGCGCCGCCGCGACGGCGAGCGCTCCAGATGTAACCGTTTTCATCTTCATCATTTTGTGCCTCCCTGCGGCCCCGATCACAGTTGGTCGAGACCCATCACTAATAGCGCCAGCATCGCTCCCGCAACCACGGACACGCCTTGGCGCACCGGGCCGCCGCCGCTACGTTCCACGCAACACCAGAAAAGAGCGATCACGAACGCTCGGCCAAGGAGGTAGCGTCAGAATGTCAGATCACGGTTTCGTGGTCGCGGTCCCGCATCCGGTCTCGCTGCCGGTCGTCGGCACCGGCCAGCGCTTCCCGGTACGCCGGATTCTATTGTGTCGGCCGCAACTACGTCGACCATATCCGCGAGATGGGCGGCGACGAGGCGCGCGACCCGCCGGTGTTCTTCCAGAAGCCCGCCGACAGCATCGTCGAGGATGGCGGCACCGTCCCCTATGCCGCGATGACCAGCGACCTGCACTACGAGCTCGAGCTGGTGGTGGCGATCGGCAAGGGCGGGGCCGGGATCCCGGCCGCACAGGCGCTGGACCATGTCTACGGCTACGGCATCGGCATCGACATGACCCGGCGCGACCGCCAGCGCGACATGGGCAAGAGCGGGCTGCCCTGGGAGATCGGCAAGAGCTTCGACCATTCCTGCCCCTGCAGCCCGATCCATCCGGCCGCAGCGACGGGCCACATCGCGTCCGGCGCCATCCGGCTCACGGTCGGCGGTGCGGTGAAGCAGGATTCGGACATCGGCCTGATGATCTGGAAGGTGCCGGAGATCATCGCCAACCTCTCCAGCTATTTCGAGCTGTTCCCGGGCGACATCATCCTCACCGGCACGCCGCATGGCGTGGGCCCCGTCCAGCCGGGCGACGAGCTGGTGGGCTCGATCGACGGGCTGGGCACGCTGACGGTGCGGATCGGGCCTACGGCCGAGTCGCGGCTCGCCGCCTGATCGGCAGCGGCCCTGGCCGAGCTAGGGCCGGCCTCGGCCGGGCCAGTAGGCTGCGAGCGTGGCGCCGTCGCGCCCCGCCCAGCCGCTGGCGCTGGCCTCCTCGTAGATGCCGAGCGCCAGCTCGGCCATCGGCAGGTCGGCGATGGCGCGTCCCATGCGGCCCGTACCGACAACGCCGACCCGCATCCAATCCTCCCGCCGGCGCACCCCGTTCCAGCGGGCCTGGCACGGCCCGGTGGCACGCGGTACCGCCGGCCGGGCTCAGCTTGCGGCGTGGAACTCGACCCGCCGGTTCTTGGCGGCGTAGGGGTCCGTGCCGGCCAGAGGATCGGTCTCGCCCTCGCCCTGGGCCTCGAGCCGATCGGCGGCAATGCCGAACCTGCTCGTGAGATAGGTGCGGACGGTGGCCGCACGGCGCTCGGAGAGCACCTGGTTGTACTGCTCGGAGCCGGACGCATCGGCATGGCCCACGATCACCACCTTCTTGCCGCGCACCTCGGGCAGACGGAGCATGGCGCCTACGCTGTCCAGATAGGAGCGCGACTCGGGCAGGATCTCGGTCGAGTTGTAGGCGAAGCGGATCTGGAACGCGAAGGCGTCGCCGCTCGCGGCCCGATCGTCGGGCTCGGCCGCCGCGATGTCGACTTCGGCCGTGGGCCGGGGCGCCTGGACGCGATCGGGCCTGACAGGCTCGGCTGCTTCCACCTCGACCGCCGCAGGATGCAATGCAGGGCTCGACTGCGCGACCGCCGGGCTGATCCGGATGCTGCGGGTGGCACCGGTCTCACCGGTGGTGCTGTGCTTGCTCGGCCACAGGATGCGGGCGAGCTGGGCCGCCTGCGGGGCCGGGCCCTCGAACATCACGACATCGCCGGCCTGGGCCGAGGCGGTGCCGGCGAGGAGCCCGGCGATGAGGCCGAGGTCTGACGATCTGGCGGGTGGCGTTCATCGAGCATCTCCTGGCAGGTGGACGGCCCTTCGAGGGCACGTGGTCTGCACTTCACTGCGGCGCATTCTGCCCGACGCCACGCAGCCCGCTGTGCCGGCCAGCACTCCTGCCCCGGCCCGGAAAGACGAGGGGCGACGGATGTCCTCTTCAGTGCCTTCGGCTCGGCAGCTACCACCGGGTCAGGGAAGCATCCGCGACCAGCAGGTGAGGACGGGGCCGTGTGCAATCTCTACTCGCTGACCAAGGGCCAGGCGGCGATCCGCGAGTTCACGCGGGCCTTCACCGACAGCACCGGCAACCTGCCGCCGCTGCCCGGCATCTTCCCCGACTACCGGGCCCCGATCGTGCGCAACCGGCCCGAGGGCCGCGAGCTCGCGATGGCGCGCTGGGGCATGCCGTCACCCGTTTTCGCCCTCAAGGGCAAGAAGACCGACCCGGGCGTCACCAACGTGCGCAACGTGAAGTCGCCGCACTGGCGGCGCTGGCTCGGCGTGGAGAGCCGGTGCGTGGTCCCGTTCACGAGCTTCTCGGAGAACGAGGTGCTGCCCGACGGATCGCGGCCGCCGGTCTGGTTCGCCCTCGACGACAGCCGGCCGCTGGCCTTCTTCGCCGGGATCTGGACGGCCGCGTGGACATCGGTGCGGAAGGTCAAGGAGGGCGAGACGACGAACGACCTCTATGCGTTCCTCACGACCGAGCCGAACCGCGAGGTGGGTGCCATCCACCCCAAGGCCATGCCGGTGATCCTGACCACGCCGGAGGAGGTCGAGGCGTGGATGACGGCACCGACCGAGGAGGCGCTGCGGCTGCAGCGGCCGCTTCCGGATGGTGCGCTCACGATCGTGGCGCGGGGCCAGAAGCAGGACGGCGGCGAGCCGGAGCTCTAGGAAGCCGGCGTGGCCCTTCTGCTCGACCTGGTTCACCGTCTCCGGCTCGGCGTCGTAGCGGCACTCCTCGGCCATCCAATCGGGGAGGCCGCCCGAGGCCACGAGGTTACTCACGGCCGTCCCACGACAGAAGGAGCAGGGCTCGTCCTCGTAGAGCCTCAGCAACACCGCCCGGCTCTCCTCGGGCGGGGCGTCCATGTCCCCAAAGGGTGAAGACGGCCATGCCGAGATAATGCCAGCCGTCAGCGTCGAGCGTCACGCCCTCTAGCCGCTTTCCGATGCGCTCGAAGTCGCCGGGCTGCTGGCATTCGCGCAGCATCTGGATCCCGTTCCAGGGCCTTTGCTCGTCCAGGAGTTCGAGCGCCAGCACGCGCACGTCACTACCTCCGAGCCGGCCCAGTATTTTTGCCGCATCTCTGGCAACCATCCCGTCTTCGTGCCGGACCAGGGGGAAGAGGCTTGAGGCGGGAGCCGGGAACTGCCGGAATCGAAACAGGTCCAGATAGGCTCGGAGCTTGCGGACGTCGTGCTCGGCCAGGAGGTCCCGTGCCGCCAGCGCGAACTCCTCTGCCGAGGCGTGCCGAGACCACTCCCGCGGCAACCACCTGCCGCCAGCGGCCAGGGCCTCCTTGGCGGCGGCGTAGTCCATCGTCTCCCCGGTTTCCGCGTGGAAGGCATCGACGTCCAGGGCCAGCAGCCGGTCAAGCTCGGGGCAGGTGGCGCGCGCTTCCTCCAGGGCCGCAGTGGCGGCCTCGGGGCCTTCCCGCTCGCCCAGGGCCTCGACCAGGTACTTGAAGGACCAAGCCTCTTCGGGGTCGGCGATCTCGGCGGCGAAGCGGCGGACATAAAGGAGAAGGGCTGGGATCCCTTCCAGCCGGATGAACGCCATCGTCGAGCCGACGCCGGTCATGTCGTAGCTGGCTCGTGCCGATGAAGTCGTAGAGGACGCCGCGGTCGAAGGAGGCGTCATCCGCCGCCAGCAGGCAGAGGATGTAGAACGCCTGCGCCGTGTCCGTGCTGTCATCGTCCTCGCCGACCTCGCCGAGCCAGCGCGACAGCTCATCCCAGAACCGCCGCTCCTGGCCGGTCGCCTGGATCAGGCGGTGGAGGTAGGGTGCACGATAGTTCTCGAACTGCCCGTCGTAGAGCAGGTTGGCCTTGCAGGCCCGCATCAGCTCGGCCTGCAGCGCCGGGCTGTCCGGCTCCTGCCGCAACAGGATCATCGCCCGCCCGAGCCCCTTCCGGAGTGCCGAGGCGAACGCCGGGACGGAAGGGGACATGGGGGATTCTCCGGTCAGCGGGGGCGACTGCGCCACCAGACGGCGAGACCGCTGGCGATGACGATGGCGGCACCCAGGAGCGTGAGCAGGTCGGGCAGGTCGCCGAAGAGCAGGTAGCCCAAGGCCGTGGCGGAGACGAGGCTCAGATAGGTGAGCGGGGCCAGGGTCGCGGCACCGGCATGCTGGTGGGCCAGCGTGATCAGCACATGGCCGATGCAGGAGCCGCAGCCGATCACCAGCATGAGGGTCCACTCGCCGGGGCTGGGCCACGCCCATCCCAGCGGCAGGAGGAACGTGGTCAGCACGGCACCGACGGCGGCCGTGGCGGTCTGGGTGACGAGCGGCGGGCTGTAGCTGGCGAGCTTGCGGGTGACGAGGAGATAGGCCGCGAAGCTGAGGCCGGCCCCGAACGGCAGCAGGCTGGCGAGGCTCGCGTGCGCGAACCCCGGGCGGATGATCACGAGGGCACCTGCGAACCCGGCCGCCACCGCCGCCCAGCCGATCGGGCCCACGCGCTCGCCCAGTATCCAGGGCGAGAAGGTGGCGACCGCGAGCGGGGCCACGAAGACGGTGGCGGTGGCGTCCGCGAGCGGCACGAAGCGCAGGCCCGCGATGAAGAGCAGGTTCGAGGCCACGATCAGCACGCCGCGAAGGAGCTGCAGGCCCGGCCGGCGCGGTGCCAGAGCATGCCGGCGATGGTGCCAGAGGGTGACCGGTGCCAGGAGCAGGAAGTTGAAGAAGAAGCGGGCCCAGGCCAATTGCCCGACCGGCACGCTGGCGACCAGATACTTCACGACCGCATCGTTGGCCGGCATGACGAGCAGCTGGGCCACGAGCATGAACAGGATGCCGGTGGCGGCACTGGCCGGCAGGACCCAGCGGGCCCGTGGTGCCGACATCGTCGTCGTCATCGCCCGCCCTTCGGCCCGGCCCCTTCACGCCCGTGCGGGCGACGCTGCTGCTTCGCCCCTGGGAGCAGGCGGCAGCACCTTCGTGCCCGGCACTCCCGCCGGCCGCCCTGAAACACGAAGGGCGCCCGAAGGCGCCCTTTGATCAGCCGTTGCATCCGGAGCTTTTTGGTGGAGCCGATCGGAGTTCGAACCGACGACCTCTTGAATGCCATTCAAGCGCTCTCCCAACTGAGCTACGGCCCCTCCGGGATGCGAGGCGTGAGATAGGGAAGAAACCGCACCCGCGCAAGGGTCGCGTCAGCGCGCCTCCTCGTCGATGTCCCCCTCGATCACGTCGCTCACGTCCTCGTCGTCGCCGAGCTCGGAGGCGTCCTCGATCAGACCTTCCTCGTCCTCGTCGGCACCCTCCTCGGCCTCGATGACCTCCTCCTCTTCTTCCTCCCCGATTTCGGCTGCGTCCTCCGCGTCCTCGAGATCGGGGGTGCCGGTCTCGACCTCGGGGTCGTCGATGGCGGCGACGGCCGCCGCCGGCACGGCCCGTACCGCCGGGCGCGGGCGGCGGGCGCGGGTCAGCGCCTCGATATCGAGCGTCGCACCGCAGGACGGGCAGACGGCAGGTGAGCGGCCGAGATCGTAGAAGCGGGCACCGCAGCTCTGGCAGGTGCGCTTCGTGCCCCATTCGGGCTTGGCCAAGAGCAGTCTCCACAGAAGCATAGAGAGGGGCTGGAATTGGAAGGCGAGGCAATTGCCATGATCGCCTGTGGCTGTCAAAAGCTATCGCCGCGCCCTTGCGGGCGTCGGTAGCACACTACTCCACAGGATGTCAGAGCATGGAGCTGAGGGCGTCGCCGCACGCGGCCCTGAGGGGGACGGCCGGGCTGCCGGGCGACAAGTCGGTCTCGCATCGGGCCCTCATGTTCGCGGCCCTGGCCCATGGGACGAGCCGGATCGAGGGCCTGCTCGAGGGCGAGGACGTGCTGGCGACGGCCGACCGCACTGCGCAGCCTCGGCGTCGAGCTCGCCCGCGAGGACGGCACGTGGCGGGTCGAGGGCCGCGGGCAGGACGGGCTGGCCGAGCCCGACACCGTGCTCGACCTCGGCAATGCCGGCACCGGTGCCAGGCTGCTGATGGGCATCCTGGCCGGCCAGCCGTTCACCAGCATCCTGACCGGCGACGCCTCGCTGCGGCGGCGGCCGATGCGCCGGGTGGTCGAGCCCCTGGCGACGATGGGGGCGGCGTTCGCGTCGCGCAGCGGCGACCGGCTGCCGCTGGCGCTGACCGGCCGGCGTCCGCTGCGGGCGATCGACTATCCGAGCCCGGTGGCCTCGGCCCAGGTGAAGTCGGCCGTGCTGCTGGCCGGGCTGTTCGCCGACGGCGACACAAGCGTCACCGAGCCCCTGGCCTCGCGCGACCATACCGAGCGGATGCTGGGTGCGATGGGAGCCACGGTCGCGAGCGAGCCCGGTGCGGGCGGCCGGCACCAGGTCACGATCCGGGGTGGGGCACGGCTCCGGGCGCAGAGCTTCCTGGTGCCGCGCGATCCCTCCTCCGCGGCCTTCCCCACCGTGGCCGCGGTCCTGACGCCGGGATCGCAGGTCCGGCTCCCTGCTGTCGGCACCAACCCCTTGCGGACCGGCCTCTACACCACGTTGGCCGAGATGGGCGCGCGCTTTCGCTTCGAGGACGAGCGCACGGCGGGTGGCGAGCCCGTGGCCGACCTCGTGATCGAGGGCTCGGAGCTCCGGGGCGTCGAGGTGCCGCCCGAGCGCGCACCCACCATGATCGACGAGTACCCGGTCCTGGCGGTGGCCGCCGCCTTCGCCGCCGGGCGGACGGTGATGCGCGGCCTCTCCGAGCTGCGGGTGAAGGAGAGCGATCGGCTCACCGGCATGGCCCGCGGCCTTGCCGCCTGCGGCGTGCAGGTCGAGATCGAGGGCGACGACCTGATCGTTCATGGGCAGGGCAAGGTGGCTGGCGGGGCGCTGATCGATGCCCATCTCGACCATCGGATCGCGATGAGCTTCCTCGTGCTGGGCGGGCGGGCCGAGCAGCCGGTGATGGTGACCGGTGCCGAGACGATCGAGACCAGCTTCCCGGGCTTCCGCCTGCTGATGAACGGGCTGGGTGCCCGGATCGAGCCCGTGGCGGAGCCGGGATGACGGTACCCCTGGTCGTCACCATCGACGGGCCCGCGGCCTCGGGCAAGAGCACGCTGGCCCAGCGCCTCGCCCAGGCGCTGGGACTGCCCTTCCTCGATACCGGCCTTCTCTATCGTGCCGTGGGCCGGCGCCTGCTCGAAGCCGGCGGCGACCCGCGCGACGCGGCGGCAGCATTGGCCGCAGCGGAGGCGCTGACCGCGGACGAGGTGGTGACGGCCCGCCTGCGCGGCCAGGAGATCGGCCAGGCAGCCTCGATGGTGGCGGCCTACCCGGCCGTCCGGGCCGCCCTCCTCCCGTTCCAGCGCCGCTTCGCCGGCATGGATGGCGGGGCGGTGCTGGCCGGGCGCGATACCGGCACGGTGGTCTGCCCGGAGGCCGGGGCCAAGCTGTTCGTGACCGCGACTGCCGAGGAGCGGGCGCGGCGGCGCTACGAGGAGTTGCGGCGCCGGGGGGCCGAGCCTATATACGCGGCCGTCTTGGCCGAGCTGCGCGAGCGTGACCGCCGTGATTCAGAACGGGCGGTCGCGCCACTTCGTGCTGCTCAAGACGCGCTTGTGCTGGACACCACCTCGCTCGAGCCCGATGCGGTGCTCGAGATGGCTCTTCGCCACATCGAGGCCGTGGCCGGCAGGCGCGCCGACGGGTCGAGCCTGACCAACCTCTAGCCCGGGCCATCCTGCCCGGCTCTTTTGGAGCACTGATGACGGAGACCGTCCAAGTCCAGGATCCCCGGCTCTCGCGCGACGACTTCGCCGCGATGCTGGATGAGCAGTTCGGGTCGAACAGCCGACTCGAAGGTACCGTCGTCAAGGGTACCGTGGTCGATATCGACAATGACGAGGTGGTGGTCGACGTCGGGCTGAAGTCCGAAGGCCGGGTGCCGCTCAAGGAGTTCGGCACCCACGGCCAGCCGCCCGAGGTCCGGGTCGGCGACCGGGTCGACGTCTATGTCGAGCGCTTCGAGAACCGCAGCGGCGAGGCCGTCCTCAGCCGCGACAAGGCGCGGCGCGAGGAGAGCTGGAACCGGCTCGAGCGCGGCTTCAACGACCAGTCCAAGGTCGAGGGCCACATCTTCGGCCGGGTCAAGGGCGGCTTCGCCGTCGACCTCGGCGGTGCCGTGGCCTTCCTGCCGGGCTCGCAGGTCGACATCCGGCCGGTGCGCGACATCGGCCCGCTGATCAACAAGCCCGAGCCGTTCCTGATCCTGAAGATGGACCGCCGGCGCGGCAACATCGTGGTCTCGCGCCGGGCCGTGCTCGAGGAGAGCCGGGCGGAGCAGCGCAACGAGCTGCTCTCCACCCTCCAGGAAGGCCAGATCCTGGAAGGCGTGGTCAAGAACATCACCGACTACGGTGCCTTCGTCGACCTGGGTGGCCTCGACGGCCTGCTCCACGTCACCGACATCTCCTGGAAGCGCGTCAACCACCCGAGCGACGTCTTGCATGTGGGCCAGAGCGTCCGCGTGCAGGTGATCCGCTTCAACCGCGAGACGCAGCGCATCTCCCTGGGCATGAAGCAGCTCGAGGCCGATCCCTGGGAGGGTGTCGAGCTCAAGTACCCGGTGGGGGCCAAGTTCACCGGCCGCGTCACCAACATCACCGACTACGGCGCCTTCGTGGAGCTGGAGCCGGGTGTGGAAGGCCTGGTCCACGTCTCCGAGATGTCGTGGACGAAGAAGAACGTCCACCCGGGCAAGATCGTGTCGACCTCCCAGGAGGTCGAGGTCATGGTCCTGGAGGTCGATCCCGAGAAGCGGCGCATCAGCCTGGGCCTGAAGCAGACCATCCAGAACCCCTGGGAGGCCTTCGTCGAGCAGCATGCGCTGGGCTCCGAGGTCGACGGCGAGATCAAGAACATCACCGAGTTCGGTCTGTTCGTCGGTCTCGACAACGACATCGACGGCATGGTCCACCTCTCCGACATCGAGTGGGAAGTGCCGGGCGAGGAGGCCGTCAAGCGCTACAGCAAGGGCGACACCGTCCGGGCTCAGGTGCTGGACGTCGACGTCGAGAAGGAGCGCATCTCGCTGGGCATCAAGCAGCTTGGTGCCGACCCCTTCAAGGAGGCGATCGCGGGCCTCAAGCGCGGTACCCGCGTCACCTGCACGGTCCGGGAGAGCAACTCCTCCGGGATCGAGGTCGAGACCGTCGGCGGTGCCTTGGGCTTCATCCGCAAGTCCGAGCTGTCGCGCGACCGCGAGGAGCAGCGGCCCGAGCGCTTCGCCAAGGGCGAGAAGATCGACGCCAAGGTGATGAACGTCGATGCCGTCAACCGGCGGCTCGTGCTCTCGGTCAAGGCCCTGGAGATCGACGACGAGAAGCAGGCCATGGCCGAGTACGGCTCCTCCGACAGCGGCGCCAGCCTGGGCGACATCCTGGGTGCGGCCATCCGGCAGAAGCAGGAGGAGGCTTCCAAGGGAAGCTGAGCCGCTCGCAGACGCAAGCACTTAGCACGGGCCGCGTCCTTCCGGGGGCGCGGCCCGTTCGCTTGACGGTGGGAGGTCCCTTTGGCAGGTTCACGCCCCAGGGGCTGGCGCCGACCGAGCCGCCGCGAGTAGCGAGCGCCGGAAGAGCATGACAAAGTCTGATCTGATCAAGCGTCTCGCGGACGCAAATCCGCATCTTTACATGCGCGACATCGAGCGGATCGTATCGACCGTGTTCGAGCAGATCAGCTCTGCTCTTGCCCGCGGCGACCGGGTGGAGCTGCGTGGCTTCGGCGCCTTCTCGGTCCGCGAACGGGACGCGCGCACGGGTCGCAATCCCCGGACCGGCGACGAGGTCCAGGTTCCGCACAAGGTCGTACCCTACTTCAAGACCGGCAAGGAGCTGCGCGAGCGGCTGAACCTTACCGAGTAGGAACGCAACTCCGGTCGTACCCGCACGGGGATCCACATGCTCAAGCTGCTCCGCGCCATCCTCTTCATCGCCGGCCTCGTCGTGATCACCTTCCTGTCGGTGGCCAATCGGCAGCCGGTCGACATCAGCTTCTGGCCCCTGCCGTACGGCATCACCGTCCCGCTCTACTGGACGCTGCTGTTCACCCTGGCGCTGGGCATCGTCCTGGGCGGCCTCGCCTCCTGGCTCTCGCGCACCCGGACCCGCGGCGAGACCCGGCATCTCCGCCGCAAGGTGCGGGAAGTGGAGCACGAGGAGCGGCTGCGGCGCGAGGCGGAGGAGCGGGCCGTGGTCGAGGAGGCCCGCCGCAAGACCCAGGCCCTGACCCTGGCCCCGCCGACCGCCGGCGCCATCGTCCCCAGCCGCGCCGCCTAGCCGCGCCGCCCGGTCATGCGGGTGATCGTGGTCGGCGGCGGGGCCATGGGCCTGTCGGTGGCCCGTGGCCTGCACCGCCTCGGCCATGAGCCGGTCGTCCTCGAGCAGGGCACCATCCCCAACCCGAACGCCTCCTCGGCGGACCAGCACCGGCTGATCCGCTACGCCTACGGCGAGGCGCACGGCTATGCCGTCATGGTGCGGGACGCCTATGCCGCCTGGGAACGGCTGTGGTCCGACCTCGGCCAGAGCCTCTATGTCCCGACCGGCCAGGTCCTGACGGCGCCACGCGACGATCCATGGCTCCTGAGCTCATGCCGCTCGCTCGAGCTCATGGGCATTCCCCACGAGCTGCTGGACAGCGCCGCAATCGCCGCGCGTTTCCCCATGCTCGATCCCGAGCGGGTCGAGTGCGCCTTCTACTCGCCCACGGGCGGAGCCCTGCTGGCGGAGCGGATCGTGGCCGCCCTGGCGGACTGGCTGCGGCGGGAGGGCGTGGAGGTGCGCGAGCGTGCCCGGGTCGCATCGCTCGACCCGGCGCGCGGTGCCGTGCGGCTCGCGGACGGAAGCGAGCTGACGGGCGAGATGGTGGTCGCGGCCGCGGGCCCGTGGCTGCCGCGCCTCGTGCCCGCGCTGGCGGGGAGCATCGTCCCCTCGCGTCAGGTGCTCATCTATGTCCGCCCGCCGGCGGAGCTCGCCGCGAGCTGGGAAGGAGCGCCGATGATCACGGACGTGCTGACCTCCGGTCAGAGCGTCTTCTACGCCGTGCCGCCTGTGGCCGGCACCGGCCTCAAGTTCGGCGACCACCGCTTCAGCCGTGGCGGCGATCCCGACCAGGACCGGGAGGTGCCTGCCGACGAGATCGACCCGATCCTCGCCCTCGCCAGCCGGCGGCTGCGTGCCGTCGACCGCTACGAGGTCACCGAGGCCCGCACCTGCTTCTACACGGTGACCGACGACGAGCGCTTCGTGGCCCACCGCGAGGACCGGGTCCTGGCCCTCAGCCCCTGCAGCGGCCACGGCTTCAAGTTCTCGGCCCTCATCGGCGAGCGCGTAGCCCAGCTGCTGGACGAGCAGACCGACTTCCCGAGCTTCGCCTCCTGGCTGGCCGGGGAGCTTCCCGCCTAGATCGGGCCGAAGCTCTGCACGAGGCTGCCGGCAAGCAGCGACCAGCCGTCGACCAGCACGAAGAACACGATCTTGAACGGCAGGGAGATCATCACCGGCGGCAGCATCATCATGCCCATCGACATCAGGACCGAGGCCACCACCATGTCGATGACCAGGAACGGCACGAAGACGATGAACCCGATCTCGAACGCCCGCCGCAGCTCGCTGATCATGAAGGCCGGCAGGAGGAACCGCAGGCCCACCAGGCTGCGCTCGTCCGGGGGGCGATGCCCGCGATCTCGTGGAACAGGGCCAGATCCTCGTCGCGAACCTGCGCCAGCATGAAGCCGCGGAAGGGCTCGATCGAGCGCTGAAGCCCCTCCTCGGGTGCCACCTCCTCGGCGATCATCGGCTGCACGCCCTCGATCCACGCCTTCTCCAGGGCCGGTGCCATGATGAAGCCGGTGAGGAAGAGGGCGAGCCCGATCAGGACCGGGTTGGGCGGGCTCTGCTGCAGCCCGATCGCCGTGCGCAGGAACGAGAGCACGATCACGATCCTGGTGAACGCCGTCACCATCACCACGAGGGACGGTGCCAGGCTGAGCACGGTGACGAGCAGGACGAGGCGCAGGATCTGCCCGGTCATGCTGCCTTCGCCGGCCCCGAGGTCGACATTGATCGACTGGGCCGTGGCCACGGCCGGCAGAAGCAGCATGGCGGCCGTGAGCCAGCCGGCACGGAGAAGGATGCGCATCATGAGCTTTCCTGCTGGGTCGTCGCCGGGGCTGGGATGAGGGCTGCCTGGCTCTCGATCACCCGCACGCCCGCGGGTCCCAGGGCCAAGAGGTGCTCGCGCCCGTCGCAGCGGACGAGCAGGAGCCGGTTGCGGCTGTCGAGCGGCAGGCTGCCGGTGACGGCCAGCCGCCCGGCACCGACCGTGGGCTTGATCACGCCGGCACGGCGCAGGCTCCAGACGAGGAGCAGCAGGAGGCCCAGCACGGCGGCCAAGGCGCCGACGCCGCGCAGGCTGTCGGTGAAGAGAGAGGCGGTGGTGTCCACGGGTCACGGCTTCCTGGCGTAGGCGCGGCCGGCCCGCCCGCGGGCTGCGAGCTCGCTGAGGCTCCGGGCCACGGCTTCACGCTCGCGCTCGAGAAGCGACACCAGCTGCTCCAGCTCGTCGACCAGGGCCACGGGCCAGGAGCCTGCTGCCGCCGTCTCGCGCTCGCGTGCGGCCGCCATCTCGGCCACGAGCCGGGCCAAAGGCGCAAGCTCGACGGCCTGCCCGGCGCCGATCCGCCGCCGCGCCTCGGCGGCACTGCCGATCAGATGCTGGAGGTCCGCCTCGCTCACGGCGGCGGAGCCACGTTATCGGCCAGCGCCTTGTCCAGCCGGTAGAGATAGGACAGGATCTCGGCCACCGCGGCGAAGGCCACGGTCGGGATCGCCTGGCCGACATCGAGCGCTGCCAGCACCTGGGCCAGCTCGCCGTCACGGCGCACCGGCACACCGTGCTTGTCGGCCATGGCCACGATCTGGGCTGCGATCGCACCCCGCCCTTTGGCGGTGACGAACGGGAGCCGGTCGCCTGCCCGGTCGTACTTCAGCGCTACCGCGACCTCGCTCGCCTGCATGTCGCCTCCGCAGCAAAGGCAGCATCCGCTTGCCTGCGGCAGAGGTTAGAGGCTTGATGGTTAACCAGTGGCTAACGCCGACCCCGGACGAGCTTGCGGATGACGGACGAGTTCAGCGACGAGGAGCTCCGGCGCTATGCGCGCCAGATCGTGCTGCCCGAGATCGGCGGCATCGGCCAGAGGCGGCTGGCGGATGCCGGCGTCCTCGTCATCGGTGCGGGTGGGCTCGGCTCGCCGCTCCTCCTCTATCTCGTGGCCGCCGGCATCGGGCGGCTCGGCGTGGTCGATGACGACCGGGTCGATCTCTCCAACCTCCACCGCCAGGTGCTGTTCGACACCGAGGATGCGGGCCGCGGCAAGGTGGAGGCTGCTGCAGCACGGCTGCGCCGCCTCAACCCGCTGGTCGCCCTGACCGGGTATCCGGTGCGCCTCACGGCCGAGAATGCCGACGGGATCGTGGCCGACTACGATCTGGTGGCCGACGGCAGCGACAACTTCGCAACCCGTGCGCTGGTGCAGGAAGCCTGCTTCCGCCTCGGGCGGCCGCTGGTCAGCGCCGCGGTCCAGGGGCTGGACGGCCAGGTCTCCACCTTCAAGCCCTATCTCGGCCCGCCGCATCCCTGCCTGCGCTGCCTCTTCCCGGAGGAGCCCGGTGCCGAGGCCCTGCCTTCCTGTGCGCAAGGGGGTGTGCTGGGCCCGGCCGCGGCCGTGGTGGCGGGCCTGCAGGCAACCGAGGTGATCAAGGAGCTCGTGGGCTTCGGCCAGGGGCTCTCCGGCTCGCTCCTGATCTACGATGCCGCGGCCGCCAGCCTCGACCGGCTGGCCCTGCGGCGGCGATCCGCCTGCACACAGGGCTGTGTTCTGTTCGCCACCGCCCGATAGTGGCACGGCCGCCGCGCCCGGGTATGTTCTGCTCCGGCCACCCCGGACCCGGCGCAGGTTGCGATTGTCCCCTCTAAGTCATTGCGCTACTTAGCCGCGGCGTTGCGGCCCGGCGGGGCGAGCGACTGCCTCCGGGCAGTCGAGGCCGGTCGGCATGCGTGACCGTTGAGGTTGTACGCCGCCGTGGGTTCTATCGGAGGATGCATGGCGAAGAACGGCATCGAGAGCTATCGTCCAACGGAGGACGAGCCGTACATGAACCCGCGCCAGACGGAGTATTTCCGTTCGAAGCTCCTGCGCTGGCGCGAGGAGATCCTGCGCGGTTCCGGCCAGACATTGCAGCAGCTCAAGGAAGAAGATACGCGCCTGCCGGACCAGTCCGACTGGGCTTCGGCGGAGATTCAACGGAGCTACGAGCTGCGCACCCGTGATCGCGAGCGCAAGCTGCTGAGCAAGATCGACGCCGCCCTGCGCCGGATCGAGGATGGCAGCTACGGCTATTGCGAGGAGACCCAGGAGCCGATCGGCATCCGGCGCCTCGATGCACGGCCGATCGCCACCTTGAGCATCGAGGCCCAGGAGCGTCACGAGCGCCGCGAGCGGGTCTACCGGGAAGAATAACCGACCCGACCCGGCAGAAACAGGCTCCCGCCCGGCAGCATTTTCCTAGCGGAGTCGCTGTCGGCAGAGACCCTCCCCAAGAGGGCCGAAGAAATCGGCGCCGTGGCACGCTCGTTGCACATGACGGCCCATCATGCTGTCCGCGATCGCCACGCCAACCCTCCTCCTGCCAGCCCAGGCCGAGCCGCAAGCCGCCGGCACCGACCCCGCGGCCGCGTCGTTCCTGGCCGTCCTCATGGCGGCCATGGTCGGCGTTCAGCCGGCCAATCCGGCTCCGCAGGCTGGTGAGGCCGTGACGGCCGACGCGGGGCCCGCTGCCGGACCGGCCAGAGCAGTCGGTCCGGGCGTGGTTGCGGCAGCACCTGCGGCACCGCCGTTCCTGGCGCAATCGGCGTCCGAGCCCGCTCAGGTCGCGGTGCCGGTGGCAGTGCCGGCTGCCCCGACCGTGCAACCATCCGTGCCGGTTCCGGCCGTGGCACCGGCAGAGGCTGCGCCGACTGCCTCGGCACCGACCCCGGTCACGGCACTCGTGGCGGCATTGGCGGAGCAGGATGCCACCACGCCCGACCTGATCATTCCCGAGCTGAGCGCCGCCAACGAGCAGCCTCCGAGCAGCGCCCGTCCGGGCGTCACCGCCGCGCCGGCTCCCACGCCAGCGGTTCCGAATGAACTTCCAACGGCGAAGGGCGCGGACCCGTCCGAAGTGGCCCCTGCCCGCGCGGAAAGCGACGACAGCCCAAGCGTGCCGGCGGCGTCCTCGCCATCGCCATCGCCACGGCGGATGCGGCCGGCCCGACGCTGGACCAGGGACCACAACCGGTTCCTGCGGACAGAGCGGCAGGAATCCCACCGATCGCGCATCACGGCACCGTGGCCACGCATGACATGGGCCCGCCAGCGGCTTCGGTCGCAGCGGCTTCCCCACCGGCTCTGCCGCGGGTGACGCTCCCGCATCTCACGACCGGCATCGTCGCTGCGGTGGCGCAGCAGCAGGACCGGCTGACACTGCAGCTCGACCCTGCCGAGCTTGGCCGTGTCGAGGTGGCCCTGCGCGTCGACGAAGGCGGCAAGCTGCATGCCGCCTTCGCGATCGAGCGGCCCGACACGCTGAGCCTGCTCCAGCGCGACGCGCGCGGGCTCGAGCAGATGCTGGTCGGCAGCGGGCTGCAGCTCGCCAATGCCGGCCTGAGCTTCAGCCTGCGACGCGAGGGCGGCCAGCCGGGCGGAGGCTCCGCGCGGGCCTCAGCACAGCCCGAGGCAGCCTCACCCGTGCGACCGATCGCGGCCGGCGGCAGCAGCCGCCGCCGGTCGCGCGGCCTGCTCGATCTCAGCGTCTGACCACGAGCCCGCCGAGGCACCCGCATGGTTATTGCCGCCACCACCTCCGCTACCGCCGCCGGCTCGAAGCCTCAGCCCACGAGCTCGATCGCGGCCAGCTTCAACTCGTTCCTGCAACTCCTCACCGCCCAGCTGGCGCACCAGGACCCGCTCTCGCCCTTGGATGCCACCCAGTTCACCAACCAGCTGGTCCAGTTCAGCTCGGTCGAGCAGGCGATCCAGACCAACAACCAGCTCAAGCAGCTGACCGGCCTGATCGAGAGCAGCTCGCTCACCTCGGCACTGGGCTTCATCGGCCTCGACGTCGCCTTCAGCGCCAGCCAGGTCCAGCTCGGCACGGAGGGCAATGCCGCCATCGAGTACAGCCTGCCCCAGGCGGCCGACGAGGTCGCGATCACGATCCGCGACGCCAACGGCGCCGTTGTCCACCAGGGAACGGGCTCCGTGGGCGCGGGCGGCCACGGCTACAGCTGGGATGGGCGCAAGCTGGACGGCTCGCGAGCCGGCGCCGGGCTCTACAAGATCGAGATCCGGGCAAACGATGCCGAGGGCAAGGCGCTGCAGGTCGATCGCGAGACGCAGGGCCGGGTCGAGGCGATCGAGACCGATTCGGACGGTCTGCGGCTCGTGATCGGCGGCGTGCCGGTGCCGCTCGAGCAAGTGCGTACGGTCAGCCGCATGCCGGCTGCTGTCACCTGAATCAACCTGTCGAGAAGACGGAGGAAGCCCCGATGAGCTTGTATGGCTCGCTGTTCTCAGGCGTGGCCGGCCTTTCCGCCCAGAGCCGTGCGATGGGCATGATCTCGGACAATGTGGCCAACGTGAACACGCCGGCCTACAAAGCCTCGCTGCCGCAGTTCTCGAGCCTGGTCACCGGCCGGAGCGGACCGAACAGCTACAGCCCGGGCGGCGTGCGGGCGATCACCGGCCAGAGCGTCGGCGTGCAGGGGCTGATCCAGGGCACAGCCTCGCCCACCGATGCCGCCATCTCCGGGCCCGGCTTCTTCGTGGTCAACAGCGCCCCCGACGCTGCAGGTCAGCAGCTCTACACCCGTGCCGGCTCCTTCACGCCCGACCATCTGGGCAATCTGCGCACGGCATCGGGCTTCTACGTGCAGGGCTGGGCGCTCGACGCCGATCAGCAGGTCGTCGACATCAACCAGCTGGAGACCGTGAACGTTCGCGGCATCGCCGGGGTGGCCCGGCCGACCACGGCCGTCAGCATCGGCGCCAACCTGAACGCCGATCAGGGGCCGTATGTGGGCGCCTACGCCGCCGGCGACCTTGCCGCCAACGCGAACGGCGGTGCCAATCCCGTCCAGCCGAGCTTCACCCGGGCCGTGCAGGTCTATGACAGCCTGGGCCGGCCGCACGACGTCACGCTCGCCTTCCTGCGCACCGGTCCGACGGCCAACTGGGCGGTCGAGGTCTACGGGGAAGCGGCCGACCTCGATCCCGCGACCCACCCCGACGGCCTCCTGGCGAGCGGCACGGTGACCTTCAACGGCGACGGCAGCCTCGGTGCGGTGAACGTGGCACCTGTCGCGGCGGGTGCCGCCGCCGGCTCCGTCCAGGCCACCTGGGCCGTCGCTACCGGTGCCGATCCGAGCGAGATCACCTTCGACTTCGGCACCGTGGGCGAGACCAATGGCCTGGGTCAGTTCTCGAGCCCCACCGACGTCGCCTTCGTCACCCAGAACGGAGCCGAGGTCGGCGAGCTCAACGGCGTCGCGATCGATGAGGAAGGCTACGTCCTGGGCTCGTTCACCAACGGCGAGCAGCGCCGGCTCTATCGCCTGCCGATCGCCACGTTCGCGAGCCCGGGGGCCCTGGAAGCCCACTCCGGCAATGTCTACGCGCAGACCGACGCGTCGGGTGAGTTCAACCTGCGGGCCGCCGGGTCCGGCGGGGCGGGCACCGTGACGCCATCGGCCCTCGAGGCCGCGAACATCGATCTCGCCGACGAGTTCACCCGAATGATCGTGACGCAGCGCGCCTATTCCGCCAACGCCCGTGTCATCACAACCGCAGATGAGATGCTGGACGAGCTTATTCGCATCAGTCGTTGAGTATGTGCCATGAGGAGGTCTCTTGCCGGGAGACTATTGGTTTACATGCCTTAACTTCAAACCGGCAACTTTGTTTGCACTTCTTTAAGCTGAGTGCCGTAGAAGAGAGGGAACAAGGCGCTGGCACGAGAAACCAGAGCTTGGCGGAGATGCCTCATGGTGGAGCGGACAGGACGGGGAACGCCGGATGTTCCCAGGAGCGGCGACGAGGGCAGCCTCGGCGATCTGCCGCCGCCCGACACGCTGCGATGGGTGTACCGGCGCAAGGCGCAGGTGGTCGAGGCCGTGCGCGCAGGTCGCCTGAGCTTCGAGGATGCGTGTCGGCGCTACAATATCTCGCCCGAGGAGTTCAGCTCCTGGGAACGCGCGATGGACCATCTGGGTGCCCGGGGCCTGCGTGTGACCCGGCTGAAGGATGTCCCGCGCGCCGGTCGGCCAGCAGCACCGCAGGAGCGCTCTTAACTATTCGTTCAGCATGTCGGCCGTAACCTCGGCTCGGCTCCCGGCAAGGGTCGGGGAGCGGGGCAGGCCATGGACGCGAAAGCGAGAGCGGAGCTGGAGGTTGCGGGCGGTTCGGCCACGCCGCAGGAGCGGCCGGCCGGTGCCCTGGGCTTCCTGCGGGCACTCGGCCCCGGCCGGATAGCGGCCCTGGGCGGGGTGGCCCTGGCGCTGGCCGCCTTCTTCGCCTTCATCATTTGGCGGGCAAGCGCTCCCGACTATACGCTGCTGTTCGCCGGGCTCGAGCTCAGCGACAGCCAGCGCCTCGTCCAGCGCCTGGACGAGATGGGCGTGCCCTACCGGCTGAGTGCCGGCGGCGATGCCGTCATGGTCCCGGCCGATCGGGTCCTCCGCCTTCGCATGAGCCTGGCCGAGGAGGGCATGCCGGTCGGGTCGGCCGTAGGCTACGAGCTGCTCGACCGGGCAGGACCCTTCGGCACGAGCGAGCTGCAGGCCAACATCAACCTTCATCGCGCCATCGAGGGCGAGCTTGCGCGGTCGATCGGCACCCTCCGGCAGGTGCGCTCGGCCCGGGTCCACATCAACCTCCCCAGGCGCGAGCTCTTTGCCCGGCAGGCCAAGCCGTCCTCGGCCTCGATCGTCCTCTCGCTGCGAGGGGGCGAGCTGGACAAGCGGCAGGTCGCCGGGATCAAGCACCTGGTGGCAGCGGCCGTGCCGGACCTCTCGCCGGAGCAGGTCACCCTGGTCGACGACAGCGGCAACCTGCTGGCCCAGGGCTCGGGCCCGGGCGGCTTCGCTGCCGGCGACGCGGAGGAATACCGGATTGCGCTCGAGGAGCGGCTGAAGGCCAAGATCGTCCAGCTCCTCGAGCGTAGCGTGGGCCCGGGCCGGGTCGACGCCGAGGTCTCGGCCGAGATCGACTTCGACGAGATCGCGACCACCACCGAGACCTATGATCCGGCAAGCCAGGTTGTCCGGAGCACTCAGACCACCGAGGAGCGGAGCGACTCCGCTGAACGGCGCAACGAGGGCCAGGTCTCCGTCGCCAACAACCTGCCGACCGAGCGGACGCAGCAGCAGGAGCCCGGCCAACCTTCCAGCAGCGAGCGTTCGAACCGCACCGAGGAAGTGGTCAACTACGAGATCTCACGCGTGGTGCGGAACCAGACCCACCGCGGTGGTGCTCTTCGCCGCCTCTCGATCGCGGTCCAGGTCGATGGCACCCAGCGCACCCAGCCGGACGGCACGGTCGTGCACGAGCCGCGCAGTGCCGAGGAGCTGCAGCAGCTGGAGGCCCTCGTCCGTGGCGCCGCGGGTCTCGATGATGGGCGTGGCGACCGCGTCGAGATCGTCAGCCGGCGCTTCGTTCAGCCGGACCTCGCGGCCGAGGCCGAGGACACGCTCCTGGGCCTGCCGCATGAGAGCTACTGGCGCGCAGCCGAGCTTGCGACCTACGCCCTGCTCACCCTCCTGGTGCTGCTCCTGGGCGTGCGTCCGCTCCTGCGCCGGCTCTTCCCGAGCCAGGAGCCTGCCCCCTCGGTCAGCACTCTCACCGGCGTGGCGACGCCGCTCCTGGCCCAGACCGCCGCCGATCCGGGGGCCGGGGAGCCGCTCCTCGAGGACGGCACGGCCAGGCTTGCGGACGGGCCCGGCACCACCGTGGCGCTGCGCAACGTGCTGGGCCAGGTCAAGGCGTCGCTGGTCGAGGAGGTGGCGGGGTTCGTCAACCAGCATCCGGACGAGGCCGTGCGCGTCGTGCGCAGCTGGCTGCACGGGAAGTGAGGTGCGATGCCCGCGGAACGGTTTGAGACCCTGACCGGTGCCGAGAAGGCGGCGATCTTGATGCTGGCGCTGGGCGAGGAGCAGGCAGCACCGGTCTTCGCCAAGCTCGAGCTCGACGAGGTGATCGAGATCTCGCAGACCATGTCGCTGCTGGGCCGGGTCGATGCCGAGATCGTCGAGCGGCTCCTGCGCGACTTCGGCGACCGGCTCTCCAGCCCGGGCGGCGTGGTCGGCGGCTTCGACATGACCGAGAAGCTGCTGCTGCGCTTCCTCGAGCCGGGTCGCGTCGACACCATCATGGAGGAGTTGCGCGGCCCTGCCGGCCGGACCGTCTGGGACAAGCTCGGCAACGTCAACGAGGGTGTGCTCGCCTCGTACCTGAAGAACGAATACCCCCAGACCGTGGCCGTGGTGCTGTCGCGACTGGAGCCGTCGCATGCGGCCCGCGTGCTCTCGCACATGCCCGAGGACGTGGCGCTCGAGGTCGTGCTGCGGATGTTGCGGATGGAGGTGGTCCAGAAGGAGATCCTGGCCGATGTCGAGCGCACGCTGCGGGCCGAGTTCATGACCAACCTCGCCCGCACCAACCGGCGCGACAATCACGAGGTGATGGCCGAGATCTTCAACTTCTTCGACCGCGGCACCGAGGCCCGGTTCATGGCCGCGCTCGAGGAGCGCCACAAGGAAGCGGCAGAGCGGATCCGGGCCCTCATGTTCACCTTCGAGGATCTGGCCCGCCTCGACGGCCAGGGGATCCAGGCCCTGCTCCGGGCCACGGGCAATGATCGCCTGGCGGTGGCCCTCAAGGGTGCGACCGAGCGCCTGAAGGAGCTCTTCCTGAGCAACATGTCCGAGCGCGGCTCCAAGATCCTCCGCGAGGAGATGCAGACCATGGGGCCAGTGCGGCTGCGCGATGTCGAGGAGGCGCAGCTGTTCATGGTCAACCTGGCCAAGGAGCTGGCGGCAACCGGCGAGATCTTCCTGGCGGACGGCAAAGACGATGCGCTCGTTTATTGACGTCGAGCCGGCGGCAGGGCGCACGCCGGTGATGCCGGCAGCGGACGTCGCGATGCTCTGGACGCGCGACGCGCGCCGCGGCCCAAGCGGCGAGCAGGCCCGCAACCTGTGCTGGCCGGAGCTGGCAGAGCTCGCCCGTCCCCCGATGACCCCGAGGGCAGCCCCGGCAGCCGAGCCGGCACTCCTCTTCTCCGAGGCCGAGCTCGCCCGCCTCTGCGCGGCGGCAGCGGCCGAGGCGGCAGCGGAGGCTACCGCACGCTTGCGGGACGACCAGGCGCGCGACAGCGCAGCCCTGCAGGCGCGCCTGGCCTCCTCTCTCACCGGTCTCGCTGCCACGCTCGCCGCACGCCGGGCCGAGCTCGAGGCCGAGGCCGTGGCGATCGGGGCCGAGCTGGGCCGTGCCATCGCCCATGACGCGCTCCGGCAGAACCCGACCGCCGTGGCCATGGGCATCCTGGGCGATCTCCTGGCCGAGCTGCGCGCCGAGCCCGAGGTCACCATCGAGGTGCCGGCAGAGGACGAGGCCATGGTGCGGGCCGAGCTCACCGGCATCGCCGACGCCTGCGGCTGCGCCGGTGCCATCGAGGTTCGGCCCAGCACGACCCTGCGGCGCGGCGAAGTGCGTGTGCTGTGGCGCGATGGCTGGGCCGAGCGGCTTTTGGATGCCGTGGCGGCTCGTGGCGCTGCGGGTGCTGTCGCGCGAGGCGGCCCGCGGCCTGGGCAGGATGTCATCGACAGGATCGAGATCGCGGAGATGGGCGCATGAAGACGGGCGAGCCGGACCAGCAGGGATTGGCCTTGGCGGTGGCGGAGAAGGATGGCGGGCTCGCCGGCCAGGCACCGTCGATCGATCGGCTGAGTGCCGTCTACGACGTGCCGGTGCATCTCTCTGCCGTGCTGGGCAAGACCAGCATGCCGGTGAGCCAGCTCCTGCGCCTGGGCCGAGGTGCCGTGGTCGAGCTCGACCGCAAGGTCGGCGAGCCGGTCGACATCTACGTCAACAACCGCCTCGTCGCCCGGGGCGAGGTGATGATCGTCGATGACCATCTCGGCATCACCATGACCGAGATCATCAAGGGCGATCACTGAGGTGTCGGCAAGCCCCCAACGGAGGAGCCCTCGGCCATGCGGCTGCTGATCGTGGGCGAAAGCTCGCCCGAGCTCGACAAAGCATCCTCGCTTGCCGTCGCCCGGGGTGCCGAGGTGCGCCGCGTGCGCGACAGCGAGACGGCGCTGCGCTGCCTGCGCGAGGGACAGGGTGCCGAGCTGCTGCTGATCGACGTCCGCCAGGATATCCGCCTCCTGGTCGACCAGATGGCGGCCGAGCGCATCCACCTGCCGATCGTGGCCTATGGCATCAACGCCGAGCCGCGTCTGGCCGTGGCGGCGATCCGGGCAGGCGCCCGCGAGTTCCTGCCCCTGCCGCCCGATCCTGACCTGATCGCGGCCCTCCTGGAGGCGGTCAGCGAGAGCGGCCGCCAGCTCGTCTCCGAGGACCCGCGCATGCTGGACGTGCTGGCGCTGGCCCGCCAGTTCGCACCGACCGACGCCTGCGTCCTGGTCACCGGCGAGAGCGGCACCGGCAAGGAGATGATGGCGCGCTTTCTCCACCAGCACAGCCGCCGCGCCCGGTCGCCCTTCGTCGCCGTGAACTGTGCCGCCATCCCCGAGAACCTGCTCGAATCCGAGCTGTTCGGCCATGAGAAGGGTGCGTTCACGGGCGCGGTCGCCCGCCGGATCGGCAAGTTCGAGGAGGCCGACGGCGGCACCCTTCTGCTGGACGAGATCAGCGAGATGGAGCCTCGGCTGCAGGCGAAGCTGCTGCGTGCCGTCCAGGAGCGCGTGATCGACCGTGTCGGCGGGGCGAAGCCGGTGCGGGTCGATATCCGCCTCATCGCCACCAGCAACCGCGACCTCGAGAAGGCGGTGGCCGAAGGCAGCTTCCGCGAGGACCTGCTGTTCCGGCTCAGCGTCCTCACCCTCCAGCTTCCCCCTCTGCGCGAGCGGCCGCGCGACGTCGAGGCGCTGGCCCGCCACTTCTCCAGCCGGCTCGCCGCAGCCAACGGCCTCGACGACCGGCCGCTCTCACGTGCGGCAATGGACCGACTGCTGCAGCATCACTGGAAGGGCAACGTCCGCGAGCTGGAGAACTGCCTGCACCGTGCCGTCGTCCTGGCCCGCGGCGACCGGATCGAGGCACACGACATCGTCCTCGGCACGAAGCCCGCCTCGACCGCCTCGTCAGCCGCCATGCCGGCCGCCCTGGTCGGCCGGACCGTTGCCGATGTCGAGCGCACGCTGATCATCGACACTCTTCGCCACACGCTGGGCAACCGGACCCACGCCGCCACCCTGCTGGGCATCTCGATCCGCACCTTACGCAACAAGCTGCGGCAGTATAGCGGCGAGGGCATTCCCGTCCCGCCGCCGTCGCCGGCCGAGCTCGGGGCCTAGAGCACGGTCATGGCCATGGCCTCGCCGCTCGCCCGGGCTCAGCTTGCCTGGCTGCCGCCGCTGCGTACTGCCATGGCGCAGACCGACATCCTGCTCGGCGTCGGCGTCATCGCCATCCTGGTCGTCCTCATCCTGCCGCTGCCGGCTGTCCTCCTGGACCTGCTGCTCGCACTCTCGATCACCTTCTCGGTGCTGATCCTGCTGACGGCGCTCCTCATCGAACGGCCGCTCGATTTCAACGCCTTCCCGACCGTGCTGCTGCTCGCGACCATGCTCCGACTGTCGCTCAACCTCGCCTCGACCCGGCTCATCCTGGCGCAGGGGCATGAAGGTCCGGACGCTGCGGGGCACGTGATCGAGGCGTTCGGCGGCTTCATCATGCAGGGCAACATCGTCATCGGTGTGATCGTCTTCGGCATCCTGGTGATCGTGAACTTCGTCGTCATCACCAAGGGCTCGGGCCGGATCGCCGAGGTCGCCGCCCGTTTCTCCCTCGATGCCATGCCCGGCAAGCAGATGGCGATCGATGCCGACCTCTCGGCCGGCCTGATCGACGAGGCCACGGCCCGTACGCGCCGGCGCGAGCTCGAGGAGGAGAGCGCCTTCTTCGGTGCCATGGACGGCTCCGCCAAGTTCGTCCGCGGCGACGCCGTGGCCGGCCTCTTGATCACCGCCATCAATCTCGTCGGCGGGCTGGTGATCGGCGTCGGTCAGATGGACGTCAGCTTCGGCGAGGCGCTGCGCACCTATACCCTGCTCACGGTCGGCGACGGTCTCGTCTCCCAGATCCCGGCCCTCATCGTCTCCACCGCGGCGGGCCTGCTCGTCTCCAAGGCCGGTGTCACCGGCCGTGCCGACCTCGCTTTGACCAGCCAGCTCGGTGCCCACCCCAAGGCCCTGGCCGTCACCGCGGGCCTGCTCGGCACGCTGGCCATCCTGCCGGGCCTGCCGGCCCTGCCTTTCCTGATCCTGGCCGGCGGCACCGGCGGCCTTGCCTGGCGAGGATTCCAGCGCAAGAAGGGCGAGGCTGCGGCCAAGGCCGTCGCCGATGCTCCCGCACCACCTGCCGAGGAGCCGATCGCCACAGCACTCGCCATGGACGCGCTTCGGGTCGAGCTCGGCTACGGCCTCCTGGGCCTGATCGGCGACGGCCGCGGTGCCCGCCTGCCGGACCAGATCAAGGCACTGCGCCGGCAGTTGGCAGGCGAGCTCGGCTTCGTGATGCCGTCGGTGCGGATCCAGGACAACATCCAGCTCCCGGCCAACACCTACGTCATCCGGATCAAGGAGATGGAGGTCGGCCGCGGCGACATCCGGCCGTCGATGCTCCTGGTCATGGATCCGCAAGGCAAGGCCGTAGCTCTGCCGGGCGAGGAGACGGTCGAGCCCACCTTCGGGCTCAGCGCCATGTGGGTGATGCCGGGCCTGCGCGAGGAGGCGATGATCAAGGGCTACACGGTGGTCGATCCGGCCACCGTGGTGACCACCCACCTGACCGAGCTCGTCCGCGATAACCTGGCCGAGATGCTGAGCTTCGCCGAGACGCAGAAGCTGCTCTCCGAGCTGTCGCAGGAGTACCAGAAGCTGATCGGCGAGCTGGTGCCTGCGCGGATCACCACGGCCGGCATCCAGCGCGTGCTGCAGGGCCTGCTGGCCGAGCGGATCTCGATCCGCGACCTGCCCACGATCGTGGAAGCCATCGGCGAGGCCGTCGCGCACGGTTCCAACATCGTCCTCGTCATCGAGCATGTGCGCAGCCGGCTGGCACGGCAGATCAGCAATACCGCCACCAGCGAGGCCGGCTACATCCCCGTCCTCACCTTGAGCGCCCGCTGGGAGCAGGGCTTCGCCGGCACGCTCACAGGCTCGGGCGAGGAGCGCCAGCTCGCCATGCCGCCCTCCGAGCTGCAGCAGTTCGCCCACGACCTGCGCGACCGCTTCGAGGCGGCGGCCATGCGCGGCGAGCTTCCCGTCCTCCTGACGACCCCGCCGATCCGCCCCTACGTCCGCGCCATCGTCGAGCGCTTCCGCCCGTCCACGACGGTGCTGTCGCAGAATGAGATCCATCCGAAGGCGCGCATCCGCACGCTGGGACAGGTCTAGGCCATGCAGCTCCGCACCTTCCGTGCCCGCACCCTGCCGGAGGCGATGCGCCGGCTTCGCGCCGAGCTTGGCGAAGACGCGGTGATCGTCGCCTCGCGCGAGCTGGATGAGGGCGTCCAGGTAACGGCCGCGGAGCCCACCGCCGCGGCCGAGGACGATCTGGCCGCCCTGCTCGCCCCGGCCGAAGCCAGCTCGGCCAGGGCCGAGCTCGCCTCCGCCCTGGCCTACCACAACGTGCCGCCGGCGCTCCGGGCCACGCTGGAAGCGGAGATCGGCCGGGTCGAGCCAGGCGATGCGCCGGCGATGCTGACCGCCACGCTCGCCCGGTGCCTGCGCTTCGACCCGTTGGGGCTGCCGGTCGGGCGAACGGTGGCGCTGGTGGGTCCCGCCGGAGCCGGCAAGACGGCGGCCGTGGCCCGCCTCGCGGCCGCAGCCCGGCTCGCCGGGCAGAAGGTGGCCGTGCTCTGCGCGGACACCGCCCGTGCTGCTGCCCTCGACCAGCTCAGCGCCCTTCTCGCGCCGCTTGGCCTGAAACCCGAGTCGGTCACCCATCCTTCGGTGCTGGCGGCCCGGTCGTCCGCAGCCGACACGCTGACGCTGGTTGACACGATGGGCGTCAACCCGTTCCGCGGTGCGGAGATGGCGGAGCTCGCGCGCTGGACCGCTCCGGCGGATCTCGAGCCCGTGCTGGTGGTGCCGGCGGGTGCGGATGCCCAGGACACGGTCGAGGCCGTGGGCCTGTTCGCCGCGGTCGGCGTCCGCCGCTGCATCGTGACCCGTCTCGACGCTTCGCGACGGCTGGGCAGCGTGGTCGCGGCGGGGGCCACCGGGATCGGGCTCGGCGAGGCGAGCGTCAGCCCGCTGATCGGCAAGGCCATGCCGCCGCTCACCGCAGCCGGCCTAGCCCGGCTCCTCCTGCGCCCGCGCAACCGGAGCGGCGGATGATCACGCCAACCGTGCCGATCGCAGCTCCGGCAGCACCCTCGCCGGTGGCACCGGTAGCGCCTCTTGCCGGCACAGGAGCCCGGCAGACCTCCATCCTGCCGCCGGCGGGAGGCGGGGCTCCGAGCCTGCTGCCCTCGCGTCCGGGTCCGGTGCTGATCGCAAGCCTCCTCCTCCCGCTGGTGCCGCCGCGCACGGTCAGCGTCCCTGTTCTCGTCACGCCTGCCGCTCCAGGTGCTCTAGGCCCAGCGAGCGAGATGGCTGACCTAGGGGGCCTGGTGGCGAGCCTGATCAAGGGCGATGTCATCCCGGCAACTGCGCTCCCCGCCTCCGGCGACGGCCGGGTGCGGCTGGCCTCCGGCCCGCTCGATCTGCGGCTGCCGGTCGGCGCTGCCGACCTTCCCGAAGGCACCGTCGTCGGGGTGCGTCTGGCACCGGGCCGTGATGGCGTCCCGGAAGGCTCGGCTGAGCTCGCCCGTGCCATGCGGAACGAGCCCGACCAGCCCCTGCTGCAGCGGCTCGCACCGGACGCTCGCTTGGCCGGCAGCCTACGGGCTGCGGTCGAAGGCCTCTCCCACGCCGTCTCCGCGCCCGTTCCGGATCAGGCCGGTGCGCAGGCGGTCCCCAACCGTCCGGCTCCCGAGTTTCCCGCCCATCCTCCTCCTCGGGGATCCGCAGCATCCGGTCCCGATCCGGCTCGAGCAGGAGCAACAGGGCGGCCGGCCACTGCCGGAGGAGGCCGACCAGCCGCTCACGATCGACGTGACGTTCGGCCGGCTGGGCCGGGTGCGGCTCGAGCTGCGGGCGCATGGCCGGGGCGAGCTGGCTCTCTCGCTGCGGAGCGAGATGGCGCTGCCGGCGGAGGCACGCGACCGGCTGCGCGACGTGGTCGGTGCTGCCTTCGAGCTTGGCGGGCGCCCGGCCTGGTTCATGGTCCTGACGGGCCCGATCCCGACCGGTCCTCGCGGCGCAGGATTTCCGGCATAGGACCGCCGGTTGCCCAGTCCAGCAGCTCGACGGTGTGGAGGACGGGGAGCGAGGTGCCCGAGGCGATCTGGGTGATGCAGCCGATATTGCCGGTGGCGATCAGGTCGGGGGCGGTGCGCTCGATGTTGGCCACCTTGCGGTCGCGGAGCTGGCGGGCGATCTCGGGCTGGAGGAGGTTGTAGGTCCCGGCCGAGCCGCAGCAGAGATGGCCTTCGGGGATGTCGCGCACGGTGAAGCCGGCGGCGGCCAGGAGGCGCTTGGGCTCGTTCAGGATGCGCTGGCCGTGCTGCATCGAGCAGGCGGAGTGGTAGGCCACGGTGAGGTCGGCATCGTTGACCACGGGCATGAGGCCGAGGCCGTCCATGAGCTCGGTGACGTCGCGGGCGAGGGCAGCGATCCGGGCGGCCTTCTCCGCGTAGGCCGGGTCCTCGCGGAACATGAAGCCATAGTCCTTGACCGTGGTCCCGCAGCCCGAGGCGTTGATGATCACGGCATCCAGCCCGCCGGTCTCCAGCTCGCGGGTCCAGGCGTCGATGTTGGCCTTGGCGTAGCGGACGGCCGAGTGCTCCAGGCCCATGTGGTGGGTCAGCGCCCCGCAGCACCCGGCACCCTTGGCGACCACCACCTCGACGCCGTGCCGGGTGAGGAGGCGGATCGTGGCCTCGTTGATGCCGGGGGCGATGACCTGCTGGGCACAGTTGCTGAGCAGCGCCACCCGCGCCCGCCGCTGGCCCTGGGCCTGGAACACCTGCGGCCGGTCGACGGGCGAGGGGGCGGGCAGGCTGGCGGGGGCCAGCGCCAGCATGGCGCCGAACCGGCCCGGCAGCAGCTTCGCCAGCGGCCGGCCGAGCCAGGCGCCCATGAGTGCCAGGCGGAACAGGCCGGGCCGCGGGATCACGGCTGCCAGCGTGCCCCGGATCAGCCGCTCGTGCCACGGCCGGCGATAGTTCTCCTCGATATAGCGCCGGCCATGGTCGACCAGGTGCATGTAATGCACGCCGGAGGGGCAGGTCGTCATGCAGGAGAGGCAGGAGAGGCAGCGGTCGATGTGCTTGACCACGTCGGCCGTGGGCTTCTTGCCGCCCTCCAGCATCTGCTTCATCAGGTAGATGCGGCCGCGCGGGCTGTCGAGCTCGTCGCCGAGCAGGACATAGGTCGGGCAGGTGGCGGTGCAGAACCCGCAATGCACGCAGGTGCGCAGGACCTTCTCCGACACTGCCATGTCGGGGTCGCGTAGCTGCTCGGCCGTGAAGCTGGTCTGCATGGGGAAGCGGAACCCTTCCAGGAGGTCCCGCAGATATAGGTCACGCCAACCCGCTCGCACCCCAGCGGTGGGGGCGACGCTTTGCGCTGAGAGTGGGCGGAATCGTCGGGACCGCGCCTACGGTGCGGCGGGCCAGCGCGGGCGGGTGAGGTCGGCCGTGATGGGCCCGACCGGAGCGGCACCCAGATGGAAGCCGAGCCCGGTCATGCGGCCCAACCGGCAGCTCACCGGACGGCGGCTCGGGAGGTGGGCTTGCCGCGCCGGGATGGCCGGCAGGATCACGCCAGGCCGACGTGCCGGGGCGGGGGCTGGCTCGGCAGCGACCGCAGCGGCACGGGCCGTGCGCTCGGCCGCAAGCTCGTCGCGGGCGACGGCTCCGCCTTTGCTCGCCGCATCGACGCTGCCGTCACGAAAGCCGCGTCCACCCCCACCCGCTCCCGACTGAGGCGGCGCCGCCGGGCGCGGAGCACTTAGAACGCGGGTGGCGAGGGTTTGGGCGGGGTTGCGGCCCTGGCGGCGCTCGCGGAGGAAGAAGAGGGCGGCGCGGACGTCGCCGCGGGCGAGGGCGTGCTCGAGGATGGTGAGGGCCAGGTGCTCGAGCATGGCCAGGCGCTTGTCCGCCGGCATGGCGTCGAACTCGCGGCAGGTCTCGAGGAGCTGCTGGAAGTCGGGTTGGGCGAGGAGGGCCTCGACGTCGGCTGCAGGGACGCGCTCGGCGCGGGCGGCCTGGGCCGGGGTGAGGCCGTGGGCCAGGCGGAAGCCGAGGCGGTACTCGTCGATGCGGGCTGGGCGGGGGCGGCGCGATGAGAGCATGACGAGGGTCATAGCATGAGAAAGCTGTTAGGATCAAATTCTTCTTATGGCTGGACCTCGCGTTGCGTGCCATGATCAGGAGCGGCAAGCCCTCCAAACCACGATGCCGTTGCTCTGGCGCCCACCCTCTTTCCGCCGCCGACGCCCGAGCGCCCGATCGAGACCGCGGCCGCGATGGAGCCGGCGCTCGAGGTCGGCGGCGACCTCTACGACGTGATCGACTTCGGCCAGGGCCGTGTCTGCGCCGTAACTGGCGACTTCGCCGGCAAGGGGGCGGCCGCTGCCCTCTTCATGGCGCTGACGCTGAGCCAAATGAGGGCGGCGGTGCGGCACTCCGCGCCGGGACCCGGCTTCACCACACGGGTGGTCGAGGCGGTCAACCGGGAGCTCTATGCCCGGAACCCGTCCTTCATGGTCGTGACCCTGCGGGTGCTCCTGCTCGACGGCTGGACCGGTGCGGTCGAGATCGCCAATGCCGGCCATCTCCCGTCCTGGCGCCTTGATGCCGAGGGTGCCACCCCACTGCCCCACGCCCCCTCCCTGGCGCTCGGGATCGATCCGGACATGGCCTATGGGAGCGAGATGGCCCAACTCCGTGCGAGTGAGACCCTGGTCCTGCTCACCGATGGCGTGATCGAGGCCCGGGATCACGATGGCGAGCTATTCGACGAGGAGCGGCTGGGTCCGGTCCTTGCGGAAGTCGCCGGCCGGCCACCGGCTACGGTTTATTGATTTGTTTCTCTTTTGTTTTCTTCGTTTGTTGTTTTGATCGAGGCTGTGATTGTCGCGGTGCGTGCGTTCAAGGGCGGTGCGCCAGCGGCGGACGATCTCAGGATGCTGGTGCTGCGGCGACTTACTGCCTGTTTGAGTGCGGTTCGGCATGCCGTCCCCATCTGACCGACGCGGCTCGAGATGGGCCACTCGGATATGCACGCAAGGAGTGACGGGCAGGTGTGGACGGAGGCGCAACGGGCGCGGCACGAGCCGCGTTTGAAGGAGCTGGTATCGGGCCGCTCGGCGGACGAGATCGCAGGATGGCTGGGCCGGGCTGACCCGCCACGGAGCGGGCGCGCAACCCCGACCCGGCGCGTGGTCGGCGCGATCGCATGGCACTTGCGGGTGGGCGGCCCCTGGCGTGTCCTGCCGCAGGGCTTCCCGCCCTGGCGGACCGTCTACGGCTGGTTTCGGCGCTGGCTCGACCTGGGTCTGTTCGACGTACTGCTGCGGGACGTGGCGCGCCGTCGCCGGCGCAAGGTCGGCCGGCGACGGGGGCCGAGCCTGGGCATCGTCGACACGCAGACGGTGAAGTGCATCGCCGTGCGCGGCCCGCGGGGTACGACGCAGCCAAGGGCGCGGTCGGGCGCAAGCGGGTGGCGCTGGTCGACGCCGAGGGCCACTGGCTCGCGGTCGCCGTCGTGCCGGCTTCCGTGCAGGACCGGGACGCGCTGGAGGCGCTGGACGCCGGCAAGGTCCGCTGGCCGACGCTTGCGCGAGGGCGTCTACGACGCTGCCTTCGCGGCCGAGCGCTGCCGCACCTGGTCGAACCTGCACGGCATGCGCCACCGGGTGGTGACCCGTGACCCGGCCGCCAGCGGCTTCGTCGTGCTCGCGCGCCGCTGGGTGGTGGAGCGGAGCTTCGGCTGGCTGTCCCATTGGGGCGGCCTCGCCCGCGATCGCGCCGGTCGGCTCGACGTCGCCGCCGCGCGTCTCACCTGCGCCTGCGTCCTTTCCGGCTTTGAGGCACTGCTCAACCCGATGCCGATTCGCACCCAGTGATCTTACTCAAACAGATCCTATGGGGCAGGCGGCGAGGACAAGGCACGATCGTCGCTACAGAACCGACGGAGTGTCCCATGCCGCAGGCGAACGACTTGAGCCGATGCCTCGTTACCCTGGAGCAGGATAACACGCTCATCGCGGTCATTGAGCTGAGCCAGGCAAGCTGGCTCGTCGCTGGGATCGTACCGGCCATCGAGCGCCAGCCCGTGAAGAAGATCGAGGCCGACGAGGTCGCTCTGCTTCGGCTGCTTGAGCGTTGGAGGGACGAGGCGACCAGGGCCGGCCGTAGGATCATGCGCGTCTGCGTCGCCTTCGAGGCCGGCCGCGACGGGTTCTGGCTGGCGCGCTGGCTGCGGGCACGTGGCATTGAAGCGTATGTCATCCACCCCTCGAGCGTCGCCGTGTCGAGGGAGCATCGGCGGGCCAAGACGGACCGGCTCGACACCGAGCTGCTCAAGCGCGCCTTCCTTGGCTGGCTGCGCGGCGAACGGGGCCACTGCACCATGGCCGCGATCCCGACAGTCGAGGAGGAGGATGCCAAGCGCCCGAACCGAGAGCACGCGAGTCTGGTCGGCGAGCGCACCCGCATCGTGAACCGGATGAAGAGCACCCTGGCCCGCCTCGGCGTCCGCGGCTTCAAGTCGACGCTGCGCAGGGCATCCGAGCGGCTCGGGACGCTGCGCACGCCGGAGGGCATGCCGCTCCCGCCAAACACGCTGGCCGAGCTGGGACGCGACATGGCGCGGCTGCGCTTCGTGATGGACCAGATCAAGGAGGTCGAGGCGGCGCGATTCGAACAGCTGGCACGGCGGCCCGAGGAGGGGGCGCATGCCATGATCCGCCTCCTGGCCCGGATCGTGGGTGTCGGGATCGAGACCGCCGACATGCTGGTGCGCGAGGTCCTGTCGCGCAACCTGCGGGACCGCAGGGCCGTGGCGCGCTACGCTGGCCTCACCGGATCGCCGGACGAGAGTGGGCGCCGCCGGCGGGAGAAGGGCCTGGCCAAGGCGGGCAATGCCCGCGTGCGCCATGGCATGGTGCAGCTCGCCTGGCGCTTCCTGCTCTTCCAGAAAGAGAGCGCGCTGGCGAGGTGGTACCGGGAGCGGACCGCCGATGCCCGCGGCGGCACGCGCAAGACCATGATCGTGGCGTTGGCAAGGAAGTTGCTCATCGCGTTGTGGCGGCTCGTGACGACAGGACAGCCGCCGGAAGGTGTCGTTCTCCGTCCAGCCGCATGAGCCGCCGCCCAGAAAAGAAGTCGAACGACCAGTTTCGGCGCCTGCCACAGTTAGCCGGGCAGGCCGCCGATGACGATCCGAGGTGACGGTGACCCGGGAACAAACACGGCCTACAAAGCCGCCTCAGAGAATGGGCCCGTCGCCCCGGAGCTTCGCCGCCGATGCGCATGGCTGCATCATGGTTTGGCCCCAGGCGGGTCGACCGCATACAAGTTTGCGGCGCGATGACCAGCGCCCCGCAAGGCGAGCTCCCCTCCGATCGTCACGCACCCCACCAAGGCAAGGCCGCACGGCCGGGCCTCTAACCAAGGCGGAGCGGCAATGACGAGCGCTTGACACAGACAGCCCCATACAAGGTTCTTAGTGGAGTTTAGTCAGATCGGTGGACCTTTCCGGATGGTCGGAACTCCAGGCATGGCTTTGTCTCAGTTGCAGGGCTTTTGAAGGTCGGCAGCGTCACGCCACGTGGTGTGCCGAGCTGGCTTGGTACTGCGGCACACTGCTCGCAAAGTCGATGCTGCAGTAGAAGAGAGCTGCGATCCGGCCGGCAGGATGGTTAAATCACATGACGGTCCCGGCCCCGTTAGATGCAAGCGCAGCACTCATCACGGCAGATGCCTGGATACTCACTCCACCATCTTTTCGATCTGCTTGCGGACGATTTCCGTCGCCTGACTAACCCAAGGCGCTCCCGCTCGCACCGCAGCTGGGCCGATGCCTGTGGCTCCGACAAGAGCGACCCCGAGTAGACCAACGATCACTTTGGATGCAGCAGAACGAAAGACCATCAATCGACTTCTCGGTCGTCCTGTTGAGCAGATCAACACTGTGCCGAAGAATACTCGCGACTAAATTTTCGATCGTTCGGATCATCGCAAAGGTTGCCCTCTTTGCTGAGGCGCCGGGAAAAGCTAAGAAATGCCGCACAAACTCTATCGTCCTCGGAACTTCGGGATCAGCGATATCTTGATTATCAGCAAGTTTTGTAACAAGCTCGCCTGCCGCACGATTCACTTGAAATGGCTTCATCATCAAGATCAAGCTGAGCTGCCTTTTGAATAAATTGCTCCCACTCGGGGAACTGAGCAACATAGAGCGAGACGCTAGATGTATAGGAACTGAACCTAGCCAAAATCGCTTCAGGGAGTTCAGATTGGAAATGTCCACACATCGTTCCACACGCCATGTTTGTAAGTCCTATCTTTACAATGTCTCCACGTCCGATCAGCTGTTCCTGTAATTCTTTCACACCATCCAGCAGACGGCGGTCGCAATTGGAGTTCTCGAGATTAGCAATTAGTGTCTTGCCGGCGTTACGGATATAATCGAGAGCCAATTCTATATTGGTGCGATCTCCGGGTGCGGCCTTTGGTGCAACCTTTGCAACTGTAATCTTGCTATTCACAATCTGGAATCAGGCTGGCGCGACCTGCTGTCTCGGCACGATGCTTTCAAGGCGTTGGAAGTTGAGACTCTCTTGCTTGGTGGGTATGACGTCGCTCGAATTGCTGATGAGCGAGCGACATGCGATTAGAGCGTCTGCGACTGTCACACGCTTCTTTTCCGTGAAGTTCCGTAAGAAGGGTGACAGATATTTCTCCTTCGAGGGGTTGAGATTGGAAAAACACGGAAGACGCGATACCGTAGACCTCTGGATTCTATCTCGCGAGAGTGGAGGAAATCTTCAACAAAAGCCAGTAGGTTCCTACGTGCACTTTGCCACTCCTTCGGAGATGGCTCCTCTTTGAGCCTCGTGTATGTATTGAAGCGGAGACGAGCTTCCTCGACTAGAAGCATAGTGCGCATAAAGCGCTCGCGATCCTCGTCACGAACTAAGGATCTACCGTACGAGTTGCGGTCGATCGTGTGTCTTAAGGACGATAGGAACACAGAGATGTCTCTACATAGTGCCGAAAACTCGCTCACGATCAAACCCCTTCGATGAAGCTCATTGCAGCTAGGCAGTTCCTACGTCCATCAGGAGTACTTTGTTAATTCTTACCGACTTTAGCGCGATCATCGTGTGCAAAGCCTGGGCCGTAGGTGCCCGCTAAGATCGTTATTGCATCGTTCGGTCTGACTGTTAGATCGTGCTTACAGACCCGCGAACACCTTGGGGAAAGCCTTTTTAGATTGGGACCCCATCGTTGTCCGTGAGTGGCTTGTCGTCTCCGACTTGGCTCAGAGTGCTCGCCGCCACGATCATCGCCTAGTCAGAGCCGGTCGCCGGAGGCTCTGGCGGCCACCATCCCGGGTCGCGGACCTGCTCCAGCGTGTAGGGCCGCAGCTCGGGCAGGCGCTCGGCGGCCTCGCTCTCCTCGAAAAGGGTCATCTTCTGCCGGGCGGCTTCGCGGGCGTCTTCGTAGAGGGTGTCGAGATGCTCGGCCAGATGCCGCTCGAGGCTGCGGGTCAGAGACCGGCGCAACCCGCGGCGGAAGTCGATCAGCTCGGTCTTCCAGTGTCGCCGGGGCTGGGTGGCCGGCGAGTATTCGAGGAGAAGGAGATGCTCGAGGATGGCCTCGGCCAGGCTCTCGACCCGGCGCCGGTCGGCACCTGCCATACCGTCCAGCTCCTCCACCAAGTGAGGGAAATCCAGGCCGAGCCCCGGATGCTGGCGGGCGACCTCACGCATCGCGTCCGCCTTACGCATGGCCCAGGCGTGAGGGTCGATATCGTAGAGCGTGGTGTCAGGCACGGTGGCCGATCCATCATCTGCGCAGACTGTCGGATGGAAGGTAGGCGAGAATTGCGGCGGCGGTTAGCTCTGTTAGCTCTTGAGCCATCCTGGCGGCGGCCATGCAGAGCACGCCCATGAAGAGCAGGCGGTCTTCTCGTAGCGGGTGGCGACGGCGCGCCACTCCTTGAGTCGGGCCCAGAGGCGCTCGACGAGGTTCCTGTTGCTGTAGATGTAGTCGGGGCAGGCCACCGGCGCTTCGTTGCGCTTGGGCGGGATCGCGGGCCGCGCGCCAGGTCCCAGATATGCTGCCGAAAGGCGTGGCTGGCGTAGCCGCGGTCGCCCACGACCCACTTGGGCACACGGGGCAGGCTGTCGAGCAGCGGCACGGCGTGCGGCAGTTCATGCGCCTGGCCCGGCGCGAGGCGGAAGGCGATGGCGCGTCCTTTGCCGTCGGCGATCACGCAGGCCTTGGTGCCATAGCCACCACGTGAGCGCCCAAGCGCCTCACGCGCGTCCCGTCCTGCCGCGGTCTCCTCTTTTTGGCAGCCCCTGCCGCCTTCTGGTGGGCTCGGATCGAGGTGCCGTCGAGAAAGGTCATCCCCAGCGAGATGCCCCTCTCCTGAACCAGCGACAGCAGGCGCTCCCACACGCCCAGCCGCGACCAGCGGATGAAGGTCTGGGCTGCCATCCACCAGGGTCCCAGCGCTTCGGGCAGGGAGCGCCATTTCGCCCCGTTGTCGTGGCGCCAGATGATCGCGCTGATCGTCCGCCGCAGGTGCCGGGGCGGAACCTTGGCCGCCGGCCGACAAGCCTCGATCAGCGGCGCCAGCACCTGCCACTGCTCGTCCGTCAGACCCATCGCGTCCTCCTCAAAGCCAGAAGAACGCCCACCTCGGCCTCGCGTTCAGGCGCTAACAGGCCCTAGCTTTTTGGACACAGGCCCGAGGCAGAGTTTGCGCCGTTCATAGGTTCTGGCGCAGGAGTTTGGATCGGAAGGCCGGCCGGCCCGCCGGCCTAGATCAGCCGCTGGCTCTTGAAGCTCGTATGCCGGTTCTTGCCGACGATGATGTGGTCGTGGACGGTGACGTTCACCTGGGCCAGCGCGCTGACGACCTGCTTGGTCATGTCGAGGTCGGCGGGGGAGGGGGTGGGGTCGCCGCTGGGGTGGTTGTGGACCATGATGATGGAGGAGGCGGCGAGCTCCAGGGCGCGCTTGACGACCTCGCGCGGGTAGAGGGGGGTGTGGTCGACCGTGCCGCGGCTCTGGACCTCGTCGCGGATCAGGATGTTCTTGCGGTCGAGGAAGAGGATGCGGAAGTGCTCGGCCGCCTCGTGCTGCATGGCGAGCTGGAGATAGTCCATGAGAGCGGTCCAGGAGCCGATGACCGGGCGCTCCTTGACCTGCTCCTTGAGCACGCGCTGGAAGAGGGTGTTGAGGGACTTCAGGAGGACCTGGGTGAAGCGGAGATCCTCGTCGCGCTGGGCGCGGCGCTCGGGGTCGGCTTGTGGCGGGCCGACGAGGGCCGGGCAGTCGGCGTAGCGGGCGGGCTCGGCCGCGAGGATGCCGCCCAGGCTGCCGAAGCGGGCCAGGAGCTCCTTGGCGATGGGCTTGGTGTCGCGGCGGTAGACCGAGAAGAAGAGGAGGAGCTCCAGGAGCTCGTAGTCGGCCAGGGAGTCGGGCGAGACCTCGGTGAAGCGCTGGCGCAGGCGCTCGCGATGGCCGTGATAGTGCTTGCTGCCCCAGCTCGTGAACTCGGGCGCGGCCTGCTCGGCGAGGCCGCCGGGTGCGGTGCCGCCCTCGGGCAGGGCGGCGGCGAGGCGGGCCAGGGCTTCGTGGGAGGGGAGGCGCCAGGCCTGGCGCTCGCGGCTCCAGCTGCCGCCTTCCCGCTTCAGGAGCTCGCGGCGGGCGAAGGTGGCGCCGGAGACCCAGAACGTCGCGTCGCCTGCGGCCTCGACGGCGAGGCCGGCTTCCGCCAGCGTGGCATGGACCGGGTCGGGGGTGGTAGGCTGGGCCATGGCGTCATTGATAAACTAATGGTTGAGAGAGCCACAAGCTCTAAACTAACGCGCGATGCGCTTCGGGGAGGTCCATCTTGGCGGAAGAACGGGTCGTCAGCGCCTGTCTGATCATCATCGGCAACGAGATCCTCTCCGGGCGCACGCAGGACGCGAACCTCGCGTACCTCGCCAAGGAGCTGAACGAGCTCGGCATCCGCATGCGCGAGGCGCGGGTGATCCCGGACGACGAGGCGGTGATCGTCGAAACGCTGAACGAGCTCAGGCCGCGGTTCGATTACGTGTTCACGACCGGCGGCATCGGCCCGACCCATGACGACATCACCTCGGCCTGCGTGGCCAAGGCGTTCGGGCTCGGCTTCGGGCGCCACCCGGAGGCGGAGCGGCGCCTGCGCGCCTATTATCCGCCCGAGAAGCTGAACGACGCCCGGCTGAAGATGGCCGAGACGCCGGAAGGGGCGGAGCTGATCGACAACCCCGTGAGCGTGGCGCCGGGGTTCCGGGTCGAGAACGTCTACGTGCTGCCGGGCGTGCCCTCGATCATGCGGGCGATGTTCGACGGGCTGCGCCCCTCCTTGCGCGGCGGGGCGCCGGTGCGCTCGCGCTCGATCACCGTCTACTGCCCGGAGGGCGAGGTGGCGAAGCCGCTGGGCGAGATCCAGGCGCGGCATCCGGAGGTGGAGATCGGCAGCTATCCGTTCATGCGGCAGGACCGGTTCGGGACCACGCTGGTCTTCCGCAGCCCGGACCAGGGGCGGATCGACGAGGCTGCGGGGGAGCTGCTGGCCTTCACGCAAGCGCGCGGGATCGAGGTGCAGGAGATCTTCTAGGCGGGCTCGACCGGTCACTCGCCCACGGCTAAGTCGAGGGCGCGCGGGCGTGGCGAAACGGTATACGCATCGGACTTAAAATCCGACGGCCGCAAGGGCCATGCGGGTTCAAATCCCGCCGCCCGCACCAACGATCATGCGCTGTCGCGGCAGAGGATCGCCACGGCCTCGGGCTCGCCGATGGCGAGCGGCTGGTTCCAGCGGCGGAGGTTCCTGGGCTCGGTGTCGCCCCCGGCGGGGGGCTCGAAGCGGTCGAACGGGGTCCAGCCGTCGGGGCCGCGGGTGCGGACCTCGCCGCCGGCGGCACGCACGAGGGCGATGCCGCCGCCCACGTCCCAGATGTTGGGGGTGCCGAAGCGGGCGGCGCGGAGCAGGCCCGCCGCCACGAAGGCGCATTCGATGGCGGCCGAGCCGCTGACCCGGATGTCCCAGGGGCCGGCACCGGTGCCCGAGGTGTCGGGCTCGCCGACCAGGCGGCGGCGGAGTGCCGTGAGCCTGCGGTCGGCCAGGGGCTCGTCGTCGAAGCGCAAGGGGCCGCCTTCGCGCGCATGGTAGATGCCGGCGCGGAGCGCGTGGCTGGTCGAGCACCAGACGGCACCGGCGACGGGCCGGCCCTGATGGAGCACGCCGATCGAGGCCGCGAACAAAGGATAGCCGTTGACGAAGTTGCTGGTGCCGTCGACCGGGTCGACGACCCAGGTGAACTCGTGCTCGCCGCTCGTGCCGAGATCCATCTCCTCGCCGATGACGGCGTGGTCGGGGAAGCGCTCGCCGAGGCGGGCGCGGATCAGGACCTCGACGTTCTGGTCGACCTCCGAGACCGGGTCGGTGGGGGCGATGGCGGGGTCGGTGTCCTTCTTGTAGCGCACCGCCAGCACGCGCCCGAGGGCGGTGACGATCTCGGCCCCGGCGAGCCGCGCCAGCTCCACGGCGGCCCGCTCCAGCTCGTCGAGATCGGAGGTGGGAAGGTCGGCCATGCTGCGGGCTCCTCCTGCCTGGTGCGGAGAGAAAGCCGGCAGGCGGGCAGCTGTTCCGCGCTGGCCGGCGCCAGCGGCACTCGCTAGACACAGGCGGTCAGCGGGGAGGCCGACGATGGCGCGCTACGACCTTGTGCTGCGCGGGGGCCGCGTGATCGATCCGGGCCAGGGCATCGATGCCGTGGCCGACGTGGCGTTCGCGGGCGGCAAGGTGGCCGCCGTGGGCCCGGGGCTCGAGGACGGTGCCGCCGTCTACGATGCGGCCGGCAGCATCGTCATGCCGGGCATGGTCGACTTCCACGCCCACGTCTACTGGGGCGGGGCCTCGCTCGGGATCGACGCCGACCAGCTCGCCCGCCGCTGCGGGACGACCACCTGGCTCGATGTCGGCACGGCCGGGGCCGGCAATTTCGAGGGCTTCCGCCGCCACGTCATCGAGCGCAGCGAGACCCGCATCCTGGCCTACCTGCACGTCTCGTTCGCCGGCATCTACGGCTTCTCGCGCGAGGTGATGGTGGGCGAGTCGTGGGAGCTGCGCCTGCTCGATCCCAAGGTCTGTGCCACGGTGGCCAAGGCGCATCCCGAGCTGATCCGCGGCATCAAGGTCCGGATCGGCGCCAACACCAGCGGCGTCAACGGCATCCTCCCCCTCCACCTCGCGATCGAGGCCGCCGAGGAGGCGGGCCTGCCGGTGATGTGCCACATCGACCGCCCGCCGCCGCGCTACGAGGAGGTGCTGGCCACGCTCCGCCCCGGCGACACCCTCACCCACTGCTTCCGCCCCTACCCGAACGCGCCGGTCACCGCCGACGGCCGGGTCCGCGAGGCCTGCCACCAGGCCCGCGAGCGCGGCGTGGTGTTCGATATCGGCCACGGCATGGGCTCGTTCTCGTTCAAGGTCGCCGAGGCCATGCTGGCCGGCGGCTTCCAGCCCGACGTGATCAGCTCGGACGTGCACGCGCTCTGCATCGACGGGCCGGCGTTCGACAACCTGGTGACGATGTCGAAGTTCGTCTGCCTGGGGATGCCGTTGCCGGAGGTGGTGCGGGCCTCGAGCACCACGCCGGCACGGGTGCTCGGGCGGCCGGACCTCGCCGACCTCGCCCCGGGCTCGACGGGTGACGCCACCATCCTGGAGCTGCAGGACGGCGAGTTCAGCTATGAGGACGTGACCGGCGCCACGATGACCGGCGGGCAGCGGCTGGCGCTGCGGGCCGTCGTCCTCGGCGGCAGCCTCTGGCACCAGATACCCGGCGCACGTTGAGCATCGGGGCAGCCTGCCCCGAGCGACGACGGGGCGGCCTGCTCCCTGGATCGGGCTGGCACTGCGGCTGCTTGAGGACCGGGAGGGATGACGGCCCGCCGATATCTCGACCAGCGCTTGCGCCTCCCGCTGCTGCGGGCGGTGGACGCGGTGGCGACGCACGGCAGCCTCCTCAAGGCGTCGGCAGCGCTGGGCGTCACCCAGCCCGCTTTGACCAAGAGCCTGCACGAGCTGGAGGACCTCCTCCAGCTCCGCCTGTTCGACCGCCACTCCCGCGGCGTGCGCCCCACGGCAGCCGGGGTCGTGTTCGTGCGCTCGGCCCGCCGCATGCTGGCCGAGCTGCGCCGGCTCGACGAGGAGCTGGATGAGCTGTCGGGCACGGGCGGCACCGTGGCGCTGGGTGCCCTGCCGGTGGCGGCGGCGGGCGTGCTGCCGGGGGCGCTGGTGCGCCTCAGGCTCACCCAGCCGGACGTCAAGGTGCGGCTGCGGCAGGGGCGAACGGAGGACCTGCTGCCGCTGCTCGCCTCGGGCGAGCTCGACCTGATCGTCGGCAGGCTCTACGAGCCGGCGGTGCCCGACGGGTTCGCCCGCGAGGCGCTCTGGGCCGAGCCGATCTCCGTCCTCGCCCGCGCCGGCCACCCGATGTTCCAGCACGGGCCCGTGTCGGCGGAGGAGCTGCGCCGCTACGAGCTCGTCCTGCCCACGGTCACCCAGCGGGTCGGGCAGGAGATCGAGCACCTGCTCTCGCTTCTGGGCCTGGTGCCGGCCGCATCGCTGCGCTCGAGCTCCTACGGCTTCATCCGCGAGATGCTGCTGGCGACCGACATGATCTCGGTCATGCCGCGGCTGATGATGGCGGGCGACCTCCTGAGGGGCGTGCTGCGCGTCGTGCCGTTGCCGATCCCCGCCCCGGACCGGCCGGCCGGGCTGATCCTGCCGCGCGACCGTGCGCTGCCGCAGGCTGGCCGCGCGTTCGTCGAGTCTCTGCGCGTCCACGTCGCCGAGGTCGTGCAGCGCGGCCTCGGAGCTATAACCGCTGGTGATATCGAAGGCTCGACAAGCGATACGACAGGACCCGGGGGTCTGGCGTAGGAACAGGGTCGAGGCCGGTTGCGCCGACCCGCCCCGGGCGGCACCGGCGGCAACAATCAAGCATCAATGACTTGGGCCTCGTAGGCAGGTCTTGTTCTTGCAGTCCCGTCCTCGCCGCCTGGCTACACTTGGCCATTGCAGGTCGGCTGCCAGGCACAAGACCAAAACCACGTCTCGACATCGAGGAGGCAACAACTTGAGCGCTACGCAGAAGACCGGACTTGTGGTGACCGCCCATCCCGGCGACTTCGTCTGGCGCGCCGGCGGTGCCATCGCCCTGCACGCCCGCAAGGGCTACCGGATGAAGATCGTCTGCCTGTCCTTCGGCGAGCGCGGCGAGAGCCAGTTCGCTTGGAAGAAGGCCGGCGCCACCATGGCCGACGTCAAGGCGGGGCGACGGGACGAGGCCCAGCGGGCAGCCGAGCTGCTGGGGGCCGAGATCGAGTTCTTCGATGCCGGCGACTACCCGCTCCGGGTCACCGAAGGGATGCTCGATCGCCTGATCGACATCTACCGCGAGCTCAACCCCGCCTTCGTCCTCAGCCACTCGCTGGCCGACCCCTACAATGTCGACCATCCCGAGGCGACCCGCCTGGCCCAGGAAGCGCGCATCGTCGCCCAGGCGATGGGGCACAAGCCGGGTGCCGACTACAGCTACAGCGCGCCGCCGGTGTTCCTGTTCGAGCCGCACCAGCCCGAGATGTGCGACTTCAAGCCCAACGTCATCCTGAATATCGACGAGGTCTGGGAGCAGAAGTACCAGGCCTTCCAGGTCCTCGCCGCCCAGAAGCACTTGTGGGAGTATTATACCCGCGTGGCGCTGCAGCGCGGCGTGCAGGGCGGGCGCAACACCGGCCGGGCGATGACCTACGGCGAGGCCTATCAGCGCCTGTTCCCGATGGTGCTGGAGGAGCTGGCATGACGCTCGACCTTGCCGGGCGGCGCAGGCCGAGCTTCAAGCTGCCGGCCGGCGCCTGCGATGCGCACTGCCACGTGTTCGGGCCGGGCGCCGTTTTTCCCTATGCGCCGAGCCGCCGCTACACGCCCGAGGATGCGCCCAAGGAAGCGCTGGCGGCACTCCACGCCCATCTCGGCGTCGAGCGCGCGGTGATCGTCCAGGCAAGCTGCCACGGGGCCGACAACCGGGCGATGCTGGACGCCATCGCGTGGCGGCCTGATCGCTATCGCGGCGTGGCCATCGTCGACGAGAGCTACGGCGAGAGTGAGCTGCACGAGCTGCACCAGGGCGGCGTCCGCGGGGTGCGCTTCAACTTCGTCCGCCATCTCGGCGGCACGCCGGACATGGACCTGTTCCAGCGGACGATGGACCGGATCAAGGAGCTCGGCTGGCACGTGGTGCTGCACCTCGACGCGCCCGACATCGTGCCGCTCACCCCGATGATGCAGAAGCTGCCGGTGCCGTTCGTCATCGACCATATGGGCCGGGTCGATTCCTCCCTCGGGGTCGAGCAGCCAGCCTTCAAAGCGCTCTTGGACCTCGCCCGGATGCCGACCTGCTGGGTCAAGGTGTCGGGCTCGGAGCGCATCTCGAAGCCGCCCTATGAGGCCGCCCTGCCGTTCGCCCGGACACTGGTCGAGACCGCACCGGACCGGGTGCTGTGGGGCACCGACTTCCCGCACCCCAACCTCGCCATCCCGGCCGACGAGGCCGACCTCGTCGATCTCCTGCCCCGGGTCGCGACCACGGCTGAGGCACAGCAGCGCCTGCTCGTCGACAACCCCGTCCGCCTCTACGGCTTTGCGGAAAACCCAGCATCAGGGACGCCATCGTGAGCCAGAGCAAGACCTGCCCCACCATCCGACGGCGTACTCTTCTCGGGAGCCCTGGCCCTGCTCGCCAGCACTTCCCTGCTGGGCTCGATGCCGGCGGCCGCACAAGCCCAGTCCGCCTATCCGACGAAGCCGGTCCGGGTCGTGGTGCCGTTCGGCGCCGGCGGCATCGCCGATACGAGCCTGCGGATCGTCGCCGAGAAGCTCAGCCTCGATCTGGGCCAGCAGGTGATCGTCGACAATCAGCCGGGTGCGGGCGGGATCACCGCCGCCACCACCGTCCGCAAGGCCGAGGCCGACGGCTACACGCTGGCGCTGCTCACCAACGGCACGGCCATCAGCGTGCCGCTGTTCGAGAAGCTGCCGTTCGATCCCGTGACCGACTTCGCCCCGGTCTCGAGCGTCGCCTTCTTCGACTTCGTCCTGGTGACCAACGCGCAGTCGCCGCTGCGCTCGGTGGCCGACGTGATCGCGGCTGCGCGCAAGGAGCCCGGCAGCCTCAATGTCGGCACGATCAATATCGGCAGCAGCCAGAACCTGTCGGCGGAGCTGCTGAAGTCGACCGCGGGCGTGGACTTCACCATCGTGCCCTACCGGCAGACGCCGGATCTCCTGATCGGCATGCTGCGCGGCGATGTCGACCTGATGATCGACAACTATGCCGCCGTGAAGTCCGCCGTCGATGACGGCCGGGCGCGTGCCATCGCCACCACCGGCACGGCCCGTTCGCCGGCCCTGCCGGACGTGCCGACCGTGCAGGAGGGCGAGCTCAAGACCTTCGAGGTCACCTCCTGGAACGGCATCTTCGCGCCAGCCGGCACGCCGGGCGGCGTGGTCGAGGCGATGAACGCAGCACTGCAGAAGGTCCTCGCCATGCCCGAGGTCAAGCAGCGCATGCAGGGCCTGGGTGTCGAGGCCCGGGCCAGCACGCCCGAGGCCCTGAAGGCCCGGCTCCAGGCCGATATCGCGAAATGGGGCGAGGTGATCGCCAAGTCCGGAATCGAGCGGCAGTAAAGCTCATAGGCAGCCTGCAGTCGTCAGTAAGACTGCGGGCGATAGGAGAAAATCATGACAAGACGTTTCAAGATCTGGGCGGCTGGATTGCTTCTTACGGCTTTGGCCCTGCCGGCGGGCATGGCCCAGGCGCAGGATGTCCAGAGCCGCACGATCAAGCTCGCCTTCCTGCCCACGGCCGACCACCCGATCGGGCTGGGGGCCAAGCGGCTGGCCGAGCTCGTGGCCGAGAAGAGCGGCGGGAAGATGAAGGTCCGGCCCTTCCCCGGCGGCAACCTGGGCGGCGACCTCCAGGTCGTCTCCGCCCTGCAGGGCGGCACGGTCGAGATGACCATCCTGGTCACCAGCCTGCTCGCCGGCAACGTCAAGGACTTCACCCTCCTGGACGCACCCTTCCTGTTCGAGAACGAGAAGGAGGCGGACGCGGTCCTGGACGGGCCGGTCGGCCAGAAGCTCCTGGAGGAGCTGCCCGAGAGAGGGCTCGTCGGCCTCGGCTACTTCGAGTACGGCTTCCGGCATTTCACCAACCGGCGGCACCCGGTGCAGAAGGTCGAGGACTTCGCGGGCCTGAAGATCCGCGTCAGCCAGACGCCGGTCTCGATCGCCTTCGTCAATGCGCTGGGCGCGAACGCCACGCCCTTGCCCATCCCCGAGGTCTACTCGGCGCTGGAGACCGGGGCCGTGGACGGGATGGACGCACCTTTGTCCTTCATCCGCCTGCAGAAGTACGACGAGGTGCAGAAGCACCTTGTCCTCAGCAAGCACGTCTACAATGCGCAAGCCGTCCTGGTCAGCAAGAAGTTCTGGGACCGCCTCTCGGAAGACGAGCGCAAGATCCTCCAGGATTCCATGCGCGAGGCGCAGAGCTACCAGCGCCAGGTGTCCCGCGAGAAGGACGTCACCGAGCTCGAGGCCCTGAAGAAGACGATGGAGGTCACCGAGCTTCCCGCCGAGGAGAGCGCCAAGATGCGGGCGATCGCCAAGCCGCTGGTCGAGAAATACGACGGCGAGATCGACACGGCCTTGGTGAAGAGCTTGCACTCCGAGCTCGACAAGCTCCGTCACGGCGGTTGAGCGGAGGACCCGCCATGCACGACGAGCCGATCATGGACGTGGCCCATCTGGGCCACCTGGAGCTGCTGACACCCAAGCCCGACGAGTCGCTCCGCTTCTTTGTCGACGTGATGGGCATGACCGAAAGCGGGCGCCAGGGCGATTCCGTCTACCTGCGCGCCTGGGACGACTACGAGCGCTACTCGCTCCAGCTCACCGCCTCGAAGACGTCGGGCCTGGGCCACGCCGCTTTCCGGGCCCGCAGCCCGCAGGCCCTGCAGCGGCGCGCCCAGGCGCTGAAGGGCTCCGGCTACGAGGTCGGCTGGCACGAGAACGAGCTGGGCCACGGCCCGGCCTTCCGGTTCCGTGACCCGGACGACCACCTGATCGAGCTCTACTACGAGACGGAGTGGTACGAGCCGCCCGCGAACTTGCGCCCGGCTCTCAAGAACCAGGCGCAGCGCTTTCCGGCGCGCGGGGTGAACGTGCGCCGGCTGGACCACTTCAACTGTCTTGCCGTCGACGTCCAGGCCAACCGCGAGTTCTTCGAGCGCTATCTGGGCTTCCGCTCGACCGAGCGCATCGTGCTGAACGACGGCACGGAAGCCGGCATGTGGCTGACCTGCACCAACAAGAGCTACGACTTCGCCTACACGCGCGAAGCGCACGGGGTGAAGGGCCGCTTCCACCACATCACCTACGCGCTCGACAGCCGCGAGGCGATCCTGCAGGCGGCCGACGTCTTCCTCGAGAACGGCGTCTTCATCGAGACCGGGCCGCACAAGCACGCCGTGCAGCAGACCTTCTTCCTCTACGTCTACGAGCCCGGCGGCAACCGGGTCGAGGTCGCCAATGCCGGTGCCCGCCTCGTGCTGGCGCCGGACTGGAAGCCGATCGTGTGGACGGAGGAGGAGCGCAAGAAGGGCCAGGCCTGGGGCCTGAAGACGATCGAGAGCTTCCACACCCATGGCACGCCGCCACTGCCGGCCCAGCACGGGGACGAGATGGTGGGCGGTGTGGACGACCTGTCCGAGAAGGGGATCGCGTCGTGACGAGTGCCGGCACCGTCTTCACTGATCCGCCCCGGGTGGCACCTGAGCTCGCGGCGGCCTTCGCTCCCTACGGGGTGGCCACCATCCACGAGGCGCAGGGCCGCACCGGCCTCCTCGCCTCCTGCATGCGGCCGATCTATCCCGGCGCCCGCCTCGCCGGCAGCGCCGTCACCGTCTCCATCCCGCCTGCCGACAACTGGATGCTGCACGTCGCCGTCGAGCAGTGCCGCGAGGGCGACGTGCTGGTGGTGGCCCCCACCTCGCCCTGCGACGCCGGCTATTTCGGCGAGCTGCTCGCCTGCTCGCTGGCGGCCCGGGGCGTGCAGGGCCTCGTGATCGAGGCCGGGGTGCGCGACGTGGCGGCCCTCACCGCGATGCGCTTTCCCGTCTGGTCGCGCGCGATCTCGGCCCAGGGCACGGTCAAGGAGACCCTGGGCTCGATCAACGTGCCCTTGGTGTGCGCAGGCCAGCTCGTCCATCCCGGCGACCTCGTCGTGGCCGATGACGACGGTATCGTGGTGGTGCCGCGCACCGCCGCCGAGACGGTGCTGCGTGCCTCGGAGACGCGCGAGCGGAAGGAGGAGGGTACCCGGGCGCGACTGCAGGCCGGCGAGCTGGGCCTCGACATCTACGGGATGCGCGAGAAGCTGGCGGCCAGGGGGCTCGGCTACCGTCCCGTCGGGGACGGCCATGCCGGCTGAGCCCCTTGTGCTGCGGGCAGCGCTCGGAGCCTACCCGCACACAGCAGCGCTCCGGGATGGCCGGGTCACCTCCGACCGGCTCCGCCTGGACTTCGCCGAGGTCTCGCCCGTCAACCGCGCCTTTGCACCCATGGTGCGGGAGGGACGCTTCGATGTGAGCGAGCTGGCCATCGCCACCGCCTTGCAGGCGAAGGCCTACGGCAAGCCCGTCGTCCTGCTGCCCGTGACCGTGGCGGCGCGCTTCCAGGAAGCGGCCCTACTCTGCAGGACGGACGGCGATGTGCGCGGCCCGGCCGACCTTGCCGGGCGGCGGATCGGGGTGCGCTCCTACAGCCAGACCACGGGCATGTGGCTGCGCGGGATCCTGGCCGACGACTATGGCGTGCGGCCGGAGTCGATGCGCTGGCTCACCTTCGAGGACGCGCACGTCGCCGAGGCGCGAGACCCGCCCTGGGCCGAGCGGGCTCCCGCCGGCAAGGATCTGCTCGCCATGCTGCGGGCGGGCGAGCTCGACGCCGTGATCGTCGGCAACGACGTCCCGGACGACCCCGGCCTGCGCACGGTCTTCCCCGACCCGGCGGCCGCCGGCGCTGCGTTCCTGCGCCGGCACGGCTTCGTGCCGGTCAACCACATGGTCGTCGTCCGCCGCGAGCTGGCCGACAGCCGCCCGGACCTCCTGGTGGAGCTCATGCGGCTGTTCCGGGACGCCAAGGCCGCCGCACCATCGCGCGACGACAAGGTCGATCCCCTGCCGGCAGGACGGGCGGCGTTGCGGCCCGCGCTGGAGCTGGCCTCGCGCTACGCCCACGAGCAGGGCCTCATCCCGAAGCAGCTCGGCCCGGACGAGATCTGGGACGGCCTGTCCGCCTGATCAAACCCAATCACGCCTGAGGCGACCGACGGAGAGATCGGTCGCGAACCGGAGAGGCATCGATATGCGGCCCTGCCAGGCTTCGAGGCCTCGCAGTGGTATGGGATCGTGGCACCGGCCGGGACCCCCGACGCAGTCGTGCAACGGCTCAACGCGGAGGTGCGCCGTGCCCTGAGCGCACCCGACCTCGTGGCGAAGCTGGCCCACGAAGGTGCCGAGCCCTGGCCCACCTCGCCTGCGGAGTTCAAGGACATCATCGTCGCCGACATGGCCCGCTGGGGTAAGCTCATCCGCGAGAACGGGATCAGGGTCGAGTAGTGCTGCCAGCGAGAGGGGACCATTGATGCCCGGGAGCTTCGAACCGAAGCCACGACACATCGCTCTGCTCGGCATCGGCGAGGCGGCCGGAGCGTTCCTCGAGGGCTGGGACCGGCAGGGCTGCGAGCGCCTGAGCGCCTTCGACGTCAAGTCCGATCAGCCGGCCACGCGCGGCTGGGTCGAGGAGCGCTGCAGGCACCTGGCCGTCGTGAGCTGCCCGTCCGCCGCGGAAGCGGTCCGCGGCGCCCAGCTCATCCTCAGCCTGGTCACGGCCGACCAGGCCCTGAACGCCGCCACCGCGGCCGCTCCAGGTCTGGCCCCGGACGCCCTCTACATCGACGGCAACTCCTGCAGCCCGCAGACGAAGTGCCAAGCCGCTGCCCGCGTGGAAGCCGCCGGCGGCCGCTATGTCGACATGGCGATCATGGCCCCGGTACACCCGCGCAGGCACCTGACGCCCGTCCTGCTCGCCGGCCCGCATGCCGGCGCGGCGAGCGGGGCGCTGGCCAGTCTCGGCATGCGTCCCGGCGTGGCGGGCGATCAGGTCGGCCAGGCATCCACGATCAAGATGGTTCGCTCGGTCATGATCAAGGGCATCGAGGCGCTGACGGCCGAGTGCATGCTGGCGGCCCGTCGCGCCGGCGTGGCGGATGCCGTGCTCGCGTCGCTGCAGGCCAGCGACGCGAGCACCGATTGGCGTGCCCGGGCCAGCTACAATCTCGAGCGGATGATGGTGCATGGCGGACGGCGCGCGGCCGAGATGCGTGAGGTGGCACGGACGGTCGCCGAGCTCGGCATCTCCGACCGGATGTCGCGTGCCACGGCCGAGTGGCAGCAGGCCATCGGCGACCTCGGCCTCGAAGGCGGTGAGGACCGGGTCGACGATCGGGCCGACCGGATCCTGGCGGCGCTGGATCCAAGCCACTCCAGGCGGAACAGTCCTACGGAATAGACCAGCTGGCCGGGGCCCACGATCCTTCAGGTGGCGGCCAAGCCGCTGACCCAGCCCTGGCACATGCGCAGAGCCGCGGCAGGCGTGCCGGCACCCGTGCCTCGCGACAGAAGTGCCGGACCATTGCCGGCACGATCCGGGAGCGCAACTCTGGGGCGCTGACATGGCTGAGGATCATCCCTCATGATGAAGCTGCTGAGCGCCACCCCGAGCCCCTACGCGCGCAAGGTGCGGATCGCCCTCGCGGAGAAGGGCATCCCCTTCGAGCTGGTGACCGAGGTGCCGTGGAACGCCGATGCCACGACACCCCGCTACAACCCGCTCGAGAAGCTCCCGGTGCTGATCCTGGACAGCGGGGACACGATCTACAAGTCCCGCTTCATCCTGGAGTGGCTCGAGATCAGGCACCCCGAGCCCGCACTCTTCCCGAACGACCCGGATGAGCTCCTGGCGGCCAGGCGTCTGGAGGTGCTGGCGGATGGCGTCTGCGACGCCTGCGTGCTGCTGTTCTGGGAGCGCCGCCGGCCCGAGGCCCACCAGAGCCAGCCATGGACGGCGCGGCAGATGCGCAAGATCGAAGGCGGGCTCAAGGAGATTGCCCGCCTCGCACCACCGGACGGCTACTGTATCGGCAACCGCTTCGGCCTCGGCGACATCGCGGTCGGCTCGCTGCTCGGCTTTCTGATCGTCCGCTTTCCCGAGCTCGACTGGCGCCGGACCTACCCGCGTCTGGCCGATCTCCAGGCGCGGCTCTCCGAGCGCCCCTCCTTCGTGGCGACGGTGCCTGTACCGCAAGCGCTGGACCCCGGCGTCGTCTGAGCGTTATCGCAGCAATGAGCGAACCAGCGATGCACCGGGGCGAAGGCAAGATGAAGCTGATCGGCAACTACATGTCACCGTTCGTCCGGCGCGTGGCGGTCAGCCTGAACGCGCTCGAGCTCCCCTTCGAGTTGCAGGTCCTCATCGTCTCCAAGGAGCCCGAGCAGGTGCGGGTGTACAACCCGGTCGTCCGCATCCCGGCACTGGTCCTGGACGATGGCGAGGTGCTCGTCGACAGCCATGCCATCCTGGACGAGATCGACCAGACGGTCGGCCCGGAACGGGCGCTCACCCCTGCCTCGGGCAGCGGGAGACGTGAGGTGATGAAGATCAGCGGCCATCGCCCTGGCCAGCATGGAAAAGGCCATGTGGGCCATCTATGAGCGCCGATTCCGACCGGAGGAGAAGGTCCACCAGCCCTGGATCGACCGCTGCGACGGCCAGGTCCTGGGCGGACTGCGCTTCCTGGACGAGCTGGCGTCGAAGACGGATCGGGATGGCTGGCTCGCAAGGGGTACGCGACTGTCCCAGGCCGACATCACGGCCACGGTGGCCTACACGTTCGCCGACGCGGTTCGGCCTGACCTGAATCTGGCCCGGGAAGTCCCGAGCCTGGCCGCTTTCGCCGCGCGGTGCGAGGAGATGGCGATCTTCAAGCAGGCCCCGCTGCCGGAACCAGCCAGCTAACCTGCTCTCCTCGGTCCAGGCTCGACCCCCTACTGCAGCAGCGAGGGCAGCCAGGTCACCATCCAGGGGTTGAACGCCACCAGCAGGACGACGGCGACCCAGGCCAGGGTGTAGGGCATCAGCATGCCCAGGGTCTTCCGGTATTCGACCCCGGCGATCCGGCTCGCCACCATGGCCAGGATGCCGACCGGCGGGGTCACCGAGCCCACCACCAGCATCATGATGACCACGATCCCGAAATGGACGGGATCGTAGCCCAGGTGGCCGATGATCGGCTGCATCACCGGCACGGTGATGATGAGGGCCGGGACCGGCTCCAGGAAGGTGCCGAGCAGGAAGAAGAAGAGGATCAGGATCAGCATGGCGATGCCGGGGCTGTCGGTGACCGACAGCAGGAGCTGGAGGGCGGCCACGCCGGCACCGTCGCGGGCGAGGATCCAGCCGAAGAGGGCGGCTCCGCCCAGGGTGATCAGGGCAGCGGCCGTGGTCGTGACCGCGCTGGCGAGGTTGCGGTAGAGGGTGCCGAACGAGTGCCGGCGCATGATGAGGCCGAAGACGAGGGCGTAGAGGGCGGCGACGGCCCCGGCCTCGGTGGGCGTGAAGGCGCCCGACAGGATGCCGCCGATGATCAGGATCGGCATCACCATGGCGGGGATCGCCCGCACCGTGGCGGCGACGGCCTCGCTGGTGGCGGTGCGGGGCACGGGGCGGGCGCCGGCGCGCGGGGCCAGGAACCAGGTGATCGCCATCATCGCGATGCCGGCCACCACGCCGGGGATGGCGCCGCCCAGGAACAGGGCGCCGATCGAGACGCCGGTGACCGAGCCGTAGATCACGGCGATCACCGAGGGCGGGATGATCGGCGCCATCATCGAGGCGCAGGAGGTGACGGCGACGCAGAAGGCGGGCGAGTAGCCCTCGCGCTTCATCACCGGGATCATCACCGAGCCGATGGCGGCGAGGTCGGCCAGGGCCGAGCCCGAGATCGCGGCCATGAACATGTTGGTGAGGATGTTGGCCTGGGCGAGGCCGGCGCGCAGGTGGCCGATCCAGGCGCGGGACATGGCGACCAGGCGATCGGTGATGCCGCCCACGTTCATCAGCTCGCCGGCGATGATGAAGAGGGGCACGGCCAGCAGCGAGAAATTGTCCAGCGCGTCGTAGACCCGCTGCGCCAGGAGCAGGATCGGGACCTGGCCCTCGTAGAGGAGGGCCAGGACGGCGGCCAAGCCCATGCCGTGCGCGATCGGCACGCCGAGGCACAGGAAGCCCGCGAACAGGGCCAGCATCAGGCCGATGGTCATGGGGAGCTGCGCTGCCCGTTGCTGGGGATCAGAGGAGGACGTCGCCTTCCCGCTCGATACCCTCTCTGGGCGGGCGCGGGAACAGCATGAACCAGGCCTCGATGGCAGCACCCGACCGGGACCGCGGCATAGACGGTCCACATCGGCACGCCCAAGGAGGCCGAGTGCTGGAAGAGCGTGCGCATCACGAACTGCACGCCGGCCACGAGCAGGATGAGGGTGAAGGCCCAGGTGATCCCGCCCGCGATCAGGTCGACCACCTGCTGCCCGCGCCTGCCCATGAAGGCGCCGATGACCTCGATCCGCACATGCCCGCGCTCGTGCGCCACCAGGGCCGAGCCCAGCATCACGCTCCAGACGAGGCCGTAGCGGATCACCTCCTCGGCCCAGAACAAAGGCTGGTTCAGCACGTAGCGGAAGAGCACCTGGAGCAGGACCAGGACGGCGTAGGCGGCGATCAGGGCGACGCTCAGCGCCTCCAGCCCCCGTCGCGCCCACTCCGTGGCGGTCGCCAGCCGGCGGAGCGCCGGGGTGCGATACCCCGGCGCGGTCACGGCCTCAGGCAACAGCCTGGACCCCGTCGACATACTCCTTGGCCTTGGCACCGGCGCGGGCGATGAAGCCCTCGATCACCGGCTTCGTGCGCTCGCGGAAGCTCGCGATGTCGGGGTCGGTGATGGCGGCTACCCGGCTGGCGAGGTCGTTCCAGGACGCCTCCTGCTGCTTCAGGTTCACGTCCCACATCTCGACCTGGACCGCCTGATGCGCGGCCTCGCGGATCGCGGTCTGCTGCTCCGGCGTCAGGGCCGCGATGCGCTGGGCGCTGCCGAACAGCGAGACCTCGGTGAAGATGTGGTGGGTGCGGGTCGCGTGCTGCGCCACCTCGTAGATCTTGGACGAGGTGATGAAGTCGGCCGGCGATTCCATGCCGTCGACCACGCCCGTCTGCAGGGCGGTGTAGATCTCGGCCGCCGGGATCGGCGTCGGGTTGGCGCCCAGCGAGCGGGCCATCTCGACCCAGGTCTGGATCTCGGGCACGCGCAGCTTCATGCCCTTGCAGTCGTCGGCCGTGCGGATGGCCCGCTTGCCGCAGAAGACGCGAAAGCCCGAAGCACCCAGTGCCAGGGCCTCGATGCCGAGCCCGTTCTTGACGTCCTGGCCCACCTGCTGGCCCAGCGGCCCCTGCAGCACCCGCTTCACATGGTCGTAGCCGTTGAACAGGAACGGCATCGAGATGAAGCCGAACTCGGGCTGCCAGTTGCCCAGCGTGGCGCAGTCGCTCCAGCCCAGATCCAGCGTGCCGAGCTGCATCGCCTCGGGTGCCGTGCGCAGGTTGAAGAGCTGCGAGGCCGGGCGGATGTCGACCGTGATCTGGCCCTTGGTGGCCTCGGTGACCAGGGCGGCGAACCGCTCCGAGGTGGGCTGGATGATGTGGGTCGTGGGCACGTGGTGCGAGAGCACCAGCCGCACCTCCTGGGCGCGCGCCTTGCCGATGACGGCCGGGGCTGCGATGGCACAGGCTGCCGAGGTGAGCAGCGCGGCGTTGAACCCGCGCCTGCTGGCCGATGACGTCATTCGTCCCTCCCGATCGATGCCCGATGGTCACGTTGTCATGCACGCGAGCCGTGTGCCGTGTCTTCTTAGCAGGCCTTGCTCAGCCCATCAGCAGCCGCGGCAGCCACAAGACCAGCTCCGGCACGAAAGTCGTCAGCGCCAGCACAATGAGGAGGGCCGCCAGGAACGGCAGGGCCTCGCGGGTGAAGTCCTCGATCCGGGTCCGCATCACGGTGGTGGTGATGTACATCAGCGTGCCGACCGGTGGGGTGACGCCGCCGATGGTGAGGTTGAGGACCACGATGAGGCCGAAATGGACCGGGTCGATGCCGAGCTTGGTCACCACCGGGACCAGGATCGGGGTCAGGATGATCAGCGCGGCGGTGCCCTCGAGGAACATGCCGACGACGAGCAGGAGGAGGTTGATCAGGACCAGCAGCAGCCAGGGGTCCGTGGTGAGCGAGGCGAGCCAGGCTGCCAGCTGCGGCGGGATGCGCTCCCAGGCCATGTAGAAGCCGAAGGCGCCGGCGGCACAGATGATCAGCATGACGGTGCTGGTGGCGAGTGCCGCCTCGAGCAGGATCGGGCCGGCGTGGCGCCACTCGAGCTCGCGGTGGGCGAAGGCGCCGACCAGGATGACGTAGATCACCGTCATCGCCCCGGCCTCGGTCGGCGTGAAGATGCCGTAGCGGATGCCGACCAGGATGAAGAGCGGGATGGTGAGCGACCAGATCGCCTCCTTGAACGTCCGCCACAGCTCGCTCCTGCCGGCGAACTGCGCCCGCTCCGGCCGGTAGCCGCGGCGGCGGGAGACGAAGGCCGCGGCCGCCATCAGCGCCACGGTCAGGAGGAGGCCCGGGATGATGCCGCCGATGAAGATCCGGCCCACGGAGACGTCGGCCAGGAAGGCGTAGACGATGAGGCCGATGCCCGGCGGGATGATGGGCGCGATCACCGAGGCGGTGGCGATCAGGGCGGCGGTGAAGGCCGGCGGGTAGCCGCGCCGCGTCATCTCCGCCCCCACCATCTTGGCCTGCATGGCGGCATCGGCGTTGGCGGAGGCCGAGGGGCCGCCCATCAGTGCGGCGAAGACGATGTTGGCCTGGGCGAGGCCGCCCGACCAGTGCCCGACCAGCGCCTCGGCCAGTGCCAGCAGCCGGCGGGCGATGCCGGCATGGTTCATGATGGTGCCGGCCAGGATGAAGAGCGGCACGGCCAGCAGCGGGAAGGAGTCGGTGGCGGCGACGAAGCGCTGGACGAAGATGTCGATCGGCGGGCCGGCCCCCTGGAGGAAGAAGACCAGCGTCGCCATGGCGATCGCCAGCGCCACCGGCACGTTGAGGGCGAAGAGAGCCAGCATCACGATCAGCGGGACGAGGTTCAAGACCGGGCTTCCCGCAGGCCGGTGAGGAGGCGGAACGCCAGACGGAGGCCGACCGAGGCGAAGCACAGGGCCACCGGCAGGTAGATGATCGACATCGGCAGGCGCAGGACCGGGCTCGGATTGTCGAGGTTGCGGTTGGTGAACTCGAAGCCCAGCCAGGCGACGTAGGCGGCAAAGGCGAGGACGGCGAGATCGACGGCGATCTCCAGGACGCGCCTGACCATGCCCGGCAGGCGGGCCGTCAGCAGGTCCACGCTCGCGTGCATCCCGCGCTTGAAGCCCGCGGCCGAGCCCAGGAACACGAGCCAGGCGAAGGCCATGCCCGAGACCTCGCCGGCCCAGGGTGCCGGCTGGGCGGTGACGTAGCGGGTGAGGACCCCCCAGGCCACGGCCAGCACGACGATGACGAGGGCGGCGCAGGCCAGCACCTCCTCGGCCATGTCGAGGGGAGCCGGCTCCGGCCCCTCGGCCGGGGCGTGGTCGAGCACCGCTGCTACTTGGCGATGATGGCCTGGATCTGCTCGTGCAGCCCCGGCGTCCAGTTCGGGAAGGCCGAGTAGACGCTCTCGGTCTGCTTCTGGAAGGCGGCGAGGTCGACGTCCTCGACGATCGTCATCCCCGCCTCCTTGAACTGCGCCAGGTACTGCTCCTGCTTCTCCAGCGTGAGCCGGGTCATCTCGTCACCGGCCTTCTGGCCCTCCTCGAGCAGGATCGCCTGCAGGTCCGGCGGCAGGGACTGGAAGAAGCTCTCGCTGGCGACGAAGTTGACCCAGGCGATGAAGTGGCTGGTGAGCGAGAGGGTCTTCTTCACCTCGAACAGCTTCGAGCCGTAGAGCGAGCCCAGAGGGGCCTCGGCCGCGGCCACCACGCCCTGCTGCAGGGCGCTGTAGACCTCCGACCACTGCACGGTGGTGGGCCGCGCGCCCATCGCCTTGAAGGTCTCGAGCCACATCTGGTTCGGCGGCACGCGGACCGTGACGCCCTGGATGTCGGCCGGCGTGCGGATCGGCTTGTCGGCGATCATGTGCCGGGGGCCGAACAGGTTGTTGTAGGAGACGACCCGGAAGCCCGCCTTCTGCAGCTTGCGCGTCGATCTCCTTCAGCCAGTCCGAGGCCAGGATCTTGCGGAACTCGTCGGCGTTGCGGAGCAGATAGGGGCCGTTGAGCACGCCGATGTCGGGCACGAAGTCGGAGAGATAGCCGGGGTCGGTGATGTTCATCACGTTGGCCCCGCCGCGGATCATCGCGTTCACGTCTTTCCCTGAGCCAAGCTGCTCGCCCGGGAAGACCTGGACGTCGATCCGGCCGCCGCTGCGCTCGGCCACGTTCTTGGCGAAGAACTCGGCCGCGAGGTGCGCCGGCTCCGTGCTGGAGAGCGAATGCGCCAGCTTGATCGAGTAGTCGGCGGCCGAGGCCGTGCCGGCAGCCGCGGCGATGCCGAGCAGCAGTGCCGCGATGAAGCGCATCATCGGGGTCATCCCTCCCTGTCCTTGTCTTCTTGGTGGCACCCTACATGGCGCGGGCGCCAGGCCCCTCGAAAGTCTTCACCTGGGCGGCACCGGCATAGAGGATCTGTGCTGCCCGATCCAACATCTGGGCGTGGAAGGCCACGCACTCGGGGTCGAAGTCGGTGCGTGGCGTCGGCTCCGGGTCGAAGTTCCCGAACTCGTCCTTGCCGCGCACCAGCGTGGCGCTGTCCCGCACGCCCGCGGTCTGGCGGATGTAGGTGGGGATGTAGCGGATGGCGTAGCCGATCCGCGGATGGTCGGCGCGGTTGGGCTCGGAGCCGTGGAACAGCCGCACATGGTGCAGCGACATCTGGCCCGGCTGGAGGACGACGTCGACGGCATCCTCCTCGTTCACGTCGACCGCGATCTCCTGCCCCCGGCTGAGCAGGTTCTCGGCCGCGAACGTGTCCCGATGCGCCACCTGGTCCCGCTTGTGCGTGCCGGGCACCACCCGCATGCAGCCGCTCTCGGGCGTGCTGGGCGTGAAGGCCACCCAGGCGGTGACGATGTCGGGATGCGACAGGCCCCAGTAGGTCGAAATCCTGGTGCCAGGAGATGTAGGCCGGGTCCTGGGGCTGCTTCCAGAAGAAGCCCGAGGCCCAGCACAGGAGATTGGGCCCCAGCACACCTTCAACGGCGTCGAGGATGCGCGGCTCGCGGATCATGTCGGCAAGCCAGGGCAGCAGCATGTGCGGCTTCTGGTTGGTGCCGCGCGAGAGCTTGCCGCCCTCGGCTTGTGCCAGCGCCTCGAGCTTCCGGCGCAGGCCCTCGATCTCGCCGCGCTCGTAGGCGTCGAGCGGGAACAGGACCCCGTCGCGCTGGAACTGCTCGACCTGCTGCTCGCTGAGCCGCGTCATCCTCACGCTCCCTGAAGGCTGGGCCGCGGCCTTGTCACTTCTGCTGCTGCAGGTGATTGCCGCGCTTGTTGGTGCGGATCCGGTAAAGGCTGCTGTCGGCCGTGATATAGAGCAGGTTGGCGTCCTCGCCCCGGCCGAAATGGACGTTGGTCGGGATGGTGGTCGGGATGTACGCCTTCTCCTCGCCCTTGGGCGTGTAGGCATAGATCCCCGGCCGCTTGGCGTTGCGCACCGCCACCCACAAGTCGCCGTCCGCATCGACGATCATCCCGTCCGGCCCGTCCTCGGGGGCATAGTCGACCAGCACCTGCCGGTTCGATGCCTTGCCGTCGGCATCGAGGTCGTAGCGCAGTAGGGCCATGGCCCCCTTGGTGATGGGTGCCGTGCCCATACGCAGCGCGTCGAAGCGCCCGTCATCGTTGCTGACCACGTAGAGCGTCCGCTCGTCCGGCGAGACCGCCACGCCGTTGGGCTTGCCGGCGTCGGTCACGATCTGGTGCACCGAGCCGTCCGGGTCGATCCGATAGACCGCCATGGTCCCCTGATCGATCGGCTCGTGACCCAGATAGCGCGGGTCGCTGAAGTAGATCCGGCCCTTGGAATCGCTGGTGATGTCGTTGGGCGAGTTGAACGGCCGGCCCTGGTAGAGCCCGGCCACGACCTCGGCCCGCCCGGTCTTCAGGTCAGTGCGGGTGATCCGCCGCCCGCCATAGTCCGCCCCTTCGGCTGCCAAGAGGTTGCAGTCGCGGTCGATGCGGAGGCCGTTCGACATCCCGCTGGGCGAGCGGAAGACCGAGACCTCGCCGCTCTTCGGGTCGAAGCGCATGATGTTGCCGGCGCGCAGGCCCCCGTGCGGCCCGGGCTTGGCGGCGGTGAAGGTGATGTCGCTCCAGAGCACCAGCCCGTCGCAGGTGACGACCGGCCCTTCCGCGAAGATGAGGTCGTTCTTCTCGCCGTCGACGATCTTCTCCAGCTTGGCGCCGGCCGGCAGGAACGCGGGATCGCCCGAGGGCTCGCCTTGAGCCATCGCGGCTCCCGAAACACCGAGCGTCAACGCGCAGCCCGCGAGCAGGCGGAGCGCTGCGGGCGTGAACCGCCACAGGTACATGATTGGCCTCCCGAGACTTTTGCTTCTGGTTGTGCGTCTCCTTTAGCCGCAAGCCGCCGCCTTGTTAAGGCAATTCGGCCTGCCAGCGGAACGAAACACCCATCTGCTAGGACCGCTTATATGAATTGATCACGTTATCAGGATCATAAACCTTGCATCCAACGAGCCGATCGGCTATCCCGTTCCCCCATGCTCGCCACCGCCCACTACGCCACCCGCAAGGGCCTCAACCGCCCCTTCGCCCGGGTCACGGCCCGCGACCGCCGCATGGGCCAGAAGCTCTCCATGGGCCTCACGCCCAAGCAGGTGGCACGGCTGGAGGGCATGGTCCCGGCCGACGTCGAGACCCTCGTGGCCGAGCCCGAGTTCAAGGCCCTCATCGACGGCTACAACACCCTGCACGCCATGCCCGAGGACGAGCAGCGCCGCATCCTCACCCAGCTCGCCCGCCACCTCCTGATGGAGGCCACAGCGCTGGGCGACGTGCGGGTGGCCATGTTCATCCTGCTCCAGGAGCGCATGGGCAAGGACCCGGCCCGGACCCTGGCCGACGGCGTGATCGCCGCCAACAAGCGCGCCGCCGCAGCCGGCACCGGCTCCTCGCACCCCCAGCCCCTCGCCGCGCGCGCCTCGTCCGTCCGACGATCCCGAGCTGCGGACGATGCAGCGGGTGGAGAGCCGCCTGCGCGGCGAGCTGCAGCAGGAGCATGCGGCGGTCCACGCCGCGGTGGCGGCGGACGAGGCTCCTCCAGTTGAGGAACCAGCCCCCGAGCCGGAGCCGCCCCGGCGGCAGCGCCGCTCGCCGCGGCCCTCCTCGACCCCGGTCCTCAGCGACTACCAGAGCCGCGCCATCGAGGCCCTGCTCCTGCTGAAGAACGCCGCTCCCGACGAGCAGCCGACGCCGCGGGCGCAGGCGCCCTAGCGCTCATTCATAATTGACTTGATAGAGATATAGGGGCTTTTTGGGCGCAATCGTCGATCTGCGCCCAGGAGGACCCATGGCGGTCTCAGCCCCGACCCGCTTGGCACCGCGCCGCCTTACCGAGCCGCTGCCGGCGCCGCCGCCGGCCGACGTGCTGCTCGAGGCGCGCGGGGTGACCTTGCGCTACCGCACGCCGGACCGGGTGATCACCGCCACCGAGAGCATCGACCTCGAGATCCGGCACGGCGACCGGCTGGTGCTGCTGGGCCCGTCCGGCTGCGGCAAGTCGAGCCTGCTGCGGGCGATCGCGGGCTTCATGGAGCCGGTGGCCGGCAGCATCAGCCTCGACGGCCGGCGGGTGCGGGGGCCCGGTCCGGACCGGATCGTGGTCTTCCAGGAGTTCGACCAGCTCCTGCCCTGGCAGGCCGTGCGCCGGAACGTGGCCTTCCCGCTGCGGATGGCGCGGGGCCTGTCGAAGGAGCAGGCGGACGTGCGGGCGATGGCCTACCTGGACAAGGTGGGCCTCGCCGGCTTCGCCGACGCCTACCCGCACATGCTCTCAGGGGGCATGAAGCAGCGCGCGGCGATCGCGCGGGCGCTGGCGATGGAGCCCGCCATGCTGCTGATGGACGAGCCCTTCGCCGCCCTCGACGCGCTGACGCGGCGGACGATGCAGCAGGAACTGCTCGAGCTGTGGCGGACGGTGCGCTGCACGCTGCTCTTCGTCACCCACTCGGTCGAGGAGGCGCTGCTGCTGGGCAACCGGGTCGTGGTGCTCTCGCCGCATCCCGGGCGGGTAGTGGGCGAGGTCGAGGCCGGCAGCCTCGACGATGCCGTGCCGGAGGACCCCGAGTTCCAGGCCGCGGTGCGGCAGGTGCATGCGCTCCTGGGGCGCCCGGCGGCGGGGCATCCCTGGCATGGCTAGGACACTGGACGAGCTCCTGGTCGAGCAGCCTCTGAGCCCGGCCGAGCGGCTGTGGGAAGCCGGCTGGTTCCGCAAGCTCGTGCTGCTGGGCCTCTTGGCCGCCTTGTGGGAGGTGGTGGCGCGCTGGCAGGCGAACCCGCTGCTGCTGCCCACCTTCGTCGAGACCGCGCGGGCCCTCGTGGCGGGCATCGGCGATGGCCTCCTGGGCAAGGCCTGGACATCGCTGGCGGTGCTGCTCAAGGGCTATGCGATCGGTGCGGTGCTGGCCCTCGTGCTCACATCCCTGGCGGTGTCGTTCCGCCTCGGGCGTGACTTCCTGGGCCTGCTCACGGCCATGCTCAACCCGCTGCCGGCGATCGCCCTCCTGCCGGTGGCGATGCTGTGGTTCGGGCTCGGCGAGGCCAGCCTGCTCTTCGTCCTGGTCCATGCCGTGCTGTGGCCGCTGGCGCTCAACGCGCTGCAGGGCTTCACCAGCGTGCCGGAGACGCTGCGGCTGGTCGGGCGCAACTACGCTTTGCAGGGCCCGCGCTACGTGCTGACGATCCTGATCCCGGCTGCCCTGCCGGCGATCCTGGCCGGGCTCGAGATCGGCTGGGCCTTCGCCTGGCGGACGCTGATCGCGGCCGAGCTCGTCTTCGGGGTGAGCTCAGGGCAGGGCGGTTTGGGCTGGTTCATCTTCGAGGCCCGCAACCAGCTCCTGACCGACCAGGTGTTCGCCGGCCTCGCCGCCGTGGTGCTGATCGGGCTCGTGGTCGAGAACCTGGTCTTCCGCACCATCGAGCGGCGGACGGTGCGGCGGTGGGGGATGGTGCGCTGAGCACCATCCCGCCGGGCCAGCCTCAAGCAGGCCGAAGGCCGTTAGGCACGAGGAAAGCCTCAGGCGTGCGGCCGCTCGCCCTTGATCGTCACCCGGAAGCCCGAGCGCACTTGCGGGAAGTAGTCCCACATGGCGATGTGCTGGACGGAGCGGTTGTCCCAGAACGCCACCGAGTTCGCCTTCCAGCGAAAGCGGACCTGGAAGTCGGGCCTGGCGCTGTGCTCGTAGAGGAAGCGCAGGACCGCGTCGCTCTCCTCCTTCGGCACCTCGTTGATCCGGGTGGTGAAGGTGGGATTGACGAACAGCAGCCTGCGGCCGCTCACCGGATGGCGGGCGATCAGCGGGTGGACCGCCTTGGGATAGACCTTGCCGGTATCGTCGATGCCCTGGTCGGCGTAGCGGCCCCGGTAGACGTGCTCGCCGTCATGGGTGGCGGTCAGGCCCTCGAGATAGGCCTTCATCCGCGTCGAGAGCGCCTCGTAGGCCGCGTGCATGCTGGCGAAGAGGGTGTCGCCGCCCGAAGGGGGCACCGTGTGCAGGTGCAGGATGCTGCCCATCGGCGGCTCGGGATCGCACGACACGTCCGAGTGCCAGCGCTCGCCTGCGATCCGCTTCGAGTTGGCGTCGGCGTGGATCGGCAGGATCTCGGGATGGCCTTCGGGGGAGTTCGAGGCGGGGTGGATGTGCAGCTCGCCGAACTGCCGCCCCAGCGCCTTCTGCCGGTCGAGGTCGAGGGTCTGGTCGCGGAAGAAGAGGACCTGGTGCTCGACCAGGGCGTCGTGCAGCTCCTTGAACTGCTGGTTGCCCAAGGGCCGGCCGAGATCGATGCCGGACACTTCGGCACCGATCCGCGGTGTCACCGGGGCCACCTGGATGGTCTCGTAGCTCACGTTGCGGGTCTCCCAACGGGTTGAGTGGCCGGCCGGAAGGGCGCCGGCCCGGAATGGGACCCGGGCATCCTGAGCGACGGAGGCGGAGAAAACAAGGTATCTTGATATGTTCGATAGAGAATTGCAGGATTGCGTCAGCAATCACCCTGCGGAGCACCCGATGCGCAAGCGCCATGCCCTTCTCCTGCCGTTCCTGCTGCTGGCCGGCGGCACCTTTGCCGCGGTGCCGGCGGCGGCCGAGACCGGCACGGTCACGATCGCCGACCAGTACGGCCTCGGCTACCTGCCCACGATCATCATGCGGCAGGAGCGGCTGGTGGAGCGGCAGGCGGAGGCCGCGGGTGTGAAGGACCTCGAGGTCCGCTGGACGCGTGTCCTGGGCGGTGCCGCCGCCAACGATGCGCTGATCTCGAACAACGCGGATTATGTGGGCGCCGGCATCGGCCCGCTGCTCACGCTATGGGACAAGACGCAGACGACCCTGCGGGTGAAGGCCATCGGCGGGCTCGACGCCTCCACGCTGCAGCTCCTCACCACCAACCCGGCCGTGAAGACGCTGGGCGACCTCACGCCTGCCGACCGGATCGCCGTGCCGGCGGTGAAGGTCTCGCAGCAGGCCGTGCTCCTGCAGATGGCGGCCGAGCAGCTCTGGGGGCAGGGCCAGCACGAGCGGCTGGATGCGCTCACCATCGCCCTGCCGCACAGCGAGGCCGTGCCGGCGCTGCTGGCCGGGGTGAGCGGGGTGAGCGGCCACTTCTCGAACGAGCCCTTCCAGACCAAGGAGCTGGCAAACCCGAAGGTGCATGCGCTCACCAGCTCGGAGCAGATCCTGGGCGGCCCGGCCACGGTCTCGGCCCTCTACACGACCGGGCGCTTCCGCGACCGCAACCCCGAGGTCAACCGCTTCGTGCTGAATGCGCTGGCCGAAGCCCACGCGCTGATCGCGGCCGACCGGGAGAAGGCCTTGCAGATCGTGCTGGCGGGCGAGCCCGGCCTCGGCAGCGAGGCCGAGCTGCGCCAGCTCCTGGCCTCGCCGACGATCCGCTACAGCTTCGCCCCGCTCAACACGCACAAGATGGCGGACTTCATGTACCGGGTGGGCCGCCTGAAGACGAAGCCCGAAGTCCTGGCGCGACTACTTCTTCGACGACATCCATGGTGCAGCCGGCAGCTGAGCCGTCAGTCCTGCCAGAAGCGCTTGCTGCTCTCGTCGTGGGCGTCGGCGCGGCTGATCCCGAGGTCCTTCAGCATATGCTCGCTGAGGGCCAGGAGCTCGCGGCGCTGGCGGTGGCGCTCGATCCAGACCGCGAGCTGGCCGACGGCGGCGTTCAGCGCCTGCCAGACGGGCAGGGTGCGGCTGGAAGGGATGAGGTCGGTGTGGCGATGGAGAGCGATCATCGGGGTGACTCCGTCGCTGAGTTGTTTGCTACAGGACGGAAGGTAGGCATAGCGGTGCTGGCTCTCAAACGATAAGATCTGGCCCAGTGACCTAGCTGGGCTTAGCCTCATGGCGCATCGCCTCCCGCCGCTGAACGCGCTCCGTGCCTTCGAATCGGCAGCGCGCCACGGCAGCTTCGCCAGGGCCGCCGACGAGCTCGCGGTGACACCGGCCGCGGTCAGCCAGCAGATCCGGCTCCTGGAAGCCGATCTCGGCGTCAGCCTGTTCAACCGGCTGCCGCGGGGCCTCACCCTGACCGAGGCCGGGCGCGGCGGCATGCCCGAGCTCGGCAAGGCCTTCGGCCATCTCGCCCGGGCCGTGGAGGACATGCGCGGCGGCTCGGTGGCGGGGCCGCTCGTCATCTCGTCGCTGCCGTCCTTCGCCCATCGCTGGCTCACCCCGCGCCTGCCGGGCTTCGTCGCGGCCTACCCGGACATCGAGCTCACCGTGCGGGCGGAGGTGCGGAACGTCGATTTCGCGCGCGATCCGGTGGACGTGGGCCTGCGCTACGGCAAGGGCTTCTATCCGGGCCTGCATTGCCGCCTCGTCCTCACCGAGGAGGTCTTCCCCGTCTGCGCGCCGAGCCTGATCCACGGCCCCAAGCCGCTGCGCCGGCTCGAGGATCTGCGCCATCACACGCTGCTGCACGAGCGGGCGAGCGACGAGCCTTCGCTCGACTGGTCGACCTGGCTGCGCGAGGCCGGGATCGGCGGGATGGAGGCCGTGCGCGGTCCCGGCTTCACCGACGGCACGATGCTGGTCGAGGCCGCCGTCCGCGGCATGGGGGTGGCACTCGGCCGGAGCGCCCTGGTCGCCGACGAGCTGCTGGCCGGGCGCCTGGTGCGCCCGCTCCCCCAGGCCCGCCCGGCCGACTTCGCCTACTACGTCGTCACCCGCGAGGGCCACGAGCGCCACCCGCGCGTCCGCACCTTCCTGGCCTGGCTGGAAGAGCAGGCGGCGGCCTCGCGTGCCATCACGAGCGACGGGTGAGATGGATCAGGTGTAGCGGTAGGGCGGCCCCGCCTTCTCCATCTTGGCGCGGTAGGCCTTGAGGATGGCCACGATCTTGGCCGCACGCTCGCTGCGCTGGGCGATCTCGTCCCAGAACTTGAGCGCCTCTTCCTCGACCTGCTTCCACTCCTCCTGCGGGATGGTGGTCAGCTCCAGCTTGCCCTCGGTCCGGTAGTGCGCCTCGCCCCACCAGTACCAGTGCTGCCGGTAGTAGTGGGAGCTGTCCATGCACAGCTGGAACAGCGTCTTGAGGTGCTCCGGGACCGCGTTCCACTTCTCCGTGTTGGCGAAGTAGGAGCCGGCCCAGGCGCCCGAGACGTTGTTGGTGAGGTAGTACTTGGTCACGTCGGCCCAGCCCACGGTGTGGACCTCGGTGGTGCCGGACCAGCAGACCCCGTCGAGCTCGCCGGTCTGCATCGCCACCTGCACGTCCGCGTAGGGCAGCGTCACCGGGACCACGCCGAACCGGCTCAGGAACTGGCCGCCGGTCGGGAAGGTGTAGAGGCGCAGGCCCTTGAGATCGGCGAGGCTGCGGATGGGCTTGGTGCTGGCGACGTTGCAGGGGTCCCAGGAGCCCGTGCTGAGCCAGGTAACCCCCTCGATCTGCTGGTAGGATTCCTTCCAGATCTCGTTCAGCCCGTACCAGTGCCAGAGCGTGGGCACGTCGAGCGAGTAGCGCGAGGCGAAGGGGAAATAGGCGGCGAAGATCGCGACGTCGGCCGGCGAGGCGATCGAATCGTCGTCGCTCTGGGCGGCGTCGAGCGTGCCGCGCTGCACCGCCCGGAACAGCTCGCCCTGGGGGACCAGCTGGTCGGAGGTGTAGAGCTCGATCTGCATCTCGCCGTTGGCGGCCTTGTTGAAGGCGTCGATCGAGGGCTTGATCACGTGCTCGGCCAGGGCCGGCCCGGCATAGGTCTGCAGCCGCCAGCGGATCGGCGACTGGGCGCGCACCACGTTGGGTGCGGCCAGCGTGGCCGCACCGGCGGCCGCGATCCCGGCACCGGCCAGGAACCCGCGCTTGCTCGTCATCGCTCTCTCCCCTTCCCCTGTTGACGGTGGATGTCAGACGGTCATCGGCCGTAGACCTGCTGCGGCAGCCAGAGTGCTATCTGCGGGAACGCGGTGACGATCGCCAGGCCGACGATCATCAGGCCCACGAACGGCACCACCGAGCGGTAGATGTCGGCCAGCGTGTAGTCCTTGGGCGCCATCGCCCGCATCAGGAACAGGTTGTAGCCGAAGGGCGGGGTCAGGTACGCGATCTGGCAGGTGATGGTGTAGAGGACACCGTACCAGACGAGGTCGAAGCCCAGCGCCTTCACCAGCGGGATGAAGAGCGGGGCCACGATCACCAGCATCGCGGTGTCGTCGAGGAACATCCCCATCACGATGTAGCAGAGCTGCATGAGCACCAGCACCTGCCAGGGCCGGAGGCCCAGCTCGTCCAGGAACAGCCGCTCGATCGAGCGCACGGCACCCAGGCCGTCGAACACGGCGCCGAAGCACAAGGCCGCCAGGATGATCCACAGGAACATGCAGCTGATGGCGAGCGTCTGCCGGATGGTGGCTTCCATCACCGCGAAGGTGAGGCGGCCCCTGACCAGGGCAGCGAGGGTGGCGGCCACTGCACCGACGGCCGAGCTCTCGACCAGGCTCGTGGTGCCGGTGATGAACAGGCCCATCATGGTGACGAAGATGATGAGCGGCAGGATGCCGGCGCTGAGCAGCCGGAACTTCTCGGCCCAGCCCACATTGCGCTCGGCCTCGGGCATGGCCGGGCCGAGGTGCGGCTGCAGCCGGCAGCGGATGGCGATGTAGGCGATGAACAGCGCCGGCCAACAGCAGGCCGGGCAGCACGCCGGCCAGCCAGAGATGGCCGATGGGGGCACGGGCGATCATCCCGTAGAGGACGAGCACCACGCTGGGCGGGATCAGGATGCCCAGCGAGCTGCCGGCCTGGATCACGCCCGAGACCATGAGCTTGTCGTAGCCGCGCCGGAGCATCTCAGGCAGGGCGATGGTGGCGCCGATCGCCATGCCGGCGACGCTGAGCCCGTTCATGGCCGAGATGATGACCATGAGGCCGATGGTGCCGATCGCGAGCCCGCCGTTCAGGCCGCCCGACCAGACATGGAACATGCGGTAGAGGTCGTCGGCGATGCCCGACTCCGACAGCATGTAGCCCATGTAGACGAAGACGGGCAGGGTCAGCAGCGGGTACCAGTTGAGCACGGTGAAGGCGGCGTTGAACGGCATCTCCACGCCGCCGTCGCCCCAGAGCAGGACGGCGGCGGCCGCACCCACGAACCCGATCGCCCCGAAGACGCGCTGCCCCGTCAGCAGCATCAGCATCATGCCGGAGAACATGATGCCGGCGATGAGCTCGTAGCTCATGCCAGGTTCTCGCCGCGCACGCGTGCCAGGTCCTTGAAGAAGATCGAGACCGCCTGCAGCAGCATGAGCAGGACGCCGGCCGTCATGATCACCTTGATCGGCGCCAGGGGCGGCGCCCAGGCCGAATAGTTCTTCTGCCCGTAATCGATCGCGTACTTCGTGCTCGAGATGCCGCCGATCAGCAGCACGGTGAGGTAGCCGACGAGGCAGAAGGCGGTCAGCGAGTCGGTGAAGGCCTGCCGGCGCGGGGTCCAGCGCGAGTAGAGCAGGTCCATCCGCACATGCGCGTCGAGCTGCATCGAGTAGCCGCCGCCCAGCAGGTAGTAGGCGGCCAGCAGGAACTGGGCCATCTCCACGCCCCAGGCGAGCGGCATCTGGAACAGGGTGCGGGCCAGGGCCGTGTAGAGGAGCAGCCCGATCATCACCACGATCAGGTACATCACCACCCGGCCGACGGCATGGCTCACCGCATCGACGTAGCGGACGTAGAGCCTCACCGCCCTCGGCAGCGGACGGGTCACCGCGAGGAGGTGCTTCGGGCGGTCGTGGAGATGCCTGGTGCTGCGGAGCCCGTCGCCATCCGATCCCCTGTCCGTCGCCTCGCGGTGCTGCGGCAGTTGTGGAGCGGGACCGGCGGCTTGTGAAGTCTCAGCGAGCCCGGGTCATAGGGCAGGGCTCAGCCTCGAGCGGAGTGAGTAACACAACCCTGCCACGATCAAAGCCGGAGGTCGTTGTCGAAGCGCTGCCGGCAGCCCGGGCATCCAGGAGGACGCGGTTCAGAGCGTCCACGCCTCTCCGCCGGATAGCGCGCAGGCGCGGGCTCGGGGCGGCCCGAGCTCGGGCCGGGTAGGAGCGCTTCTCGCGCCCGGCCACGTCTGGAGGAGGCGAAGACGAGCTCGCAGGAGACATGGTGATGCAGGCCGCGCCCGCCCCGACCCTCGACGTGATCCACCCCGACTCGTCCGTCATCAGCTCGTCCATCAGCTCGCACGTCTACCGCGCCGTGATCAGCGCGGCCAGCTCTCGAGCGAGGCATCGGCTGGAGATTGCACAGGTAGCACCTGCGCTCGCCGGTCGCGCGGTGCTCGCCGATCTAGCCGCACCTCCTCGCCGGAAGGTGCTAGCCGCCTGTAGCAACTGGCCCATCGGCCACGCGGACCCGGCGTGCTGCGAACGCGGCCTTGAGCGGCCCCTTGATCCCGGTGCGCCAAGTGATCGAGCGCAACGTTTCCGGCTGGGCTTCGATCAGCTCGGTGACGCTCACGCTTGCAGCCGAAGGTATGGGGTGCCTGCGCGGGCGGCCGGTTGCCTTGCGCTCAGGAACAGCGAGCTTCACGTCGGCGGGGTAGACCTTCTGCGTCGGCATGATGCCGACCACAACAGCGATCTGCCGTTCGCCACCCGCCGCGGAACAAGGCCGCCTTGCCATATTCGGCCTCGGCCAGCACGCTCCCGAAGCGTGCGCCTGACGCCAGCACGCGGTCGATCTCGTCGAGCGCGATCTGCCACTTCCGACGGAGGCCGATCGCCTCGAGCACGCCCGCGGCCGTGCACCGCCCGGCATCGGTGCACCAGTCCTCGGGCAGGAAGAGGCGCAGGCCAACACAGACCGGCACCTCGGCCCTGGCCAGCGTCAGCGAGACCAGCGCCTCGCAGTTTGCCCGATTGCCAAGCTGGCCGCAGTACTGCCGCTTCTCGCCTATCGAGTGCCGGCCCTGCTTCACCAGCGCCGGGTCGCCCATCGACCAGCACGGCGTCGCGTCAGCCCTCGAGCCGGTCCGCAGTCTTGACCAGCTCCTCCTCCGGCCGCGCGGTCGGCCAGCGCGAGGTCGGGCCGCAGTCCTGCAGCTGCTGGGTGTCGGCAGGTGCCACGCGTGTCGCCATCGGCTCGGCGCTCTTACGTTCACCCGGCAGGATCAAGCTCTCCAGGTAGCAGGGTGCCCAGTGACGCTGCGCCTCGCTCCGCAGCCGCGCCCGGAACGGCGCGACCCAGCGTTCCAGCTCCGCCCCCCAGCCTTCCGCCAACCTCTCCTCCATGGCGCTCATCCGCCGTTAGCGGATCTCGCCAGAAAACGCTCAACTCGGCAGAACGTGGCAGGTAGTGCTAGGCCGTGTCGCCAAACGTGCGTAACCAGAGCACGATGGAGGCGAGGGCGGCAGCAGGGGCGCGAGGCGGCCCCACATCGCCTCGCTCAGCATGGTCCTGATCGTCACCTCGCCCGGATGGGATCAGGCCGGGTAGCCCCAAGTCAGCCGTATGGTATGGAGGCGGGGTGACGATAGGCTTCCTGCGAGGCCGTTCGGCGTGACATTCCCCGATCTCGCCCGTGTGACCGCCCTCACCTTCGACTGCTACGGCACCCTGATCGACTGGGAGGCGGGAGCGATCGAGGCCCTGCGCCCCTTGCTGGCCAGGCACGGGGTCACGCTCTCCGACGACGAGATCATCCAGGCCTTCCAGGACATCGACGCGGAACTCTGCGAGCCACCCTACCGGCCCTACAGGGCGGTGCTCGCCGGCGTGGTCGAGGGCTTCGGGCGGCGCTTCGGCTTCCCGGTCGGGGTCGCGGAGCGGGACCTGCTGGCGTGGTCGCTCCCGACCTGGAAGCCCTTCCCTGATACGGTCGGGGTGCTGCGCGCGCTCAAGGGCCGCTACCGGCTCGCGGTCGTCTCGAACATCGACGACGACCTGTTCGCCGCGACCGCCCAGCGGCTCGGCGTGGACTTCGATCACGTCGTGACCGCCGAGCAGGTCGGCTCCTACAAGCCATCCTCCCCGATCTTCGAGGAGGCGATCCGCCGCCTCGGGGTGGCACCGGACACGATCGCGCACGTCGCGGAGGGCGCCTCGGAGGTCCCGCCGGCGCGACGGCTCGGCTGCGCCACGGTCTGGGTGCGCCGGCACGGCCGCTCCGCGCGGCTGCTCACCGAGGCCCCGGACCTGGAAGTGCCGGACCTACGGTCCTTGCTGGCGTGGATGGGTATCGACGGTTGAAGGCGGAAGCGGACGGCGGCGGCCGAGGGCACCCGCTCTGGCGACACGGCCCAGGCGTCGGACCTGCCGGCGGCTCTAGCCGTCGGTCCTGTCGCGGGCCTGTGCCGCCTGCAGCTCCAGCGGGTCGATCGTGGCGATCTGGCGCGAGCCGGTTCTGGCGGACTCCAAGGCGGGCAGGAGCATGACGGTGGCCTTGCGCCGATAGGCGGGGAAGGACAGGCCCTCGATCAGCTCCTCCTCGGTCTCGACCGTGTAGGTCCCGGGTGGCTGAACCCCGTCGACGCCGCGCAGCGTGAACGGCCGAAGGAACGTCACCGGCCGGCTGCTGGTACGCTGCTGGACCATGCCGCTCCTCCGGAGTTCCGGCGCGCACGGCTGCCATCGCCGCGCACGCCGCCCATCTCGCCTTCGGGGCCTATTGTGCCGATGCCGTGGGTCCTGCTGGCGACAGGGCCAGCTGATCGGCGCACAGCCGCGCCACCTTGCTGGCGGCCTCGGCTGCCTTGGGGCCGGGCATGACCGCCCAGCCGCCCTTCTCCACGAACGTGCCGCGGTCCCAGCTGTTGCCCATGCCCTTGAGCGTGGCGAGCTGCGCCGTGGCATCGCTTCCGGTCGTGAAGCGATCCACGCAGACCGCCGCCGCAAGCTCCTGGCGGGCCCCGGTCGCCGCCTCCTTGGCCATGGCCTGCGCCGTGCCGCCGGTGGTCCAGCCGCCCCAGGTGAAGCCGACGACCATCGTCGCCGCTACGCACGCCACGCACGACCAGAAGGTCAGGGTCTTGGTCGGGCGGGCGGCTTCCCAGCGCTGCCCCATGCTTTGCTGCGTGCTCATGATGCCTCTCCGTCGCTGTTGTGATGCTTCAGGAAGCCCGGACCTGCCGGGACGATGCGGGCCGACCTCGCCGGGCTCAGGCTGCCTCGGATAAATCCTCGTAGTCGCTGGTCCGCACAGCGATGCCCTGGCTCTTCCCGGCGATCAGCACCTCGGTGGTGATCAGCAGCCCACCCACCGATGCCCCGGCCTGGAGCGCGCTGCGCACGACCTTCACCGGATCGACGATGCCGGCGGCGACCAGATCGACATACTCGCCGGTCTGGGCATTGAAGCCCCAGTCCGGGTCGTTGCTCTCGAGCAGCCGGCCGATCACGATCGAGCCCTCGGCACCCGCGTTCTCGGCGATCTGGCGCAAGGGCGCCTCGAGGGCCTTGCGGACGATCTCGAAGCCATGGCGCTGGTCCGAGTTCTCGGCCGAGTTCATGCCGGTGATCGCCCGGCCGGCATAGAGCAGCGCCACGCCGCCGCCCGGGACGATGCCCTCCTCGACCGCGGCCCGGGTCGCGTTCATCGCGTCATCGACGCGATCCTTGCGCTCCTTGACCTCGACCTCGGTGGCGCCGCCGACCCGGATCACCGCCACGCCGCCGGCCAGCTTCGCCAGCCGCTCCTGCAGCTTCTCGCGGTCGTAGTCCGAGGTGGTCTCCTCGATCTGCGCCTTGATCTGGCCGATCCGGCCCTGGATCTCCTCCTTCGAGCCCGAGCCGTCGACGACCGTGGTGTTCTCCTTCTCGATCACCACCCGCTTGGCCCGGCCCAGCATGTCGAGCGTCACGTTCTCGAGCTTGATCCCCAGGTCCTCGGAGATCACCTGGCCCGCGGTGAGGATCGCGATGTCCTCGAGCATGGCCTTGCGGCGGTCGCCGAAGCCCGGCGCCTTCACGGCCGCCGACCTTGAGGCCGCCGCGCAGCTTGTTGACCACGAGGGTGGCCAGGGCCTCGCCCTCGACGTCCTCGGCGATCACCAGCAGCGGCTTGCCGCTCTGGACGACCGATTCCAGGACCGGGAGCAGACGTCTGGATGCTGGAGAGCCTCTTCTCGAAGACGAGAATATAGGGCTCCTCGAGGGTGCACCTCATCTTCTCGGCATCGGTGACGAAGTAGGGCGAGATGTAGCCGCGGTCGAACTGCATGCCTTCGACGATGTCGAGCTCGGTCTCGAAGCCGTTGGCCTCCTCGATCGTGATCGCACCGTCACGGCCGACCTTGTCCATCGCGGCCGCCAGCATGCGGCCGATCTGCTCGTCGCCGTTGGCCGAGACCGTGCCGACCTGCGCTATCTCCTCGGAGGTCGTCACCGGCCTGGAGCACCGCTTGAGCTCGCTCACGACCGCCGCCGTCGCCAGGTCGATCCCGCGCTTCAGGTCCATCGGGTTCATGCCGGCCACGACCGCCTTCGCACCCTCGGAGGCGATCGCCGAGGCCAGCACGGTGGCCGTGGTCGTACCGTCGCCCGCGTCATCCTTGGCCCTGTTCGCGACCTCCTTGATGAGCTGGACGCCGAGATTCTCCATGCGGTTGGAGGCCTCGATCTCCTTGGCCACCGTTACCCCGTCCTTGGTCACCCGGGGCGCGCCGAAGCTCTTGTCCAGGAGCACGTTGCGCCCCTTGGGCCCGAGCGTCACCCGGACCGCATCCGCGATCAGGCCTACGCCCTTGAGCATCCGATCGCGTGCCTCGGTGGAGAAACGTAGGTCTTTGGCCGACATGGTGGTGCTGTCCCGTTCGCCGGCCGACCACCTGCTCACAACTGGCCCGCGGCGAACCTGAATTTATTCCAGAGCTCCAACGGCCCTGTGAGCTTGCCCGACCGTGCGCCGGGCGAAGCTTCTCAAGTTGCATCTCACCGGACTGCAAGAGCAAGCGGAATGTTTTTAATTATTGCTCTTGCAATCTTCATGATGTTTCGCAATGCCAGGGACCGATCAGATAGCATCATCCATTCACTTCATCGACACCGCATCAGTGAGACCTGAAGTAGCCAGCATCGTCAGCTGGTGACGAGCTGGTGGTAAGGCAGCGGGGCGGTCCTGACGGCGCTGTGGACTAGGCGCGGGATCAGGCTCGTGAGCTCGGAAGGCTCGGTTGCAGCGCCAGGCACGCTGGCGAGATAACGGCCGGCATGCTCGGGGCTGACGTGACGGTACGTGCCGGTGATCGCGGCCTTGACTTGCCCAGAGTGGTATTGACCCACTTGAACGGTGACCATTGGGCGGCCCGTTTGCCGCTGCCGGTTACGATCACGGTGTGCTCCAGCCCGGCCTCGGCCGCGCGGTCCAGCAGCGCAGCCCATCGGTCACGAGCCGGCTGGTCGAAGCCAGGTGCTTGGCCACAAGCTTCTTGACCTCCTTCTTGCGGAAGCCCTTGACCGGCAGGAGCTTGATCTTGCGTGGGCGGCGGTCATCACTGGTCGATACTGCCGCCACGAAGGGCTGCTTGCCGGCGGCACCACGGCCCCGCTTCCCCGGCCTATGCCCGCCCAGATAGACGTCATCCATCTCGACCCGGCCATCCAGGCGCTTTCTTGTCCTCGCGCCCCGCCATCACCGCCATGATCTTCTGCTTCATGGCCCAGGCGTTGGTCTGCTTGATCCCGAGCCGGCGCCCGAGCTCTACCGAGCTGATCCCGTTCTTCGCGGTCGTGATCAGCCACATCGCCAGGAACCAGCTGGTCAGCGGCAGCTTGGTGGCGTGGAAGATGGTGCCGCGGTGAGCGAGACTTGGTGCCGGCAGGCCCGGCACTGGATCTTCGGCCGCGTGCTCAATCGCGTGCCCTCACAGCCACCGCAGACCGGGCAGACGAAGCCAGCCGGCCAGCGCAGCTTCTCCACCACCGCCCGGCACTGCTCCTCGGTCCCGTAAGCCTCGCCGAACTGCGCCTCGCTCAAGCCCCGCACCTGCGACGCCAGCTTTCCCGCCATACCCACCTCCCAGCGAAATCTAACCCGCTGAGCAGATAGAGCAAAGTTGCTGCTTCTCCAGGCTACTCAGGTTTAACCTTATCGCACTTATCATTCACATCTATACAGAGCCAGCTCGCGAGAGTGCTTCTTTCTCTACTGATAGCCTGTTTGTGCCCGGTATGCCTTTGCAGATTGTACCACCAGGCCCAGGGCTGTTCGGTTCTGGGCATGAGCGGCCTGTGAGGGCGAGGTTTGCGGCCGCGAGACCGTCGGCGCGGCTGGGCCGTTGAGGGCCAAAGCCCTCGCACCGGAGGCCGCCATGGTGCCGTTCGCCGGCCTGCTCGCCGCCCTGGAACAGATCCCCGATCCGCGCCGCCGCCAAGGACAGCGTTACGGCCTTGCCCCCTTGCTGCTGTTTACAGTGCTGGCCGTCCTGGCCGGCGCCACCTCCTACCGCCGCATCCGCCTGTTCATCGGCGTGCATCGCGAGCGGCTGAACGTGACCTTCGGCGCCCGCTTCCGCCGCGCCCCAGCGGTCAACACGCTGCGTGCCCTCTTGCACGCGCTCGACCCGGCCGCGATCGAGGCCGCCTTCCGCCGCCACGCCCAGCATCTTGGTGACGTCAGCACCGCACCGGGGCGGCGGGTCATCGCGCTGGACGGCAAGACGCTGCGGGGCAGCTTCGACCACCTGGACGATCAAGCCGCCACCCAGGTGCTCAGCGCGTTCGCCAGCGAGGCGGCGCTCATCCTGGCCCATCAGGAGATCGCCGAGGGCGACGAGGTCGCGGCGGCCCAGGCGCTGATCGAGCAGCTGGGCCTGCACGGCGTCCTGTTCACGGCCGACGCCCTGCACTGCCAAAAAAACCTTCGCCGCCGCGGCCGCGACCGGCAACGCGCTCCTGGTGCGCGTCAAGGACAACCAGCCGCGCCTGCATGACGCTTTGGTCGCCTTGGGCGAAGCCCAGCCCGCGATCGATCACCTCGACACCGTCGACCGTCACGCCCATGGTCGCGAGGAGCATCGCCGGGTCGAGGTCTTCACCGTTGACGATTGCCTCGACCCCGACTGGCGGCCCTTCATCGCCTGCGTCGCGCGCATCACCCGCCGCAGCCTGTGCCGGGATACCCGCACCGGCCTGTGGCGGCAACGGCGCGAGGTCGCCTACTACGCCTGCCAAATTCCGCTCGACGCCCAAGCTTGGGCCGCTGCCGTGCGCGGCCATTGGGGCATCGAGAACCGCAACCACCACGTCCGCGACCGCACGCTCGGCGAGGACGCCAGCCGCATCCGGCGCAAGCCCGGCATCGTCGCCCGGCTGCGCTCGTTCGCGCTCAACATCCTGCGCGCCAATGGTGTCGGCAACGTCAGCGAGGCTCTCTACACCAACGCCCTGAGCCTCGATCGCCTGCTCACTTATGGCTTGCCCAAGTCACAGAACTGAACAGCCCTGCGCGTGCCGCCGCCCTACTGGACTGCCGGGTCCGCCTCGGTGTAGCCACGGCGCCCAATGGCGCCCCGGATCGGGCCTGCGGGCGTGGCTGCAACGAGAGCGACCGATGAGCGACCGCAAGTACGGAATTCGAGACCCTGGCGATCCATGCCGGCGCCTCCCCCGACCCGACCACGGGCGCGCGTGCCGTGCCGATCTACCAGACCACCTCCTACGTCTTCGACGACGTCGACCACGCGGCGGCCCTCTTCAACCTGCAGAAGTTCGGCAACATCTACAGCCGGCTCACCAACCCGACGGTCTCGGTGCTCGAGGAGCGGGTCGCCGCCCTGGAGGGCGGGACCGCCGCCTGCTGCACGGCGTCCGGCCACAGCGCCCAGTTCCTCACCTTCCTCAACCTGATGAGCCCGGGCGACCATCTGGTCTCGTCCTCGAAGCTCTATGGCGGCTCGATCAGCCAGATGCGGCAGACCTTCCCGCAGTTCGACTGGCACGTCGACTATGTCGACCCGCGCGATCCCAAGAACTTCGAGCGTGCCATCACGGCGCGGACCAAGGCGCTCTTCGTCGAGAGCGCTTCCAACCCGGACGGGATCGTGGCCGACCTCGAGGCCATCGCCGCCATAGCGCACCAGGCCGGCATCCCGCTCGTGGTCGACAACACGCTGCCCACCCCGGTCCTGTGCCAGCCTTTGCGCTGGGGTGCGGACATCGTCGTCCACTCGCTCACCAAGTACATGGGCGGCCAGGGCAACTCGATCGGCGGCGTGATCGTCGAGGGCGGCCGCTTCGACTGGAGCAACGGCAAGTTCCCGCACCTCTCCGAGCCCTGCGAGGCCTATCACGGGCTCCGCTTCCACGAGACCTTCGGCAACTTCGCGCTCACCGTGCGCAACAAGGCGATCGGGCTCCGCGACATGGGCCCCTGCCTCTCGCCCTTCAACGCGTTCCTGATCCTGCAGGGCGTGGAGACGCTCCCTCTCCGGATGGAACGCCATGTCGCCAACGCCGACAAGGTGGCGGCCTGGCTCGCGGACCACGCGCAGGTGGCCTGGGTGAGCTACGCCCGCCTGCCGCAGAACAGGACCCCCTTGGTCGAGAAATACTGCCCGAATGGCCTGGGCTCGGTGTTCACGATCGGTGTGAAGGGCGGCTACGAGATGGGGGTGAAGCTGGTCGACGGCTGCAACCTGATCTCGCACGTGGCCAATATCGGCGACACCCGCTCGCTGATCATCCATCCGGCCTCCACCACCCACCGCCAGCTCACGCCCGAGCAGCAGGTGGCCGCCGGCGCCGGCCCTGATGTGGTCCGGCTGTCGATCGGGCTGGAGACGGTGGACGACATCATCGCCGATCTCGACCAGGCATTGAAGGCGGCTGCCTGACGGAGCTTCCGCGCGCTGGCGACGCGGCTGGCAACGGATTCTTGCAGGAAAATGTTCCTTGATATATAGGATGGTCTACTTACCGTCCGGTCAAGGAACCGTGATATGCCTGTCGAGCGTGATCCCGGGCAGGGCAGCTACCCGCCGAGCCTGCCGAAGCTGAGCATCGCCGAGCGTCTGCGCTGGTGCTTGATCGGCGAGGACGATCTGGCCCGGGTCCGCAGGCTGGCCGAGCTCTCCGGGGAGATGGTGGGGCCGGTCGTCGACGCCTTCTACGAGCACACGCTGACGTTCGACGGGATGCGCTCGCTGTTCCCGTCGGATGCCGCGATCGAGCAGGAGAAGGCCAACCATCGCCGCTACTTCGAGCGGCTGATGCGCGGCGTGGTCGACCAGGCCTATCTGGCCGACCGCGTCGAGGTGGGCGAGGCCAACGAGCGGGTGGGCCTCGGCCCCGACTGGTACCTGGGCGCCTTCGACTTCTACCTGGAGGCAGTGGCGACCCAGCTGCTCGAGCGCTCCGGCGAGCAGCCGGCCGAGGCGTTCGGCCTCTTCCTGTCGCTGCTCAAGGTGGCCCATCTCGACATGGCGCTCACCCTGGACAGCTTCATCATGGCGCGCGAGGCCACCACGGCCCTGCGCCAGAAGGAGATGAGCGAGCTTCCCACGCCGGTCCTGCAGCTTCGGGAGGGCCTCCTCCTGATCCCGGTCGTGGGCATGCTCGACAGCTACCGCGCCCAGGCCCTGACCGAGCAGCTCCTCCAGGCGATCAAGGAGGAGAGGGCCCGGATCGTCGTCCTCGACGTCACCGGGGTCGCGGTCGTCGACACGGCGGTCGCCAACCACCTCACCCATACCGTGCTGGCGGCCCGGCTGATGGGCGCCTCCTCGATCATCACCGGCATCTCGGCCCAGGTCGCCGAGGCGCTGGTCCGCATCGGCCTCGACAGCCGCGAGCTCACCACCCGCTGCGACCTGCGCAGCGGGCTCGAGCTTGCCGAGGCCATGCTCGCCCGCGCCGTCGGCTGATGCCATGCCCGGCATCTCCATCCTCCGGCAGCGCGACATCCTGCTCGCCACGCTGCCCTCGACGCTGACCGACCGCGAGCTCGCCCGCCTGCGCCGGGATCTGCTGGACCGGATCGGCCGTGACCGGTCGCGGGCGGTGATCCTGGACGTGACCGCGGTCGACGTTCTGGACAGCTTCGCCACCAAGCTCCTGGGCGAGCTCACCGAGGCCGCCCGGCTGCGCGGGGCCCTGGTCTACGTGGTCGGCATCCGGCCCGAGGTGGCGATGGCCATGGTGCTGGTCGGCCTCTCTTTGCCGGGCGTGCGCACGGCCGTCGACCTCGAGCAGGCGCTGACCGACGCCGGCGTGCCGGAGGCGGCCGGATGACCATGGCCCAGGGCACGCCGGCCTGCGGGCGGCGCGTCTGCCGGATCGCCACCGAGGCCGACCTGGTCTTCGTCCGCCGCGTCGGGCGCGACGTCGGCCAGGAGGTCGGCCTGTCGCGCACCGACCAGGCGCTGCTCGCCGCCGCCATCTCCGAGCTCGCGCGCAACATCCTGAGCTACGCCGGCGAGGGCCGGATGCAGCTCGGCGCCCTGCTCCCGCCGGCGCGCGGGGTGGAGGTGATCGCGGTCGACGAGGGCCCCGGCATCGCCGATCTGACGCTGGCCCTGCAGGACGGCTACTCGACCGGCAACGGGCTGGGCCTCGGCCTTCCGGGTACCCGCCGCATCTCCGACGAGTTCGAGATCCGCTCGAAGCCCGGCCAGGGCGTGTGGGTCAGGATCGCCAAGAGGGTCGCCCCATGACCACGACCCAGGCGCTCCAGCTCGACTGGTCGGCCCTCCACACCGCTGCCCGCGGCAACCGCTTCTGCGGCGACCTCTGCCTCGTCGAGCCGCTGGGCGAGGGCTGGCTCGTGGCGGTGGCCGATGGTGCCGGCCGCAGCGCCCCCGCGGCGCAGGCGGCGGAGACCTGCCTCGAGGCCGTGAGCGGTGCCGGCGGCGATCTCGCCATGCTCTTCGCCCGTGCCCATGCCGCGGCGCGCGAGGGCCGCGGCGCGGCGCTGGCGATCGCCATCCTCGATCCCACGGCCGGGAAGCTGCACTGGGCGGCCGTCGGCGACATCACCGGCTGGCTGGGGCGGGCCGGTGCGCGCCGGTCCCAGGGCTCCGGCCGCCTGATGAAGCAGGCCGGCGTGGTCGGCCACCGCATGCCGCGGCTGATCGCCCGCTGCTTCGATCTTCGGCCCGGCGATCGCCTGGTCATCCACACGGACGGGCTGGGCCCCTTCGCCGAGGCGGCCCTGGGCCTGCCGCTGCCGCCCTCCGCGCTGGCGCCGCGCCTCCTGGCCACGGCCGCACGCGGCCCGGACGATGCGCTGGCCTTCGTAGCCGAGCTGCGCGAGGCGGCATGAGCCCTCTTGGCGCGCGGTTCGCGGACTACCCCGCGAAGGTGGCGGAGTACGCCGCCGGCCATGGCTCGGAGCAGCTCGACCTCGCCTACGAGCTTGGCCGCTCCGTGGTCGAGACGGGCTCCGAGCTGCTGGCGGCCCTGGAGCTGCACGATCGCGGCACCCTGGATGCCCTTCCGGCCCTGGGTGAGGATGCCGGCACGGCCCAGATGCTCGAGCGTGCGGCCGAGATGCGCCTGCACCTCCTGGCACCGGTCGCGATGGCGATCTCGGGCTACCTGCCCACCGGTGAGCAGTGGCGCGGCGAGCGCGCCGAGCGCGGCCGGATCGAGGAGGAGCTCCGTGCCGTGGCCTTCGAACTCGCCCGCCAGCGCGAGAGCCTCGAGGGCCGGGTGGCCGAGCGCACCCGCGAGCTGGCGCTCAGCAATGCCCGCCTCGCCCGCGAGGTCGAGCGGCGCGGGCGGGCGCAGGAGGCATTGCGGTCGAGCGGCCAGCGCGAGCGGCTGGCGCATGAGCGGCTGGTGCACGCGATCGAAAGCCTGGGGGACGGGTTCGCGCTCTTCGACCGCGACGACCGCCTGGTGCTCTGCAACGCGCGCTATCGCGAGATCCACGCCGCGGCCGCCGCCATGCTGGTGCCCGGCACCAGCTACACCGCCATCCTGCGCCGGTCGGCGGAGGCGGGTGCGTTCGGGCCGATCGAGGAGCTGGACGGCTGGGTCGCGGAGCGGGCCGGCCGCCATCGGGCCAGCCATGAGCCCTACGGCCTCCAGCTCGCGAGCGGGCCCTACCTCCTTGTTCGCGGCGCCCGCACGCCCGACGGCGAGATCGTGGAGCTGCTGGCGGACGTGAGCGGCCTCAAGGCGGCCGAGGCCCAGCTCAGCCGCCGCAACGCCCAGCTCGCGGCGATCAACGCCGAGCTCGAGCGCTATGCCTACATCGTCTCGCACGACCTCCGCTCGCCCTTGCGCGGCGTTAGGCTGATCGTCGACTGGATCATGGAGGACGCGGCCGAGACCGCCACCGGCCGGCTCGCCGAATACCTGGCCCTGCTCCGCACCCAGGTGGCACGGTTCGAGCGCATGCTGGACGATCTCCTGCACTATTCGCGCCTGGGCCATGACGCGGCCCTGGCCCAGGAGGTCGATCTCGACGAGCTGCTCAAGGAGACGGTCCGCCTGCTGGCGCCGCCCGAAGGCTTCACGGTCCGCAGCGCGGGCAGGCTGGGCCGCGCCAACGGGGTCGAGGTGGAGCTGGGGCTGATCCTGCGCAACACGATCGACAACGCGATCAAGCATCACGACCGCGGTCGGGGCCTGATCCAGCTCGAGACGCGCCGCCGCCGTGGCGAGCTGGAGATCGAGATCCGCGATGACGGACCCGGGATCCCGACCCAGTTCCACGAGCGGGTGTTCGAGATCTTCGCCAAGCTCAGGCCGCGCGACGAGGTCGAGGGCAGCGGCCTTGGCCTCTCCATGCTCCGCCGCCTGGTGCAGCAGCGCGGCGGGCATGTGCGCCTGATCTCCAACCCGCCGATCCGCGGCACCACCTTGCGCATCGTCCTGCCGCAGCCGGTGCCGGACCGATGAGCGGCCTCCGGCCCTCCTTCCTCCTGGTCGAGGACACGCTCCTCGACCAGTTCGCGGTCGAGCGGGGCCTGCGCGAGGTGGCACCCGACGCCACGCTCCACGTGACCCGCACGGCCAGCGACGCGCTCATGCGGCTGCGGGCCGTGGACCCACCGCTGCGCGTCCCGGGCCGGCCGCTCGTGATCCTGCTCGATCTCAGCCTGCCCGGCATGGACGGGCACGGGTTCCTGGACGAGCTGCGGACCGATCCCCTGCTCTACGACCTGCCCGTCTTCGTCCTCACCACCTCCAGCGCGCGGCGGGACGTCGAGCGCGCCTATGCAAGGCAGGTGGCGGGCTACATCGTCAAAGGCGACTTCAGCTCCTCGTTCCGCCGTGCCGCCCGGCTGCTGGCCGACTATGTCGCGATCGTCGAGCTGCCCTGACCGTCGCCATCCCCGGCGATCCCGGGCCGGTGCTCGAAGCGCTCGCCCGCCTCGTGCCCGGCGGCGTAGGCATCCTTCAGCACGTAGCGCCGGCCGGGGCCGTCCTTGACCTTGAAGTGCAGGCCGAGCTTCGCCAGCTCGTCCTCGATCACCCCCTCCTTCAGCGGGATGAGGTCGCGGCCGGTGGCGGTCCGCATCGCGGCGTCGCGCTCCTGGCGCAGGGCCCTGAGCTTGCGGGCGATCCCGTCGGCGAGACCGGTCTGGAAGGAATTGGTGGCACTCCGGCGGTCGCCCGAATCGTGCTCGGCATAGAGCTCGCCGCGCTTGAAGGCGGCGGTCTCGGTCTCGAACGCGCGCACGACCAGCTCGTAGAGATAGCGGGCACCGGCCACGTCGGCGGGCAGGCCGAAGAAGACGTAGCGCAGCTCGCCGTCCTGCGCCTTCTCGCCCCAGACCCGGCAGTCGCAGAACATGGCCACGGCCGGGATGCAGGTGTCGATCGGCCCCATCCGCCGCCGCCCGGTGCCGACCCCGAAGCCCTCGCAGGCCTGGCTCCTGAGCTCGACCTCGCTGAGCTGGAGCCCGTGCCGGTCGAGCAGCTCGGCCACCTTGCGCGCAGCCGCGATCGCCTCCTCCTCGGTGCAGCCGCGGTCCACGGTCTTGGCCCGGAGCGCCTGGATGCGGGCCAGCACCTTGTCGAGGTCCGGCTTGTGCGCCCGGCCGATGCCCGCCGCCCTGACCCGCAGCCGGGTCGTCTCGAACACCGACCTCGCCTCCTCGGGGATCAGCCCCTTGGCCACGGCCTCCTCGATCAGGGCCGCCACGGTGTCGAGCGAGGCGAAGGCGCTGCCGATGCCGATCTCCGACCGCCGCTCGACCGTCTCGAGCTGGATCTCGAGCAGCTTCTCGTAGGCCCCGGCCAGCTCGCTGGCCCGGATCTCGTAGGAGGCGACGACGCCGACCAGCGCCTCCATGACCACGTCGATGCTCACGAGGTCACGCGCTGCCTGGACCTCCTCCGCCGTCGGCTCGCGCGGCGGGCTGGCTTCGGCAAGGGCGAAGGCCAGGGCATGGAGCGGCCCGTCCTCGGCCGTGAACGGGAGGCTCTCGTCGTCCTCCTCCAGCGGCCTGTTCAGCCCCGGGACTTCCAGGGTGCCGAAGCGGACGATGTGGCGGTAGATCGCCTCGGCACAGCGAGCGGGGTTGGTGAGCCCGCGGCCGCCGGGCCGCATCCGGGCCTGGGCAACGGCCAGGGCTTCCTCATCGAGCGGCATGATCGGGCCAGCCGTGATCGCGACCTCGCCCTCGACCACGACGAGCCGCGTCGCCACCCGCAGCCCCGGCCAGCCCTCGGGCAGCTGCGTGTCCAGGACCAGGAAGCGCTCACCCGTGGCGAGGTCCAGCGCCCGGTAGCCGCCCTCGGGGGCCTCGGACTCCAGCTCCAGGATGCGGAAGGCTGCGCGTTGCAGGGCGGCGAGTGCCGCCTTCTCCTCGGGGCTGCGCTGCTTCTTCTGCCGTGCCAGGCGGTCGATCGCGGTGGTGCCGGCGGCCGATGGATTGAACAGGCCCACCGTGAGCGCCAGTGCTATGGCATCGGCGGCGGCCGCCGGGTCGTCGACCCGATCCTCGCGATCGCCCAGCCAGTGCCGGGCCATCTCCTGCATGCGGCCAGGCGGTGCGAATTCCACCGCTTCCAGCGTGAGCTCGCCCACGAGGCGCTGCATCGTGGCTGCGCGTTCCTCCAGCCCTGCCGGCCCGCCTGCGCTCATGCTGCCCGCCGGGCCCGCTCGAACAGGGGTGCCAGCGGCTCCTCGGCCCGCGGCCCGTACTGCGCGATGATCTGGGCCGCCGCCGCCGAGGCGAGGCGGCCGCAGCTCTCGAGGTCGAGCCCGGCCGCAAGCCCGCGCAGGAACCCCGCGGCATAGAGGTCGCCCGCACCCGTCGTGTCGACGAGGCGGGCCGGCGTGACGGGATCGATCGCGTGCATCTCGCTGCCGCGCAGGACCACCGAGCCCCTGGCACCGCGGGTGAGCGCTGCGGTCTCGACCTCCTCGCGTGCCAGTGCCAGGGCGGCGTCGAACTCGTCCACCTCGTAGAGGCTGGTGATCTCGGCCTCGTTGGCGAACAGGATGTCGACCTCCTGCCGGATCAGCTGGCGGAACTCGGCCCGCCAGCGGCCGACGCAGAAGGGGTCGGAGAGGGTGAGGGCGAGACGGCCGCCGTTCTTGTGGCAGATGTCGGCCGCCTTGCGGCAGGCGGCCTTGGCCCCCGGCCGGTCCCACAGATAGCCCTCGAGATAGGTGATGGCGGCCTGGGCCACGAGCTCCTCGTCCACATCCTCGGGCCCGAGCTCGACGCAGGCGCCCAGATAGGTCTGCATGGTGCGCTGGGCGTCGGGGGTGACGAAGATCAGGCAGCGGGCGGTGGCCGGCCCCGACGGGCTGGGGCGGGTGCGGTAGACCACGCCCGAGGCCCGCATGTCGTGGGCGAACACCTCGCCCAGCTGGTCGTCGCGCACCCGGCCGATATAGGCGGCACGCCCGCCCAGGGCGGCCACGGCAGCCATGCTGTTGGCGCAGGAGCCGCCCGACATCTCGCGCGCCGGGCCCATGCGGCGGTAGAGCTCGTCGATCCTGGGCTCGTCGACCAGGGTCATGATGCCCTTGTCGAGGCCCAGCTCGGCGATCAGGCCGTCGTCGGCATGCGCGATCACGTCGACGATCGCGTTGCCGAGCCCGATCACATCGAGCCCTGACGGCTCGGTCTCGGCGCTGCCCATGCCTGCTCACCTCTTTGCGGCCGCGGTCCGGCCGAGTATAGGCGCCGGGCTCCCTGCCTCAACCAAGCCCTCCCGCGGCCGATCGCAGCCCCGATGCTCCAAGACCTAGCCCGTGCCGTCAGGATGCTGACCGATACCATCGTCCAGCGCACCTTCTTCATCTCGCTGGGCGTGGCGGTGCTCCTGCTGGTCGCCATGTTCCCGGCAACGACCGTGCTGGTCGAGGCCGCCGGCACCACCGGCTATCCCTGGCTCGACCGCCTGCTCGAGGTGCTGAGCCTTGCCGGCACGGCCGTCCTCGCCTGGTTCCTGTTCCCGACCGTGGTGGCGGCCGTGCTGGGCTTCCTGCTCGACAAGGTCGTGGCGGCGACCGAGCGGCGGCACTTCCCGGGCCTGCCGGCGGCCGAGGACCAGCCGGTCCTGAAGACCCTGCCTTATGCCTTGGGCTTCGCGGCCCTGGTCCTCGTCCTCAACCTCCTGGCCCTGCCGCTCTATCTGGTGCCGGGCCTCAACATCCCGGTCTATCTCGCCCTCAACGGTTATCTGCTCGGTCGCGAGTATGTCGAGCTGGTGCTGGCGCGGCGGCACTCGCTGGCAGCGCTGAAGCCGCTGCGCCGCCAGTATCGGCGCCAGATCTGGGGCACGGGGCTGGTGACCGCGGTGCTGCTGTTGATCCCCTTTCTCAACCTGTTGGCTCCCGTGCTGGGCGGTGCCCTGGCGGCACTGCGCGTCCACCGGGCCACTGCCCGAAACTTGCAGCGTTGATGAACTCTCTGCCGAAAAGAGCTACTTAAGCGACGTTCTTGCAGCTATATCAGCCGGTTTGAACTCAGGTTCGGCAGCGGCCTAATGGTCAGCGGATCACGTGTCTTCCGGTTGAGTCGTCGCCGGCGCAAGCCACGGCCAGCCTCCCTTCAAGCAGCCTACCAGGAAGCCCCGAATGTTCCGGAAGAAAGACAGCGAGCCGACGCGCCCCATGGGTCTGGCGGAGCAGCCGTCGCCGGCCCGGCCGACCGAGCCGCGCCCGGGCCTCCAGCCCGAGCTCCCGCGGCGTCAGATCGACATCCCGGCCTCGCCCGGCGCTGCACCTCTTTCGCTCGGGGCCGACCGCAACCGGGCCGCCGACACGGCCGATTCGGGCAAGCGCCTGATCGTGGGCCCGGGCATCAGCCTTTCGGGCGAGATCACCGCCTGTGACCGTCTGGTCGTGCAGGGCAGCGTGCAGGTGACGCTGAACGAGACCAAGGCGATCGAGATCGCCGAGAGCGGCCGCTTCACCAATGGCAAGGCCGAGGTCGAGGACGCCGAGATCAGTGGCGTCTACGAGGGCGAGCTCACGGTCCGCAACCGGCTCCTGATCCGGAGCACCGGCCGGGTCACCGGCAATGTCAGGTATGGCGAAGTGGAGATCGAGCGCGGCGGACGCATGTCCGGGTCCATCTCCATGCTCGAAAGTGGCCCAAAAACCAGCTAGTATGGCGTTGTGGGTCCGTGCCGGGGCGAGCGGTGCGGCCCCTACGCTGGGCAAAAGCAATGGTTGAGCGCAGGGCGTCGTGTTGGGCGCGGTGGGCGAGTGCCGCCGCGCTTCTGGTGCTTGGTGGCTGTGCCGGCGGCGGGTCGGCGCCCGTGGCCGGCATCGCCGAGGCGCCGGCCCCCTTGCGCCTCCCCGACCTGCCCCCCGAGGTGCGCCTCATGGGCATGGAGCAGGACCGGCTGGAGAGCCTGTTCGGCGAGCCCTCCGTCCAGCGCACCGAGCAGCCGGCGCAGTATTGGCGCTACAGCCTCGGTCGCTGCCAGCTCGACGTCTTCCTCTACCCCGACCCGCAGACCGGCCGCCAGGAGGTGGCCTATTTCGAGGTCCGCCCGACCGGCTACGAGGTAGCCGAGCGCCCGAGCGGCTGTGCCGACGTGGCCCGGCGCCTCGAGCCCACGCCCGGCAGCCAGCCGCCGGTCCAGAGCCACTAGCCCCCCATCTTCCCGTCGCGGCGAGCGGCCGAGTGCCCGGTCTAGGTCAGGAGCGGTCGCCGGAACCACTGGCCGGAGCCTACGGCCGCGGCGATGACGGCACCGTAGACGAAGAGCCCGCCGGCATAGACGGCGAAGAGCCAGGCGAGCGAGCCGGTGAGCCGGAGTGCCAGCCAGCCGCCGCCGATCGTGAGCAGGACCCGCAAGAGGCCCGCGATCAGCGGCCAGCCCAGGCGGCCCGCACCCTGCGAGGCGAAGTAGAGGGTGATGCCCAGGCCGAAGAAGCCGAAGAACGGGCCGACGGTGCGCAGGTAGGCGGTGCCGGTCGCCAGCATCTGGGGATCGTCGCCGAAGAGGAGCAGCCACGATTGCGGCCAGATTGCTCCGGCAAGGCCCACCGCCTCCGTAAGCGCGAAGGCTAGACCGCCGCCCACGAGGGCGATGCGCAGCGCACGGGCAGACTGGCCGGCGCCGATATTGGTGCCGACCAGGGCCACGAGCGGGGCGCCGAGGCCGAAGGCCAGAGGCGGCAGCAGGTATTCGAGCCGGGTGCCGGTGCCGAAGCCCGCCACCGCACTCGCACCGGCCTGGGCGGCGACGAAGGACAGGGTGACGGCGATGGTGACGTTGACCTGGATGGTGTTGACGGCACCCACGGCCCCGACTGCCAGGATCTCGCGGAAGAGTGCCCAGCGCAGCGGCGCCAGGCGGAAGCGGACGAGGCTGCGGCCGCTGGCGATGTACCAGGCGAGCACGCCCGTGCCGCCGACATAGTAGATCAGCATCGCCACCCCGCCGCCGGCGATGCCCATGGCCGGGATCGGGCCGAGGCCGAAGATCAGGACCGGCGAGAGGGGGACGAGAAGGACGAGGCCGCCGCAGATGACGAGGCCGGGGACCAGCATGTTGCCGGTACCGCGGAGGATGCTGGCCAGGGCCGCGAACAGCCAGAGCACGATCAGCCCGGCGAAGACGATGTCGGAGTAGACGAGGGCCGCTTCCAGGGAGCCGCCGCTGCCGCCGAGGAAGCGGTAGAGCTGGGGCCCGGTGCCGATGATCAGGACCGAGAAGAAGAGGCCGAACGCGGCGTTGATGGCGAGCGCATGGAAGGCGAACTGGTCGGCCTTGTCGCGCTGCCCGGCACCCAGCGCCCGTGCGATCGCCGAGGCGATCCCGCCGCCCATCGCACCCTGGGACATGTTCTGCATCAGGATGAGGACCGGGAGCACCAGCGCCATCGCCGTCAGCGCGTCACTGCCGAGCCGGGCCACGAACCAGAGCTCGATCAGTCCGGTGGCCGAATGGGCCACCATGACCAGGATGTTGGGCCAGGCGAGGCGGAGCAGAAGCGGGAGGATGGCGCCTTCGAGGAGGCAGCGGGTACGGGCATCCATGTCCCGCCTCCGCGGCGGTGCGGCCGCCGGGCTGCTTCGCTCCGGCCGCTGCCCTGGCGTGAGAGGCTGACCGCCATGATCGGCTCGCCTCGATTAGTGGCATATGCACGTGTTGCGGATTAGGTGCATATGCCCGTATATGTCAAGCCGTAGCGATCGGAGGAGCAGCCCATGCCGCAGGGGACGCATGCCTGGCCGGGGATGGCTGCCGGAGGCGGGCCGCTGCAATGCCACGGCGTTGCGCAAGGCGACCCGGCGCGTCTCCCAGCTCTACGACATGGTTCTCGCGCCTACGGGCCTGCGCTCGACGCAGCGCTCGATCCTGATGCACATCGCCCGTGCCGGCATGCCCACCATGGGCGACCTCGCCGCCGCCCTGGTCCTCGACCGCTCGGCCCTGGCCCACAACCTGAAGCCGCTGGAGCGCGACGGGCTCGTCGCCGTCATGGTCCGACGAGGCGGACAGGCGCAGCCGCCGCGTGGCGCTCACCGCGGCGGGCGAGGAGAAGCTGAAGGCGTCGCTGGAGCTGTGGAAGGACGCCCAGCGTCGGTTCGAGAGTGCCTTCGGCCCGGAGCGGGCGAGCAGCCTACGCGAGGCGCTGGCCGTGGTCGCCTCCGCCGAATTTGCGAGCGCGTTCGATCGGGACGCGGAGAGCTAGCGGGGCCTTGCATCGGTGCCGATATGCGGGTATATACCCACGTCATGGCCCGAGAATGTTACTGCGCCGTCCTCCGCACTGCCGCCCGCAAGGTGACGGCGATCTACGATGCCGCGCTGGAGCCGAGCGGCATCAACCTCGCGCAGTACAGCCTGCTCCGCACCATCCAGCGGCGGGCACCGCTGTCGCTCACCGAGCTTGGGCGGCTTACCGAGCTCGATCGGTCGACCATCGGCCGCAACGTCAGGCTGCTCCAGCGGCTGGAACTCGTACGGGTTGAGCCCGGGGCGGAGGACCAGCGGGAGGCCGTGGTGACGCTGGACCGGGCGGGTGCGGACGCGCTGGAGCGGGCGGGCCCGCTCTGGCACGAGGCGCAGCGGCAGGTCGAGAGCACGCTCGGTGCCGATCCCGCACGGCAGCTCCGCACGCTGCTTCAGGCGCTCTGACTCTAGCTAGAATACGGGTAGATACCCGTGACTTAGGAGATCTTCCCCGTGGCCTTCAGCCTCGCCGCCGGGCTTGCCCGGAGAAACATCCATTACGGCTGGGTCGTCGCGGGAACGACCTTCCTCACCATGCTCGCCACGGCCGGCGCCCTGGGTGCTCCCGGGGTTCATGATCGTGCCGCTGCAGAAGGAGTTCGGCTGGCAGACCGCCGACATCTCCTTCGCGCTGGCGCTCCGCCTCCTCCTCTTCGGCTTCATCGGCCCGTTCGCGGCCGCGTTCATGAACCGCTTCGGCCTGCGCCGTGTTGTCGTCACCGCCCTGCTCTTCATCATGGCCGGTCTCGCCGGCTCGCTGCTGATGACCGAGATCTGGCAGCTCGTGCTGCTCTGGGGCGTGGTCGTGGGCGTGGGCAGCGGCATGATCGCACTCGTCCTGGGTGCCACCGTCGCCACCCGCTGGTTCTCCCACCGGCGTGGCCTCGTGGTCGGGCCTCCTCACCGCCAGCAACGCCACCGGCCAGCTGGTCTTCCTGCCGCTCCTGGCCGGCCTCACCGAGCAGCTGGGCTGGCGGGCTGCCGTCGCCTTCGTGCTCACGGCCCTGCTGCTCGTCATGGGGCTCGTCATGGCCCTGATGCGCGACCGGCCGTCCGACCTCGGCCTGCCAGCCTACGGTGAGAGCGAGGTGCACGCCGCCACCGGCCCAGCAGCACGGGATGCGGACGCTGCTCCTCTCGCCGCTCGTCGCCCTGCGCGAGGCTGCCGACAGCCGGACCTTCTGGGTCCTGTTCGCGACCTTCTTCGTCTGCGGCCTCAGCACCAACGGGCTGATCCAGACCCACTGGATCACGCTCTGCGGCGACTTCGGCATCGCCCCTGTGGGTGCCGCCGGCATGCTGGCGATCATCGGCGTCTTCGACTTCGTCGGCACCATCCTCTCGGGCTGGCTCTCCGACCGCTACGACAATCGCTGGCTCCTCTTCTGGTACTACGGCCTGCGCGGCCTCTCGCTGCTCTATCTGCCGTTCACCGACTTCTCGCTGGTCGCCCTATCCTTCTTCGCCGTCTTCTACGGCCTCGACTGGGTGGCCACCGTCCCGCCGACCGTCCGGCTCACGGCCGACCGTTTCGGCCCCGAGCGCGCCAATCTCACCTTCGGCTGGATCTTCGCCGGCCACCAGCTGGGTGCCGCGGTCGCGGCCTTCGGCGGCGGTGCCAGCCGTGACAGCTTCGCCACCTACCTCCCGGCCCTCCTCGCCGCCGGTGCCGCGTGCCTCGTGGCGTCCCTCCTCGTCCTCACCCTCGGCCGACGCCAGCAGCCGCTTGGCGCAGCCGCCCTGGCCGGATGATCAATTCGAGGGCCCTCGATTGAGCAAGATCAAGGTGCCCGTGCCACGCTTCGTCTACTGCCCCGGTCGTGGCGGGCGCTCGCCACGACCGGGGGAATGTCCATGTCTCGATTGCATCATCTCGCCGCCCTGCTCGGCCTGAGCATGGGCGTGGCACTTGCTGCCTTGCCCAGCGACGCCGGTGCCGCCAGCCTGCCGAGCAAGGCTCCCTGGCTGACCGTGGGCACGAACAGCTACGCCTACCCCCAATTCAGCCAGCCAGGTCAGGCCCGCTGGTTCCGGGTCGCGCTGAAGCAGGGCAAGGACTACGCCGTTTACGGCTATGACAGGCTCGATGACACGGATACTGCGGCGACACTCACGCTCTACAACGCAAAAGGCCAGCAGCTCCTCTCTGTCGGCTCGCTCCTTGACCTCATTCCGGGCAACACACTGGGTGCGGAGTTCCGCGCACCCGCGACGGACACCTACTGGATCAAGGTTGTCGGGCATCCGACATCCGCGCCAAAGGAAGTCGGCGTGGGCGTGTCGGCCGACTGTCGCGAGGGGCCGAAGACGAAGTGCATCCTGGCCGTCGGCGAGAATGTGAAGGGCAACTTCAACTTCCTCAATGATGCAGACTGGCACCGGGTCGCTGCCAAGGCCAGTCGCGATTACACCGTGACGGTGACCGGAGGCGTCTACGGGGCTGCGGTGCAGGTGGTGGACCGGGACGGGGCCAACATCGCGTATTGCAGGTCGATCGAGACCGCACAGCCTTGCGAGGCGAAGTTCAAGGCCAAGTACCAGGGCGCCTACTACCTGCACCTGATCTACGCGAATGACTACGACGAGAGCGTCGGCTCCTACACGGTAGCGCTGGCCACGCCTTGAGCAAGGCGTGCATCCGAGCCGCGGGAAGCAGACTGCCCCGCCCGCCTCCAATTCGCTGCCATCTTGTCTTCGGCGCATGCCCGGTCATCTGCTCCGGTGAGGGGTGGCCATTCGGCCCGGGAGCCTGGCGGTGGCGGTGCGGATCATGGCGGTGGCGTGTCTGGTCTCGGTTGCTGCGTATGCTGCCGACGTGCAGGCGATGTTCGCTGCTGCCGAGCGTGACGGGCGGGTGGGGATCGCGCGCAAGACGAAGCCCGTCGACGCGCGGCCGGCCAGGCCCGGCGAGGTGGTCGTCTCCGTCATTGCCGGCGAAGGGAAGGAGACCCAGAGCCCGCCGGCCCAGCCCGGCGACATGGTGGTCCGCAACCGCTGCCCCGAGACCGGCAACGAGGAGATCCTGGTCACGGCCGCCAAGTTCCCGCAGCGTTACGAGGGGCCGCCGACTGCGGGTGAGACCTGGCAGGAGTACCGGCCGCGCGGGGTGGAGATGAGCTACTTCGTCGTCCGCGACGCCGACGGCAGCTTCAGCTTCATGGCACCCTGGGGCGAGCCGATGGTGGCCCGGCCGGGCGATGCCATCGTGCGCAACCCTGCGGACCCGGCCGACACCTACCGCATCGCCGCTGCCGCCTTCGCCTGCACCTACGAGGTCGTCCGTCCGCCCGGTGCCGGCTGAGAGCCCAGCGCTGCCGCGAGATCGACCCGGCCGCTCCCGCGCGCCAGCGGCTTCGGCTGGCTCTCGTGCGGCTTCCAGGCGGTGAGGAAGACGATGTCGAAGGTGGCGCCGACCCGTCCCGCCGCGTCGGCGTGCCGTTCCGCGTAGAGCTCCAGCGCCCGCGCCAGCGTCGCACGCCGCAGCCCGTGCCGGCGCTGGACGAGCGCGTTGGTCTCGCCCATGGCCCGCAGGTCGCGCAGGAGGGCCAGGGGATCGGGGTAGCTCACGGTCAGGCGGTCGAGGTCGGCCACCGGCAGGGCGAAGCCCGCTCGCTGGAGCAGGGCCGCCGCGTCGCGCAGCTCGAGGAAGGGGGACACGCGCGGCCCGGCGCCACCCTCGACCTCCAGCTCCGCGTCCACAAGGCTGCGCGAAGCTCGGTCAGCGTCTCCCCGCCCGGCAGCGCCAGGAGCAGCAGGCCGTCGGGCTTCAGGCAGTAGCGAAGCTGCGCCAGCGTGCCCGGCAGGTCGTTGACCCAGTGCAGGACCTGCGCGCTGACCACGAGGTCGAACCGGTCCATGCCGAACGGCAGCGCCTCCTCGTCAGCGACCACGACCGGACCGGTACAGCCAGCGAGCATGGCCCGGCTGTGGTCGGCCTGGACGAGGCTGCCGATGCTGCATCCCGCGAGGGCGGCTGCCAGACGCCCGCCATGCGCGCCCAGCACCAGCCCCAGCGGGAAGTGCCGACGGACGTCCTGCACGCGCTCGGCCAGTCGGGCCGCCACCTCGGTCACCAGGAAATCGGCCCCGGCGAGGCCGGCCGCGGCGCGCTCGCGGCGGCGGCGGACGAGGAGGCGGTCGAAGAGCTGATTGGGGCTGGGCATGACGGGCGATGTGGCCTGTGCCGCGGGTGCGGGCAAGCGCCCGCTATCCGACACCCCGCATCTGCGCCGGCAGCCACGTGGCGAGGCCTGGGAACATGACGAGAAGGGCCACCATGACCGCCATGAGGAGGAAGAACGGGAAGGCCGCACGGGCGATGTAGGTGATCTGGTGGCCGGTCATGCCCTGGAGGACGAAGAGGTTGAAGCCGACCGGTGGGGTGATCTGCGCCATCTCGACTACGACGACGATGAAGATGCCGAACCAGATCAGGTCGATGCCGGCGGCCCGGATCATGGGCTCGATGATCGCCATGGTGAGGACGACGCAGGAGATGCCGTCGAGGAAGCAGCCGAGGATGATGTAGAAGATGGTGAGGGCCGCGATCAGGGCGGTGGGCGAGAGGTCCTGTGCCGCGATCCACTGCGCCAGGCCGCGCGGCAGGCCGGTGAAGCCCATGGCAAGGGTGAGGAAGCTCGCCCCCATCAGGATGAAGGCGATCATGCAGGAGGTCCGGACCGCCCCCATCAGGCTCTGGCGGAAGCTCTGAACCGTGAGGGAGCGCTGGGCTGCCGCCAGGACCAGGGCCCCGGCGACGCCCAGGCCCGCGGCCTCGGTGGCGGTGGCGATCCCGGCATAGATCGAGCCCAGCACGGCCACGATCAGGAGCACCACCGGGATCAGGTGCCGGCTGCGCCTGAAGCGCTCGGCCAGCGGCAGCACCGGCTCGGCCGGCAGCAGGTCGCGGCGGAAGGCGCCCCACAGGGCGACGTAGCCCATGAACAGGCCGGCCAGGACGAGGCCGGGGAAGACGCCGGCGATGAACAGCCGGGCGATCAATTCGTTCACCGCCACGCCGTAGACGATCATGATCAGCGAGGGCGGGATCATCAGGCCAAGCGTCCCCGCACCGGCCAGCGAGCCGATCACGATCCGCTCCGGGTAGCCGCGGCGGCGCAGCTCCGGGATGGTCATCTTGCCGATGGTGGCGCAGGTGGCGGCCGAGGAGCCGCTGACGGCGGCGAAGATGGTGCAGCCGACGATGTTGGTGTGGAGCAGCCTGCCCGGCAGCCCGGCCATCCAGGGGGCCAGGCCCTTGAACATGTCCTCCGAGAGCCGGGTGCGGAACAGGATCTCGCCCATCCAGATGAAGAGCGGCAGGGCGGTGAGCGTCCAGCTCGAGGACGAGGTCCAGATCGTGGTGATCATGGCATCGCCCGCGGGCCGGCTCGTGAACAGCTCCATGGCGAAGAGGGCCGTGCCCAGGAGCGCCAGGCCGATCCAGACACCGCCACCCAGCATCAGGAAGAGGACGAAGAGGAGGAGACCGGTAAGGTAGATCTGGTCCACGGGATCAGCTCTCGGCGGGTCGCTCGCCGGCGATGATGCCGGGGCCACCGCGGGCGAGGCTGACGAGATGGTCGGTCAGCGCCACCGCCAGCAGCAGGACGCCGGCCGCCATCACCAGCTGCGGGATCCAGAGCGGCGTCGCGTCCTGGCCCTGGCTGATGTCGCCGATCATCCGCGACACCCGCACGCCGCGGGCCGCGAACCAGGCGAAGTACCAGCCGAGCCCGGCCGCGATCGCGGTGGCCACGATCTCCAGCACCCGCCGTGCCCGCTCCGGCAGATGCTGCGCCAGCAGCTCGACGCGGATGTGGGCGGCATGCCGGAGCGTGTGCGCCAGGGCCAGGAACGAGGCCGCGGCCATGCAGTAGCCGGCATACTCGGTGCCGCCGGGGAAGGGGGTGTCGAGGTAGCGGGTGAGGATCTGGGCCAGGATGATGAGGAGGAGGGCCACGAGCGCCAGGGCCGCCAGCGCGCCGGCGGCGTCGTAGAGGCGGTCGAGAAGGCGGCGGATGGAACCGCCGTTCACGGGGCGACGGCGAGTGGTTGCATGAGCCTGAGGAAAGGCGAGCCCTTCAGGCGGGTGAGCAGACGGCTGTCGGCGGTCACGAGCTGGGTGCGCCGCCTCTCCGCGAGTGCCAGATAGAAGCAGTCGTAGACGGGATGTCCGAGCTCAAGTGCCATGGCGAAGGCCCGTTCCCGCAGGCTCGCAGCCGGAACCAGCTCCTCGTAGCACCGGGCCACCAGATCGACGGCCACGCGTGCCTGCATCTCCTCGATCCCGCCCCGACGGACCCTGGCCCAGAGCGCATTGCAGACCTCGGCCACGACCAGATCGGGGGCAACAAGCCTGGCCTCGCTGCCGAGATGCTCCTTCGCCGCCGCCGTGCCGGGCTCCTCGATGAACCATTTCACGGCAACGCTGGCGTCGATCACGATCTCCATCCGCGGTCGCGGTCCTCCCGGATCAGGTCGGCCGAATCATCGGCCAGAGGTGCCGCCTGCATGGCGCGCACCTGATCCGCCAGGGCCACCTTCTCCTTGGGGGTAAGTCCGGCCGACGAGATCATCAGCTCGCGCAGGTCCTGCTCGAGCGAGCGCCTCTTCAGACCGGCCTTGAGCTTCAAATTCCTGACCGTCTCGTCGTCCAGATTGCGCACCAGCACCTGCGCCATCACCTGCAGCTCCGATCTCTGCTTGCAGAACTGATAGCGCCTATCGGTGTCGGATGTCGAGCCTCACAGCCGCCGATAGGCCTCGACGATCGTCTTCCCGTTCTCGCCCGCCTTGGCGAGCCATTCCTCGGTCATCGTCTGGCCAAGCTTCTGCAGGTCGGCCTTGAGCTGCCCGCCCGGGGCCGCGACCTTCATGCCTTTGGCCGCGAGCTGCTCCAGATAGTAGGCGGAGAGCTTCTGCGCCTCGAGCTCGCCGCTCTGGGCAGCCTTGGCCGCACAGTCGGTGAGCGCCTTGCGGCTGCCGTCGGGCAGGGCTTCCAACGCATCCTTGTTGGCGAAGACATAGTTGCGCGGCAGCCAGGCCTGAACGTCGTAGAAATGGTCCAAATGCTCCCAGACCTTCACGTCCCAGCCCGTTGAGCCGCTGGAGATGAAGCTTTCGGCCACGCCCGTGGCCAGCGCCTGGCTGAGCTCGGCGGCCTCGATCTGCACCGGCACCGCACCCGTGAGCTCGGCGAGCTTGGCCGTGGCCGCGTTGTAGGCCCGGAACTTCACCCCGCGGAGGTCCGAGGCCGCGTTGATGTCCTTCTTCGCGTAGAGCCCCTGCGGTGGCCAGGGGACGGCGTAGAGGAGGACGAGGTTCTGCTGGGCCAGCACCTGCTCGAGCGTCGGCTGCGCTGCCTTCCAGAGCCGTGCCGAATCGGCGAAGCTGGTGGCCAGGAACGGGACGGCGTCGAAGCCGAACACCGCGTTCTCGTTCTCGTGCGCACTCAGCAACCGCTCGCCGATCGGCGCCTGGCCGGTCTGCACCGCGCGCTTGATCTCGTTGCCCTTGAAGAGCGAGCCGTTGCCGTGGACGGTGATCTGCAGCTCGCCGCCCGACTCCTTCCCCACGCACTCGGCGAAGGCCTTGCCGGTCGCGGTGTGGAAGTTGCTGTCGGGATAGGCCATCGGCATGTCCCAGCTCTCGGCCGCACCCGCCACTGCCGGCAGCAGGAGGCCAAGCCCGATCGCCACGGCGCTCCGCATGCTCATTTCCTCCCTCGCGGCGTGGATGTGCGGCCAGCGTTAGGCAGTCAGGCCGACGCGGTCAACCGCGTGCGCTGAGGAGAGAGGTCGGGCCCGTCGATCAGCCGAGCAGCCGTTCGAGGCGCTGGCGGGCGGAAGCACGGTGCTCCTCGCTCAGGTGCCGGCCCACCGCGGCGAGTGCCGCCGCCAGCACGGTCGCATCGTCCGTGAAGCCCAGCACCGCCAGGAAGTCCGGCACGGCATCGGTCGGCAGGAGGAAATACAGGATGGCCCCGAGCAGGGTCGCCCGCACGTAGGTCGGGGTGTTGCGGTCGAAGGCGCAGTAGAACGCGGCGACGATGTCCTCGGCGAAGGAGATCCGGGCCACGACCCGCGCCAGCTTTTTCCAGAAGCGGCGCTCGTCGCGCGGAGTCCAGACCACCGGCAACGTGCTCGCCGGCGCGTCGACGGGGATTGCAGCGGGCGTTTCCATGACCAAGGAGGTGGGCCACGAGAGCTGGTCCCGCAAGGCCGCACTTGCCGTTAAAGCTTGAGGCCGCAGATCAAATCTACTAATGGTTGAGATATATTATGAGAAGGAGCTGGAAATGACTAAGGGGCGGTTTTCAGAACGCGCTAAGGCGGTTGGCGATGATGAAGATGCAGGCCGCGGTCAGGAGGGCCAGGATGATGCGGCCCAGCCTGTCCTGCCGGCGGTCCAGCCGCTTGTTGGCCAGCAACCATGCGCAGTCGTGCTCGACCACGCAGCGGACCGCGCCGAGGCCCGAGCCGTGCGGCTCGCCCACCTCGCGGATGAAGGGCTGGATGCCGTCCTGCCGGCAGAGTTTGCGGTTGTCCGCGCTGGCGTAGGCCGCATCGGCGTAGAGCCTGCCGATCGCAGCACAAACGGCCAGGGCCAAGCGCAGCAAGTGCGGGAAGAGCCGCGTGTCGTGGACGTTGGCGGCCGAGGGGACGGCGGCCAGCGGGATGCCGTCGGTCGAGGCCACGATATGGTACTTGGTCCCGGCCTTGCCGCGGTCGGTGGGATTAGGCCCGGTCAGCTCGCCGCCACGTTTGGCGCGGACCGAACAACTGTCGACCACGACGTCCCAAGAGGCGGCCTCAGGCCCCGAGCGCACCATCCGGATCAGGGCGACATGGACCTGGTGCAGCAAGGCCGTAGCGCTCCAGCCGTCCAGGCGGCGGCGCAGGGTGGAGCCGCACGCGCGCCCGGCCGCAGCCCGCAGCTCCCGCCACTGCACGCCCTCGCGGACGAAGAAGCGCAGCGTCTCGACGACCTCGATAGTCGGTAAGGGTGGCCGCCCGGTCCCGTACCGCCGGTCCTCGATCCGGTCGATGATCTCCGCCACCAACGCCGCCGCCCTCGACACCATGCTCGCCTCCCCGTGCCCGAGGCACAGAAAACGAGCGCCAGGGACGCCGGATGCCGAGAGGCTGACTAGCTACAGGGTTCTGGAAACCGCCCCTAAAGGTCTGGACGCAGGCAAGGCTTCCGAGAGCGAGCCGGCTGCAGCCACGAAGCGAGCGGCGCGGCGCGAGCTGATCCGGCGTCTGGCAACGGCGGCGGCTGTGCCGGCGGTCGTAGCCGTGGCCGCGGGGGTTCCCCGCCCTGCAGCCGCCTACTGAGGATCACGTCAGGCGCTGCCGGCGAGCTGCAGGATCTGGTCCGGGGCAAGGTCGAAACCTCGCCTCAGCACGATGCCGCGAGCAGCGATCTCCTGCTCGCTCGGCTGCCAGGTGTGATGCTCGGGCCTGAATCGGCGCACGACGAGATTGCGCCGCGAGGTGGAAAGGAGGCGGTGTCCCTTTCGGCGGCAGTCCTCGGCAAAATAGCGATCCTCTGCCAGTCCGACCGGTCGGAAGCCCGGCGTCCGGCCTAGATGCGCTTCGAAGACCAGGCTCGGACCAGTAAGGAAGTCCTGCTCGAGCCATGCGGCGCCGGGGCTCCACAGCATGAGCTCGCGCTGTGGCACGCGATAGACGAAGTGCTCCACCTTGCCGACGACCGGCACCGCGTGGGTGCGCATAGCCTGGACCGCCTCGCTCAGGTAGTGCCGCCCGTAGAGATCGTCATCGTCCATCTTGGCCAGGATGTCGCCGCGCGCGGCTGCGATCCCCTCGTTGAGGCAGGTGCCGAGCGGCAGATCCGGCCCGAGCTCGAGCACGGTCCGGGCACCGGCTTCGACCAGACGTTGCGTAGCGCGCGGCAGCGCCTTGCGCTCCAGCCCGTGCAGGACGAGCACGACCTCGCGGGGGCTGTGATCCTGGCGGTCGATCAGCCGGAGGATGTACGGCAGGAAGCCTGCGCGCCGGGTGACGAGGACGATGCTGACAAGGGGGCTCGAGCCCATGCCGCCCGAGCGCCTCAGGCAGCGGCCGGCAATGCTGTCTGCGCAGGTTCCGCATGAAGGAGCCCGGCATCGGTCAGGCCGTCGAGCACCGCGGTCAGGCCCGCCTCGAGCTCGGCTGCGGGCTGATCGGGCAGCGCTTCGCGGAGCAGGCCCACGAGCTCGCCCTTGGTCGGGAACGTGTCGAGCGCATCCCACAAGATGGTGCCGGTCGGGTTGAGGATGATCATCCGCCTGCTCACCAGATGCATCAGGATCAGATCGTCGCCGATCAGGTCCACATCGACGGCGGCTTCCTTGCGGTAGCGCATCTCCAGCATCAGGGCTCCTCGCATTTGCCAGCATCAACCCGCATGCAAGCACTGGTAGATGAATTCGGATATAGAACAATCGAAAGGTGCAGCCGTTGACCTCCCCCGCCGCCTGGGTAGCTCGGGCAGGTGCGCCGATCGGATGCGCGCGAGTGCGGGCGGGATCTTACCAGCCCACCCTGCAGCTTGATAAGACCGACTCGTCATCGCGTAATGATTGACGAGTCCTAACGCAGAACGGGAACTTCGTGATGATCGACAAACCGGGACCGGCTACAGACGCCTCGGGCGATACGCCTGAGTTGGAGACCTTGCAGGCCCGGCGCGAGCTGATCCGCCGCCTTGCAACCGCGGCGGCAGTGCCGGCTGTCGTCGCCGCCCTGGCCGGGACACCGCGTCCGGCACACGCTGGCAGCGGCCCATGACGAGTGTGCGATGAGCCTCCAGCTCATACCAGCGCGTTGATCCGGGCCAGGCGCCGGACCTGGATGGGGTGGAGATTTCGATCTCAACTTCGTCGATCCAGGGTTCTTGACTAAAGGTTACCTCACACGGACATCCTCAGGCTGGTCTGCTCCTTCGGGCATGTCTACGAACAGGTAGAAGCGCTGCATCTCGTCCGGCGTAAGCTGCCTCGGCAGCCGGGCACTCGCCGTCGCGAGGAGAGCGGCCTCATCGGTGATCACGGGCAGCAATCGGACAACGCCCTCAGAACCGGAGGACGCCACCGTCCTGCCGTCAGGCGCGAATGCGACGCCCCAAACTTCCTTGTCGAGCAACCGGAGCACCAGGCGTTCACCGGCTCCGCTTGCTGACATCCCACAGGCGCAGGGTCTTGTCCCAGGAGGCGCTGGCGAGGGTCCTGCCGTCCGGCGAGAAGGCCACGCCAATGACGCCGTCCTCGTGGCCGCGCAGGGTGAGGAGTTCCTTGCCGCTGGCCACCTCCCACAGGCGCAGCGTCTGGTCCCCTGAGGCGCTGGCGAGGGTCCTGCCGTCCGGCGAGAAGGCTACGCCAGTGACGGGGTCCTCGTGGCCGCGCAGGGTGAGAGCTCCGAGGAGCTCACGCACTTGGGCCAGCCCCTCGGTGAGCGCTCCTGCTGTTTCGGCGTTCCAGGGCCGATCCGGTTTCGCTGGGTCGGAAGGGAGGCCACGAAGCGCCAGCTGCATCGCCGTGACGGGCAAGCCCTTTGCAAGCTGGTCGCGCGCCTGCTGGGCCCGCAGCAGCGAGTTGGTGACTTGCAGCTCCCTTGTGCGCTCCGTGGCGATAGTGCGCTCGCTCTCGGCGGCTGCACGCGCCGCCAGGGCCTCCTCGGCCTGAGCGACGGCGTTGCCGCGTTGCATCCAGGCGTAAGTCGCCAGTAAGGACACGACGATGGCGACCAAGCCCAGAGCTGCCACGACACCGAAAATCAGCCTCTGCCGGCGGCGTTGCTCACTTTTTTCCCGTTGTCGACGAAGCTGCTCCTCGACCTCGCGACGGCGTCGCTCCTCCTCTTCCCGGCGCTCCGCATCGGCCCTGGCGAGGCTTGTGTCGATGAGCGCCTTGACGCCGTCGAACTGGCCGCCCCACCGCTCGGTCCAATCCCGGCTTGGCAGGGTGGCCAGCCAGGCGGACCAGTGCTGTGCCGGGGCTGGCGCCAGCACGTTGTCCAGGTCGCGCTCGAACCGGTCCGCGCTCACGATGAGAGCACGCCAAGCGAGCCCGTCCCGGAACTCGCGCTGCAGCCAACCTTCTTTCGGGTCCGCTATGGCTCGCCAGCAGCGGATCAGCGCCTCATGCGAGATTTCGATTTCCCTCTCGAGCCCGATCAGGGCGGTACCGTAGGGGCGAAGGAAGGAGACACCGTCAGCGCGAAAGACGTCGAGGATCGGCAGAAGCATTTCGGACGCAGCCCCGGTCACGGCACAGAGCTGGGCCAAGGTCTGCCGGCGCCGGATCGCGTGGCCTTCGGCGTTGATCTCGGTGAGCGCGCGAAAAAGATGCTCCACGATCCTGCGGTGCGTGTCATCCGGGGCTGCCGCAGCTAAACCGTGACCAGTTCGAGACCGATAGTTTTGGTTGCCGGTTGGGGTAGGATGGGACAGCTCAGTAGTGCCAGGAGGTGTCCTGTTCCGTCATGTTGTTGGTTGAGCATGCCCGCTGGGGTCAGACGCCCGAGGATTTGCGCCGGCTAGCGGTGAGCGCGCCGCACCGGCGCACCCGTGAACGCTTCTTGGCCCTCTACGACATCGTGCAAGGGAGCCGTGGCGCCACCTGCATCGCCCTGCGCGCGGGCCGCCATCCACAGACCGTGATGGGTTGGTTGCACACCTACAATGTGCACGGCCCTGACGCTCTGGTTTACCGCCGCACCGGCGGTCGTCCCCCCTTGTATGGGGCGCTCCCTGTCAAGGAGGATCTGCAGGCGATGCGCTTGCGCTCGATGTTCCAAGGACTGGGCCGTTGCCAGCGGCGGGCGAAGGCCCCGCCGAACCTTGTATCCGGTCGGCTCGCATCGAGCCGGACCCTCATCCCGCATTCAGCGCGGTCATCGGCCCAGGTGGACGGGACCCATCTTTTTAACGGTGGATCAACCCAAAGGGGGATCGGTCACACGTCCATCCTGGAGCATCGGGAAGCGTTGCTGCCGCGCCCCGATCTCGTCGCTCACGCCCGCATCGAGGCACCTTCCGGCACAGTGCCGCTGGCCAGATAGCGCCACAGGGCGACGATCAGCTTGCGCGCCAGTGCCACCACCATGATCCGGCGCACGCGACCCTTGGCGGTACCGACCCGCTCCTTGAACCAGCGGCTCAGTCCGCTGTCGGGCTGGTGCTGCAGCCAGAACCAGGCGAGCTCGATGGCAACGCGCCGGCCGCGTCGGTTACCGGCCTTGCTGATACCCTGCTCGTGGTCGCGCTGGCCGCTCTGCCAGGGGCTCGGGTCCAGACCGAGATAGGCCGCAACCTGGCGGCGGTTGGCGAAGTCGCGGTGGAACACCTCCTCCGCCAGAACGTGCGCCGAGATCGGGCCGATCCCGCGCAGCTTGCCGAGCAGGGCCGCCTGCTGTGGCGCCTTACCGTCGCTCGTGGCCTCGCGTTCCCGCTCGAGCTCTTCCAGCATCTCGTCCACCAGCGCCAGCCTCCGGCACTCGCGCGCGATCTCGGCCTTGAGGCAGCCCGGCAGAGGCTGGCCGTGACCTGTGCGCAGGGCCTCAAGACGCTCCTGCCAACCCCGCCGGGCTGGCTGGAAGTCACGGATGCCTTGGGTCATCAGCAGCCCTTTGATCCGGCCCAGATGCTGAACACGCTCCTTGACCAGCCGCTCCCGCTCTCGGCCGCGGCGCCTCTGATCCTCCTCCTCGAGGCTGGGGACGCGGACTATGCTGCAGACCTGCGGCTCGCCGCGATGCCATGCCATGAGCGTGCGCAGCAGACCGGCAAGATCGATCCGATCGGTCTTGCGACGGCGGGCACGGCGGTTGACCAGCAGGCTCGCCGGGTCGACGACCTGATTGGCGATGCCGTGCGCCAGCAGGAGCCGGTGCAGCCAAAAGCCGTCATAACCGGCCTCATAGCAGGCAACGATCTGCACCTCGCCGCCAAGGCTCGCTTCGGCACGCCGGCGTGCCGCCTCGATCAGCCCCAGCAGGGCCGGCGCATCGCCGCCAGTGATCGTGTGCCGGCTGATCTTGTCGGCAGTCGGGCTGTGCAGGCCGACCAGCCACTTGGCCTTGCTCAGTTCCAACGCCACGAACAGCGTGGCAGGCTCCATGTCGGTGGCAGGTGCTGCGGGTGCAGGCGAGGTCTCCATGCGACGGCCTCCGGTGGGGTCAGAGCGGGCACTCGGACCTTACCCAGCCCGCACACCCGCCGCCCCATGGGATCTTTGTCCCCGCATCGAGGCTGGCCTTGGCGAAGCCATCCGCGCCGCCCAGCGCACCGCGGCCGCCCCGCTTGTAGCCGGCGCCGAGCCGGCCCCCCGCTGGACGCTCAAGCGCCTGGTCGCCTGGGTGCGTGAGCGGTTCGGCCGGATCTGCTGCCGCGAGACGATCCGGGCGGCTCTGCACCGTCTCGATCTGAGCTGGAAGAAGGCCAAGAAGCTGCTCGGCCGGGCCGACCCGGTGCGGCGGCAGGCGTTCGTCGAGCAGCTGCAAAGCGTGCTGGCCGCGGCCCAGCGTGACCAGCACCTTCTCGTCTACCTGGATGAGGCCCACATCCACCAGGATGCCGACCTCGGCTATGGCTGGGCCGCACGCGGCCAGCGGCTGTGGGTGGCCTCCAGCTCGCCGGGTCTCTCGGCCAAGGTCTCGTTCTACGGCCTCTACCTCTACAACGAAGCGCAGGTGCGGCTGTGGCCCTACCCGCGCGCCAACGGCGCGCACACCATCGACGTGCTGCGTCGGCTGCGCGACGAGCACCCGGACCGGGCGCTGGTCGTGCTGTGGGACGGCGCATCATACCACCGGGCCGGCGCGGTGCGGGACGCGGCGGCGACGCTGAACATCGAGCTGATGCCGCTGCCGGGCTACAGCCCGACCTGATGCCGGTCGAGGCGCTGTGGCGCTGGCTGCGCGAGGACGTGACCTACCATCACTGCCATCCCAGCCGGGACGACCTCACCCGTCGCATCGCCGCCTTCCAGGCCCGCGTCAATCAACAGCCCTTCGTCCTCGCCGACCGCCTCTGGGTCAAAGACCAGCTCGATCCCGAGGAGGAGAAACTCAGGTTCTCAAACTAGACGCGGTTTAGCACCGAATCAGCGTGGTCGGAGAGCAGGCTGGCCAGCCCGCCTCGCGCGGCGTAGTCGCTGGTCTGGAGCCGGGGCCAGGGCTCGGGGGCATAGTCCTCGCCCGCAGGATCTTCGCGGAGAGGCGTCAGCGTCGACTCATGTGGCTCGTCGTACAGAAACGGAGCGGGAGCTTCCGCGAGGCCCGCACGATCGTACTTGGCCGGCCGCTCGGGCCAGGCGCGCTCGCCCATCCTGGCCTCGCGCCAGAGCAGCATCAGGCCATGCTGGACCAGCGGGAGCTCGTCCTGCTCGCTGCGCCCGTCCGCGATCAGCCACTCGGCCAGCTCCCGGCTTACCTCGCCGCCGTACAGCGTGGCCGGCTCACGTACGGCGCGGACGAGGTCGGCGCGACCCATCCGCGGGAGCAGGTACTGGGTCTTGTTGACCGTCTCGGCAAGCCCTGGAAAGCGGGCACAATCGCCGAGGAACTCCGAGCGCATGGTGAGGACGGCATAGAGTCCATCTGGCGAACGCCTGGCCAGGCCGACCAGGACGTCGGCGAAGAGTGCCGCCTCCTCCCGATTGGCCCGTGCGAACCCGAACAGCTCCTCGAACTGGTCGAGGAGCAGGCAGAGATGGTCGCCGGGCCCGTGGCGGAGCATCTCGGCCAGAGCCGGTGCCGCATCACGACCCCGGTTGAGGATGCGGAGAATGGCGAGGATCGCCTCCGCATTGGCGGGCGCGCCGCGCAGGGAGGCCAGCGCCTCGGCGAGGTTCCGGAGCGGAGCGTTGCCCGGCACCATGGCGCACGTCCGCCACGACAGGCCCGTGCTGGCGTGATCCTGCTCCAGCCGAGGCAGCACCCCGGCGCGGATGAGTGAAGACTTTCCGGAACCCGAGCTGCCGTGGACGGCAACGAGGTGGCGGTCGATAAGCAGCCCGATCACCTCGTCAGTGATCGCCTCGCGGCCGAAGAATATCGGCCACTCCGGCTTCTCGAACGGGCGAAGGCCGGGATAGGGCGAGGCTGGCAGTTCCGGCGCAAGAGCCGTCGGAGCAAGGGCCAGAGCAGCGGTCACGCCGCGGCCTTCAAGCGCTCGCCGGCAGCGCGCAGCCAGTCACGGATGGTCTCCGGCCAGGCAGGATCGGTGCCATCCAGCCATCGGATCCCGAGGTTCCGGGCGTTCTCGAGCCGAGGCTGGGTCTTGACCGCAGGCCCCACGGTGTCGAGCACGGCGCACGGCAGAAGCTTTTCCGAATCCTGCCGGGCCAGGTTCCGACGGTTCCGGCCGATCGCCGCCATATCGCGATCAAGGGCCAAGCCGTCCTCCGTGCCGAGCAGCAGGACTGCATCGCAGTCGGCCATCAGCAGCTTCCGCTCGTCGCTGACCTCCCGCAGCTTCTTGGGGTCGCCAACGGTCGGCTCCGGTTCGCCCGGCATGACGACGTAGCCCTGCGCCCGCAGCTCCGCTGAAACCCGATCCCACACTTCTCGATGCGCCTCGCGAGCGTGGAGATAGAGGAACTGTCCGCCTTCCTCCTCCATAAGACGGGCTGCCTGCTTCTCCAGCTGCCGGCGCACCTCCAGATCGCGCTCGAGCTGCTCCAGACGCCGCCCTATGGCGTTGACGAGCTTCAAAATCTCGCCGGTCCGCGCATTGGCATCGCTCGTGGTTCCCTTCCAGCCGAACGGCCGCGTGCCATGGTTGATGTTCTCTCGGCTGTGCAGCCAGAACCCGATAGCCGTTGGATCCTGCCCATCGAGCAATGGCTCGGGCCAATCTGCGTGGTCGGTCGGCCAGATGCGGAGCACGACCGTACGGCCGCGGAGGTCGCCCTGCCGCGCATGGTGAGCCAACCACCAATCCCGTTCGTCGCGGCACCAGCCTGACTTGAGATAATGCGGCGACATCAGGATCACGAGGAGGGCCGAGCCCTCGACCGCGGCACGAACCTGATCGCCAAGGGGGAGAATCTGATCCAGCCCGTGCTCGCTGCGCGTGCTCTCGTCGAGGAAGGCCGCGACCTTGCTGAACTTCGGCACGGCGCGAAGCTCAGCCTCCAACTCGCGCACGAACGCCTGAGACCAAGTCTTCAGGTCGGACCTGCCGGTCTGATCAAGGTCGCCGTGTGAGTAGCTGACAAAAAGGTCGTGTGAATATTCGGGCGACAAGTGCACCATCCGCCCCGCCCTGATCAACGCCGCGACGGAATAATACCGGCTTTCGCTCTTGTGTCGAGAAGGCGCCCGGTAGCTTAACCGGTGCGCGGCTTGAGGTGGGCGTGCCAGTGGCGCTCGAGGAGGCGGAAGAGGCCGACGATGGCGAAGGTCAGCACCATGTAGAAGGCTGCCGCCGTGAGGAAGGCTTCGTAGGGGCTGTAGTAGCGGGAGTTGACGATCCGGGCCGCGCCGGTGAGATCGACGATGGTGACCATGCTGGCGACGGCACTGCCGTGCAGCATGAAGATCACCTCGTTGCCGTAGGCGGGCAGCGCACGGCGGAAGGCGCTGGGCAGGAGGATGCGGCGGAACATCAGCGCGGGCGACATCCCGCAGGCGCGGGCGGCCTCGACCTCGCCGTGCGGCGTGGCCTGGATGGCGCCGCGGATGATCTCGGTGGTGTAGGCCGCGGTGTTGAGGGTGAAGGCGAGCAGCGCACAGAACCAGGCTTGGCTCAGAAGGGGCCAGGCGAAGCTCTCGCGCATGGCCCGCGAACTGGGCCGCCGCCGTAATAGATCATGAAGAGCTGGACGAGGAGCGGCGTGCCGCGGAAGAAATAGGTGTAGCCCCAGACCGGCCGCTCACGAAGCGGGTTGCGCGAGGCGCGCAGGATCGCAAGCGGCACGGCCAGGAGGAGGCCGAGCACCAGCGACAGCGGCGACGAGCCAGATCGTGGTCCACAGGCCCTGGAGGTAGAGGGGCAGCTCTCGGGATGACGTTGAAGTCCATCGTCGGCCCTGCGGTAGGCGAGGTTGGAGCGCCGCTCGAGCCAGCCGCAGCAGCAGGATCGAGACGGTGGTCAGCGCCAGGTAGATCAGCGGCCACGGCGATGTAGAAGGTGAACGGCTCGCGGGTCGCGCCGGCGGCGAGGCTGGCCTTGCGCACCATGTCGTCGAGGCCCAGCACCGACAGCAGGGCCGTGGTCTTGAGCAGCACCAGCCAGTTGTTGCCGAAGCCGGGCAAGGCGTGGCGGACCATCTGCGGAAGCAGGATGCGGGTGAAGACCTGACCCTGGCGCATGCCGAAGGCGCGGCCCGCCTCGAGCTGGCCCGCCGGCACCGCCAGGATGGCGCCGCGGAAGGTCTCGGTCATGTAGGCGCCGTAGATGAACCCGATCGTGGACGCCGGCGATGAACGGGTTGATGTCGATATAGTCCTCGTAGCCGACCGTCAGCGCCGATCTGGTTCACCAGGATCTGGCCGCCGAAGAAGATCAGCAGCATCAGCACGAGGTCGGGAACGCCGCGGATCACCGTGGTGTAGACCTCGGCGATCCGCGGACGACGGCCGTGAGCGGGCGAGCTTGGCCAGGGCACCCAGGATGCCCAGCACCACCGCCACCGCCAGCGACAGCGAGGCCCGCTTCGACTGTGAGCAGCGTGCCTTCGAGGATCGCCGGGCCGTAGCCCTGCAGGTCAAGCATGGGCCCGCCCGGCGCGACGACCCTCGGCTTCTGCCCACGGCTAGACGGCGGGGCAGGCGGCGGACCGGCAGCCCTCATCAGCCGCCTCGAGCCCGGCCACGCTCGCGCCCGGTTGGGGCACGGCTCAGCTCGTGGGCTCGCCCCAGACGTCGAAGTCGGAAATACTTCTGTCGATCTTGTCCTAGGTGCCGTTCTGCGCGGATGGCCGCGATCGCCTTGTTCAGCTGCTCGCGCAGGTCGGTGTCCTGCTTGCGCACGGCGATGCCGGCACCCTGGCCGAACCAGCTCGGGTCGGTGAGCGGCGGGCCGACGAACTCGAAGTCCTTGCCCCGCTCGGTCTTGAGGAAGCCCGCTCACCGCCAGCGAATCGGCCAGGAGCAGCGTCGACCCGGCCGCGACGAGATCGAGATTGGCCTCGTCCTGGGTGCCGTAGCGGACGATCTCGACCGCGTCGCCGAGGTTGTCGGTCAGGAACCGGTCATGGATGGTCGCGCGCTGCACGCCGATCTTCTTGCCCTTCAGGCCTCGGGCGTGACGTCGATGCCGGAGCCCTTCTTGGCCGCGAACGGCGCCGGGGTCTGGTAGTACTTGTCGGTGAAGTCGACCTTCTGCTTGCGCTCCTCGGTGATCGACATCGAGGCGATGATCGCGTCGTACTTGCGGGCCAGCAGGGCCGGGATCATGCCGTCCCAGTCCTGCTGGACCAGCGTGCACTCGGCCTTCATCTCGGCGCACAGCGCCTTGCGATGTCGATGTCGAAGCCCGCAGCTGGCCGTCCGGTGTGACGTCGCTGAATGGCGGGTAGGCGCCCTCGACGCCGAACCGGATCTTGGTCCATTCCTTGGCGTCGGCGGCCACCGCCGCGAGCATCACGACGGCAGCAGCCGTCGCTGCAACGATCCGGCGCATCGTGCTCTCCCAAAAGTGCCTTGCTCCCGCCGCGGACTGTCAACGGCCAGAGCAGCGGCGTCAAGCCGGGGCAGGACTGGGAGAGCTCGAGAGCCGTCGGCTGCCGACCGCCCGGCGCGGGGGCGTTTGCCCTCAGTCCCCGCCCACCAGCAACGGATGAACGCGTGTTCATGCAGTCTGCCAGATGAGGCTCTCGAGATAGGCGCGTTCGAAGCCGGCCCTCTTCCTGCGGTTCTTGAGGGAGGTCGTGGGCTTGGCGTGGTGCAGCAGGTTGGTGGCCATGGGCCTGATCGCGGCCATGTTCTCGGGCGCGTGGCCGCTGCGCAGGCGGGAGAGGTCGTCCCTGAGGACCACATCCAGCACCCAGTGCAGGCGGTTTTCGATCCCCCAGTGGCCACGGACGGCCTGGGCGAAGGCGGCAGCATCGAGCCTGGCTGACGATAGATAGTAATGCCGCTCGCGGGTGAGCTTGCCCTCACGTTCTATCCGGCTTTCGACCATCGCGATCATGGCAAGGCCAGGGAACGCAACCTCGCCCGGGTAGCGTCGGTCCGAGAACAGCCAAGCGACGTCGTGGCAGACGACGTGGCGACGAGTCTCGATCCGGCCATGGTCGCCGTCAGTGGTCGTGCAGGTCTCGATGCCGTCGGGCGGCGGGTCGGCGAAGAACGCTTCGACATCCTTGAAGGTGGCCGGCCGGTTCGCCTTGAGCGCCAGAAGATAGTCGCCGCCGCGCGTCAGGATGGTCCGGGCGATCTCGTTCTGAGTGCCGATCGCGTCGATCGTAACCAGAGCACCCTTGAGGGCCAGCCGTTCCAGGAGCAGCGGGATGGCGGTAATCTCGTTGGATTTGCCGGCCACCGCCTCCTGCCCGAGCACCAGCCGCTGGCGGGAGGCCCAAGCGGAGACGAGATGCAAGGGCTCGAGCCCCTTGTTGCGGGCATGCGTGCGGTGGTAGGTCTTGCCGTCGATGGCGATCAGGTCCGGCTCCGCCTCACGTAGGCCCTCGACCCAGCGCACGAAGCAGGCCTTCAGGGCGGGATCGAGAGCCGCCAGCACCCCGGTCAGGGTGTCGTGACTTGGTATCCCATGCTTGTAGGGCAGGAACCGGCGCAGGAAGGCCAGCTGCTCCCTGCCCCAGAGCTCGATCTCGACGCAGTCATCGGCACCGGCCAGCGTGGCACTGAGCAGGAGGAGAAGGATTTCCGGCAACGGGTAGAGCACCTTGGCCGCTTGGCGCGGGTCCTCCAGGGCGGCGAAGTGCTCGACCAGCGAGGTACCGGCGGGCTGCGGCATGGGCGTCTCCAGAAGGGAGAGCCCCATCAGCCAGAGCCAGACCGCAGAACAAACTTACAAGCCGTTCATCCGTTTGCCCTGCCCCGCCCACAAAAGGGGAAGGAGGGGAAGGGGGGGAGGGCAGGAGGGGGGGGAGGGAGACGGGAGAGGGGAGAGGGGGAGGGGAGAGGGGGGGCGGGGGCGGAGGTGGGGGGGCGAGAGAGAAGGAGGGGGGGGGGGCGGTCGTGGCAGGTCGGGGGGGGGGAGAGGAGGGGGGGAGAAGGAGAGGGGATGAGGAGAGGAAGGGGGGGATTGGGAGGGGGAGGAGAAGAGGGGGGGGGGGGGAGGGGGGAGGGAGGGAGTGAGGGAGGGGAGGGGGGAGGGAGAGGAGGAGAGTGGAAGGGGGGGGGGGGGGAGGGAGGGAGGGGGGGGGGGGGGAGAGGAGGAAGAAGGGAGGAAGGGGGGGGGAGAGGAGGGGGGGACAGGGAGAGGGGGAGAGGGGGGAGGGTTGGGGAAGCCGGCAATTGCTATGACAGTGCTGCTCGTTGTAACCATTCCGACCGTTCGATTTTCAGAAGAGACGCAGCATGGACCGATTTACCGGCGGTTGCCTGTGCGGCAACGTCCGAATTGCCCATCGGGACTCCCATACCGGGTCGGCCTTTGTCACTGTCTCGACTGCCGCAAGCACATGGAGCCCTTTTCACGCCTCCGCGGTGTTCCCTCAGGACGCGGTGACGATCGATGGCGAACACGCGACTACGCCGGGCGGTTCTTGATCCCAGCTGCGGCTCGTCCGTTTTCTCACGCACCGCAGACGAGATCGAAGTGAAATTCGGATTCCTGGATGCCCCTGACCAACTGCTGCCAACCTACGAAACCTGGATCATCCGTCGCGAGTCCTGGTCGCCACCGTTTCCGCTGACGAGACGATACGACCGCGATCGTGACGCGACGGGTCGCTTTGAGAAGTAGGTCGCGCGAATGGTACCCGAGTAAAGCCTGCTCAGAGGTTGCGGGCGGTCGTGCCGTCGATGAGCTGCGGCAGGTCGCGGCGGGGCGGGGCGGGACCGTGATCTTGCGGCGCTCGCGGCCGGGAAGGACCTGGCCGCCATAGATGTCGAAGCCGAAATAGCGCTCGGCTATGGTCTGGTAGCGGCCTCCGCCCGCAGCCGGGTCAGGGCGCTGTTGAGCGCCTGGCGCAGGGTGGCCTCGTCCTTGCGCAAGGCGATGCCGACACCTTCGCCGAACCATTCGGGGTCGGCCAGGCTGGGGCCGGCGAAGGTGAGGTCTGAGCCGCCTTCCGCCCGCAGGAAGTCGCGGTCGAGTGCCAGGGCGTCGCCGAACACGAGGCGCACGCGGCCCTCGCGCAAGGCCTGGACGGCTTCCGGGAGGGTGTGGAACGGCGTCACCCGCACCACCCCGCCAAAATGGTCGACCAGGAAGCTCTGGTGCACGGAGCCGGCGAGCACACCGACCTCGACTCCCTTGAGAGCCGCCGGGTCGAAGCCCTGGGCGGTGCTGCGCAAGGCCACGAACTTGGCCGGGACCTGATAGTACTTGTCGGTGAAGGCGTAACGCTTGCGCCGGTCGTCGGTCATGCTGAGCGAGGCCACGACCAGATCGGTCCGGCGCTCGACCAGCCCGTCCTGGAGCCGGTCGAAATCCTGCTGGACGAGCTGGCACTGGGCCTTGATCTCGGCACAGAGCGCATTCGCCATGTCGATGTCGAAGCCGCGGATCTGCCCTCGGGCGTGAGCTCACTGAAGGGCGGGTAGGAGCCCTCCACGCCGACCCGCAAGGTGCGCCCGATTACGCCCGGCAGGGCAGCCTCCGGAAGGCTTGGCGGCTTCGCCACCACGGCTGCCTGGGCCGGCGGTGGAGACGCCACCGGCTTGGTCGCCGCAGCCGCCGGGGCGGGGCCGGCGGGCGCGCAGCCGCTGCTGCGGCCAGGGGCGTCGCCGCAGCCGGCGCGCGCGGCGCTGCTGCTGCAGGTTCTGCTGATTGTGCCGGGGCTGCTGGCGTCCGTGCCGCCTGGGCGGGGGGCTTGCTCCGCGGCGCCGGTGCCGTCGCCGGCGGCTTCGCGGGGATGAGTTGCACGGGCCCCTGGCGCGCCGGCTCGGCCGCGAGGGTGGGCAGCACACCAGTCGATACGGCGGCGAGCAGGAGAAAGGCGACGGCGCGCATGCTGGACCTCACCGGGGGAAGGCGAGCGTCACATGCGAGTTTGCCCGGATGGCGTCAAGCCCGTTCAGGCGGCGGCCGCCGCCGTCTCGTGGCGATTGCCGGCCAGGAACTGCCGGAGGCGCTCGCTGGGCGGTTGCCGACATTCGCCGGCGGGGCCGGGTCTCGACCAGGCCCTTGTGCAGGAACACCATTGTTCGATACGTCGCGGGCAAAGCCCATTCGTGGGTGACGACCACCATGGTGCGGCCTTCGGGGGCGAGGTCCTGCATCACTTTGAAGACCTCGCCGACGAGTTCGGGATCGAGGGCCGAAGTCGGTTCTCGAACAGCATCACTTCGGGCTCCATCGCCAGCGCCCGGGCATCGCCACCCGCTGCTGTTGGCCGCCGGACATATGGGCCGGCCAGGAGTCGCGCCGCTCGAAGATGCCGACCTTGTTCAGGAGTGCGTCCGCTTTTTCGAGGGCTTCCTTGCGTGAAAGACCCAGGACCTGCACCGGGGCTTCGATCACGTTTTGAAGGACGCTCATGTGGGACCAGAGATTGAACTGCTGGAAGACCATGCCGAGCCGGGAACGGAAATGCTCGACCTGTCGCCGATTGACCGGTTCCAGCCTGCCCGTCCGGTTGGGCGTCAGTCTGAGTTCTTCGCCGTTGACCACGATCCTGCCCCGGTTGGGCTGCTCCAGGAGGTTGATGCAACGCAGGAAGGTGCTTTTGCCGGAGCCCGACGCGCCCAGCATCGCGATCACGTCACCCTTGCGGGCAGTGACCGAGACGCCCTTCAGCACCTCGATCGAGCCGAAGCTCTTGTGGATACCCTCGGCGACCAGCGCCGGCGCTGCTTCGGGCATGCAATCGCTCCTCTGCTGCGCGAGCAAAGACGCGGGCGGGGTGGCGCGTCAAGGCCGCGACCTGAAGGATGGCACCAGGGCCGGTCGGCGCCCGCGTCATGGTCGATTGAACTCCCATAGACGGCGAGCTTGGCGGTCGAAAGTCACCATCGTCGTGCAGCCCTGGCGCGTATTGGAGAGACCAATCAGCGCGTCGGTCAGGTCGGCCCCGTCGCGGTACAGTTCGAGGGCCCGGGCGACGTCGTCGCCATCCTCGACCAGGACCGTCCTGGTACGCAGGAGCAGGGCAAGATTGTCTGCGATCAGCTCTCGCGGATAGCGGTAAACACGCCCGAGAACCCAAACCAGCTCAGCGACCACGATGCGGTTGACGAAGGCCGGTGTCTCGGTGGAGCAGCGCGTCTGGAGGAAGAGTGCGGCCTCCTCGGCCTGCGCAGCATCATCCTCGACGAGGTAGCGGACCAGGACGTTGGTATCGACGCCAATCAAGCGCGCCTGAACCGTTCGATGGCGTGTTCCCGGACCGCCTCGTCGATCTCCTCGAGCGTCACGGCCTGCTCTGGCCGCGGGAAGATGCCCCTGAGCTGCCGGATCGGAATTGTTGCTGGCTCCAGCACGACCCGGCCACCCTCCTCAACCGCAAAGCGCAGGCGGTCACCCGGCTTGAGTCCCAGGTGATCGCGGATCCTCTTTGGGATCGTCGTTTGCCCCTTGCTGGTGATCGTAGCGCTGGTCATCGGGAGATCCACCAATCCGGCTTTTCCTTACCTGCGGTAAGGCGCGGCCGCAACGTGGTATGTCGGACCTGGACGGTGGCCGCAAGGCAGGTGGTGCTTCTCCACAACCTCGGGCCACAGCAGCAGAGCCCGGCGCCGTCTGGCCCCCGATCTGTGGTCTCTTTCCGCCATCGCTATCCGGTGTGAAGGAGCACAAGCCGCCGCGGTGGCCGCGAGAGGAGTGCGGTGAGATGTGGGACCACCGTTCGATAGCACGGACTGCCAGGCTGCTGATCCCGCTGTGCCTTACCGGCTGCGCTTATGCAAAGGAGCAGTTCAGGACGTGCGATGACAGTTATCACGAACCTTTGGGTCTGCCGACCTTCGACGCAAGTCAGCATTCGGATCGATGCAGCGGCGGTGTTTCTGCCGCCCATGACCTGTTGAGGCGCCTCGGTCTTGCTCCCGATGTGCCGCTTGCTTTCGAGAGGTGCTGCGTGGATCACGACAAGGCCTACTACTACGGCCAGAATCCCCATCGCGAGCTGCGCAGGCAGGCGGACCAGGCGCTCCGCCAGTGTGTTGCCGACGTGGCGGGGCCCACAAAGGACGCAGGCGCCAACGCGGACGGCGAGCGGCTGGCACAACAGCTTGCCACGATCATCTACCTGGGTGTTCGAACCTTCGGCGGCCCGTGCGTGAACGCCCACGTTTCCAGGATGCCCTTCCGGTGGGGTTACGGTGTCGACTTCATTGGCCAGCCGCCCCTCTCAAGCCCTCGCGCCAGAATGCTGCGCAGCCACGGCCGGCTTCCAATGCCGCTTGCTCCCTGATCGCCAGCCGGCAGGGTCCGGGCATCCGCGACTACCCGCACCTCGATCCTTCCCGAGCGGCCGCGCACGTCCACCTCCCGAAGCGGGAACCTCTCAAGGCTGGCGCCTGCGCGTCGCGCCGAGCTGCTCGGAGACGACGAGCTGGCAGTCCAGCTCCTTGGTCAGGGCCTCGAGCCGGCTCGCGACATCTGACCGTGTCTCCCCCGGCCTACAGTTCGCTGAGACACCGCTTTGCAGGTAGGCAACTGCAAGGAGGTGGAGGATGGACGAGACGGTTGGGGTGGGCGTGGGCCCGGCGGAGCGCGCCCACCACGCTGGCGGAGACGGGCCCACGCCCGAGCCGCGGCGGCGGATGTCGGCACGGCGCAAGCAGGAGACGGTGCTGCGGCTGCTGCGGGGCGAGGACCTGGAGCTGGTCTCGCGCGAACTGGGCTGTGACCGCCGCCGAGCTGAGCGGCTGGCGCGACCAGTTCCTGGCCGCGGGCGAGGCGTCGCTGAAGAGCCGGCCGGCTGACGCCCGGGATGCCGAGATCGACCGGCTGCAGGCCAAGGTCGGCGAGCTGACGATGACGACCGAGCTTCTGGAGGCGAAGATCGAGCGCCTGGAGACGCACCGCCCTTTGGGGCGCAGGAGGTCGAGACGATGAGCCGGCAGGTCTCGCCCTCCACCGCCCAAGTCTACGGTCTTTTGCGGGTCACGCGCCTCTGGGGCGTCTCACGGGCGACCCTCTATCGCCACCGCCCGCCCGACGGAGGCCGTCAGCGCAAGCGGCCCGGGCCGCAGGGCGCGATGGCGGACGAAGGCCTGGTGGCGGCGATCCGACAGCTGCTGAGGACAGCCCCTTTCATGGCGAGGGCTACCGCAAGCTGTGGGCCCGGCTGCGCTTTGCCGGCATCCGCACCAGCCGGCGCCGTGTTCTGCGGCTCATGCGCGAGAACGGCCTGCTGGCGCACCAGCGTGCCGGCCGGCCGCACGGCTCGAGGGCCCACGACGGCACGATCATCACCGAGCGGGTGGATGTCATGTGGGGCACCGACCTGACCTCGGTCATGACGGGCGAGGGCCAGGCCGCTGTGTTCATCACCGTCGATCACTGCTCGGCCGAGTGCGTCGGCATTCACGCCAGCCGCAGCGCCGATCGCTTCCAGGCCCTCGAGCCGGTCAAGCAGGCCGTCCGCCAATGCCATGGCGGCTTCGCCAAGGGCATCGCTGCCGGCCTTCGGCTCCGCCACGACCACGGCAGTCAGTACGTCAGCCACGACTTCCAGGCCGAGATCCGCTTCCTCGGCATCGAAAGCTCGCCGGCGTTCGTTCGGGAGCCCGAAGGCAACGGCTGCGCCGAGCGCTTCATCCGGGTGCTGAAGGAGAACCTGTTGTGGGTCCGCCGCTTCGACACCGTCGAGGAGTTGCGCTTGGCACTCCTCGCCTTCCGGCAGACCTACAACCAGTCCTGGATCATCGAGCGGCACGGCTACAGGACACCCGCTCAGGTCCGGGCCGAGCAGACCACGGCCCTGCCGATGGCCGCGTAAGCGCAGAGCGGTGTCTCAGAACTGTGGACCGGTACAGTCGCCGATGGCTTGAGCGAAGCCGTCGGCCGGAGCCCCCCTCGCTGAGGATGGCTGGCCTGGTTGACGCCGTTGCCCTCGCGCAAGCGTCTCGGCGCCGCTCGGCCGGAGGTCGCTTCACTCGTCCAGCTCCAGGCCCATGCCGTGCGCGGCCGCCAGCGACTGGCGCCCCCGGCTGCGGTTCGCCCGTCGAGCGCCAACAGCTCCATGATCCCGTCGCCGAGGAACGTGATCGACCTGACCGCAGGCTCTCGCCATGGCGCTCCCATGGTCGTGGAAGTAGCGGTTGAGGACGAACACCGTGTCGTAGGCAGCGCCCCTCCGAGGAGCGGGTGCAGGCGCGCAGGTCGCCGCTTCGTACCGCATCTCGCGCTCGAAACCGCCGCCGGATCCACGCCGCTACTCGTCGCCGCTCGGCGGCGTCGGCTGGCAGAGCCGTCACGCGAGGTCCGGTCGTGCCGGAGCTGACAGGCCTGCCCCACGTCCGGCGCCGCCTTGATCCGAGCCAACACGCGCTGCTCCTCGGCCGAGGTCGCTCCAGGCCTGCGGTCCCCTTGCCCACCCGCACCCGACAAGTCGAGCAGCGGCCCCGATCGCCGCTGACATCCTCCTGCTTATCCGCGTGCGCCGCTCGCCTCCAGCACGCTCATCAGCGCCACGCCTTGTCGCGCCCCGGGATAGCTGAGGCGCATGTCCGGCGCCGCTCGAGCAGTGAGGAGCACCGCGGCGGCCGGTGGCAGCCAGACCACTGCCCGGGCGTGATCTGCCTCGTCGGGGCCGTAGACTAGCCGGTGAAGTGGCTCGACCGCTGGGCCAGGCCGCTTGCGGGCGCCTTCCTCCCAGCCTGACGGCGGCCTTGCGCGGCCGCGTACTCCCGCCGGCCAACCACGCCCAACAGGCCAGGTCAGCCCAGCCCAGCAGTGCCTGGAGGGGGCGGTACCAGGGCCGCAGCCGCAGCCAGCCGTGCAGGCCGATGCAGCCGTCCAGCCGACGAGCACGAGGAGCGTGGTCATCAGGCCCATCCCCTGGGGCCAGATGACCTCGAGCTCCAGCGTGTAGCTGTCGCGCACGCCGCCCAGGTAGCGCAGGCCGGCCGTCCCCAGCACATGGATGGTGAGCCAGAAGGGGATCAGGACCCCGGTCACGAGCTGGGCGATCTCGACCAGGCGGCATGCGCAGCGACCGCCGCTGCCAGAGCTTGTGCAGCGCCAAGGCCGCCATGCAGCAGGAAGGAGGCGGCGAGCAGGAGCTCGGCCGGGGAGCGTGGTCCAAAGTGCTGCAAAAACGATAGCGGCCGCCGCTCCATCACGTCGAGCGAGACGAGCCCCAGCGCGTGGTTCAGGAGATGGGTGACGGTGAAGAGGAGGAGGACGAGCCCGGTCCAGAGGCGCAGCCGCGTGGCGTCCGGCAGGCTCGGTACCGATCGGGCCAGCACTGGTGCGGCCGGCCGCGTCGCCTCGCTCACGACCGGCCGGCAGCAGCCTGTCGATCGCCGCCGTGACGGCGGGTCCGTCGGGCTCGACCGTGCTCGGCCAGAAGGCCACAGGCTCGCCGTCGGGGCCGATCAGGTATTTGGTGAAGTTCCAGCGCGGACCGGCGGTCTCGCCCAGCTCACGGCGCAGCCGGCGAAGAACGGGTGCGACGCCGAGCCGGTCACCGCCACCTTCTCGGCGAGCGGGAAGTCGATGTCGAAATTGGTCTCGCAGAAGGTCTTGATGGCCGCGTTGTCGGCCCGTTCCTGGTTGAAGTCGTTGGAAGGCACGCCCACGACCACGAGGCCGCGCTCGCGGTAGCGGTCCCGCAGCCGCTCAGCGCCGTGTACTGGTAGGTGAAGCCGCATTGCGAGGCGGTGTTGACCACGAGCACTGGGTGGCCCGCGTAGCGCGCCACGGCAGCGGCCCGCCCTCGATCGCGGTGAAGCCGAAGGCGAAGGCACCCTCGGCCGCAGCCGCGGTCGGGGCCAGGCGGTTCGCCGCGGTCAGGGCCAGGAGCAGGGCGAGCACAAGGCGCGTCCGGCATCTCCAGGGCGGCTAGGCCGGGTCGGCTTGGTCACGTACATAGGGATATCACCGCGACGCGGCAGACCGGCGATGACGATCCGGGCAGGAGCTTGTTGATGGACAATCTGATCGTCGCCGCGGTCTTTCTGATCGGCACCCATTTCGGCATTGCCAGCTCACAGATCCGCACGGCACTCGTCCAGCGCCTGGGCTAGCGCCCCTATCTGGCGCTCTATTCGCTCCTGGCGCTGGTCGCGATCGGCTGGCTGGTATCGGCCTGGCGCAGCGCCCCCATCGTCCCGCTCTGGATTCCTGGCCCGGCCATCGCTCACCTGCCGCTCCTGATCATGCTATTCGCCCTGCTCCTCGTGGTCTGCGGCGTCGCCGGCCCCAACCCCACCGCCATCCGCCAGCGCCCCGACCCCGAGCGCGCGAGCCCGCCACCGGCATCCTGCGCGTCACCCGGCATCCGTTCATGTGGGGAGCGGGCCTGTGGGCGCTCGTCCACCTGATCGTGAACGGCGATCAGGCGAGCGTCATCTTCTTCGGCAGCTTCGCCCTTCTAGCAGCTCCTCGGCACGGTGCTGATCGACATGAAGCGCACCCGCAATCCGCCGCCGGCTGGGGCGTGTTCCTGCAGGCCACCTCCAGCATCCCCCTGGCGGCCATCCTCCAGCGCCGCCAGCGCCTGGTTCCGCGCCGATCGGGCTCGCCCACGTGGCCGCGACGCTCGCCCTCTCCGTCCTCCTCCTCTGGCTCCACCCCCCTCTTCGGGGCGAGCCCCCTACCGTAGGAACCAAGCCAGGCTCATGAACCCGGCATAGAGGATGGCCGCGAGCACGATCCCCCGGGCCGCAAACTGCGCGTAACGCCGGCGCGCGCCGCGCACGAACCTCCCGCGCCCGAGCAGGAAAATGAGCACCGCCACGCTGGCGATGACGCCGAAGAGCTCATCGTCGGTCAAGCGGACGGCTCCAAACCCCTTGCGGAGAGACTATAGTTGTACCGGTCCACAGTTCTGAGACACCGCTCTGCGCTTACGCGGCCATCGGCAGGGCCGTGGTCTGCTCGGCCCGGACCTGAGCGGGTGTCCTGTAGCCGTGCCGCTCGATGATCCAGGACTGGTTGTAGGTCTGCCGGAAGGCGAGGAGTGCCAAGCGCAACTCCTCGACGGTGTCGAAGCGGCGGACCCACAACAGGTTCTCCTTCAGCACCCGGATGAAGCGCTCGGCGCAGCCGTTCCCTTCCGGCTCCCGAACGAACGCCGGCGAGCTTTCGATGCCGAAGAACCGGATCTCGGCCTGGAAGTCGTGGCTGACGTACTGACTGCCGTGGTCGTGGCGGAGCCGAAGGCCGGCAGCGATGCCCTTGGCGAAGCCGCCATGACATTGGCGGACGGCCTGCTTGACCGGCTCGAGGGCCTGGAAGCGATCGGCGCTGCGGCTGGCGTGAATGCCGACGCACTCGGCCGAGCAGTGATCGACGGTGATGAACACAGCGGCCTGGCCCTCGCCCGTCATGACCGAGGTCAGGTCGGTGCCCCACATGACATCCACCTGCTCGGTGATGATCGTGCCGTCGTGGGCCCTCGAGCCGTGCGGTCGGCCGGCACGCTGGTGCGCCAACAGGCGGTTCTCGCGCATGAGCCGCAGAACGCGGCGCCGGCTGGTGCGGATGCCGGCAAAGCGTAGCCGGGCCCACAGCTTGCGGTAGCCCTCACCATGAAAGGGGCTGTCTTCGAGCAGCTGTCGGATTGCCGCCACCAGGCCTTCGTCCGCCATCGCGCCTTGCGGCCCGGGCCGCCTGCGGACGGCCTCCGCCGAGCGATGACGGTGGCGATAGAGTGTCGCCCGTGAGACGCCCCAGAGGTGCGTGACCCGCAAAAGACCGTAGACTTGGGCGGTGGAGGGCGAGACCTGCCGACTCATCGTCTCGACCTCCTGCGCCCCAAAGGGCGGTGCGTCTCCAAGCGCTCGATCTTCGCCTCCAGAAGCTCGGCCGTCATTGTCAGCTCGCCGACCTTGGCCTGCAGCCGTCCGATCTCGGCATCCCGCGCATCAGCTGGCCGGCTCTTCAGCGACGCCTCACCCGCGGCCAGGAACTGGTCGCGCCAGCCGCTCAGCTCGGCCGCGGTCACAGCCAGGTCGCGCGAGATCAGCTCCAGGTCCTCGCCCCGCAGGAGCCGCAGCACGGTCTCCTGCTTGCGCCGTGCCGACATTCGCCGCCGCGGCTCGGGCGTGGGCCCGTCTCCGCCAGCGTGGTGGGCGCGCTCCGCCGGGCCCACGCCCACCCCAACCGTCTCGTCCATCCTCACCTCCTTGCAGTTGCCTACCTGCAAAGCGGTGTCTCAGCGAACTGTAGGCCGGGGGACAGTGAGCCCGGCTGCGACGCGGAGTGCGCGATGGGCGACACACGAGACCTTTACCGCACCGACTTCCACGCCTGGACCGGCGAGCAGGCGGCGGCCCTGCGCACGCTGCTGCTGGAGCGCCCGAACCTGCCAATCGACCTCGAGCATCTGATCGAGGAGGTGGAGGACTTGGGCAGCGAGCTTCTGCACAAGGTCGAGAGCCTCACGCAGCTCATCATCCAGCACCTGCTCATGCTGGAGCACTCGCCTACGAACGAGCAACGGAATCACTGGCAGGACGAGATCGACGGCTTCCGCTCGCAGCTTAGGCGAAGATTGTCGAAGAGCCTCCGGCGGCGCCTGGACGCGCAGATGGACGATATCTACGAAGAAGCTCGCCGCCTCGTCATGCGCAAAATGCAGCGGTATGGTGAGCCAGCAGACGCTCTGCCGCGGGAGCGCCCCTACAGCTTCGACCAAATCGTGAGCGACTGGCTGCCGGCCGGCGCCAGCGACGCGGGCACCTGACTTATAGAGGCGGAGGATCAGCCATGGCCGATGTGACGATCGAGGCGACGCCGAACGGGCCCTATCTGGTCACCGGCACGATCGAGCTGCGCGACGCAGACGGAAAGGTCCTGCCGACACGGAGCAAGGCCTGGCTCTGCCGCTGCGGCGCCTCGACGAAGAAGCCGTTCTGCGACGGCACGCATTCGAAGATCGGCTTCCAGGCTGCGGCGGAGGCTGTGCCGGGTTCGGCTGAGGGCGCCTGACTCGGGCTATTACCCAAGGAGGTCGCGCAGCGTCCGCATGAACACGCGGGCACCGACGGCGATCAGCTCGTCCGGGTAGTCGTAGTCGGGATTGTGCAGGCTCGGATGGGCCTCCCCGGCGCCGAGGAAGAACATCGCCGCGCGGGCATGCGTAGCCGAAGCGCCCGAAATCCTCGGATGGGCGCATGGGCTGCCCGTCCCGGCCGTGCGGCACGCCTTCCGCGTCCAGCGCCCGGCGCAGGATGGACGACGGCCTCGGGTTCGTTCTCGCAATGCACGAAGACGTCCTCGTAGGTGATCGCGACCCCCAGCCCCACCTCCACCGCCGCACCACGGGCCAGCGCCTCGGCCTCGGCGCACAGCCCCGCCATTCCCGCATCGGTGAGCGTCCGCAGCGTCGCCCAGACCTCGGCGTGGCCCGGCGCGATCCCGAAAGAGGGCTCGCCCATCCTCGCGTGGGTCACGGTCACGAGCCTGAAGCCCTCGTCCAGCGGCCCGCCGGGCCCGAGCGCCGCCAGGGCCGGCATCAGGCCCGCGACCGCCCGCATCGGCGACAGGTCCCGTCCTCGGGCATCCGCGGCATGGGCCGTCTTGCCAGTGAGGACGATCCGCATCCCTCGCGACGCGCAGCTCATCGGCCCCACAGCGAGCGCCACCTGCCCGAGCGGCAGACCCGGCATGTTGTGCAGGGCGAAGGCGTAGTCCGGCGCGATCTCCCGGTACCGCGGATCGGCCACAACCGCCGCGGCCCCGGCCCCGTTCTCCTCCGCCGGCTGGAACAGCAGGACGGCCCGCCCGCGCGCAGGTCTCTGACGCCCCAGCCCCAGCCCCAAGGCGGCGAGCGTCGCCATGTGCCCGTCATGGCCGCAGAGATGCGCCTTGCCCGGCACAGTGGAGCGATGCGGGACCGCGGAGATCTCCTCGATGGGCAAGCCCGTCGAGCTCGGCGCGGAACATCACGGTCGGCCCGGACGCCGCACCCTCGTACACGGCGGCCACACCGTGCCCACCCAAGCCTGAGACGATCCGGTCGGCCCTTGCGGCCGCGAGCGTGCTTTCGACCGCGCGCGCCGTCTCCGCCTCTTGCCCGGACAGCTCGGGCCTGCGGTGCAGTTCGTGCCGCCAGAGGGTCAGCTCGGCAATGTCGCGGTCGGAAAGGAGCATCGCTGTCTATGTCATCGGCTGAAGCACAAGGCCGGCCGGCACCTTGAGCCGCTTATCATTCGAGATGACAACCTCGCAGCCCACCGCCAGAGCCGTCGCTACGTGAATCGCGTCCGGAAGCCGAAGTGACAGGAGAGCCTGCATGCGAGTGGCGTCGACCAGGATGTCGCGCTCGACCGGGAGCACCGTCAGCAGTGGCGAGGGCGTCAGGAACTCCTCATAGCCCTGCACGATGTCGTGCCGTCCTTCCTCGAAGGGCTTGGCCAGGCATTCCGCCCGAGCTAAACCGCGTCTAGTTTGAGAACCTGAGTTTCTCCTCCTCGGGATCGAGCCGGTCTTTGACCCAGAGGCGGTCGGCGAGGACGAAGGGCTGTTGATTGACGCGGGCCTGGAAGGCGGCGATGCGACGGGTGAGGTCGTCCCGGCTGGGATGGCAGTGATGGTAGGTCACGTCCTCGCGCAGCCAGCGCCACAGCGCCTCGACCGGCATCAGGTCGGGGCTGTAGCCCGGCAGCGGCATCAGCTCGATGTTCAGCGTCGCCGCCGCGTCCCGCACCGCGCCGGCCCGGTGGTATGATGCGCCGTCCCACAGCACGACCAGCGCCCGGTCCGGGTGCTCGTCGCGCAGCCGACGCAGCACGTCGATGGTGTGCGCGCCGTTGGCGCGCGGGTAGGGCCACAGCCGCACCTGCGCTTCGTTGTAGAGGTAGAGGCCGTAGAACGAGACCTTGGCCGAGAGACCCGGCGAGCTGGAGGCCACCCACAGCCGCTGGCCGCGTGCGGCCCAGCCATAGCCGAGGTCGGCATCCTGGTGGATGTGGGCCTCATCCAGGTAGACGAGAAGGTGCTGGTCACGCTGGGCCGCGGCCAGCACGCTTTGCAGCTGCTCGACAAACGCCTGCCGCCGCACCGGGTCGGCCCGGCCGAGCAGCTTCTTGGCCTTCTTCCAGCTCAGATCGAGACGGTGCAGAGCCGCCCGGATCGTCTCGCGGCAGCAGATCCGGCCGAACCGCTCACGCACCCAGGCGACCAGGCGCTTGAGCGTCCAGCGGGGGGCCGGCTCGGCGCCGGCTACAAGCGGGGCGGCCGCGGTGCGCTGGGCGGCGCGGATGGCTTCGCCAAGGCCAGCCTCGATGCGGGGACAAAGGGGGGACGACCGCCGGTGCGGCGGTAAACCAGAGCGTCGGGGCCGTGCACATTGTAGGTGTGCAACCAACCCATCACGGTCTGTGGATGGCGGCCCGCGCGCAGGGCGATGCAGGTGGCGCCACGGCTCCCTTGCACGATGTCGTAGAGGGCCAGGAAGCGTTCACGGGTGCGCCGGTGCGGCGCGCTCACCGCTAGCCGGCGCAGATCCTCGGGCGTCTGACCCCAGCGGGCATGCTCAACCAACAACATGACGGAACAGGACACCTCCTGGCACTACTGAGCTGTCCCATCCTACCCCAACCGGCAACCAAAACTATCGGTCTCGAACTGGTCACGGTTTAGCTCGCTCGTGAAGGCCGTGATCGTTCCCATCTCGACCAGCCCGAGAAGCTCATCGACCGCAACAACGTACTCTTGCACCTCCTCGACGGCGCAGATGAAGACGTTGGTGTCGAGATAGGCCTTCCTGCCTCGGAGATCGCTCAGGAGCCCCATGCGTCCCGCTGGCGGCTGACATAGGCGTCGATCTCCTCCGCCGAGCGGAAAAGGCCCTTGCCGGCACCGATGAACCGCCGCAGAGACCCAGCACCACTACGGGCTGCCGGCGTGATCACGATGCTCACCTGCTTGTCGGGCGAGAATCGTCCCTCCTCCCGCCACGCGGCCGGGAGCTCGCGCGCTTGCACCGTCTTCCTGTACGCTCCTCTCATGTGGCGCAGTTTACCAAAAGCCTCCTCGGGCGCCACCATGGACCTGGCGTCTGGCCTGGCGTCGATCAGCTCAGCAAGATTTGTTTGTTCAAGAACATGCCTGCTAGGATCACCCAGGTACGAGATGTGGCAAGTCTCCTGACGTTGTGCCGACTGGTACCATCCCGTGCGCGCGAGGGATGTGAGAACAGGGTCAAGTGAGGTCACGTCCGCCACTATGCAGGAAGGAGACATGGAGAAGCCGCACGCTTGGCAGGATAGGCGACGCTGGGCAAAATCAGCATCTGCAACGGCGCAGAACCTATTCCGAGACCTGATTGCCCATGACACGCATCCGCCGATGAGCTAGGATTTCCAGAGCTTTGGGGGCTGGCGGAGGGGGCGGATGGTGATGGCGGCGGGCTTGCGGCGTGCGCTCAAGGGCCTGAGCGAGGCCGCATTCCGGGAGCGGTTCGGGACCGAGGAGGCCTGCCGCAAGGCACTGTTCGAGATGCGCTGGCGCCAGGGGCTGACCTGCCCTGGCTGCGGGCACCGCGGCTTCTGCCAGCTGAAGACCCGCGAGCTGTTCCAGTGCAACCGCTGCAAGCGGCAGGTCCGGCTGACCGCCGGCACGGTGTTCCAAGACACCAAGCTGCCGCTCACCACCTGGTTCATCGCGATCTACCATCTGACCCAGAGCAAGAACGGGATCAGCTCGATCGAGCTCGGGCGCAGGCTGGGGGTCAAGCGGCAGACCGCCTGGCTCATGAAGCACAAGCTGATGCGAGCGATGGGTGCCCGTGAGGCCCATAAGCCCAAGCTCGAAGGCCGGGTCGAGGTCGATGATGCATATCTCGGCGGCGAGCGGCCGGGCGGCAAGCGCGGCCGGGGTGCTGCGGGCAAGCAGCCCTTCGTGGCCGCGGTCGAGACCACGCCCGAGCGCCGGCCCAAGCGGCTGCGGCTGAGCGTGGTCAAGGGCTTCCGCAAGAAGGAGATCGAGAGGCTGGCCAAGTGCCATCTGGCACCCGGCAGCGAGATCGTCAGCGACGGCCTGTCCTGCTGGCCCGCGGTCGAGAAGGCCGGCTGCTCGCATCGCCCGATGGTCACGGGCTCGGGCAAGCGGGCCGCGCGCTGGACCCCGTTCCGGTGGGTGAACACGACGCTGGGCAACATCAAGACCGCGATCGCCGGCACCTACCATCACGTCAGCGCCAAGCACGCCCAATCGTACCTCACCAGCTTCGCCTACCGCTTCAATCGACGCTTCCAGCTCGACAGCATCGTCGAGCGCCTCGCCTGGGCCGCCGTTCACACCAACCCGCAGCCCTACCACGCTGTCATTGCGGATGCGTGAAACGGACAATCAGGTTCCGAGAAGGCCTGATCCGCGTACGTAACGTAGCCCGCGGCCTGGAAGAAAACGCCATACAGTTAGTACATGAACACGAACTCGACAAGCGCGCCGCTAGCCTTCAGGAGGCCCTACAACAGAGATTCGAAGACACCAGACGTAATGCAGAGAACCTTGCCGCAAGTCGACCTGTGCAAGTTCGAGGCACAACTACCGGTACATTGGTCGGAGCGGTGACGGGGCCACTGTTAGGAGGAGGCAGTATCGGCATAGTTGCCTTGGGAGGAGCCATCGGCTTACCCCTGGTAGCTGTCACAGCCTTGCTCGGTGGTCTTGTTGGGGAGCGCGGAGGTCGTGAACTCGACTTCGTTTTTGGTCAGTGGAATTCAATGCAGGAGCGCAAGGACCAAGCGCTCAGGCTTGAGAACTCTCGATCGGTCAGGCGCATCCACGGCGAAGAGCATCGGGCTATCTTGGTCGAGGCTGTCCGAACAGCACAGCGGACGCTGTGTATTCGTTCAGGATACCTGAGTAGCCGAGTTCTGAATGAAACACTGTTGTTGGAGCTAGGCAGTGCAGTAAAACGTGGAGTGGAGGTCACGATCGAATATGTTCGCCTGATTCCTCTGCAATCGTCGGTTAGATCATGGGAATACAAGAGAACGGAAGAACATCGCTCGGCCGAATGTAATCTAAGTAACTTAATAAATGAGCTGAGTAAGATGGACTTGCAAGGCCGCCTTCGGTATGATCCAACGTGGACACATATTAAAGAGTTGGCTGTTGATGACGAATGGTTAGTGGTAGGCAGCTTTAACTGGCTGTCAAATCAGAAGATCGCTCGCAGCGAGAGTAGCATCCGCCTTGCCGACCCAAAGATGGCAGAACAGGTTCGACACGAGGCGAATAGATCATTGAGCGGCATATCATCCAGACCGCCGACCGGGTATGCAGCGGGGACATGAACAGATCTGGAGTGATAAGCCCTTGAGGCTAGTGCTTGCCCCATCCTGGATGCATCTCTAGAGCTAATCACCCGATGTCCTCGACCCTGATCCACTGCCGGTCACGCCCTGAAATGAGCGCCGCATCCACCACCCGCTGGATCAGCCAAGCTTCGCGGAAATCGGGATAGAACCGCCGCCCCTCCAGCAGTGACGTCACGACCTCCTTCACCTCGATCGTCTTCACGTCGTTGAACCCAAGCTGATGCCCAGGCGCCGGGCAGAACGCGGCGTAGTCCTTATGCCCCGGGCTGGCGAGAATGCGCCGATATCCCTGCCGCCCCTTTGCGTCCTCCCGCACGTACAGCGCCAGCTCGTTCAGCCGCTCCATGTCGACCAGGATTGAGCCCTTGGAGCCGTAGACCTCGAAGGCGAGGTGCATCTTGCGGCCGGTGGCGACCCAGCTTGCCTCGATGGTGCCTTTGGCGCCGCTAGCGAAGCGGACGAGGAGGCGGGCCTGGTCGTCGACCTCGACCGGGCGGCGGTCGGGGGAGCCGGGGGCGACGGGGCGGGTGGGGACCACGGTGTCGAGGTCGGCGGAGAGCTCCTCGATCTCGCCCACGACGTAGCGGGCGAGGCTGATGATGTGGCTGCCGAGGTCGGCGATGGCACCGGCCCCGCCGCCGGGGTCGAGGCGCCAGGTCCAGGGGGCCTCGGGGTCGGTCATGTAGTCCTCGGCGTGGATGCCGCGGAAGGACCAGACCTCGCCGATCTCGCCGCTCTGCGCGATCTCGCGGGCAAGCTCGACCATCGGGTTCTTGAGGTAGTTGAAGCCCACGAAGGTGGGCACGCCCGCGGCCTCGGCCGCCTCCATCATCGCCTTGGCGTCGGCGGCGTTGGGGGCCAGCGGCTTCTCGCAATAGACGGGCTTGCCGGCGGCGATGGCGGCAAGCGCCATGGGCTTGTGCCACGCATTGGGCGTGGTGATGTCGACGAGGTCGATGTCCGGGCTCTCCACGAGCTCCCGCCAGTCGCCGGTACCTTGCGCGAACCCAAGTGCCGCCGCCGCCCGCCGGGCGGTGGGCTGGTCGACATCGGCCAGCATGTGCAGGGCGGGGGTGACCGGCAGGCCGAAGATGGCGGGGGCGGCGCGCCAGGCGAAGGCATGGGCCCGGCCGATGAAGCCCGAGCCGACGAGGCCGACATTGAGGCGCTGCATCAGCGGGCCTCCAGCACCTGCGGGTTGGCGAGGCAGGCCGGGTCGAGCCTTCCGTCGAGCCCGGCCAGGGCGTTGCCGACCGACTCGGTCGCCATGCGGATGATCGCCTCCAGCGTCATCCCGGCGACGTGCGGCGAGAGGAGCAGGTTCGGCGCCTCGAACAGCGGATGGCCGCGCGGCGGCGGCTCCTCCGCCAGCACGTCGAGCCCGGCGGCGGCGATCCAGCCTTCGCGCAGGGCCGTGCAGAGTGCTGCCTCGTCGACCAGCCCGCCGCGCGCGGTGTTGATGAGGATGGCGTGCCGGCGCATCGCGCGGAGCTGCTCCACTCCGATCAGGCCCCTGGTCTCGGCGGAGAGGGGCAGATGGAGGCTCACGGCATCGGCCTGGGGCAGGGCGGCCGTCAGCTCCGGCACGGGCTCGCAGCCGGCGGCACGGATCGTCGCCGCCGGCACGAACGGGTCGCTGACCAGCACCCGCATGCCGAAGGCACGGGCACGGACGGCGACCTCGCGGCCGATGCGGCCGAAGCCCACGATCAGGAGGGTGCGGCCGGCGAGCTCCAGCGGGATGAGCCGAAAGCGGCTGCCCCAATCATCGGCGCGCACCGCGCGGTCGAAGGCTCGCCCGTGCTTCAGGAGCTCGAGCAGCATGAGGAAGGCGTGCTCGGCCACCGCGACGCGGTTGGAGCTGACCGCCAGCGCCATCGGGATCCGGCGCGCGTTCATCGCCGCCATGTCGACATTGTCGTAGCCGACCCCGTGGCGGGAGATCACCTTGAGCTGCGGGGCAGCCTCGATCATGGCAGCCGTGATCGGTGCCGTGCGGAGCACGATCGCGTCGGTCTCCGGCATGGCCGCCATGATGGAGGAGGCCGTGGGCTGCTCCAGGATTTCGAAGGTGAGCCCTGGCCGCCGCTCCAGCAGCTCCCGGCCCTCGGGCCGGAGCGGGCCCACGACGAGGACGTGCGGCATGGGGGCCGCCGTCAGTAGGTCTTGGGCCCGGCTCCCGACTGGTCCTCCTCGCCCAGCGAGGCCGCGATCACCTCCTGGGCCTTCAGCGCCATCAGCCTGGATTCGGACGCGATCGAGGCGAAGTCGAAGCCGAGGGCGAACATCCGGCGGACGTAGGGCGGCGCCATGCAGTGCAGGCCGGCGATCAGGCCCTTGGCCTTGGTGGCCTTCACGATCTGGGTGATGGCATCCACCACCTCGCCCGTCTCGGGGTCGAGGGCCGGCGGGTAGCCCAGGCTGATCGCAAGGTCGGAGGGACCGACATAGACGCCGTCGAGGCCGGGGACGGCCAGGATGGACTCGAGGTTGTCGAGAGCCTGCCGGGTCTCGATCATGGCGATGACCAGGATCTCCTGGTTCGCGTGCTGGAAATAGTCGTTGCCGGCATAGAGCATGGCCCGGATCGGGCCGAAGCTGCGCTGGCCGCGCGGCGGGTAGCGGCAGTAGGAGACGAGCTGGTCCGCTTCCTCCGCGGTGTTGATCATCGGGCAGATCACGCCATAGGCACCGGCATCGAGCGTCTTCTGGACGATGCCGGCCTCGAGCCACGGCACCCGCGCCAGCGGCACCGGCGGCCGGGTCGAGATCGCCTGCAGCATGCCGACCATGGCCGAGTAGTCGACCACGCCATGCTGCATGTCGATGGTGAGGCTGTCCCAGGGCTGATGCGCCATCACCTCGGCCGCGAACGGGCTCGGCATGGAGAGCCAGCCGTTCACCGTCTTCCGCCCCGCCGCCCAGGCGCGTCTCAGCGTATTCTCGCGCATTTCCTTGCCCCCCTCACGCAATGCGCGCGGACCCTAGGTCAGGGCCGCGGAACGTGTCCAGCACCGCGGCCGCAGGGGAGGGTCGCAGCAGCGTGCCCGCCGCCGAGTGCCGCCGGCCGCCCTTACCCAGGTTTAATTTCGCTCCGGCGGCGGCGTTTCCATATGCAGGACCGATGGGACCGTGGAACGGAGGAGGTGCCACCGTGAGCTACGCCGCCCATGCGCTGAGCAGCGTTTCAGGTCGCGCGGACCACCACCGGCGCGATTGCTCGCCTGGACGGGAAGACGAGGCCGTGCGGGTGATCAAGGGTTTGCTGCTGGGCTGCGCGCTCAGCCTGCCCCTTTGGGCCACAATCGGCCTCGCGCTTCACGCCACGCTCGGCTGACACCCCGGGCTCAGCCAAGGAGGGCCACCTGCCGGCGGCGCGCCGGGCTTGATCAGCGGGAGCCGCCGCGAGCCGCTCACACCTCTCCTGGCAGGATGATGCACCGGAACACGGGCGTCATCCGGCGCTCGCGCCAGTGGCGCTCGAAGCAGGCATGGGCCTGGCCGTCGGGGGAGGGCACCGAGAGGAGCTTGCTCGACTCGATCGGGTACCAGTTGCCGCCGATCCCGAGCTCGAGCTGGCGGCTCTGGCCGTTGTAGCGCTGGTCGACCGCCTCGCAGTCGAGGCCATTGCAGCAGCGCTCGCCGGTGGGGGAGGTGAGGCCGGTGTACCAATCATGGGCCGAAGCGGTGGTGGTGAATCCGAGAAGCCAGCAGAGGCCGGCCAGAAAATTAGGTCGCATGAAATCTCTCCACAGGTCAGCAGACCGGGGAGAGCAAGAATGATGCCAGGGGTTCTTCTTGGCTCGGCCTGACCGGTTCGGAGTCGTGCCGCAACCCGGGCCTATGCCTCGGCCGGCTCCTCGCCCCATGGATCGTGGTAAATCTCGTCCAGCGTCAGCTCGACCTCGAGCCGCTCGATCCGCACCGTGCCGGAGCCGATCAGGTCGCGCTCCTGCCAGCCCTCGGCAGCACGCTCCCGCAGCCGGACCCGGCGCTGGTCCTGCCAGACGAGCAGAATGGTCTCCACCCCGGGCAGGCCGTCGTAGAAGTCGAGCTTGGTCGTCCGGTCCTCCTTCTCGGTGGACGGCGACAGCACTTCCACCACAACTCGCGGCGCCAGGAAGAAGCCCTTCGCTGGCCGAACGCAGGTCACGAGGAGGTCGGGTACGCGCCAAGTCGTGCCATTGTCATCGATGGCCACGCCCGGCGCCGACGCGTAAACCCGGCACGGCGGCCTCAGCCTGCGCTCGAGCGCGCCGCTGATGTTCTGGCAGATCTGCACATGCCTGGTCGCAGGCGGGTTCATGGCTACGAGCTGGCCGTCGATCAGCTCGTAGCGCGTGTCCGTCCCATCGTCGTACTCCAGGAACTCGGCCACGGTCATCGGCCGCGGCTCGGGCCTGCTAGCGGCACTCATCGCTCTCTCCGCCGTCCCTCAACATAGTGGGAGGTCTCCATGCCTCCCGCAAGCGGGCGACCTTCCCGACCCGCACCAGCCGCTCTATCCTGCCGCCCGCAAGGCAAGAGGGGGAGGCGAGGCATGAAGACCGTCCGGCTGACGATGGCGCAGGCGCTCGTCCGCTATCTCATGGCCCAGCGCACGATCGTGGACGGCCAGGAGGTGCCGCTCTTCCCGGGCGTGTTCGCCATCTTCGGCCACGGCAACGTCACCTGCCTCTCCGAGGCCCTGGAGGCGGTGAAGGACGAGTTCCCCACCTGGCGCGGGCAGAACGAGCAGTCGATGGCGCTGGCCGCGATCGCCTTCGCCAAGGCCAGGAAGCGCCGCCAGATCATGGTGGCCACGAGCTCGATCGGGCCCGGCGCCACCAACATGGTCACGGCCGCGGGCGTCGCGCACACCAACCGCCTGCCGGTGCTCCTCCTCTCCGGCGACTACTACGTCACCCGCTTCCCCGATCCCGTGCTGCAGCAGGTCGAGCATTTCGGCGATCCGACCATCAGCGTGAACGACGCCTTCAAGCCCGTGACCCGCTACTGGGACCGGATCGTGCGGCCGGAGCAGATCATCCAGTCGCTCCCCCAGGCCGTGGCCACGATGCTGGACCCAGCCGACTGCGGGCCTGCCTTCCTGGGCCTGTGCCAGGACGTGCAGGCCGAGGCGTTCGACTACCCGGAGCGGTTCTTCGAGCCAACCGTCCACCGCATCGCCCGCCCGCGCCCCGACCGCGAGCAGCTCAAGGCTGCGGCGGAGCTCCTGCGCACGGCCAGGAAGCCGCTCCTCATCGCCGGCGGCGGCGTGCGCTACAGCGGGGCGGAAGAGGTGCTGGCCGCCTTCGCCGAGCGCCACGGCATCCCGATCGGCGAGACCCTGGCCGGCCGCACGGTCCTGGTCCACGAGCACCCGATGAACGCCGGCCCCATCGGCATCATGGGTTCCTCCAGCGCCAACGAGCTCGCGGCCGAGGCCGACGTGATCCTCGCCGTCGGCACCCGGCTCCAGGACTTCACCACCGGCTCGTGGACGCTGTTCCCCGATGATGTCCGCCTGATCGGCATCAACGCCGCGCGCTTCGACGCCCGCAAGCATCTTTCCCTGCCCGTGGTCGGTGATGCCCTGGTCACGCTGGAAGAGCTGGGCCAAGCCCTGGGCGACTGGCGCGCGGACGCGGGCTGGGCCGATCACGCTCGGCAGCTCTACGCCGAGTGGAACCGCTTCATCGACCAGCGCAGCGGCCCCACCAATGCCGAGCTGCCCACCTACGCCCACGTGGTCGGTGCCGTGAACCGCCTTTGCGATCCGCACGACCTGGCGCTCACCGCCGCCGGCGGCATGCCGGGCGAGCTGCTGGCCAACTGGCGGGCCAAGGCCACCGGCACCTTCGACTGCGAGTTCGGCTTCTCCTGCATGGGCTACGAGATCGCCGGCGGCTGGGGGGCCAAGATGGCCGACCCATCGCGCGACGTGCTGGTCATGGTCGGCGACGGCAGCTACCTGCTCATGAACTCCGACATCTACAGCTCCGTGCTGACGGGCATGAAGCTGATCGTCGTCGTCTGCGACAATGGCGGGTTCGCAGTCATCGACCGCCTCCAGCGCGCCAAGGGCATCCCCTCCTTCAACAACCAGTTGGCCGACACCCGCCACGTCGGCGAGCTCGCCCGGGTCGACTTCGCCAAGCATGCCGAGGCCATGGGGGCGATCGGCATCCGCGTCTCCGGCATCGGCGAGCTGGAGGATGCCTTCCGCCGTGCGAAGGCCGCCGACCGCACCACCGTCATCCACATCGACATCCACCCCACCGACTGGACCGAGGGCAGCGGCTCGTGGTGGGAATGCGGGACGCCCGAAGTGAGCTCGCGCGAAGCCGTGCAGAAGGCGCGGGCAGCCCATATAGAGGGGAAGAAGCGGCAGCGGCTCGGGGTCTAGACGTGGCGCGAGCGAGGGAACGGCTGTTCACCATCGAGGACTGGCTCGCCTACGAAGGCGAGCCGGAGAGGCTGTACGAGCTGATCGACGGCCGACTTGTGGCGATGAACCCGCCTAAGGCTTGGCACGGTGACATCGCGAGCCAACTCGCAGGCATCTGCCGCGATGCGCTCCAAGGCCGTTTCCCCTGCCGTGTGCGATCTCAGGCGGGCATCGAGATCACGCGCGAGCCGCGGGCCAAGGGCTACGTTGCCGACCTCGCCGTAACCTGCGAACCGTTCGACGTGAACCGGCCGCTGATGGCCGAGCCACGGCTGGTCGTCGAGGTCGTTTCCGCATCGACGGGCCGGTTCGATCAGACGGGAAAGCTCGCCGACTACCAGTCGCTGCCGACGATCGAGGAGATCTGGCTCGTCTTCTCCGAGGCACGCTCGTGCTTCAGGCAGTGCGTCAGCCCGACCAGGGCTGGAGCGAGCCGACAGCTTCATCGGCAGGGCCAGCTTCCATAGCCCCGTTCTCGGTGTAGACTGTCGAGCTCGACGACATCTACCGATTCACGCCGATGGGCCAGCCGGCCGAACCTACCGGAGACTTGACGAACCCGCCATGACCATCCGCCTCGGCATCGCCCCCATCGGCTGGACCAACGACGACCTGCCCGAGCTCGGCGGCGACATCCCGCTCGAGCGCTGCCTGCGCGAAGCCCGCGCCGCCGGTTATGCCGGCGTGGAGAAGGGCGGCAAGTTCCCGCTCGATCCCAAGGTGCTGGGGCCGCTGCTCCAGGACCATGGCCTGGCCCTCGTCTCCGGCTGGTTCTCGGGTGGCCTGCTGGAGCTCAGTCTGGACGAGGAGAAGCGGCGCCTGCGCGAGCAGCTCGATCTCTTCCTGGCACTCGGCTGCCCGGTGCTGGTCTATGCCGAGACCACGAACACGGTGCAGAACCGGATCGCGGTGCCGGTCGCCGACCGCCCGAAGCTCCGCCCCGACGACATCCGCCGCTACGGCGAGAAGCTCACCAGGCTCGCCGACTGGCTGAAGGAGCAGGGCTGCCCGCTCACCTACCATCACCACATGGGCACGGTGATCGAGACCGAGCCCGAGATAGACCTGCTCATGGCCTCGACCGACGTTGCGGTGGGCCTCCTCTTCGACACCGGCCACCTCACCTTCGCCGGCGGCGACGTCCCGGCCACGCTCCGCCGCCATGCCGCCCGCGTGAACCACGTCCATGCCAAGAACATCCGGCCCGAGGTCCTGGAGCGCCTCCGCCGCGAGCGCTGGAGCTTCCTCAAGGGCGTGCTCGAAGGTGTGTTCACCGTGCCGGGCGACCCGGAGGGCTGCGTCGACTTCCGCGAGGTCTGTCGGATCCTGAAGGAGATCGGCTATCAGGGCTGGATCGTGGTCGAGGCCGAGCAGGACCCCAGGAAGGCGAACCCGCTCGAGATGGCGCAGATGGGCTTCGAAGAGCTGAGGGCCGGCTGCAAGGAGGCGGAACTCGCGCTCGGCTGAGCCCTGCCTATATCCGACCCATGGCCGAGACATCCCGCTGCCCCGTCTGCCGCGCGCGCACCCGCGTCACCACGATACCCGTCCGCGTCCAGCGCGACGGCCATGAGGTGCTGAAGCTCCTGGTCCCTGGCAGGCAATGCGAGCGCTGCGAGCAGGTGACCTTCGACGACGAGGTCACCGATGAGGTCGTCGCCACCCTTGAGGAGCACACCCAGCCCGGCGACGACATCATCTTCCCCGGCGGCCAGACGCTGCATTGAGACGGTGCCGCTGCTAGACTGCGGCCGGTCAGGAGCACGGCCATGGCAACCGCCCGCGACGACCTCTACCACCAGGACTGGTACCGCTGGGCGCGGCAGCAGGCGGGCGGCCTGCGCCGCCTCGCGGACGAGCGGATCAACACGGACGTCGAGCTGCAGCGGATCGCCGAGGATCTCGACGAGATGGCCGACGGCAGACAGGACGCGCTCCGCAGCCAGCTCAGGCGCATCATCGAGCATCTCCTGAAGCTCGAATACTCGCCCGCCGCAAACCCGCGCCGCCTTTGGCGCCTGTCGATCCGCGAGGCTCGGATCAGAGCCAGGAAGCTCGTCACGAGCAAGCTCGAGAGCGAGGCGCGTGTCGAGCTGCCGGACACCTATGCCGATGCCCGCGAGCTCGCGACCGAGGCGATGCGCGAGTTCGGCGAGGAGGCTGCCGCTGTGCAGGTGCCGACCTCCTGTCCCTACAGCTTCGAGCAACTCCTCGACCGCAACTGGCTTCCCAAAGGCCCCGGCAACGAAGCCGCCGGCTGATCGCCATGTGGTCCGTTTCACAGCCCCGGTGACCCGAGCCGTCGTACGACGGGCCAGGCGTTCAGGCGCAGGTCACCACGCATGCCCGATAAGCCGGACTGGCGGACGGTCTACGACTTCTGGTTTCCGCCCAACCTCGCGGACGCCGATGCCGAGGCGCATCGCGGCATGTTCCTCTGGTGGTTCGGCGGCGGGGCCAATGCGGAGTTGCCACGATTTGCGGCCTTCCTCGATGCCGCCAGGGCAGGTCGCCTGGGCCACTGGCCCGCCACGCCACACGGGCGCCTCGCCCTGATCATCGTGCTGGATCAGTTCCCGCGTGGCCTCTTCGCGGCAACGCCAGAAGCCTACGCCTGCGACCCCGAGGCCCTGGCCATCGCCGAGGAGGGTCTGCGGAACGGCCACTACGACGCCCTCGCCAAGCCCTGGGAGAGGACATTCTTCTTCATGCCCCTGAGCCATGCCGAGGGTCCGGAGCACCGGGCACGGCTCGAGCGCGTGGCGGATATGGCCGACGTGATCGCGCTCGAGGCTCCCCCGCACCTGCAGCCGCTGTACCGGTTCTCGGCCGGCCAAGCCCGTGCCCACCTGGAGGTGATCGCGCGCTTCGGCCGGTTTCCGCACCGCAACCCCATTCTCGGGCGCCAGTCCACGCCGGAGGAAACGGCCTACCTGGAGCTGGGCGACCTCGTGCACAGGCGGCAGCCACCGCCCGCCTAGCGACGCCAAGCCGACAGGGTGATCGGCTCCGACTTCTACATTGCTGGCACCGGCCGCCCTTTCCCGCTAAGCCTTTCACTGGCCTAGCGGAGGTCCGGGCGATGCTGATCGGCGTGCCGAAGGAGATCAAGACCCACGAATATCGTGTGGGCCTCGTCCCGGCCAGCGTGCGCGAGCTGGTCCTGAACGGCCACGAGGTCATCGTCGAGAGTGCTGCCGGCGCCGGCATCGGTCTTGGCGACGACGCGTATGTCGCCGCCGGGGCCCGCATCGTGCCCACGGCGCAGGAGATCTTCGCCACCTCCGAGATGATCGTGAAGGTGAAGGAGCCGCAGCCGCAGGAATGCCGGGCGCTGCGCGACGACCAGATCCTGTTCACCTACCTCCACCTCGCCGCCGACCGCGACCAGACCGAGGCGCTGATGCAGTCGGGCTGCGTCGCCGTCGCGTATGAGACCGTCACCGACCGCTACGGCCGCCTGCCGCTCCTCTCGCCCATGAGCGAGGTCGCCGGCCGCATGAGCGTCCAGGTCGGCGCCCACTATCTGGAGAAGATGCAGGGCGGCGCCGGCGTCCTCCTGGGCGGTGTGCCCGGCGTCCATGCCGCCAAGGTGGTCGTCCTGGGCGGCGGCGTCTCCGGCACCAACGCCGTCCGCATGGCCATGGGCATGGAGGCCCAGGTCTACGTCATCGACAAGAGCCTGGAGCGCCTCTACGAGCTCGACCTCCAGTTCGGCCCGATGCTCAACACCATCTTCTCCACCGTCGACGCCATCGAGCAGCACGTCGCCACCGCCGACCTCGTCGTCGGCGCCGTCCTCGTCCCCGGTGCCGCGGCCCCCCGCCTTATCACCCGCAAGATGATCGCCCAGATGCGCCCGGGCTCGGTCTTCGTCGACATCGCCATCGACCAGGGCGGCTGCTCCGAGACCTCAAGGCCCACCACCCATGCCGACCCAATCTACACGGAAGCAGGCGTCGTCCATTACTGCGTGACCAACATGCCAGGTGCGGTCCCCCGTACCTCCACCTTCGCCCTCAACAACGCAACGCTCCCGTTCGCCCTGGCGCTGGCCAACAAGGGCTACCGCAAGGCCATCCAGGACGACCCGCATCTGGCCAACGGGCTCAACATCATCCACGGGCGGATCACGAACGAGGCGGTGGCGAGGAGCTTGAAGCTGCCGTTCACGCCGCAGAAGCAGGCGATGGTGTAACCGGATCCTCGACCTCGACCATTCTCGAGGGTTTTCCGCCCGACATGGCGCAGAGACTCGGGCTGATTGTCGCACGGCTCGGGCAGGATGGATGAGCACGGGAAAGCCATCCGTCGGCCGTGCTAAAATACCAGCCGGAAAGCAGGTCAATTTTCACAGAGTAACGCTCTGCTTTCCACGTTTGCGCACAACGCGGGGGAAAAGCCATGGCAACGATCAACGGCGACAATCGCAACAACACGCTCGTGGGTACCAACCGCGCCGATTTAATGGACGGCGAAGTTGATCCAGGTGGTCGGCTGGGGCACGCGCGGCCGGAGCTTGTAGCCGCTCATCTTGCGTTTGACTCCGCGTGGCACCTGCCGGCCTCGGCTGCTTGCGACGCGCTCCTCCAGGATCTCGTCCAATACTGCCTCATGCAGGGCACGCCTGTGTCGAGGGGGGAAGGGCTGCGAACAAGGGCAGCTTGCGCCGTACGACCCGCACCGCGTGCAGGAACGAGAGCCGGTCCGGGTCCTCATCGGCCCGCAGCGCCGCCTCGTGCATCAGGCCGCGCACGGCGAAGTGAGCCAGGAGCAGGCCCCAGAACTCCTGCCGGACCAGCTCGGGTGTCTTGCTGCGCAGGACCATGCGTGCCCCGCGCAGGTGCGTCTTCAGCTCGGCCAGTGCACCCTCGATCTCCCAGCGTTCATGGTACAAGGCCGCCAGCTCCGCCACGGGTGCCGCGGCCGGATCGAGGATCGTTGTCACCAGCCGGTACAGCGGCTCGGCGCTGGCGATCCCTTCGAGCCGATACTCGGCCACCCGCACCTGGACGCCTTTCGCCTTGTGCCGCCGATCCTTCTCGCTGGGGTAGATCGTGGTCAGATAGGAGCCGTCGAGGAGCACCGCCTCGCGCGGCAGCCGCAGGTTGCGCTTCACCCGCCAGAGCAGGTCCGCGCCCGTAGCGGCGGCCTCCTGCCAGAGCGCGTGGCCGAAGAACTGCCGATCGGCCAGGCACAGCATGCCGGGCTGGAGTGCCGGCAGCGCCGCATGGGCCAGCGTCGTCTCGCCATCCGCGAAGCTGCCCAGACGAGCGCCGAACAGCACGTGCGTGCCGTTCTCGACCAGGGCCACAAAGCGGAGCTGCGGGAAGGCGCTCTCGCCACGGCCAGCACCCGGGCGCTCGAACGCAGAGCGGTTCTCCTCGGTGTCGGCCACATCCAGGCACGAGCCGTCCAGACTGACCAGCCGCCACGTCCGATACCACGCGCCCTTGGTGGCGTGCGTCGCCACGGGATGCACCACCTGTTCGTACAAGCAACGCAGCGGCGCCGCGCCCAAACGCGTGCGGGCCTGCGAGATGCCGCTCTTGCCCGCCACCCTGACTGCTTCCGCACCCCAGAGCCAGCGTAGCCCCTCCAGGAGGCAGCGCAGCACCTCCCGCGTGCCGGCGCCCGTGTAGAGCGCCAGCGCGATGGCGTAGTAGACCATCACCTGGGCCGGCAGGTCGCGCTCGCGCTCGCTGGCCCTGCCAGTCTCGGCCAGGACCTCCCGGACTCGATCAGGCGGGAACGCCCTCGCGATCACGCCGAGGCTGATGTGGTCGCTGAGGCGGATGCCGGCGGGCAGGCCGGCGGGGATACGGGCCATCGCTGACGCCCTCCAAGAGCAAGCGCCAGCATGGCCCAGCTACACCACTATGCTATTGCAAGTGATTTATATCGTCGGAGATAGAGGCGACGATCAGCCATTATGGCGAGGCGCAACGACCTCATCCTGGCCGGTTCAACTGTCCGGACGACGACTTCCATTTCAAGGAGCTGTTGTTCGAGCGGTGGCAACGACATTGCTACGGCGGCAGAGCCGCTGCGAGCTCGGCGGGGGTGAGCTTGCGCGCCGGCTCGACGATCGCCTCTTGCCGGGGACCGATTTCTCGATCGGGTTGAGCCACGGGCTTCGGATCGGCATCGGCTGACCAAGGCAGCACTGGTGGCCGACCGCTTACCTCCGATTAGTGCCTCTGACCATCCCCAATTCGCGGCTATTGCCAGGAGGCGTTGTCCCAGATCAGCGCCAAGACCCGGACGCCCTCGGCCGCGAGCTGCTCGGCGGCCCAGGCGAGGAAGGCGCAGGTCACCGGCGATCTTGCGCCCGATTCACGAAGCGTACAGGATCAGCTCTACGTGCAGGGAGCGACAGGCCGTAGCAGGCCGAGGGCTTACGGTCTCAGGATCTGCTCGATCCACGGGGTGCAGGCCAATGCGCAGGGGCTCGCCCGCCGTCCAGGCATGCAGCGCCGGCTGCGCCAGGCGGGAGAACCAGACCTCGTCCTGGAAGCCGAGCGCCCAGCCCGGCCGGCTTTGCACCCGCCGGATCAGGCGGTCGCGGCGACTTTTTTACGCGCGTAGTCGTGATCGATGCCGATGAGCCAGCGCTTGGCGCGCTTCCAGCCCACCTCCAGCCGCGCCAACGCCCGCCGGATCGTCTCGTCCGACAGGACGGTCGCCTCAGCCCCTGCTTGTGCTCGACCTGCGCCAGCAGGGTGAGCGTCCAGGTGCTCCTGGCATGGCCGAAGGCGCGTGGCGGCTGGTGCAGGAGACCGCGCAGCTGCTCCAGCTTGGCTCCATCCAGCACCGGGGCGGCGCTCTTGGGCCGCGGGGAACCGGCGGTCAGGGCCGCAAGGCCGCGGGCGTTGAAGGCGCGGATGGCGTTGCGCACGGTCTGCACCGCGCAGCACAAGCCCTGCGCAATAGCCCGCGGCGGGCGCCCTGCCGCGCTCAGCCGCACGATCTGGGCACGCCGCACGGTGAACGCGCTTGGGGAACGCAGGCCGGCGTCGAGCTGGGCGCGCTCCGCGCCGCCCAGCTCACGAACGAAGATCGGTGGGTGCATCCCGATCAGATGCGGCCCGCAATGCCATCGCACAAGAGCTACCGTGGGATTGCACTAGGCATGAGCCGGGCCAGCCCCATACCGGTAGGAACGAAATACCAGAGATCTACGGCTTTTGTTGCTGCGAGAACCTGGAGCGTACCCCAGTCAGTTTGCATGCCATATGGGTCGAGGAAGACAACGGCCCTGTTCCGCGCCCAGTCGATCTTCCTCGCATAGAGCCCGGAGTTCATGGTTCGCATCCCCACAACGAAAATGCATCCGATCTGCAAGGCCCGGTCTGAGCTTGCTAGATTCTGCAGTTCAGCGAAGCGCTTTCTGTTCTTCTCGATGAAAATGTAGCCTGAGTAGCCTGCATCGTCAGCTGGTGACGAGCTCGTGGTAAGGCAGCGGGGCGGTCCTGACGGCGCTGTGGACGAGGCGCGGGATCAGGCTGGTGAGCTGGAAGCGGCGGTTGAAGCGCCAGGCGAAGCTGGCGAGATAACGGCCGGCATGCTCGGGGCTGACGTGACGGTACGTGCCGGTGATCGCGGCCTCGACGTTGCCCAGGCTGGTGTTGACCCACTTGATCGGTGACCTTGGGCGGCCCGTTTGCCGCTGCCGGTGACGATCACGGTGTGCTCCAGCCCGGCCTCGGCCGCGGCGGTCCAGCAGCGCAGCCCATCGGTCACGAGCCGGCTGGTCGAAGCCAGGTGCTTGGCCACAAGCTTCTTGACCTCCTTCTTGCGGAAGCCCTTGACCGGCAAGAGCTTGATCTTGCGTGGGCGGCGGTCTCACAGATCGATACGGCGCCACGAAGGGCTGCTTGCCGGCTGCGCCACGGCCCCGCTTCCCCGGCCGATGCCCGCCCAGATAGACGTCATCCATCTCGACCCGGCCATCCAGCCGCCTCTTGTCCTCGCGCCCGGCCATCACCGCCACGATCTTCTGCTTCATGGCCCAGGCGTTGGTCTGCTTGATCCCGAGCCGGCGCCCGAGCTCGACCGAGCTGATCCCGTTCTTGGCGGTCGTGATCAGCCACATCGCCAGGAACCAGCTGGTCAGCGGCAGCTTGGTGGCGTGGAAGATGGTGCCGGCGGTGAGCGAGACTTGATGCCGGCAGGCCCGGCACTGGATCTTCGGCCGCGTGCTCAATCGCGTGCCCTCACAGCCACCGCAGACCGGGCAGACGAAGCCAGCCGGCCAGCGCAGCTTCTCCACACCGCCCGGCACTGCTCCTCGGTCCCGTCAGCCTCGCGGAACTGCGCCTCGCTCAAGCCCCGCACCTGCGACGCCAGCTTTCCCGCCATACCCACCTCCCAGCGAAATCTAACTCGCTGAGCAGATAGAGCAAAGTTGCTGCTTCTCCAGGCTACTCGATCCAAGGGTGGATCTACCTCCAGCGATAACCGAGCGGAGCCGGCAGGGACAGTTGCTGGCTTCGCTTTCCAGAAACCCCACCGGCGCTTCCTTAACGGAGCGGAAGCCTGTCCCCGCGAATGCATCGATGTAGATCTTGCCAAACGGTTTCTGCTTGAGAGCAGTCATATAAAACCTGAGATAACGATGAAGCATATCCAGCTTTATCTCGGTCCAATGTCCGCCGAAGCGATGTTCCACCATATGATTTGGACCTGCTCTGAATAGGGTAGGGATGAGAAAAGGTCTGCGGTTGGCGGCTTTGGCGCCAACGCCTGCTCTGGCCTGCTGTTCGAGTTCTCTATGAGCCAGAAGCTGGCTGCCGTCAACTTATGGTAGAAGTCGAGTGACTTTACGCTTCTGCAATGAACCCAGCGTTGCTGTGAGGTATCAGGCTGCATCGATCGGCGCAGGACCTCTCGTGACTGATGCAGTCTCTTGCGCTAGCGCCCGGCCGCTACCCATCGTAGACGGTTCGCACACGGCTCGCTTGGGAGGCACGAATGGCGGAGGCTCGTTACGCCGCTGGGGATCTGGTCGAGTTCGCATCGGCCCTGTTCGCGGCGGCCGGGACGCCTGCCGAGCGCGCCCGCGTCATTGGCGAGCTTCTGGTCGAGGCCGACCTCATGGGGCACACGACACACGGGCTGGCCCTGGCCGGCGCCTATCTCGGGGATATCGAGAAGGGGCAGATGGAGGTGCAGGGCGAGCCCCTGGTCGTGCGCGACAAGGGGGCGTGCCTCACCTGGGACGGCAGGCGGCTCTCGGGTGTGTGGCTCACGGCGAGTGCCGTCGACGAGGCGGTGGCGCGGTCGGAGCGGTTCGGGATCGGGAGCGTGGTGGTGCGGAACGGGCACCATATTGCGTGCCTCGCCACCTTCCTGACGCGGGCGACGGCCAAGGGCCGGATGGTGATCGTGACCAGCTCGGATCCCTCGGTCGCCAGCGTGGCGCCGTTCGGGGGGACGAAGGCGGTGTTCACGCCCGATCCCATCGCTATCGGCATCCCTACCGACGGCGATCCGATCCTGATCGACACCAGTGCTTCCATCACCACCAACGGCATGAGCGCCAGGCTCGCCAAGGAGGGCAAGCGGTTCGCCCATCCCTGGCTGCTGGACGCGCAAGGCAATCCTACCGACGACCCGGCGGTGCTCTTTGCCGACCCCGAGGGCACCATCCTGCCGACCGGCGGCGCCGACCATGGGCACAAGGGCTATGGCCTCGCCTTGATGATCGAGTCCCTGACCCAGGGTCTGGGCGGGTTCGGCCGGGCCGAGGCGCCGACCGGGTGGGGTGCCTCGGTCTTCGTCCAGGCCTTCGATCCCGAGGCGTTCGGCGGGGCCGGGGCGTTCACGCGCCAGACCGGCCACATCGCCGAGCTCTGCCGCCGGTCGCCGCCGCGGCCGGGCTTCGAGCCCGTGCGCCTGCCGGGTGAGGCGGCGCTGGCACGCCGGCGGCGGGCGCTGGCCGAGGGAGTCGCACTCTATCCCTCGATCCTGCCGGGGCTCGAGCCCTGGGCCCGCAAGCTCGGCGCAGGGCTGCCGCGTCCGCTGGGCTGAGCTGGCGGGCCTTTTTCGTGCTGCAGCACTGCCTACGTACTGGCACGGCCGGCCGCTGACGCCTCGCGACCGGCAAGGCATAGGGAGTGGAACCCATGCACCGGGCGCGCATCGTTGTCGTCGGCAAGGTTCAGGCAGGAGCAGCGATGCTGGTCCTGCCGCGCTCGGCCGGTCGCGGGCTCCAGCCCAGGCAGCCTCATCGGAACGTGAATGGGCGGGGCTCGGCTTGGCTCCAGCCGCAGGTGGGCGGGTAGGATGCGCTCGCTTGCGACGGCGGCACTGGCGTTCCTGACGCTGGCGCTTGCGGCCTGTGACGACGGCAGTGACGGTGCTGCCCGGGCACAGCAGCCTGCGGCAGCTCCTCCTTCGGTGACGGTGGCGACCCCGCTGGTGCGCAAGCTCACCGAGTGGGACGAGTATACCGGGCGGTACGAGCCCGTGCAGCAGGTCGAGATCCATGCGCGGGTCGCGGGCTACCTGCAGGAGATCGGGTTCAAGGACGGCGACACCGTCGAGCAGGGCCAGGTTCTCTTCGCCATCGACCCGCGTCCCTACGAGGCGACTGCCGATCAGGCGCGGGCCCAGGTCGAGCAGGCCCAGGCGCAGCTCCGGCTGGCCGAGCTGGAGCAGGGCCGCACGCAGCAGCTCGTGACCACCTCGGCCGCGGCCAAGTCAACGCTGGACCAGCGTAACGCCGAGCTCAAGGCCGCCCAGGCCACGCTGGCCTCGTTCCAGGCCCAGCTCCGCCAGGCCGAGCTCAATCTCGAGTTCACCAAGGTCACCGCCCCCTTCAAGGGGCGGGTCTCGGACCGGCGGATCGATGTCGGCGATCTGGTGAGCGAGCAGACGCTGCTCACGACCATCGTCCAGCTCGACCCGGTCTATCTCGTCTTCGACATGTCCGAGGCGGACTTCCTGGCCTACCAGCGGGCCGAGCAGGAGGGCCGGCTGCCGTCGACCCGCAACCGCGAGACGATCGTGGATGCGCATCTCGTCGACGAGGAGGGCTGGCCGCACCAGGGGACGATGAACTTCGTCGACAACGTCGTCGACGCGGGCAGCGGCACCATCCGCGGCCGGGCCATCTTTCCCAACGGGGATGGCCTGATCACGCCGGGCCAGTTCGGGCGCGTCCGCATCCCGGGCTCGCACGAGTACGACGCGCTCCTGGTTCCCGATGCCGCCATCGTCACCGACCAGTCGCGCAAGATGCTGCTCACGGTGGCCGAGGACGGCACGGTGGTGCCGAAGATCGTGCGCCCTGGCCCGACCCAGCCGGGGGGCCTGCGGATCGTGCGCGCCGGGATCGAGCGGACCGACCGGGTGGTCATCAACGGCCTGATCCGTGCCCGCCCGGGCACCAAGGTCAAGGCGGAGGAGGGCAAGATCGAGCCCGAGCCTGCTCTCGCCGACAGCGCCAGCTGACGCCGCCTCCGGCTTCCGGACCAGACCCCATGCGCTTCTCGCACGTCTTCGTCGACCGGCCGATCTTCGCCGCCGTCGTCTCGATCGTCATCACCCTGATCGGTGCCATCGCCTACTTCACCCTGCCGGTGGCCCAGTATCCGGAGGTGGCACCGCCCACGGTCGTGGTCTCGGCCAGCTATCCCGGCGCTTCGGCCGAGGTGGTGGCCGAGACCGTCGCCACGCCCTTGGAGCAGCAGATCAACGGCGTGGAAGACATGCTCTACATGGTCTCCCAGGCCACCGGCGACGGCAACGTCCAGATCACCATCACCTTCGCGCTCGGCACCGATCTCGACGAGGCCCAGGTCCTGGTCCAGAACCGGGTCTCGATCGCCGAGCCGCAATTGCCGGACGAGGTGCGCCGGCGCGGGATCACGACCCGCAAGAACTCGCCCGACCTGATGATGGTGATCCACCTCAACTCGCCGGACGGGTCGCTCGACCAGCTCTACATCTCGAACTACGCCACCTTGCAGATCAGGGACGTGCTGGCGCGCCTCACGGGTGTCGGCGACATCCAGGTGTTCGGGGCGCGCGACTACTCGATGCGCGTCTGGCTCGACCCGCAGCGCATGGCCGAGCTCGGCCTCACCGCCACCGACGTCGTGAACGCGATCGAGGCGCAGAACGTCCAGGTGGCCTCGGGTGTCCTGAACCAGCTGCCGGTGCCCAATCCGGGCGCCTTCCAGCTCAATGTCGAGACCCAGGGGCGGCTGGAGGATCCCCGCCAGTTCGCGAACATCATCGTCAAGACGGCAGCCGACGGCCGCGTGACCCGCATCCGCGACGTGGCCAGGGTCGAGCTCGGCGCCCAGGACTATCTGCGCAACGCCTATCTCGACGACCGCCAGGCCACGGCACTCGGCATCTTCCAGCTCCCGGGCTCGAACGCGCTGGCCACGGCGGACGAGGTCAAGCGCACGATGGAGGAGCTGAAGCGCAGCTTCCCCGCAGGCCTCGACTACGACATCATCTACAACCCGACCGAGTTCATCCAGCAGTCGGTCGACGAGGTGCTGAAGACGATCTACGAGGCCGTGGCGCTGGTCGTGATCGTCGTCATCCTCTTCCTGCAGACCTGGCGGGCGGCGGTCATCCCGATCGTCGCCATCCCGGTGTCCCTGATCGGCACCTTCGCCGTCATGGCGGCCTTGGGCTTCAGCCTCAACAACCTCTCGCTCTTCGGCCTCGTGCTGGCGATCGGCATCGTCGTCGACGATGCCATCGTCGTGGTCGAGAATGTCGAGCGCAACCTGCGCCAGGGCCTGGCACCGCGTGAGGCGGCGCACCGGACGATGGACGAGGTCGGCGGGGCGCTGGTCGCCATCGCCCTCGTGCTGTCGGCGGTGTTCATCCCGGCGGCGCTGATCAGCGGCATCCAGGGCCAGTTCTACCGCCAGTTCGCGGTGACGATCGCGGCCTCGACGCTGATCTCGTGCCTTGTGTCTCGCTGACCCTCTCGCCCGCCTTGTGCGCCCTGCTGCTCCGGCCGCACGAGGAGCACCCGAAGCACTCGCGCATCACCGCCCCCATCCGGGCCTTCTTCAACGGCTTCAACTGGCTCTTCGACAAGCTGAGCCTCGGCTATGGCGGGCTCACCCGGCGGCTGGTGCGGATGTCCGTGCTGGTGCTGGTCGTCTATGGCGGCCTGATCGGGCTTGCGGTCTGGCAGTTCCAGCGCACGCCCACCGGCTTCATCCCCGAGCAGGACCAGGGCTACCTGATCACCGCCATCCAGCTTCCGCCCGGCGCCTCGCTCGAGCGGACCGATAAGGTCGTGCGCGAGCTGACCAAGCGGGCGCTCTCGGTCGAGGGTACGGCCCACACCGCGGGCTTCGCCGGCTTCGACGGTGCCACCTTCACCAACGCACCCAATGCCGGTGCGGTCTTCGTCACCCTGCTGCCGTTCGAGGAGCGGGTCGAGAAGGGGCTCAAGACCCAGGACATCATCGCCAACCTGCGCCGCGAGCTGGGCCAGATGCAGGAGGCGCTGGTCCTGGTCATCAACCCGCCGCCCGTGCGCGGGATCGGCACCGGCGGCGGCTTCAAGCTCTATGTCGAGGACCGCCGCGGGCGCGGGCCCGAGGCGCTGGAGGCCGCCACCAACGAGCTTCTCGCCCGCGCCAACCAGGAGCCGGGCCTGACCTCGGTCTTCACGCTCTTCAACACCCGCACGCCCAAGGTCTATGCCGACATCGACCGGGTGAAGGCCGAGATGCTGGGCGTGCCGGTGCAGAACGTCTTCGAGACGCTCAACGTCTATCTCGGCTCATCCTACGTCAACGACTTCAACTATCTGGGCCGCACCTACCGGGTCCAGGTGCAGGCGGATGGCGAGTTCCGGCGCGAGGTGCGCGACATCGCCAACCTGAAGACGCGCAGCACCACGGGCGAGATGGTGCCGATCGGCACCGTCGCCACCTTCCGCGACATCTCCGGCCCCTACCGCGTGCCGCACAACAACCTCTACCCGGCTGCCGAGCTGCAGGGTGCCACCCTGCCGGGCTACTCGACCGGCCAGGCGATCGCCGCCCTGGAGCGCCTTGCGGCCGAGGTCCTGCCTGACGGGTTCAGCTATTCCTGGACCGAGCTCGCCTACCAGGAGAAGCTGGCCGGCAACACGGCGATCTACGTCTTCATCGCGTCCGTGATCTTCGTCTTCCTGTTCCTGGCCGCCCAATACGAGAGCTGGATGCTGCCGCTGGCGGTGGTGCTGATCGTGCCGATGTGCCTCCTGGCCGCGATCACCGGCGTGCAGCTGCGTGGGCTCGACAACAACATCCTGGTGCAGATCGGGCTCGTGGTGCTGATCGGCCTCGCCGCCAAGAACGCGATCCTGATCGTCGAGTTCGCGAAGCAGGCGGAGGAGCAGGGGGCGAGCCGGGTCGACGCCGCGATCGCCGCCGCCCGCACCCGGCTGCGGCCGATCCTGATGACCTCGTTCGCCTTCATCCTGGGCGTGGTGCCGCTGGTGATCGCGAGCGGGGCCGGGGCCGAGATGCGTCAGGCGCTGGGCACGGCGGTGTTCTCGGGCATGCTGGGCGTGACGCTGTTCGGGCTCCTGTTCACGCCGGTCTTCTACGTGGTGTGCCGCTGGCTCGGCACCCGCCTTGGCGGGGCGGCCGCGGCCAAGCCCGCGCAGGCGGCCCAGCCGGCACCGGCCGAGTAGGCCCTGGCCTGGGCGGCCCGGCCCCGCCCCCCTATATGCGCAACCTGCCCGGCACATTGCCGGGGGTTGCCGCGCGGGGTGCGGACGCCGCATAACGGCCGCGCTTGCGCCCCTGGAGAGCTTGACCGTGTATCTGAGTGGACCCGAGAGCGACGCGACGGAATTGCTGGAGCTGCCGGAGGACCCGGATCTCCGGATCAGCGTCCGCCAGTCCTTCGGCATCGACACCGACCTGCAGGTCGGCGCCTTCAGCCGCCGCACCGAGTATGTGCCGGACGTGGATCCCGCCTACCAGTTCGATCGCGACACGACGGTGGCGATCCTGGCCGGCTTCGCCCACAACCGCCGGGTCATGATCCAGGGCTATCACGGCACGGGCAAATCGACGCATATCGAGCAGGTGGCGGCCCGGCTGAACTGGCCCTGCATCCGCATCAACCTCGACAGCCACATCAGCCGGATCGACCTGATCGGCAAGGACGCGATCGTGCTCCGCGAGGGCAAGCAGGTCACCGAGTATCGCGAGGGGCTGCTGCCCTGGTCCTTGCAGCGGCCGGTGGCGCTGGTCTTCGACGAGTACGATGCCGGCCGGCCGGACGTGATGTTCGTCATCCAGCGCGTGCTCGAGGCGCAGGGGCGGATGACCCTGCTCGACCAGAACCGGGTGCTGCGGGCGCACCGCTCCTTCCGCCTGTTCGCGACCTCGAACACGGTGGGCCTGGGCGACACCTCGGGCCTCTATCACGGCACGCAGCAGATCAACCAGGGCCAGATGGACCGCTGGTCGATCGTCACCCAGCTCAACTATCTGAGCCACGACGACGAGGTCCGGATCGTCCTTGCCAAGTGCCCGGGCTGGGACACGCCCGAGGGGCGCAAGAAGGTCTCGTCCATGGTGACGCTTGCCGACCTGACCCGGACCGGGTTCATGGCCGGCGACATCTCGACGGTCATGTCGCCACGCACGGTGATCACCTGGGCCGAGAACGCCGAGATCTTCGGCAACGACCTCGGCTTCGGGTTCCGGCTCACCTTCCTCAACAAGTGCGACGAGGCCGAGCGCCACATCGTGGCCGAATATTATCAGCGCTGCTTCGGCAAGGAGCTGCCGGAGTTGACCGCCAACCTAGCCTTCGCCTGACGTGTCGGACGCAACCCGGGAGAACCTGGACGAGCTGCAGCGGGCGCTGAGCGCCACGGTCCGGGCGATCGCCGAGCGGCCGACCCTGGACGTGGCCTTCCGCGGCCGCGAGAACCGGCGTGAGCGGGCACAGGTCGGGCCGGATGCGGTGCGCCTCAGCATGCCCCGGCCGGATCTGGTCGCGGGCGAGCTGGGCCGGCTCCGGGGCGAGGCGGACCGGGCCGCCTTGCGCGTCCGCCACCATGACCAGGGGGTGCACCGCCGCTTCACGCCCGAGGGCGAGGTCGCGGGCCTCGTCTTCGACAGCCTGGAGGATGTGCGGGTCGAGAGCCTGGGCTCCCGGCACATGGCAGGCGTGCGCGCCAACCTGGAAAGCGCCCATCGCGCCCGGGTGAGCACGGCTCAGCCGGGCGAGCGCGGCCAGGACCCCACCGTCGCCGAGATCATCGACCTCTACGCCCGCGAGCAGATCCTGGGCTTCGGCCTCAGCGAAGCGCAGCAGAAGCTCCTGGGCGGCTGGCGGGAGTGGCTGGAGGGCAACGTCGCCCGCGAGCTCGTCTCCTTGCGCGGCTCCTTCGAGGACCAGGAGCAGTTCGCCCGCAAGGTGCGCGAGATGCTGGCCCATCTCGGCCTCAGCGAGGAACTCGCCGAATCGCCCGAGGACGGCGACAGCGAGGAGGCGGAGGAGCAGGAGCAGCAGCCCGCACCCGGCCAGGAGGGCGGCGAGGCCGAGGGCGACGATGACGCCGAGAGCGACGGCACCAGCCGGGCCGAGCAGGATGCGCGCGGCGAGCAGGAGGCCGAGGCGGAGCCCGCACCCGCCGAGAGCGAGCAGGTGCAGAGCGATCCGGGCGGCGAGGACAGCACCGACGACACGCGCAGCAACCGCCCCCAGTTCCTGCCGCCGGGCGGCGAGGCGCTGGCCTACAAGGTCTTCAACACCGGCTTCGACGAGGTGGTGTCGGTCGACGAGCTGTGCGGCCCGGCCGAACTCTCCCGCCTGCGCTCGCAGCTCGACCAGTCGCTGGTGCGCTTCCAGGGCATGATCGGCCGCATGGCCAACCGGCTGCAGCGCAAGCTGCTGGCGCAGCAGCAGCGCTCCTGGTCGTTCGACCTCGACGAGGGCATCCTCGACACGGCGAGGCTGCCGCGCGTCGTCATCAATCCCTCCACCCCGCTCTCGTTCAAGCAGGAGAAGGAGACCGAGTTCCGCGACACCGTGGTCTCGCTCCTGATCGACAATTCGGGCTCGATGCGCGGCCGCCCCATCGCCGTGGCTGCCATGAGTGCCGACATCCTGGCGCGCACGCTCGAGCGCTGCGGGGTCAAGGTCGAGCTCCTGGGCTTCACCACGCGGGCCTGGAAGGGCGGCCAGTCGCGCGAGGCGTGGCTGCGGGCCGGCAAGCCCGCCAATCCCGGCCGCCTCAACGACCTGCGCCACATCGTCTACAAGCCGGCCGATGTCCCCTGGCGCCGTGCCCGCCGCAATCTCGGCCTCATGCTGCGCGAGGGTCTGCTCAAGGAGAACATCGACGGCGAGGCGATCTTGTGGGCGCATTCGCGCCTTCTCGGCCGCACCGAGCAGCGCCGCATCCTGATGGTGATCTCGGACGGTGCCCCGGTCGACGACAGCACCCTCTCGGCCAACCCCGGCAACTACCTGGAGCGCCACCTGCGCGAGGTGATCGAGTGGGTCGAGACCCGCTCCGAGATCGAGCTCCTGGCCATCGGCATCGGCCACGACGTCACCCGCTACTACCGCCGTGCCGTCACCATCTCCGACCCGGAGCAGCTGGGCGGCGTCATGCTCACCCAGCTCTCCACTCTCTTCGACGCCGGCGAGGAGCGCCGCCGGGTCCGCTCCAACCGGGCGGCCTGAGGCTGGTCCGGCCGCCGATGATCCCGGACGGCTACACCATCCGCCCCGCTACGTCGCGCGGAGCTGGACCGGCTGATCGACTGGGCTGCGGCAGAGGGCTGGAACCCTGGGCTTGGCGACGCCGAGGCGTTCCGGGCGGCCGATCCGGAGGGCTTCCTTATTGGCCTGATCGAGGATGAGCCCGTCGCGGGTATCTCGGTGGTGCGTTACGGGGACGATTTCGGATTCCTCGGCCTCTACATCGTCCGCCCGGAGCATCGCGGGAAAGGCTATGGCTGGGCCATCTGGCAGGCCGGCATGGCGCGGCTGCAAGGCCGCAATGTCGGCCTCGACGGGGTGGTGGCCCAGCAGGACAATTATCGGCGCTCGGGCTTCGTGCTGGCCCATCGCAATGTCCGCTACGCCGGCCGCATCAACGCGCCCTCAGTCGGCGACCCACATATCATTCCGCTCCAGCACGTCCCGTTCGACGACGTCGCGCGCTACGACCGGCTCTGCTTCCCGGCAAGCCGCGACGCTTTCCTGCGTGCCTGGCTCGACCCGGCCAAGCGGACAGGCCGTGCCTATGTCGAGGATGGCCGGCTCCTGGGCTATGGTGTCGTCCGTGCCAGCCGCGACGGCTTCAAGGTCGGACCGCTCTTCGCCGACCGGGCCGATGTGGCCGAAGCGCTGCTCCGGTCGCTCGCGGCGGAAGCGCGGGGCGGCAGCATCCATGTCGACCTGCCGGAACCGAACCGCGAGGCCGTCGCCATGGTGGAAGGGCTCGGCCTGCAGCCCGTGTTCGAGACGGCGCGCATGTACACTGGTGGCGATCCCGCCCTGCCGCTGGAGCGGATCTACGGCATCACGACTTTCGAGCTGGGGTGAGCGGGAGCAAGCTACCGGGGAAGCGGATCGGTTCCTTCGGCAAGCAGGTCGAGATAGCGGCGATAGGCGAAGACCCGGCCACGGCGGCGGCCGGTTATCTCCCGCAGCAGCCCCTGCGGCACAGAGCGTCTCCATGGCCGAAGTGGTCGTCTGGAAGGCAAGCCCGGTCTCCGTCGCCGCACGCCGCGCAGTGGTGGCCGGATACCGCCGCAGATGCTCGTGGACCCGAAGCAGGCTGCCGGCGATGCGGCCCGATGCGCGAAGCTGCTGCCGATCCTCGTCGAACATCCGCAGAGCGCGCTGTGCGGTCTCCGTCGCCTGCCCGGCTGTATCGATGACGCCGGCCAGGAAGAAGTCGAGCCATTCTCCCCACGCGGCCTCGGTCCGGCAGCGCTGCAGCAGCTCATAGTAGCGGCTCCGGTTCGTTTTCAGGAACAGGCTGAGATAGAGAAGCGGCTCGCTCAGCACGCCCTTCGGCACACAGCAGAAGCGTGATCAGCAGGCGACCGACGCGGCCGTTCCCGTCCAGGAACGGGTGGATGGTCTCGAACTGGACGTGGGCCAGGGCGGCGCTGGACGAGGAGCGGCAGGTCGCTCGTCGTCATGCAGGAACTTCTCGAGGTCGCCGATGCACTCCAGCACGACGGTCAGCCGGCGGCGGGACGAAGAAGGCGTTTCCCGGCCGGGAGCCGCCGATCCAGTTCTGGCTGCGCCGGAACTCGCCCGGCGCCTTGTCCGCACCCCGGCCGTGTCGCAGCAGGACGCCGTGGACCTCGCGGATCAGCCGGGCCGAGAGCGGAAGCCGCCGCGCAGACGCTCAACCCATGCTCCATGGCGGCCACGTAGCTCGACACCTCGACCACGTCGTCGCAGTGGCACGTCTCCGGAGCCTCATCGAGCTCGAACATCAGGAGATCAGAAAGCGACGACTGGGTTCCTTCGATCTGCGACGAGACGACAGCCTCCTTGCGAACGTAGAGGTAGATGAAGATCTGAGGCTCTGGCAGAAGGCTGGTAAGCCCGTCCAGCCGGCCAAGCGCTTGGTTTGCCGCTCCAGCTTGCGCATGGAGCGGTGCAAGCTCGAGATGGGGTGGAGGCGGAGCGGATCGGGCACGTACGCGCGGACAGCCTCCCCGGCCACCGTGGTGGTCATGTAGTGGCCGGAGGAGGCCATCGGTGCTCGGCTCTCGATCGCTCTTCCAGTTCGCTGAATAGCCGATCCGCCTAGTTCCGATTTCGAGCTTCAAATTGGAATAGTGCGGCACGCTGGCACTGGTCTTCTGCGCCCGGACACCCCTATGATACCGCCCAAGACTCCCGGAGGCTGACATCGATGGCCGATCTTCCCCTCACCGTTCGCCTGAACGCGGCCGACAACATCGTCGTGGCGCGCGTCGACATCCTTCCCAATACCGAGCTCTCGGGTGAGGGTGTGCGGACCGCGCAGCCCATCCCTGCCGGGCACAAGGTGGCGACCCGTCCGATTGGCCAGGGCGAGCCGGTGCGGAAGTTCAACCAGATCATCGGCTTCGCGAAGGCCGACATCGCGCCCGGCCAGCACGTCCACGTCCAGAACTGTGCGATGGGCGACTTCGAGCGCGACTATGCGATCGGGGCCGACGTGCGCAACATCGAGATGGTGCCGGAAGCCGAGCGGGCCACGTTCGACGGCTATGTCCGTGCCAACGGCAAGGCGGCCACGCGCAACTTCATCGGCGTGCTCTCGACCGTGAACTGCTCGGCCAGCGTCTCCAAGTTCATCGCTGAGCGCTTCCCGCGGGAGATCCTGGACCAATACCCGAACGTGGACGGGATCGTCGCCATCACCCACAGCACCGGCTGCGGCATGGCCGACCGTGGCGAGGGCTACGCCACCCTGCAGCGGACGCTATGGGGCTTCGCCGCCCATCCGAACTTCGCCTCCGTGCTGATGGTCGGCCTGGGCTGCGAGGTGATGCAGATCGAGTTCCTGACCGAGGCCTATGGCATCGAGCGCGGGCCCACCTTCCGCACCATGACGCTCCAGGGCACCGGCGGCACGCGCAAGACCATCGAGCGCGCGCACGCGATGATCGCCGAGATGCTGCCGGCTGCGAACGAGTTCCGCCGCCAGCCGGTCGGGGCCTCCGAGCTCACCCTCGCCCTCCAGTGCGGCGGCTCCGACGGCTATTCCGGCATCACCGCCAACCCGGCGCTGGGCCATTGCGCCGACCTCCTGGTCCGCAACGGCGGCACCGCCATCCTCTCCGAAACGCCGGAGATCTACGGTGCGGAGCATCTGCTCACCCGCCGCTCCGTCAGCCAGGAAGTGGCCGAGAAGCTGATCGAGCGCATCCACTGGTGGGAGGAGTACACCGAGCGCAACGGCGGCGAGATGAACAACAATCCTTCCCCCGGCAACAAGGCGGGCGGCCTCACCACCATCCTCGAGAAGTCCTTGGGTGCAGCCGCCAAGGGCGGGACCACGAACCTGGTCGACGTCGTCAAGTACGCCGAGCCGATCAAGAACCGCGGCTTCATCTTCATGGACAGCCCCGGCTACGACCCCGCCTCGGCCACGGGCCAGGTGGCCTCGGGCGGCAACATCATCGCCTTCACCACCGGCCGCGGCTCCTGCTTCGGCTACAAGCCCGCCCCCTCGATCAAGCTCGCCACCAACACCGCCATGTTCCGCCGGATGGAGGAGGACATGGACATCAACACAGGCACCATCCTCGACGGCGAGGAGACCATCGAGCAGGTGGGCCAGCGCACGTTCGACCTGCTGCTGCGGGTGGCCTCGGGCGAGAAGTCGAAGTCCGAGGCCCTGGGCATGGGCGACAACGAGTTCGTGCCCTGGCAGATCGGGGCGGTGATGTAGAAAACCGCATTGTCACGCCCTCCAACTCGACCGGAGGGCGTGACGGCATCCGTTCTCCAATTCCTGCGGCGCGCTTCAGGCTCGCTTACGCACTCGTGTCCGTGACCGGCCAGTCCGCCGCATCTGGTGGAGCATAGCCGCGGAGTCGGCGAACTGTCGGTACCGACACTGAGCTGCTCTCTACCTGGCAGCCTCCCGCAGCCGCTGGGCGTAGACGTTGATCACCAGCGCCAGCAGCAGGATCAGGCCGCGGATCAGCACCTTGAGGAAGCTGTCGATGTTGACGTGGTCCAGGCCGTTGTTGAGCACGCCCAGGACGAAGAGGCCGATGATCGTGTTGCCGATGCCGCCCTGGCCGCCGAACAGCGAGGTGCCGCCGACCACGACGGCGGCGATGGCGTCCAAGAGGTAGTCGTCGAACTCGTTCTGCTGGGCGCTGCCGAAATAAGCGACGCCCAGCATCCCGGCGACACCGCTGCACATGGCCGAGATGATCATCACGGCGGCGATGATCTTGCGGACATTGACGCCCGAATACTCGGCCGCCTCGCGGTTGCCGCCGACCATGTAGATGTAGCGGCCGAAGCGGGTGTAGGTCAGGACGATGTGGCCCGTGAGCAGGAACAGGGCGGCGACGATCACGATCCATGGCACTGGGCCAAGAGCACCCGAGCCCAGGGTCTTCACGAGATCGGGCACGGCGTAGGCGATCTGGCCGCGCACCAGCATGGCGCAGATCCCGGCTCCGATCTGCAGCATGGCCAGGGTCATGATGAAGGAGGGGATGCCGATCCGGGTGACGCCGAAGGCGGTGAGGCCGCCCAGGAGGAAAGCACCCAGGAGGGCCAGGATGATCGCGAACCCGCCGGGCAGGGGCAGGTTGTTGATGGTGACGAAGGCTTCCTGGGCGGTGAAGAAGGCGACCAGGATGCCCGTCGCGTTGGCGACGCTGGCCACGGAGAGGTCGATTTCGGCGGTGAGGATCACGAAGGTAAGGCCCGTCGCGATGATCGCCGTCACCGAGACCTGACGCATGATGTTGGCGAAATTGTCGAGGGTGAGGAAGGACGGGCTCGCCAGGCTGAACACCACGCACAGGAAGATCAGCGTGACGAAAGGGGCGATATTGCGCAGCTGGTCCTTGAGCCAGGTCGAGCGGCGGGCGGCACCGACCGGGGCCACGGCATCGGCGTTCATCGAGCGTCTACCTCATGCGGCGGCGAGCAGGCGGTCCTTGCTCACGGTCTCGTTGGCGAACTCGCGGGCAATCCCACCCCGCTTCATGACCAGGATGCGGTCGGCGAGCGAGAGCACGGTCTCGGGCTCGGTCGAGACCACGATCACCGCCACCCCCTGATCGCGCACGCCCCGGACGATCTTCACCACATCGTCCTTGGCACCCACGTCCATGCCGCGCGTCGGCTCGCTCAGGATCAGCACTTTGGGCAGGTCCGTCAGCCACTTGGCGAGCCCGACCTTCTGCTGGTTGCCCCCTGAGAGCGTGCGCAGGACCCGATCGACCTGCGGCGGGCGGATGCCAAGGCTCTTGATGTGCCGCTCGCCGATGGCGCGCTCCTGGTCCGGCTTGAGCCACAGTTTCGAGATCCGGCCCAGCACGGTGATCGACATGTTCTTGTAGAGCGGTTCCGTCCCGAACAGCATCGAGCGCCGGCTCTCCGGCACATAGGCGATGCCTGCCCGCTTGGCGGCCGTGGTGTTGCGCAAGGAGACGGGGGTGCCGCCGATCCGCAGCGTGCCGCTGCGTGGCGGCGTCTTGCCGAAGAGGGCGCGGGCGAGCTCGAGCTGGCCCGAGCCCATGAAGCCGTAGACGCCCAGCACCTCGCCGGCCTTCACGTCGAAGTCGACCCCGGCGAAGGCTCCGGGCAGGGTCAGGCCCGTGGCCTCCAGCGCCGCTGAGGCACCATGCGGGCTTCTGAGCTCGATCTCGCCCGTATAGGCCTCCTCCAGCTCCTCGTGGCCGCCGCCGATCATCTGGTGGATCAGCCAGCCCTTGTCGACCTCGGCCGCGCGCGCGTCTCCGACCTTGCGGCCGCTGCGGAACACGGTGACGCTGTCCGAGACCTCGAGGATGTCCTCGAGGAAGTGGGAGATGAACACGAAGCTGGTGCCCTGGGCCTTGAGCCGGCCCAGCACGTCGAACAGCCGGCGGACCTCGGGCGGGGAGAGGGCGGAAGTGGGCTCGTCGAGGATGACGATCCGGGCCCCGCTGAAGAGCACGCGGCCGATTTCGACCAGCTGCTGCAGGCCCAGCGGCAGCGAGCCCAGCCTTGCCGTCGGATCGACGCTGATGCCGAGCGCATCGAGCTGCTGCTTCGCCTGCTCGGCCATCCTGCGCCAGCGGACGAAACCGAGGCGGTTGACCGGCTGGGAGCCCAGGAAGACGTTCTCGGCCACGGTGAGGTCGGGCACCGTGCTCAGCTCCTGGTGCACCATGCCGATGCCGTTGCGGAGCGCGTCGCGGGTGGAGCGGAAGCGGACCGGTAGCCCGTCGATCCGCATCTCGCCTTCGTAGTCGGTATGCACGCCGGCGATGATCTTCATCAGCGTGCTCTTGCCGGCACCGTTCTCGCCGACCAGCCCGTGCACCTCGCCGCGCTCGAGCGTGAAGTCGACGCCTTCCAACGCCTGAACGCCGCCAAATCGCTTGGCGATGCCCGCAAGCTCGAGGACAGGGGTAGGAATTGCCCCCCGGTCAAGCCGGGGGGCGACGAGTTCCGCAGTCATCAGATCAGGAAGTGCTTCTGCATCCAGAGCATGCCGGGCGCGTTCGCCTTGGTGACCACGGGCCCATCCGTGATCACGTGCTTGGGGATGCCGCCGTCACCCGACTTCTCACCGGCCACGACCGCCGCCACGCCGGCCAGCACCGCACCGCCGTGGATGCGGCAGGAGGGGTTGCGCACGGTGGCATGCATGCGGCCGTCGATCACGGCCTCGATCGCGGGCGGCATGGCGTCGACGCCGCCCAGGATGATCTTGGTCCGGCCACGTGCCTTCATCACGTTGGCGGCTGCCAGCGCCATGTCGTCATTGTGGAAGAAGGCAGCGCTGATGTCGCTGTGCTTGGTGAGCAGGCTGTCCCAGATCCGCGACACCTTGGTCACGTCCCAGTCGGCCGGCTGCTCGTCCAGCACCTGGATGTCGGGGTACTTGGAGACGACCGACTTGAAGCCGCGGGCACGGCCCTGGGCGCCGGTATGGCCCAAGGCACCCTGGGTCATGATGATGGTGCCCTTGCCGCCGATCGCATCGACCAGCGCCTGGGTGACCGAGGCGCCCATGAACTCGTTGTCGGGGGCCAGGAAGCTGTGGACGTCGATCTGCTCCAAGGGGGCGATCAGCGTGTCCATGTCGATGACCGGCGTGCCGGCGTCGATCATCCGCTTCACGGGATCGGTGAGCGTGCCGATGCCGAAGGCCTGGATGGCGACGAAGTCCCACTTCTGCGAAGCGAGATTGTCGATCGCGGCGCGCTGCTTGGGGGCGCTGAGCTCACCGTCGAACCAGGTGACCTCGACGTTGAAGAGCTTGCCCCAGAACTCGGCCGCCTGCTTGCCCTGGGCGCACCAGGTGGCCTGAAGCCCGGCGTTCGAGAAGGCTGCCTTCAGGGGCTTCTCGGACCGGCCCATCTCCTGCGCCATGGCGGCCGCCATGAACGGGTCCATGCCCATCCCGCCCAGCACCGCGGCTGCCGCAGCGCTCGACGTCGTCACCTTGCGGATGAAGTCCCGCCGGGTCTCGGGCGAGACCCCGACCTTGTCGCCCATCTCCGTCTCCCTGATCAATTCCGCAGGCCATTCCAGCCCGACTGCCGCGGCGGACTTTGCTGTCATGGGCGTGGGTTGGCAAGCGGTGGGGTAGGCCAACCCGCCGCCGGATGCTGGCAGCAGTCGCGGGCGCACCCGCACTGGTGCTATTCGTCCCACGAGCGCATCGAGGAGCGGTGACACATGGCCGAGCCTTCCAGCATGGCGGTCGAGACCGAGCGCGAGGACGATGGGCGATGGCTGGCTGAGGTGCCTGTCGTACCCGGCGCGTTGGCTTACGGCAGCACGCGGGAGGAGGCAGCCGCAAAGGCTGAGGCGCTGGCTCTGCGCGTGCTTGCCGAGAGGCTGGAGCACGGAGAAGACGTGCCGGAGATCGCGGGGCTGTTCCAGGCAGCATGAGCCGCTGGCCTGCCACGAAGGCGCGGCGCGTGCTGGCGGCACTTTTCCGCATCGGCTGGCGTCTCAAGAGGCAGTCCGGCTCGCATCGGACGCCTACGCGTGATGGCTGGCCTGACTTCGTGTTCGCCTTTCATGACGAGGACGAGATCGGCCCCAAGATGCTCTCGAGGATCGCACGTCCAACGGGCTTACGCCGAGCGATCTGTAGCACTCATCCGCGCCGCCGCAGGAGCACATAGAACGCCCCATCGCCCCCATGCTCCAGCCGCGCTTGGGCATAGGCGAGGATCAGCGGGCGCAGGCTGCTCTCGTCGAGCCAGCGGGGCGTCATGGTGCGCAGGGTGCCGCCGTGGCGCTGGCCGCGGCCGGTGATGACGAGGACGCAGCGGTTGCCGCGGACCTGGGCGGTGGCGAGGAAGCTCATCGAGGCGGGCGTGGGCCTGCTCCTGGGTGAGCCCGTGCAGGTCGAGCCGGGCATCGATCGGGTAGATGCCGCGACGGAGGCGCAGCCAGGAGCGGCGGTCGAGATCGACGGGGCGGCTCGGGTCGAGCCGCTGCGTCGTGCGAGCGAGGGCGGGAGCAGGCCGTGCTGGCTGCGGTGCCCGGGAGGTGGCCTCTACCGCGGTTAGCGGCGGAGGTGGAAGCTCCACCAGCGCCGGGCCGGCGTGGAGCGGCCGCACGTCCCGCATCAGGCTGTGCCAGAGGGCCAGCTCCTCGGGCGAGGGTTGGCGCGGCGGGCGGGGCACGGGCCTCAGCTCGTGGGCGTGAGCGTGCGGGGCAGCAGGATGTACAGCCGGCCGCGGCTCTGCATGTGGCCGGCCGTGTGCTCGGCCTCGGCACCGGCACCCCAGAACACGTCGCCGCGGACGACACCCTTGATGGCACCGCCAGTGTCCTGGGCGATCACCAGCCGGCGCAAGGGCCGCTCGCCTTCCGGCATCGGGGCCGTGGTGTCGAGCCACAGGGGAACGCCCAGTGGCACGAAGCGGCGGTCGACGGCCAGCGACCGGCCGGGTGTGAGCGGGACGTTCTGTGCACCCAGCGGCCCCGGTGCCTGGGCAAGCTGCGGCAGGGAGCGGAAGAAGACATAGGAGCGGTTGCGGTCGAGGATTTCGGGTGCTCGATCGGGATGGGCCGCAAGCCAGGCCCGGATGGCCTGCAGCGAGACCTTGCCGCGCTCCAGGGCGCCGAGCTCGACCAGGTCCTTGCCGATGGCGCGATAGGGCTGGCCGTTCTGATCGGCATACCCCACCCGCAGCGTCGAGCCGTCCGGGAGCCGAATCTGGCCCGAGCCCTGGATCTCGAGGAAGAAGGCCGCCACCGGGTCGTCGACCCAGAGCAGCTCCAGTCCCTGCCCGGCCAATGCCCCGCGCACGATCTCCGCCCGTGGCGCGTAGGGCACCAGCTTGCCGCTGGCGACCTTGCCGGCGATCCGCCGCCCCTGCAGCTCGGGATCGAACTGGCCGAGATCGACGCTCACGAGGTCGGCGGGGCGTTTGTAGAGAGGCACCGTGAAGCGTGCGTCCGAGGTCAGCGAGCCGTCGAGCAGTGGCTCGTAGTACCCTGTGAACAGGCCATCAGGCTTGCCACGGTCGGTCAGCCGGAACGGCTGGAACCACTGCTCCAGAAAGGTCCTGGCCGTCGTCGCAGCGCCCTTTGCGGCCTCGCAGGCGGGCTGCCAGTCCCCGATCCGCCCGGCCCACGGCTCCCGGCCCATGGCGCGCTCGGCCGGCTGGGCGGCAAGCCGCCCGCAGGAGCGCAGGAAGGCCGTGAGTGCCGCCGCGTGATCGTCGTCGGCCCATCCCGGCAGGGACGCGAAGGTGACGCTCTCGAGGGTCGCCGCAGGCTCCGGCGGCGGGACCTCCCTGCGCTTGCAGCTGGCCAGCGTCAGTGCCACGAGCACGACCATGAGGCACGCGGCAGCACGCATCCGCTTCACCACCGACCCGCGGGACCGAGCCGGGCGCTAGGTTGCGATGCCGGTCTCGACCAGCTCCCAGTTCGGGTCGCGCGACCGGGTGTCGCGCTCGAACGTCCACAGGTCGGCGACCTCGGCGATCCGCTTCGGGTCGCCGTCGACCACCTCGCCCTGCTCGTCGCGGGTGACGTTGATCTGGTCGCTGACGAAGCGGACCGTCACCCGGGCTCGCGTGCCCCGCACGGAGGCCGCCGTGATCTCGGCCGTGCGCAGGGCCACGAGCTCGGTCGTCAGCACGTGCTTGCGCTGCTCGCGCTCGTCGATCGCCTGCGCGAACTCGCCATAGACCCCGTCCGCGAGCAGCGGGCGCAGAGCCGCGCGCTCGCCCTTCGCAAAGGCCTCGACGATCATGGCGAAGGCGCTGCGGGCACCCTGGGCGAAGCCCTCGGGATCGAAGCTCGGATCGGCGAGTCGCACCTGGGTAAGGCCGGCTTTCAGGGGACCATCGGCCAGGTCCGCCGCGGCGGGTTCCTCAGCCGCCGCCTGCGCCGACGGCTGGCGCTCCGGCATCGGCACCACGGTGTCGTTGCTGCGCACGGGCGTTGGTCGGCCGACACGGTCCGTGCGGCGCCGCTCATGGCCCGTGCGCCGGCCCAGGACGTTGCGCAGGCGGAAGGCAATGAATGCCGCCACCATCGCAAAGAAGATAATGTCTAAATAGGCGAAACCGTCGGACATGGAGCCCTGTCTGGAGATGCGTACGCGCGGCGGGCCGATCGGTCCGCCGGTGCGCTTCACTCCGGCGCAAGCCACTCAGCACGATCGATCATATATTGGCAGGACCGGGAAAACAAACAGGGGGCTCCCGATGCCGCTGGCCCTAGCCGGCCTGATCTTCCTCATCGCCGTCATGGCCGCCGAGATCGCCTTCATGGTGAACGTGGCGGACGCGATCGGCATCCTGCCCACCGTGCTGCTCCTGATCGGGATCGGCGTGGTCGGCACCATGCTGATCCGCCGCCAGGGCCTGGCGACGCTCACCCGCGCGCACGCGGCCCTGCAGCAGGGCCGGCTGCCGGTCGAGGATCTCTTCGAGGGTGCCTGCATCCTGGCTGCCGGCGTGATGATGGCGCTGCCGGGTTTCCTTAGCGATATCGTCGGCTGCCTGCTGCTCTTGCCTCCCTTCCGCCGGCTTCTCTACAAGGCCCTGGCCCGCCGCGGCCGCGAGGTCGAGCTGCGCACCGGTCCTGGCGGATTCCGGCCAGGGGGTCGCCCGCGCCAGGACGTCATCGAGGGTGAGTACGAGGAGGTGGAGCCGGTGCGCAGGCCCGAGGACGAGCGTCGCCCGCGATGACGGTTCTCGTGCGCCATGCCGAGTCCGAGTGGAACCACTATTTCGGCAGCTTCCGCATCGATGCCGGCATCCCCGACCCGGTGTTGACCCGGGCTGGGCAGGTTCAGGCCGAGGCGCTGGCGGCGGACCTGCGCGGCGAGCCCTTCCGGCGTATCCTGGTGAGCCCATACCGGAGGGCGCTGCAGACTGCCTGCATCATCGCGGACGTGCTGCGCCTGCCGATCGAGATCGAGCCCCTGGTGCGGGAGCGCTGCGCCTTCTCCTGTGACCAGGGCAGCCCGCCCGAGCTGCTGGCCAAGGCTTGGCCCGAGCTCGACTTCGGCGGGCTCGATCCCTGCTGGTGGGGCGGCGCCATCGAGAGCATGGAGAGCCTGCGCGGGCGCTGCGAGCGCTTCCGCGAGCGGCTGCAGCGCCGCCCGGACCGCCATGCTCTCCTGATCGTGACCCACTGGGGCTTCATCCGCGGCCTTACCGGCCGCGAGGTCGGCAATGCCGCCCGCGTCCTCCTCGCCGACACCTCGGTACCCGCCTAGCTGCATAAGGGAGCTTTCGACCATGACCGACATCACGAGCGGCAACGGCAGCGCTGGCGACAGCCAGGCTGCAGGCCCGCGCCTCTCCATCCTGACCCAGTATGTGAAGGACCTCTCGTTCGAGAACCCGCGGGCACCTTTGGGCCTCCAGCCCGGCCAGGCCCGGCCCGAGATCCAGATCCAGGTCGACGTCCAGGCGCGCCAGCTGGGCGAGGAGCAGTACGAGGTGATGCTGGAGCTGAGCGCCAACGCCAAGACCGGTGACACGCCGGTCTTCGTCCTCGAGCTCACCTACGGTGCGGTCTTCACCCTCGCCAACATTCCCCCCGACAGCCTCCAGCCGCTGCTCCTGATCGAGTGCCCGCGGCTGATTTTCCCCTACGCCCGCCGCATCGTCTCCGACGCCACCCGCGACGGCGGCTTCCCGCCGCTGATGATCGACCCCATCGACTTCGTCTCGCTCTACCGTCGCCGACTGCAGCAGCAGGCGGAAGGCGCGGCCGAAGGGACGGCGGAGGCGTAAGACATCGTTCAGCGTTGACGTGTAGTGTCCTAATTTGGCGGCTTGGGTCTTCGAGGATTTGAGCATGGCGAAGTTCGTTTTTGGGATGAACCAGTCCCTGGACGGATATGTCGACCACATGGAGATCCCGACAGGCCCCGCCCTCTTTCGGCACTGGATAGAGCACGTGCGCGACCTGACCGGCAGTGTGTACGGTCGCCGCATGTACGAGATCATGCGCTATTGGGACGAAGACCGCCCTGAGTGGAGTGCGGAGCAATGCGAGTTCGCGGCGGTGTGGCGGCGCCAACCGAAGTGGGTTGTGTCGCGGTCGTTGAAGTCAGTCGGCCCCAACGCCACGCTTGTTTCGGATGACATCGAGGCAGTGATACGTGGCCTGAAGGCTCGGCTCGTTGGCGAGATTGCAGTTTCCGGACCGGACCTAGCAGGAAGCCTGACCGACCTTGGTCTTATTGATGAGTATCGACTCTACTTCCACCCCGTCGTACTCGGTCACGGTAAGCCATTCTTTGCCGGCCCTCGGCCGCCGCTCCGCCTTGTTTCCGCCGATCCCGTCGGCGAGGACACGATTAGACTGACGTATGCCCTAGCTTGATCGCTGATACTCCGACTAGCGGGTACCAACGGCCACCAGTGCTGCCACCCGCTCAAGCGCCTCGTCGGCGGTCGGGGCCAGCTCAGCGAGCCCGAAGCTGTCGCGCTCGGCGAAGCCCTCGCCCACCACCTGCTCGACCAGCCGCATGAAGGGCTGCCAGTAGCCGTCGGTGTCGACGAGGAGGATGGGCTTGTCCAGATAGCCGAGCTGGCGGAGCGTCATCACCTCCAGCAGCTCGTCCAGCGTGCCGAGCCCGCCTGCCAGCGACACGAAGGCGTCCGAGTCCGCGATCATGCGGTCCTTGCGCTCGGCCATGGTGCCGGTGACGACGAGGTTGTCCACCTCGCGCTTGCCGACCTCGCGATCGAGCAGGCGGCGCGGGATCACGCCCTGGACCAGGCCGCCGCCCGCCAGCGTGGCGTCGGCGACGGTGCTCATGAGGCCGACATCGCCGCCGCCATAGACCAGGCGCCAGCCACGCTGGGCGATGCCACGGCCCAGGGCCGTGGCAGCCTCACGGTAGCTGGGGCGCAGGCCGTAGCGCGAGCCGCAGAAGACGCAGACGGCGATGCTCTGGCCGGGCTCAGGCAGGTGCAGCCACCTTCCGCGTCGCGGCCCGGAAGTCCTCCATGAGCTGCGAGGTGACGGGGCCCACCTGGTAGTGCAGCTCGTCGATCGCGCGTACCGGGGTCACCTCGGCCGCCGTGCCGGTGACGAAGATCTCCTGCGCGTCGCGCAGCTCGTCGGGCATGATGTGCCGCTCGTGCACGCTGTAGCCGCGCGCTTCCGCCAGCCCGATCACCGCCCGCCGGGTGATCCCGTTCAGGAAGCAGTCCGGCGTGGGGGTGTGGATCTCGCCGTTGATCACCAGGAACAGGTTCGCGCCCGTGGTCTCGGCGAGGTAGCCGCGATAGTCGAGCATCAGCGCATCGCCAAAGCCCTTGGCCTCGGCCGCGTGCTTGGAAAGCGTGCAGATCATGTAGAGCCCGGCGCATTTGGCATGGACCGGTGCCGTCTTGGGTGACGGCCGGTCGTAGATCGCCCGGGTCAGCCGCAGGTCGGAGTAGTAGGCCCCCCAGTCCCAGCTCGCGATCGCTACGTGGATCTTCGAGTGCTGGGCGGAGACGCCCATCTGCTCCGGCCCGCGCCAGGCGATGGGGCGGACGTAGCAGTCCTTGAGCCCGTTCTTGGCCACCACCTCGTTGGTGGCGGCGTCGATCTCCTCGACCGTGTAGGGGATCTCGAAGCCCAGGATGCGGCCGCTGTCGATCAGGCGCTGGCTGTGCTCGCGCAGGTGGAAGACCTGGCCGCCATAGGCGCGCTCGCCTTCGAACACGCTGCTCGCATAGTGCAGGCCATGGGTCAGTACGTGTACCTTCGCCTCGCGCCAGGGGACCATCTCGCCGTCCAGCCAGATGTATCCGTCGCGCGCGTCGTAAGGTATCAGCTGCGCCATGGCAGTTTCCTTCGCCCCCGAGGCGAGTGCTGGTGGTGCCCTTTGCGAAGTGGGCTCGCTACCACCCGCGCCGAGGGGAAGTCAACGAACCGGCCCGCGACACGGGCGTGCGGTGGAGCTGCGGGCTCTGCACGCCCGGGAAGCCCGAAACCGGGGCTAGGCGGTCGCGGTCGGCCGCGCGCCCGCGGCTGTGGCGGCACCCGGCTCGGATGCCGTGGCGCATGCAGCGGCTGGATCGGCAGCCAGCGACGCAGGCTTCCCGCGTGCATCCCGCCTCAGCGTCGCCAGCCGCTCCGCATCGGCGGCCGCACGTTCCTGGTTCTTCGCCATCCTGACTGGCATCGTGCCTCTCCTCCCGGCAAAGCCCCACTATGGCGCCGAACGGGGCCGTGGGCTAGCTTGAAGGCAAGTGGATGTCGGGCGAGACCAACCTTGCTACCGGCCCGAACCGGGGCTGCCTTGAAGGATGACGGCACCGAACCCGCTCTTCCTGCGTGACGAGGAGCTCGACCGCGGGCTGGAATCGCTGTTCCTCGCCGGCCGCCAGCTCGCGGCCGAGGCAGAAGCGCTCCTGGACGAGGCGGGCCTCGACGAGCTCGACCACCGGCTCCTGTTCTGCATCCAGCGCCGTCCCGGCATCACCCTGATCGAGCTCTGCACGCTCATGGGCATCAGCAAGCAGACCCTCTCCCGGCACCTGCGCGATCTCGGCAGGCGCGGCCTGGTCGGGCAAGGGGCCGCCGCGGGCGACCGGCGCAAGCGGCCGCTGGTCGTGACGCCCGAGGCGGGCGAGATCGTGCGGCGGGTGAATGCGGCGCAGCGGCGGCGGCTGCGCGCCGTGTTCAAGAGTGCCGACGCCGCGGCGGTCGAGGGCTTCCAGAAAGTGCTCAACGAGCTTGTGACCGGGCCCCGGCGACCGGTCGCGCGCGAGCCGGTGCTGCGGGCCAGGGCCGGATGACCGACGCTGCGGCCGCGCACATCCTGGTGGTCGACGACGACGCCCGCCTGCGCGACCTGCTGCAGCGCTATCTCGTCAACAACGGCTATCTCGTCACCGTCGGCAGGCGATGCCGAGGAGGCCAAGGCGCGCCTCAAGGCGCTGGCCTTCGACCTGATCGTCCTCGACGTCATGCTGCCGGGCCAGAACGGTGTCGACTTCACGGGCGAGCTGCGCCGGGACAGCGACCTGCCCATCCTCCTCCTCACCGCCCGGGGCGAGCCCGAGGACCGGATCAGCGGCCTCGAGGCCGGTGCCGACGACTATCTCGTCAAGCCCTTCGAGCCGCGCGAGCTGCTGCTGCGGGTCGGCACCATCCTGCGCCGGGCCCAGGCCAACAAGGCCGACGAGATCGTCCGCTTCGGCCCCTTCGCCTTCAACCGCGCCAACGGCGAGCTGCGCCGGGACGACGACGTGGTGCACCTGACCACGGGCGAGATCGCCCTGCTCCAGGTCCTGGCCGCCCGGCCGGGACGGGCGGTGAGCCGGGCCGAGCTCGGCGAGCGGGGTGGTGTGGCCGGGTCCGACCGGGCCGTCGACGTGCAGATGGCCCGCCTGCGGCGCAAGATCGAGGACGACCCCCGCCAGCCGCGCTGGCTCCTGACCGCGCGCGGCTCGGGCTACGTGCTGAGACCGGGGAGCTGAGCGCCATGCTGCCCCCGCTCCGCCGCAGCCTCAACCGCCTGGCGCCGCGCACGCTGTTCGGCCGCTCGCTGCTGGTGGTGGTCCTGCCGCTCGTGATCCTGCAGATCGTCCTCTCGATCATCTTCTACAATCGCCATTGGGACACCGTGACCCGCTGGCTGGCCTCCGGCGTGGCCGGCGAGGTGGCGCTGCTCGCCGAGGAGCTGGAAGCCACCAAGGACCCGGCACTCGAGAACGCGATCATGGACCGGGTGAGCCGGCACACCGATCTCAAGATCACCTTCGAGCCCGGCGGCACCCTGGCCCAGGCGCTGGCGACGGCCGGCATCGACAGCGACCCGCGCGGCCGGATCGACGCCAAGATCCTCCAGGGGTTCGAGGAGAAGCTGTCCCGCCCGTTCGCGGTCGACCTGCGCGGCCAGCAGGACGATCGCGTGGCCGTCTATGTCCAGCTCGACGACGGTCTCCTGCGCGCGCTTGCCGGCCGCAAGCGGGTGACCAGCACCACCACCTGGCTCCTGCTCGCCTGGATGGTCGGCGCCTCGCTGCTGCTGGCCGTGATCGCGCTCTACTTCATGCGCCTGCAGATCCGCCCGATCCGCCGCCTCGCGCGGGCCGCCGAGAGCTTCGGCAAGGGCGGCGACGTGGGCGACGTCCGCCTGCAGGGGGCGCTCGAGATCCGCCAGGCGGCGCATGCCTTCAACCTCATGCGCAACCGCATCCTGCGCCATGTCGGCCAGCGCACCGAGCTTCTGGCGGCGGTGAGCCATGACCTGCGCACCCCGCTCACCCGCATGCGGCTGGCGCTGGAGCTCCTGGGTGCCGACAGCGACCCCGGGCTCTCGGACCTGCGCACCGACCTCGACGAGATGGCGAAGCTGGTCGAGAGCTATCTGGCCTTCGCCCGCGGCGAGGGCAGGGAGGCGGTGGAGCCCACGGCCCTGAAGCCGATCCTCGACAGCATGCGCGACCGCGCCGAGCGCAGCGGTGTCTCGCTCGAGGTCAAGATGGAGCGGCCGCTGATCATGCCGCTCCGCCCGCTGGCCTTCCGCCGCTGCCTCGCCAACCTCGTCGACAATGCCTGCCGCTACGCTGGCTGGATCGGGATCAGCGTCCAGCGCCGCGACGAGTTCATCGAGATCCAGGTCGAGGATGACGGGCCCGGCATTCCGGAAGCCTATCGCGAGAAGGTGTTCCAGCCCTTCTTCCGCCTCGACCAGCGCCACGGCGAGGATGCCGGCACCGGCCTCGGCCTCACCATCGCGCGGGACGTGGTGCTGGGCCATGGCGGCGACCTCAAGCTCGAGCGCTCGAGTCGCGGCGGCCTCCGGGCGCTCATGCTCCTGCCGGCCTGATCCGCATGGCCGACGCACCGCCTGTCATCCTTGCCTCACGCAGCCCGGCCCGTGCGCGGCTCCTGCGCGCCGCCGGCGTCGAGATCACCCAGCTCGAGGCCGCGATCGACGAGGTCGGTGTGCGCGACGGGCTCCGTGCCGAGGGCGTCCAGGCCGAGGATGCGGCCGTGATCCTGGCCGAGCTCAAGGCCCGCCGCGTCGCCGACCAGGTCGGCCCCGGTGCCATCGTCCTCGGCAGCGACTCGATCGTGGACGTCGACGGCGAGTGGCCCGAGAAGCCGATGGACCGCGCTGCCGCCCGCGCCCAGCTCCTCCGGCTCCGCGGCCGCCGCCATCGCCTCGTTAGCGCGGCAGTGGCTTTCCGCAACGGAGTCCGCGTCTGGCACCATGTCGAGGTGGCTTCCGTCTGGGTCAGGCCATTCAGCGATGCCTTCCTGGAGCAGTATCTCGATGCGGCAGGCACGGAGGTCCTGGGCTCGGTCGGCGCCTATCACCTGGAGGGCCTGGGTGCCCAGCTCATGGCGCGGGTCGACGGCGACTTCTTCACCGTCCAGGGCCTGCCGCTGCTGCCCGTGCTCCAGTTCCTCCGCGACCAGGGTGCGCTGACGACGTGATCGTGCTGGGCCTCACCGGCTCGATCGCCATGGGCAAGAGCCGGGCGGCCGCAGCCTTCCAGCTCTGCGGCGTGCCCGTCTTCGACGCCGATGCGGTGGTCCACCTCCTCATGGCTCCAGGCGGCAGCGCCGTGCCCGCGATCGCAGCGGCCTTCCCTGGCAGCCTCAACGATGCCGGCGGGGTCGACCGAGCGGGATTGGGCCGGCTTGTCTTCGGCGATGCGCCGGCACTCCGTCGGTTGGAGGCGATCATTCACCCACGTGTCCGGGCGGAGGAGGGCGCTTTCCTCCGCCGCTGCTGCCGTGCCGGCGTGCCGGTCGCCGTCCTCGATGTCCCGCTCCTCCTGGAGACGCACGGCGAAGCCCGTGTCGACCGGGTGGTGGTGGTGAGCGCGCACGCCACCCTCCAGGCCGACCGCGCTCTGCGCCGCCCGGGGATGACGCAAGCGAAGCTGGCCCAGATCCGCGCGAAGCAGGTGCCGGACCCGGTCAAGCGCCGCCGCGCCGACTACATCATTCCCTCAGGCCAGGATCGCGGCCTGGTGGTGGCCGCCGTCCGGCGGATCGTGCAGGATGCGGCACGCCTGCCGCCGGGGGTCTGGCCCGGGCGCTGGCTGCACCGTTCCGGAGTGGGGCTGCCGCATGCAGCGTGACATCGTGCTCGACACCGAGACCACTGGGCTCGATCCCGACCAGGGCCACCGGGTGGTCGAGCTTGCTGCCGTCGAGCTGATGAACCACCTGCCCAGCGGCCGGCACTTCCACTGCTACATCAATCCCGAGCGCGACATGCCCGAGGAGGCGTTCCGCGTCCACGGCCTCTCGGCCGAGTTCCTTTCCGAGCATCCGGTCTTCGCCGAGGTGGTCGACGAGTTCCTGGAGTTCATCGGCGACGGCCGGCTCGTCATCCACAACGCCTCGTTCGACATCCGCTTCCTCAACGCCGAGCTCACCCGCTGCGCCGGCCCGCTCTTCACCCACGATCGTGCGATCGACACGCTGCTCCTGGCCCAGCGCCGCTTCCCCGGCACGGCCAACAGCCTGGACGCGCTCTGCAAGCGCTTCTCGGTCGACAATAGCGGCCGCAAGCTGCACGGAGCGCTCCTCGACTGCGAGCTGCTGGCCGAGGTCTATCTGCACCTGATGGGCGGTCGGCAGGCCGATCTGGGTCTGGTGCTGCCGGCGGTCCAGCTCGCGGCGGCCGCGACCCGCACGCCCCGCCCCGCCCGGCCGCACGCTGCCAGTCCCGAGGAGCTGGCCGCGCACGCAGCCTTCATCGCCGGGATCGAGAACCCGATCTGGGCCGCCTGATGGCCATAGTGCGACGCGGCACCGGCTTGCCCCTGCGGCGAGGCGCCTCTAGGTCGCTTGGAGCCGCACCGATCCCGTCCTTGTCATCCGCGGACGACCGAGAAGCGGATCCCATAACCGGAGGTCAGCCGTGTCCAAGATCAAGGTGAAGAACCCGATCGTCGAGCTCGACGGCGACGAGATGACCCGGATCATCTGGAAGATGATCAAGGACAAGCTGATCCTCCCGTTCGTGGACGTCGAGCTCCTCTACTACGATCTGGGAGTCGAGCATCGGGACGCGACCGACGACAAGGTGACGGTCGAGGCAGCCGAGGCGATCAAGAAGCACAATGTCGGGGTGAAGTGTGCCACCATCACCCCGGACGAGGCGCGGGTGAAGGAGTTCGGCCTCAAGAAGATGTGGAAGTCGCCCAACGGCACCATCCGCAACATCCTTGGCGGCACCATCTTCCGCGAGCCGATCGTCTGCAAGAACGTGCCCCGCCTCATTCCCGGCTGGACCCAGCCCATCGTGGTCGGCCGTCACGCCTTCGGCGACCAGTACCGGGCCACGGACTTCCTCGTGCCGGGCAAGGGCAAGCTCACCATCTCCTTCCAGCCCGAGGGCGGCGGCGCGCCCGTCACCCACGAGGTCTACGACTACCCGGGCAGCGGCGTCGCCATGGCGATGTACAACCTCGACGACTCGATCCGCGAGTTCGCCAAGGCGTCGATGAACTACGCCCTCCAGCGCGGCTACCCGCTCTATCTCTCGACCAAGAACACCATCCTCAAGGCCTATGACGGCCGCTTCAAGGACCTGTTCGAGGAAGTGTTCGAGGCCGAGTTCAAGGACCAGTTCAAGGCCAGGGGCCTGACCTACGAGCACCGCCTGATCGACGACATGGTGGCCTCGGCCCTGAAATGGTCCGGCGCCTTCGTCTGGGCCTGCAAGAACTATGACGGCGACGTGCAGTCCGACACCGTGGCGCAGGGCTTCGGCTCCCTGGGCCTGATGACCTCCGTCCTGATGACCCCCGACGGCAAGACCGTGGAGGCCGAGGCCGCGCACGGCACCGTCACCCGGCACTATCGCGAGCACCAGAAGGGCAAGGCCACCTCGACCAACCCGATCGCCTCGATCTTCGCCTGGACCCGCGGCCTCACCTACCGGGCCAAGCTCGACGACACCCCCGAGGTCGAGACCTTCGCCCGCACGCTGGAGGAGGTCTGCGTCGGCACGGTCGAAGCCGGCCACATGACCAAGGATCTCGCCGTCCTGATCGGGCCCGACCAGCCCTGGCTCACCACCGTGCAGTTCCTGGACAAGCTCGAGGAGGGGATCAGGGCGCGGATGGCGGGCTGAGGCCGGTGCGGCCTCAGAACGGCCGCGACGGGTCGGTCAGGTAGCGCTCGATCCGGTCCACGAACGGCAGCAGGTCCTGGATGATCGGGGCCAGCTCCGGTGCGGCGAAGGCGCCGTTCGCGTTCGTGGGATCGAGATGGACCGTGTCGTTCGCATCGCCCGCGTGCAGGTGGGCCTTGATGCGGATCTCGCCGAGTTTGGCGAAGGCGTCGCTCAGCGTGCTGGCCTCCTCGCGGGTGATCACCCCGGCATTGGCGAGCGAGGCCAGCCGCATCACCGTGCTGTTGGCGGCGATGCCGCCCTCGTCGAGGCTGAGGCCGTGGGCCAAGGCCAGCCCCTGCGCCATCATCATGGGCATCCGGGCCAGCGCCTTGACGTCGACCGTGTCGGCGGTCGCCGCCCGGCGCAGCTTGGCAAGGTTAGCACCTTCCTCCATGGCCCAGCGGCCCAGGGCCTCGCCCCGCGACTGACCCCCCACTACGCCCGACTTCGACTGGAAGTGGGCGTCCACCTTCTGCTGCATGTCCTTGACCATGCCCCACTCGGCATCGCCGCCAGAAGGGCCGTAGAGCAGCTCGGTGTTCGAGAACATGGTGAAGCCGAACATCCGGTCCGGCCTGGCGCCGCCGGCCGAGCCCTCGGTCTCGCCTAGATTGGCCTGGATCAGCTCTGCCGCCGTGCCGACGAAATGACGGGGGTCCTCCAGCGGCGTGTTGCCGCCCGTGTCCCAGTGGAAGCCGGCCGGCGCTTCATGCCCGACATTCTCGCCCAGATTGGCGACCTGGAAGCGCACGAGCTCGGTGAGCCTGGCCGTGTACTCCTTCATCGCCGCATCGGCCGGCCGGTCGAGCAGGATCCCGAACTCCACGTCGGAATAGGGCGAGGCCTCGCCGCGCGAGGCCGAGCCCAGGCTGATCACCGCCATCGGTGCCGGCGGCGGCCCCAGCGTCGCCACGGCGTTGGCGATCAGGTTCGCGGTCAGGCCGCGCATCTTGGCCGAGATGTAGGCCTGGAGCTCGCTGCCCGTCGCACCGTCGAGCTCGCGCGCCGCCTCCCGCATCTGGGCCAGCTGGTCGCGGCTCTCCTTCCAGCCGAGGCTCACCTTGGCCGGGTCGCCTCCTTTGGCGGCGACGTACTGGCGCTCGATGTCGTCGAGCCCGGCCATGGCCTTCGCGAGCTCGGGCGCACCCTTGGCGAGGTTGTCCAGCGTGGCGCTGCGCTGGGCGGTCTTGGGCTGCCCCAGCTGGTCCAGGTGCAGCGCCACGATGTCGTTCTGCATCGAGGCGGCGGCGAACCAGTGGCCGTCGGCGTTGCTGCTCCGGGCCTCCGCCAGCATGTGATCCCGCTCGCGGGTGAGGAGTGCCAGCTTCACCGCCGGATCGCCGATCCGTGCGTACTCGTTGAGCAGCGCCTTCTGCAGGGACCGGGCGGCCTCGGCCCCCTTGGGGCCATCCTGTGCCAGCCGGTCGATCTCGCCGTTCAGCATGGCGGCAACGGCAGGGCGGGCGGTCGCCGGGCCGTTCTTGCTGAAGACCTTGCTGATCAGGTCCCTGCCGACGTCGGCTGCGAGATCGGGGTCTCTCGGCAGGCTGGTGATCGAGCCGGCCTGCCCCGAGCTCACGGCCTCCCGGACCAGGAAGCGTGGCACGCGGTCATTGACCACCCGCTCCACGAACGCCGTGTCGGCAATCTCGTCGCTCGGCATCGAGATCATGGCGCTGGCCTTGAACTGGGCCATGATCTCGCTCTTCGGGTCGGCCAGGAGGTTGGCCATGCCGGGCAGGCCCATCTCCCTGGCGAGGTTGCCCAAAGCCTGCTGCAGCGGCGCCTCGGGGTCGCCTGCCCCGATAGCTCCGTCCAGAGCCTTGGAGTTCGCGGCCTCGCACAGGAACCGCTTGATCTCCCTCTCCGCGAGATCCTTGGCGGCATCGCGCGAGACCGCCTTGGGCTCGGGCCCGCCCAGATCGCGGATGCCGTCCCCGATCTTCTGGCGCAGCTCCATGACCTTGGGGTCGTCCGTGTCGAACAGCGTGCCGACCATATCATCGGGAAGGCCGAGCGTTTTCCCCACGCTGACGGCCGAGGCCATGTAGCCGCTCAGCCGGTCCTGTGGCCCCGCGTGGCTGAAGTCCTGGGCCAGCGAGCGGTTGGCGACGGCGTTCTCCGCCCGCTCCTGCTTGATGGCGTCGGCATCCTGGATGATCTCCCTGACCACGCGGGCGGAAAGCGGCTTGCCCTGGCCCACGGTCTGGCCCAGCCGCCCTTCCATCTCGCTGGCGATCGAAGGGTCGTAGCCGGTGCGCAACGCCTGGACGAAGGCCTGCATCACCTGCTGATTGCGGTCGGTGCGCAGGCCCGCGGCATCGCGGATCCACTCCACCGCCTTGCCGCCGGCCGAGAGGCCTTTGCGGTTGAGGTCCGTGCCCTTGCTGTTGACTTCGATCCGCGCCGCATCGCCGATGGCGGCCTGGCGGAAATGGTCGAGGCTGACGGCCATGGCGCGTTCAGACCAGCATGCCAGGGTGGATGGAGCCCGACGGCAGCGGCTCGAGCGCCGCGCCCGCCTGGGCTCCAGCCGTGGCGATGCGCTGGCGCCAGCTCTCGGCGATGTCGACGAAGCGTTCGATCGTGGTGAGAAAGTCGGCCTCGGAGATGCGGTCGGCCGGCATGCCGTGTGCCACCACGAACCGGCGTGCCTGGCCGTCGAGCGAGAGCGTGGCCCCGCCCGTTCCTTTCCACAGCAGGTTGGCCTCCAGGATCTGCCGATAGAGTGCTTCGGGCAGGCCGTCGGGCGCCTCGCCCAGGTCGGCATAGATGAAGAGGCGGTGGCTCTCCCCGTCGGCCTCGAGGTTCACGACGATCTCGTCGAACGAGAGAACGCAGCAGCCTGCCGCGTCGAGCTCCAGCTCGGGGATGCCCACCTCCCGCCCGAGAGCGGCCAGCAGACGGTCCGCACCATTTCCGGCCATCCCAGCCGACCCTCCTATGCCTAAGCGCTCTAGCACAGAGCTTATGGGATCCGGCTCAGGCCGGCAATCCCTCGCGCTCCGCGAGCAAGGCCTCGAACTCGCGGTCCGTCTTCGGCCCCAGCGTCTCGAATACCGGTTCCGCGCGCTCGCGGTAAGCTGCCTTCCTCACCCCCACCGGATCGGCCTCGGTCCGCTTGCGCTGCTCCGGCACCTCGACGCCGTAGACGCGGGCACCGTTGAGCCCGAACAGCTTGGCCTTGAGCTCGGGCGTGAGAACGGGATAGCCGTGCCGCTCCACCAGCTCGTCCGCGATCTGGAAGCTGCGGAAGGCCTGGATCTGGTCCTGGGGCGAGCCGTACCAGACCGAGTCCGTGCCCCAGAGCACGTTGTCCTGGCCCACATGCTTCAGCAGCTTGCCGATCAGGTGGGCGGCCGTCGTGGGGTCGCGCATGACGAAGCGCCAGGTGCTGCCGAGCTCGGCATAGACGTTGCCGCCGGGCCCGATGCCGTTGTCGGCCAGCGACTTGATCAGCGTGTCGACGCCGCGCGTCGCATCGTTCGGGTCGAACGGGCCCTCGCGGTGCGCGGTCTCGAAGCCCGAGTGGTAGATGATGAAGTCCATGTCGGGGTAGAGCCGGGCGGCCCGGCCGACATCGGCACAGCGGCCATGCTCCTCGGGGAAGCCCCCGAAGAGCAGACCTTTATGGATGCAGATGCGGCGGATGCCGAGCTCACGCGCCTTCTCGATGAAGGGGATGCCCACGTCCGGGCTGTCGAGCTCCCAGCCCGCACCGTCGGGACCCCACTGCGTGTAGCTCTTCCAGGCCGCGATCGGGTAGCGGGCGACGGCCTCCTCCATCAACTTCAGGGGCTCGATGGCGGGCGCGTTCGGGACCACCATGCAGTGCAGGAAGAGGCGGTGAGCACCCTCCATCCGCTCCACCAGAACCCGCACCCGCTCCGCCTCCTCGAGCGAGAGCGGGTTGCGCTCGGGCAGCTCGGGCACGAAGGAGAGGACGGCGAGGTCGGTGTCGCTGTCGAGGAAGACGTGCTTGATGAAGCGCTCGGCAGCGAAGCAGTCGACCGGGTCGCGCTCGCCGCACGAGCCTTGCGGGAAGCTGGCCAGCACGTCCTCCCAGTAGCGGCCGGCGCTCTCGCGCCAGGCGCCGGTCGGGTCGACCATGTGGGTCTGGACGTCGAAGATGAACTCATGGCCGGCGATGGCGGCCTCGGCGGCCGCCGGCTCGAACGCCGCCTCCTTCGGCAGTCGGAAGACGCCGCCCGTGTTGCCCTGGGCCGCAAACGCTTCGCCTAGCGTGAGCAGCGTGGTCGCCGCCCCGCACGCCGACTGCAGGAAGGTCCGCCGACCTATGCCGACCCGGCGCGCATGCTCCCCGATCCGGTCCCGTGCCAGCGCGTTGGCCGCGGCCACGCTCTCGGTCAGTGGGACCGGTCGGAACTCGCCGTTGGAGGTGGAATCGACCTTGATCGGCAGCGCGCGGCCGCCTGCGTCGTCGCTCATGGCTTTCCTCCCTGACGGTCTTCACCATACCAGGATGCGGTGATCGGGGAGCCTCAAGCCTGCGCGAGAGCATTCCAGGCTGCGCTGGGATCGAGGACGAGTTATACACGCATCAGCCAAGCCGTGTATAACCGATGCCGATGTCCGACCGACTGCCCCTCGCTCTCCAGACCGTCTATGCCGAGCTGGTCGACCGCTGCGGGATGGATGCGTTCGACCAGGATTTTCCGCCCGGCGGCAGCTTCGTACGGCGCTCGGTGAAGGGCCGGCAGTACTGGTACTTCGTGGCCAGCCAGGCAGGGCCGGGCGGTCGGCGCAAGCAGAAATATGCCGGCCCCGATACGCCCGAGCTGCAGGAGCGGATCGCCCGGCACGGGCAGATCAAGGCATCCTGGCAGGAGCGGCGCCAGCTGGTGGTGGCTCTCCGGCGGACTGGCCTGCCCGCACCGGACCAGCAGACCGGAGATCTCCTCGCGGCACTGGCCCGTGCCGGCGTCTTCAGGTTGCGTGCCTGCCTCGTCGGAACGGTCGCCTTCCAGTGCTATGCCGGCCTGCTCGGCGTCCGTTTGCCCGGTGCCGCCCTGCGCACAGGCGACCTCGATCTCGCCCAGTTCCATTCGATCTCGGTGGCCGTCGCCGAGGACGAACGCACGCCGCCGCTACTCGATACGCTGCGCTCGGCCGACCCGTCGTTCCGCGAGATCGCTTATCCGCACGATGGCCGACTTACCGCAGCTTACGCGGGTGCCGACGGCTACCGCGTCGAGGTGCTGGTGCCGAACCGTGGTCCCGACCGCGATGCGCCGCAGCCGCTGCCGGCGATCGGCGCCATGGGCATACCGCTGCGCTTCCTCGACTTCCTCATCTACGACGCGGTGCCGGCCGTGCTGCTGCACGACGGTGGCGTGCTGGTGAACGTCCCAAGGCCCGAGCGCTACGCGCTGCACAAGCTCATCGTCAGCCGCCGGCGTCGCGAGGGTGCGGCCAAGATCGACAAGGACCTGAAGCAGGCCGAGATCCTGCTCGACCTGCTGCTCGAGCGACGCCGGGCCGACCTCCGCGATATCTGGACCGAGCTGAGGGGCCGTGGGCCGAAATGGCGCACGCTGGCCGACGGGGCCCTGGAGGCCGTCGATCCCGCCGTCCGCACGCGGTTTCTGGCTGCCGTCGCCCGGCCTAAAGGATGAAGCGGCTGAGGTCCGCGGCCTCGACCAGGCTGCCCACCTTGTCGCGCACGTAGGCCGCGTCCACCCGGACCGTGTCGCCGCCATGGTCGGAGGCGGTGAAGCTCACCTCCTCCAGCAGCTTCTCCAGCACCGTCTGCAGCCGCCGGGCGCCGATGTTCTCGACCCGGGCGTTGATGTCGTGGGCGAGGGTGGCCAGCTCCTGGACCGCGTCGTCGGTGAACTCCAGCGTGATCCGCTCGGTGCCGAGAAGGGCCGTGTACTGGCGGATCAGGCTGGCCTCGGGCTCGACCAGGATGCGGGCGAGATCGTCGCGGCCGAGCGGCTGGAGCTCGACCCGGATCGGCAGCCGGCCCTGCAGCTCGGGCAAGAGGTCGGAGGGCTTGCTGAGATGGAAGGCGCCGCTGGCGATGAACAGGATGTGGTCGGTGTTCACCGCCCCGTGCTTGGTCGTGACGGTGGTGCCCTCGATCAGCGGCAGCAGGTCGCGCTGCACACCCTCGCGGCTGACATCGGCGCCGACCCGGCCCTCGCGGGCGCTGATCTTGTCGATCTCGTCGAGGAACACGATCCCGTTCTGCTCGGCCGCCTGGAGCGCTTCGCGGGTGACGCGCTCGGGATCGAGCAGCTTGTCGCTCTCCTCGGTGATCAGGACCTCGTAGCTCTGCGCCACGGTCAGCTTCTTGCGCTTGAGCTTGGGGCCCAGCGCCTTGCCCAGCATCTCGCCGAGATTGACCATGCCCATCTGGGCACCGGGCATGCCCGGGATGTCGAAGGTCGGGAACCCGGCATTGCCGCTGTCCTGGACCTCGAGCTCGATCACCCGGTCGGCGAGCTGGCCATCGCGCAGGCGGCGGCGGAAGGCCTCGCGGGTGTCGCGGCTGGCGCTGTTGCCGACGAGGGCGTCGAGCACGCGCTCCTCGGCATTGGCCTCGGCCTGGGCCAGGACCTCCTTGCGCAGCCGCTCGCGGGTGAGCTTGAGCGACACTTCGGTGAGGTCGCGCACGATGCTCTCGACGTCGCGGCCGACATAGCCGACCTCGGTGAACTTGGTGGCCTCGACCTTGAGGAAGGGGGCGTTCGCCAACTTGGCGAGCCGGCGCGCGATCTCGGTCTTGCCGCAGCCGGTGGGCCCGATCATGAGGATGTTCTTGGGGACGACTTCCTCACGCAAGGACTCGTCGATCTGCAGCCGGCGCCAGCGGTTGCGGAGTGCGATGGCGACGGCGCGCTTGGCGGCGTGCTGGCCGACGATGAAGCGGTCAAGCTCCGAGACGATCTCCCGGGGCGTCAAAGCGGACATCAGAATTCCAGGGTCTCGAGAAGGAGGCTCTCGTTGGTGAAGACGCAGATGCCGGCGGCGATGCCCATGGCCTTGCGCGCGATCGCCTGGGCATCGAGGGCCTCGATGTCGATCAGCGCCCGGGCGGCCGCGAGCGCATAGCCGCCGCCGGAGCCGATGCCGACCAGGCCGTCCTCGGGCTCCAGCACGTCGCCCGTGCCGGTGAGGACCAGCGAGACCTCGCGGTCGGCCACCGCCATCATCGCCTCCAGCCGGCGCAGGTAGCGGTCCGTGCGCCAGTCCTTGGCCAGCTCGACGCAGGCGCGCTGCAGCTGGCCCGGATGCCGCTCCAGCTTTCCTTCGAGACGCTCGAGCAGGGTGAAGGCGTCGGCGGTGCTGCCGGCGAAGCCGGCGATGATGCTGCCACCGCCGAGGCGGCGCACCTTCTTGGCATTGCTCTTGATGACCGTGTTGCCGAGGCTGACCTGGCCGTCACCCGCGACGACCACCTGCCGGCCCTTGCGCACGGAGAGAATGGTAGTGCCGTGCCACGCGGCCGGCTCGGACATGGGACCTCACGCTCAGCATGGGCGGTCCTTGGGCCGCCGCATGCCGAGCCATGTGGTCCCGGGTCGGGAAACGATCAAGCGCCCCGGGGTCAGGCGTCGTTCGCGGGCTCCAGCTGGCGCGTCTCCCAGGCCGCCACCGCTCCGGTAAGCAGACGCAGGGTGGCGATCAGGCCGGCCTCGTCGCGCATGCGGAAGGCGCTGGTGACGAGAAGGGCGGCGCTGACGATGGGCTCGAGCTCGGCCAGCTCCTGCTCGGCCGGGCTCTCGGACGCGGCCTCGATGGCGCGGGCACAGGCGGGAAGATCCTTGAACTGGGCGAGCAGAGCCGACTGGACGTTCATGGAAGGACCCCTGGTGGCGGAGAGCCGGTGCTGTGGCTTCCCAAAAAAGAAGCCCCCGTCGGAGTGACCCGGCGGGGGCTAGTGAGGGAGGGAGGCACCGTCTGACTTGACGAGGAGAGATATAACCCAGCCCATGTCCTCACGCAACACCAAAAGTTATGCAGAAAGTAACTTTTTCACGCTAAGCGCGAGTTTTGCCATTCAACAGAGTAAAAAGATGATTGCATTTTAGATGAATTCTCGGAACTCTATGCACAGAGCGCAAGAGAGCTGGCACACCGCGACAGCAAAGCTGCGGAGTTTTTCCTGGACCACCGACCGTGATGCGTTCGATTGGGGGCAACTGGAGGCCCCAGGGCTTGAGCGACGCTCCAGATCTCCGACTGATCTGGGCAAGCACGCCGTTGCGTCGGAGCGCCGCGCAGCCTGACATCGCACGATGGTCACCGGCCAGTTTTGGCAGAAAAGGTCGTGCTGTCAATGCGTTTGCGGGCCGATCTAAGCTGCCGTCTTATCCACAGGCCACTTTGCAGGTCTGTCTTTTCAGTAACTTGGCTGGCGCTTGCCGGGATCTGGCCGTTATGCCTTTATGCGGCCACGTTTCCAGCCCAGAGTTGTCGAGGACCCAGACATGCGTGTCTTGATGCTTCCCGCTCTGGCCCTCGCCCTCTCCGCGGGCCCGGGCCTCTCCCATGCTGCCGAACCGGCGGCCGATCCGGTGGTGGCGATCGTCAACGGAACGGAGATCCACCGTGCCGAGCTCGAGGCGGCCCAGAGCCGCCTGCCCGAGCAGTATCGTCAGGCCCCGTTGCAGTCGATCTACGAGCCGCTCCTGGAGCAGGTGATCAGCGGCCAGTTGCTGGCGGCCGAGGCGGAGCGGCGCAAGCTCGATGCGCAACCGGAGGTTCAGCAGGACATCGCCCGCGCCCGCGAGGACGTGCTGCGCAACAGCCTGGTCGAGCAGGCGATCGAGCAGGGCTCGACCGAGGAGAAGCTGAAGGCGGCGTACGAAGCGCAGAAGAGCCAGCCCGGCTTCGCCGCCGAGGAGGTCCACGCCGCGCACATCCTGGTTGCCAGCGAGGCCGAGGCCCGCGAGGTGATCGGCAAGATCGACCAGGGCGGCGACTTCGCCGAGCTCGCCAAGGCACAGTCGACCGATCCCAGCGCCAAGAGCAACGCCGGCGATCTGGGGTATTTCCGCCGCGAGGCGATGGTGCCCGAGTTCTCGCAGGCCGCGTTCACGATCCCGCCCGGCACGATCGGCAAGGAGCCGGTCAGGTCGCAGTTCGGCTGGCACGTGATCAAGGTGGTCGACCGGCGCACGGCGGTGCCCAGCTTCGAGGAGAAGGAGCCCGAGCTGCGCGAGCAGGTGGCGCGCGAGATCGTCAACGGCCTGGTCACCCAGGCGCACCAGGGCGCCACCATCCAGCGCTTCAACATCGACGGCACGCCCAAGGCTCCCTGACCTTTTGGGGCTGGACCATGGCCAAGGCACTACCGGTATCGCCGCTGGCCCCTGAGGGCTTCCCGGCGATACCGCCCGTGGCGGGCGTGCGCTGGGCAACGCTCGGGGCTGGCCTGCGCTATCGGGGCCGCGACGACCTGATGCTCGTGGAGCTGGCACCCGGCAGCACCGCCGCCGGTGTGCTCACCCGCTCGACCACGCCCGGCCATCCGGTGCCGTGGTGCCGCGAGGTGCTGCGGCAGGGCTCTGCGCGGGCGGTGATCGTCAATGCCGGCAACGCCAATGTCTGCCGCGGCGAGGAAGGCGATGCCGCGGTCCGGGCCGAGGCCAATGCCGTGGCCCGGGAGCTCGGCTGCGCGCCCGGTGAGGTGCTGGTGGCCTCCACCGGGGTCATCGGCGAGCGGCTGCCGGTGGAGCGGATCGTCGCCAGTGTCCCCGATCTCGCCCGTGCCCTGCGGCCGGACGGGATTGGTGCCGCCGCCCGGGCGATCATGACCACCGACACCTTCGCCAAGGGCTCGCTCGCCACGGCCGAGATCGGCGGCACCAGGGTCACGGTCGCCGGCATCGCCAAGGGCTCGGGCATGATCGCTCCCGACATGGCGACCATGCTGGCCTTCGTGGTCACCGATGCCGCGATCGCGGCACCGGTGCTCCAGAACCTGCTCGCCGCCGGTGCCGACCGCACGTTCAACGCCACCACGGTCGACAGCGACACCTCGACCTCCGACACGCTCCTGCTCCTGGCCACGGGTGCAGCCGGCAACCGGCCGATCGCGGCTGCCGACGACCCGGCTCTGGCCGACTTCGCGCAGGCGCTGGAGGCCGTGCTGCACGATCTGGCCCTCCAGGTCGTGCGCGACGGGGAGGGGGCGCAGAAGCTGATCGAGATCACGGTCCGGGGTGCCGCCGAGGCCAGGGCGGCACGGCGGATCGGGCTCGTCATCGCCAACTCGCCGCTGGTGAAGACGGCGATCGCGGGCGAGGACGCGAACTGGGGCCGGGTCGTGGCGGCCGTAGGCAGGTCCGGCGAGGCGATCGATCCCGCACGGCTGGGCGTGGCCTTCGGCGGCCATGACGTTGCACGGGACGGCGGTGCCGTGCCCGATCTCGACGAGGGTCCCGTAGCCGCGCATCTGCGCGGGCGCGAGATCAGGATCGAGGTCACCGTCGGCGCCGGCCCCGGCGAGGCCAGGGTGTGGACCTGCGATCTGACCCACGGCTACATCGACATCAATGCCGACTATCGCTCGTGACCTCGTCCTCGTGGTCGCCTGCGCGCTGGTCGATGCCGATGGCAGGGTGCTCGTGGCCCAGCGCCCGGAGGGCAAGGCGCTGGCGGGTTTGTGGGAGTTCCCGGGCGGCAAGCTCATGGCGGGCGAGACCCCCGAGGCCGCCCTTGTCCGTGAGCTCGAGGAGGAGCTGGGCGTGGTGACCGAGCCGCCCTGCCTGGCCCCGCTCACCTTCGCCTCGCACGCCTATCCCGCCTTTCACCTCCTGATGCCGCTCTATGTCTGCCGGGTCTGGCAGGGCGATCCGCAGCCGCGGGAGGCGCAGGCACTGCGCTGGGTCCGGCCGCGCACCTTGCGCGACCTGCCGATGCCGGCGGCCGACCTGCCGCTGATCCCGTTCCTCGAGGACCTTCTCTAGGCGCGGAGGTACGCGGCCCTGCGCGTCATCGTCGACACCGCACTTCCCTTCTTCGCGCTCATCCTCTGCGGCTACATGGCCGTGCGCTGGAAGGTGCTCGACAGCGCCAGTGCCCGCGGCCTCAACACCTTCGTCTTCTGGCTGGCGCTGCCCTCCCTGCTTCTCTCCAGCGTCGCCCGCTCGGCGCTCGCCGAGCTTCTCGACTGGCGCCTTCTCAGCGTCTTCTATGGCGTCAATATCATTCTCTACGTGGGGAGCTTCCTTGTCGGCCGCCTGCTCTGGGGCGATCCCCCCGGAGTTGCGGGCCTGCGCTCGCTGGGCGTGATCTGGGGCAATTACGGCTATCTCGGCATCCCGCTTCTGATGGCGGTGCTGGGGCCTGCCGGAGCCCTTCCGGCCGTCACCGTCGTCACCTTCGACATCCTCCTGCCGGCCTCGCTCACCATCGCCCTCCTGGAGGCCGGGAGCAGCGGGCAAGCACCCCTGGCAGGCGTGCGGCGAGCCCTCGGCGGCATTGCACGAAACCCGCTGATCCTGGCCGTGGCTACGGGCATCATCCTGTCGACCGCCGGCCTCGATCTGCCGGCAGCCGCGGCCAACTTCCTGGCACTCCTCGGCAACGCCGCGGGCCCATGCGCGCTCGTGGCCCTGGGTGCTGCGCTCGCCCTCTCGCCTTCGGGTGGCGCCAGCCGCGACGTGACCATGCTGGCGGTGCTGAAGCTCCTGGCCAACCCGGCCCTGGTCTGGCTCGCCGGCAGCTACCTCATCGTCCTGGCACCGCAGCAGCTTGCGGCCGTCACCCTGCTGGCGGCGATGCCCACCGCCAGCAGCGTCTTCGTCCTGGCCCAGCGCTACGAGACCTGGGTGGTGCGCGCCTCCACCAGCGTGCTCGTCACCCATATCGGCTCGGTCGCCACGCTGGGGGCTCTGCTCTACCTGTTCAGCAGGTAACGACAGGCGGGGAGCCAGCCTTCATGGGACCGATCGAGTATGCCGACGCCAGCCCCGAGGTCCGGGCGGTGTTCGACGACATCAAGGCCACGCGCGGCGTGCCGGACGTCAACAATTTCTGGAAGCACCTCGCCCACGATCCGCGCACCCTGCGGCGAACCTGGGAGAGCATCAAGGAGGTGATGGCGCCGGGCGCGCTCGACCCCCTGGTCAAGGAGCTGATCTACATCGCCGTCAGCGTCAGCAACGGCTGCCACTACTGCATTGCGAGCCACACCGCGGCAGCCCGGCAGAAGGGAATGACGGACGCGATGCACGGTGAGCTTCTGGCCGTCATCGGCATGGCCAATGAGACCAACAGCCTGGTCAACGGCCTGCGCGTGCCGATCGACGAGGCCTTCCAGCAGCCCTGAGACTAG
>CAWHNT010000036.1:0-20144 GCA_963830775.1 uncultured Alphaproteobacteria bacterium | reverse complement strand
GTGCCCGTCGTATGCAGAATTGCTCCTGATCGCTGGCGAGGAGCGCGAAAGCATCACTCATCATCCGCGCAAGAGCCTCGTCGGTCTCCCGCTCTGACATTCTCTGGATTGCACAGAACGCTCTGACCACGACCGGATGCAAAAGGAGGTTCTCGATTTCCGTAAAGGGTGTAGTTAGCACCCCTGCGGGCAGCTTCGTAGGCTCCGCGCGGCTATCACGGTCGACTAGCCCCCAGCAGTCCACATGGAAGTGCTGCCGCATCACACGGAGCCCACCTACTGCCCTGATGACTGCGGCGCATGTGCCCATTGGGACCACCGTTAGGTCCGGTAGAGCGCCCCGTATACGGCGAGGTGAGATCAAGGCTTCCTCGCTCGCCCTCTACCAATAGTACTGCCTCCCGGCTTCCCAATATTTCCGCGGCAACCTCCTCAGATAGGAAGCCGGTATCAACGATAGGCTCGATTTGCCATCTTCCGCCATTGTAGCTCCGTACCACGTACTTGTGCGCTAATTTCCGGGCGGCTGCAAAATGCAGATCATGGGTGATATATAAAGCATCAATCCTTGCGTTCTGCTTCCAATATATTCCATAGACGGCTCAGTACGGCTCGATGAACATGAAGCTCTGGCTCATCCACAATGATGAGAGCGCCCTCCGGAGCTAGAAGGCACTTAGCGGTAAGGTAGAGTATTACACGCTCCCCATCACTGGCGTTGATTGCAGGATAGGTTCTCTATCCAGAGTTTGTAGTTTTATCTCACCTAGAGTACGCGTAATCTTTCGATGTAGAAGCAATTTCTCCCAAATTGACACGGCACGATCGAACTCGTGCGTGGCGCCTCTGTATGACGGCCTTCCTGGTGATCTGTTTTGTACGCGATCGTAACGTCGTAGTCCTCTGCAAATAGAGCCTGCAAGGCATGATAATCATTGACCATATGAGCAGGGTAGTAAGCCTGTTACCATTATCATTCACAAGTCCTGCTAAAGGGAGCCTCATAAGTACTTGCAGAAAATCCTTCGGGCATTTGTATAGTCTTCCTGAGTAGCCTGGAGAAGCAGCAACTTTGCTCTATCTGCTCAGCGGGTTAGATTTCGCTGGGAGGTGGGTATGGCGGGAAAGCTGGCGTCGCAGGTGCGGGGCTTGAGCGAGGCGCAGTTCCGCGAGGCTTACGGGACCGAGGAGCAGTGCCGGGCGGTGGTGGAGAAGCTGCGCTGGCCGGCTGGCTTCGTCTGCCCGGTCTGCGGTGGCTGTGAGGGCACGCGATTGAGCACGCGGCCGAAGATCCAGTGCCGGGCCTGCCGGCATCAAGTCTCGCTCACCGCCGGCACCATCTTCCACGCCACCAAGCTGCCGCTGACCAGCTGGTTCCTGGCGATGTGGCTGATCACGACCGCCAAGAACGGGATCAGCTCGGTCGAGCTCGGGCGCCGGCTCGGGATCAAGCAGACCAACGCCTGGGCCATGAAGCAGAAGATCATGGCGGTGATGGCCGGGCGCGAGGACAAGAAGCGGCTGGATGGCCGGGTCGAGATGGATGACGTCTATCTGGGCGGGCATCGGCCGGGGAAGCGGGGCCGTGGCGCCGCCGGCAAGCAGCCCTTCGTGGCCGCCGTATCGACCAGTGATGACCGCCGCCCACGCAAGATCAAGCTCCTGCCGGTCAAGGGCTTCCGCAAGAAGGAGGTCAAGAAGCTTGTGGCCAAGCACCTGGCTTCGACCAGCCGGCTCGTGACCGATGGGCTGCGCTGCTGGACCGCCGCGGCCGAGGCCGGGCTGGAGCACACCGTGATCGTCACCGGCAGCGGCAAACGGGCCGCCCAATGGTCACCGTTCAAGTGGGTCAACACCACCCTGGGCAACGTCAAGGCCGCGATCACCGGCACCTACCGTCACGTCAGCCCCGAGCATGCCGGCCGTTATCTCGCCAGCTTCGCCTGGCGCTTCAACCGCCGCTTCCAGCTCACCAGCCTGATCCCGCGCCTCGTCCACAGCGCCGTCAGGACCGCCCCGCTGCCTTACCACCAGCTCGTCACCAGCTGACGATGCGGGCTACTCAGGTAAGTCGTTGTGCGCTGATCCGCGTAGCCCGACTTGCGCCGCCTACCTGCACAGCCAAGTAGACACCGAGGCGCGTTTTGCCGCTCCCATTGGTCCAACGATTACGATCCAGCTTCCGCCTACCATCTCCAGCGTGAAACCGACCGGGTCACTCGGAATCTCTAGGTTGATGCGCTGCGGCTCGCTGCCGCCGATCTGGCCGGACATCCGATAGGTCACAACGTGATCAATGTGCTAGCGCCGTGTTAGCGGAGCCTGCCCGCCTCTGCCTCGTGGCTGGCCTAACTCCTTGTGATTTTGGCGCGCCCGACAGGGCTCGAACCTGTGACCCCCCGCTTAGAAGGCGGGTGCTCTATCCTGCTGAGCTACGGGCGCCCGTGGCGGGGTATAGCAGGAGGTGCCACGAGAACCAACGGCGGGTGCTTCGGGACCGGTAAGCCGGATCGAGGCCGCGACTCCGGGACAAGGCGCCGGATCGTGGCGAGCGTGCCATAGGGACACAACCCTTTGTTGGGCATGCTTCGGCTGGAACGCGTAAGAGTTTACAGAACCATAGCGCTTATGTAGAGCCGTCGGAATAACCACAGGTTATCTCGGCGGTGTGATGGACGATAGAAGACCGCCTGGGCCGGGCCTCGGGGAAGGCGCGGCGGATGCCGACCCGCGGGCCTGGGTTCCGGGGCGGTCCGTCATCGCGCTCAACGACCATCGCCGCGTGTACGACCCGCCCTCCAGGACGGAAGCCCGGTCGGGCACCGTCATGGAGCCGTTGCGGGTCCTGATCGTCGAGGACGACGACGACGACTTCCTGATGGTGCAGTCCCTCCTCGCCAGGGCCGAGGACACGACCTTCCTCACGGACCGTGCTGCCAGCAGCGACAACGGGCTGGTGCGGCTGGTCGAGGGCACCTACGACGCCTGCCTGTGCGACCTTGGCGGCTCGCCGCGGGGCGGCCTCGAGTTCATCCGCACGGCAATGCGGCGGGGCTGCCGCACGCCGATCATCCTCACCGCCGGCTATGCCGATGTCGGGCTGCAGCACGAGGTGATCGAGGCGGGTGCTGTCGACGTGCTGGAGAAGGAGGAGCTCGACACCGAGCGGCTCGACCGGGCGATCCGCTTCGCCGTGGCGCGCGAGCAGCGGATCGAGCGGCTGAGCCGCCTCGTGCAGCGCGACGAGCTGACCGGCCTTGCCAACAGCACCCTCTTCTCCGACCGGCTGGAGCAGGGGCTGGCGGCGGCTCGCCGCCACCGGACCATGCTGACGGTGATGATCGTCGACCTCGATGGCTTCAAGGCGGTCAGCGACCAGGTGGGCCACCTCGCCGGGGACGCCCTGCTCTGCACCGTGAGCGAGCGGCTGCGCGGCCGGGTCCGCGCCACCGACACCGTGGCCCGGCTCGGCAGCGACGAGTTCGCGGTGCTGGTGGAGGACCTGTCGCGGCCGGACTACGCCACGCTGGTCGCCCGCAAGCTGCTGGAGGCGATGGCGCCGCCGATCCGGCTCGACAGCCGCGAGGTGGCGGTCACGGCCAGCATCGGAGCCGCAATCTATCCCCGCGACGGCACCGACCGCACCGCCCTGCTGCGGCATGCGGATGCCGCCATGTACCGGGCCAAGGCCGAGGGCGGCAATCTCTGCTGCTTCCACGACGAGCGCCTGGACACCCGCCCGCAGCGGGGTGCCGTGCTGGGTGCGGAGCTGCGCCGGGCCATCGAGGCGGACGAGCTGGTCCTCCACTTCCAGCCCCAGGTCACCTTGTGCGCGCCCGAGCTGGGCCTGGCCTCGCTCGTGCGCTGGCGGCATCCCGATCTGGGGCTGGTCGAGCCCGAGCGGATCCGCCAGCTGGCCGAGGATTCGAGCCTGCTCGAGCCCCTGACCGACTGGCTGATCATGGCCGCCTGCCGGCAGGCGCGGCGCTGGCGGGACGCGGGCCTGCGCCGGCTGCACATCGCCGTGCCGCTGCTCTCCCGCCGCCAGCTCGCCTGGAGCCAGCTCGCCAGCCGCCTCCAGGACGGCCTGCGCGCCGCCGGCCTGCCGTCGGACTGGCTCGAGCTCGAGGTCGACGAACGGCTGCTGCTGGAGGAGCTCGCCAGCGGCGGTGCCGCCCTTCCCCCCTTACGCGAGCTCGGCGTGCGGCTGGCGCTCGACGGCTTCGGCGGCGGCTCGACCTCGCTCATGCTGCTGCGCGACGCCCCGCTCACCACGGTCAAGCTCGCCCGCGCCATGCTCCAGGGCACGCCCCAGGACAGTCACCGCACGCTCTTCGCCGGGGCCGTGATAGCGCTCGCCAAGCAGCTCGGCCTCCGGCTGGTGGCCGAGGGGATCGAGAGCCACGCCCAGCTCCAGATGCTGCGTAGCCAGGGCTGCGACGCCGTTCAGGCCTTCATCAGCTGCCCCCCGCTCCCCGCCGACGCCTGCACCGACTGGCTTCGGCAGGCCGCCCATCGGACATGACGGTCGTCCGCCGCCGCAACGGCCGGGTCCCTGGCTGCCGGAGAAGCGGATGCCGCAACCCTTGGTGAGCGCCGTCCTGGTGACGCGCCGACCGTGCTTCGTCACGGAGATACTGGGGATGATGGCGGCCCAGTCCTATTCACCCTTGGAGGTCGTGCTCGTCCTGCACGGCCACACTTCCGACGACCTTCCGCCGGAGGCGCGCGAGGCTTGTGGGCGGCAGGGCGTTCGGCTGGTCCTGGCGCCCGCCGAGCTGACGCTGGGCGAGTGCCTGAACCAGGGCATCGCCGTCTCGCACGGCGAGGTCGTCACCAAGGTCGACGACGACGACATCTATGGCCCTGGCTACCTCGCCGAGGCCATGGAGGCCTTCATCGCCGGCAAGGGCGACGTCATCGGCAAGGCCGAGCAGTATGTCTACCTCACCGCCACCCGCGAGCTCCTGCTGCGCCTTCCGGGCTGGTCGCAGGACAAGGACCATCGCTATGTCGCCGGGGGTACGCTCCTCATGCCGCGACGGCTGGCCCTCGATCCCGGCTTCGAGCCCATTCCCTGCCGTGTCGACACCAGCTTCCTGCACGCCTGCCTTGCGGTCGGGGTCCGGATCTACGCCACCTCGCGGCGCCATTTCGTCCGCCGGCGCTTCGACAACGATCATCACACCTGGCGGCCGGACGAGGCCCTGTTCCGCTCGGAGGGTATCACGGTGCGGCGGGATGTGGTGGACGACAGCCCGGCCGGCCTGATCAGGCTCGTCTCGGGCCGCTGAGATGCGGGCCTGCACCCCGCAGGTCAGCGTGATCGTGCCGACGCACCGGCCGGACCATGTCGCGGCCTGCCTGCGGATGGTGGCGGCGCAGACCTACCAGCCGGTCGAGCTGGTGCTGGTCCTGCACCGCCACGCCCCGGCCAGCCTCCCGGCGGAAGCGCGCCGGGCCTGCGACGAGCTCGGCGCTCGGATCGTCCCGGCACCGGCGACATTCACCCTGGGGGAGTGCCTGAATGCCGGGATCGCGGCCTCCCGGGGCGAGGTCATCGCCCGGGTCGACGATGACGATGTCTACGGCCCGGCCTACCTGGCGGAGGCGATGGATGCCTACCTGGCCGGCAAAGGCGACGTGATCGGCAAGGCCGAGCAGTACATCTACTTCGCCGCCAGCCGCGAGCTCGTGCTCCGCTTCCCCGGCGGCTCACAAGGCGAGGGGCAGAGCTACCTCGCCGGTGCCACGCTCCTCTTCTCCCGCGAGCTCGGGCTCGACCCCGGCTTCCGGCCGCTCCAGGTCAACGAGGACATGGCGTTCCTCGACGACTGCCTTGCCGCGGGCTTGCGGCTCTATGCCACCTCGCGCCGCCACTTCGTCCGCCGCCGCTATGGCGGCACGCACCATACCTGGGCGCCCGAGGAGGCCTTCTTCAGGGAGGGGTCGCTGACGGTCCGGCGCGGTGTCGAGGACGACAGCCCCGCCGGACTGATCAGCCTGGTGTCGGGCGCCTGAGACGGGGCCCGGGGTCCTCGGCCCTACTCGGCTCTGGCCGGCCGCGGGTGCCCGGCCACCGTCGCCAGCACCACCGGCACTGCCGCCGCCAGCGCCAGACGGCGGATCGCCTCGCGACGACGCGCCTGCTGGTCCTCGCTGCCCCCGGCAGGATTGCTCTGCTCAGCCATGAGTACCATCCGCTTCGATGTCTCCAACCGCTGGTTGCTATACGCCAGCGCAGACCTCACCTGCAAGCCATCCGGCACAACCTCCATGGACAGACGTTTGTGCCCCGAAGTAGATTACGCCGGAAGTAGATTACTCTCTGGTTGTGCAACAAAGGACCAAGCCCGACCATGCCCGAGGCCAGATTGTCCAAGGCCGATTCGATCGACGAGGACGCGGTCGACGGCGACCTGATCCTGATGAAGCTCGACACCCGCGTGGTCACGATCCTGAACCCGACCGCGCGCGTGCTGTGGGAAGTCCTCGACGAGTTCCCGACCCGCAGCGAGCTGCTCGGGCTGTTGTGCGAGGCCTACGCCGAGCGGCCGAGAACGGAGCTCGAGCGCGATCTGGACCAGGTTATCGACACGCTGACGGCGCAGCACTTCCTCAACGCGGCCTGAGCGCCTCCTTGCGCCAGGGTCGCGGGCCGCCGGTGAGCGTGATCCTCGCCACGCGCCGGCCGGCCTTCCTGGCGGGTGCCGTCCGGATGGCGCGGGCCCAGCTCCATGCCCCGACCGAGCTCGTCGTCGTCCTGCATGGCCATATCGCAAGGTCACTGGAAGCGCCGGCAAGGGAGGCACTGGCCGCCGCGGATCAGGTGCTCGAAGCACCCGCTGCATGGCCGCTCGAACGGTGCCTGGATCATGGCATCGCCGCGGCCAGGGGCGAGATCGTGGCCAAGCTCGACGACGACGATCTCTACGGGCCTGCCTATCTCGGCGAGGCCGTGGCGGCACTGGAGGCCGGCCTCGGTGACGTGGTCGGCAAGACCGAGCTCTACGTCCACCTCGCGGGCGAGCGCCAGCTCCTGCTCTGGCGGCCGGGCGCCTCCCAAGCCGAGCAGGACTATGTCCTGGGCGGCACCCTGGCGTTCCGCCGCTCGCTCGGGATCGGCTTCGCACCCCCGCCAGGCGAGCCCGGCCGCATGTTCGGCTTCCTCAGCCGTTGTGCCGCAGCAGGCCGGCGGATCTACGCCACCTCACGCCGCCACTACATCCATCGTCGCTTCCCGCAGCCGGAGCACCATACCTGGCAGCCGCCCGACCTCCTGTTCCGCGAAGAAAGCGTGGTCGTCGCGCAGGATGTCGGGGACGACGAGGCGATGCTGCTCGGGCTCGTCTGCTAGTCCTGCCACGGCTGAAGCCGGGGATCCCCCGCCTCCGCATAGGCGCCGCGGTGGCGCAGCAGGTGGTCGGCCAGCACGCAGGCGACCATGGCCTCGGCCACGGGCACGGCACGGATGCCGACGCAGGGGTCGTGCCGGCCCTTGGTCACGATCTCCGTCTCCTCGAGCGCCCGGTTGATCGTCCGCCGCGGAGTCAGGATCGAGGAGGTGGGCTTGACCGCGAACCTGACCACGATGTCCTGGCCGGTCGAGATCCCGCCCAGGATGCCGCCGGCCTTGTTCGAGAGATACCAGGGCCGCCCGTCGCGGATGCGGATCTCGTCGGCGTTGGCCTCGCCCGACAGCTCGGCACTGGCGAACCCGGCGCCGATCTCCACCCCCTTGACGGCGTTGATCGACATGATCGCCTTGGCGAGGTCGGCATCCAGCTTGTCGCAGACGGGCTCGCCCAGGCCCGCCGGCACGCCGCTCGCCACCACCTCGATCACCGCCCCGATCGACGAGCCCGCCTTGCGGATCGCCAGGAGCTGCTCCTCCCACCGGGCGGCGGCATCCGGATCCGGGCACCAGAAGGGGTTGGCCTCGATCGCGGCCTCGTCGAACCGGTCCCGGTCGATCCGGTCGGCGCCCATCTGCACCATCCAGCCGCGCACCCGGACGGCCTCGCCCAGCACCTTCCGGGCAACCGCACCGGCCGCGACCCGGCACGCCGTCTCCCTGGCACTCGACCGGCCGCCGCCCCGATAGTCGCGCAGGCCGTACTTGGCCTCGTAGACCATGTCCGCATGCCCGGGCCGGTAGAGGTCCTTGATCTCGCCATAGTCCTTCGAGCGCTGGTCCACGTTGCGGATCAGCAGGGAGACCGGGGCGCCCGTGGTCACCCCCTCGAAGACGCCCGACAGGATCTCGACCCGGTCCGGCTCCTGGCGCTGGGTCGTGAATTTCGACTGCCCCGGTCGCCGCCGGTCGAGCCAGTGCTGGATATCCTCCTCGCCAAGCGGGATGCGCGACGGCACCCCGTCGACCACGGCGCCGATGGCCGGCCCCGTGGCTCTCGCCCCAGCTCGTGTAGCGGAAGAGCGTGCCGAAGCTGCTACCGGCCATCGGTCACCGTCCCGGCCTGGAGGTCCTTGCGCATGAAGAGCGACAGGGGATCGTGCACGTACTGGCCGAACGGCTCGACCTCCCGGAAGCCGGCACCACGGTAGAGGGCGATGGCAGCCGGCTGGTGGATGCCGGTCTCGAGCCCGAGCCAGCTCAGTCCCTGGCCGCGCGCCACCTGCTCCAGCTCCGCAAGCAGGCGCCGCCCGATCCCCAGGCCGCGCGCCTCCCCTGCCACATACATCCGCTTCACCTCGCCATAGCCGCCGGGCCTGCGCACGACCGCCCCGCAACCCACGGCCCGCCCCTCGGCCCGTGCGACCAGGAACGTGACCTCCGGGCGCAGGATGTCGCCAAGCTCCAGCGTGTGCCTGCTCTTCGCGGGATAGAGGGCGGCCGAGAACGCATCGCCAGCCGCCAGCAGCGCCAGCACGTCCGGGCTCTCCGGCGTCTCGGGTGCGATCACCAGACCATCCTGCATCGGCGGGGATCCGTTGCCATGCCGGCCCTCACCTACTCCGGCACCAGCCACTCCGCCACCGTCGCACCCTCGGCCCCGAGCTGCCCGGCAAGCCAGGGCAGGCCCTCGGCGACGGCGGCGGGCAAGGTCCAGGGCGGGTTGACGATCACCAGCCCCGACCCGGTCATGCCCCGCCCCGGCGCATCGGGTGCCAGGCCAAGCTCGACCCGGTACTGCGCCCGGATGCCGGTCGCCCGCATCGCGTCCAGCAACGCCGTCGCGCGCTCGCGCTCGATCACCGGGTACCAGAGCAGGTACATGCCATTGGCGAACCGCCGATGCGCCCTCGCCAGAGCGGCGACCACCAGCTCGTAGTCCGTCTTCACCTCGTAGCTGGGGTCGACCAGCACCACCGCCCGCCGCTCCGGCGGCGGCATCCGGCTCACCAGCAGGGCCAGCCCGTCCTCCCGCACCACCCGCACCCGCGCCACCCCGTCCATGGCCGAGGCCAGGGCCGCATGATCGGTCGGGTGCAGCTCCACGAGCTCAAGCCGATCCTTCAAGCGCAGGAAGTGCCGCGCAATCAGCGGCGAGCCCGGATAGACGCCTTCCTTCTCGGCCTCCTCCAGCACGCCCCGGTAGGGGGCCAGCAGATCGGGCCACGGAGGTGCCGCCCCCCACAACCGCAGCAGGCCCCGCTCCGCCTCCCCGGTCTTCCGCGCGGCGTCGGAGCGGAGGTCGTACCAGGCCGCACCCGCATGCGTATCGAGCACGTAGAACGGCCTCGCCTTCGCGGTCATGTAACGCAGCACGAACGCATAGACGGCGTGCTTCAGGACGTCGGCCGGTCCGCCGGCGTGGAAGGCGTGGCGATAGCTCAGCATGGGCGTCAGGGCGAGGGTCAGCTCGGCCTCCGATCCGGGCCGGCAGCCCCCAGTAAGCCCTCGTGCTGAGATCCTCGTCGAGCTCAGGCCAGTGCAGGCCGTAGCCGGCGCCGGCACTTCCCACCGCGTGCGCTGCTCGGCGTGCGTCGAGCAGGCGCGGGTCCACGCGAGAACCGTGATGTCGGCCATCCATGAGTCGACGCTCATGCTCGCGTCATCGAAGCTGACGTTCGGACACGCTCGTCAGCGCTCGCGGCCAAGATGCCCATGCAGCCTCCAGATAGCGGCATTGCTCCGCACGTGCGGATCAAGCGCAGCTCCTTGGCATTGAAGCCACCGTACGCGCGAGGCTCACCGGCTGCAGCCAGAACTTCGCGGTGCAGCCGCGTGCGTCCACGTGAACGTGCGGCGGCTCCTGCGGCTCGTGGCTGTAGAAGTAGAACCTGTAGCCGCGCCAGCGCTCGACGACCGGCACGACCGCACGAGCCCAGCCTAATCCTTCACCACGCTGATGTCCGGCGCATCCACCGCCTTCATGCCGACCACATGGTAGCCCGAATCGACGTGCAGCACCTCGCCCGTCGTCCCGCCGCCGAGGTCCGACAGCAGGTACACCGCCGCCCCGCCCACATCGTCCAGCGTCGTGTTCCGCTTCAAGGGCGCGTTGTACTCGTTCCACTTCAGGATGTAGCGGAAGTCGCCGATCCCCGAGGCCGCCAGCGTCTTCACCGGCCCCGCCGAGATCGCGTTCACGCGGATGCGCTTGCCGCCCATGTCCACGGCCAGGTAGCGCACCGAAGCCTCCAGCGCCGCCTTCGCCACCCCCATGACGTTGTAGTGCGGCATCACCCGCTCGGCCCCGTAATAGGTGAGCGTCAGCAGGCTGCCGCCGTCGGTCATCAAGGGCTCGGCCCGCCGTGCCAGCTCGGTGAACGAGTAGCAGGAGACCTGCATCGTGTGCTGGAAGTTGGCGAGGCTGGTGGCGATGTAGCGGCCCTTGAGCTCCTCCTTGTCCGAGAACGCCACCGCGTGGACCAGGAAGTCGAGCCGGCCCCAGCGCTCCTTGAGCTCGGCGAAGAGGTTGTCGAGGCTGGCGGAATCGGTCACGTCGGCCGGCAGCACGATGTCGCTGCCCAGCTGCTCCGCCAGCGGCCGGATGCGCTTGAGCAGCGCCTCGCCCTGGTAGGTCAGCGCCAGCTCCGCCCCCTGGCCGGCGACGGCACGGGCGATGCCCCAGGCCAGCGAGCGGTCGTTGGCGATGCCGAGGATCAAGCCCTTCTTGCCGGCCATCAGCGGCTGCGCGGTCATCCGGTCTGCTCCATGATCGAGGGCCACGGCAGGTCCTGAGCCACCGCAGGTTGCGCGCATCCTACCCGGCCGGCTTCTCCGGTCCAGCCCGGCGGCGGCCGGCCTCCCGATTGTCGCGCCAGCGCTTCAGCACGCTGTTGATCTCGGCCCCGAAGATGAAGAGGAGGGCCGAGATGTAGAAGAAGAACAGGGTCACCACGATGCCGCCCAGGCTGCCGTAGGTGATGCTGTAGCTGGGCACGCTGCGCAGATAGAGGCTGTAGGCCTCCTGCACCCCGACCCATAAGCCCCAGGCCACCAGCGCCCCGGGCACGATCTCCAAGGGCCGCAGGCGCACGTTCGGCAGCACGCGATAGAGCGCCATCAGCAGCAGGAGCAGGATGCCCGTGCCCGGCCAGATAGCGCAGGCTGTCGTAGAACTGCTCGTAGTGCAGCGGCTGGGCCAGGAACCAGGCGGCCACGTCGAGCGACAGCGGCAGCACCACCAGCAGCACGGTGGCGGCGATCAGCGTCATGGCGGCCAGGATGGTGAGCAGGATGCTCTCCAGCCTGGAGCGCCAGAAGGAGGGCGGGTCGGCCACGTCGTAGGCGAGGTTGAGCGCGTGGCGCAGGGTCTCGATGCCCGAGGACGAGGTCCAGATCGTGACCAGCCCGCTCACCGTCATCAGCCCGGCATGCGGCGCGTTGCGGACCTCGTTGATCGCCGGCAGGATGCCGTTGGCCACGTCCGGCGGCAGCAGGGTGAGCGCCAGCTCGACCGATTCCCTGGCCGCGTCGCCCTGGCCCACGGCACCGGCCAGGGCCAGGAGGAAGATCAGGAACGGGAAGATCGCGAACAGGCCCATATAGGCGATGTGCCCGGCCAGGACCCAGGCATTGTCCTTCTCGAAATGGTAGTAGGCGAGCCAGATCACCCGCCCGCACCCGCCGGATCGGCCGCTCCCGCCCACGCTTCTGCCGGTCGCGCGCGACGCGCCGCGCCACCGCCCGCAGCCGCAGCTCGGCCAGCCAGCCCGCCCGGGCGGCCGGGCTCATCCGGTCTAGCCGCACCGCCGGGGGCTGACTATCTTCCCGCTCGCTCTTCGTGCCCGCTGGAGCCGTCATGGCCAAGATCACGATCCACACTAATTCCAAGTCGAACCTGCCGAGCCGGCACAGCACGGTCGGGCCGGAGCGCGCGCCGCACCGCTCCTACTACTACGCGATGGGTCTCTCAAAGGAGGACATCGCGCGGCCGTTCGTGGGCGTGGTCACGACCTGGAACGAGGCCGCCCCCTGCAACATCGCGCTGGGCCGCCAGGCCCAGGCCGCCAAGCGCGGCGTCGCCCGTGCCGGCGGCACGCCGCGCGAGTTCACCACCATCACCGTGACCGACGGCATCGCCATGGGCCACCAGGGCATGAAGAGCTCGCTGGTCTCGCGCGAGGTGATCGCCAATTCGATCGAGCTCACGGTGCGCGGCCATGCCTATGACGCGCTCGTCGGTCTCGCCGGCTGCGACAAGTCCCTGCCCGGCGTGATGATGGCCATGGTCCGCCTCAACGTGCCCTCCGTCTTCATGTATGGCGGCTCGATCCTCCCCGGCAAGTTCAAGGGCCGCGACGTCACCGTCCAGGACGTGTTCGAGGCCGTGGGCAAGCACGCGGTCGGCGACATGTCGGACGAGGACCTGGAGGAGCTGGAGCGCCACGCCTGCCCCTCGGCCGGCTCCTGCGGCGGCCAGTTCACCGCCAACACCATGGCCTGCGTCTCCGAGGCCATCGGCCTGGCGCTTCCCGGCTCCGCCGGCACCCCCGCCCCCTTCGAGGCCCGCGACCGCTGGGCCGAGGCCTCGGGCGAGGCCGTGATGCAGCTCCTCGAGCACGGCATCCGCCCCCGCGACATCGTGACGAAGCGGAGCCTCGAGAACGCCGCCCGCGTCGTCGCTGCCTCGGGCGGCTCCACCAACGGCGCCCTCCACCTCCCCGCCATCGCCCACGAATGCGGCATCGAGTTCGACCTCCACGACGTTGCCGCCATCTTCCGCGACACCCCCTACATCGCCGACGTCAAGCCCGCCGGCCGCTACGTGATGAAGGACCTGGGCGAGGTCGGCGGCGTGCCCCTCCTGATGAAGGCCCTCCTCGACGGCGGCTACCTGCACGGCGACTGCATCACCGTCACCGGCCGCACCATCGCCGAGAACCTGGCCGAGACCTCCTGGAACCCCGACCAGGACGTCGTCCGCCCCACCTCCAACCCGATCACCAGCTGGGGCGGCGTCGTGGGCCTGCGCGGCTCCCTCGCCCCCGAGGGTGCGATCGTCAAGGTAGCCGGCCTGAAGAGCCTGAAGTTCAAAGGCCCCGCCCGCGTCTTCGACTGCGAGGAGGACTGCATGCGCGCCGTCCAGGAGCGCCGCTACCAGCCCGGCGAGGTCCTGGTCATCCGCTACGAAGGCCCCAAGGGCGGCCCCGGCATGCGCGAGATGCTGAGCGTGACGAGCGCCCTCTACGGCCAGGGCATGGGCGACGCGGTGGCGCTGATCACGGATGGCCGGTTCTCGGGTGCCACGCGCGGGTTCTGCATCGGGCATGTGGGGCCCGAGGCGGCGGTGGGCGGGCCGATCGGGCTGCTGCAGGATGGAGACATCATCGACATCGATGCGGAGGCGGGCGTGCTCGCGGTCGACCTGCCCGAGGCGGAGCTGGCGAGCCGCCGGGCGGCGTGGCAGCCGAGGCCGTCGTTCTACACGGCGGGCACGCTGTGGAAGTATGCGCAGACGGTGGGCTCGGCGGAGAAGGGCGCGGTGACGCACCCGGGCGGGCAGGCGGAGGCGCACGTGTACGCGGAGAATCTAGACTCGCCGCTTCCTTGCCTGTGCTCGGTGATGCTTGGCAGTGGGGTTCTGCGAACGGCATCGCGTTCAAGGCTTGCCGTCCATCTGCTTCGCCTCGCGCTCTCGCGGGAGAGCAGCCGGAGGTATCTTGCACGCTGTACGACAACCTCACCTGGCAACATAAAGCGGTACTCCATCGGGCCTACGCCAGAGATCTATCGCTCCGGCTCTTTCGAAGTTCACCCGGCCAATGGAAGATAGACTTCGGAGGCCGGAAGATCACGGATCCCTCTCTCGCCGAGTTCGTGTGGCTCGACTGGGACATATCGCTCTCGGTGCTCGGCCACAACATCGAGATCAAAAGCACACACGCATCAATTATCAGCTCCGCGCAACGGCCAGACATCTTCGTCGACATTGGCGCCAACTATGGCACCCACTCCCTGCTCCTCATGCTGCATGGAAGTCGAAGCGATCGCCGTCGAGCCCAATCCAACCTGTCACGACTATGCCAGGGCTCTTTGGACGGCGAACGGGGTCTCCGGCGTCCTCGAAAAGGTGGCATTCGGATCAGCAAGAGCCACGGTCACCCTGAGATACCCTCCAGACCAGACCTGGCGTGGCTCGATTTCGAAGGATACATCGGTGGCCGATCCCGATCTCTCGGCCGTGGAAGTGGCCCAGACGACGCTCGAACTCGCTGCTTCCAAGGCTGCTCGGCAAATGGGTGTTGATCAGATCGATGCTGAAGGCAGCGAGCTGGATGTTCTTGCGGGTGGAATGGAAGTCCTGCGCCAAGTGAGACCACCGATCATCTCGAAAGCATTGATCGCGGAGCTCGACCCTTGACACTGCGCTTCCTCTCCAACCATGGCTATGCTGTGCTGGAGCTGCCATGGGCGCCCCTTTCCCATGCTGACAAGCTGGACATGCCGGCCTTCACCCAGCACCCCGGCACGAACTTCATCGCTGTACCGGTAGCGGCAGTGGAAAGCCCCCGTTGAGGGGGAAGCCGGGGACAGCTGGCTCAATGGTCCATTCGTCCGACGTTTCAGCCCGAAGTCAAGGCCCATCAGATCAATCCCACAGGGGAACGCCCCTGGGTCCGGCCGCATGAGCTCCTGGTGCTGTCGGAGGAAGCTGCCGGCTGATAGGTCTCGCCGGCCGACGCTGGCGGCGGCGTGCCGCAGCTCGGCAGCGGCCATGGAAGGTTGTGCATGAAGCTCGCGGCGGCCCTGGTTCTCCTGATCCTCCTGGTCACGGCGCTGGCCGGCGCTTGGTGGCTCTACACGCCCGACAAATCGCGCGCGGTCCTGGAAGCCAAGTACCTGAACGCGCCCGGCGACTATCTCGATGTGGCAGGGCCTGCGGCTGCACGTGCGCGACAGCGGCGCCAGGGAGGCACCGGCCGTGATCCTGCTGCACGGCTTCGGTTCCAGCCTGCACACCTGGGAGCCCCTGGCGCGGGCACTGTCCGGCGAATACCGGGTGATCCGCTTCGATCTGCCGGGCTTCGGCCTCACCGGGGTCGATCCGAGCGGCGACTATACCGACGCCCGCAGCGTGCAGGTGCTGGGCGCGCTGATGGACCGGCTCGGCCTGCCTCGGGCTAGCCTGATCGGCAACTCGATCGGCGGCAAGATCGCCTGGAACTTCGCGGCCCTGCATCCCGACCGCGTCGACAAGCTCGTGCTGATCTCGCCGGACGGGTTCGCGAGCCCGGGCTTCGAGTACGGGAAGAAGCCCCAGGTCCCGCCGCTGGTCAGGCTGATGCGCTATGCGCTGCCGGTTTTCATGGTCCGCCAGAGCTTGGCCCCGGCCTACGGCGATCCCGCAGCGCTCACCGACGAGCTGGTGACGCGCTACCGCGACCTGATGCTGGCGCCCGGGGTGCGCGGCGCCATGATCGCCCGCATGGAGCAGGTGATGCTCGCGGATCCCGTGCCGATGCTGCGGCAGATCCGGGCGCCGACCCTGCTGCTCTGGGGCGAGAAGGACGCGATGATCCCGGTCGCCAACGCGGCCGACTATCTCAAGAGCTCTGCCCGACGCCAGGCTGGTGACCTTTCCCGAGCTCGGTCACGTTCCCCAGGAGGAGGCGCCGGACCAGGTTTCAGCAGAAGTGCGCAAGTTCCTGGCGGAGTGAGGCCACCAACGGGCCGGCCGAACATCCATCAGGTCGCCTCCACGTCGAAAAGATCATACTCCGCGGCCGGTCCCCTCTCGATCCCAAGCAGGCGCTCCTTCACCGCGAGCCCGCCCGCGAACCCGGTCAATGCACCGCTCGAGCCGATCACCCGATGGCAAGGCGCGATGATCGAGATCGGGTTCCTGCCGTTGGCCGCCCCGACCGCACGGACGGCCGTGGGCCTGCCGATCTGCCGCGCGATCGCGCCGTAGCTTCTCGTCTCGCCGTACGGGATCGTGAGCAGAGCCTGCCAGACGCTCTTCTGGAACTCCGTGCCTTTGAAATCGAGCGGCACGGTGAACGTCTTCAGCCTGCCGGCGAAATAGGCGGCGAGCTGCCGCTCCGTCTCGACCAGGACCGGATGGCCCGCATCCTCGGCCAGGGGGCTCAGCCGCACCCGGAGAGGGTCGTCGTCCGGCCACAGGATCGCGGCCAGGCCCCGGTCGCTGGCGACGAGCTTCAGCTCGCCGACCGGCGAGGCGGTGATCTTGTAGACGTAAGCCATGACCTTCGCCCCGCAGCCCCAGCCGGCGCAGCCTGTCCGAGGTCACGGTGCCGCGCTTGCAGGCATCCCCCAGCGGCTGCGCCGGCCCGGCGCCAGGCTACCGCCGCTGGTCCTCGAACCGCGCCTCGTCCCGGCGGACATTGTAGACGCACCGCCGCTCGCGGTCGTCCTTGTCGCGCTCGCCCTGGACCGCGATCACGATCCGGTCGTCGCCCTCGCGCTTGAGGTCGGTGTCGACGTCCTTCCAGTCGCGGTTCTTGGCGATGCGGCGACAGGCGTCGCGCGCGTCCTGGACCTCGTCGTCCTGCCTGTTGTCCCGGAACTCGGCGTCGTTGCGGCGGCCGTCATAGATGCAGGTGCGCTCGCGGTCCCTGCCGTCGCGCTCGCCGCGCACGCGGACCACGAAGCGGTCGTCGCGCTCGCTGCGGACATCGGTGTCGACGTCCTTCCAGTCGCTTTTCCGCGCCAGGTCGCGACAGGCCTCCCTGGCATCGTCATTGTCGTCGGCGAAGGCCGGCGACACGCCGGCAAGCCAGGCAGCAGCCAGTGCCGCCGCCACTACCGTGAACCGTTGCTTTCCGCCCGATCATCGCATCCTCTCCGGCTCTCGATCGGGTGCCGCCCGGTATACGCTTCGCCCGGCCGCACCGCGCTCCCGCAAGAGAACGTCCGCCGCCCGCTGCCGGTGCGGCGGCGGACGCAAAAAACCTGCACCGCGACCCCTGACCGCAGTCGAGCCGCGGCCCCCGCGCGCGTAACTCCCTCCAGGCAAGGGCAAGCGCGCGGCCGCCGGCCGCGCGGCGGAGGGGCATCGGCGATGGAGTGGCTGGATCCGGTGGTGCTGGCGCGCCTCCAGTTCGCCTTCGTCGTCACCTTCCACTTCCTGTTCCCGGCCTTCACCATCGGGCTCGCCAGCTACCTTGCCGTGCTGGAGGGCCTGTGGCTCACCACCCGCGACTCGGTCTACCGCGAGCTCTACCAGTTCTGGCTGCCGATCTTCGCCGTCTCCTTCGGCATGGGCGTCGTCTCCGGAATCGTCATGTCCTACCAGTTCGGCACCAACTGGGGCCGGATGAGCGACGCCGTGGGTGCCGTCATGGGCCCGGTCATGTCCTACGAGGTGCTGACCGCCTTCTTCCTCGAGGCCGGCTTCCTGGGGATCATGCTCTTCGGCTGGAAGCGGGTCGGCGAGAAGGCGCACTTCTTCGCCACCTGCATGGTGGCGCTGGGCACCTTCTTCTCCGCCTTCTGGATCCTCTCGGCCAACAGCTGGATGCACACGCCGGCCGGCTACACCATCGTCGAGGGCCGCTTCGAGCCCGCCGACTGGTGGCAGATCGTCTTCAATCCCTCCTTCCCCTACCGCCTCGTCCACACCGTGCTGGGCGCCTACCTGACCACGGCCTTCGTGGTCGGCGGCGTGGGTGCGTGGCACCTGCTCAAGGGCCACTGGGACGGTGCTTCCCAGCGCATGTTCTCGATGGCGATGTGGATGGCGGCCCTGGTGGCCCCGCTGCAGGCGATAGCCGGCGACTTCCACGGCCTCAACACGCTGGAGCACCAGCCGGCCAAGATCGCCGCCATGGAGGGCCATTTCGAGACCCATGCCGGAGCGCCGCTCTATCTCTTCGGCCTGCCCGACCTCGAGGCCGAGACCACCCGCTACGCCATCGGGATCCCGAAGCTCGGCAGCCTGATCCTGGGCCACAGCTGGGACGCCGAGCTCAAGGGCCTCAAGGCCTTCCCGCGCGACCAGTGGCCGAACGCGCCCGTCATCTTCTGGACCTTCCGCCTCATGGTCGGCATCGGCTTCCTGATGATCGGGATCGGCCTGGTCTCGCTCTGGCTGCGCTGGCACAAGCGCGCTCTACGACGCGCAGTGGTTCCTGCGCCTGTGCGTGCTGGCCTCGCCGCTGGGCTTCTTCGCCGTCACCTTCGGCTGGATCACCACCGAGCATGGCCGCCAGCCCTGGGTGGTCTACGGCCTGATGCGCACGGCCGATGCCGTCTCGCCCCACCCGGCCGGCAGCGTGCTCGCCTCGCTGGTCATGTTCGTGGTGGTCTACTGCGTCGTGTTCGGCGCCGGCACCTACTATCTCCTGCGCCTCATGCGCGAGGTCCCGAGTGCCGCGCGCGGCACGCCGTCCTCGCCCGGCGGTCAGCGGCCGATGGCGGCTGCCGACGAGCGGCTCGAGCCCGGCGGCTCCGCACCGGCCCCGGCGGAGTGACGGCCATGACCCTGGACCTGCCGCTGATCTGGGCCGGCATCATCGCCCTTGGCGTGATCATGTACGTGATCATGGACGGCTTCGACCTCGGCGTCGGCATCCTCTTCCCCTTCGCCGCCACCGACGAGGACCGCGACGTGATGATGAACACCGCGGCCCCGATCTGGGACGGCAACGAGACCTGGCTGGTCCTGGGCGGGGCCGCCATGCTGGGCGCCTTCCCGATCGCCTACGCCGTCATCCTCTCGGCCTTCTACCTGCCGCTGATCGTCATGCTGCTGGCGCTGATCTTCCGCGGCGTGGCCTTCGAGTTCCGCTTCAAGAGCCGCCGCAACCGCCACTGGTGGGACCGCGCCTTCGCCTGGGGCTCGATGACCGCCACCTTCGCGCAAGGTGTCGTGCTGGGCGCCTTCATCCACGGCATCGAGGTCACCGACCGCGCCTTCCAGGGCCATGCCTTCGCCTGGCTCACCCCCTTCTCCCTCTTCTGCGGCCTGGCCCTTCTCGGCGGCTACGCCATGCTGGGTGCGGGCTGGCTGATCATGAAGACCACGGGCGACCTGCAGAGCTGGGCCTACGGCCGCATGCGCTTCGTGGGCCTCCTGGTCCTGGCCGCCATCGCGATCGTCTCGCTCTGGACCCCTCTGATCCACGCCGAGATCGCGGCGCGCTGGTTCACCTGGCCCAACTTCCTCTATCTCTCGCCCGTGCCCATCCTGGTCGTGCTGGCCATCATCCGCCTCGGCATCGCCATCGACCGCCGCGAGGAGCGCGCCCCCTTCCTCCTCACCCTCCTCCTCTTCCTCCTCTCCTACGCCGGCCTCGCCATCAGCCTCTTCCCCTACATCATCCCCCCCACCATCACGATCTGGGACGCCGCCGCCCCGCACTCCTCCCAGGCCTTCATGCTGGTCGGCACCGCGATCCTGCTGCCGATCATCCTCGCCTACACGGGCTACAACTACTGGGTGTTCCGCGGGAAGGTGACGCCGGACAGCGGGTATCATCACTGATGGCGGAGGGCTCGCGGCTGAGCCGGCTCCTGTGGTTCGTGGGGCTTTGGGCCGCTGGCGTACTCGTGGTGGCAGTCGCGGCCTATGGACTGCGTGCGCTCCTGTCGGCGATGTGAGGTTAGGCAAAGGAGCCGTCGGCGTGGTGCTGCTTGGCCTGCTAGCCGCATCGTGCGCTGCAGCTGACCGCCTCGATGCCCTCCCGGAGCCGGTCAGATCCACGGGTACCGGCTTCTTCGCCACTCCCGCCGGCGACCTCTTCACCGCCGCGCATGTGGTCGAGGGCTG
>CAWHNT010000035.1:0-140009 GCA_963830775.1 uncultured Alphaproteobacteria bacterium | reverse complement strand
AAAAACTAGACCGGCAAAGCTGGCTGGCAGAGTTGGTGCTCGATCGCGCTCAGGAAGGCTTGCGGGTCGCGGCGGAAGCGGCAACGTAGGACACGGGATCGGCGCCTCTGCTCGAGGCCGTGGCGAACCTCGCGCCACTGGCGCCGATCAGTCAGGGCGAGATCGCGTGCCTCATAGCGGCGAAGTCGGGTGAGTGCCGCCGCGACGAGCCGCACCGGGCCACGCAGCACTATGCCGGGTGAGGCGGTCTTGCGGCCGGTTGCCCGCCGCTCGTGGCGGCGGTGCGCGCCGAACAGGCGCTCGAGGTCGTTGTTGGTGCGCGGCAGGCCGGCTACGGCGTAGCTGTGGAATAGGCCGGGCCGGTAGCTGCGGGTTACCTTGAGGAAGTGGTCGACAGCGCCGGCGAGGGTGCCGGCCCTGGCGCGGTGGCGGGCGATGGCAGCGATGAGACCGGCAAAGCGGCGGGCGACCGCGGCCGCGTCAAGACCAGCCTCGTTGTTCAGGATCCGCGCCGCGTGATGCACCCAGCCATAGGCGCGGCGGATATCCGGCCAGAGATCGCGCGTGTGCCCCAAGGCGTTCGTGATCAGCCGGCGCAAACGCTGCAGGAGCCTCGTCATCCCCCTTTTTCCGCCACCCGGTCGAGGCTGGCGACGACTGCCTTGAGCCGGCCCTCGAGCCGCAGCCCTGAGGCCGCAAGCGGTGGCTGCCCATCGTCGGTGATGGCGCTGCGGACCGCCGCGCAGTAGCCGCGCACCCCTCGCGCCTCAGCATCGTCTCGGTCCTCCACGGCGCGCTCGATTGGCCGTACGCCACGGATCCGCTTCTTCAGCTCCTTCTTGGCGTGCCGGTCGGCCTCGAAGATCGGGTGTGCGGCCTCACGCAGGTAGTGGAACTGGCAGAGCTGGTGCGGCACCCCGGGCAGAGCCAGCCGCACCGCCCGGCGGACCGAGTGCTGGCCGTCGCTGATCACGCCGGTGACTGGCACACCAACCTTCGCCGCGACCTCGCGCAGCAGCGCGGCCAGGTCCTCGCTCGTCGAGGACAGCAGGCTTCTGGCAAGCAGGACCTCGCCCGACAGGCACTCGCGCACGACCCACAAGACCTCGTGGCCGACATCCGGCTGGAGGCCATCGAGCGCCAGGATCACCCGGCCCTGCCCGACCAGGGCCGCCCGCAGCCGGTCGTCGTCGGCCAGCGAGGTCGCCATGAGCTCATCGTAGCGGTCGAGCAGGTTGGTGACCGTCCGCTCCGCGATCACCACCCCGCGCTCGCGCAAGACGCCGTGCATCTCCGGCACGCTCTTGTGCTCGCGATAGCGCAAGGCACCGATCAGGGCGATGATATCGAGCCCAAACTCGTGCTGCGGCAGGACGAGGCTACCCTCACCTTCCGGCCGGTAAGGTCGGCGATGGTGCTGACAACCCGGGGTCTCACAGCGCCGGATCTGCAGCCGCAGGTGGACCAAGCCACCGAGCGTCACCACCGTGCGCTGGTTGTCGTAGCGGTAGCGCAGCCGACGTCCGCAGCCCGGACAGTACCGGCGGATCGGCGCCAGAATCTCCTCGCGATCGGCCTGCCCACGCGCTGCACTCCTGGCCATCACCGATCTCCCCGCCCAAGCCACTCCAAGGAGATCAACAGCCAGCCAGCTTTGCCGTTCTAGAAAAAAAGAAGACCTTGCGTGCGATCGAGCAGGACGAGGCCGCGATCTTGGAGGAACGCCAAGCCTGGCCTGAAACGATCGCTGGGATCGCTGTCGAGCGCTTCGTCTTCCTCGACGAGAGTGCTGCCCGCACCGACCTCGTCCGCAGCCACGGCTGGAGCCCCTGCGGCGAGCGTGCCCCCGGCACGGCACCTTGTGGTCATTGGGAACGCGTCACCATCCTGGGGGCGCTTGGGCCGGAGGGGATCGTCGCCGCCATGAGCATCCCGGCCGCCACCGACGGGGCGGTGTTCTGCGCCTGGCTGGAGCAGGTGCTCCTGCCCGAGCTGCGCCGCATCAGACCCGACGCGGTCCTGGTCATGGACAACCTTGCCGCCCACAAGACCCAGGCCGTGCGTGCCCTCCTCGACGGCTCGGGCTTCGCGTACCGCTATCTCCCGCGCTACTCGCCGGATCTGAACCCGATCGAGCCCGCCTGGGCCAAGGTGAAGGGCCTGTTGCGCAAGGCCGCGGCACGGACCGTCGACGGCCTCCATGCCGCCCTCGGCCCAGCCTTGGCCGCCATCACCAAGGACGACGCCAGAGGCTTCTTTCGCCATGCCGGTTATGCCTGTCCCAACTAGCCTGCGGTTTGCTTTAGCGGCACGTGCGGATAGCGCTCCTGCCAGCGGCGGGCCAGGGCCGGCGGCATCGCCTCGCCGGTGGGCAGGAGCCAGCGCAGGCCGGGCAGCGGGACGGGGTCGGCGTCGAGCAGCCCCTGGATCAGGGACGGCACGCTCTCCAGCACGGTGACGCCGGTCGCGCGGACATGCTCCAGCAGGGCCTGGGGATCGTGCGCCACCGCGTCCGGCACGATCTCGACCCGGGCCCCGCAGAGCGGGCCGGTCAGCATCTGCCAGACCGAGATGTCGAACCCCTGCCCCGCCGTCTGCGCGATCACATCGTCCTGCGTCAGGCCCAGATAGGGGATCTTGCTCAACTGGTTGTTGAGCATCCCGGCCTGCTCGACCAGGACCCCCTTGGGCTCCCCGGTCGAGCCCGAGGTGTAGATGACGTAGCCGAGCTGGCGGCCGTCGACGCGGACCTCCGGGTCGTGGCCCGGTGCCTCCGCAAGGTCTTCCAGCAGCAGCACCGGCGGCCTCCGGCCTGCCGGGACCTCGGCCAGGACCTCGTCCAGGAGCGGCAGCCAGGCCTCTGCCGTCAGCACCGCATGCGGCCGGGCGGCGGCCAGGATCTGGCCCAGCCGGCGGGGCGGGAAGGCCGGGTCGAGCCCCAGATAGCCCGCACCGGCCTTCAGCGTGCCGACGATCATGGCCAGGAGGTCGAGGCCGCGCTCCGCCAGCAGGGCCACCACCTGGTCGGTGCAGGGTCCTTTGCCCAGAAGCCCTTGCGCGATCCGGTTCGCCTGCAGGTCCAGCGCCGCGTAGGTCAGCGTGCGGCCCATGCAGGCGGCCGCGATCCGCTCCGGGTGGTGCTGTACCGCGGCCCTGAACAGCGGCGCGTAGCCCTGGTCCAGCGGATAGGCCCGCTTGGTGGCGTTGCACCCCTCCACCAGCCGCTCCCGCTCCGCCGGGTCGAGCAGCGGCAGGTCGCGCACCGGCCCCTCGAAGCCTTCGACCAGGGCCATGAGCGCGCGGCGGAACGAGGCCAGCAGGCGCTCGATCGTCGCCGTCTCGAAGAACCGCCCGTCGCAGGAGAGGTGCAGCCCCAGCTCGCCGTGCGGGTAGGCCACCACCGTGATCGGGTAGTTGGTGTGGGTGCGGCTGGCCGTGGCCGCGGCCTGCAGCGTCTCCGCCCCCTGCAGCAGGGTCATGTCGACGGGCGTGTTCTCGAACACGAGCAGGCTGTCGAAGAGGGCCGTTCCTTGCGGCAGGCCGCTCAGCTTGTGGATGTCGACCAGCGGCAGGTGCTCGAACTCGCGCATGGCGAGGTTCCGCTCCAGCAGCGCCTCCAGCCACGCCCGCACCGTGGTCCCCTCGGCCCCGGCCGGGACCCGGACCCGCAACGGGATGCTGTTGATGAAGAGGCCGATGGTGCCCTGCAGCTCCGGCAGCTCCGGCGGGCGCCCGGCCACGGTGACGCCGAACAGCACGTCGCGGCCGCCGCCATGGAGGTGCAGCGTGAGCGCCCAGGCCGCCTGGACGAAGGTGTTGACGGTGAGCCGGTGCCGGCCGGCCAGCGCCCGCAGGGCCCGGTCCTCGGCGGGTGTCAGCGTGAGCTGGCGGTCGACGATGCGCGAGTTGCCCTGGCGCAGGCTCAGCGGTCGGTCGGCCGGCAGCTTCGTTGTCGCCTCCACCCCGCGCAGGGCTTCCCGCCAGTAGGCCCGCGTCGCCCCGGCGTCGCGCTGCATCAGCCAGCGGATGAAGTCGCGGTAAGGCGGGACCGGCCGGGCCCGGGGCTGGCACCCGCCCTCCAGCGCCCGGTAGGCGACGACGAAGTCCGACAGCAGCAGGAAGACGCACCAGGCGTCCATGATCGTGTGGTGGTAGCTGACCACGAGCTCGAAGCGCTCGTCGGCAAGCCGCATCAGCCGGACCCGGAACAGCGGCCCGCGCGCCATGTCCATGCCGCGGTCCAGCTCCTCCTGCAGCACGGCCTCGATCCTGAGCGCCTGCTCGGCCGCATCGAGCGCACGCCAGTCGTGGTGCAGCAGGAAGTCGCCGGCGTCCTTCCTGATGATCTGCAGCGGCCGGTCGGCCAGCTCCCAGACGAAGGAGGAGCGCAAGGTCTCGTTGCAGGCGACGACATGCGCCCAGGCGCGGTCGAAATGCCGGAGGTCGATCGGGCCGTCGATGCGATGCCGGTTCTGCATCAGGTAGATGCCCGAGCCCGGCTCGAGCAGGGTGTGCATGAGCAGGCCTTCCTGCATCGGCGACAGGGGGTAGATGTCGTCGACGCAGGCGGCGGGGAACGGCAGGGCCGCCCACTGCCCGGGGTCGAGGGTGACCAGGGGCTCGGTCGAGGGGCGGTAGGCCTCGGCGCACGGCGACGCGCTGGGCTACCGCGGCCAGGGCGCGCACGGTCGGCCGCTCGAAGAGCTGGCGCGGGGTGATCGCCCAGCCCTGCTGGCCCAGCCGGCTCACCACCTGGATCGAGACGATCGAATCGCCGCCAAGGGCGAAGAAATCGTCGTCGAGGCCGACGCGGCGGATGCCCAGCACGTCCTGCCAGACCCTGGCGACGGCGATCTCGGCCGCACTCTCTGGTGCGGCATAGACCGGGCCCTGCCACTCCGGGGCCGGCAGGGCCTTGCGGTCGAGCTTGCGGTTGGGCGTCAGCGGCATGGCGTCGAGCCGCACCACCTGTGCCGGGACCATGTAGTCCGGCAGCACCGCCTGCAGGTGGGCCTTGAGCCGGTCCGGCAGGCCCTCGCCGGGGTCGGCGACGACGTAGGCCACGAGCTGCGGGCCTGCCGCCGTCTCGCGGGCCACCACCGCGGCCTCGCGCACCTCCGGGTGCTCGGCCAGACGGGCCTCGATCTCGCCGGGCTCGATCCGGAAGCCGCGGATCTTCACCTGCTGGTCGACCCGGCCGACATAGTCGAGCGTGCCGTCGGCGAGGCGGCGCACGAGGTCGCCCGTGCGGTAGAGCCGCTCGCCCGGCGGCCCGAACGGGTCCGGCACGAAGCGCTCCGCGGTCAGGCCCGGGCGGCCGTGATAGCCGCGCGCCAGGCCGTCGCCGCCGATATGGAGCTCGCCCGCGACGCCCGGCGGCACCGGCTCCAGGTCCTGGCCCAGGATGTAGAGGCGGGTGTTGGCGACGGCAGCGCCGAGATGCGGCCGCGGTTGCTCGGGCGTCGAGCCGGGCGAGCGCCGACCAGATCGTGGTCTCGGTCGGCCCGTAGAGGTTCCAGACCTCGCCCGCGGCCCCGATCAGCCGGGCCGCCAGGTCGGCCGGCAGGGCCTCGCCGCCGCACAGGACCCGCCGCCCTGCCAGCGACGCCAGGCGATCGTCGCCGGCCAGCATCCGCCAGGTCGAGGGTGTGGCCTGGATGGCGCTCACGCCATGGCGCTCGATCGCCTGCCACAGGCGGGCGGGGTCGCGTGCCGCATGCCGGTCCACCAGCACCACCGTGCCGCCGGCGATCAGCGGCAGGTAGAGCTCGAGCCCGGCGATGTCGAAGGAGAGCGAGGTGAGGGCCAGGAAGCGCTCGCCCGCCTCGATGCCGGGCTCCCGGGCCATGCTGGCCAGGAGGTTGACCAGGGCCTCCTGCCGCACCGCCACGCCCTTGGGCCGGCCGGTCGAGCCCGAGGTGTAGATCACGTAGGCCAGGTGCTGCGGCGTGCAGCCCTCCGGCAGGTCGTCCTCGGCGAAGGCGGCGAGCGCCGCCTCCTCCCGGTCGAGGCACCAGGCCTCGGGCCCGGGCGGCAGCGTCGCCAGCAGGTGGCTCTCGGTCAGCAGCAGGCGGGCCCCGCTGTCCTCGAGCATCCAGCCCAGCCGCTCGGCCGGGAAGGCCGGGTCGAGCGGCAGGTAGGCGCCGCCCGCCTTCATCACCGCCAGCAGTGCTGCCAGCAGGTCCGGCGAGCGCTCCATCGCCACCGCCACCAGATCGTCGGGGCCGATCCCCGCCGCCCGCAGCCGGCGGGCCAGGCGGTTGGCGCGGGCGTTCAAGGCGGCATAGCCGACCTCCCGCCCCTCGCCGATCGCGGCCACGGCAAGGGGGTCCCGCCGCACCTGCCGCTCGAAGAGGCGATGCAGCAGGCGCTCGTCCGGGTAGGGACTGGGGTCGGCCTCGCCGGCCGCGATGACCGCCTGCCGTTCCGCCTCCCCCAGCATCGGCACCGCCGCCAGCGGGCGGTCCGCGTCCGCCACCAGGCCTTCGAGCAGGCAGCGCAGATGGCGGTCGATCCGGGCGATGGCGGCATCGCCCAGGCGGGCACGGTCGTAGCGGTAATGCAGGTCCAGGTGCCGGCCGGCATGGACCTCGAGCATGAGGGCGTAGCCGGACTGCTCGTGCGCCACCACGTCCGAGAACCGCAAGGCCCCCGATTCCGCCCGGCGCAGCGCCTCGCCCAGGGGATAGTTCTCGAACACCAGGATGGTGTCGAAGCCGCCCTCCCCGCTCCAGCCCATCCAGCGCTGGATGTCCGGCAGCGGCGTGTGCTCGTGCTCGCGCAGGGCGAGGTTCAGGGCCTGGAGCTGCACGAGCCAGCGGCCGACCGGGAGCGCCGGGTCGGGGGCCGCCGCCACCGGCAGGGTGTTGATGAAGAGGCCGACCTGGCGCTCGATGCCGGCGAGGTCCGCCGAGCGGCCGGACATGGTGGCGCCGAAGACGACCTCGCGGCGGCCCGTGTAGCGCTGGAGCAGGAGCAGCCACGCCGCCTGCACCACCGTGTTGACCGTCACCTTCAGCCGCCGGGCGAAGCCCTGCAGCGCCGCCGTCGCCGCCTCGTCGAGGCTGCCCATGAGCTCGCCGAAGCCGCTGCCGCGATCCTCGCCGGCCAGGGCCTGGGCCAGGTGCAGCGGGCCGTCGAGCCCGGCCAGCCGCTCGCGCCAGAACGCCTCCTCGGCCGCCCCGTCGCGGCCCTTCAGCCAGGCGATGTGGTCGCGGTAGCGCCCGGCCGGTGCGGCCACCGGCTCCCCGGCCTGCTGCCGCAGCACCTCGTCCATCACCTGGGCGGCACTCCAGCCGTCCAGGAGCAGATGGTGGCTGGTCCAGATCAGGTGGTGGCTTCCGTCCGGGAGGCGCACCAGCGTCACCCGCATCAGCGGCGCCCGGCGGAGGTCGAAGCCCTGCCGGCGGTCCTCCCGGGCAAGTTCCGCCAGGGCCGCCGGCACGTCCGCGACCGGGCCCAGCTCGTGCCGGCGCAGGTCGAGCGGCAGCGAGCGGTGCACGATCTGCACCGGCGGCACCCCGCCCTCCGCCCAGGAGAAGGAGGTGCGCAGCACGGCGTGCCGGTCCTGGGCCGCCTGCCAGGCGGCGGCGAAGCGGGCAGGATCCAGCCCGGTCACGGTGGCGCGGACCTGGTTGACGTAGGTCTCCCGCCCGCCCTCCGAGCCCGCCGCGTAGAGGCACTCGAACAGCATGCCCTCCTGCAGCGGGGAGAGCGGATAGACGTCCTCGATCAGCCGGGCCGGCACCGGCAGCCGGTCGAGCTGGCCCTGGTCCAGCCCCGCCAGCGGGAAGTCCGAGGGGCTGACCCCGCCCGCCTCCTGGTCCAGGCAGTGCGCCAGGAGGGCCAGCAGCTCGGCCTCGAAGGCGGCCGCCAGGGCCCGGACCCGCGCCGGCTCGAGCTGCCGGGGGCTGAAGGTCCAGCGCAGCCGCAGGGAGCCGTCCCGCACCTGGCCGTCGATCGAGAGCGTGTTGCCGAGCGGGGCCGCCGCATCGGCAAGCGGCCCCGGCTCCTCGGGCGCCAGCCGGAACAGGGCATCCGGGCCGAAGCTGCCGTCGAGCTGGCCCAGATAGTTGAAGGTGATCCGCGGCCGGGGCAGCGCTGCCAGCCGGGCCTGGGTCGCCTCGTCGCCCAGATGGCGGAGGATGCCCCAGCCGGCGCCCTTGTCCGGCACCGCGCGGAGCTGCTCCTTGACCGCCAGGATCGCCTCGCCCGGCGTCGACGCCGGCACCAGCCGCACCGGATGGGCGCTGGTGAGCCAGCCCACCGTCCGGGCGAGGTCGAAGCCTTCCGCAAAGGCCTCGCGGCCATGCCCCTCCAGCTCGACCAGCAGGGACGGGCTGCCCTCGGCCCGGCGGACGGCACGGGCCAGGGCCGTGAGCAGCAGCTCCTCGGGCCGGGTCCGGTAGGCGGCACCCGCCTCGGCCAGCAGCTGCCGCGTCCGCACCGCGTCCAGCACGGTCAGGACCCGCACGGCGTCGCCGACCAGGCCCGGCGCTTCGGGCAGCGATCCGGGCTCGGCTCCTTCGAGCGCAGCGCTCCACCAGTCGAGCTGCGCCTGCACGGCCGGCTCCTGCGCCAGCCGGTGCAGGTGCGCCGTCCAGGCCTGGAGCGAGCTGGTCCTTGCCGGCGGCACCCCGCGATGGATGCCGTTCAGGTCCTCCAGCAGGATCCGCCAGGACACGCCGTCCACCACGAGGTGATGGATGACGAGGAGCAGACGCTGGCTGCCGTCCTGGCAGCCCACCAGGACGGCGCGCAGGAGCGGCCCGGCCGCGAGGTCGAGGCTGCGCTGCGCCTCGGCACAGATCGCGGCAAGCGCCCCCGGATCCTCCGCCTGCCTCTCCCAGAGGAGATCGGGCGGCACCTCCAGGCCGGCATGCCGGGCCTGCCAGTGCCCAGCCTCGTCGCGGACGAAGCGCAGCCGCAAGGCGTCGTGCGCCTCGAGGAGCCCCGTCAGCGCCTGCCGCAGCCTCGGGGCCTCGAGCGGCTCCACAGGCTTCAGTAGAAGGGCCTGGTTCCAGTGCTGCCGGTTCGGGATCTCGGTTGCCAGGAAGCGGGCCTGGAACGGGGTGGGGAGCAGCGGGCCCGTGACCGGCCCCTGCCCGGCCACGGGTGCGGCCTCGGGCATGGCGGCCCGGGCCAGCGCGCGCAGGGTCTGGTGCTGGAACAGGTCGCCGCGGGCTCAGCCGCAGGCCCGCCTGGCGGGCCCGGCTCACCACCTGGATCGAGACGATCGAATCGCCGCCGAGGGCGAAGAAATTGTCGTCGGCCGCGATCGGCGGCGCGACCCAGGAGCTCGCGCCCAGATCGCGGCCAGGATGCGCTCGGCCGGGGTGGAGGGCAGCGCACGCCTCGCCTGCCGGCCCGGGCTCCGGCCGCGGGCAGGGCCTTGCGGTCGAGCTTGCCGTTGGGCGAGAGCGGCAGCCGGTCCAGCACGACGTAGCTGCGCCGGCACCATGTAGTCCGGCAGGGTTGCCCGCAGCCGCTCCTGCAGCGCTGCCGCCAGCCCGCCCTCGTCCTCGGCCGCGACATAGGCCACCAGGCGCTGCCCGGCCGGGCCCTGGGCGGCGACGACCGCTGCCGCCCGCACCGCCGGATGCTCCAGGAGCCGGGCCTCGATCTCGCCGGGCTCGATCCGGAAGCCGCGGATCTTCACCTGCTGGTCGATCCGGCCCGCATACTCGAGCACCCCGTCCGCCCGCCACCGGGCGAGGTCGCCCGTGCGGTAGAGGCGCTCGCCGGTCGCCGAACGGGTCCGGCACGAAGCGCTCGGCGGTGAGGCCCGGCCGGCGATGGTAGCCGCGCGCCAGCCCGATCCCGCCGATGAAGAGCTCGCCCGGCACGCCCACCGGCACCGGGCAGAGATGCCGGTCCAGCACGTGCAGCCGGATGTTGGCGATCGGCCGCCCGATCGGGACCGCGGCGCGGCCCGGCTCCACCCGGCAGGCCCAGTGGCTGACGTCGATCGCGGCCTCGGTCGGGCCGTAGAGGTTGTGCAGCCCCGCCCGGCTGGAGGCGAGGAAGCGCTGCGCCAGCTCGGCGCCCAGGGCCTCGCCGCTGCAGACCACCGTCCGCAGGCTGGTGCAGGCGCCGATCTCCTCGACCGCCATGAACGCCTGCAGCATCGACGGCACGAAGTGCAGGACGGTGACGCCCCGCGTCCACGATCAGCCGGCGCAGGGCCGCGGGATCGCGATGGGCGCCCGGCGGCGCCATCACCAGGACGGCCCCGGTCATGAGCGGCCAGAACAGCTCCCACGCCGAGACGTCGAAGCTGAACGGCGTCTTCTGCAGCACCCGGTCGGCCGGCGCCGAGCCGGTACTCCCGCTGCATCCATTGCAGCCGGTTGCACAAGGCCGCGTGCGTGTTCCCGGCCCCCTTCGGCCGGCCGGTGGTGCCCGAGGTGTAGAGGCAGTAGACGAGGTCCTGGCCCGTGCCCTGGTCCGCCGGGTCCTCCGCCGGCCCTTCCTGGTCCCGATCCAGGCAGATGACCTGCGCCGCCGTCGCCGGCAGGAGCGGCAGGAGATGCTCCTGCGTCAGCAGGAGGCCGACCCCGCTGTCCTCCAGCATGAAGGCCAGCCGCTCGGCCGGGTAGTCCGGGTCGAGCGGCACATAGGCCCCGCCCGCCTTCAGGATCGCCAGGAGACCCACCACCATCTCGAGCGAGCGGTGGACCGCGATGCCGACCAGCGTGTCCGGCCCCACCCCCAGGGCGCGCAGCCGATGCGCCAGCCGGTTGGCCCGCGCGTTCAGCTCGCCGTAGCTCAGGACCTCGGTGCCGAAGACCACCGCCGGTGCCGAGGGCGTGGCCAGCACCTGCGCCTCGATCTGCCGGTGCAGCCGCAAGGGCTCCGCGAGCGGAGCCTCGGTCGCGTTCCACGCCGCCAGGAGCGAGTGTCCGTAAGGGCTTAGGAGCTCATACTCCCGGATCGGGCGAGCAGGCTCCCGGCCGATCCGGGTCAGAAGATGCGCGAAGCTCGCCAGCAGATGCTCCGCCGTGGCCCGGTCGAGGATGTCGGCGGCGTAGGTGAAGGTGGCGGAGCAGCGTGCCGTCGGGATGCTCCGCCGTGTCGAGGCTGAGGTCGACCTTGGCGGCCGGCACCGGCAGGGCGAACGGCTCCACCTTGAGGTCGCCCAGCCGGGTGAAGCCCGAGAGCTCGTGCTGCTCGTGGTTGAGCATCACCTGGAAGAGCGGGTTGTGGCCGAGGCTGCGCTCGGGCTGGAGCGCTTCCACCAGCTGCTCGAACGGCAGGTCCTGGTGCGCCTGGGCCAGGAGGGCGAGCCGGCGCACGGCCGCCAGCAGCGCGTCGAAGCGCATCCCGCCGGCGACGCCGAGGCGCAGCACCTGGGTGTTCACGAAGAAGCCGATCAGCCGCTCGCATTCGGCCCGGCTCCGGTTGGCGACCGGGACGCCGACGCGGAGATCCTCCTGCCCGGTGACCCGGTGCAGCCAGGCCATGAAGGCGGCCAGCAGCAGCATGAACAAGGTGGCGCCATTCTCCGCCGCCAGCTCGCGCAGGCGCCCTGCATCGTCGGCGGAGAAACGGTGCGTGACGGCTCCCCCGGCACCATTGCGGGCGGCCGGGCGCGGCCGGTCGGCGGGCAGCTCCAGCACCGGGTGCTCGCTGCCGAGGATGCCGCGCCAGAAATCGAGCTCCCGCTCGCCCTCCCCGGCCTCGTTCCAGTGCCGCTGCCAGAGCGCGTAGTCGGCATACTGGATCGGCAGGGCCGGCAGCGCCGGCTCCGTGCCGGCGGCGAAGGCGGCGTAGAGCCGGGTCAGCTCGTCGATCAGCACCCGCAGCGACCAGCCGTCCGAGACGATGTGGTGCATGCCGAGGAAGAGGACGTGCTCGCGCGGCCCCAGCCGGTGGAGCCGCACCCGCAGCAGCGGCCCCTCCGCGAGGTCGAACGGCCGGGCCGCCGCCTCCGCCAGCACCGCGTCCAGGTCCTCGGGCGCGGTGGCGACCGGCTCCAGCGGCACCGGCCCCGCCGGCTGGACGTGCTGCCAGACCTTGCCGTCCGCGGCCGAGAAGACCGTGCGCAGCGGCTCGTGCCGCGCCACCAGCGTGTCGAAGGTGCGCTGCAGCGCCTCCCGGTCGAGGGCGCCGGTGAGCCGCAGCGCCCCGGCGAGGTTGTAGGCCGGGCTCGCGGGGTCGAGCTGCCACAGGAACCACAGCCGCTGCTGGGCATAGGAGGCGACCGCGGGGGCCGTCCGTCGTCGCGCCGCGGGATCGGCAGCGCCTCCGGGCCCAGGCCCTGCGCCCTGAGCCGCGCATGCAGCTCCCGCCGCCCCTCCGGCGACAGGGCCGCGAAGCGCCGGGCCAGCGCCAGCAGCCGGTCCTGCCCGCTCATCGGGCCTCGGCTTCGGCCAGCAGGGCCTCGATCGCGTCGCCCTTGTCCTCGCGGTAGGCCTCGACCTTGGCCGCGAACTGGCCCAGCGTCTGGCCCTCGAAGAAGAAGCGCAGCGGCAGCACGAGGCCGAGCTCGGCCTCGATGCGCGAGCGCAGCCGTGCCGCCAGCAGCGAATGGCCGCCGAGCTCGAAGAAATTGTCGTGCAGGCCCACCCGCTCGACCGCCAGGGCCTCGGCCCAGACCTGGGCCAGCGTCCGCTCCAGCGCGGTGCGCGGGGCCGCGTAGTCGCGACCGCGCCGGTCGAGGGCCAGGAGCGCGTCGCGGTCGAGCTTGCCGCTGGCGGTGCGCGGGAAGGCCTCGATCAGGCACAGCCGGGCCGGCAGCATGAAGGCGGGCAGCGTCCGGGAGAGGCTCTCCCGCAGGTCGCTCGAGCAGGTCCGGCCCGGCTCCCCCGGCGGCGACGACGAAGCCCACCAGCTCCTTGCCGGCCGGCGTGTCGCGGGCGATGACGGCGGCCTCGGCCACGCCCTCGCAGCGGGCGAGCGCGGCCTCGACCTCGCCGGGCTCGATCCGGAAGCCGCGGACCTTCACCTGCCGGTCGATGCGGCCGCGATACTCGATCGTCCCGTCCGGCCGCCAGCGGCCGAGATCGCCCGTGCGGTAGAGCCGGCCGCCGCCCGCAGGGTCGTGCGGGTCGGGGACGAAGCGCTCCGCGGTCAGGCCCGGGGCACCCAGATAGCCGCGGGCAAGGCCGGGGCCGGCGAGATGGATATCGCCTTCCATCCCGATCGGCACCGGCTCCAGTGCCGTGTCCAGGATGTGGACCCGGGCCCCCGGGATCGGCCGCCCGATCGCCACCGCCTCGTCGTCCGGGGCCTGGTCCGCCCGCCAGGCGGTGCACCAGACGCTGCCCTCGGTGGGGCCGTACTCGTTGACCAGGGCCGCCTCCGGCAGCCGGGCCGCGTGGCGACGGGGCAGGTCCGGCGGGCAGGCCTCGCCGGCGACGATGGCGCAGCGCAGGCGCTGCCCGCCCAGGCCTCCAGGAGCTGCGCGTGCAGCGAGGGCAGCGTCAGGTAGTGCGAGACGCGGGCCTCGATCGAGGAGGGCCGCCAGCCGCTGCGGGTCGCGCAGATCCTCGTCCGCCGGCAGGACCAGCGTGCCGCCCTGGCTCAGGGTCCAGAACAGGCCGGCGACCGAGCTGTCGAAGGAGAAGGGCGAGAGCAGCAGGAAGGCCTCGACCGGGTCGGCATAGAAGGCCTGCCGGGCCGCCAGCGAGGCCGTGGCGGCGGCGTGGCTCACCAGCACGCCCTTGGGCCGCCCGGTCGAGCCCGAGGTGTAGACCACATAGGCGAGGTTGCCGGGCTCGGCCGCGGCAGGGACAGGCAGTGGCGAGGCCCGCCAGACGGGCGACCCGGCCCCGAGCCCATGCACGGCCACGCCCTCGGCCGGCAGCGGGTCGAGGGCCAGGACGTGCCGGGCACCGCTGTCCGCCAGCATCCATGCCAGCCGCTGCGGCGGATAGGAGGGGTCCAGCGGCAGGTAGGCCCCGCCCGCCTTGACACGCCCAGGACCGCCGCCACCGTCTCGACCGCCCGGCCGGCATGGACGGCGACGATCACCTCCGGCCCCACGCCCCGATCGCGCAGCCAGTTGGCCACGGCATTCGCCCGCCGCTCCAGCTCCCCATAGGAAAGCGTGGCGTCCCCGACCCGCAGTGCGGTCCGGTCGGGGGCCATCTCGGCCTGCTGCTCGAACTGCCGATGCAGCAGGGAGGGACTGGGCGGGAGCGGAGCCGTGGCACTGAAGCCGTCCAGCCGCCGTCGCTCGCCCGCACCCAGCATCCCGACCGCGGCCAGCGGCCGGTCGGGATCGGCCACGGCACCTTCCACGAAGGCCAGGAGCTGGCCGAGCCACAAGCGCGGCAGCGCGGGATCGACGGCACCCTCGGCATGGCTGATGGTCAGGCAGCGCCCGCCCCGCCTCCTCCCGGTAGGCGAGATCGAGGCGGGTGGCACCGGGGTCGTCGACCGCGAGCCGGGCCCCGGCCGGCGGATCGGCCTCGGCGGTGAAGGCGCAGGCGAGCGGCAGCCGTCCCTCGCCGTCGGCAAGATCCGGCTCGCTCAGGCAGTCCTGCCACAGGAGGCTGCGCTCGAGGCTGTCCCGGAACCCCTGCCAGCCCGCACGCAGGGAGAGCTCCGGCCGGAGACTCGGCCGCGACCGGCAGGACCCTTGCGAACGGCCCCGCGGTCTCGGCCACCTCCTGGCTGCGGCCATCGACGGCAAGGCCGCCCAGAAGCTCCTGCACGCCCAGGAGACGGCCGACGAACGCCGTCCACAGGAACAGCAGCAGCCGGTCGGCGGAGGTGCCGAGATCCCCCGCCGCGTCGGCGAGCCGGGCCGGCAGGCCGTCGCTCCACAGCGCGGTCCGGCGGGCCGGACCGGTGCCGCCCGGCCGCTCGAACGGCAGCGGCGGCCGCACGCGGCGGCCCTCGGTCAGCTCGCGCCAGAACACCCTGCCCTGCCGGCCGGCCTCGCCCTCCAGGAGCTCGGCCTGCCACAAGGCATAGTCGGCATACTGCAGCGCCTCGTCCCGCCCGGCCGCGCGCCCTGCCAGCAGGGCCTCCAGGTCCTGGGCGAGCAGCGCCAGCGAGTGCCGGTCCAGGCTGCAGAGCGAGCCGGCCAGGAACAGACGGTCGGTGCCGCCGGCACCGCACAGATGGGTCGCGTGCAGCAGCGGCCCGCCGTCCTGCCCGAGGTGCGGACGCGCGGCCTCGAGCAGGACGGCCACGTCCTCGTCCCGCTCCAGCGTCGCGAAGGCGATCTCCGGCTCCGGCCGCACCGACTGCAGCGGCAGCCGCAGGCCGGTGACGCGCACGTAGCGCGTGCGCAGGACCTCGTGCCGGGTGGACAGCGCCAGCACCGCCTGGCGCACCCGGTCCGGCCCGCAGCCGGCCGGCAGGTCGAGCAGGATGCCGGCCAGGAGGGGCCGCCCCGCCTCCCGCTCGCGGCCGAGCAGGAACGCCTGCTGGGCCGAGAGCGGGAAGGACTCGGCCGCGACCGGCGGCTCGCTCACGATCACGCTCATGCCGCGGCATCCCCATCCAGGGCGAGGTCGGCGCCCCGCTGGCGGATCGCCATCGCGGTCAGGACCTTGCGGCTGCCGGTGAAGGCGTTGCGGGCGTGGACGGTGAGGATGTTGTCGAGCAGGACGACGTCGCCCCTGGCCCAGGCGAACTCGACCATCACCGCGCGATAGGCGTCCTGGAGGTGGGCGATGACCTCGGGCTCGATGGCGGCACCGTCGCCGTAGAAGGTGTTCTGCGGCAGGTCCAAGGGCCCCAGCTCGGCCAGCAGCGTCTCCCGCAGGGACTCCGGCAGGGTCGAGCGCGTTGAAGAAGGTGGCGTGGTTGAACCAGACCGCCTCGCCCGTCTCCGGGTGGCGGACCAGCGCCGGCCCGACCTGGCGGGTGCGCAGGCGCCCGTCCGGCTTCCACTCCACCTCGATCCCGATCTTGCGGCAGTAGGCCTCGACCTCGGCCGGCTCCTCGGTCTGGAACGCGGTCTGCCAGGGCAGGCCCATCCCGTCGCCGTAGTTGCGCACGTAGAGGATCCCGCGGCGGGCGAAGGCCTGGCGCACTGCCGGGTCGATCCGGGCCAGCAGATGGCGGGTGTCGCCCAGCGGGGTCTCGCCGCCGGTGGCGGACGGCGTCTCGCAATGGAAGTAGAGGTGGAGCGGGAAGACCGGCGAGTAGGAGTGCTCGTTGTGCGGGAAGATCCGCTCCGCTGCCGGATAGTCGGTCGAGCTGTAGATGTTGAACTGGCGCGCGATCTGGGTCCGCGGCGAGGCCCGGAACAGGTACTCGAGCGCCCCGCCCGAGATGGCGTCCACACAGCGGTTGAACTCGTCCAGGCCGGAGACGCCGAAGCCGCGGAACAGGATGGCGCCGTGGCGGAGCAGGAGGGCCAGGATCTCGTCCCGGTTTGCCGCCGCCCACTCGGGCAGGCTGACGCCGGGCAGGGCCGGCCGGCAGAGCAGCGGCATGGTCCCGCCCGGGAACAGCGGCTCGAAGACGGCGAGGCGGCCGGGGTCGGCGGCGAGGCCCCGGCGGCTGGCCCGGCCGAGCTGCGGCCGGGGCGGAATGGCGGTGGTGGTCATGACCGGCTCCGGTGATCTCGGCACTCAGGACGCCTGCAGGACGGGCGTGCGGGCGCGGGCGGCTTTGCGAAGCTGCGGCAGGACGGGCTGGGGCCTCTCCGGCGCCCGATGGGCTGCCGCGCAGTCGACCAGCGTGCGCACCGTGGCGTCGGGCATCTCGATCAGCGCTGCGAGCACGGCCCGGGTCGCCTCGAACAGGGCGGCGATCGTGGCGGGCTCGAACAGATGGCGCGGGCAGAGGAAGCTCGCCCGGATCGTGCCCGCCGCATGGGTGAAGCTCGCCACGAGGTCGAGCTCGGCCCCTGGCGTTCCGGCGGCATAGGGCTCGACGGCAAGGCCCTCCAGGCGCGGCAGCGGGTCGGCGCCCTCCTGGTAGAGCAGCTTGATGCTGAAGAAGGGCGAGCGCCCCTCGCGGCGGGGCGGGCGCAGGGCCTCGACCAGGCTGTTGAACGGCAGGTCCTGGTGCTCGGTGGCCTCGATCACCACCGTGCGGCACTGCTCCAGCAGGGCCCGGGCCGGGGCCGCGTCGTCGAGGTCGACCTGCAGCACGACCTGGTTGACGAAGAAGCCGACCAGCCGCTCGAGCTGCGGATGGCCGCGGCCGGCGACATCGCCGCCGATCCGCACCCGGGCCCGCCCGGTCCGCTCCCGCAGCACGACCGCGAAGGCCGCCAGCAGCAGCATGAACAAGGTGAAGCCGCCGGCCTGGGCGAACGCCCGCAGCCTGGCCGTGAGGCCGGCCTCGATCGTGAGCTCGTGGCGCACACCCTCCTGCCCGTCCTGCGGCAGGCCGCGGTTCCCGGGCAGCTCCAGGACCGTGGAGTCGCCACCCAGGCGACGGCGCCAGTAGTCGAGCTGCCGCCGCATCCCGCCCGCCGCGAGGCGCTCGCGCTGCCAGCGCGCGACATCGGCATAGGTCAGCGGCAGCTCGGGCAGGCGGACCGGCTGCCCGCTCCGCAGGCCGGCATAGAGCAGCCCCAGCTCCTCCATCAGCACCCGCAGCGACCAGCCGTCGACGGCGACGTGGTGCAGGGTGAGGAGCATGACGTGCTCGCCCGCATCCAGGCGCAGGAGCCGCAGGCGCAGCAGCGGCCCGCGGGCGAGGTCGAACGGCAGCCGGGCCTCCTCCTCGGCAAGCTCGCGCGCCCTCTGCTCCCGTGCCGCCGCCGGCAGATGGCTCAGATCGTCGAGCCGCAGCGGAACCGGTGCCGCCGGGGCCACGACCTGCCGCAGCTCGCCATCCGCGTCGAAATGGGTGCGCAGGGCCTGGTGGCGGGCGACCAGCCGGTCGAGGCTGCGCTGGAGGGCCGTCGACGTCGAGCGTGCCGGTCAGGCGTGCGGCACCGGGGACGTTGTAGAGGGCGCTCTGCGGATGGAGCTGGGAGAAGAACCAGATCCGCTCCTGGGCGAAGGACGCAGGCTGCGGGCCGGCGGCGGGTGCCGGAAGCGGGCCGTGCCCCTGTCCTCGGCCGCGGGTGCGCGCTCGACGGCAAGGGCGAGCTCGGCCAGCGTGCGGGCCTGGAGCAGCTCGCGCAAGGACAGCACGATCCCGCCCTGGTGGCGCAGCCGGGCCAGCATCTGCATGGCCGTGATCGAGCTGCCGCCCAGCGCCAGGAAGCTGTCCTCCGCACCGGGCTCCACGCCCAGGAGCTCGGCCCAGATCCCGGCCAGCAGCCGCTCGGCTGCCGTCTCCGGCGCCCGCCCGCCCGCCGAGCTGGCGCCGTCCCCGACGAAATAGCTGTCGAGGCTGCCGTCCAGCAGCCCGGCGGCACAGGCCCGGCGCTGCAGCTTGCCGCTCGAGGTCCGCGGCAGGGCACCGGGGTTGAGGAGGGCCACGACCGCCGGCGCCTCGCCGCAGGCATCGGCCACCGCCTCCCGGATGGCGCGCACGAGCGCCTCGGGTGCCTGCCGCTTGCGGGCACCCCGGCCGACCTCGGCCGCGATGCCGATCGCCTCGCCGCCGTCCCGCTCCACCGCGAAGGCGGCGACACGGCCCTTGCGCACCAAGGGTGCCCGGTCCTCGACCGCGCGCTCCAGGTCCTGCGGGTAGATGTTCTGGCCGCGGACGATCAGCATGTCCTTGAGCCGGCCGGTGACGTAGAGCTGGCCCTGGTGCAGGACGCCGAGATCGCCGGTGCGCAGCCAGGTCCGCCCGTCCGCCTCGACGAAGGCTGCGGCCGTGGCCTCGGGCTTGCGCCAGTACCCCTTGGCCACGCTCGGCCCCGCGACCCGGATCTCGCCGATCCTGCCCGTCCGCGAGCGGTGTGGCGGCCGAGCGGGCTCGACCACCCGCACCTCGTGGTCCGGCAGCGGCCGGCCGCTGCCCACGAGGACGGCACCGTCGCCCGGGCGGAGACGATGCCGGGCCAGGGCGGCCGCGTCGCAGGCCTGCCGCGGCGTGCCGTTGCCGCGGCCGACGGCGGTCACGAGCAGCGTCGCCTCGGCCAGGCCGTAGCAGCCGAAGAACGACCGCGCCCGGAAGCCCGCGGGTGCGAACTGCGCGGCGAAGCGCGTCCAGCGTGTCGGGCCGGATCGGCTCGGCACCGGAATAGGCGATGTCCCAGCTGCCGAGGTCGAGGCCGGCGACCGCACTCTCCGGGATCCGCTCGCTGCACAGGCGATAGGCGAAGTCCGGCCCGCCGCTGATGGTGCCGCGGTAGCGGCTGATCGCCTCCAGCCACCGCACCGGCCGCTCCAGGAAGTGGCGCGGCGACATCAGCACGCAGCGGGTAGCCGACGAAGATCGGCTGCAGCAGGCCGCCGATCAGCCCCATGTCGTGGTAGAGCGGCAGCCAGCTCACCATCGTGTCGCCCTGGCCGAGGCCGAACCCGTGCTGGATCAGCCGCTCGTTGGCGACGAGGTTGCCGTGGGTGACCTGCACGCCCTTGGGTGCCGCGGTCGAGCCCGAGGTGTACTGCAGGAACGCCACGTCGTCGGGCCGGAGGTCCGGCCGGCGCCAGGCACTCTCGGCACCCGGTGCCGGTGCGGCAGCCGCGAGCACGGTTGCCCGCGCCCCGAAGGCAGCACCGATCGCCTCGCACAAAGCGGGCTCGGCCAGGATCAGCCGGGGCCGGCGTCCTCGACGATGAGGCGCAGCCGCTCCAGTGCTGCGGCTGCGTCGACTGGGGCGGATAGGCCGGCACCGCGATCACGCCCGCGAACAGGCAGCCATAGAAGCCGGCCACATAGTCGAGCCCGCTCGGCAGCAGCAGCAGCACCCGGTCGCCGGGTGCCGTCCGCTCCTGCAGCAATGCCGCCATCGCGCGGGCGCGGGCCTCGAGCTCGCGGCAGGTCAGGGTCTCCGTGCCGCCATCCTCGGCCAGGAAGCGCAGCGCCTCCCGGTCGGGCTCCAGGGCCGCGCGCTCCTGCAGCGCCAGGACGAGCGAGGTGGTCATCGGCAGTGGCCGGTCACGAAGCGGGCCTATGCTCAGGAAGCGGCCTGCCCGTCCATGTGCCGGCGCAGGCTCAAGGGGCGCATGTCGGTCCAGACCTCCTCGATATAGTCGAGGCATTCCTTCTTCAGGCCGCTCTTGCCGACCTCGCGCCAGCCCTTCGGCACCGGCTTGTAGTCGGGCCAGATCGAGTACTGCTCCTCGTGGTTGACCACGACCTTGAACACCGTGTCGTCGCGATCGAACGCCATGGCGGCTCCTCCTCGGCGGCCGCCTCCCCTGGCGGAGGCTGCCCGTCGCCAGTGACGAACCGGCGGTGCCGATATTTACCTGCCGTGGGCGGCAGCCGGGCCTGCCGAGATTGGAACGGTTTCAATCGATTACTTTAGACTTATAACAGTTTCTAAGTTGTTTGTGAGTATTTCAGAATAGTTCGTGACTGGATTTGTTGAACCGCTGGATGATGGCTCCTAGCACCCCGCCACCTTTTGCTTGGTTGCGTTTCCGTGCAGTGCCTCGTGGCGAGGGCGCGATGGAGGGATCAACGGCGGAGGCTGGAGGGCGAGCTCGGGCGTTGGCTCGAGCCGTTCCTGGTGCGGCTGCGGCGCAAGGCGCAACGGTACTGGGCGCCATTCTACCTCAAGGGCCTGATCCTGCCCGGCGAGCGGGAGCATCGAGCCCTTGGCGGCGCGTGTGCGCCGGGCGACACCCAGCAGCTGCACCACTTCGTCTCCACCTCGCCCTGGCCGACGGCCCCTCTGGGAGGGCTGGTGCGGGCTGCGGACCGGCTGGTGGGTGGGGCGGACGCGGCGCTGGTCGTGGACGATACCGCCCTGGTCAGCAGGGTCGGCACTCGGTGGGCGTGGCGCCAGTATTGCGGCCAGCTCGGGGAGGGCGACTGCCAGGCGCTGGTCTCGCTCACTCTCGCCAGGGCCGAAGTGCCGGTCTGCATCGGCCTGCGCCTGTTCCTGCCCGGGACTGGTGTGCAGATGCTGCGCGCCGTGCGGCCGCGGCGTGCCCGGACGATCGGCTACCGCCCGGTGGCGGATAGCACTGGACGAGATCGATCGCGTGCTGGTCGCAGGCGCCCGTTTCGGCTGTGTGCTGGCGGATGCCGAGTACGGCAAGGCGGCCGAGTTCCGTCGCGCTCGGCGAACGGCGGCTCAGCTTCGCGGTCGGCATCCTGCCGACGCAGAAGGCCTATCCGGCGAACGTGACGCTCGACCATCCCGAGCGCAGCCAACCGGCCGCTGGCGCAAGCACCCGACGCCCTCGCTCCGAGCGTGGGCGGCCGAGCTGATCGAGGCCCGACCGGAAGCGTTCCGCAGATTTCCTGGCGAACCGGCACCAAGGGGCTGCTCAAAGCCGCATTGTTCCCGGCCGTCCGATCGATACCACCAGGGCCGGAGGCAGAATCCGATGGGCGAGCTTGGCGCCATCGAGGGCGATTCGCTGGACGCGATCTTCGCCACGCACCGACAGGCGTTCATCAAGCAGGCCGAGCGGATCGTCGGCTGCCGGAGCCAGGCGGAGGACATCGTCCATGATGCCTTCCTCAAGATCATCGCCGGCGGCCGCAAGTACAATGTCGAATTGCGCGCCAGCTACATGATGAAGATCGTCCGCAATCTCGCCATCGATCACTATCGCCGCAGGTTCGTCGAGACCCGGGTGTTCAGCGGCAAGGAGGAGCGGGCGGCGCTGGTCAGCGAGCCCGCGCAGCCGGACAGCATCAACATGCATCGGCAGACCCTGCAGGTGGTGGCCTCGGCCCTCTCGGAGCTGCCCGAGCGGACGCGCTACGCCTTCGAGGCCGGCCGCATCCAGGGCGTCAGCCAGAAGGAGATCGCCATCAGGCTCAGCGTGTCGCCCACGCTCGTCAACTTCATGATCCGGGACGCCCTGGTCCACTGCCGGCAACGCGTGGCCGCCTTAGCCGCGTGAGCAGGTGGATGCCCAAGGCATAGCGGGACTGTTCGCGGCCCGGGTCTCGGTCTGCAGTCGCCGATCCCGGGATGGATCGCGGCGCGCCTCTTCCCGGAGGAGGAAGCGCTCGTCGCCGGCGCGGTCACGAAGCGGCGGGAGGAGTTCGCGGCCGGGCGCAACGCCGCCCGGGCAGCGCTCGCAGGGCTGGGCCTGCCGCCCTGCCCCTTGCTGCGGGCCGGCGGCGGGCACCGGCATGGCCGCAGGGCATCGTCGGCAGCATCACCCATTGCAGCGGCTTCTGCTGTGCGGTCGTCGCCCCCGCCGCGTCGGTGCGGTCCTTGGGGATCGACGCGGAGACGGGCGGGCCGCTGGAGGAAGGCCTGGCGGCCCTGGTCTGCCGGCCGGACGAGCTTGCGCGCTTCGCCGACCTGCCGGGCCTGGCCACGACCTGCTGGCCGAAGCTGGCCTTCAGCGCCAAGGAGGCATTCTACAAATGCGTCGACCCGGTGCTGGGCGAATTCCTCGACTTCCATGAGGTGGCGGTGCGGTTCGCCCCCGGCCCGGCACGGGATGGCGGCGGGTTCAGGGTCTCCGTGCTGAAGCCGGGCCTGGCCGCGCGCGTGCCCACGCCGCTGCTGGCCGGTCGCTGGGCCGCCGATCCGGCACGGGTCTACACGGCCGTGACCTGGCCCGGGGCCTGAGCTTCCCCGGCTGGTCATGCGATCTCCCGGACCAGCCCGGCGGCGGGCACCTGGCCCTCGACGATCCGGCCCTCCTCCAGCCGCACGATCCGGTCGGCGGCGTGGAAGTAGCGGTCGTCGTGCGAGATGACGATGAGGGTGCGGCCCAGCCGTTTCAGGTCGGGCAGGAGCCGCGTGTAGAAGAGCCTGCGGAAGGTGGGGTCCTGGTCGGCCGCCCACTCGTCGAAGACGAGGACCGGGCGCCGCTCGACCCAGGCCTGGATCAGGGCCAGGCGCTTGCGCTGGCCGGTCGAGAGGTCGAGCGTGGAGAACCGCCCGTCCGCGACGGCGACCTTGTGGGCCAGCTCCAGCTGCTGGAGGTAGGAGGCGGCCTCCGCCGGCAGGGCACCGCCCGCCTGCGGCAGGTCCTCGAACAGGAAGTAGTCGGCGAAGATGGTCGTGAACAGCTGGCGGTAGTCGTCGCGGTTGCGCTCGGTGACCGGCTCCCCGTTGAGCAGCAGCGTGCCGTCCTGCGGTGCGTAGAGGCCCAGCAGCAGCTTGATCAGCGTCGTCTTGCCCGAGCCGTTGTCGCCGACGATGAACAGGCACTCCCCCCGGTCGATGCGGAGGTCGACCGGCCCCAGCACGAAGGGGCCGGCACCCTCCGTGGCCGGGAAGGCGTAGGCCGCACCCTTGAGCTCGATGCTGCGCATCGGCGGGGCCGCCCGCCCGTCCTCCTCGACGGCGAGGTGCGGCTCGGGGTTGGAGAACTGGAGCGACATCTCGGCGATGCGCCTGAAGGCGACCTGCGCGCGGGTCACGATCGGCAGGTCGCCGATCACGTGCTCGAGCGGCCCCTTCATGTAGAGCAGCACGAGGACGAAGCCGCTCAGGGCCGCCTTGTCGGTGCCCGGCCGGAAGGCGTGGAAGGCCAGCGCCAGCCCGATGACGATGAAGAACAGGCTGGAGCCCAGCACCTTGGCGACCACGAACAGGTTGATCGACCTGATCTGGAGGTCGCGGATGCGGCCGATGGTGCCGGTGAGGTCGGTGCGGAAGATGCGGAACCGGCGCTGCCGGTTGATCCGCAGCTCCTTGGCCCCTTCGGCGATCACCCGATAGCTCCGCTGCAGCTCGTCCTCGAGCAGGCGGGCCTGCTCGAAGCCGGCAACGCCGCGGTCGCGCGCCACGAACTGGAGGGCGCAGCCGATCGCGATCGCCACCATGGTGACCAGGAACAAGGGCCAGGACAGGGCCGCCATGTAGGCGAGGCAGCCCAGCGTCACCGACAGCGAGACCGCCAGCGGGGCGAGGTTGAAGGCGAAGTCGCTGATGACGTCGACATCGTGGGTCAGCACCGGGATCAGCCGGTGGGTGCGGAAGCGCTCGATCTGGTCGATCGGGGCCAGGAGGATCTTCCGGCTCAGCTCCTCCCGCAGCCGGGCGATGACGTGCTGGCCCACATGGTTGGTGCCGATGTCGGAGAGGATCGAGCCCACGACGAGGACGGCGCACAGGCCGGCGAAGGTGGCGAGCAGCGCCAGCCCGGCCTCCCCGCCCTCCGCCTGCAGGCCGGTGTTGATCGTCGCCAGGAGGGCCGTGACCGCCGCCCCGCCGACGATGCCCAGCGCAGTCGAGGCCAAGAGGATGGGCAGAAACGGCCGCAGCAGCCGCAGCAGCTCGACCAGGGTGCCGCCGGAACGCGCTCGGGTCATGTCCTCGCCTGTCGGACCATTGCCTCCCGAAGAGGACGAACCAGCCCGGCCGATCCTCAAGGCCTCAAGAGGCAGTTGTCAGAATTCACTTGCGAGCCAGTCATGGCGCGGCCCGAGGCGCCATCGCAGGAGCCGCTAACTCGCTCCGCGACCCGCGTTCTCTTCGGCAGCGAAGGTTTCGAGAACCTCCTTCAGCGTCCGCACGCCTCGCTCGATGGCCCGCTCGTCCAGGCTTGCGTAGCCCATCACCAGCCCGACCGTCGCGGGCCGGTCTGCCCCTAGCGCAGCGCATACAGGGGGCTGACAGGGTAGATGCCGAGACCCGCCGCCCGCGCCCGCGCGACCAGCACGGCCTCCTGCGCCCTCGGCACCCGGTTCAGCCAGACGACGACGTGCAGCCCGGCATCGGCACCGACCACCGTCACCGCGTCGCCCAGGGTCGCCGAAAGGGGCCAGCAGGGCGGCGCGTCGCTCGCCGTTCCTGCGGCGGACGCGCCGGACGTGCCGCTCGTAGGCGCCGCTCCCGATCAGATCGGCCAGGGCCTCCTGCTCCAGGCCGGGCGATGCCGGTCCGCCAGCCTCTTGGCCTCGGCGAAGACCGCGGTCAGCGCCGCCGGGACGACGAGGTAGCCGAGGCGCAGGGTCGGCGAGAGCGTCTTGGAGACCGTCCCCAGGTAGATGACCCGTCCGGCATCATCCAGCGCCTGCAGCGCCGGGATCGGGGCGATGTCGAAGCGGTACTCGCCGTCGTAGTCGTCCTCGATGACGTAGGCCCCGGTACGCCGCGCCCAGGCGAGGAGGTCGCGCCGACGCCCCGCCGACATGACGCCGCCGAGCGGGAACTGGTGGGACGGCGTGGCGTAGGCCAGCCGCGCCGCGGGCAGCTCCCCGTCCGCATGCCCTCCCGGTCCACGGCGACGGGGATCACCTCCGCACCGGCCGCCGGGAAGACCTGGCGCGCGAGGTTGTAGCCCGGGTCCTCCATCACGACCCGGTCCCCCGGGTCGAGCAGCAGCCTCGCGCAGAGGTCGATGCCCTGCTGCGAGCCGTTCACCACGACGATCCGGTCCGGCTCGCAGCGCAGCCCGCGGGCTCGCCACAGGTAGCCCTGGAGAGCCGTCCGGAGGTCAGGCGAGCCGCACGGGTCGCCGTAGCGAAGGCGCGGCCGACCGCGCAGCAGGGCGGTGGTGACCGCCTTCCTCCAGGCGAGCCGGGGAAAGTCGGCGGCCGCCAGGTCCCCGTAGCGGAAGTCCGCGACCATCCCCCGTCGGGCCCGGGCGGCAGGGCGAACTCCGCCAGGCGCTGGCCGTAGGCCGACAGCCGGTCGGGAACTCCCGAAGGCGCGGGCGGCTCCGTGTCGCAGCCGGAGGGCCGAGCCCCTGCGCGACCCGCGCCCGGGCTCCTTGCCGGGTCTCCAGGTACCCCTCCGCGATCAGCTGCTCGTAGGCCGCCGTCACCGTCGTCCGCGAGACGCCCCACTCCGCCGCCAGGGACCGGGTGGAGGGCAGCCGGGCGCCGGGGCCGAGCAGGCCCGACGCGATCTGGCCCTTGATCGCCTCGCAGATCCGCTGCGTGACCCGCGCCTGTGCGGGTGCGACCGATGCCATGGCGGCAAACTGGCCCAGCGATTATGGGAGAACTGGACGTTCCTTATGGACCAGTCGGAGGGCATGTTCCAGGCCTGTCCTGGAGCCGCGCCGATGTATGTCCCGCCCGCCTTCCGCGAGGATGACCTCGCCGCCCTGCACGCGACGATGCGGGAGGCGCGCCTGGCGAACCTCGTCACCGCCACGGACGAGGGCTTGGTCGCGACACCGCTGCCGCTCCTCCTGGCGCCCGAGGAAGGCCCCTACGGCACGCTCTACGGCCACCTGGCCCGCGCCAACCCGCAGTGGAGGCTGCCGCCGACCGGTGACGCCATGGCCCTGTTCCAGGGCCGGACGCCTACGTCACGCCCTCGTGGTACGCGTCGAAGCGGGAGCACGGGAAGGTGGTGCCGACCTGGAACTACGTCGCCGTCCACGCCTACGGCCCGGCCGAGTTCTTCGAGGACGCGGACCGGCTGCTCGGCGTGGTCACGCGGCTGACCGACCTGCACGAGCGGCCCCGCGCCGAGCCCTGGGCCGTCGCCGACGCGCCGGAGGCCTTCGTCCGCGCGCAGCTGCGGGGGATCGTCGGCCTGCGGATGCCGATCACGCGCCTCGAGGGCAAGCGGAAGATGAGCCAGAACCGGAGTGCCGCGGACCGGGCGGGCGTGGCCGCCGGGCTCGCCGCGAGCGACCGCGCGACCGATCGCGAGGTCGCCGGGCTGATCCCGGGCTGAGGGCGGAGGCGCGGCTCGGCCTTGCCGGTTCTCCTCACCGTCGCAGCCTTATCGAAGATCATCGCGTGTTGAAGGATCCTACCCGTGACCCTCTCCGCCCTCCTGCTCTTCGCCGCCGCACTGGCGATCGCGGCCGGCACGCCGGGACCCAGCATCGCGGCCCTCATCAGCCGCGTGCTGACCAACGGCCTGCGCGACGTGCTGCCCTTCCTGGCGGCGATGTGGCTGGGGGAGGCGGTGTGGCTCACGCTCGCCGTCCTGGGCCTGGCCGTGCTCGCCCAGACCTTCGCCGCGGTGTTCACGGTGCTGCGGTACCTCGGCGCCGCCTACCTGCTCTTCCTCGCCTGGAAGATGTGGCGAGCACCCGCCGAGTTGCCGGAGGATGCGCTACCCGCAGGCGGCCAGCATCCCTGGCGGATGTTCGGGGCCGGCCTCCTGGTCACGCTCGGCAACCCGAAGATCATGGTGTTCTACATGGCCCTCTTGCCGACGCTGGTCGATCTCGGCCGGCTCGGGCCCTTGGGCTGGGGCCAGCTCACCCTCACCATGCTGCTGGTCCTGGCCGTGGTCGATCTCTGCTGGGCGCTGCTCGCGGCCCGCGCCCGCCGGCTCCTGCGCAGCCGCCGCGCCGTGCGGATCGCCAACCGCACCAGCGCCTCGATGATGGCGGGTGCCGCCGCGGCCATCGCCGTGCGCTGAGGCGAACCGCTCCCCGGATCCCACTCGGGGCGGAGGCGCCCCGGTTTCGGTTTTCGGAAGGATCGCACCCGCCCGTGCCGCTAAATTTCGCCGGCCCAGCCTCGTCTAGGCTGGCGACGGCCTGGCCGACATCTGCCGTTGCCGCCTGGGGTGGATGGACTGACGCGCGTGGGTGACATGAACCTTTCCCGGGCCGCACCGCTCGACGTGATCGGTGTGGGGTTCGGCCCATCGAACCTGGCGCTCGCCATCGCGCTCGAGGAGCTGGCCGGCAAGCGCGGCCGCCATCTCGACGCGCTCTTCCTCGAGCGCCAGGCCGACTATCACTGGCACGGCGACACCCTGGTGGCCCACAGCGAGATGCAGATCTCGTTCCTCAAGGATCTCGTCTCCTTGCGGGATCCGACCAGCTTCTACAGCTTCGTCAATTATCTTCATCGGCACGACAGGCTGGTCGACTTCATCAATCTCGGCACCTTCTATCCCTGCCGGATGGAGTACAACGACTATCTGCGCTGGGTGGCCTCGCACTTCACCCACCAGTGCCGCCACGGCGAGGAGGTGACGGCGGTGGAGCCGGTCCTCGAGGGCCGGCGGATCGAGCTCCTGAAGGTCCGCTCGCGCGACGCGCAAGGGTTCGAGCAGGTGCGCAGCACCCGGTCCGTGGTCGTCAGCACGGGCGGGACGCCGCACATCCCTGCCGTCTTCGCGCCCCTGGCGAGGGAGCCGCGGCTGTTCCACCATGCCCACTACCTCAAGCGCATGCGGCACCTGCCCGCGGGTGCCGGCAAGCCGCTGCGGGTCGCGGTCGTGGGCGGCGGGCAGAGTGCCGCCGAAGCCTTCATCGACCTGAACGACAGCCATCCCCAGGCTCGCGTCGACCTGATCCTGCGCGCCGCCGCCCTGAAGCCGGCGGACGACAGCCCCTTCGTCAACGACATCTTCTCCCCCGCCTGCACCGACCTGGTCTTCAACCAGCCGGAGGCCGAGCGGGAACGGCTCATCCGCGAGTACCGGAACACCAACTACTCGGTGGTCGACCTCGACCTGATCGAGCGGATCTACGCGATCCTCTACCGGCAGAAGGTATCCGGCAGCCGCCGGCACCGGCTCCTGGGCCAGCGCACGATCGAGGCCTGCGCCGCCGACGCCGAGGCCGTGGCTCTCACCTTGCGCGATCACATGACCGGCGACGTCGCAACGCACCGCTACGATCTCGTGATCCTCGCCACCGGCTACGAGCGGACCTCGCACCACCGGCTGCTGGCCCCGCTGGCCGCGTATCTGGGCGACTTCGGGGTCGACCGCTTCTATCGCCTGCGCGCGGACGAGCGGCTGCAGGCCCCGGTCTTCGTGCAGGGCTTCTGCCAGGCGTCGCACGGCCTGAGCGACACCCTGCTCTCCGTGCTGCCGATCCGTGCGCTCGAGGTGGCGACCGCTCTCTACGAGCGGACGGCGGCACCGTGCACGGTCGACAGCTACGCCTGAGCATGCCCGGGCCCACCTTGCGCCTGCCGCTGCCGGACGGGGGTGCGCTCGCCGCCGAGGTGCCGGACGGGAGCCTGGACCTGCACCTCGACGGCCGGCCCCTGGCACGCTTCGCCCTGGTGCGCGAGGGGCAGCACATCGCCCTGGGCGCACCGCACCCTGCACCCGACGATGCGGCCTTCGCCCTCTGGGCCGCGAGCTACTGGCTCTTCGCCGGCGAGCCCGATTGCCGGGAGGTGCGCTGGGACCTGCCCGAGCCGCCGGCCTCCGCCCTGGGCAGCGGCCTGCTCGTACCCGTGGCGGACGGCTGGCTGACACCGCGCGAGCTGTTCTGGCAACTGCCCGAGCCCTGGCTCCGGGGGCCGCGCAGCGCCGGCCATCCGCCGCTGCCGCGGCCGCCCAAGCCGCGGGGCGAGCTCTACCGGCGCTTCGATGCCCGTCTCGGGCAGTGGATCTCGCTCCGCGCGCTGGAGATCGAGGAGGACCTCGACCGTTTCCACCGCTGGCAGAACACGCCGCGCGTGCTGCACTTCTGGCAGGAGGGGGGCACGCAGGGCCAGCACCGCGCCTATCTGGAGCGGCAGGCCGCCGACCCGCACGCGCTCTCCCTGATCGGCTGCTTCGACGACCAGCCCTTCGCCTATTTCGAGGCCTACTGGGCGAAGGAGGACCGGATCGCCCCCTTCTACGATGCCGGCGACTTCGACCGCGGGATCCACATGCTGGTCGGCGAGGAGACCCATCGCGGGCCGGCCAAGGTGACGAGCTGGCTCGGGGCCCTGGTCCATTATCTCTTCCTCGACGAGCCCAGGACCCGGACCCTCGTCTCCGAGCCGCGCGCGGACAATGCCCGCATGATCGCCTACCTGCGAGCGCAGGGTTTCGGGTGCCTGAAGGAGTTCGACTTCCCCCACAAGCGGGCAGCACTGATGATGCTGTCCCGCGAGGCCTTCTTCGAGCGCTGCGGGCTGAGGTAGGCCGCAGGTCCAGGCTCAAAGCGAGCTGCCGCCGCAGATGACGATCTGCTGGCCGGTGATGGCGCCGGCCTCGGGGCCGAGCAGGAAGGCGGTCATGGCCGCCACCTCCTCGGGCTCGACGAAGCGCCCGATCGGCGGCTTCCGTGGCGGCAGGGCGCTGCGCGCCGGGTCGTGCAGCATGGGCGTGTTGGTGGCGGCCGGGGCCACGACGTTGACGGTGATGCCGCGCGGGGCCAGCTCCAAGGCCCAGGAGCGCGCCATGGCGACCAGGGCCGCCTTGCTGGCGGCGTACTGGCTGCGGCCGGCGGCACCGGCGGCGGTGCGGCTGCCGATCAGCACGATCCGGCCGCCGTCCGGGAGCCGCGGCGCCAGCGTGTCGGCCAGGAGGAAGGCCGCGTCCACGTGCAGGCGCCAGAGCGTCCTGCCCGCCTCGGCATCGAGCGTGCCCAGGGTACCTGCCCGCATCAGGCCGGCCGCGTGCACGAGTGCCGTCGGGTCGAGGCCTTCGAGCGCTTCCGGCAGCCGGTCGAGGTCCCCCAGGTCCACGGCCCGGTGGGAGAAGCCGGGTGCGGCTCGCGCAGGTGCGGTGCGGCTGAGGCCGGTCACGGTCCAGCCCTCGCGCAAGAGGCGGGCCGCGATGGCGGCACCGATGCCGGAGCTCGCCCCGGTGACGACCGCGTGGCCGGCACCTCCCACGTGTGCTCCTGGCATGGCGGGCGTCACTCCGGCTGGTAGTCGATGCTGCGGAGCAGCTCGGTGGCACGGCTGATCTCGGAGCCGATGAACCGCCGCGTGTCCTCGATGCTCTCGGTCACCGGCTCCAGGAGCTGGCCCTTCAGGCGCTCCACCACGGCGGGGTCGCGCATCGTCTCCTGCATCAGCGCGTTCACCTGCTGGCAGATGTCGGCGGGCGTGCCCTTGGGCGCCCACACGCCGTACCAGGACTGGAACTCGTAGCCCGGCAGCCCGGCCTCGGCCATGGTGGGCAGGTCCGGCGCCAGGGCGGAGCGCTCGGCGGTGGCGATCGCCAGCGCATGCGCCTTGCCGCCCGCGGCTGCCGGCAGGAGCGCGAAGCTGGGGTCGATCAGGAGCTCGACGCTGCCGCCCATGAGATCGGTGAGTGCCGGCTGGGTGCCGCGATAGGTCACCATGTTGAGGTTCGCACCGGTGCGGCGGTTGAACTCGATCGTGGCCAGGTGCCCGGCGGATCCCAAGGAGGAGATGGCGATGTTCCACTCGCTGGGGCTGGCCTTGGCCGCGGCCACCACCTCGGCCACGCTGCGCTCCGGGCGGTTGGTGCTGACCACCATGACGAGCGGCGCCCGTGCGGTGCGGGCCATCACCTCGAGGTCCTTCTCGGGGTCGAACTTCGCACTCTTCAGCACGAGCGGCATCACGGCCGTGTTGAAGGCCGAGGCCAGCAGCGTGTAGCCGTCGGGCTCGGCCTGGAGCACGGCACTGGTGCCGATCAGCCCGGAGCCGCCGGTGCGGTTCTCGACCACGGCCGTGGCCCCCAGCTTCTTCTCCAGCCGATCCGCCAGCAGCCGGGCCAGCGAGTCGTTGGCGGCACCGGGCGGCCAGGGGCAGATGACCTTGACCGGCTGGGCCTTGGGCCAGGCAGCCTGGGCCCGGACCGCCGGGGCGGCGAGCAGCCCCAGGGCTCCGGCCGCGGCCGTCGTCATCAGCTCGCGTCTGCGCATCACGTTCCTCCTCGTCAGGACCGGCCGCTCTAGGGCTGCCGGATCAGGTGATGGATGATGTCGGGAGCGGCGCAGCGGCGCCGGTCAGGAGGCGGGGCTCAGCACCCAGTCCACAGGGACGCGGGCGAATTTGATCGCCCGGCGCCAGTAGGTGTAGGTGATGCAGAGCTGCCCGTCCGAGGTCTGCCGGATCGAAGGATAGGAGAACTCGCGGTTCAGCCCCTCCTTCGAGTTGTTGGTCATGCAGTAGCCGTCGCCGACCTCGAGGTCCCGGCGGTGCGGCCAGGTCCGCCCCTCGTCCGCGGAGATGGCGAGCGTCATCGGTGCCCGCGGTGCTCCCCAGAAGGCGCTGCGTTGGCCGGTGGCGACCGGGGCGGGTGCCGTCTCATCCTCGAGGTCGTCGTAGAGCGAGAGCCGCCGGTCGGTGGCGTCGGCGGCACTCGACTGGTTGAAGACCATGGCGAGGTGGCCGTTCTCGAGCCGCACCGCCTGGATGGAGGAGTTGTTGTTCGGCAGCTCCGTCGGCACCGGTGCCGTCCAGCTGCGGCCGCCGTCCGTGGAGCGGCTCGCATAGACGTTGTCGGCCCAGCGGCTGCGGAAGAAGGCGACGAGGCTGCCGTTGCGGAGATCCAGCACGTTCATGTGCACGAGGCCCGTGCTCTCCGGCACCGCGTGCTCCGTCCAGCTCCGGCCCTGGTCGGCGGAGATCATGACGGCACTCGTGTCCTCGTTGCCGGTCCAGGCACCCGAGGCCGGGGTCTTGCAGCGGAAGACGGGCAGCAGCCACTCGCCACCCTCCAGCACCACGATCGGCTGGCGGATGAAGATGCCGGAGCCCTCCTGCTGGTCGAAGAGCGTCTCGATCGGCCCCCAGCTCCTGCCATCGTCGGCGGAGATGCGGCGGCGCACGATCGCGGTGTCCTGGTGGCCCGAGATCTGGGCCGTCCAGAGCAGCCACAGCTTGCCGTCCGGGGCCGGGAACAAAAGCGGGTTCTGCTCGGACCGGGTCGGGTCGTCCGAGAGCCGCACCGGGTCGGACCAGTGCTTGGCACCGGGTGCGAGGCGCGAGAAGTAGACCGAGATGTCCGGCACCCCCTCCTGCGTGCCGCCGAACCAGACGCAGCCCAGGTCGCCGCCCGGCAGCTCCATCAGGAAGGAGGCGTGGCTCTGCACGCAGGGCCTGGGCAGGAAGGCCCCGGTCCGCGCAGGGTCGTCCGGCACAGGGGCCAGGGTTTCCGGCCACTCGACCGGGCCTGTAGTCTCCGACATGGTGCCTTGTCCTTCCTCGGCGCTCAGTAGGCGGCCTGATAGAGGGCCAGGATCTGCTCGCGGCTGAGGTCGCGGGGGTTGTTGTCGAGCAGGCGGCGGATGGCGTGCGCCTCCCCCGCCATGGCGGCGAGATCGCCCTCCGGCACGCCCAAGCCGCCCGAGCCGCATCTCGATGCCGAGCCGGGCGCAGAAGCCGTGTGCCGCCTCGCGCACGGCACTCTCCCCGGTCACCCCCGGCAGGCCCAGGGCATCCAGGATCAGCGCCGTCCGCTCCGGCACCGCCGGGGCGTTGAAGGCCAGCGTGTGCGGGAAGATCACGGCACAGGCGTGCCCGTGCGGGATGCGGTGGCGGGTACCCAAGGGATAGGCGACCGCATGGCCGGCCGTGGTGTTCACCGGCCCCAGGCAGAAGCCGCCGTAGAGCGAGGCCAGCGACAGCCCCGCGCGCGCCTCGAGGTCGCCGCCGTCCTCCACGGCACGGGCGAGATGGCGGCCGACGAGGCGGATGCCCTCCAGTGCGTAGACGTCGATCAGGGGATGCGCCTTGCGGCTGGTGAAGGCCTCGGCACAGTGCGCCAGCGCGTCCACGCCGGTGGCGGCGGTGACCGCACGCGGCACGGTCAGCGTCAGCTCGGGGTCCACGGCCGCGAGGTCGGCCAGCATGTGCCGGCTCTGCACCGCGAGCTTGTTGTGGGTCGCCGGATCGGTGACCAGGGCGCGCGTCCCGGCCTCGCTGCCGGTGCCCGAGGTGGTCGGGACCTGGACGAGCGCGCTGGCCCGCCTTTTCACCCGCTCCGGCCCGACCACGTCCGCGATCCCCTGCCCGCTGCCCGGGAGCACGGCCGCGAGCTTGGCCAGATCCATGGCACTGCCGCCGCCGAAGCCGACGACGACGTCCGGCCGCACGCGTTCGGCCAGCGCCAGCAGCCGCTCGAGGTTGGGCACGCTGGGCTCGGGCTCGACCTCGCCGAAGACGGCGACCTCGCCCTGGAGCCCCAGCACCGCCACCCGCTGCGCGTTGAAGGCGTCGGCCACCACCAGCGGGCGGCGGAAGCCCTGGGCCGCGGCCCAGCGGCCGGCCGCGGCCGCCACGCCCGGGCCGAACTCGATCACGGGCGGGCGCTGGATCTCGATCGGGCGCAGGAGCTCGTTCATCGGCTCGTTCCTTTCCTCAGGCCCGCGCCAGCCGGGCCGCCGCCAGCTGCTCGGCGAGCTCGATGGCCTCGATCAGGCTGAGCTCGTTGGCGATGCCCTTGCCCGCGATGTCGAAGGCGGTGCCGTGGTCGACCGAGGTGCGGATGATCGGCAGGCCCAGGGTGACGTTGACGCCCGAGAGCGCCTCCCAGCGGCCGGTGGCGGGGTCGACGTTGAAGCCCAGGAGCTTGACCGGGATGTGGCCCTGGTCGTGGTACATGGCGATCACGGCGTCGTACTGGCCGGCGCGCAGCTTCACGAACACGGTGTCGCCCGGGACCGGGCCCACCACGTCGAGCCCGTCGGCACAGGCGCGCTCGATCGTGGGCTGGCTGATGTCGATGTCCTGCCGCCCGAACAGGCCGCCCTCGCCGGCATGCGGGTTCAAGGCCGCGACCGCGATCCGCGCCCGCTCCACGCCGAGGTCGCGCAAGGCCTCGTGGGTGAGGTCGATGACGAGGCGCAGCCGCTCCGGGGTCAGCCGCTTCGGCACGTCCTCCAGCGCCACGTGCGTGCTGACATGGCTGACGCGCATGTTGCCGTGCGCCAGCATCATCACCGAGCCCTTCACGCCGGTGAGGTCCGCCAGCATCTCGGTATGGCCGGCATAGTGGTGGCCGGCCTTGTTCAGGGCCTCCTTGTTGAGCGGTGCGGTCACGATCCCCTGCACCCGCCCTGCTTGTGCCAGCCGGACCCCGCGCTCGATCGCGGCATAGGCGAACCTGCCGCCCTCGGCCGAGAGCACGCCGGGCAGGATCGGCTCCCCCTCCGGCGCCGCCTGCAGGCAGGCCAGCGCCGGCCAGTCCGCCCCTTCCGCGACCTCCGGGATCTCGGTGCCGACCCCCAGCTGCCGGCACGCCGCCCGCAGCGCCGGGCAGCTCCCGATCACCAGCAGCCTCAGCTCGCCCGCCTCCAGGCGGGGGCGCAGCCGCTCGCACGCCTTGACGATGATCTCAGGGCCGACCCCGGCCGGGTCGCCCATGGTGATGGCCAGATGCGGTCGCATGGGTCCTCACTCGCTCCTGCTGCCGTGACCTGCCCCCGGCAGGGGTGCGGCCATCGCCTCGCGCAAGGCCTCCCGCTCGGCCGCGGTCAGCGGCATGAGCGGCGGGACCATCCTCCCCCAGCCGGGCTCGCCCAGACGCAGGGCCGTCGCCGCCTTGAGCGCCGCGATCTGCGGCCAGCGCGAGACCCGGGCCCTGAGCTCGCTGATCCGGGCCTGGGCGGTCTCGACCTCGTCCTGCCGGGCCGGGTCGCGCCAGTGGGCATAAATGGTGGCGAGCTCGGCCGCACCGATATTGGAGGTGGCGGTGATGCAGCCGGCGCCGCCCTCGCGCAGCAGCGGCAGCATCAGCGGGTCGGCGCCGGCCAGGACCGAGAGCCCCGGGAAACGCCGCACCAGCTCGACCATGTGGGCGAGGTCGCCGCCGCTGTCCTTGATGCCGACGACCGTCTCGGGGTGGCGTTCGCGCAGGCGCTCGATCAGCGCCATCGGCAGCGGCACCTGGGCGATGGGCGGAATGTGGTAGAGGACGACCTTGAGCCGCGGGTCGGCCACCCGCTCGATCACCGCCTCGTAGGAGGCGGCGAGGCCATCGACGGTGACATCCTTGTAATAGAAGGGCGGCAGCAGCACGACGCCGGCGACACCGGTGCTGGCCGCATGGCGGGTGAGCTCCACCGTGTCGGCGAGTGCCGCACACCCCGTCCCCGGCAGCAGGCGCTGGGCCGGAACCCCGGCCTCGATCACGCCCTCCAGGAGCCGCATCCGCTGTGCTGCGGAGAAGGAGTTGGCCTCGCCCGTGGTGCCGAGCAGCGCCACGCCGTCGCAACCCTGCTCGATCAGCCACCGGCAATGCCGTGCCAGGGCCGGCACGTCCGGCGACAGGTCTTCGCCGACCGGCGTCAGCGCGGCGCAGAACACACCTTTCGGGTAGAGATCGCCCATTGCTCGTCTTGCCTCCCTCAGCGCCTGCGACGGCAGAGATGCTAACTTGTAGCGGGCGAACCGCCTCTGCTGCTCTCCTCAGTCGAAGGCTGTCATACTGCCTGTAAACATGTTTGACAAGTGTCTTGACAAGTCCGGCGCATTTTTCTCTCCTGAGCGCGCACCAGGCACGGAACGGGGGCTGCCATGAACCCGACGCTCGCGATCATCGCCGACGACCTCACGGGAGCCCTCGACAGTGCTGCCCCCTTCGCCGGCCGCGGCCTGCGGGCGGTGGTGGCGCTCGGGCCCGACGGGCTCGAGGCGGCCCTGGCCAGCGGTGCCGCCGTGGTCGCGGTGAACACGCTGAGCAGGCATCTGGCACCCGAGGCCGCCGCCGCAGTAGCGGCAGAGGCGGCACGCCAATGCCTGGCAGCAGGCGCCCAGTTGCTGCTCAAGAAGGTCGACTCCCGACTTCGCGGCAATGCAGGCCCGGAGGCTGAAGCTATTGCGCGCGTGCTTGGGGTCGAGGCGCTGCTCGTGGCACCGGCGGTGCCGTCGCAGGGGCGTATCGTCGCCGATGGCGCCATCCGCGGTGCCGGCGTGGAGGCACAGGGGATCGGCGTGCGCGAGCGGCTGGCAGCGGCCCTGGCGGCCGGGCTGCGGCTCGAGGTGCCGGACGGGCGCAGTGCCGAGGAGCTGGACCGCGTGGCCGCCTCCTGGATCGCCAGCCCCGGCCGGGCCCTTGCCGTGGGTGCGCACGGCCTCGCCACGGCCCTGGCCGGGCGGCTGGGCCGGCAGGCGGGGCCGGGTGCGGGCTTCGCCCCGGAGGCACCGGCCCTCATCCTCGTCGGCTCGCAGGACCCGGCGACCGCGGCCCAGGTGGCGGCACTCGCCCGTGCCGGCCTCGGCACGATCGTGGAAGCACCGGCGGGCCACCTGCCCCCGCCGCCGGCAGCATCGGCACCGGTCACGGTCCTGCGCTCGGTCCCGGGTGCCGACGACGGCGAGACGGCGGCGGCGCGGTTCGCCGCCGCCGCCGTGGCCTGGATGGCGATGCTGCGCCCGCGCACCATCCTCGCCACCGGCGGCGACACCGCGGCCGGCGTGCTGGAGCAGCTCGACTGCCATGTGCTCGAGGTCGGCGGCGAGGCCGCGCCCGGGCATCCCCTGGTCGCGCCTGCCGGACGGGGTGACGCTGGTCACCAAGTCCGGCGGCTTCGGCGCCGAGACGGCGCTCCTCGACCTGCTGCGCCCGCTGCGCGAGGGCTGAGGGCTACAATGTTGTCATCTTGTCAGTGATGCTCTAGGCTCGGGTTCATGACCGCCCGCGAGGCAAGGCCCGGCCGACGATGAACGCTCCCCTGGAGCCCGCCCGCACGAACGGCGAGGACGGTGCGCGCACCACCACCTTGAGCGACTATGTCTACCACCAGCTGTTCAGCCGGATCTCGAGCGGCGAGTACCAGCAGCACTTCAAGCTGCCGGGCGAGCACGACCTGGCACGCCAGTTCGAGGTCTCACGGCCGGTGGTGCGCAGTGCCCTCGACCGGCTGCGGCGGGACGGGCTGATCTACTCGCGCCAGGGGGCCGGCAGCTTCGTCAACGTCCAGAACGACCAGCCGGTCCTGGGCTTCGCCCCGGTCGGCACGATCGCCGACATCCAGCGCTGCTACGAGTTCCGCCTGACGATCGAGCCCGAGGCCGCCTTCCACGCCGCGCACCGCGCGAACGAGGCGGCCCTGGCCGAGATCGAGCAGGCCCTGGCCGCCTTGCGCGAGGCCACCGCGCACCACCGCCATCGCGAGGACGCCGACTTCGCCTTCCACCTCGCGGTCGCCAAGGCCTCGAACAACCACTACTTCGCCTCCTCGATGCGGGCCCTCCAGGAGCACATCGCCGTCGGCATGAAGCTGCACGGCCTCTCGCTCATGGGCCCCGACCCGGCCCTCGACCGCGTCTTCACCGAGCACCAGGGAATCGTCGACGCCCTCACCCGCCGCGACGCCGAGACCGCGCGCGACACGATGCGCCGCCACCTCGCGGGCTCCCGCGACCGCCTCTTCGAGGGCAGGCTGCTCGACCTCTCGCTCTGAGGGCCGCGATCAGGCCGCCATGGCCATGGGCTCTCCCGCCCGCATCTTCGCCATCACCTTGCCGCGGGTGGAATCCTGGGCAGGTAAGGACGAGCGAAAACCTACGCCCACGCATCCCATGGTCACGGTCGCCACGGCGCAGCCCGCTTTGTCAGAAAATGTGTCACCCGCTTGGCAATATCTGCTCGACCCGCAGATCGCGCGGCAGCCGCTCGAGTGCCTTGTTGTAGGCGTCGTGATCCTTCCAGCGCGTGGGAATAGGCTCATATTCCTTGATTTCAGTCCGAAGTTCCGCTATCCGTCCGCCATGCGCCCGATGCTCGCCACCGCCCACTACGCCACCCGCAAGGGCCTGAACCGCCCCTTCGCCCGGGTCACGGCCCGCGACCGCCGCATGGGCCAGAAGCTCTCCATGGGCCTCACGCCCAAGCAGGTGGCACGGCTGGAGGGCATGGTCCCGGCCGACGTCGAGACCCTCGTCGCCGAGCCCGAGTTCAAGGCCCTCATCGACGGCTACAACACCCTGCACGCCATGCCCGAGGACGAGCAGCGCCGCATCCTCACCCAGCTCGCCCGCCACCTGCTGATGGAGGCGACAGCACTGGGCGACGTGCGGGTGGCCATGTTCATCCTGCTCCAGGAGCGCATGGGCAAGGACCCGGCCCGGACCCTGGCCGACGGCGTGATCGCCGCCGACAGGCGTGCCGCCCAGCCGGCACCCGCACCGCGCACGCCCAGCCCCTCGCCGCGCGCGCCTCGCCCGTCCGACGACCCTGAGCTGCGCACGATGCAGCGGGTGGAGAGCCGCCTGCGCGGCGAGCTGCAGCAGGAGCATGCGGCGGTTCACGCCGCTGTGGCGGCGGACGAAACTCCTCCCATGGAGGAGGCGGCCCCGGAGCCGCCGCAGCGGCAGCGCCGCTCACCTCGCCCTTCCTCGACCCCGGTCCTCAGCGACTACCAGAGCCGCGCCATCGAGGCCCTGCTGCTGCTGAAGAACGCGGCCCCCGACGAGCAACCCACGCCCCGCGCGCGGGCGCCCTGACGGGCCCTACCCCGCCCGCTCCAGCCGGTGCTGGCGCTCCTGCCGGATCGCCCGCGTCGCCTCGCGTGCCATGCACTCTTCCCGGTTGCAGGGGCGAGCGGAGCTGTCGCCCGCCCCTGCCCGTCAGCTTTGGATGAAGGCGAGGAGGTCGGGGTTGATGACCTCCGGGTGCGTGGTGCACATGCCGTGCGGCAGGCCTTCGTAGACCTTGAGCGTGCCGTTCTTGACCAGCTTCACCGCCAGGGGCGCGGAGTCGGCGATGGGGACGATCTGGTCGTCGCTGCCGTGCATGAAGTGGACCGGCACGTCGATCTGCTTCAGGTCCTCGGTGAAGTCGGTCTCCGAGAAGGCCTTGATGCAGTCGTACTGCGCCTTGTGCCCGCCCATCATCGCTTGGCGCCACCAGTTGCGGATGACGCCTTGCGAGACCTTGGCCCCCTCGCGGTTGTAGCCGTAGAACGGCCCGCTCGGCACATCGAGGAAGAACTGCGCCCGGTTGGCGGCCTGGGCGGCGCGGAACCCGTCGAACACCTCGAGCGGCAGGCCGCCGGGATTCTTCTCCGACTTCACCATCACCGGCGGCACCGCCCCGATCAGCACCGCCTTGGCCACCCGCCCCTTGCCGTGCCGGGCCACGTAGCGCGTGGCCTCGCCGCCGCCCGTCGAATGGCCGACATGGATCGCGTCCTTGAGGTCGAGTGCCGCCGCCAGCTCGGCCACGTCGGCGGCGTAGGTGTCCATCTCGTTGCCCGTGTCCGTCTGGGTCGACCTGCCATGGCCGCGCCGGTCGTGCGCGATCACCCGGTAGCCCTTCTCCAGGAAGAAGAGCATCTGGTTGTCCCAGTCGTCGGCGCTGAGCGGCCAGCCGTGATGGAAGACGATCGGCTGGCCCGTGCCCCAGTCCTTGTAGAAGATCTCCGTGCCGTCCTTGGTCGTGATGGTGCCCAAAGGTCTACCCTCCAGTTGGTGGTCGAGCCGCATCGGAGCTTGCGCCTGCCGTGGAGCTCATCCTCCACCAACGGCCGCGGCAACGGAACCGGCTGGTAGAGCGGTGCAGGTGCGTGGAATCTGGGCATCGCTGCCACTGCTGCATGCAACGTGTATGCAAGTGAGCCGCCGATTTGCTGGGCACCGGAGCGAAATCCGTTGTCTGCAAGAGTATTAGCCCTGCACCGACCGTCTGGCACCGAATGTGCTTGACCCTTCCCGGCAGGTGCTGCCGCGCCGTTGCCCAGCCTGTCGGGACGCATCGCCATGAAACGTCGAGCCCTTCTCAAGTCCGCTTCCGCGGCGGCCCTTGCCGCCGGGTCGGGGGTTGCGGCACCCGCCGTCTGGTCGCCGGCGCGGGCACAAGGAAGGGCCGAGACGCTGCTGATCGTCTCCGAGAGCGGACCCAACAACATCGACATCCACGGTGTCGGCACCAACGTGCCGGGCTACGAGGTGTCCTGGAACTGCTACGACCGGCTGATCACCCACGAGGTGAGCCAGCTCCCGGACGGCACCGGCCGCTACGAGCGCGACAAGCTCAAGCCCGAGCTCGCCGAGGACATGGCGGTGGGCGACATGTCGGTGACCTTCAAGCTCAGGAAGGACGCCACCTTCCACGACGGGACGCCGGTCACCGCCAGGGACGTGAAGTGGTCCCTCGACCGCGCCGTCTCGGTGGGCGGCTTCCCCACCTTCCAGATGAAGGCCGGCAGCCTCGAGAAGCCCGAGCAGTTCGTGGTCCTCGACGACCACACGGTGCGGGTCGACTTCCTGCGCAAGGATCGGCTCACCGTCCCCGACCTCGCGGTGATCGTGCCCTGCATCGTCAACTCGGGCCTGGTGCAGAAGAACGCCACCGCCAACGACCCCTGGGGCCTGGAGTACACCAAGCAGAAGACGGCCGGCAGCGGCGCCTACCGGGTCGCCAAGTGGACGCCCGGCACCGAGGTGCTGATGGAGCGCAACGACGCCTGGAAGGGCGGGCCCCTGCCCAAGGTGAAGCGGATCGTCTGGCGGATGGTGCCGCAGGCCGGCAACCGGCGGGCCCTCCTCGAGCGCGGCGACGCCGACATCTCCTACGACCTGCCGAACAAGGACTTCGTCCAGCTCAAGGACGCGGGCAAGATCACCATCATCTCCACGCCCTACTCGAACGGCATCCAGTATATCGGGATGAACGTCACCAAGCCGCCCTTCGACAACCCGAAGGTGCGCGAAGCGGTGGCCTACGCCATCCCCTACCAGAAGATCATGGACGCGGTGCTGTTCGGGCTCGCCAAGCCGATGTTCGGCGCCGACGGCGATGCGCCGACCCAGGTGGCCTGGCCGCAGCCCAGCAAGTTCACCACCGACCTCGCCCGGGCCAAGCAGCTCCTGACCGAGGCCGGCTACCCCGACGGCTTCGAGACCACGATCTCCTTCGACCTCGGCTTTGCCGGCGTCAACGAGCCCTTGTGCGTGCTGACCCAGGAGAGCTGGCCCAGATCGGCATCACGACCACGATCAACAAGATCCCGGGCGCCAACTGGCGCACCGAGCTCAACAAGAAGGTGATGCCGCTCTACACCAACGTGTTCTCGGGCTGGCTCGACTATCCCGAATACTTCTTCTTCTGGTGCTATCACGGCAACAATTCCGTGTTCAACACCATGAGCTACCAGTCGCCGGCGATGGACAAGCTGATCGACGGGCGCGCGCGCTGCCGCGTGGCGACGTGCTGCTACGAGAACGACGTGCGCGGCTTTGTCGACCTCGCCTTCGCCGACGTGCCCCGGATCCCGCTCTACCAGCCCTACGTCAATGTCGCGATGCAGAAGAACGTGACGGGCTACCAGTACTGGTTCCACCGCCGGCTCGACTACCGCGCCCTCGTGAAGGGCTGAGACCGGTCATGCAAAGGATCCTCGGCCGCCTCGGCACCGCGATCCCGAGCCTGATCGGGGTCGTGATCGTCACCTTCCTGCTCACCCGCGTGCTGCCGGGCGACACGGCGGCCTATTTCGCCGGCCCCGCCGCCACGCCCGAGGCGATCGAGCAGGTCAGGGCCCAGCTCGGCCTCGACCGGCCGCTGCTGCAGCAGTTCCTCACCTATGTCGGCGACCTCGCCACCGGCGATCTCGGCACCTCGCTCTCGACCGGCCAGCCGGTCTGGGACGAGATCCGCACCCGCCTCCCGGCCTCGGCCGAGCTCACCCTCCTGGGCCTCGTCGTCGCCATGCTGATCGCGGTGCCGCTGGGCATCCTGGCCGCGGTCCGGCAGGGCTCCTGGATCGATCATCTCTGCCGGGTCGTGGTCACCGCCGGCGTCTCCCTGCCGGTCTTCTTCACCGGCCTCCTGCTGGTCTATGCCCTCTACTTCCTCCTGGGCTGGGCCCCGGCCCCGCTCGGGCGCCTCGACGTCTTCTACTCGCCGCCGGAGGAGGTGACGGGCTTCTACCTGGTCGACAGCCTGATCGCGCTGGACCTCGACACCTTCCGGGCGGCCCTGGCCCAGCTCGTCGTCCCGGCACTGACGCTGGGCATCTTCGCCCTTGCCCCCATCGCCCGGATGACCCGGGCCTCGATGCTCCAGGCCCTGGCCTCGGACTTCGTGCGCACGGCCAAGGCCAGCGGTCTCGCACCCTGGACCATCATCGTCACCTACGCGTTCCGCAACGCGATGCTGCCGGTCGTCACCACGCTGGGCATGGTGTTCTCGTTCCTCCTGGGTGCCAACGTGCTGGTCGAGAAGGTCTTCGCCTGGCCGGGCATCGGGTCCTATGCCGTGGAGGCCCTGCTCCAGTCCGACTTCGCCCCGGTGCAGGGCTTCGTGCTCACCATGGCGATCCTCTACGTCGCCCTCAACCTCGTGATCGACCTGCTCTACGGCGTCATCGACCCCGGGTCAGGATGGAAGGGTGAGGACCAAGGCATGAGCACGTCCGCTGCCATCCCGCCCCGTGCCGCCTCGGGCCTCGGCGCCACGCTCCGGCACACGGCCTATGTCGTGGGCGAGAACCCGGTCACCGGGCTCGCCTTCGTCATGTTCCTGCTGCTCGTCCTCTGCGCCCTCCTCGGGCCCTTGATCAGCCCCTACGACCCGCTGGCCAGCGACACCATGGCGGCCCTGCAGCCGCCTACGGCCGCACACTGGTTCGGCACCGACCAGCTCGGCCGTGACATCCTGAGCCGGGTCATCTCCGCCACCCGCCTCGACCTCGGCATCGCCGTGTTCTCGGTGGCCCTGGTCTTCGCGCTGGGCGGCCTTGCCGGGATCGCCGCCGGCTATTTCGGCGGCTGGACCGCGCGGATCGTGGGCCGGCTCGCCGACACCATCATGGCCTTCCCGCTCTTCGTGCTCGCCATGGGCATCGTGGCGGCCCTGGGCAACACGGTGACCAACATCGTCATCGCCACCGCCATCATCAACTTCCCGCTCTACGCCCGCGTCGCCAGTGCCGAGGCCAATGTCCGCCGCAATGCCGGCTTCGTGCAGGCCGCCCGCCTCACCGGCAACGGCGAGTTCCGCATCCTGCTGACCCAGATCCTGCCCAACATCATGCCGATCATGATGGTCCAGATGTCGCTCACCATGGGCTACGCGATCCTCAACGCCGCCGGCCTCTCCTTCATCGGCCTGGGCGTCCGCCCGCCCATGGCCGAGTGGGGCATCATGGTGGCCGAGGGGGCCGGGTTCATCGTCTCGGGCGAATGGTGGATCGCCTTCTTCCCGGGCCTGGCCCTGATGTTCGCCGTCTTCTGCTTCAACCTCCTGGGCGACGGCCTGCGCGACATCGTCGATCCCCAGCGCCGCACCTGAGGGGGCCAAGCCATGACCGAACGCGCCCATGGGCCGCTGCTCCAGGTCCGCGACCTCACCGTCGAGTTCAAGACCCGCCGTGGCACCGTCCGCGCGGTCGAGAAGGTGAGCCTCACCGTCGCCAAGGGCGAGACGGTGGGCATCGTCGGCGAATCGGGCTCCGGCAAGTCGGTGACCTCGTTCACCGTGATGCGGATCCTGGATGCCGCGGGCCGGATCGCCGAGGGGACCATCGCCTTCTCCGGCCTCGATGTCGGCAAGGCGGGGGAGGCCCAGATGGCCGACCTGCGCGGCCGCGAGATGTCGATGATCTTCCAGAACCCGCGCGCGGCCCTGAACCCGATCCGCAAGGTGGGCCGGCAGATCGAGGACGTGCTCCTCCAGCACGCCCAGGCCCAGCCCGACAACGTGAAGGCCAAGGCGATCAAGGTCCTGGAGACCGTGCGCATCGCCAGGCCCGAGGAGCGCTACCACGCCTACCCGTTCGAGCTCTCAGGCGGCATGTGCCAGCGGATCGTCATCGCCCTCGCCTTGTGCTGCCGCCCGCAGCTCCTGATCGCCGACGAGCCCACCACCGGCCTCGACGTGACCACGCAGAAGGCGGTCATGGACCTGGTCGTCGACCTCACCCGCGAGCGCGGCATGTCGACCATCCTCATCACCCACGATCTGGGCCTGGCCGCCACCTACTGCGACCGGGTGGTGGTGATGGAGCGGGGCAAGGTGGTCGAGACCGCCTCGTCCGCGGCGATCTTCAAGGCCCCTGCCCACGCCTACACGAAGAAGCTGATGCGGGCGACGCCGCGCGACGGCATCGACCTGCGCGGCCTGCTTCCCGAAGGGGCGGCACCGGCACACGTGGCCCGCACCGCACCCGCAAGCGACCCGTTGATGGTGGTCGAGAACCTGGTGAAGGAGTACCCGCGCCAGGGCGGTGGCGTGCTGGGCAAGGTGCTGCGCAACGGCAAGGCCGCCGACGCGGCGCCGTTCCGGGCCGTGGACGGGATCAGCTTCACGGTCGGCCGCGGCGAGACGCTGGGCCTGGTGGGCGAGTCGGGCTGCGGCAAGTCCACGACCTCCGCCATGATCACCCGCCTGCTCGACCCCACCTCCGGCCGCATCCTGTTCGACGGCGAGGATATCGGCGCCATCCCGGCCAGCAGGTTCGCGAGGCTGCCGCTGCGCCGCCGCATCCAGATGGTGTTCCAGGACCCGACCGACAGCCTCAACCCGCGCTTCACGGCCGAGCGGGCGATCGCCGACCCCATCCTCCGCCTCGGTGCGGACACCAGCCGCGACGCCCTGCGTGCCCGCTGCGAGACCCTGGCCCGGCAGGTGGGCCTGCCGGTCGACCTGCTCGACCGCTTCCCGCACCAGCTCTCGGGCGGGCAGAAGGCCCGTGTCGGCATCGCCCGCGCGATCGCGCTCAACCCGGACCTCGTCATCCTGGACGAGCCCACGGCGGCCCTCGACGTCTCGGTCCAGGCGGTCGTGCTCAACCTCCTGGCCGACCTCAAGGCCGAGCTGGGCATGAGCTACATCTTCGTCAGCCACGACCTGCACGTGGTCCGGCTGCTCTGCGACCGGGTGATCGTGATGCGCTCGGGCCGGATCGTGGAGCAGGGGCCGACCGGGGACGGTGCTCTCCAGCCCGGCCGCCGCCTACACGCGCGAGCTCCTGGCGGCGATCCCGCACCCGCCGCTCTAGAGCACTTTCACGCCGAGCGTGGAAGTGCAGCCTCAAGCAGGCCGAAGGCCGGTAGGCACGAGGAAGGCTCAGGGCGTGTTCAGCCTGGCTGAAAACGCCCTGAGCGCCTGCGCCACCTTCCGCGGCACCGGCCGTTGCAGGTAGGTTGCGTCCGGTCCTCCGTCGCAGGACCGCAGAAGATCGGGTCAAACGTGCTGAGCGACCTTCCCCCGGCCACCGACGGCACGGCGGCGGCGGTGCCCAAGCGTGGCACGCGCACCGACATGCTGCGCCACCAGCTGGCGGACGAGATCGTCAGCGGGGCGCTCGAGCCCGGCACGCCGCTCGACGAGGCCCTGTTCGCCCGCCGCTTCGGCGTCTCGCGCACGCCCATCCGCGAGGCGATCCGCCAGCTCTCCGCCGTGGGTCTGGTCCAGGTGCGCCCGCATCGCGGTGCGGTCGTGGCCCTGCCCACGCCGCAGGAGCTGCAGGGCATGTTCGAGGTCATGGCCGAGCTCGAGGCGCTGTGCGCCGGGCTCTCGGCCCTGCACATGACCGCAACCGAGCGGCGCGACCTCGAGCGGCTGCACAAGGCCCTTGGCACCATCGCCAGGCGCGGCGATCCCTTGCGCTACCACGAGGCCAACGAGAGCTTCCACGGTGCGATCTACGCCGGCACGCACAACAGCTACCTGGCCGAGATCACGGCGATGACCCGGCTGCGCGTGGCCCCCTTCCGCCGCGCCCAGTTCCGCGCCAGCGGCCGGCTCGACCTCTCCCACAAGGAGCACGAGCAGGTCGTGAAGGCGATCATCGCCGGCGACCGCGAGCTCGCGGCCCAGGCCATGCGCGACCATATCGGCCTCGTCCACCACGCCTACCGGAGCTACGCGCAAGGGCGCTGAGGCCCTCAGCCGCCCTCCCCGTCCTGCGCCCCGTACCAGATGAGGTGCTCCAGGAGCTCGGCCGCGCGGGTGACGGAGGTGCGCACGCTCTCCAGCATGGCCGGCATCCGGGTGAGGTCGGAGCCGTCGGTGATCTCGAGTGCGGCGAGCTCGGCATTGGCCAGCACCGAGGAGAAGAGATCGCGGTAGGCGAGGTTGGCCCGGGAATCGAGCTGCGCGCCCATCAACCGGTTGCGGTCGACGATGCCCTGCTGGAAGCGGCGCCGGGCCACGTCGGCCGTGCGGCGGCCGGTGAGATCGTTGAACAGCAGGACGAAGCCCAGGAGCCGGTCCGGGGTGGCGAGCACAGGATCGGCGCGGACCAGGAACGGCTTCATGGTGCCGGACTCGGTGACCAGGCTGACCTCGCCGCGCCAGGTCCGGCGCTGCGAGAGCAGCTCGCGCAAGCTGCGGCGGACCAGGGCCGGGTCGGCGAAGAAGGCGGGCAGGTCCTGGGCGCTCTGCAGATGCGGGTGGGTCGTGCCCAGGAGCCGCTCGAAGGCCTCGTTGGTGAGCAGGATGCGGCCGCCGGGGTCGAGCACCACCACCGGCAGCTCGGAGAGGCGGACCTGCCGGCTCACATGCTCGAGCTGGTCCTGGGCGATCAGCATCCGCACCGAGCGGAACTGGAGGATGACGTCGGTGACGGTCTCGGCGATCAGCCGGGCCGCCGCCAGATCGGCCGTGGTCCAGCGCTCGGCCGTCCCCTCCACCAGCTGGTGCCACTGCGCGAAGGAGCGCCGCGGCGAGAGGTCCTGCGGGCTGTCGCCCACGATCACGGCCTTGGCCGGATCGCCGCCCCAGGTCACGGTGCGGACCTGCTCGGGCCGGAACCAGAGCAGATACTCGCCGGGCGCGGTGGCGAGCGGCTTGGCCAGGAGCCCGCTCGCCATCGGCGTCAGCGCCGCGAAGGCCGGCTCGTCCAGGCCCAGGGACGCCGTGGCGAAGGTGGGCTCCCGCGGCCGCGTGTCGAGCCAGGCGCCGATCTCGCGCAGCTGCTGGGTGCCGGGCACATCGCCGGCGGTGAGGACCTGGCCCTCGAAGAGGACGGCGGCCCCGCTGGCCCCCACCGGCTGCAGCAGCATGGCCGGGCTGTCGAAGAGGGCGGACTTCCAGTCGCCCTGGCGGGCGATGGCCTGCAGCATGCGCTGCTCCAGGCGCCGGGCGGAGAGCTCGGCCTGGGCCTCGAGGAAGCTCTCCAGGGCGGCGATCCGGGTCGCCACCGCCTCGGCCAGGAGCTCGCACGCCACCCTGACCTCGTAGTGCAGGAGGCGGGGGACATAATGGTGGCAGGCGATCAGGCCCCATAGGCGGCCGCCGGTCACGAGCGAGCAGACGAGGGTCGCCGCCACCCCCATGTTCTTCAGGTACTGGATGTGGATGGGCGACATGCTGCGCAGGCCGCACAAGGACATGTCGAGGTCGCGGCCGGTGATCGGCGACAGCCGGGGCCGGAGCGGCACCGCCGCGTAGGCGACATCGCCCAGGACCCGCACCCGGTTCCGCTCGTAGAGGCGGCGGGCCATCTGCGGGATGTCGGAGGCCGGGTAGCGGTTGCCGAGATAGGGCTCGAGCTCCGGCTGGCGCTCCTCGGCGAAGACCTCGCCATGCCCGTGCTCGTCGAAGCGGTAGACCATCACCCGGTCGTAGCCGGCGAGCTCCTTGAAGAGTGCCGCGGTCTCGTCGGCCAGGGCCCGCAGCGAGCCGGAGGACAGGATCCGCTCCAGGCCGCGCTCGATCTGCGGGGTGAGGTCGAAGGGCGGTCCCGCCCGCTCGAGCTCGATCACGAGCCCGCCCTCGGGCGGGCGATGGAAGAGGCAGTCGAAGGGCTGGTGCCCGTAGCCGAGCCGGGAGCGGACCGCCACGGGGATGTGATCCAGAGGCTCGCCCAAGTGCGGCCGGATGCGGGAGGCGAGGTCACCCCCGAGGTCGCTCAAGGTACGGCCCTGAAGCTCCCCCTCCAGGCCCAGGAAGGCGGCGGCATTGGCGCTCGCCTGAACCACCACCTGGTCGGGCTCGCGGACCACGAGGAGGGCGCCGTGCGGCTGGATGGAGCCTGCGAGCTGAATCTGCTCCCGCTCGCAGTTCGAAAGATCGGCCTCGCCGAACGGAGGTGTCGGATTGGAGGAGGAAGGCACGCCGGACCCCTCAAGGGTTCATCAGCTCCGGCCGGTCGGATTCTCCCCATTCCCGCCGTCGAGCCGATAGCGGTCCAGCTTGGCGTAGAGGCTTTGCCGGCTCAAGCCCAGAAGCTCGGCCGCTGCCGTCCGGTTGCCGTTGGTGAGGTCGAGGGCGGCCTCGATATAGTCCTGCTCGACGGTGGCCACCGTGTCGCGCACCAGATCCCGCAAAGGCTGCCGGCCGATGCGCCGGGCCAGCGGGCCGGCATGGCCCACGGCCCGGTGCAGCCGCGGGCCCGGGCCCACGTCGCGCAGCACGAGTGCTACATGCTGCGGCTCGGTGGCGACGTCGCCGGCGGCCGAGATCTCGACCTCGGTCTCGCCGAGCTCGCCCGTGAGCGTGGTGACGAAGCGCTGCACGCTGCCGTGACGATGGAGGTTGGCCAGCAGCACCGGCAGGTTCGCACCCGGCCGGTCGAGCCAGCGCCCGAGCCGCTCGCCCAGCACATGCTCCTCGCTGGCGGCCTGGACGAGACCCAGGAAGGCCTGGTTGGCGCGCAGGATCACGCCCTCGGCGTCCAGCACCACGAACGCGTCCGGCACCCGCTCGATCAGGCGCTCGACCAGGGCCGCATCGCCGCGCTCGGGCTCGGGCTGCACGGCGCCCGCCGGGGTGAGCTGGAGCAGGAAGACCGGCCCGTGCTCCCCCGTCATCAGGGAGACGCGCACCAGCCAGGGCCGCCGGTCCTGGCCCAGATGGATCAGGGTGGCCGGCGCCTTGCCCTGCTCGCGCGCCCGCCCGAGCGTGGCCTGGAACGGCTCGCGGTGCTGCGGGGCCAGCTCGGCCAGGAAGTCGCGGCCGACCGGGCTCAGGCCGAAGGCCCTGATCGCCGCGGGGTTGGCCTCGACCACCTTGAGGTCGGCGGCCCGGATCAGGACCACGGCCTCGTTCGAGACGTCGAACAGGAGCCGGTAGCGGGATTCGATCTCGCGCAGCTTCCAGTAGTCGCGCTCCATCGCCTGCTGGGCGGCGATCAGCCGGGCCTGGAGGTCGGCCACCGCCTGCAGGTTCTTGCCGATCGCGATCAGGCCGTCCTCACCCAGGCGGACGGCCGTGTACTCCATCGGCAGCTCGAGGCCGCCGGGGAAGCGCTGTGCCACCTGCTGGAAGCCCGACACGCCCTGCCGGCGCGCGTCCTCGACCATGCGCCGCACCGGCTCGCTGCCGGCCTCGCCCACGGTGTCGAGCCAAAGGCGGCCGAGCCAGGCGTCCATGCTCGCCGCGGGCACGGTATCCGAGAGCGTGGCCTTGCGGATCACCCCGTCCAGATCGAGGAGGAGGGTGACGTCGGGCTGGGCGATGCTGATCGCGGTCATGGGCGCTTGCGGGCAGTCGAAAAAGGACGGGGCGGCGCGCCGTCACGGGCGTGGATAGCATGCCGGGCACCTCTCCTGTAAGGCTCGGCTGACAAATCAGTTCCCGGGCGATACCGGCGGATGCGGGAATTCGGGTGGATGAGCGGGCTTTTCGCCTCGGGCAGGATCGTCGACCTGATCCTGGCCCTGACCGTGCTGGAGTGGCTCGCTCTCACGGCCTATCGCCAACGGACCGGCCGGGGCCCGGCCCCTGCCCCGCTGGCGGCGAACCTCCTGGCCGGGATCTGCCTGCTCCTGGCCGTCCGCGCCGCCCTGGTCGATGCCTGGTGGGGCTGGCTCGCCTTGTGCCTCGCCGGGTCCCTGGTGGCCCACCTGGCGGACCTCGGGCTGCGCTGGACTCCAGCCGGCTCGCCTCCACGCCCGGAGCGGGGGTGAGGCCCGCGTCCTACGCGGCCTCCTTGAGCGGCTGCTCCGACCACACCGCGGCAAGCGCCCCCATCAGGTGGTCGATGTCGGCGTCGGTGTGGAGCGGCGATGGCGTCAGGCGCAGGCGCTCGCTGCCGCGCGGCACGGTCGGGTAGTTGATCGGCTGCAGGTAGATGCCGTGCTGGTCGAGCAGGACGTCGCTGATCCGTTTGCAGCGGACCGCGTCGCCCACCATCACCGGCACGATGTGGCTGCCGTTGGCGAGATGGGGGATGCCCAGCGCGTCCAGCCGCCGCCGCACCAGCGCCACCCGGTCCTGCTGGCGCTGGCGCAGGCTCGGGGTCGCCCGCACATGGCGGACGCTGGCCAGGGCACCGGCGGCCAGGGCCGGCGGCAGGGCCGTGGTGAAGATGAAGCCCGAGGCGAAGCTGCGGACGAAGTCGCACAACGCCGTCGAGGCCGCGATGTAGCCGCCCATGACCCCGAAGGCCTTGGCCAGCGTGCCCTCGATCACGGTGAGCCGGTGGCTGAGCCCCTCGCGCTCGGCCACACCGCCGCCCTCGCGGCCCGTAGAGGCCCACCGCATGGACCTCGTCGAGATAGGTCATCGCACCATGCGCGTCGGCCACGTCGCAGAGCTCGGCGATCGGGGCCACGTCGCCGTCCATCGAGTAGACGCTCTCGAACGCCACCAGCTTGGGCCGGGTGCGGTCGAGCCTGGAGAGCTTGCGGTCGAGGTCCTTGGGGTCGTTGTGGGCGAAGATCACCCGCTCGGCGCGGCTGTGGCGGATGCCCTCGATCATCGAGGCGTGGTTCTTGGCGTCCGAGAGCACGATGCAGCCGGGCAGCTGCGAGGCCAGCGTGCCCAGGGCCGCCCAGTTCGAGACGTAGCCCGAGGTGAAGAGGAGGGCCGCCTCCTTGCCGTGCAGGCTGGCAAGCTCGCGCTCGAGCAGGACGTGATAGTGGTTGGTGCCCGAGATGTTGCGCGTACCGCCGGCCCCGGCACCGCAGCGGTCCAGCGCCTCGTGCATGGCGGCGAGCACGTTCCTGTTCTGGCCCATGCCCAGATAGTCGTTCGAGCACCAGACCGTGACCTCGCTGGTGCGGCCGTGGCGATGGAGGGTGGCGCGGGGGAAGTCCCCGGCACAGCGCTCGAGATCGGCGAAGACCCGGTAGCGCCCTTCCTGGCGGATCCCGTCGAGCTGGCCGCGGAAAAAGGCCTCGTAGTTCATGCTCCCCTCCGAACGACGATCAGCGTGTGACGACCAGCCGAGCCAGGGACGGCTCGGGTAACGGCGGCTTGGCCCCGCTTTGCCGCAGGCTCCAGGCCCACAAGGCCTCGACCGGCAGAGGCAGGACCAGGAACCAGTGTTCCAGCACGGCCAGCGTGGTCAGGGCCGCCAGGAAGGTGAAGGCCGCGACCTCGAAGGCCACGGCCTCGGCGGCAAGCGCGTTCTGCACGAAGAGCCCGGCCACCACGGTCGAGAGTGTCACCGAGACCGGGAAGAGCAGGTTCATCGGCCGCCGGGCGAGGAAGCTCGCGAGGTAGCGCAGGTGATCCGGCAGCAGCCCCTCGGCCAGGTTCGGCACGCCCAGGAAGAGGTTGAGCTTCGTGCTGAGCCGCATCAGCCAGAGCAGGAGGAAGGTCCAGGTGCCGACCTGGTTGGCGGCACCCCAGGTGAGCGTCACGACCAGGACGGCCGAGGCCAGGATCGCCAGCTCGTGCCACAGGATCGCCTGGGTCGCGGCCACGAAGCGCTGCCAGCCCCGGGCGTCCGGCGGGCAGGGCGTGGTCCGCGTGCCCGTGACGAAGCCCATGAGGAAGCTGACCTCGTGCCAGGCCCAGACCAGGAGCGCGCAGGTGAAGCCGGTGTAGGCGCCGGCGACGGTTGCGTCGGCACCGCTCACGGCAAGGCCGTAGAGACCTGTGCCCATGAACACCGTCGCCCCCAGCAGGCTCCAGCGGAAGGTGTGCCTGGGCAGGCGGTCGAGATAGAGGATCAGGCCCGTGCTGAACCACCACACGAACAGCGCATAGAGGATCGGCAGGGCGTAGGCGGACAACGGAACGGCCGCCCTACCAGGCCGGTGCCATGCGGATCTGCTGCGGCAGCTCGTTCGCCTGCGGCCGCAGGACGAAGAGCCGGGCGAACACCGCAGCGGCCGCGACCCCGAGCCCGGCCTTGCGCAGCTTGCCCATGAGGCCGCCCTTGGCGTCCGCCGCCGCCATCCCTTCCGCGATCCGCCGCAGCCGCTCGAGCCCGGCGTGGAAGGCCGGGTGGTCGATGTCGAGGGTGATCGGGAAGACCTGGCGCGAGATCTCGCTGGTGATGCGGAAGACCCGGTAGTCGTAGTCGGTGGGATCCATGCCCAGGGCCTTGTGGAACTCGGGCCGCGCATGGTCGCGCACGTACATCGTGGCGTAGACCGCGAGCAGGAAGAAGCGGACCCAGAGCTTGTTGAGGCCCGTGAGCACGGTGGGATCGGCGCGCATCAGCAGGGCGAAGGCCTCGCCGTGGCGGAACTCGTCGTTGCACCACTTCTCGAACCAGCGGAAGATCGGATGGAAGCGCAGCTCGGGATGGCGCTCGAACTGGCGGTAGATGGTGATGTAGCGGGCGTAGCCGATCTTCTCGGAGAGGTAGGTGGCGTAGAAGATGAACTTGGGCCGGAAGTAGGTGTACTTCTTGGCCTTGGTGAGGAAGCCGAGATCGACCCCGATCCCGAACTCCTTGAGCGCGTCGTTGATGAAGCCGGCATGGCGCGACTCGTCGCGGGCCATGAAGTGGAAGAGCTCGCGGATGTCCGGGTTCTTGATCCGCTTCTTGATCTCGGCATAGAGCACGCAGCCCGAGAACTCGGCCGTCACCGAGCTGACGAGGAAGTCGATCAGCTCCTTGCGCAAGGGTGCCGGCAGCCGGTCGAGGTCGGCATCCCAGTCGTCGGTGCGGACGAAATGGCCCTTGTTGGGGTCGCGGCGCATCTCGGCGATGAGCTCGTCCCACTCGGCCCGGACCCGGCTCACGTCGAGCCGGTCCATGGCCTCGAAGTCGGTGGTGTAGAAGCGCGGGCTCAGGACCGTGTCGGCCTGGGCCAGGCGCGTGGTCTCGTTGACGGTGCGCTCGCGGGCCGCGACGGTCATGACATCCTCCACGTCGAGAAGCCGACCTCGTAGAGCTCGGTGAGCTCGAGGCGGGCGATGAGACGGGTCCAGAGCCGCTCGATCAGGCCGGCCCGCATGACGGTGGCCCGGCGGCGGACGACCACCCGCTCGCCGAAGGCAACCTCGGTCGGCGCGTCGTGGACCAGCACCTCGTCGCCGGGGCCGACCTCGACGCCCTCGAGGTCCACGTAGGCGTGCAGACTGTCGAAACTGTGCTCGATATCGACCGTGCACGGCACCTCGACCGTGCTTCGGCCGATAAGCCATTGGAGGATCATGGTGCTCCCTTCCCTGCGGCCAGCAATGAGGCGAAGGCCTGCATGTTCGTGGGGCCAAACGATTCGAGCTCGATCCGCCGACCGGTGGCGGCGTCCTCGAGCGTGAGCCTGCCGTCCGACCAGTGGGTCAGGCGGAAGGGCAGATCGGGGCCGACTGCGTCCAGCATCCGCTCGCGCACGAGCGCACGCAGCACCCCCCGAATGAAGCCGCCGGTGCCCGGCTCGACGGTCTGCACGAGCCTGCCGGTCGGCACCTCGACCACGGCGACACCGCCGTCGGCCCGGTCCTCGAAGGTGAGCACGAGGCTGGCGACCGAGGCCGCCTCGGGCATCTCCATCCGCCCGACCCCGGTGAGCCGGGCGGTCAGGGCCAGGACCAGTGCCAGCCCGACCAGGGCCGCTGCGGCGACCAGCGCTCCGCGCGGGAAAGGACGGGCAACCTCGGCAGCCTGCATCTCCGGCCTCCTCAGGCAGCCGCCGCCAAAGCGGGGCCGGTCACCGCCGCCGCCGTCGGCTCAGCCGCTGTCCTGGCCCCGCTCACGGCCTGCAGGGCATGGCCCAGGATGGTGGCGACCCGGGCCGCCTCCGGCACGCAGCGGAGCATGGGCTCGGGCTTGCCCAGCCGCCACGGCCGGGCGTGCGGCCACAAGTGCAGGTAGGCGACGCGCCCGCTGCCGGTGAGCGCCAGCGGGATGTCGCCCGTGCCGTCGGCATGGACCTTGAGGCCGGCCCCGCCCACGATGGCGAACGGGATGTTCAGCGTCATCGGCAGGGCCACGCCGATGCGCATGAGGACGCGCCGGCTCGTGATCGTGTAGCGGGTGGTGCGGGCGACCAGCCAGCCGACAAGGGCCACGAAGCCGAGCACGGCCAGCGAGACCGCCATGGCCCGCAGGGCGGTGAGCCCGACCGCGGCGGCCGATGGCTGGGCCTGGAAGGCGGCGACGCCGTTCCAGGCGACCAGGGCCGCGAAGTAGATCCCCAGCGTGCGCAGATGCAGGGCACGGCGCACGAGCGAGCGGAAGGAGGGTGCGCCCTGCCACAGCACCACCTCGCCCGCCGGCAGGGAGGGTGCCGGCGGCTGGCGGCGCACCATGGGCGTGCGGCCGATCATAGGGCGGGCCACAGCCGGCTGGGCTCGGCGTAGAGCGTGCCGCCGGCATAGTAGCCCGTGATCTTGTCCTCCTCGAGCTTGGTCACCCGATCGGGGCTCTTCAGCTTCGGCACGTCGGCGAACTGGTGGCTCATGATCGAGCGGACCTTGATCTGGCCCCGCCAGCTGTTGACCCGGGCCATGGTCATGGGTGCGAGCACGGTCTGGCCGCCGGCGAGCTCCACCTCCAGGAACTTGATCTGCGGCTCGGTGCGGTCGATCCAGACGTCCGTGACGGTGCCCGCGACCTGGCGGTCACCGCCCACGACCTGCATGCCGCGCGGGTCGGGATCGCGCGGCTCGATCGAGTAGTCGCTGTCGAGGCGCAAGGGGACGATGCGGTCCAGGCCGTCGATCGTGGTGTCGGGCACGTCCTCGCGCAGCGCGTAGGCGGCCGGCCCCACCCCGTCCACCATCGGGTTGCCGGTCGGCTGGAGCGGGGCGCCGGGCCAGGGGGCCACGGGCACGGCCCGGATCTCACGGTCGTCCGGGTTGCCGCCCGGGGCGGTGTAGGTGCCGCCATGGGTGCGCAGGAAGGTCTTGGGCTCGGGCATGGGCGGGAAGAAGGTGCCGCGAGCGCCGGACGAGCGGTCGGGATCGAGCGGGTAGCCTTCCCGCTTGTCCTCGCGCCTCAGATAGAAGATGAGGCCGGCGAAGAAGAGCCAGAAGGCATAAAGGGTTACCTGCGCCACATCGATGTAGCTGGTAACAACTCCGGTGGTCTGCATTGGCGCCTTTCTCCGCAGACAGCAGGGCTAGCCGGGCAACTCGGCGAGCCCGAACCTCGACGACGACAAGGGTGCGGCCTCGCCCGTGAAGCGCACGAGCGGGCCGATGGCGGCGAGCGTGGCAAACAGCAGCACGATCTCGATGTTGTAGACGACGCCGTAGCCGGCGGACGGCCCGGTCAGCGCCGGCCCCAGCAGGCCCTGCTCGGCCATCCCGGCCACGAGATCGCGCACGGCCCCGCCGAACGCGATCGCGATCCCGGCGGCCGTGGCCTGCACGGCACCCCACGCGCCCAGCGCCAGGCCGCTCTGGCCGCTGTCGGCCAGGGCCATGGCGGCGGTGAGCGTGCCGACGGCGAAGAGGCCGCCGCCGAAGCCGATCAGCACGGTGCCGACCCGGAACAGGCCCGCCGATTCGAGCGGGGCCGCGAACAGCACGGCGGTGAAGGCCAGGAGCCCGGCCAGGGCGCCCATGGCGGCCAGGCGGTGCGGGTCGCTGCCGCGGCCCAGGGCCCGGCCTGCCAGCGCGAAGCCGGTGAGCGAGCCCAGGGCCAGGAGGGCCGTCAGCGCCGTCGTCGCCCCCACCGACAGATGGAGGATCTGGCCGCCATAGGGCTCGAGGAGGATGTCCTGCATGCTGAAGGCGGCGGTGCCCAGCCCCACCGCCACCAGGAGCCGGCTCGCCCGCCCGCCCGCGATGAAGGCCTGCCAGGACGGGCCGAAGGCCGGCCGCGGGCGGTCCAGGGCGGTCGATGACGGGTTCCGGGCCTCCTGCTTCCACAAGGCGATGAGGTTCAGCACCATCGTGGCCAGGCCGGCGCCCTGGATCACCTGGATCAGCTTCACCTGGCCGAAATCGGCCAGGATCGCGCCGAACGCGAGGGCGCTCACCAGCATCCCGACCAGCAGCATGACATAGAGCAGGGCCACGACCCGCGGCCGGGAATCCGGCGGTGCCAGGTCGGTCGCCAGCGCCAGGCCGGCGGTCTGGGTGGTGTGGAGGCCGGCGCCGACCAGGAGAAAAGCGAGGGCCGCCCCCACCTGGCCGAAGATGGCGGGGCCGTTGCTGTCGCCCGAGAGGACGATCAGCGCGAACGGCATGATGGCGAGGCCGCCGAACTGCAGGAGCGTGCCGAACCAGATATAGGGCACCCGGCGCCAGCCCAGCACCGAGCGGTGGGTGTCGGAGCGGAAGCCGATCAGCGCCCGCAGAGGGGCGAACACCAGCGGCAGCGAGACCATCAGGGCCACGAGCCAGGTCGGCACCCCGAGCTCGACGATCATCACCCGGTTGAGCGTGCCGTTGAGCAGTGCGATGGCCATGCCGACCGAGATCTGGAACAGCGACAGGCGCAGCAGCCGGCCCAAGGGCAGCTCGGCGCTGGCCGCATCCGCGAACGGCAGGAACCGCGGGCCGATCAGGACCCAGCCGCGCGCGAGCGAGGCGTTGAGCCGTCTCATCCCGCCTGCAGCTCCACGGCCTGGGAGGTGTAGAAGCCGCTCACGATCCGCTCCGTGCGGGCGAGCGGCCAGGAGCGGAGATGCGGGTCCGTCGCCAGCAGGCGGCGCAACGCCTTTTCGGCCACGGGCTCGATCGAGGGGGCACGGTCGCCGCGCGGGAACAGCCGGCCTACGGCGTGCATCAGGGCCAGAGCCGGGGTGCGGGGCGCGAAGGTGAAGAGGAGCGAGCCGTAGCTGCGGGCGGCGAGGCCGGCCACCGCCCGGACGGTGTCCTCGGGGCGGTAGTGGATCAGGGAATCCATGGCGACGATGTGGTCGAACCGGCCCAGCGCCGGGTCCAGCATGTCGCCGACCAGGAACTCGACCTGGCCGGTGCCCAGCTCGCACGGGCGTGCGCTGCTGTGCGAGGCCGATCAGGGTGGGCGAGAGGTCGATGGCGGTGACGCGGGCACCGCGCCTTGCCGCCTCGACCGCGAGGGCGCCGGTGCCGCAGCCGGCGTCGAGCAGGGTGAGGCCGGTGAGGTCGGGCGGCAGCCAGCCCAGCAGCGTGGCCCGCATCCGGTCGCGGCCGGCGCGCACGGTGGCGCGGATCCGGCCCAGGGGCGCTTCCGAGGTCAGCCGCGCCCAGGCCTCGACCGCCGTGCGGTCGAAATAGGCGTGCAGCTCGCCGCGCCGGGTCTCGTAGGTGAGCGTGGGCATCAGTCGAACCCGAGCAGGTCGAAGATGTCCCGGTCCTTCATCGGCTGGACCACGAGCGGCTCGGTCCCGGCCCACAGATTGGCGGCCAGGCGGAGATACTCCTTCTGCACCGCCTCCAGCTCGGGCGAGGGCTCCATCTCGAAGAGGGTGGCCTTCTTCAGCCGGCTCCTGCGGATCACGTCGAGGTCGGGGAAATGGGCCATGGTCTTGAGCCCGACCCGGTCGTTGAACTTGTCGAGCTGGTCGGTGGCGGCACTGCGGTTGGCGATGCAGCCGCCCAGCCGCACATTGTAGTTGCGCGACTTCGCCTGGATGGCCGCGATGATGCGGTTCATGGCGAAGATCGAATCGAAGTCGTTGGCGGTGACGATCAGCGCCCGGTCGGCATGCTGGAGCGGGGCCGCGAAGCCGCCGCAGACCACGTCGCCCAGGACGTCGAAGATGACGACGTCGGTGTCCTCCAGCAGGTGATGCTCCTTCAGGAGCTTCACCGTCTGGCCCACCACATAGCCGCCGCAGCCGGTGCCCGCGGGCGGGCCGCCGGCCTCGACGCACATCACGCCGTTATAGCCTTCGTAGACGAAGTCCTCGACGCGCAGCTCCTCGGCGTGGAAGTCCACCGACTCCAGCACGTCGATCACGGTCGGCATCAGCTTCTTGGTCAGCGTGAAGGTGGAATCGTGCTTCGGATCGCAGCCGATCTGCAGCACGCGCTTGCCGAGCTTGGAGAACGCCACCGAGAGGTTGGAGGAGGTGGTGCTCTTGCCGATCCCGCCCTTGCCGTAGACGGCGAAGACCTTGGCGGTGCCGATCTTGAGGTTGGGGTCCAGCCTGACCTGGACGCTGCCCTCGCCGTCGGCCCGCCGCGTCGGATGCCTGTCCAGTACGATCGTCACGCTGCCATCCCTTCAACAATGCCTTCGAGCCGGTCTTCCAGCGAGTCGCGTGCGCCCTGCAGGGCCTCGAGCATCGCCGCGTCGGGCGACCAGTAGCTGCGCTCGTGCGCTTCCAGGAGGCGGTCGGCGACCTTGGCCGAGGCCTTGGGGTTGAGGGCCGCCAGCCGCTCGCGCATCTCGGGATCGAGCACGTAGGTCTCGGTGAGCTGCCGGTAGACCCAGGGTGCGACCTGCCCTGTCGTGGCCGACCAGCCCATGGTGTTGGTCACGTGCGCCTCGATCTGGCGCACGCCCTCGTAGCCATGCCGGAGCATGCCCTCGTACCATTTCGGGTTCAGCATCCGGGTCCGGGTCTCGAGCGCCACCTGCTCGGCGAGCGTGCGCATCGTGCCCTCGCCCCGGGTCTGGTCGCCGATATAGACCGGCACCGTCTCGCCCCTGGCGCGCCCCACGGCGCGGCTGATCCCGCCCAGGCTGTCGAAGTAATGGTCGACCGTGGTCACCCCGAGCTCGACCGATTCCAGGTTCTGGTAGGCGAGCTGGACGTGGGCGAGCACGCTCTGCAGGAGGGCCGCCTGGCGGACCGGCTGGCCGGAGCGGCCATAGGCGAAGCACTTGCGGCGGGTGTAGGTCTCGGCCAGCTCGTCCTCGTCGCTCCAGCAGCCGCTGTCGACCATCTGGTTGACGTTCGAGCCGTAGACCCCGTCGGCATTGCTGAAGACGCGTAAAGCCGCGGTCTCGAAATCGCAGCCATGCTCGGCCTGGTACTGGAGCGCGTGCTTGCGCACGAAGTTCTGCTCCAAGGGCTCGTCGGCGCAGGCCGCGACGTAGGAGGCCTCGGCCAGCATCCGGGTCTGCAGCGGCAGGAGGTCCCGGAAGATGCCCGAAAGCGTGGTCACCACGTCGACCCGCGGCCGGCCCAGCTCCTCCAGGGAGATGAGATCGGCACCGGCAAGGCGCCCGTAGCTGTCGAAGCGCGGCTTGGCACCGATCAGCGCCAGCGCCTGGGCCAGCGGGCCACCCTCGCTCTTGAGGTTGTCCGTGCCCCACAGGATGAGGGCCACCGACTCGGGGAACGGGTTGCCTTCGGCCGCGTGCCGGGCCAGCAGCCGGGCCGCCTGCCGGGCACCGTCGGCCACCGCGAAGGCGCTGGGGATGCGGAAGGGGTCGAAGCCGTGCAGGTTGCGGCCGGTGGGCAGGATCGAGGGCGTGCGCAGCAGGTCGCCGCCCGGGACCGGGCGGACGAAGCGCCCGTCCAGCGCCTTGAGGAGGCCCGGCAGCTCGTGGTCCTCGGCCAGCAGGCGGTTGGTCAGGGCCAGATGGTGCAGCAGGTTCGGGCTCTCCCCAGGGACGACCCGTCCCTGGACCAGCGCCTCGATATCGGCCCGCTCCGGCTTGGCGCCGTGCGAGGCCTCGGCCACCGCCAGCAGCAGGTCGACCCGCTCCTCGGCCGAGGGCGGCTCGCCCACGATGTGCAGCCCGTGCGGGATCAGCGTGTATTCCAGCTCCAGGATGGCATTGGCCAGCACGCCCACCCGGGCCTCGGCATCGCCGTTCCAGAGCGGCTCGGCCTGGGCCAGCTCGAGCTGGGCCGCCTGGCTCTGGATGAGCTGGGCAAGCTGCGGGCGCTCGTCGCCGCCGTCCGGCGGCAGGGTGCGCCAGCGCTCGACCGAGGCCTTGAGGTCGAGCAGGCCGCGATAGAGGCCGGCCTGGGCCACAGGGGGAGTGAGGTAGCTGACCAGCGTCGCCGCCGCCCGCCGCTTGGCGATCATGCCCTCGGACGGGTTGTTGGCGGCATAGAGGTTGAAGTTCGGGAGATCGCCGATCAGCCGGTCCGGCCAGCAGGCCGAGGACAGGCCCGTCTGCTTGCCGGGCATGAACTCGAGCGCCCCGTGGGTGCCGAAATGGAGCACGGCGTGGGCCCCGAAATCCTCGCGCAGGTAGCGGTAGAAGGCGGAGAAGGCGTGGGTCGGCGCGAAGCTCTTCTCGAACAGGAGCCGCATCGGGTCGCCCTCGTAGCCGAAGGCGGGCTGGATGCCGACCAGCACGTTCCCGAACCGCTCGCCGAGCACGAAGATCGAGCCGCCGTCGGCCTGCTTCTTGCCGGGCGCCGGCCCCCACTGGGCCTCGATCTCGGGCAGCCAGCGCTCGCGACGCACATGGTCGTCGACCGGGATGCGGGCGGTGACGTTGGCGTCCGTGCCGAAGCGGCCGCTGTTGCCGCCGAGGATCCGCTGGCGGAGGGCGTCCACGCTGGCCGGCACCTCGACCGCGTAGCCAGCGTCGCGCATGGCGCGGAGCGTGTTGTAAAGCGAGGCGAAGACCGAGAGGTAGGCGGCGGTGCCGGTGCTGCCGCCGTTGGGCGGGAAGTTGAAGAGGACGATGGCGACCTTGCGCTGGGCCGGGCCCGTGCGCCGCAGCTCGACCAGCCGGGCCACGCGGGCGGCCAGCGCGTGCGCCCGCTCGGCATGGCCCTGCATGTCGCGCGCCCGCTCCAGCGGTGCCGCCGACGAGCGGCCGCCGAACAGGGCGGGCCCGGTGGCACCGTCCAGCTCCGGGATCGCCACCATCATGGTGGCCTCGACCGGCATCAGGCCGCGCTCGGAGCCCTGCCACTGCTCCAGGGTCTGGAACTCGACCGCGTGGGCGGCGAGGTAGGGCACGTCCAGCCCGGCCAGCATCTCCTCGGCGGCCTTGCTGTCGTTGTAGGCGGGCCCGCCCACGAGCGAGAAGCCGGTGAGCGAGACCACGGCATCGACCGCCGGCCGGCCGTCCTGGTGGAAGTGCTTCTCCACCGCTGGCCTGGCATCGAGCCCGCTGGCGAAGGCCGGGATCACGGCCAGGCCCCGGAACTCGAGGGCGGCGATCACCCCGTCATAGTGGGCGGTGTTGCTGGCCAGCACGTAGGAGCGCATCACGAGCAGGCCCACCGTGCCGCGCCGCTGGCCCGGAGGCTGCGGCAGCTTCAGGGCACTGTCCGCGATCCGGCCCGGCAGGCGCGGGTGGTAGACGCCGAGATCCGGGTACTCGACCGGCGGGTCGACCTTGAGGGTGCCGCGCAGGTGGCGCCGGTCGCCGTCGGCATAGCGGTTGACCAGGAAGCGGACGAGGCTCGCCACGTTCTGGTCGGAGCCCGCCAGCCAGTATTGCAGGGTCAGGAAATAGCCGCGGACGTCCTGGGCCGTGCCGGGGATGAAGCGCAGGATGCGCGGCAGGCGGCGGAGCATCGCCATCTGCTTGGCACCCGAGCTGGCCCCGGAGCCCTGCTTGCCGCCGCGCAGCCGCTTCAGGAGCGCCATGGCGCCGCTCTGCGGGCCGTCCATGCGGAAGCGGCCGAGCCGGGTGAGGCGGATCACCTCCCCTGCCGACATGCCGGCGATCATGGCGTCGCACTGGTCGCGCCGCGCCTGCAGCCAGGGCAGCACGGCCTGGATGTGGTCCTCCATGAACAGCATGGTGACCAGGATGATGTCGCCCTGCTCGATGTCCTCGCGGCAGCGCTCCAGCGCACCCGGGTCCTGGCCCCACTCGGCCGCCGTGTGCAGGCACAAGGTGAGGCCCGGCAGGTCGCGGCGCAGGGTGATGGCCGCGCGCTCGACGGCACCGGCCAGGTGGTTGTCCAGCGTGATGACGACGATGCGCACCGCGCACGTCTCAGCGGGCGTAGTGCGCTTTGGCATCGTAGAGGGTCTCGACGGTGATCAGAGGCACACCCTGCATTTCGGCAAAGCGCTCGGTGTTGCGGCGCGCCTTGCCACGGACGAAGAACGGGATCTTGAGCAGCTCCTTCTCGGCCTCGGGCGCCCAGCCGGCGGGACCGGCCGGCACGGGAACCGGGGACGTGGCACCCAGATGCGAGGGTGCTGCCTCGTCGTGGAACTCGAAGTCCTCGCGGAACATGCCCAGCAGATGCTCCTCCAGGCCCATCATCAGCGGATGGACCCAGGTGTCGAAGAGGACGTTGGCCCCCTCGAAGCCCATCTGCGGCGAGTAGCGGGCGGGGAAGTCCTGGACGTGCACCGGGGCCGAGATCACGGCACAGGGGATCCCCAGCCGCTTGGCGATGTGCCGCTCCATCTGCGTGCCGAGCACGAGCTCGGGCTGGAGGGCCGCCACCTGGGCCTCGACCTCGAGATAGTCGTCGGTGATCAGCGCCTCGATGCCGTAGCCCTTGGCGGCCTCGCGGACCTCGCGGGCAAGCTCGCGGCTGTAGGTGCCGAGACCCACCACCGTGAAGCCCAGCTCGTGGGCGGCAACGCGGGCCGCGGCGATGGCGTGCGTGGCGTCGCCGAAGACGAAGACGCGCTTGCCGGTGAGGTAGGTCGAATTGACCGAGCGCGAGTACCAGGGCTGGCGCGAGGGCTCGCCGTCGAGCACCGGTGCCGGGTCGACGCCGGCGATCCGCGCCACCTCCGCCACGAACTCGGCGGTGGCGGCCACGCCGATCGGCACGGTGCGCGTCCAGGGCTGGCCGAAGCTGCGCTCCAGCCAGCGGGCCGCCGTGCCGGCGATCTCGGGATAGAGCACGACGTTGAAGCTGGCCTCGCCCAGCCGGGCAAGGTCGGCGGGGGTGGCGCCCATCGGGGCCGTGACCCGGACCTCGACGCCGAGCCGGGTGAGCAGCCCGCTCACCTCCTGCACGTCGTCCCGGTGCCGGAAGCCCAAGGCCGTGGGCCCCAGGATGTTGCAGGTCGGGCGGCCCCGCGGCCGCTCGGCCGGCGCCTCGGCCAGGGCCCGCACGAGCTGGTAGAAGGTCTCGGCCGCCCCCCAGTTCTCCTTCTTCTGGTAGGCCGGCAGCTCCAGCGGGCACCACCGGGATCGGCAGGTTCAGGGCCCGGGCGAGCCCGCCCGGGTCGTCCTGGATCAGCTCGGCCGTGCAGGAGGCGCCCACGATCATCGCCTGCGGCCGGAAGCGCTCGTAGGCCTCGCGGGCGGCGTTCTTGAACAGCTCGGCCGTGTCGCCGCCGAGGTCGCGGGCCTGGAAGGTGGTGTAGGTGACCGGCGGGCGCTTCTGCCGCCGCTCGATCATGGTGAAGAGGAGGTCGGCGTAGGTGTCGCCCTGCGGCGCGTGCAGGACGTAGTGGACGCCCTCCATGGCGGTGGCGACGCGCATGGCACCCACATGGGGCGGTGCCTCGTAGGTCCAGAGTGTGAGCTGCATGGGCGCTAGGCCGCCAGCCGGGTGCGGCGCTCGAGCGGCCGGATGAAGAGCTCGGCAAGGTCGGCCGCCTGCTCGTAGCCCTGGATCGGCGTGAACAGGAGCTCGATCGACCATTTCGTGGTCAGGCCCATGGCCTCCAGCGGGTTGGCGAGGCCCAGGCCGCAGACGGTGAGGTCGGGCTGGGCCGCACGGGCCCGGTCGAGCTGCCGCTCCACGTCCTGGCCCTCGCTGAGGAACGTGCCGGGCGGCAGCAGCGCCAGCTCCAGGGCCAGATGCTGGCGGTGCAGGTAGGGTGTCCCGACCTCGACCAGCTCCACCCCCATCTCGCGGGCCAGGAACCGGGCCAAGGGCGGCTCGAGCTGGGAATCGGGGAAGAAGAAGACGCGCTTGCCGGCGAGGCGAAACCGGCAGCGCGCAAGCGCAGTCTCCGCCCGGCCACGGGCCGCGGCCGTGACGTGGCGGAATCGGGAGGCCGGCACGCCCCAGGCGTCGGCGGCGGCCTGCAGCCAGAGCGTGGTGCCCTCGGCACCGAGCGGGAAGGGAGCCGGGAGACGGCGGGCACCGCGCTCCTCCAGGAGCCGTGCGGTCTCGGCCAGGAAGGGCTGGGCCAGCAGCACCCTTGTGCGCGGCCCCACGGGCGGCAGCAGGTCCGCCCGGCGCGGCGGCAGGAAGTGGACGTTGCCGATGCCGAGCTCGGCCAGGAGGCGGCCAAGCTGGTCCTCGACCACCTCGGCCAGGGCACCGACCACCAGCAGCGACGGCTCGGCACCGGACGCCTCGTCAGGCAGCTCGGGCACCAGCGACGCAAGGCAGGCATCCTCGCCTTGCGTGAAGGTGGTCTCGATCCCGCTGCCCGAGTAGTTCAGCACCCGCACCTGCGGCGACCATGTCCGCGACAGGCGCAAGGCCGCGCGCGAGAGGTCGAGCTTGATCACCTCGGAGGGGCAGGAACCGACCAGGAAGAGCAGCTTGATGTCGGGGCGCCGCTCGAGGAGCCGTCCGACCACGCGGTCGAGCTCGTCATTGGCATCGGCCAGGCCCGCGAGGTCGCGCTCCTCGATGATGGCGGTGGCAAAGCGCGGCTCGGCGAAGATCATCACCCCGGCCGCCGACTGGATCAGGTGCGCGCAGGTGCGCGAGCCGACCACGAGGAAGAAGGCGTCCTGGATCTTGCGGTGCAGCCAGATGATGCCGGTGAGGCCGCAGAACACCTCGCGCTGGCCGCGCTCGCGCAAGATCGCGGGCTCGTCGCAGCCGGCCTGACGCGGCTGGACGGGACGGCGCTCATCCGGCGAGCCCCAGGGCCGGCCCGTGCTCGGTGGCCGGGGAGCCCTGAAGCCGGGCCTGGCGCAGCTTGAGCAGGAACTGGGCGGCGTTGACGACGTAGGTGGCGTAGGCCGCAAGGGCCAGCAGCATCTGCTCGCGCGGGGTCAGGGCATCAAGGAAGAGGGCGGCGAGGTAGGCCGTGTGCAGCGCCAGCACCAGCATGCTGACGACGTCTTCCCAGAAGAACGGCCGCGCGAAGAGATAGCAGCCGAATACTTCCTTCTCCCAGATCGAGCCGGTCACCATGATCGTATAGAGGACCAGGGTCTTGACCACGATCGAGGCGGTGGCCAGGGCCAGCCCCTCGCCGGTGGCGAGGTAGCGCAGCACCAGGGCCAGGCTCGCCAGGAAGACGAGGAACTGGATCGGGGCCAGCACGCCCTGCACCGTGGTCCAGGGGGAGGCATCCCGCCGCTGCCGTTCCTGGGCGGTGTAGAGAGACCCCTGCCCTGCGCGCCGGAGGCGACGATACGGCACCGCGCTCCTCCCCACGCCTGTTGCTGCCATCCATGCGAGGCTAGCCCGCTTGCAGCCGGTATGTCAACCCAACGAGACGTAATGTTGAGATGACAGTCGGGATCCAACAATAAGGCTTTTGAATCAGGTGGTTAGCGCTATACCTTTGTTGTCTTACGCTAAAAATGACTCGCTGAAGCAGTCTCCGGGTTGAGACGCTTTTAAAGGAAGTGTAAGGCTGGCTTGTCGGTAGGGAGGTCACAAGAATGGCAGGCCTGGGCAGACGGGTCGTCATGGGGGACTATGGTGAGCTGCCCGAGCAGGCAGCCGACGAGCCTAGACCGATCACCCGGCCGCATCTCGTGGCCCGGAGCGACGAGGTCTCCTGCCGGCTGGCGCGCCTCGCGCGCACGATCGAGGTCGAGATCGTCCCGCGCCTCGTGCTGGCACGCAGAGCCGACCCGGTTCTCGAGCCCCCGACCGTCGCCTGGATGCCGACGGCACAGGATGTGGGCGAGCTCGCAGCACTGGTGCTGGCCGCCGATCCCGCCATGGCCTCCTCGCATGTCGAGGCGATGCGGGTCCGCGGTGCTTCCATCGAGACCCTCTATCTCGACCTCCTGGCCCCCACCGCCCGCCATCTGGGCGATCTGTGGGAAGCCGACTTGTGCGACTTCACCCAGGTCACCATCGGGCTCTGCCGCCTGCAGCAGGTGCTGCGCGAGCTGAGCCACGCCTTCCACAGCGAGATGGCGCAGCCGGTCCTCGGCCGCCGCGTCCTGCTCATCCCCGTGCCCGGGGAGCAGCACTCGTTCGGGCTCTTCATGGTGGCCGAGTTCTTCCGCCGGGCCGGCTGGGACGTGTGCGGCACCGAGGTCGACACCCGCCAGGACCTGGTCCGCACCATGCGCGACCAGTCCTTCGCCGTGGTCGGCTTCTCGGCCAGCTGCGGCACCCGCCTCGATCTCCTGGCGGCCAGCATCCGGGCAGCCCGCCGGGCGTCGCGCAACCGCGGCGTGGGCGTCATGGTCGGCGGGCCGCTGTTCACCGGCCATCCCGAGCTCGTGGCCCATGTCGGTGCCGACGCCACCGCACGCGACGCGCGGCAGGCACCGCTGCAGGCGCAGAACCTGTTGAGCCTGCTGACCCGAGCGGGCTGACCCCGCCCTACGACAATCCGTCAGGGTCGCCGGACGTAAGCTCCGCTTGACAAAACCTGTCGGTGCTACGCTATGCTTTGAGCAAAGAAGTGGTGCATGGCGGTTCCCGCCATGTTGATTAAGGAGGCTGGTCTCGATCGTTCCGGGGCTGACAGTGCAGCACCGGTGAAGGGGCTTGCCTCACGTGAACCCATCCCGAGAGCCACTTGGCGTCCTCGACGCCGAATTGGCGGCAGCCCTGCTCGCGGTGGCGGCCGACATCGTGCTGGTGATCGACCAGGCGGGGGTGGTCCGCGACCTCACGGTCAGCGGCGAGCAGATAGCAGCCGACCTCCATCGCAAGTGGATCGGGCGGCGGTGGATCGACACGGTCACGGTCGAGAGCCGGCCGAAGATCGAGGCCCTCCTGAAGGAGGCCGGCGTCCGCAAGGCCTCGCGCTGGCGCCAGGTCAACCACCCCAGGCCGCGCGGCCCCGACCTCCCCGTCCTCTATGCCACCATGCGGGTCGGCCGCGACGGCCGGATGGTGGCGGTCGGCCGCGACCTGCAGGCCACGGCCCAGCTGCAGCAGCGGCTGGTCGACGTGCAGCAGGCGATGGAGCGCGACTATGCGCGCCTGCGCCAGATGGAGATGCGCTACCGCCTCCTCTTCCAGATGACCTCGGAGGCGGTGCTGATCGTCGATGCCGCGAGCCGCAAGGTGGTCGAGGCGAACCCGGCCGCGGCCCAGCTCCTGGGCGGTGCCGCCACCGGCGAGACCTTCCCGGAAGGCTTCGAGGCGCAGAGTGCCCAGACCCTGCTCACGGCCCTGGCCGGGGTCCGGGTGACGGGCCGGCCCGAGACCGTGCGCGGGCACCTTGCCGAGGGTGACCGGGAATGCACCGTCGCCATCTCCCTCTTCCGCCAGGAGAGCGCTCCCCTCTTCCTCATCCGCGTCGCCCCGGCCGAAGCCGATGCCCCGGCATCGGCCCTGACGCCGATCCACGCCAGGCTGCTCCAGATCGTGGAGAGCGGGCCCGACGCGGTCGTGGTCACCGGCCTGGACGGCCGGATCCTCGCCGCCAACGGCGCCTTCCTCGACCTGGCCCAGCTCGCGACCGAGGAGCAGGCCAGGGGCGAGACGCTCGACCGCTGGCTGGGCCGGCCCGGCGTCGACCTCAACGTGCTGATCGCCAACCTGCGCCAGCACGGCATGGTCCGCCTGTTCGCGACCACGCTGCGCGGCGAGTACGGGGTCGCGGCCGAGATCGAGGTCTCCGGGGTGGCGGTGACGCAGGGCGACCAGCCCTGCCTCGGCTTCACCATCCGTGCGGTCGGCCGCCGCCTCCCCGCCGAGACGCGCGCCGCCCGCGAGCTGCCGCGCTCGGTCGAGCAGCTCACCGAGCTCGTGGGCCGCGTCCCGCTGAAGGACCTTGTCCGCGAGACCACGGACGTGATCGAGCGCCTGTGCATCGAGGCCGCGCTCGAGATCACCGGCGACAACCGCGCCTCGGCCGCCGAGATCCTGGGCCTCAGCCGCCAGAGCCTCTACGTCAAGCTCCGCCGCTACGGGCTGGGCGATCTCGGGTCGGAGGGGGAGGAGTAGGGGCGGACCAGCCACCCTGGCGCTCGTGCATCGGCATCAGCCGCAGGCCGTGCGCCGAGCGCGGGTGGTCCATCGCTCCAGCAGCGCGTCGTAGAGGCCGTCGCATTGCTCCGATGCACGGCAGCCGATCATCGTGAAGAACCCGGCCGCTTCCTCCTCGATGTCGGTGCGGCCCAACAGCACGATCGAGAGAGCCTGCGGCACCTTTATGCCCGCCTGATCAAGCAGGTCGCGAAAGGTCGAGCCCGACTCGATGCCCCAGACGATTAGTCCGGTGAAGGGCAGCCTGCCCTCCGCGTCGGCCTGACCGGCAAGAGCCGCGACGAGGGCGCCGCGTAGCCCTGATAGGGCAGCTCCCGCAGCAGGATGGCGGCTGGAGCATGTCGGGACCGCCCGCGCGCGCCCGCAGATGAGCGTAACGCTGCCGGCCGAGCTCGTTGGCAAGGAACGGATTGAGCGTCGTCGCGAAGCAAATCCGCCGGTGACCCTGCTCGCGCAGCAGTGTCACGGCGCGCTCCACGGGCTCACCCCACTCGAACCCGACCGCATCCACGTCCGTGCCGATCAGCCAGGCGCCATCGATGAGGACAGCGTCGGTCCTGCGCCGGAGTGCCGCCAGCATCTCGATCGGCATCGGCTCGAAGGAGTTCTGCACGACGCAGGCGTCGAAGCGGGGCAGCGCCTGCAGCACCGTGCCCGCATGGTCGGCGTCGGAGTACGCCACCTCCAAGGTGCGGTGGCCGGCCTCGATCAAGCGGCGTTGCAGGATGTCGAGGACGACCTGGCTGCGCCTGGTGCCCACCAAGCGACGCAGGATCAGCACGCTACGCGCCTGGTCGCCTGCGCTATGGCCGCTCGTCCGCCTCGTCGAGCGGCCGGACCGACCGCCCGACGAACATGGTGCCGCGCCCGGGTCTGGCGACGATGAGCCCTTCCGCCTTCAGCTCCGCCAGCGCCCGCTGCACGCTCGCCTGCGACAAGCCGAACTCGCGCATCAGCCACCGGACCGTAGGCAGCCGGTCGCCCACCTCCGCACGGCGCGCCTGCTCGGCCAAGTAGGTACGCAGATCGTCCTGCCGGTTCATACCCGGATGATACAATATGGCTTTCTCCGTACAACCTCCTTGTGCCTGCAGAGCATCAACGTAGGGCGTTCACCTCGCCTCGATGTGCATGCATCAAGCTTGTATCGACACGTATTGACACATTCAATACAATTGGTATTGTACGATATACCATACATCGAGGAGGCTGCTCATGCTCGCGAAGATGATGCGTGTCCTGCCGGTCGACCGGTGGCGCAACCCTGCGGGACCAGGCGCGGGCGGCAGGCCCATCACCGGCCGCCGTGAAGCGAACGTCAACCTTAGAGCCGCTTACGCCAGGCTGCAGCACACCGCTCGCTGGCCATCCTTCTCGCCGCCTTCGCTTGGGCGGGGAGCGTCCAGGCCCAGACCGGGCCCATCAGCTTTCTGGTCGGCTATGCCGCCGGCGGCAGCGCGGATTTCGTGACGCGGGTCCTGGCCGCCGAGCTTCCGGCCCAGCTTGGCCGGAACGTTGTTGTGGAGAACGCGGCCGGGGCCAGCGGCATGATCGCGCTGCAGCGGCTCGTCAACGCAGCCGCGGACACCAACAGGATCTATTTCGGCGGGTTCGACACCGTCTCGGTGCCGATGGTCAATCCCGATGCCAAGATCGATTCGCAGAAGGAGACCTTGCCCGTAGGCCGCACCACCATGACGATCATTCTCCTCGTCGTGCCGAAGGAGCGCCCTACCAGGACTTGGCGGGCCTGATCGCCGCGGCGAAGGCGGCAGCCGGGCAGCATCAGCTACGGAACGCCTGGGAATGCGACCGCGCAGCACCTGGTCGGCGAGCTCCTCAACGCCGGTGCCGGGATCGAGCTGCTGCACGTGCCCTATCGCGGCGGTGCCCAGATCATGACCGACCTGATCGGCGGCACGCCCAACTCGGCAATGGCGGTGCTGTCCACCGCCCTGCCCTATATCCAGCAGGACCAGGTCCGCGCCCTCGCGATCTTCGACTCGCCACGTTCCCCGCTGCTGCCCAACGTGCCGGCCTTAAGCGAGAGCTCCGGGATTGCCGGCGTATCGATGCCGTTATGGCAGGGCGTCTTCGTCAAGGCCGGCACGCCGGAAGCGTTCGTCGGTCAGCTCGATGCCGCCATCAAGTCGGTCCTCGAGAACCCGCAGGTCCAAGAGAAGCTCAGCAAGGCAGGATTCACCGCAGCACCACTCAGCACCTCTGCGTTCGCCGATTTCATCCTCAGCCAGTCCCAGACCTACGAGCGAGCCTTCAAGGCGGCCAAGATCGCCGTGAAGTAGCGATGCGGCCTCCGGCACGATGATCTGACGGAGGCCAACTCGCAATCCGCCGCTCAGCGCCCGCAGGTCGGCACGGTTCCGCTTGTGTCCATGCTCCGTCGTCATGAGGAGAAGCCGTCAATGACCGTCGGGATGTTCAACTCGTTCTTCACACGCTACTGGTTCAGCGAGGCGGCAAAGGCGATCTGGAGCGACCACGCAACGCTGCAGGCCTGGCTCGACGTCGAGGTGGCGCTGGCCCGGGCCCAGGCGGAGCTCGGCCTGGTCCCGCCGGAGGCAGCCCAGACCATCGAGGCCAAGGCACGCGCCGAGCTGTTCGACCTCGACCGCCTGGCCGTGGACATAGCCCACGTGCAGCATCCGTTCGTCCCGGTGCTGCGGCAGTTCGAGGGCTTGTGCGGCGAGCCGGCGGCGGGCTTCATCCACTGGGGTGCGACGACCCAGAACATCTTCGACACCGCCGCCGTGCTGCAGCTGCGCCAGAACCACGCCCTTCTCATCGAGCGTGTCGATGCCGCGGCTGCCGCGATGGCGGAGCTGGCAGTCCGCCATCGCGACACGCCGCAGGCCGGACGAACGCACGGCCAGCACGCTTTGCCGATGACGTTCGGGTTCAAGGTGGCCGGCTGGCTCGAGGAGGTCCGCCGGCACCGCGCCCGTCTGCTCTCCCAAGAGAGCCAGGTCTTCGTGGCATCCCTTGGCGGAGCCATCGGCACCTTCGCGGCGATGGGCGGCCAGGGACGGGCCGTGCAGGCCCGGATGGCCGGCATTCTCGGCCTTACGCCGGCGACCATCCCGATGCGCTCATCCTTCGATCGGATCGCTGGCTACGTCAGCACGCTCGGTCTTCTCGCCGGCACGGCCGAGAAGATCGCGCAGGACGTTGTCTTCATGCAGCGCGGCGAGATCGGCTAGGCGGAGGAAGCCTTCTACACGGGCAAGGTCGGCAGCTCGACCATGGCGCAAAAACCGCAATCCCGCCACTGCCCTTCTCCTGATCAGTCTACGCGGATGGCCCGCTCGCGCGTTGCCCTGGCCCTCGAATCGATGGTGCGCATGGACGAGGGGGATTCCGGCGCCAGCAACGTCGCCGACGTGCTGCTTCCCGAGGCGGCGATCCTGGCCGTGTCGATCGTCGAGTAGCTGGCCCAGCTCATGGGCGGCCTCGTGGTCTACCCCGAGGCCATGCGACGCAACCTCGACCTGTCGGGTGGTCGCTCCTGTCCGAGGCCGTGATGATGCGCCTTGCCGAGCGCATCGGCCGCACCCTGCCCATCATGTGCTGTATGAGGCGGCACAACGGAGCACCACGGAGGGCATCGCCTTCGCCACGGCCATCGCTGAAGACCCGGCATCGCTCCACCCGCCCTTCGGTTCGGGGCCACGTGCTGGTCGGTGATGGCGGGCGGCGGTGTCCTGGGCGTGCTCGGGGTGCCGATGCCGGCGGTCGAGACCGGCATCGCCCTCTCCGCGGTCGTGCTCGGCCTGATGGTGGCGCTGGCCGCGCGCCCGCCTTTGTGGGTCGCCGCGGTGATCGTGGGCGCCTTCGCGGTCTTCCACGGCTATGCCCACGGCGCCGAGCTGCCTGCCGCCGCCGACCCGGTCGCGTTCTCGGTTGGCTTCGTGATCGCCACCGGCCTCCTGCACCTGCTCGGCATCGCCATCGGCCTGCTCGTGCGCTGGCCCACGGAAGATCGCCCTGCGAGCGACCGACCCACCATCGCCCTCGCCTGGTCGTGTTCCTTATCGGATCAAGTCCGCGGCCGGTCTCTTTACCGCTGTCCTCCTCCTGCTTCCGGAGCGGCCTCGGCGCACGGCGTCGTCGCCGCTGCCAAGGCTTCCATGCCGGCATACAGCATCTCTAACCGTGCCATCTCCATGTCCTCATGCTGCTGACAGGAGAGGCGTGTGAAGGCCGTCTCTCCTGGTCGGCAGGCTTCCGTTTCTTCCTCGTTTGCCCTGTCCGCGCACGGCCCGGTCGCAGAAGGCGCTCGTAGCAGGCCGTCACGTCATGCGGCAGCCGCGGCGAGGAACCGCTCATAGGCCGCCAGGAACTCGTCCGGCCGCTCGAAATGCGGCAGCGCCCCGGTCGCGAAGGGCTGCACCTGCCAGTTCGGCCGCGAGGCCACCGCACCCACCTCGCTGAAGTCCCCGAAGTCGCCGCGCGTGCCGTGCGGCATCCAGACCGGATGGGTGAGCCGCTCGTAGAGGGTGCGGACATCGCGGCTGAAGAGGCGGCCGGAGACGAAGGCATAAGGCGCGTGCCTGGCCCCGGGCTGGTGGGTGGTCAGGTAGTCGTAGTCGAGCAGGCCCTCGTCGATCCGGTCCGAGCCGAAGGTCTTCTTGAGGAAGAAGCGGATGCTGGGGCGGCTCGTGAGCAGGCTGTAGAAGCCCCGGCTCCACAAAGGGAAGGTGAACAGCCGGTAGAGCCCCGGGACCTCGCGCGTCGATCCCGGCGGCCCGTGCAGCCGGCCGCTGGCGCGGCTGAAGCCGGTGGGTGTGACCAAGGCAAGCGTGCGGAAGCGCTCCGGCCGCTCGACCGCCGCCCGGGCCAGGAACTCGCTGCTGAGCGAGACCGCGAGCGCGTCGACCTTCTGGCTGCCCATCTCGGCCGCGATCACGTCCAGCATGGCGTGGACCGCATCCGTGTAGAGCCGCACGGTGTAGGGCCGGTCCGAGCGGTCGGAGAAGCCGAAGCCCGGCAGGTCGACGGCGAAGGTGCGCCTGTGCTCCGCGCATGGCCTCGAAGATCGGCCGCACCTCGTAGGCCGAGCCCGCGGCGTTGATGCTGTGGACGAGGAGGAGCGGCGAGCCCTCGCCCGCCACGTAGTAGCTGAGCCGCCCGGCGGCGCTCGCGATCTCCCGCCGCTCGCCGGAAACCGCGGGCGTGAGTGTCCAAGGCCGCTCGCTCATGCCCCGCCCTGTTCCTGCGCTGTCCAGAGTCTGTGACAAACCCTCGCCACATCAAGGAGCATGTTGTCAGTTTGACTTGACGGTATGCAGTGTCAGGCATAGCGTCCAGCGGATGATGCACGTCGAATCGCTGGGCCGGAGGCCGGCGGCACCCTCACCGGCGGCGGCCCTGGAGCTCCTGAAGCCGATCACCTGGTTCGCGCCGATGTGGGCCTATGGCTGCGGCGTGGTCTCGGCGGGCGTGCCGCTGGAGGGGCGCTGGCCCTATGTGGTCGTCGGCATCCTGCTCGCAGGCCCCTTCGTCTGCGGCACCAGCCAGGCGGTCAACGACTGGTTCGACCGCCATGTCGACGCCATCAACGAGCCGCAGCGCCCGATCCCTTCGGGCCGCCTGCCCGGCCGCTGGGGCCTCTTCATCGCGATCGGCTGGACCGCCCTCTCCCTCCTGCTCGCCACCGTGCTGGGCCCCTGGGGCTTCGCGGCCGCGCTGGTGGGCCTGGCCCTCGCCTGGGCCTACAGCGCCCCGCCGGTCCGTCTCAAGCGCAACGGCTGGTGGGGCAACAGCGCCGTCGCCGCCTGCTACGAGGGCCTGCCCTGGTTCACCGGGGCCGCGGTCATGGCCGGTGCCCTGCCGGACTGGCGGATCATCCTCCTGGCCGCCCTCTACAGCGCCGGTGCGCACGGCATCATGACCCTCAACGACTTCAAGTCGGTGGAAGGCGACCGGCGCATGGGCATCGGCTCGCTGCCGGTGCGCCTCGGCGTCGAGCGCGCCGCGCAGGTCGCCTGCCTCGCCATGGCGGCACCGCAGCTCGTGGTCGTCTACATGCTGGGAGCCTGGGGGCGCCCGGTCCATGCCATCCTGGTCGGGCTCCTGCTCCTGGCCCAGCTGGTCCTGATGAGCCGCCTCCTGCGGAGCCCGCGCGAGCTGGCCCCCTGGTACAACGCCACCGGCACCAGCCTCTACGTGCTGGGCATGCTGGCCAGCGCCCTGGCCGTGCGCGCCTTCGTGGCATGACGGCACCGCTGGGCTGGCTCGCGATCCTGCGCCTGGGCCTGGTCCAGGCCGGGCTCGGCGCCGTCGTGGTGCTGACCACCGCCACCTTCAACCGGGTGATGGTGGTGGAGCTGGCGCTGCCCGCCATGCTGCCCGGTGCCCTCGTCGCCCTGCACTATGCGGTGCAGGTGCTGCGGCCCCGGCTCGGCTACGGCTCCGATCGGACCGGCCGGCGCACGCCCTGGATCGTGGGCGGGATGGCGGTGCTGGCCGCGGGCGGCATCGCCGCGGCCCTTGCCACGGCGCTGATGGAGACCCGGCTCACGGCCGGCATCGCCCTGGCCCTCCTGGCCTTCATCGCCATCGGCCTCGGCGTGGGGGCCGCCGGCACCTCGCTCCTGGCGCTCCTCGCCCGCCACGTCGCCCCCGCCCGCCGCGGGCCCGCCGCCACCATCGTCTGGCTGATGATGATCGCCGGCATCGCGATCACGGCCTCCGTCGCCGGCCGCCTGCTCGACCCGTTCTCGCTCACCCGCCTCGTCACCGTGACCGCCGTGGTGTGCGGTGCCGCCTTCCTGCTCTCCCTGCTCGCCGTCTGGGGCATCGAGAGCCGGGCGGCGGCAGCCCCGGCCGATGCCGCCCGCACCTCGTTCCGCGAGGCCCTGCTCGAGGCCTGGGCCGAGCCCGAGGCCCGGCGCTTCACCGTCTTCGTCTTCGTCTCGATGCTGGCCTACAGCGCCCAGGACCTGATCCTGGAGCCGTTCGCCGGCCTCGTCTTCGGCCTCACCCCCGGCCAGTCCACGAGCCTCTCCGGCCTGCAGCACGGCGGCGTGCTCGTCGGCATGCTGCTCGTGGCGCTGGGCGCCCGCCTGGCCTCGCTGCGCACCTGGACCGTGGGCGGCTGCATCGCCTCGGCTGCGGCCCTCAGCAGCCTGGTGGCCGCCGGGGTCGTGGGCCCGAGCTGGCCGCTCCAGGCCTCGGTCCTGGCCCTGGGCGTCGCCAACGGCGCCTTTGCCGTGGCCGCCATCGGCTCGATGATGGCGCTGGCCGGCCGCGGCCGCGAGGCGCGCGAGGGTACGAGGATGGGCATGTGGGGTGCGGCGCAGGCCGTGGCCTTCGGCCTTGGCGGCTTCACCGGCACGGTGGCGGCCGACCTCGCCCGCCAGCTCTACGAGTTCCCGGCCGCCGCCTACGCCACCGTGTTCGCGGGCGAGGCCGCCCTCTTCCTGGTGGCGGCCATGCTCGCCGCCCGGATCGGCGGCTCGGAACGCCGCGAGAAAGCCACCACCGCCGGCGCGCCCTGCCCCGCCGGCCTTGCCGGGAGCTAGGGCCCATGCCCCAGACCTTCGATACCGTCGTGGTCGGCGGCGGCCCCTCCGGTGCCACGGCCGCGGCCGAGCTCGCCCGCCGCGGCCGCTCCGTCCTGCTCCTCGACCGGGCCGGCCGGATCAAGCCCTGTGGCGGCGCCATCCCGCCCCGCGCCATCGACGAGTTCGCGATTCCGGATTCCCTCCTTGTCGCCCGCGCCGCCGGTGCCCGCATCATCTCGCCCAAGGACCGCCAGGTCGCGATGCCGATCGAGGACGGCTTCGTCGGCATGGTCGACCGCGAGCATTTCGACGAGTGGCTGCGCACCCGCGCCGTGGCCGCCGGTGCCGAGCGCCTGAGCGGCACCTTCGAGCACCTGGACCGCGACCCCGACGGCACCGCCGTCATCCACTACCGCCCGCGCACCGGCGGTGCCGCCACCGTGCGCGCCCGCACCGTGATCGGGGCCGACGGTGCCCTGTCGGCCGTGGCCCGCCAGACCGTGCCCGGTGCCGAGCGGATGCCTTATGTCTTCGCCTACCACGAGATCATCCGCTCGCCGCAGGCCGGGGCGGCCGACTTCGACGGCTGCCCGCTGCGACGTCTACTATCAGGGCGCCCTCTCGCCCGACTTCTATGCCTGGATCTTCCCGCACGGCGACACCGCCAGCATCGGCACGGGCTCGGCCCACAAGGGCTTCTCCTTGCGCAACGCCGTGGCGGCCTTGCGCGCCAGCACCGGCCTCGACGCCAACGAGACCATCCGCCGCGAGGGTGCGCCGATCCCGCTCCGCCCGCTCAAATGCTGGGACAATGGCCGCGACGTGGTGCTGGCCGGCGACGCCGCCGGCGTGGTCGCACCCGCCTCGGGCGAGGGCATCTACTACGCCATGCTGGGCGGCAAGCTCGCGGCCGAAGCCGTCGACGAGGCGCTCGCCACCGCCAACCCCAAGGCGCTGGCCACGGCACGGCGCCGCTTCATGCGCACCCATGGCGGCGTGTTCTGGATCCTGGGCGTCATGCAGCGCTACTGGTACCAGTCCGACGAGCGCCGCGAGCGCTTCGTCTCCATCTGCCGCGACCTCGACGTCCAGCAGCTCACCTGGGACGCCTACATGAACAAGGAGCTGGTCAAGGCCCGGCCGCTCGCCCACATGCGCATCTTCTTCAAGAACCTGGCCCATCTGAGCGGGCTGGTGCCGGCGTGATCTGCGGCCTGTGGCCAATGGGGCTTGTCAGCAATTCTCATTCTGCTGATAAGAGCGCGACGGTGCCCCTATGCCCTATGTGTCATGCCCACTTTGAGCGGCATTCGGCTACCGGTTGTCGCAGGCGCGTCCTCGTCTCCCGCTCACGGCGACCGAGCCCTGGTGGCAGATCACCGACGTCGGCTGAGCTGCCAGAAGACGCTCGACCACATGCTCGACGCGTAGCGAGCGTAGCCAGCAGAATCAGCCGGCTCGAGCAGGCTTGGCATGGCTACGAGGGTTGTCGAGGTCGGCCTCAGACCTTCGACACGCAGCTGCTCAGCTCTCGACCTCGAGAGCGTCGAAGAGCTCGCCAGAGCGCTGGCCAGGACCTACGAGCCACCACTTCCGTCACGTGCTCGGCCTCGTAGCCATGCTCCCGGACGACCGTCGCGCCAAGCCGAGGTGCCAGTTGGCATCGACCAGCAGGCGGAGCGACATCAGGCGGGGATCACCTCCTCCCGGGCGCAGCCATGCCGCATAGGCCAGCGGCCGCTCGCACGTCATCCTCGTGAGGTACGGGTAGTCGGCGACGATCTCCGCGACCGCATGTCGTCCGCGACCAGCCCAGGATCGTCGCCACGGTAACGCGCGTCCCGCGGATGCAGGCCGTCCGCCCATCATGGCTGGGTCGAAGCTGATGCGAGCGAGCAGGTCGGTCTCGGCCATGCCGGGAGCCTAGCGCAAGGCCATGAGGAGCGACATGGCCGCCCTCAGGCGGCCCCCGCCCTGACCGCGACCGGCCTTTGCGCGCCCAGCGCCCGCATCACCGCGGCCACGATGCCCCTGGCATCCAGCCCGGCTTCCGCCAGCTGGCCCTGCGGCGTGCCCTGGTCGATGTAGCGGTCCGGCAGCACCAGGCTCCTGAGCCGCACGGCACCCTCGTCGAGCAGGCCGTCCTCGAGCATGAACTGCTGCACGAAGCTGCCGAAGCCGCCGATCGAGCCCTCCTCGACCGTGAGCAGGACCTGGTGGCGGCGGGCGAGGTCGCGGATCAGGTCGGTGTCCAGAGGCTTGGCGAAGCGGGCGTCGGCCACCGTGGTGGAGAGGCCGCGGGATTCCAGGTCCTCGGCCGCCTTCAGGCAGTCGGCGAGGCGGCTGCCGTAGGAGAGGAGGGCCACGCGGCTGCCCTCGCGGACGATGCGGCCCTTGCCGATCGGGAGTGGGGTGCCGCCCAGCGGCAGGTCGAGGCCGACGCCCTCGCCGCGCGGGTAGCGCAAGGCGATGGGGCCCGCGTCGTGGCGGGCGGCCGTCGCCACCATGTGGACCAGCTCGGCCTCGTCGGCGGCGGCCATGAGGACGAAGTTCGGCAGGCAGCCCAGGTAGGCGACGTCGAAGCTGCCGGCGTGGGTGGCGCCGTCGGCACCGACCAGGCCGGCACGGTCCAGCGCGAAGCGCACCGGCAGGTTCTGGATCGCCACGTCGTGCACGACCTGGTCGTAGGCGCGCTGCAGGAAGGTGGAGTAGATGGCGCAGAACGGCCGGTAGCCCTCGGCGGCGAGGCCGGCGGCGAAGGTCACCGCGTGCTGCTCGGCGATGCCGACGTCGAAGCAGCGCTGTGGGTAGGCCTTCTGGAACAGATTGAGCCCGGTGCCGGACGGCATCGCCGCCGTGACGGCCACGATCTTCGGGTCCCGTGCCGCCTCCTTGACCAGGCTCTCCGCGAACACGGTGGTCAAAGCCGGCGCGTTGCTCTTGGCCTTGACCTGGGTGCCGGTGATGACGTCGAAGCGGTTCACCCCGTGATACTTGTCGGACGCGGCCTCGGCCGGCGGGTAGCCTTTGCCCTTCTGGGTCACGACATGGATCAGCACCGGCCCCTTCGCGGGCTCGTCGCGCACGTTCTCCAGCACCGGCAGCAGGTGGTCGAGATTGTGGCCGTCGATCGGGCCGATATAGTAGAAGCCAAGCTCCTCGAACAGGGTGCCGCCGGTGGCCAGCCCGCGCGCATACTCCTCGGCCCGCTCGGCCACGGTCTGCAGCCGGCGCGGGAAGTAGGTCGACAGTTGCTTGGCGATGTGCCGGAACTTCCGGTACTCGCTGCTGCTGATCACGCGGGAGAGATAGGCGCTCATCGCCCCCACCGGCGGGGCGATCGACATGTCGTTGTCGTTGAGGATCACGACCAGCCGGGCCTTCATCGCCCCGGCATTGTTCATGGCCTCGTACGCCATGCCGGCACTCATGGCCCCGTCGCCGATGACGCAGACCACGTTGCGCCTGACCCCCTCGAACCCGGCCGCCACCGCCATGCCGAGCCCGGCCGAGATCGAGGTCGAGCTGTGCGCCGCCCCGAACGGGTCGTACTCGCTCTCGCTGCGGCGCGTGAACCCCGACAAGCCCCCCGGCTGGCGCAGCGTCCGGATCCGCTCCCGCCGCCCGGTCAGGATCTTGTGCGGGTAGGCCTGGTGGCCGACGTCCCAGATCAGCCGGTCGTGCGGGCGTGTCGAACACGTAGTGCAGGGCCACGGTGAGCTCGACCACCCCCAGCCCCGCGCCAAGATGCCCGCCCGTCACCGACACCGCGTCGATCGTCTCGCGACGCAGCTCGTCCGCCAGAGCCGGGAGCTGCTCGCGCGGCAGGCGGCGCAGGGCGCGGGGATCGGGGGATTGGGCGAGGAGGGATGCCGCCCGAGGCACCTCCTCGTCCTGCACGAGCAACGCTATCGGCGGTGCCGCCCTCGGCCTCTGGCCCGGGTCGGAGGAGGGACAGCTCTCGCCATCCGCGCCTCGCAGGTCACCATGGTGGTCCATGCTTGCGGCCCTCGGCTGGAGGCCGGCCGGCGGCTCCGGTCAGCTCGTCTGCTCGTGACTCTCGCTCGGAACGGGAGCGGAGGTGGCGGCGGGTGTCCGCTCCTCGTGCTGCTGCCACATCATGAAATCGAGGATCAGGGCCGCCAGCAGCCCCAGTACCAAGAGTGCGAAGCCGGCGCCGACGCTGAAGGCGCCCACGATCAGGGCCAGGATCGCGACCCCGCCCAGGACCAGGACCTGGAAAGGCACACCTACCGTGGCCGGGAGTTGGCTGGCCAGGCGCTGGCTGCTGGTGCTGTTCATGGTTCCCTCCGTCCTTGCAGGCTATTGTGGCGCCGGAGTTGTCCCGGCCTGTCCACTTGGACCGAGCTCAGGATAGTCCGCCAGCATGCTAGCGCCATAGAGCGGCTTGTAGGCGCCCTGGTGGCAGGTGGTGCAGTTGGCCTTCGGCACGTCGCCCAAGGGCCCAAGTCGACCGTGCGGGAAGGTGGGCTTGAGCGGCTCCAGATAGTTCGCGTTCACGTCGCGCAGCATCCGGATGCCGTACCAGGCCGTGGTCCGCGCCGGGTTGCTCTGGTCCCAGGACGCGAACGAGCGGGTGTTGTGGCAGTAGGTGCAGTTCACGCCCAGCGCGTTCGACATGTGCATCATCAGGCCGTAGGTCCACTCGGTCTGCTTGATCGAGCGCCGATTGATCCCCGGGCACCGCCGTCGTCGAGACCACGCGGATATTGCTGGCCCCGGCCAGGAAGGGCGTGAACGGGTCGTTGGGCAGCGACGCCAGGCCCACGCCCGGGGCCGGCGCGTTCTGGCCCGCCGGGTTGCCGGCCATGCCCTGGGCATGCGGCCTTCCGGGGTCGGTGAACCAGATGTTGGTCGGCACGGGCTGCCCGCGGTGGCAGGTGTAGCAGGTCACGCCCGTGGCCCCGACATGCGTCTTCCAGTCTGCTGTTGAGATGCTGCGTCATCTGCAGCATGCGCCGGGCCACGACCTTGGTGTAGAGCCCGTCGTTGGCGAAGTCGCCGTCCTCGGTGTGGCAGTAGTTGCAGCCCTGCTCGGGCGAGACCCACTCGGTCATGGCGGCCATGAGCCGGGTGAACTGGGCCTCGTCCAGGTCGCCCAGGACCTGGACGTTCTGTAGACCTCGGACGCCTTGGTGCCGCTGTTGTCCACGGCCGGGACCGGCTCGGGCAGCTGGTTGGCGGCGAGCTTGGCCACGAGCTGGCGCGGGTTCTCGACCTCCTCCATGCCGAGCCCGCGATAGCCGCGCTGCACGGTCTCCATCGGCGGGCGCTCGAAGCCGCCGGCGAAGGCGAACACGCCCGAGGCCAGCATCAGCGCGGTGAGGATGATCCAGGATTTCATTGCGGCGCCCCCGTCAGCGTGGCCGGATCGAGGGCCGGCGGCATGACCTGCGGATAGGACGGTGCCACGCCGTGCTTCACGGCCCACAGATACCAGTTGTCGACCACCGTGCCGGTGAGCAGGATGCCGATGCCGCCCGTCAGCGTGGCAGAGCACGGCGAACCACCAGGCCCAGCGATGGATCGATTCGGCGGTGGCGTTGAAGCCCATCGTCCAGCGCCAGAACAGGGCGCCGCGCTCGAAGGCGGTGCCGCGGTCGACGATCTGCTCGACCTCGCGCTCGGCCGCCGAACCGGCTGATCGCCAGGACGGTGGCGCCGTGCATCGCGAACAGCAGCGTCGAGCCGTAGAGGAAGGCGATCGAGAGCATGTGGAAGGGGTTGTAGAAGAGGTTGCCGTAGCGGATCGAGAAGGCGGCCGTCCAGTCCAGGTGGGGGAAGATGCCGAAGGGCACCGCCTCGCCCCAGCTGCCCATCAGCAGCGGGCGGATGAAGCCCAGCACCAGATAGAGCCAGATGGCGCTGGCGAAGGCCCAGGCGACATGCGTGCCCATGCCCAGCGCCCGTGCCCGCCGGTAGACCCGCACCCACCAGAGGATGATCGACGTGGTGAGGAAGAAGCCCGCCATCAGCCACCAGCCGCCTTCATTGAGCGGCGGGAAGCTCAGGCCGTTGGAGGGTGCCGGCGGCTCGAGCGCCAGCCAGGGGAGCTGGCGGATGAACTCGACCGGGTCCCAGTTCACCGAGGCCCACATGTTGAGCCCGATGATCTCGATCGCGATGAAGCCGCAGAGCAGCGAGGCCAGGCCCGTCCAGCCCAGGTAGAACGGCCCCACCTGCGCGTCGCCGAACTTGCCCAGCCAGTAGGAGTGCCCGCCCTTGCCGAGCCGGAGCCAGACGCCGCGCGGCTCCAGCGGCACCCCGGCATAGGCCGGGCCCTTGAGCTGCACTTGGGTGAAGATGTTCTGGTATTCGGCCATGGCCCTACGCCCCCTCCCCTACTGGTGCCAGATCGGCAGGTTGAGCCACCAGTCCCACCATTCCGGCCAGCCGCGGGTCCAGAACGGGCCGCTGATGATGATGCAGACGGCACTCCAGAAGCCGGCCGAGAGGGCCAGGAAGAGGCCCAGGCGATGGATGCCGAGCGTGCCGATCGACCAGCCCAGCGTGTCGCGGAAGAAGGTGTTCTCGTGCTCGGAGGTCTTGACCCGCTCGCCCTTCTTCGGGTTGGCGGCGGCAAGGACCAGGAGCCGTGCAGCGAGAGCGCGAAGGTGGTGGTGAAGAAGAAGCTCACCGCCACCATGTGCGCCGGATTGTAATGGAAGTGGAGATACTGGTAGCCGACGTTCGAGACCCAATCGAGATGGCTCATGATGCCGTAGGGAAAGCCGTGCCCCCAGGCACCCAGCAGCACCGGCCGGATCACGACCAGCGAGAAATAGGCGAAGATCGCGAAGCCGAAGGCGATCGGGACGTGGTAGCCCATGCCGAGCTTGCGGAGATCTCGACCTGCCGCAGCGCCCAGGAGATGAAGGCGCCGAGCGCGCAGACGGTGATGATCTGCCACAAGCCGCCTTCCTTGAGCGGGGCGAGTGCCAGGCCGTAATGCAGGTCGGGCGGTGCTATGCTGATCTGCCAGATGTTCCAGGTCGGCCCCAACGCCGCCGCCCAGACGATCAGGGCCGTGCCCAGAAAAGAGAAGAAGATCGTCGTGACGCCGAAGAAGCCGACATAGAACGGCCCGAGCCAGAAATCGAACAGGTCGCCGCCGATCAGGGTGCCGCCGCGCACCCGGTACTTTCGCTCGAAGCTCAGCATGGCCATGGGTCGGGTCCTCCGGCCGGGTGGCGCGGATAAGTCTGTCCAGGTTCAAGGAGAGCCGGCGCAGCGGGCGGGCTCGTGGCTGCCGCCCCACCCGCTGCCACCGTTGGAGGCGCTACTGGGTCGGTGCCGCCTGCGGCAGAGGCGACATCTGCGAGACCGGCGCATTGACACGGGCGGCCCGCGGGCCTTCCAGCCAGTTGAACCGGTCGGTGCTCAAGAGAATGAAGTGGATCAGGAGCGCCAGGGCGAAGAGAAAGGTGAACAACGCCACCAGCGTCCGGCGTGGATCGAAGAGAAGCCACATACGCCACATCGTCGCTTCCTCCTACGCCAGGTACGAGAGCAGGGAGGTCACCGCCGGGCCTACGCCGTCGAGCATCGAGGTCTCGTAGCCCTCGGGGCCCGGCAGCCACGGCCGCCACTGCCATGCCAGGAAGTGGGCGATGATCGCGATCACGACGAACACGATGAAGCTCGTCATGAAGATACGGTGAAACTCCTTGGCCTCGGGCTCCGACAGACCCGAGAGCGAGGCGCCTCCCGGTCTGTGCTCGATGTTGGTTGCCATGCGCTTACTCTCCGGTTGACGGCCTTCCGGCCGCTGCCGCGCCTGTCCCGCGCGGCGGGGTCGTCGCGACCGCCTGGGCCGCCACGATGGATTTCCGCCCGGCCTCGGCCGGGCGAGATCAGCGGGCCCGCCTAGCCCATGAACGCGAACGGCACGATCGTGCTGGCCGCGGCCCGGGCTTCCGCGAAGACCGAGCCGCCGGCCCGGTGCGACTGCCACTGCCCGGGCAGGAGCCGACCGACCGTTGCCGCCACCAGAAAGACGATGAAGGCGGTGGCGAAGATGAGGCGGAACTCGACCGTCTCCTCACGCCGCCTTGTCACCAGGGGACTCGTGCTCATGCCGCCAGTCCTTCCGTGAACGATCTCTGGGCCCGCGCCACGTGCAGAGCCGTGACCCGCTCCTCGCCCGCCTGCCGCGCATCCCGCTCCGCCCGGTCGCGCAGCCGCTTGGCTGCCGAGATGCGGAGCAGGAAGGGCTCGCTCTCGACGAAGGCCTCGAGCAGCCGCAGCGCATCGTCGTCCCAGGGCTGCACGCCCTCCGAGAGCTTCGACGGCGTGGCCTCGATCCGGTCGAGCTCGGTGCCGAGCGGGAGGATGAAGAACAGCGCGTCGAACAGCGCGTTGCAGTATTCCTGGACGATGTAGGTTGCGCCGGCATAGCCCATGAACGGCGTGCCGGTGGCCCGGCGGATGATGGCGCCGGGGAACGAGGCCGGGATGTAGACCGATCGGGAGCCCGCCTCGGCCGCGTACATCCGCTCATTGTAGGAGCCGAAGAGCACCAGCGGCGGCGACTTGCGCATCGCTTCGCGGACCTTGGCGTTGTCCGGCTTCACCCCGGCCTTGCGGGCGAAGGAGAAGGCACAAGGCACCCCCATCTCCTCGCCCAGGAACTGCTTGAGCCCGCGCGCGTAGGTGTCGGTGGCGACGACCGCGAAGGAGGCCGTGGCGAAGAAGTCCTGGGTGACGCTGCGCCACAAGTCCCAGATCGGCTTGATCGTGGTGTGCTTCTCGCGCTCGATGAACGGCTCGGGGTCGACGCCGGTGAGCTCGCCCAGCTTGCGCAGGAAGTTGGTGGTGGCGAAGAGGCCGATCGGTGCCTGGAGGTAGGGCCGGTCCAGCTCCTCGCAGAGCTGGCGGCCGAACTCGCGGTACAGGCAGACATTGACGTCCGCGTCGGCGAGCCTGGGCGTGTCCTCGAGATGGGCACCCAGGGGGTAGGTGAGGTTGACCTCGCAGCCGATGCCCTCGACCAGGCGCCTTATCTCGGCCAGATCGGAGGGCATGTTGAAGGTGCCGTAGATCGGGCCGATGATGTTGACGAGGGGCTTCGCACCTTCCGGGCGCTTCGGCTTCTTGCGCCCTCTGGCCTTCTTCGCCCCGAACTCCTGCCAGAGCCAGAACATGGCCCGGTCGGCACTCTGCCACTGGTCCTCGTCGATGGTGCGCGGCAGGAAGCGCATCAGGTTCGAGCCTTCGGGCGTCACCCCGCCGCCGATCATCTCGGCGATGCTGCCGGTGACCACGACCGCCGGGACGTCCTGGTCCTGGGTGGCGCTGGCCCGGCGTAAGGACGCCTCGGTGCCGGTCATCGAGAGCTGCTCTTCGGCCAGGCCCGTGACCACGACCGGCAGCTCGTGCGGCGGCAGCGCGTCGGTGTAGTGCAGGACCGCCGTCACCGGCAGGTTCTCGCAGCCCACCGGCCCGTCGATGACCACGCGCAGGCCGCGCACCGCGGTGAAGACGTAGACGGCACCCCAGTAGCCGCCGGCACGGTCGTGATCGAGGACCAGCATGGCTCAGGTCCCCACCGCGTCGGCGAGCTCGGCCTTGACGCGGCTGACCACGGTGCGCCGGAAGCGCTCCTTGGCCCCGGCCGGCTCCTTCGGCACGTCGGTCCAGCCGTAGCCCGCGGACGTGCCGCTGCCGACCCCGCCGAAGAAGCCCACCATGCGCTGGAAGCGCTCAGCACCGCGGGTCTGGGCGGCGACGATCCCGGCGAGGGCCGCGGCCCCGGCCGGCCCGAACAGCGGCCGGGCGGAGACGATGTTGGTGAAGTAGATGGCGGGGAAGCCCAGCTCCTTGCCCTTCTGCACCAGCGGGGTGGTGCCCAGCGCCAGGTCGGGCTTCACGTCCCGCATCGCCGCCAGGTCCTGCTCCAGCGAAGCGCGGTACTGGACATGGACCCCACGCGCCTGGAGCCACTCGCGGTCGGGATCGCTCCACTCGGTCCGGCGGGCAGGCGGTCCCGACATAGGGGACCTCCGCACCGGCCTCGGTCAGCAGCCGGGCCACCAGCAGCTCCGAGCCCTCGTAGCCCGAGACGGTGACCCGGGCCTGGATGCGGTTGGCGTCGAGCGCCCCCTGGATCGCCGGCAGGGCCCTGGCCTTGGCGTCCCCGATCTTGCCGTCGGGCACGCCGGCCGCCTTGCCGATGGCCTCGAGCCAGGCAGCGGTGCCCTCGACACCGACAGGGCCGGAGCCCACGACGGGACGGCCCGCGGCGTGGAACTCGCGCACGGTCGCCGTGTAGAACGGATGCACCGCCGCCGCCGTGACGCAGTCGAGGGCGGCATAGAGATCGCGCCACTCGCGCGACGGGCAGCTGCGGCGCCACGCCCAGCCCCATGGGTGCGAGCAGGGCCGCGATGCCCACGGGATCGGCCGGGAACAGCTCGCCGATCAGGGTGACGGCCGGCCCGTCGGCCGCCGACCCGCGCGGCCGCTGCACCGGCCCGGCCTCGGCCTCGGCCCGCGCGTAGCGGAGCATCGCCCCGGCCAGCACGTCCTTGGCCTCGGCATGGGTCGGCACGCCGAAGCCCGGCACGTCGATGCCGATGATCCGCACCCCGTTGATGTCCCGCGGCAGCCGGTCCAGCGGCACGCCCGAGGCGGTCGGCACGCAGAGATTGATGATGACGACGGCGTCATAGTCCTCGGGCCGCGCCGTCTCGTGCACCGCCTTGCGGATGTCCTCGAAGAGCTGGCCCGGTCACCAGGGTCTCGGAATTGAACGGCACGTAGCCGACCGTCCGCCGGGCGCCGTAGAAGTGCGAGGTGAAGGTCAGCCCGTAGACGCAGCAGGCGGAGCCGCTGAGGATCGTCGCCGTGCGCCGCATCCTGAGGCCCACGCGCAAGGACCCGAAAGCCGGGCACATCGACTGCGGCTGGTCGTGCGGCCCCTTGGGATAGTCTTGTGCCAGCCGCGCCAGCACCTCGCTCTTGCCCGCGGCTTTCGCGGCCTCGAGCATGGTCTCCTTGCCGCCGTGGCAGCCATGGGCGGTGGCAGGCGGAGGGATGGGAGCGCTCATGGCCGCCTCCTCACGCACCCTCGTAGATCACCTCGAGGGACGGCTTCAGCACCGTCTCGCAGCCGCGCATGTCCTCCTGGGTCGCCGGGTCGAGCACCACGCCGCGGCCGACGGCCTCGCCCTTGAAGAGGCCCAGGAGGCCCTCCTGGGTGAGCGGGGTCGGGCGCACCGGCGGGGCTGCGGCCGCCTGCTCGGCCAGATCCTCGAACACGCTGGCCCAGGGGCTGCCGGGGATGCCGATGATCTCGTAGTTCGCACTCTTCTTGCGGATGTCGTCGTTGGCCGGGATGGCGGCCAGGATCGGGATGCCGACGGCCTCGGCAAAGGCCTGGGCCTCGCCGGTGCCGTCGTCCTTGTTGATGACGAGGCCGGCCACGCCGACATTGCCGCCCATCTTGCGGAAGTATTCGACCGCCGAGCAGACATTGTTGGCGACGTAGAGCGACTGGAGGTCGTTCGAGCCGACGACGATCACCTTCTGGCACATGTCGCGGGCGATCGGCAGGCCGAAGCCGCCGCAGACCACGTCGCCCAGGAAGTCGAGCAGGACATAGTCGAAGCCCCACTCGTGGAAGCCCAGCTTCTCCAGGAGCTCGAAGCCGTGGATGATGCCGCGCCCGCCGCAGCCGCGGCCGACCTCGGGCCCGCCCAGCTCCATGGCGAACACGCCGTCGCGCTTGAAGCAGACGTCGCCGATCTGGACCTTCTCGCCCGCCAGCTTCTTGCGCGACGAGGTCTCGATGATGGTGGGGCAGCTCCGCCCGCCGAAGAGGAGCGAGGTGGTGTCGCTCTTGGGATCGCAGCCGATCAGCAGGACGCGCTTGCCCTGCTGCGCCATCATGTAGGAGAGGTTGGCGAGGGTGAAGCTCTTGCCGATCCCGCCCTTGCCGTAGATGGCGATGACCTGCGTCGTCTTGGTCGCCGGCGTCACGGGGACTGCATCGGGCTCGATCGCGGCTTCCGCCCGCAACCGTTCGGCCATGCTGATCTGGGGAGCCGCCGAGGGAAGAACGTCGCTGGCCACGCTCATGAGCAGGCTCTCCAGTCCAGGATCATCTTGAGGCAGGCGGGATCGCCGAACGCGGTCCGGTAGGCCGCATCCGCGTCCATCGCGTCGTGGCGGTGGGTGATCAGGCCATCCAGGGCCAGGGCACCCGTCCGGACGAGCTCGCCCACGGCCACGAGGTCCGGCTCGCGCCACTCGGCGGCGATGCGGATGCGGGCCTCGCGCATGAAGGCCGGCGGGAAGGCGAAGGAGAGCGGCTCGGCATAGAAGCCGGCGAGCACGATCTCGCCGCCCGGTGCCAGGCGCCCGATCAGCGTGTCGAGCAGCCCGGCATCGCCGCTCACGTCACAGATGGCACGGTAGTCGCGGCGCGGGTCCTGGTCGGGATGGAGGACAGGGTAGCCCTTGGCCCCATCGGCCCGCTGCGGGTTGCGCTCCCAGACCGTGGGCTCGCCACCGGCCTGCAGCACGAGCCTCGCCAGGAGCCGGCCCAGCACGCCGTGGCCCACGATCAGCTCGGGAGGCACGTCGCCGCCGGCGACCGCGTGCCGGGCGGTGGCGGCCAGCGCCAGCAGCACGGCGTCCTCGCCCAGCCGCTCGTCCACCGGCACCGCGCGCGCGGCCTTGACGACGAGGCGGGAGGCAGCACCGCCGAAGAGGCCGCGGACGGCACCGAAGCAGCGGGCACCGGGAACGAACACGCGCTGCCCCAGGAGGGCGCTCTCGCCGCCGGCAACGACCCGGCCCACCGTCTCGTAGCCGGGGACCAGCGGGTAGCCCATGCCGGGGAAGGGAGGCATGCGGCCGGACCAGAACAGGCGCTCGGTGCCGGTGCTGATCCCGCTCCACTCGACATCGACCACCACATCGTCCGGGCCGGCCGGCTCGAGCTCCAGCCGGCTGAGGGCGAGGCGCTCGGGCGCCTCCAGGACGACGGCAATCGTGCTCATTCGTAGGTCCGGGACCCCGGCCTCCCTGGCTGCCATGGGGCAGTGGTGTCAGGCTACATTGACTTCAATTGGTGTCAACTAATATCGACACATCGAGTTGTCAGGCGGCTGCGCGGGCGACGATCACCCGGGTCAGCAGCGGGTTGCGGGTGCGCAGAAGCCGGCAGCGCTCGAAGCCGGCACGGCCCAGAAGCGCCTCGAGCTCGTCCGCGGTGCGCGGCCGGCCGCTGCCCATGGCCAGGAGGTAGAAGCCGAAATAGGCCTCCCCGATCGGCAGGGCGCCGGGGGTGCCGGCCATGGGCTCGGCCAGGAGAAGCGTGCCGCCCGGCGGCAGGGCCCGGCGTGCGGCCTTGAGGATCGCCAGCGCGCTGGCCTCGTCATGGTCGTGGATCACGCGGACCAGGGTGACGATGTCCGCCCCTTGCGGCAGCGGGTCCTGGAGGAAGTCGCCGCCCACGGCCGCCACCCGATCGCCGAGGCGCTGCCTTGCCCGCTCCGCTACGGCCGGAAGGTCGAACAGCATCAGGCGCAGGCCCGGTGCGCGGGCCGCCACCGCCTCGAGGAAAGCCCCCTCCCCGCCCCCCAGGTCGAGCAGGCAGCGGTGCCGGCGCAGCGGATAGGCGTCCAGGATCTCGGCCGCCACCAGGGGCTGCGAGGCCGCCATGAGGGCGCTGTAGGCCGCCACCCGTTCCGCCGGCAGGGAAGCGGGCGATCCCTCCTTGGCATAGGCCCAGTAGCGGGAAAGCTCGGTCGGGCCGGCCTCGCCGCGCAGGAGGGCCAAAGGATCGCTGAGGTCGGCGTAGAGCATGCCGTGATGCTCGACCATGGCGGCGACGGCCGGGTTGCCCAGCATCGCGGCACCCAAGGAGCCCAGCCCGTAGCGGTCGGGCCCGCGCTGCTCCAAGAGGCGCAACGAGGCCGCAGCCGCCAGCAGCCGGGCCATGCCGTCAACCGGCATTGACAGTCGTGCCGCCAGCTCCGTCACGGTCGCCGGCCCGTCCGCCAGGCTCTCGAGCAGGCGGAGCCGGACGCAGGCCTGCAGCACCTGGGCGTAGACGAACCCGGCGCAGAGATCGAAGAGCGCCCGGGTCCGGGCCCTGGCGACCGGCCGGGTCAGCGGGAAGGAGACGGCCCAGCGCTGGAACCACGGGCTCGCCAGGAGGGCATCGCGATAGAGCAGGAGCCGGTCGCGCCAGGAGAGCCCGGGGCCGTCCCCTGCAACCCCATGCACGACGCCGGAGCGCATCACGCGGCGGCGAGGGCGATGTCGCTGGGCAGGAACCGCTCCGCTTCCATCCGGATCAGCGCCCGCAGCCGGGCAGCCCCGGCACAGCGCGGGATCGAGGCGACGGCATCGCCCACGAGCCCCTCCAGCCGCTCGATCGCCCCTGCCAGGCCCAGCTCGCGCGCGGCACTGCAGCGGTCGAGTGCCACGTCCCGGCCGGTGGGCTTGCCCAGGAGCAGGGCGTCGCCCGCCATGTCGCGGATGTCGTCCGCCACCTGGTAGGCCTCGCCCAGGCGCAGGCCCAGCATCCGCCAGCCTTCGGGCTCGGCCGAGCCGGCAGCCGCAGCCCCGGCCACCGTCGCGGCCGCGAACAGGGCCCCGGTCTTGGCCCGGTGATAGCTCGCGAGCTCGATCGCGGGCTCGCACTCCCAGGCCTGCCCGGCCACGATGCCGGACGGCATGCCGACCGAGCGGGCGACGATCCCGATCAGCCGCGCCATCCGCTCCGGCGGGCCGGCCACGGCCCGGCCCAGGGTCTCGAAGGCGAGCACGATCAGCGCGTCGCCCGACAGCACCGCCAGCCGTTCGCCGAAGGCCTTGTGCACCGTCGGCTTGCCCCGCCGCAGCGGCGCGTCGTCGAAGCAGGGCAGGTCGTCATGGACCAGCGAGGCGCAGTGCAGGAGCTCGATCGAGGCCGCGGCCGCATCCGCGAGCTCGGGCTCGTCGTCGCCGCAGGCGAGCGCGGTCGCGAGACAGAGCCGCGGCCGCAGGCGGGCCCCGCCCGGGAAGACGGCATAGCGGACCGCCTCGGCGAGGCCGGGCGGACAGCGCGGGTCGGCACCCCGCGCCACCGCAAGCGAGAGGGCCTGCTCGATGCGCCCGGCGGTATCCATCAGCGAGCCTCCCGCGACGAGGTGTGTAAGTTTTACCTGTCAACTCCTACTGTCATTCCGTATAGACACATGCCGAATGAGGCAACGACAATCTGGAGGGATGCCGAAAGCCGTGCGCAGCCAGCGTGCGATCGTGGTCGGTGCCGGGATCGGCGGGCTGGTGGCGGCCCTGGAGCTCGCCGTGCAGGGCCTGGAGGTCACCGTGCTCGAGCGCGCGGCGGCACCCGGCGGCAAGATGCGCGAGATCGAGGTCGCCGGCCGCCGCCTCGATGCCGGCCCCACCGTGCTCACCATGCGCTGGGTGCTGGAGGAGATCTTCGCCGCCGCCGGCACCTCGCTCGACCGGCACCTCGTCCTGCATCCGGCCGCCACCCTGGCCCGCCACGCCTGGAGCGATCGCGAGCTGCTCGACCTCCACGCCGACATCGACCGCTCGGCCGACGCCATCGCCGCCTTCGCCGGCCCCGCCGAAGGCCGCCGCTACCGCAGTTTCTGCGAGCAGGCCCGGGCCACCTACGCCACCCTCGAGGGCCCGTTCATCCGTGCCGCCCGCCCCAGCCTGCCGGGGCTCGTGGGCGGCGTCGGCCTGGGCCGGCTGGGGCGCTTGTGGCAGATCAAGCCCTTCAGCACCCTGTGGCAGGCGCTGGGCGAGCATTTCCACGACCCCCGCCTGCGCCAGCTCTTCGGCCGCTACGCCACCTATTGCGGCTCCTCGCCCTTCCTTGCCCCGGCCACGCTGATGCTGGTGGCGCATGTCGAGCAGGAGGGCGTGTGGCTGGTCGAGGGCGGCATGCATCGCCTGGCGGCGACGCTGGCCGGGCTGGCGGCCGGCCACGGTGCCGTCTTCCGCTACGGCACGGAGGCCAGCGAGATCGTCACCGCCCGCGGCCAGGCCACGGGCGTGCGCCTTGCCGACGGCGAGCTGCTCGAGGCCGATGCGGTCGTCGTCAACGCCGACGTGGCGGCCGTGGCCAGCGGCCTCCTCGGCAGCGCCGTCACCGGCGCCGTCCCGGCCACGCCACACAGCGCGCGCTCCCTATCGGCCGTCACCTGGACGCTCCTGGCCGAGGTGCGGGGCTTCCCCCTGCTGCGCCACACCGTGTTCTTCTCGCGGAATTACGGGGCCGAGTTCGCGGACATCCTCCAGCACCGGACCCTGCCGCGCGACCCCACCGTCTATGTCTGCGCCCAGGACCGGAGCGACCGCGACGAGCCCGCCCCGCCCGGGCCCGAGCGCATCCTCTGCCTCGTCAACGCCCCGCCCGACGGCGATTCCCACCTCTATGGTCCCGAGGAGATCCAGCTATGCGCGACACGGACCTGGCGCTGCCTGGAGCGCTGCGGCCTCGACCTGCGCTCCGATCCGGCGACGGCGGTGGTGACCACGCCATCGGACTTCGCGCGGCTGTTCCCGGGCACGGGCGGAGCGCTCTACGGCCGGGCCTCGCACGGGTGGAAAGCCTCGTTCGAGCGCCCGGCGGCCCGCAGCCGGATCCCGCGGCTCTATCTGGCGGGCGGGAGCACGCACCCCGGCCCGGGCGTGCCGATGGCGGCCCTGTCGGGCCGGATGGCAGCCGCGAGCCTGCTCTCGGACCTCACTTCGACCAGCCGGTCGCCAGGGACGGCTATGCGTGGTGGTACCTTGACGCGCTGAGCGACGACGGCCGCTACGGCCTGACCCTGATCGCCTTCATCGGCAGCGTCTTCTCGCCCTACTACGCGCTGGCCCGCCGGCGCGGCCGCGGCGACCCGCAGCATCACTGTGCGCTCAACGTCGCCCTCTACGGCACCGGCGGCCGCGGCTGGGCCATGACCGAGCGCGGCCGGGGCAGCCTCAGCCGCACCGCCTCCACGCTCACCATCGGCCGCAGCACGCTCGCCTGGGACGGCAGCTCGCTCCTGGTCGAGATCGACGAGGTGACGGCCCCCCTCCCCTCCCGGATCCGCGGCCGGGTCCGCCTCCACCCCGCCGCCGTCACCGAGCACGGCGTCGACCTCGACGGTCGCGGCCGCCATCGCTGGTGGCCGATCGCCCCGAAGGCCCAGGTCGAGCTCGCCCTCGACCAGCCGTCCTTGCGCTGGTCCGGCACCGGCTATCTCGACACCAACAGCGGCGACGAGCCCCTGGAGGCGGGCTTCACCCGCTGGGACTGGTCCCGCGCCCCCTTACGCCAGGGCACCGCCATCCTCTACGACGCGGAGCGCCGCGACGGCACGCGGCTCGCCACCGCCCTGCACTGCCATCCCTCCGGCACCGTCGAGGAGTTCGACCCGCCGCCGGAGGCCACCCTGCCCCGCACCTTCTGGCGCGTTCCCCGCCGCACCCGCGCCGATGCCGGCCACAACCCCACTGTCGCCCTGACCCTGGAGGACGCCCCCTTCTACGCCCGCTCGGTGCTGCGCACCCACCTCCTGGGCGAGCCCGCCATGGCCGTGCACGAGAGCCTCTCCCTCGACCGCTTCACCAACCCCCTGGTCCAGCTCATGCTCCCCTTCCGCATGCCGCGGGCCTGGGGGTGAGACCTGCCGCGGGCGCCGCAGGTCAGTCCTTTTCCACGCGCTGACCGGCCGCGGCCGGCAGACGGTACTTGTGCCCGCTCTCCAGCACCCGACCGGTGACGGCCAGGCGAAGCAGGGTGCGGATCACATCCTCCCTCGGCTGACGCTCGGCCAGGGCGGCGACGATGGCGGCCCGGGAGCGGGGAACGCCGTCCGCCAGCAGCGCCAGCACGGCGGGTGCCGTGCGCGCCACCATGGCCTCGATCCCGGCGGAGCCGGACAGAGATGACCTGCCGGTCCCGGCAGGAGCTTGCGTGCTCTTCGACATGCGGACCTGTCACAATCAGTCTGCCGGCAGCGCCGGCGGGCGGGCTTCTCGATGCCGGCGCGGCCACTTCATCGCCGAGCCTTATCGCATATGAGTGGGGTTCCCGCGAGAATGCCGGGTCCCCTGCCCTGGGCACAACAGCCAACTTGGCTTTCTGATCAGGAAAGATGGCTGCTAGCTTGCTGCTATCTTGCGACAAGCTTGTAGTTAGCTTGTTGCTATCTGGCTTCTAGCTTCTTTTCAGCTACAGGATTCGTCGAGCAGCAAACGCCGCTCTGGCACTTAGCATGCTTCTCTCAGGCTAATAGCAGTCATATAGCCTTGTTTTTTCTAGCTGCCATCCTTCTAGCAGCATGCCGCTAGCTCGCAACATGCTTGTAGCAGGCCGGACCAAGCTCTTGGCGCGGCCAAAGGGCAACGTCGCGCGCGTGAAGCCGTGCTGCAAGCATGCCACAGGAATGCAGCAAGCTGGCAGCATGCTTTCGCTTCAGCTTGCTGCCCGCAGTCTTACTGCTAGCTGGCAGCTAGCTAACTTGGAGCTAGCTGAATGCCTGCGGTGGTCGCGTTTGTCAGCCAGAAGGGCGGGGTAGGGAAGAGCACCCTGGCCCGGGCCCTCGCCCGTGAGGGGGCCAAGGCCGGGCTGCGCGTGAAGCTGGCCGATCTCGATACCCAGCAGGGGACGTCGGTCGACTGGCACCGCACCCGGCTCGCGGCCGGCATCGAGCCCGTGATCAGTGCCGAGGCCTACGCCACCGCGGCCCAGGCCCTGGCGGTGGCCGACCGCTACGATCTCCTGATCCTCGACGGACCCGCCCGGACCAGTGCCGCCACCCTCGAGATCGCCCGGGCGAGCTCGATCGTGGTCCAGCCGACAGGAGCCGCCGCCGACGATCTGCGGCCGGCCGTGCGCGAGTTCCATGCGCTCACCAAGGCGGGCGTGCCGAAAGCCGAAGCTCGTCTTCGCGCTCAACCGGATCGGCACCGAAGCCGAGGAGAACGATGCCAGGCAGTATATCGCCGACGCCGGCTACGAATCCCTGCCGGGGTCGCTGCCGGAGCGGGCAGGCTACCGGATGGCGCAGAACACCGGCTACGCCATCACCGAGACCCGCTTCGCGCCGCTCAACGAGCGTGCCGACGCGCTGATCCAAGCCCTCATCGACAGGATCGAGTGAGATGGCCGACCTCTCCAAGCTCAAGCGCAACCGCCTGGGACCGCCGCCGCCGGTCGAGGAGGCGAGCTCCAATCTCTCGGCCCCGGAGGTGATCGGGGCAGGGGAGGGGGCAGCCCGGCCGGCCAGGACCCCGCCGCCGCGCTCCATGGCCGACACCGCCCGGCACATGGCGACGCGGATCGACGGCCGGTCCCTGCGGCGGACGAACCGCGTCGTGCCCCTGGCACTCCGGGTGACGCCGGAGTTCGACGAGCGGCTGCGCGTGCTGGCGGCCCGGGACAGGCTGCTCCTGGCCGAGGTCCTGGAGCGGGCCCTTGCGGCCTACGAGCAACAGCTGCGCCCCTAACCGATACGCACGCCACCGTTCACCATGCCAGCTTGCAGCAAGCTGGCAGCAAGATCGTGCGTACTTTACCGATTATCCCAGGGACTCTACCGATCATCCCCAGGCACGGCGGCACGGCGGCACGGCCCAGCCCCGGGGGCGGCACGTACTTTACCGATAATCCCGGGGACTCTACTGATTATCCCGAGGACTCTACCGATCAATCAAAAAAGAATCTAATATCTTCTAAACATAGTCTGATCGGTAAAGTACGTGTTGCTCCCGGGGGCCGGCACCCTTACGTCTGCATCAGCATCCCAGCAGCAAGGCGCCCGCGATGGGCCAGGTCCACCAGCTCGTTCTTGCCTTCGGAAAGGAACGCGCCCAGCAGCTGGCGGGCGCGGATGTCGAGCCTCGTCTGCTCGACATTGCGAGCAGGGTGCTGACCGAGGAAAGCCAGGCGATCGGCATCACCTATGCCGGGTTCTGCCTGACCTCGCTGCCGCATCGCCGCCTGACCGACGATCAGGTCTGGCGGCGCGTCTCCCACCGTCTGACCTTGATGATCGAGCCCGGCCGGCTGCCGCACGGCGACCGGCTCTATGGCGTCCCTTACGGCAGCAGGGCGCGGCTGATCCTGCTCTATCTGCAGACCGCCGCCATCAAGACCAACTCGCCGGAGATCGAGCTCGGCCGCTCGATGCGCGACTGGATGGCGCGCATGGGGGTCTCGCTGGGCGGGAAGAGCTATCACGATGTCCGCGAGCAGGCGAACCGCATCTCGGCCTGCCGTCTGACCTTCTCCTGGAGCGAGGGGCCCAACGTCAACTTCATCCGCGACAGTGTCGTCGCCGGCGGCCTGCAGTCGTTCGAGACGGCCGAAGACGAGCAGTCCGGCGAGCGCACGATCAGGTCGGTACGTCTCAGCGCCAGCTTCTATGACCAACTGCGCAAGCACCCGGTCCCGATCTGGGAGCCGGCGCTGGGCTATATCGCCAACCAGAGCATGGCGATCGACGTCTATATCTGGCTGAGCTACCGGCTGCACTCGCTGGGGCGCCCGACCCCGATCACCTGGCCGGCCCTGCACGCCCAGTTCGGCGCCGGCTTCAAGAACCTGGCCCAGTTCAAGGTCCATTTCCGCAACGCGGTCAGCACGGCCTGTGCCGTCTACCCCGATGCGCGCGTCGACATCGAGGAGTCGGGCCTCGTCCTTCATCCGTCGCGCCCGCCCGTGGGCGGCAGGAACATCGTGGCCCTGCCGAACTATCGGTAAAGTACGCACCCACTTTCCGCTTCCTGACAATTCGGGCTGATCACGGTATCGGCCAAGCACTGCGCGGGCGGGACTCTGGCGCCGGGCGGCTTCGTGGCTGCGGCAACCGTCCGACAGGCGAGGGGAGGGCTGCAAGAGGGCTTCACCTGCCGGCCGATCCGGGTACTGTCCATTTGACATGACAAAGGGAGGGGCTATGTCGTCAAGAAGAACTGACGATTGCGGGATCAGGCCGCGCAGGCTGCCGGCCCGCCCGCCCGTCCCGTCCGGGGTCTGAGCCGCATGCGCATGGTGTTCCCGTTCGCGGCGATCGTGGGCCAGGAGGAGATGAAGCTGGCGCTGCTGGTGGCCGCGGTGGAGCCCGCGATCGGCGGCGTCCTCGTCTTCGGCGACCGCGGCAGCGGCAAGTCGACGGCCGTGCGGGCACTGGCGGGGCTCCTGCCGCCGATGCGGGTGGTGGCCGGCTGCCGCTATGGCTGCGAGCCCGGGCCGGCCGACACGCTCTGCGCCGAATGCCAGACGCGGGCCGCAGCCGGCCGTCTGGCAGCCGAGCGCCGCCCGGTGCCGGTGGTCGACCTGCCGCTGGGGGCCACGGAGGACCGGGTGGTCGGCGCCCTCGACCTCGAGCGGGCGCTGGCGCACGGCGAGAAGGCCTTCGAGCCCGGCCTCCTGGCCCGGGCGCATCGCGGCTTCCTCTACATCGACGAGGTGAACCTGCTCGAGGACCACCTGGTCGACCTCCTGCTCGACGTCGCGGCCTCGGGCTGGAACCTGGTCGAGCGCGAGGGGCTCAGCGTCCGCCACCCGGCCCGCTTCGTCCTGGTCGGCAGCGGCAACCCGGAGGAGGGCGAGCTCAGGCCCCAGCTCCTGGACCGGTTCGGCCTCTCGGTCGAGGTCCGCACCCCTGAGGACCTGCCGACCCGGATCGAGGTCGTGCGCCGGCGCGATGCGTTCGAGCGCGATCCTGCGGCCTTCATCGCGAAGTGGGCCAGAGAGGAGACGCGGCTGCGCCGGCAGATCGAGGCCGCGCGCAAGCGGCTGCCCACGGTCCAGGTCCCCGACGCCGCCCTGGAGCAGGCGGCCCGGCTCTGCATCACGCTGGGCACGGACGGTCTGCGCGGCGAGCTCACCCTGATGCGGGCGGCACGGGCGCTGGCGAGCCTCGAGGGTGACGCGGTGGTCGAGGACCGGCACCTGCGCCGGCTCGCGGGCCCCGCCCTGCGCCACCGGCTGCGGCGCAACCCGCTGGACGAGTCCGGCTCCTCGGTCCGGGTCGAGCGTGCCATCGTGGAGCTTCTGGGCACGTGAGTGCGGTGGGCGAGCCCGCGGACCGGCCATGGGCCGATGCGCTCGCGGCCGCGGCCCTCCTGGCCGTGGATCCTGCGGGCCTGGGCGGCGCAGCGCTGCGCGGCTTCCCCGGCCCGTTGCGCGACCGCTGGCTGGCCGAGCTGCGGACACTCCTGCCCCCGGATGCTCCGTGGCGCCGGGCACCTCTCCAGATCGGGGACGACCGGCTCCTGGGCGGGCTCGACCTCACGGCCACGCTCGCCGCCGGGCGGCCCGTCCGCGAGCGCGGCCTCCTGGCCGAGGCCGATGGCGGGATCGTGGTCCTCGCCATGGCGGAGCGGCTGCCGCCTGCCACCGCGGCGCGCCTGGCGGCCGTGCTCGACACGGGCGAGGTGCGGCTCGAGCGCGACGGGATGACGGCCACCAGTGCCGCCCGGCTGGCGATGGTGGCGCTGGACGAAGGTGTCGCAGAGGACGAGGTGCCTCCTGCGGCCCTCCTCGAGCGGCTGGCCTTCCGGATCGATCTCGGCGCGATCGCGCAGCGGAACCCGGGCCCGGGCCGGCATGGGCCCGAGCAGGTGGCGGTGGCCAGGGCCTGCCTGCCCGCGGTCCTGGCCGGCAGGTCGGTGCTGGAAGCGCTCTGTGCCACGGCCACGGCTCTGGGCGTGGGCTCGATCCGCGCCCCGCTCCTGGCGCTCCGCGCGGCCCGGGCGGCGGCGGCCCTGGCCGGGCGGGACCAGGTCGGCGAGGAGGATGCGGCCCTGGCCGGCCGCCTCGTGCTGGCCCCGCGGGCGACGGTGCTGCCGGGCCCCGCGGATGCGGCCCCGGAGCCGGCCGAGGCCCCGAGCCCTCCGGAGGATCAGGGGCAGGGCCAGGGGCCTCTGGACGAGATCGTGCTGGCCGCTGCCCAGGCCGCCATCCCCGAGGGGCTGCTGGCCCGGCTGCGCGCCGGCCTGGGCCTGCGGCAGGCCAAGGCCGGCCGGAGTGCCGGCCAGACGGGGCCGGGCACGGGCCGCGGCCGCCCCGCCGGCACCCGGCCGGGCCTGCCGCAGGGTGGGGCCGGCCTCGACCTCGTCGCCACGCTGCGCGCCGCCGCACCCTGGCAGCGCCTGCGGCAGAGCCCGGCCCGCATCGCCATCCGGGCCTCGGACCTTCGCGTCACCCGCCGCGTGCAGCGGACCCGGACCACGACCATCTTCCTCGTCGACGCCTCGGGCTCGGCTGCCTTCCACCGCCTGGCCGAGGCCAAGGGTGCGGTCGAGATGCTGCTGGCCGAGTGCTACGTGCGCCGCGACCAGGTGGCCCTGCTCGCCTTCCGCGGCCGCGGGGCCGAGCTCCTCCTGCCGCCGACCCGCTCGCTCACCCGGGCCCGGCGCAGCCTCGCCGACCTGCCGGGCGGCGGCGGCACGCCGCTGGCAGCCGGGATCGGTGCTGCCCTCGCGCTGGCCGACGCGGTGCGCCGCAAGGGCGAGACCCCGGCGCTGGTGCTCCTCACCGATGGGCGGGCCAACGTGGCGCGGGACGGAATGGCCGCCCGGGTGCGCGCCGAGGAGGAGGCCCTGGCGGCGGCCGCCGCCGTGCGCGGGGCGGGGCTCAAGGCACTCCTGGTCGACACCTCGCCCAAGCCGCAGCCGCAGGCCCGCCGCCTGGCCCAGGAGCTGGGTGCGCTCTACCTCCCGCTGCCGCATGCCGATGCCGCGGCCCTCTCCACGGCCGCCCGCCAGGCTGCCGCCGTCCGATGAGCGGCCCGCGCTGGGTCAGGCCGTCTTCATGGGAGAAGGAGGGGCAGGACTGGCCCAACCGCGAGTTCAGCCGCTTCGTCGACGCCGGCGGGCTTACCTGGCACGTGCAGGTGATGGGCAGCGGCCCGGCCATCCTGCTCGTCCACGGCACGGGTGCGGCCACCCATTCCTGGCGCGACCTCGCCCCGCTCCTGGCCCGGCACTTCACCGTGGTCGCACCCGACCTGCCGGGCCACGGCTTCACCTCGATGCCAAGGGACCCCGAGGGCCTCTCGCTGCCCGGCATGGCGGCCGGCATCGCGGCCCTCCTGGAGACGCTTGCCATCAGGCCCGCCATGGCGGCCGGCCACTCGGCGGGGGCCGCCATCCTGATCCGCATGTGCCTGGATGACCGTATCACGCCCAGGTGCCTCGTCAGCCTGAACGGCGCCCTCCTGCCGCTGGGCGGGGTCGCGGGCCACATCTTCTCGCCGCTCGCCAAGCTGCTCACCTGGACCGGCATCGTGCCCCAGCTCTTCGCCTGGCGTGCCTCCGATCCCGCCGTGGTCGAGCGCCTGCTGCGGGACACAGGCTCCAGGATCGATGCGCGCGGGACCGAGCTCTATGCGAGGCTCGCCCGCCGCCCGAAGCAGGTCGAGGCCGCGTTCGGGATGATGGCGAGCTGGGACCTCGATCCGCTGGAGCGCGAGCTGCCCGGCCTCCAGGTGCCGCTGGTGCTCGTGGTCGGCAGCAATGACGGCACCATCCGGCCCTCCGAGGCCGTCCGCGTGCAGCGGCTCCTGCCCAGCGCCCGGATCGTCCGCCTGCCGGGGCTCGGCCATCTGGCCCACGAGGAGCGGCCGGCCGAGGTGGCGGAGCTGATCGTGAAGCTCGCCGGATGAGGCTGCCGCCCGACCATCCGCAGCGCCAGGAGCTCAACGACGAGGTCCATGCGCGCCCGCCCGAGTCCCTGACCGCACCGTCGCGGCTGTCCTTCCTGGCGCTGGTCTCGGACCCGGCGCAGCGGTCGCGGGAGGAGGCGGCCCTGGCCGAGCTGGCGGCCGCCTTCGGTGTCGCACCGCCGGTGCCGGGGGTCAGCCACTACCGGGCCGATCTGGGTGCTTTCCGCCTGAAGTGGGAGCGGCACAGCGAGTTCGCCCGCTACAAGCTCATCGTGCCCGGCACCAGTGCCGACCCCTTCGCCGAGCCCGCGATCGCCGCCGTCCCGGCCGACTGGGTGGCGGCGCTGCCGGGACAGGTGATCGCGGCCACGCATGTGGCGTTCCTGCCCGAGGCCGATCCGCCCTGGGATCTGGAGGAGATCGCGGCCCGGCTGTTCGGTGGGCATGCGCTCGTGGGTGCCCTCGTGGCCGGCGGGGCGGCGCGGGCCTTCACCGACTTCCGCCTGCATGGCGACGGCTTCGGCCGGCTCCTGGTGCTGGATCGCGGCATGAGCCGGCGGCAGGCCGGGCGCATGGTCCAGCGGCTCCTGGAGATCGACACCTACCGGATGATGGCGCTCTTGGCCCTGCCGCTGGCCCGCTCGCTCCAGCCGATCCTCACCACGGCCGAGCGGGAGCTGGCCCAGGTCGCCTCCGCCCTGGCCGACGCCCGGGAAGAGGACGAGCAGGGGCTCCTGGACCGCCTGAGCGCGCTGGAGGCGGTGATCGAGCGCCATCTGGCCCAGAGCCATTTCCGCTTCGGTGCCGCGCGCGCCTATGACGAGCTGGTCCAGCGGCGGGTGGCCGAGCTGCGCGAGGAGCGCATCCAGGGCCTGCAGACCTTCCGCGAGCTGATCGAGCGCCGGCTGGCACCTGCCATGAGCACCTGCCGGACGGTGGCGGCGCGGCAGGAATCGGCCTCCGAGCGGGTGGCGCGGGCGACCGGGCTGCTCTCGACCCGGGTCGGCATCAGCCGCGAGCGGCAGAACCAGGCGCTGCTGGAATCGATGAACCGCCGCGCCAAGCTCCAGCTCCGCCTGCAGCAGACGGTGGAGGGCCTCTCGGTCGCCGCCATCACCTACTATGTCGTGGGCCTCGTCGGTTACGCCGCCAAGGGCCTGAAGGCGCTGGGCGTCACGCTCGATCCGGAGGTGGTGACGGCCGTGAGCGTGCTGCCGGTGGCTCTCCTGGTCGGCCTGGGCATTCATCGCATCCGCCAGATCGTGACCCGCCGCGCGGGGCCGGCATGAGGCGCCCGCATGCGGTGGTGATCGGGGCCGGGTTCGGGGGGCTGGCGGCGGGCGTGCGGCTGGGGGCGCGGGGGTACCGGGTCACGGTGCTGGAGCGGCAGGAGGTGCCGGGCGGGCGGGCTCGCGTGCATCGGCAGGACGGGTTCACCTTCGATGCCGGGCCCACCATCATCACCGCCCCCTTCCTGCTCGAGGAGCTGTGGGAGCTGGCCGGTCGCAGGCTTGGCGACGAGGTGGAGCTGCGGCCGCTCGACCCGTTCTACCGGATCCGCTTCGACGACGGGGAGACCTTCACCTACTCGGGCGACCCCGACGCGATGCGGGCCGAGGTGGCCCGGTTCGCACCCGACGACGTGCCGGGCTACGAGCGCTTCATGGCGATGAGCGAGGCGATCTGCCGGATCGGCTTCGAGCAGCTTGGCCATGTGCCGTTCGGCTCGTGGCGGGACATGGCGCGGATCGTCCCGGACCTGCTCCGCCTCCAGGGCTACCGCAGCGTGCACGGCCTGGTCGCCACCTGCCTGCGCGACCCGCGGCTGCGCACCGTGTTCAGCTTCCATCCGCTGCTGATCGGCGGCAACCCGTTCACCACGACCTCGATCTACTGCCTGATCGCCTTCCTCGAGCGCCGCTGGGGGGTGCATTACGCCGTGGGCGGGATGGGGCGGCTGGTGCAGGGGCTCGTGGGCCTGATCGAGGGGCAGGGCGGCGAGGTGCGCTGCGGGGCCGAGGTCGAGGCGATCGCGCTGGAGGGGCGCCGGGCCACGGGCGTGCGGCTGGCCGGCGGCGAGACGATCCCGGCCGACATCGTGGTCTCGAACGCCTGCTCGGCCTGGACCTACCGGCACCTGCTGCCGGCCCGGGCACGGCGCCGCTGGACCGACCGGCGGATCAGCCGTGCCCGCTACTCGATGAGCCTCTTCGTCTGGTACTTCGGCACCAAGCGGCAGTATCCGGACGTGGGACACCACACGATCGTTCTGGGGCCCCGGTATCGGGAGCTGCTCACCGACATCTTCGAGCGCAAGCATCTGGCGGACGACTTCAGCCTCTATCTGCACCGGCCGACGGCGAGCGATCCCTCGCTGGCACCGCCGGGCTGCGATGCGTTCTACGTGCTGGCACCGGTGCCGCACCTGGAGAGCGGCACCGACTGGCAGGCCGTGGCCGAGCCCTACCGGCGGAGGATCGCGGCCCATCTGGAGCGCACGCTGCTGCCGGGGCTGGAGGAGGCGGTGGTCACCTCGCGCATGATGACCCCGCAGGACTTCCAGGACCATCTCCTCTCCTTCCGCGGGGCGGCGTTCGGGCTCGAGCCCGTGCTGACCCAGAGCGCCTGGTTCCGCCCCCACAACCGGAGCGAGGAGGTGGACGGGCTTTTCCTGGTCGGGGCCGGAACGCACCCTGGAGCCGGCGTGCCGGGTGTGCTCTCATCGGCCCGCGTTCTGGACAAGGTGGTGCCGGATGCCGCGAGCTTTCTCTGAAGGCGACCATGCGACGGCGGCCGACCTTGCCGCCTGCCGCGAGCTCCTGCGCCAGGGCTCCCGCACCTTCCATGCGGCCTCGCTCCTCCTGCCCGACCGGGTGCGGGGACCGGCGGCCTCGCTCTACGCCTTCTGCCGCCTGGCCGACGATGCGATCGACCTCCACCAGGGCCGGCTGGATGCGCTGCCGCGGCTCCTGTTGCGCCTGACCCGTGCCTATGCCGGCCGGCCGCTGCCCCACCCGGTGGACCGCGCCTTTGCCGACATGGCGGCCCACCACGCCGTCCCCGAGGCCCTGCCGCTGGCCCTCTTCGAGGGCTTTGCCTGGGACGCGGAGGGCCGCCGCTACCAGACCCTCGAGGACCTCCAGGCCTATGCCGCCCGGGTTGCCGGCACGGTGGGGGCGATGATGGCGGTGCTGATGGGGGTGCGGGCACCCTCGCTCCTGGCCCGGGCCTGCGACCTCGGGGTCGCCATGCAGCTCACCAACATCGCCCGCGACGTGGGCGAGGATGCGCGGGCCGGGCGCCTCTATCTCCCGCTGCAGTGGCTGCACGAGGAGGGGATCGAGCCCGACGCCTGGCTTGCCCGGCCCCGCTTCACCCCGGCCCTCGGTGCTGTGGTCCAGCGCCTGCTGCGGGCGGCCGACCGGCTCTATGCCAGGAGCGATGCCGGGATCGAGGGGCTGCCGGCCGACTGCCGGCCGGCGATCCGGGCGGCACGGCTCCTCTATGCGGGGATCGGCCGCGAGCTGGAGCAGGCCGGTCTCGACAGCGTCGCCCGGCGGGCGGTGGTGCCCAACTCGCGCAAGCTCGTGCTGCTGGCGCAGGCGCGCCGGGCCGGTGCCGCCGTGCCTTCGGATCTGGACGTGCCGCCGCTCCCTCAGACCCGGTTCCTGGTCGAGGCGGTGACGGCGAGCCCGGTCGGCCTGAGGCCGGCGCCCGCACGCTGGTGGGAGGTCGGCCGGCGGGCGGTGTGGGTGGTCGAGCTGTTCGAGCGTTTGGAGCGCCAGCACCGGCTGGAGCGGGCGGGGTAGGGCCCGTCAGGGCGCCCGCGCGCGGGGCGTCGGCTGCTCGTCGGGGGCCGCGTTCTTCAAGCAGGAGCAGGGCCTCGATGGCGCGGCTCTGGTAGTCGCTGAGGACCGGGGTCGAGGAGGGCCGCGGCGAGCGGCGCTGCCGCTGGGGCGGCTCCGGCTCGGGCGCCGCTTCCTCAGTACGGGAGGAGCCTCGTCCGCCGCCACCGCGGCGTGAACCGCCGCATGCTCCTGCTGCAGCTCGCCGCGCAGGCGGCTCTCCACCCGCTGCATCGTCCGCAGGTCGGGATCGTCGGACGGGCGAGGCGCGCGCGGCGAGGGGCTGGGCGTGCGCGGGGCCGGTGCCGGCTGCGGCGGCACGCCTGTTGGCGGCGATCACGCCGTCGGCCAGCGTGCGGGCCGGGTCCTTGCCCATGCGCTCCTGGAGCAGGATGAACATGGCCACCCGCACGTCGCCCAGCGCTGTGGCCTCCATCAGGAGGTGGCGGGCGAGCTGGGTCAGGATGCGGCGCTGCTCGTCCTCGGGCATGGCGTGCAGGGTGTTGTAGCCGTCGATGAGCGCCTTGAACTCGGGCTCGGCGACGAGGGTCTCGACGTCGGCCGGGGCCATGCCCTCCAGCCGTGCCACCTGCTTGGGCGTGAGGCCCATGGAGAGCTTCTGGCCCATGCGGCGGTCGCGGGCCGTGACCCGGGCGAAGGGGCGGTTGAGGCCCTTGCGGGTGGCGTAGTGGGCGGTGGCGAGCATCGGGCGCATGGGGAGGGATTTACAGGAATATGAACCTATATTCAAGAGGAACGGCCGCGGACGCGAGTAGTTGAACCGTTCCTGGGTCGCCGGCGTATCTGGCATAAGGGCCCGCCTTGTCGCAGCGGTGGGCCGGCGAGGGAGGATCTGGGGATGAGCGAGGAACGCCGGGAGAGGACGTTCTCCGAGCGGATCGTGACCGACGGCCCGCCGTTCCTGGCCGTGGCGTTCCTGTTCGTGGTGCTGGAGGCCTCCTCCTACGGCGTCGGCCATCCGGGGGAGGGGCTGGCGATCCTGGCCTCTGGCCTGCTGGTCGCGATCACGATCGACTTCCTGGCCTGGCGGCGGCTGGCGGCACGGGACCGTGCGGCGGCCGTGGCCGGGCTGGGCTCGCTGCGCCAGCGCCTGGACCTGGCCCGGCAACGCGACCTGGAGCACCGGAGCCGGCGCTGAGCCGCCCATGAGCGGGAGCCTGCTGGCGCTCCTGGAGCTCCTCCTCGTGCTGGGCATCGTCCTGGGGCTGGCCGTGAACGAGCTCGTGGCACTGCGTGGCGACAGGCGGTCGGGCAAGGACGGGTCCGGGTAGCCGCACCGATCTCGGGGTATATGTCGAGGTCACGGCGATCACGGCGGAGGTCCTGCCACGACGGAGCTTATGAGCCTGCCGGTGCGGACCGGGCAGCTGAGCTGGCGCTCCGGTGCGCAGGAGAGCGTCACCTCGTTCGACGTGGTGGGCGAGGGCAGGGCGGCACTCCTGCTGCCGGCTCTGTCCTCGATCGGCACCCGCGAGGAGATGCGGCCGCTGGCCTCGCGCCTGGGCGGGCGGTTCCAGTGCCTGATCCCGGACTGGCCCGGGTTCGGCAACGCGCCGCGGGCACAGCTGCCGGTGACCGTGGAGACGATGCGCCGCTTCCTGCGGGCGTTCATCGACCGCCAGACCTGGAGCCGGCCGATCGCGGTGGCGGCGGGCCATGCCGCTCCCTACCTGGTCGAGGCCGCCCGCGAGCACCCGTCTTTGTTCGAGCGGCTGGTGCTCATCGCCCCGACCTGGCGCGGGCCCCTGCCCACCGCGATGGGCGAGGACCGAAGGCCGCTCTACGGCCGCATCCGGCGCCTGATCGAGATGCCGGTGCTGGGCCAGGCCCTCTACCGGGTGAACGTCAGCGGGCCCGTGGTCGCGCGCATGATGCGCGCGCATGTCTATGCCGAGCCCGCGCATGTCGACGCCGGCCTGCTCGCGGCCAAGCTCGCCGTCACCCGCCGGGAGCGGGCCCGCTTCGCCACCGCTGCCTTCGTCACCGGTGAGCTCGACCCGGTCCGCAGCCGCGAGGCCTGGCTTGCCCTGTTCGCGGACGGGCTGCCGCCGACCCTGGTCCTGCGGCCTGCGAGCGCCCCGCCAAGGTCCACGGCCGAGATCGACGCGCTGATCGCCTCGGGCCGGGTCCATGCCGCCGAGGTCCGCGGTGCCCTGGCGGCGCACGAGGAATATCCCGACGACGCGGCCGCGGCGATCCTCGGCTTCGTCGGGGCACCTGACTGAAGTCACGCGCGGCAGGGCGATGTCCCGAGAGCGCGGGCTCGCCCGGATGCGACAGCATCGGACGCCGCCTGGCAAATGCATCCTCCGGCTCGGTGTTGTCGGCCTGCCATATCTGTCAAGATGCGTCGGCTGCCAGAGCAGCGATGCAGTATCGGGCCCAGGTTCCTTTTGACGGTGAGCTAGGCGTCATCGAGACTGCCCGCATTAACCGTTCGGCACCAGGACAAGGCTTGCGGCACTGCCGACAGGTCGGGACGGTTGGGGAGGCGGCGGGATGTCGGCAGGGCAGGCGGCTCGGGCAACTCTCGACATGACCCGGATGCCGGGCAAGCGAGATCGGCAGGGCAGGCACGCCGCGCCCTGGCTCGGATCGGCCTGCGCCACCGCCCTTCTCCTCGGGAGCATCATGCTCGCCGCCGGTCCGGGGGAGGCCAAGCCGGACAACTGCACGGTCAACGGCAGCACCGTTACTTGCGCCGGAAATCAGAGTGCCGGGATCCAGAGCGGGCGGGACTTCAACAGCTCGAATACCTCCACGCTCAACGTGCAGAACCTGTCGACCGACATCACGCCGGCCGGAGCGGTGCCCGGCATCCTGGTCTCGAACGGCACGAGCACCAGCACCTACTTCCTCAACGTGCTCCTCGGGTCGCGCAAGAATCTCGACTTCTGGCGCAGCTGCCCACGGCATCATCATCTCCGGCCAGGGCGGCACTGGCGGTGGCGGCAGCAACTGCAACGACCCGACCGCCATCACCTGCCAGGCCGGCGGCAGCGGGGGTACGGGCGGGCTCGCCCGGCCACCTCAGGTCACCTTTCAGGGAACGGTCATCGCGACGTCCCAAGGGAGCACCTCGGGCCCTGTCACCGGTATCCGGGCAGTAGGCATTTCCGGCAATGGCGGCAATGGTGGCAGCAGCGTCTGCTGCAATGGCGGCAGGGGCGGCACCGGGGGCAACGGCCCCACGGTTCTCATCACGACGAGCGGCTCGCAAGTCGGCACCCTGCAGATCACCGGCGATCAGTCCCCCGGCATCTTCGTGCTGAGCCAGGCCGGCAATGGCGGCAATGGCGGCAGCAGCGATCTTTTCGGCTCCGGCGGCAGCGGCGGAGCAGGCGGGGTCGGCGGGCCGGTCACCGTCCAGGGCAACTGGTCCGTCACGACCAACGGGACCACGTCTCCAGGCATCTCGATCGCCAGCCTGGGCGGCACCGGCGGGAAAGGCGGCGACGGAAGCATCTTCAATCCAAGCTCCGGCTCCGGGGGCAACACCCAGGGCGGAGGCAAGTTGACCATCAATGTCAGCGGCTCGGTCCAGACCCAGGGCCCCGAATCCTACGCCATCGTGGCGCAGAGCCTGGGTGGCCGCGGCGGTGCCGGCGGCTCCTCGAACGGGCTCGTGAGCTTCGGTGCCAGCGGTGGCAGCGCCGGGCCGGGTGGGCTGGTCCAGATCACCAACAGTGCGGCACTCACGACCAGGGGCGACCAGTCGCCTGCGATCGTGGCCCAGAGCATCGGCGGAGCCGGCGGTGCGGGCGGCTCCGGCTTTGCCGCCTTCTACGGGCAGGGCGGCGGCGGCAGCATCGGTGGTGCCGGGGGCTCCATCTCGGTCGTGAACACGGGCCCCATCACCACCTACGGCAACGATGCCCATGGCATCCAGGCGCAGAGCATCGGCGGCACCGGCGGCGATGGCGGCTCCACGGGCGGCATCGTGGCGTTGGGCGGGGGCGGCAGCGCCACGTCGAACGGCAGTGACATCACCATCAACAACGTGTCCGCCACGATCGTCACCGGCCTCGGCCCATCCGGCAAGCCCGGCCCCGACCCGACCTGCGGCACCGGCTGCTCGCACGGCATCGTCGCCCAGAGCATCGGCGGCGGCGGCGGCAATGGCGGGTCCACCGGCGGCTGGTTCACGGTGGGTGCCAAGGGCGGCGGCGGCGGCAATGGCGGCAACGTGTCGATCGAGGTCGACAGCAGCTCCGTCACCACGCACCTGCAGGATTCGAACGCCCTCTTCGGGCAGAGCATCGGCGGCGGCGGCGGCAGCGGCGGCAACGGTGTCTCGGTCGGGGCGGGCGCTGCCGTGGCCATCGGCGGGTCCGGCGGCAAGGGCGGCTCGGCCGAGTTCGTCGGCATCACGACCCGGCTCGGCACCACCCTGACCACGAGCGGCGACCGCTCGCACGGCATGCTCGCCCAGAGCATCGGCGGCGGTGGCGGCACCGGCGGCTTTGCGGTCGGGGTGGCGCTCAGCGCCTATGCCGGGGCCGGCGTGTCGGTGGGCGGGACCGGTGGGCCGGGCGGGAACGGCGGGTCGGTGTTCGTGAACACCTGCCTCGACGACAAGGACTGCGACACCGTTCCGAACGCCATCCACACGAGCGGCAACGCGTCGACCGGCATCACCGCCCAGAGCCTGGGCGGCGGCGGCGGCAATGGCGGCTTCGCGATCAACGTCGCCACCGGCGGGTCGATCGGCAGCTTCGCCTTCACCATGGGCGGCCAGGGCGGCATCGGCGGCAACGGGCTGGATGTCACCGTCCGCTCGGACGCTGCGATCACGACCCAGGGCAGCAAGTCGCACGGTATCCTGGCGCAGAGCATCGGCGGCGGTGGCGGCAATGGCGGCTTCGCCATCTCCGGTGCGGTCGCCATCGACAGCGTGGGCGTCTCGGTGGCAGTCGGCGGCAAGGGCAATGCCGGCGGCAACGCCTCGACGGTGAACGTGGAGAGCACAGGCCCGATCACCACCGCAGGTGCCGAAGCCAACGGCATCATGGCGCAGAGCATCGGCGGCGGCGGCGGCGACGGCGGTCTCAGCATCGCCGGCACCATCTCCAGCGGCAACGGCTCGCTGGCCGCATCGATCGGCGGCAACGGCGGACGGGGCGGCACGTCGGCCCAGGTCACGGTGCTGAACAGCGACACCGTCACGACGACGGGCGATCAGGCCGCCGGGATCGTGGCCCAGAGCATCGGCGGCAGCGGCGGCAATGGCGGGCTCAGCATCGCCGGGACCTTGAACGCCACCACCGGCAAGAGCCTGAACGTGTCCTTCTCGCTGGGCGGGGCCGGTGCCACCGGCGGGAACGCCGGCCCGGTCACCGTCACCAACAACAGTGCCATCACCACCGGCAACAAGGCCGATCCCGGCGACAACGACGACCCGACCGACAACGCGCATGGCATCCTGGCGCAGAGTGTCGGTGGCGGCGGTGGCAATGGCGGCCTCTCGGGCGCCTTCACCCTCGGCGTCCAGGGCGAGACCACCAACGTCAATCTCTCGGCCGCCGTCGGCGGCAAGGGAGGCTCCGCCGGCACGGGCGGTGCGGTGTACGTCAACAATACCGGCGGTGGTGCGATCACGACCTACAGCAGCCAGTCGCATGGCATCATGGCGCAGAGCGTGGGCGGCAGCGGCGGCAATGGCGGCCTGAGCGTCGACCAGACGGTGCAGGCACTGGCCAGCGGCTCGAGCTCCACGGTCAACCTCTCCCTGGCGGTCGGCGGCAAGGGCGGCAGCGGGAGCACCGGCGGCAACGCCCAGATCGACAACGCGGCCGGCATCGACACCTGGGGGGACGCCTCGCACGGGCTGTTCGCGAGCAGCGTCGGCGGCAGCGGCGGCACGGTGGTGACGTCCGCGTTCAACTGCAAGGCCAGCGTCTGCCAGCTCGACCCCAGTGCGCCCAAGCCGACCAGCGCCTACAACTACAACCTGCAGGTCGGGATCGGCGGCGGCGGTGGCACCGGCAGCAATGGCGGCACGGCGACGGTCAACAGCTCGGGCGCCATCCACACCCGCGGCAACGGTTCCTACGGCATCTACGCCTACAGCATCGGCGGCGGCGGTGGTGATGGCGGCGACGCCTCGGGTGCTGCCGGCGTGCCGCTCACCGACCGGACCGATTTCTACAAGAGCGTCTCGGTGCGGGTCGGCGGCACCTCGGGCAGCACCGGCAACGGCGGCACCGTCAACGTGACCCATTCCACCGCAGCGATCACGACGGATGGCATCAACTCGGCCGGCATCTTCGCCCAGAGCGTGGGCGGCGGCGGCGGCCGTGGCGGCACCGGTGCCGCCGGGTTCGTGGGCGGGATCTCCGTCGGCGGCTCGGGCGGCTCCAGCGGCAATGGCGGAGCCGTCACGGTGCGGCTGTTGAACGGCGGCTCGATCACGACCAACGGGCCGGCGGAGCCGTCCGACGAGCAGCCGGTCAACGCCTCCTACGGCATCTTCGCCCAGAGCGTGGGCGGCGGTGGCGGCGTGGGCGGCGATGCCAATCTCGGCACCATCCCGGGGGCACCGGCCTGGGTCAGCATCGGTGCGGGCGTGGGCTCCCCCAGCCAGGGCGGATCGGCCGGCGATGGTGGGCCCGTGAACGTCGAGGTGGGCGGGAACGTCAGCACAGAGGGCAACAGCGCCGTCGGCGTCCTTGCCCAGAGCGTAGGCGGCGGCGGCGGCCTCAGCGGGACGGGCGCCTTCGTCGTGAGCGGCCAGACGACGGGCGGCAGCTTCTTTGCCGGCGGTATCGGCGGCAACGGCTCGGGCGGCGTGGTCCAGGTGACCCAGACCGGCGGCACCATCTCGACCACCGGCGACGGTGCGCACGGCATCTTCGCCCAGAGCATCGGTGGCAAGCAGGACAGCACCCATGCGGGCACGGGCGGGAACGTCACCGTCAGCGTCAGCGGCACCGTCAAGGCGACCGGTGTGGATGCCAACGGCATCATGGCGCAGAGCGAGGGCCTGGGCGGCAACGGCACCGTCAAGATCACGGTGGCGGCCGGTGCGGTGGTCCAGGGCGGCACCGGCAACGGCCGCTCGATCCTTGTCCTCGACGGCAACGCCAACAACACCATCGTCAACAGCGGCACGGTGGGCTCATCCGCGAGCCTGACGGCGGTCGAGACCGGCGATCCTGCCGACAGGATCCGCAACAGCGGCGTGATCGTGGGCTCGGTGGACCTGGGGAAGGGCCGGAACCGCTTCGTCAATCGCGGGCGCGGCATGTTCCTGCCGGGGGAGACGGTCGATCTTGGCCGCAACGGCAGGCTCACCAACCGTGGCACCGTCGTGCTCGGCGCCGTGGCCGGCGGGCACCGGCTCGCCGGCGACTTCGTGCAGAGGGAGAAGGGCGTGCTGAGGCTGGTGCTCGACGGCAGTCATGATGCCGACGAGCCCTTGGTCCACGTCCAGGGCCGGGTGCGGCTTGCGGGCGAGATCGACCCCGTCGTGCCCGACAACGGTCTCCTGCTCGCGCGCGAGGGTACCGTGCGCCTGCTGCGCGCGCGGCGGGGCCTTGGCGAGGACGATCTCCGGCGGCTGACGATCAAGGACGAGGAGAACGCCAGCTACGCGATCGAGCGCGACGGCGACGAGATCGTGCTGCACTACGAGCTCGAGGGCGACACGGCCCAGGTGGCGGCGGACCTCGATGCCAACCAGGAGGAGGTGGCGGAGGGGCTCCAGGCGCTCAGCGCCTCGGGCGAGCTCGACCCGCAGCTCCTGGCTGCGCTCTCCGGGACCGATCCCGACGACCTCCTGGAGCGGCTGAGTGCCGAGCCTTACGCCGACAACCAGGTCGGCACGCTGTTCTCCTCGCTGCGCTTCTCGGGCTCGATGCTCGACTGTGCCGCCCGCAGCAGCGACGTCCGCGTCGAGGACGAGCGCGGCTGCGGCTGGATGCGGGTGCAGGCGCGCCGCTTCGAGCGCGACGGCGGCGACAGCGACGACCGCTTCGAGGACAAGCGCTACGAGATCGCGGCCGGAGCCGAGAGGCTGGTCGGCCAGGGCTGGACCCTGGGTGGCGGCATCGCCTACGAGCGGCCCGACATGGAGACGGGCGACCATGCCGACACCGACGGGCACCAGGCGCAGCTCGGCATCGCGGCCCGGCGCGAGAGCGGCCCCTGGCTCCTGGGTGCCGGGCTGAACGCGGGCCTGGCCTGGCTCGATGTCGAGCGTGATGTCGGCACGGGCGAGGAGGCGGACGGCGACCAGGACCTGGCCTTCCTCACCGGCCGGGTGCGGGCGGGCTACCGGGTGGCGCTGGATGCCTGGCGGATCGAGCCCCGGGTCGACCTCGCCGCCACGGTGATCCGCACCGACGATGTCGACGAGGACGGGGCCGATGCCGCCGACCTCGAGGTGAGCGACCACAGCGAGGCCTTCTTCAGCCTGCATCCGGCGCTGGAGGTGAGCCGGGGCTTCGCCGTGGCCGAGGGCTGGCAGCTCACGCCGATGGCGAGCGTGGGCCTGACCCGGTTCCTCACCGACAACACGCCCACGGTCCGGGCGCGGTTCTCCGACACCGGCACCAGCTTCACCTCCTCGGCCGACATGGACCGGACCTATCTCGACCTCGAGCTGGGCGTGGATCTGGCGAGCCAGGCCGGGGCCACCTTGCGGGCCACCGGCTTCAGCCAGCTTGGCGACGACACCGAGCATTACGGCGCCTCGCTTGCCCTCGCGTTGCCTTCTAGGAAGCACCGCCCTTGCGCAGGCTCGCCATGCTCGCAGCCCTGGCCGTGCTGCCCACCGCCGCGGCCCTGGCGCGCCGGCGAGCAGGGCAGCAGCCGCCCCGCCCGTGCTCCAGGAGGCGGCAGTGCCGGCGGCACCCGGCCGCCGGCTGGGAGCCGCGCTGCACGAGTGCCGGCCGCACCGCACCGACGAGCTGCACGCTGGAGCAGCGGCTGGTGGTCCAAGCGACCGGCCAGCCCTTCCTTACCCTCACGGTGCAGCGTCCCGGCCGAGCCGCGGCGGCCGTTCCTGGCAGTGCAGACGCCCTCTGGGCCTGCACCTTCCCTCCGGCCTGAGCCTCAAGATCGATGCCGGCCAGGCGCTGACGGTGGCGATCGAGCGCTGCGACCAGAACGGCTGCTATGCCGGCGGCCCGATCGCGGACGACTTCCTGGCGGCGCTGAAGGCCGGCCAGACCCTCAACGTCACGATGCGCGCCCCCGACGGCCAGGACCTCAGCCTCGCGGTCCCGCTGGCCGGCTTCGCCCCGGGCTACGACGCCATCCGATGAGGGGCGGTGTCGACGGCCTGGTCAGGAGATCGCTGCATGAGCACCCCCGGCAGATCGCCGCTTGGCCTGCTCCAGGAGCCGCCGCGGCACCTGTTCTTCACGGGCAAGGGTGGGGTCGGCAAGACCTCGCTCGCCTGTGCCGCCGCGATCGCCCTCGCGGACGCCGGCAGGTCGGTGCTGCTCGTCAGCACCGACCCGGCCTCGAACCTCGACGAGATGCTCGGGGTCGAGCTCGGCGACGACCCGCGGGCGGTGCCGGGCGTGCGGAACCTCACCGCCATGAACATCGATCCCGAGGCGGCGGCCGAGGCCTATCGGCAGCGCGTCCTCGAGCAGATGCCGGCGGCTGCCAGCGAGGCGGAGCGCGCCACGGTGCGCGAGCAGCTGTCCGGCGCCTGCACCACCGAGATCGCCGCCTTCGACGAGTTCGCCGGCCTGCTCGCCGGCGACGCGCCCGCGGTCGACCACATCGTCTTCGACACCGCGCCCGACCGGCCACACCCTGCGCCTCCTGAGCCTGCCCAAGGCCTGGAGCGGCTTCCTCGAGGGCAATGACCGGGGTGCCTCCTGCCTCGGGCCGCATTCCGGCCTGACGATGCAGGAGGCCCGCTTCAAGGCGGCCGTCGCAGCCCTGGGCGATCCGGCCCTGACGCGGATCGTCCTGGTCAGCCGGCCGGACCGGGCGGCGCTGGCCGAAGCGGCGCGCACCTGCGGGGAGCTCGCCGCCCTCGGCCTTGCCAACCAGCACCTGGCGGTGAACGGCGTCTTCACGCCATCGCTCGCCGGCGATGCCGTGGCCCGCGCGGTCGCGGCGCAGGGCGAGGCCGCCTTGTCCGAGATGCCGACGGCGCTCGCGGCCTTGCCGCGCGACGACGTCCCGCTGCGGCCGTTCGACATGGTCGGGCCTGCCGGCCCTGCGCGCCCTGCTGTCCGGTGCCGTCCCGCCGGCGTCCGCCCCGGCGGCCGCGCGTGGACAGCCGGACCTGCCGCCGCTGGACGGCCTGATCGACGCGCTCGCGGCCGCCGAGCGCGGCCTGATCATGGTCATGGGCAAGGGCGGCGTCGGCAAGACGACGGTCGCCGCGGCCTGGCCCTGGGCCTGGTCGACCGCGGGCACAGCGTCCATCTCTCGACGACCGATCCGGCGGCGCACCTCGCCGCGACCCTGGCCGGCGAGGTGGAGGGGCTGCGGGTCGACCGGATCGACCCGCGGGCGGAAACCGAACGCTACATCGCGAAGATCATGGCCACCAAGGGCCGCGATCTCGACGCGGCGGGACGCGACCTGCTGCTCGAGGACCTGCGCTCGCCCTGCACCGAGGAGGTCGCGGTCTTCCACGCCTTCTCGCGGGTCGTCGCCGAGGCCCGCAGCAGCTTCGTGGTGCTCGACACCGCCCCGACCGGCCACACGCTGCTGCTCATGGACGCGACCGGCGCCTACCACCGGCAGATGACGCGCGATCTGGAGGCGAGCCCTGCCGGCCGGGTCGTGACGCCGCTGATGCGGCTGCAGGATCCGGACTGGACCAGGATCGTCCTGGTCACCCTGCCGGAGACCACGCCGGTGTCGGAGGCGGCGGCGTTGCAGGAGGATCTGCGGCGGGCGCGGATCGAGCCCTTCGCCTGGGTGATCAACCGCAGCCTCGCCGCGAGCGGGACCCGTGACCCGCTGCTTGCGGCGCGGATGGGGGCCGAGAGCGCCCAGATCGCCCGGGTCACCGACCACCTCGCCCGCCGCGCCTATCTCGCGCCCTGGACCGTCGACCCGCCGGTCGGGCCGGCCCGCCTGCGCGCGTTCGCGGCCGGTGCCGTGGGCCGCAAGGGGGAGGCGTGACCGAAGTCCGAGGACGGCGGGATGCTCCGCACCCTCACGCCGTGGCCCGGGCGGCACCTCGGCGGACGGACAGGAAGAGGGCCGCCACCAGGGCGACGTTGCCCAGGGCGGCGGCCACGAGGACGGCCAGCGTGCCGGAGGCACCGACCCGCTCGAGCAGGAAGGCGCCTGCCGAGGGTGCCAGCGCACCCGCGATGAGCATGGGTGCCGCGAGGCGGCCCATGAGGGCGGCGTAGCCTTCGGCACCGAAGAGGGCCAGCGGGAGCGTGCCGCGGGCGATCGAGTTGATCCCGACGCCGGCACCGTAGGGGACGAGGCAGGCGGCCATGATCGGGAAGCCCGCCCACAGCAGGCCCAGGCCGGCGGCGACCAGGACCGTCGAGGCGGTCATGGTCCAGATCGGGTGGTAGCGCCCGCCCAGGAGCTTCTCGACCACGCGGGCCCCGACCTGCGAGGGCCCGACCAGGGCGCCCAGCGCCACCGCGGCCGCGAGCTCGGCACCCTGCGCCTGGAGCACGGTGAGCAGGTGGACCGACACCACCCCCTGGATGACCGAGCCCAGCGTCAGGGCGGCCGCCAGGAGGAGAAAGGTGGCCGGCCGGTCCCGGCACCGGGGAAGCCGGAGGCAGGGGAAGGGGAGCCGCCACCCTTGTCGCAGGCTGCGCCGCCAAATGCACCGGCGCCGGCGGGCGCTTCGGCAGCAGGGCCAGGTGGATCGGGAGGGCCATGGCGAGCTGCAGGCCGGCGTAGGTCAGGCAGGCTCCGCGCCAGCCCGCGGTCTCGACGAGGAAGGCGCTGAGCGGCCAGCAGACGGTGCTGGCGAAGCCGCCGAACAAGGTGAGGTTGGTGATCGCACCCCGGGCACCCTGCCCGTAGAGGCGGCCCAGCGTCGCGAAGGCGGCGTCGTAGAGCCCGGTGCCCATGCCGAGCCCGATCACCACCCAGGCGGCGAGGTACGCCGGCAGGCCGTGGGCCAGCGCCAGGCCGGCCAGCCCCGCCGCGAGCAGGACGGAGCTCGACGCCAGGACCGGCCGGCCGCCGCTGCGTTCGATCGCGCGCCCGACGCGCGGCGAGATCAGGCCGGCCGCGAGCAGGCCCAGCGAGAGCCCGCCCACGACCCAGGGGAGCGGCCAGCCGGTGTCCGCGGCGATCGGCTTCGCCAGCACGGCCGGCAGGTAGTAGGACGAGCCCCAGGCCAGGATCTGCGTCACCCCGAGCGCGGTGACGACGATGCCCCGCCCGGGCCCGGGTCCGCGACGGGTGCCGTGCCGGCGCTCACGCGTCGGCGCAGCAGGCCGTCGCGGCTGCCGGACGGTCGGCACGCGAGCGGGTGGCGCGCAGCCACATCCCTCGCGGCCGTCGGCCTTCGCCACGGCGTCGTCAGCACAGCAGGCGTCCGCCCCGGCCGGGGCGGGGCCGCCACAGCAGCCCGCGGCAGGGACGGACAGGGCCAGGGCCGCAACCGGCACGCCGGAGCCGCAGCACGAGACGGCGGCAGGCCGGGGACCGTTGCACACGCCGGTCTCCGGCAGCTCCAGCTCCACCCGGCGTGCCGCCTCCATGTCGCCGGCGAGGTGGGCGGCCACCGAGCGGACCTGCTCGTGGCCGGTGGCCAGGAGGAAGGTGGGCGCCCGGCCGTAGCTCTTCATGCCGACCAGGAACAGGCCCGGCTCGGGCTGGGCGAGCTCGGCGGCACCGTGCGGCCGCACGGTCCCGCACGAGTGCTCGTTGGGGTCGATCAGCGGCGCCAGCGCCCGCGGGCACTCCAGCGCCGGGTCGAGGTCGAGGCGCAGCTCGGCCAGGAAGGAGAGGTCGGGCCGCAGACCGGTCGCCACCACCAGCTGGTCGGCCTCGATGGCCAGCCGCCGGCCCTCGCTCTCTCCGGCGACGACAAGCGCACCCTCCGCCGTGCTGCCGATCTCGTCCGCCGCGAAGGGTGCCACGACCCGGAACGCACCGCGCTCGACGAGCTCCCGCAGCCGCGTGCCCAGGGCGCCGCGCTGGGGAAGCTGGTCCGCCGCACCGCCGCCGAACACGCGTTCCAGGTCCCGGCCGCGGAGCGCCCAGGTGATCGCGGTCCCCGGCTCCAGTGCCGCGAGTGCCGCCAGGTCGAGGAGGGTGCCGGTGGCCGAGTGGCCGCCGCCCAGCACCAGCACGCGGCGCCCGGCGTAGCGGGCGCGCTCCGCTCCCAGCACGTCCGGCATGCCGTAGCGGATGAGCCGCGAGGCGGCACGCTCGCCGAGTGCCGGCAGGCCGGAGGCACCCGCCGGGTTGGGCGAGGTCCAGGTGCCGCTGGCGTCGATCACGGCGGCGGCAAGAAGCCGGCCCTCATGGCCGGTGCTGTCCACCGTGCGGAGCTCGAAGGGGTGCTGCTCGCGGCCCGCGGTGCGCGTCTTGCCGACGCCCAGGCGGGCGATGCCGGTCACCCGCGTGCCGAGCCGCAGCCGCGGTGCGATCTCGGGGGTGGCGGCGAGCGGCCCGAGATAGTGCCGGGCCAGCTCGCCTCCGGTGGGGAAGGCGTCCCCGTCCGGCCGGGTCCAGCCATGGCGCTCGAGGAGTGCCACGGCCGCCCGGTCGAGGTTGAAGCGCCAGGGCGAGAACATCGGGACATGGCCCCAGTCCCGGACCGCGGCGCCGACCGCGAGGCCGGCCTCGAGGACGATCGGCTCCAGGCCGCGCGCCAGGAGGTGCGCCGCGGCCGCGAGCCCGACCGGCCCGGCGCCGATCACCGCGACCGGCAGGCCGGCAAGGGCTCGCCGTGCCGATGGGTGTGGCGTCCGGGTACGCCGCTTCGAGCCTTTCGGGCCCGTCCAGGAGGTTCATCGCCGGCTTCTCCCCTGCAGGTTTCAGCTCAATGCATCGATGATCGATGTATCAGGGCCAAAGGAAACGTCAGCCGCAGCAGCCGGTGGCTTCCGCACGCTGGACCACCTGCTCGGTCTCGAGCAGCGCCCTGGTGACATCCAGCCATGCCTCGACGGCCACCCGGAACGCCTGGCGGCCCTTGTCGGTGAGGGTGTAGGTCTTGCGCTGCCGGCCGGAGACGGTCGTGACCTCGGAGGTCACGTAGCCGCCCTCCTCGAACTCGCGCAGCACCGGGTAGATGGTGCCCTCGGTCGGCGAGCAGCAGCCGTTGGTGGTGCGCTCGACCGCCCGGGCGACATCGTAGCCGTGCATCGGCCGGTCGTGCAGCACGCGCAGGATGAAGAACTTGGACAGGCTCATCTTGATCGTCCCCGTCCAATAGGCCCGGCTGGCATAGTCGGGGGCGGAACGGGCGACGGGGGCGAGCTGTACCGGCATGTCGGTCATGCCTCCTTCTATGCATCGAGCATCGATGTGTCAACGCCAATGATGCTCGGCTGCACCTCATCGCAGGAAGCCCGAAGCGAAGGAAACCCTCGCGGCCAAGGACCGTGGGGTGGCTGGATCTCGGGCTTGTCGAAGACGGAGAAGACCACGCTGCTCGTGCGCCTCCCGGTCTCATGAGACCCTTTACTTCTCAGCCCTGTCGGGCGCCGCCTGCCTCGTCCGTGACCCTTTGCCGGCCCGCCCGTCCGATCAGGCTTAGCGCACCGAACGCGTAGACGCAGGCGATCGCGAGGTTCCGCAGGCGGATCGCCAGCGTCGCACCCGGCTCGTCGAGGAAGGGGGCCACGCCCATGCCGAAGACGATGACGAAGGTGATGAGCGCCGTGACGAAGAGGGGGGCGAGCGCCGTCGCGCCCGTGATCAGACGGGCATAAACGAGGCTGACGAGGAGCAGGAGTGCCGTAAGGAAGCCGAGCGTCGGCACGGCGGAGAGCAGCTGGTACGCGATTACCGCCGTGACGCCGCCCACGAGGTTGCCGAGCAGGAGGCCCAGCGCCACCCGACGTCCACCGGCAATGTTGTGCTGGGTCAGGACTGCCGTCACCGTGAGGACGATGACGAGCGCGGCCGGGACTTCCAGCGTCATGGCAAGGAGGAGCACCGGCAGGAGCACGGCCGTGTCCGTCAGGGCGGTGCGGACGATCCCGTCAGGCGGTGCGGCGGCCCTTTCCGAGGTCGGTACCCGGGACGCGGCAGTCTCGGGGTCCGGCAAAAGCGCCTGCAGGAGCCACGCCCAGAGCACCGCTATGGCACTGCTTCGAACGAGGTAGAAGGCAACGGCAGGCACCAGCTCGGGCGCCTGCACCGCGACCACCGGGAGAAAGCCGAAGGCGACCAGGATCAGCGTCCCAAGTGCCGGGCTGCGTCCGCTCCGCTGCAGGACAAAGGCGAAGAACAGCACGAGCCCCAGCACGATCGCGAACAGGGCCGGCATGCCGACGAGAAGGGCACTCAAGGTTGCGGCAGCAGCCGTGGCCAGCCCGAGGGCCGTGACGATCGCGATCCCCTGGCGCAGACCCGGCGCACCGCCCGGCGAGGTCAGGAGCTGGACGAGAAACACCGTGATGAGGAACGAGAGCTCCCAGTCGAGCATCTCGGCCACGGTGAAGCTGAGCGTCACCCCAAGCGCCAGCCGCAGCATATGCCGGTGTTGCGCCAGCGTTGCCGCGTCGGGCGCCGGCAGGGGTGCCGCTCCGCCCTGGCTCACCTCGGCAGTCATGGTGCCATCTCAGTAGAGATAGGACAGCCAGCTGGCGACCCGGATGCAGAGCCGGCCCAGGGCATCCATGACGGCGTTGTCGCCGGTGTAGACGATCACGCTCGCCTGCGAGCCGTAGCGAATGCCCTTCGGGTAGCCCTCCGTCTCGAAGCGGATGCGGACGGGAAAGCGCTGCGCCTCCCGCAGCCAGCCCGTCGGCGAGCGGAGGGTGGGCAGGCCCGAGGCCGAGCTTGTCTCGCCCACATCGACACCCCAGCCGATGCTCTCGACCACACCCGGGAAGACCTCGCCCGGACGCACATCGAGGGCTACCTCGACCCGATCGCCGGCCTTCATCAGCCCTAGATTGTTCTCCCGGAAATTGGTCGAGATCCAGCCCGCCTCGGGGTCGATGAAGGTCACCACCGGCTGGCCTGCGGCCACGAACTGCCCACCCGCCAAGCGGAGATTGGTCACCAGCCCCGTGGTCGGTGCCGTCACCGTGGTGTCGTTGAGATTGAGCTGCGCCCGCTCGAGGGCTGCCAGCGCTACCCTCAGCTCCGGGTTGTCCTGACCTTGCGGGCCAAGCTGCTGGCGCGCCTGCTCGAGCTGCGCCTCGGCCTGACGCATCCCGGCCTGCGCTCCCTCGAGCTGGCGTTTGGCCTGATCACCCTTTGCCTTGGCGTAGATGCCGCGCTGGACCAGCTGGAAGATGCGCGCCGTCTGCTCCTGGGTGTTGCCGAGCTTGGAGCGGGCGTCGGCAACGGCAGCCTCCGCCGCCGCGATGCCGGCCGTGCTGGCGCCGATCGACTGGCCCGCCTGGTCGACCGCCGCTTCCGCCTCTCGCACCGCCACCTGGTAGGCCTGCGGGTCGATGCGGAAGAGGAGCTCGCCCTCCTTGGCGATCTGATTGTCGACCACGCCGATCTCGACCACGTTGCCGGCAACTTCGGGGGCGACGCTCACGATGTAGGCCTGGACCGTGGCCTGCGAGCTGTAAGGTGTGAGCCGATCAGCGATCAGGTTGTAGGCGAAGATCGCCAGGCACACCGCCAAGACCACCCCGATCCAAGACCGAGAGCGCCGGTCCGCTGCCATGGCTGCCCCTTTCCGAGCGGTCAGTGTACCGCCCTCGTCCATGCCCGAGTGCCGTGGCGGTCAGATCAGAAGGTGAAGTTGACGAGGACCCCGCCCAGCAGCTGGTTCGCATCGCCGCGCTCGTCGACGATCGGGCTGTCCTCGGCGTCGCCGAACAGCCGGCTGAAGGAGGCGAGCCCGGTCATCGACCAGCGCTCGGCCAGGCGGTAGGTGAGCGAGCCGGTGACCGTCGCGTTCTTGAAGCCGGCGTCCGCGTCGTACTGGTCGAGGCCGCTTTGATCGGCATCGCCCCCGCTGATGCCGAAGCGGTTGCTCATGTAGTCCTCGCTGGCCCACGTTCCCGAGATGCTGCCCGCGAACGCCATCCGCTCGCCGACCGGGCTCGCCCAGCGCAGCCGCGGGGTGACAACTCCCCCGTTGCCCTCGGCCACGTCGTATTGCGCGTCGACCTCCAGGGCGAGATCGTTGCGCGCACCATTGAGGAAGTCATAGCCGAGCGTGACGCCGAACAGGAAAGTCTGGTCAGCATCCTCGATGTCGTTGACCTTGCTGTCATCGACGTCCTCGTAGTCGGGCAGGTAGCGGCCCGAGACGCCGAATCGCCAATGCTCGTCCGGGATCAGGTTCGAGCGCAACGAGGGCCCGATCACCTGCGCGTAGGTATCCGGGTGGTAGAGGTTGCCGACCCGCAGGTTCCAGAGCGGTGCGATGGTGTGGTCGTCCGAACCCTCGTAGTCGGGCGCGAACGCCACGCCGAGGCCCGCCGTGAGCCGCAGACCACCGGCGGTGGGGGCGGCGTCCTGAGGCGCCGGGCTGTCGATCGCGGTCGACAAATCCACCGCAAGAGCGGGCACGGTCAGGCCGGCCAGGCCCAGGCCGACGAAGCCGACCACGAAACGTACGAGTGACATGCAGGTCCATCCCATCCGAGCAAGCATAACAGGGTATTCGCGCCAGGGCGGATGCGCCAACGCGGGCGGTGCTCTTCCGCGGATCGCACCCGAGCTGTTCCTCTGCCGCCACAACGACACTGCGGTTGCCCGGAGCGGACCGTTCAAGAAGCTGTCAGGCAGCCGGAATGTCGGAGGCTGAGATCACGCCGCCGGCGACTCTGCGCAAACTAGTGGCCCGTTGCCGCCGCGATGATGCCGAGCGATTGAAGGCCGAACACCACGAGCTGCACCGCCACGGCCGTCAGCAGGATACCGAACACCACCTCCGAGACCACCAGGCTGGTCGGGTTCAGTCGCGAGGCGAGCCGGTCGATGTTGGTGAATACGAGGTAGTCGAACGCGCCCACGAGAAGCACCAGCGCGACCACCAGCACAGCGCCCGCCACCGAGGCCACCTCGCCGGACGCGACGAGCAGGACGGTGAAGCCGACCGGGTTGAGCAGGTAGGGAACGGCCAGCGGGTAGACGGCGATGCGCTTGCCGTCCGGGACCAGATGGCCCTCCTCGACGACGTCCTCGCCGTGGCCCGTCGCCATCTTGACCGCGAGAAGGGCAAGGATGATCCCGCCGGCGACGGCGACCGCCCCGCTCGTGATGTGCAAGAGCCGCATGAGGAGCGCGCCGGTGACGAAGATCACCAGGGCCGTCACCACCGCCGTCTTGACCATCAGCCGGCCGGTGGCGCGCTGCTCCTCCGGCGACATGCTCTTGGTCTTGTCGAGGAACGGGACCAGCGCGATCTTCGGCCCGAGCCCGATCAACAGGAGCAATAGGAGCTTGGTGACGAGCTCGACGTTGATGCTGCTGAAATCCATGGTCCTGTCGTCCCTCAGGCCCGCACGCCTGGCACGGTTCTTCTGGGCCGGACGCGCGATGTCCGGCCGATCTACGGCTCAGAGCCGTGCCTTGATCGCCCTCGCGGACCTCACGGACCGCCGACCGGTGGAACCTTGGGGAGCTCGATCCGTCGCCAGTCGGCGGGGGGATCGAACCTGAACATCTCCCCCTCGATGGTCGGGTCGAGCTTCCACTCCTTGATCACCGTGAGGTATTCCGGCTCGCCGGGTGCGTTCACGAAGGTGACGACCAGCCGTCGGGGCAGCGGCCTGTCACCCCGCTCGAGCCAGAGCTGCCAGTCCACGCCAGTGGTCTCGAACGACAGATGGTCGAGCACTTCGCCGCCGATGGTGCGCTCGCCGAGATCGACGCCGGACAGCAGGCTATCCTTAACCCGGCCGTAGAGATCATCATAAAGCAGGTCGGCGACCGGCACGTTCACCTGGTAGTCGGCCTGGATGAGATCGAGCATGGTGTCGACGGTGCCCTGGACCTCGACCCGGGCGTAGGTGCCGCCGCCCTCCGGGACGATCGTCAGGGCCTTGCCGTCGTAGCGACCCTCGCGGACCTTGCCGTCGTCGCGGACCGAGCGGAAGTAGAGGCTGTCCGGACGCCGCAGGACGACCTCCTGCGACACCGCGCGCTTGATCTTCACGCCCGAGCTCTCGACCTGGTCGTAGAGGCTCTCGGCCTTCAGGCTCAGGCTTCGGGTCTTCGCCAGGGCATCCGACATGCGCTGGAGCTTCTCCACAGCGCGGGGATCGAGTGGACCCTGCTCCTCGGCCGACACCGCGGGAGCGGCCATCCAGAGCCCCAGCGCGAGCAGCGCCCCGGCGGTCAACCGTCTCGCCCCGCGGGCGAGCGACATGGCGTTGTTCATCGCTGGATCTCCTCAGTCGATCGCGTCCCAGGCGTCCTCGCGCACGCCTTCCCGCCGTCCGGTGCGGCGCGCCGTCCGCCGGGCTACCTGGCGCGTCGCACTGACGGCTCCGGCAGGCGGGTAGTAGCCGGCAGCCGGCGGCGGCATGGGTGCTGCTGGCTGGACGGGCACCGGTTGGCCGTACTGGTCGTAGCAGACCTGGGCGGTGGCCTCGCGCGCCAGCGGGAGGCAGGACAAGGCCGCCACGGCCAAGCCCGAGAGGAAGCCACGCCTGGACGGGCGGGCCGCCCCGTGCCGTTCGGCCTCGACACCGGCGACTTCGACCGGCCTTTCCCGCAACTGCATCATCGGACTACCTATCCCTGCTCGTGCCGCTCGGCGCATCCTTGAGGATTTCGCGTTGACGGGCGGTCGTCGTTGATCCGCATCGAGGCAGCTCAGCCGTGGGCACCACCACCGGCTGACGGGCGCGCCACGCGACGATGCTGGCAGCGGAAGCTTCGAGGGTTGCGGTCGCGTCATTGCCCCTGGCCCGCTCGGCGTGCCCAGGGACTAGCGCGCCGGCCGGCGCCGGCCACAGAGGTTACCGTAGGTTACGCAGCCAGCCTCGCAGTAGCGCTGGACCGAACAGAGGAAGTCCGGGCGATCGGGCGGGTCGACAGCCTAACCCGGCGATCGCGTGGAGGTGGCCCCACGGGGAGCGGACACGGCATTCGCCGGCACGGGCAGGCCCGCCTTGCGCAGGCCTTCGGCCAGGCGCGCCCGGTCCTCGGGCCGGAAGTTGCGTTTGCCCAGTTCGGCATCGAGGTTGGGCAGGAATCGCGGGCTCATCTGCACGAACAGCGACCCGGCCTGGCTGGCTTCGGCCCTCATCCCGAGCTCGGCGTAGATGATGGCCGCAAACCCATGATAGATCGGGAACTTCTGCAGGTTGGCCTGCCGGATCTCCACGAGCGCGCGCTCGTTGTCCCGCAGCATGTAGGCGACCTGCGCCAGGATCCCGTGATAGTAGCCGGAGTGCCCCGGGTTGCGGGCCAGGGCCTGCTCGAGGAGCGCGCCACCGCGCGCCCACTCGCCAGATTGCGCCAACCGCGTCCCGAACTCCCCGAGCAGCTCGGTGTCGTTCGGATTGAGCTCCAGCGCCCGCTCGCCGACGCGCAAGGCTTCAGCGGGCTCCTGGCGGAAGAAGAGTGCCAGCATCAGCGCCTGGAGGGCGCGCCCGCTTTCGGGATCGAGTGCTACGGCCCGGCGCGCCGTCTCGAGCGCGCGGTCGAGCGGTGCGGGCGGACCCGGCTCCGGGTTGAAGCCGAAGCGGTCCTCGTCGAGGTAGAGCACGGAGAGCATCGCCCAGGCGGTGGCGTAGTCCGGGAAGCCGGCGACCGCCCGCTCGAGGCAGGCGCGGACGGCGGCGTGCAACTCGGGGCTGAGCTCGGACCGATAGGCGTAGAACCGCAGCGTGCAGGCGTAGGCCTCGAGGTCGTCGGGCGGCTGCCGCGAGGTCCGCCTCGCGTCGGCTCGGAACACGATCCCATAAGGCTGGGCCACCGCGGTAGCTACCTGGCGACCGATGTCGGCCTGGATCTCGAACAGGTCTTGGACACGCAGGTCCGCGTCGTAGGCTTGCGACCAGAGCACGGCAGCACTCGCGGTGTCGAGCAGCCGTGCGCTCACCCTGAGCCGCTCGTCCGCGGCGCGCACGCCACCCTCGAGCGCGTAGCGGGCGCCGAGCCCGCGCAGTTGCGCCACATCCATTCCGGCGGGCAGGCTCCGCGAGGTCTCGCGGCCGAGCACCGTCAGCTCCTTGAACGGCGCCAGCTGGGTCAGGATCTCCTCGGTCAGGCCAGTGGCATAGAGCTTCGCCACGGACGCGTCGCCGAGGCCTTCGAATGGCACGACCATGAGCGTCGGCCCGTCCGGCGCGGCGGCTGCGCCGACCCCCGGCTCCGCACTCGGAGGTGCCCGGACCAACGTCCAGTAGCCGAGGCCGAGCAACAGCGTCGCTCCGACCCCGGCGGCCGAAAGCACGACAGCGGCCCGCCTCCCCCTCTGGGCCACCAGTGGCACCGGCAGCATCGGTTCAGGCGCGTCCGCTGAGGGGATCGGGACGGCGGACGCGCGGCGGGCGAAGACAGGGGTGTAGCCGCCCTTGGGGATGCTGATCAGGACCGGCTCGGCCTCGCCGGCCATGAGATAGTACCGCTCGAGTGCCCGGCGCAGCCGGCCGGCCTCGATCCGCACCACCGGGTCGACGTTCGTGTCGACCGCCGCGTCGCGCCCGAAGACCTCCACCGCTACCGTGTAGCCCTTGATCCGCTCCCCGCGCCCGGCAAGCGTCTCCTCGACGACGTAGCGCAGGAAGCCGCGCGAGCGCTCCGGCACGTCGAAATCGGGGCTGGCGACGATCCGGGCGAGTTGCGCCCGCACCTCCTCGGACGTGGGCTGCGCACTGCTCACAGGCACCTCCGCCGGCTGTGACCCGGCATCATGCGCCATCGCTCCTCCACTCCGTCGGCCAGCGAACGGTCTGTATGTTACTGTAACCTACGCGGGTGCGGACCGCCCGACAACGATACTGCCGATGCAGGCCCTCAAGAGGCCGGCATCTCGTGCCTCCGGCCAGAACGCCGAGGGGACTGCCGCACGCGGCAAGAGGAGACCCACGGCATGGACGAAGGCGTGCTCGCGGCCGTCCGGCGCTTTCCGGAGCGGCAACAGGCGATCGAGGCGCTCGCCGGCCGGAACGAGGACTTCCGCTCGCTCTGCGTCGACCTCGCGGACGCGGAGACCGCCCTGGCGGGTTGGCAGGCATCGACGGCCGCGGTGCGAGAGGCGCGCTGTGCGGAGTACCGGAGCCTCGTCGAGGATCTCGCCCGCGAGGTCGAGGCGGCGCTCAGGACGGGGAGGCACGACGACCGATGACCGGGCGCGCACCGCCGAGGCGGCCGCTCGGCAGGCTGGTCCGTTCCGCGCTCCTCGCGGCCGCCTTGGTGCTCACGACGCTCGTGGCCGCCTCGGCTCGCGCGGCGGCGCCGTTGGACAGCCGGGTCGAGGCGCTGCTCCGCGCCTTCCCGGACGGGATGACCCCGGAGCAGCTCGACGCCGTGCTCACGGTCATGGACGAGGGCGAGGTCCGGGCCGCCCTTCGCGCCCGGCTGCTGACCGACCTCCAGGCGAGCACGGGCAGTCCCGCGGCACCCGCTGTGGGTCCGCTCGAGCACTATGTGCAACGGCTGGACAGGGTTGCCGAGACCTACCCGACCCTGCCGACGGCGCTGGCCGAGACCTTCGCCCGACCGCGGGGCCAAGACCCGCCGATCGTCCCGCTTGCCTTCGCCGCCTCCATCCTGGTCATCCTCGCAGGCGGTGCCGCCGCGATGCTGCTGGTGCGGCGGGCGCTCGCCGACGCGCGCCGGCGGGCTGCTGCGGGGACGCCCTTTCGCCGCGCCGCCACAGGCGTCCTCCTCGACGCCGCGGAGGTGGCGGCTTTCATCGTCGGCCTGCTGGCCGCCTACATCGTCCTTCAGCCAAGCCACCCGGCAGCACCCATCGTGCTGCTCATGGTGCTGCGCGGGGCGGTGGTGGCCCTGGTAGCCGAGAAGGCAGCGCGGCTCCTGCTGAGCCCGAGGGCAGAGGAATCGCGGCTGGTCCCGCTCGCCGACGCTGCCGCGCGGATTCTGTACCGGGCCGTGGTCACGACCGTGCTCCTGGTCGTGGTCGCCACCGCCGCGATCAGGATCCTTGCAGCGCTCGGCCTGCCGGGCGACGCCGTCGCGGCCCTGGCGCTGCCGCTCAGCCTGCTGCCCTTCGCCTACCTGATCCTGCTCGCCTGGCGGCATCGCGAGGAGGTCGCGCAAGCGGTCGCAGCACGGCTCCGGCTCGGCGCCCGTGAGGCGCCCATGCTCGCCGCCTGGCCGGTGCTGGCGACGACCTACCTGCTGGGTTTGTGGATCGTGGTCACCTGGGGAGTCCTGACCGGCCAGCCGGACGTGGCACCCAAGGCGCTGGCGAGCCTGCTCCTCCTGCTCGCCTTGCCGATAGGCGCCTGGCTCGTGCAGCGGCCGCTGGCGCGTTTCTACGACGTGAGCGAGGCCCACCTCGCCGCCGAGGCGGAGCCGCCACCGGCCGTGACGGACGAGTATGGCGACGCGCTGCCGGTCCAGGCCGCGGCACCGGCATCAGCCGAGGGGCGGCAGCACGTCCAGCGGCTGATGCGGGCGGCGTGGGCCGTGCTGCTGGCGCTCGCGGTCGTCCTTACCGCCTGGCTCTGGGGCTTCGACCCCGAGCGCCATGTCGGCGTGGGCGGGCTCGCCCTGCGTCTCCTGTTCGATGTCGGCGTGGTCCTGCTGCTGGGCTACGTCGCCTGGGCCCTGATCGTGCGCTCGATCGCCGAGCGGCTCGAGGCGGCGCGCAGCGAGCAGGGCTCGGCCCGTGCCCAGCGCATGGCAACCCTGCTGCCGCTGCTGCGCAAGTTCCTGCAGGTGGTCCTCGTCACGACCGTCGCGATGGTGCTGCTCTCCTCGCTGGGCGTCGACATCGGCCCGCTGATCGCCGGTGCCGGTGTCGTCGGCCTCGCGATCGGGCTCGGCGCGCAGCAGACCATCGCCGACATCCTGGCCGGCGTGTTCTTCCTGATCGAGGACGCGTTCCACATCGGCGACTATGTCGAGGTCGGCGAGCTCAGGGGCACGGTCGAGGGCATCTCCTTGCGCTCCTTGAAGCTGCGCCACCATCGGGGTGCGGTGCACACGCTGCCGTTCGGGCAGATGAAGTCGCTGACCAACTACACCCGCGACTGGGCGCTGATGCGGCTCGAGTTCCGGGTGGCACCGGACACCGACACGGCACTGGTCAAGCGGATCGTGAAAGGGATCGCCAAGGACCTCGAGGCCGACCCGGAGATCGGCGGCGGCTTCATCGAGCCTTTGAAATCGCAGGGCATCCGCAGCGTCGAGGACGGCGCCATGACGATCGGCATCAAGTACATCACCAAGCCCGGCGCCCAGTTCACCATCCGGCGCGAGGCCTACCAGCGCATCCTCGCAGCCTTTCGCGAGCACGGGATCGAGCTCGTCGGCCGCGGCGTGGTGGTGAAGGTCGAGGGTCCCGGCGGCACCCACCCCGAGGTCCTCGGCGCCGCAGCCGCGGAGGCGGCCCGACAGACGGCCGCGGCGGCCGGGCCATGAGCGATCGCGCTGGCGGCACCATGCTCGTCGCCTGCCACGACTGCGACGAGGTCCACCGCGTGCCGGAGCTGCCGGATGGCGGGGCCGCCGTCTGCACCCGGTGCGGCAAGGTTCTGTTCCGCCACCGTGCCCAAAGCATCGAGCGCGCGCTGGCCCTGAACGTCGCCGCCCTCGCCCTGTTCGGCGTGGCCAACCTGTTCCCGCTCATGACCATGAAGCTCGGCGGTCAGGCTGTGGCGACGACGCTCCTGAAGGGGGTCACGGCACTTTACGACAGCGGGATGGGGCCTCTGGCTGCCCTCGTCTTCATCGTTGCGATCCTGATCCCCTTACTCAAGCTCGTCGGTTCGATCTGGATTCTGGGCCTGGCCCATGCGGGCCGTCTCACCCGGGTGCGAGCCCCCGTCTTCCGGTTCATCGAGCAGCTGCATCCGTGGGCGATGACCGAGGTCTACCTCCTGGGCCTGATCGTCGCCTGGGTGAAGCTCCGCGAGCTCGCCAGCATCGAGCTCGGCATCGGCCTCTTCGCCTTCGTCGCCTTGATCCTGGTCATGATCTGGGCCGAGTCGGCGCTCGAGCCGCACGAGGTCTGGGAGCGGGTCGAGCCGCAAACACGCGTGGCGCGTGGCGAAGAGCCCGCCAAGGAGGCCTTCCTCGCCTGCCATGCCTGCAGCCAGCTCGTCTGGACGGCCGGGCTCGAGGGCTCCGACCATCCCGCCTGCCAGCGCTGTGGCGCCAAGCTCCACCACCGCAAGACGGACAGCCTCGGCCGGGCCTGGGCGCTCCTGATCGGTGCGGTGATCCTCTACATCCCGGCGAACCTGCTCCCGATCATGACCGTGATCTCCCTGGGCAAGGGTCATCCGGACACGATCTTGAGCGGGGTCAAGACCCTGATCGCGGCCGGCATGTGGCCGGTGGCCCTGCTCGTCTTCTTCGCCAGCATCACGGTCCCGGTCCTGAAAATGGCCGGGCTCATCTACCTGCTGGTCTCGACGCGTCGCGGCTCCCTCAAGCGCCGCCGGGACCGCACGGTCATGTACCGCCTGATCGAGGCGGTCGGGCGCTGGTCGATGGTCGACGTCTTCATGATCTCGATCCTGGTGGCGCTCGTCAGCCTGGGCGGGCTCGCCACGATCGAGCCGGGACTGGGCGCTGTCGCTTTCTCCGCCGTCGTGGTCCTCACCATGCTCGCCTCCCTGGCCTTCGACCCGCGCCTGATCTGGGACGCGAAGGAGAACCACAATGATCACCGACCTGAAGCCCGTGGCTGAGCCGCGCGCCACGCCCCACGCCGCCATCAAGACCGGACGGCGCTTCTCGGTGATCTGGCTCGTGCCGCTCGTGGCCGGCGCTGTCGCCGCCTGGCTCGCCGTCGTCGCCCTGCGCGAGAAGGGGCCGACCGTTATCATCGCCTTCAAGACCGCCGAGGGGCTCGAGGCCGGCAAGACCAAGGTCCGCTACAAGGACGTCGAGGTCGGGACCATCCAGGAGGTCCGGCTCAGCGATGACCTGAAGGGCATCGCCGCGGTGGCCGAGCTCTCCAAGCAGGTCGAGCCCTTCATGGCCACCGGCACGCGGTTCTGGGTGGTCCGGCCGCGGATCGGCGCCTCGGGCGTCTCCGGTCTCGGCACGCTGCTGTCCGGCGCCTATATCGGCTTTGACCCCGGCCAGGGCGAGCGCACAAGCACCTTCACCGGCCTGGAAGAGCCGCCTCCGATCGCCTTCGACGTGCCCGGAAAGCGCTTCCTGCTGCACGCCGACTCGCTGGGCTCAGCCGACCGCGGCTCGCCCGTCTACTATCACGGCCTCCGGGTCGGGCAGGTGCTGGGCTATGCGCTCGACGACGATCGGCGCACCTTCACCCTCGAGATCTTCGTGGACGCGCCGCACGACGCGCTGGTGCGTGACACCAGCCGGTTCTGGAATGCCAGCGGCTTCGACATCTCGGTCGGCACGGGCGGCATCGAGGTGGCGAGCGAGTCGCTGCAGACCATCATCGCCGGCGGGGTCGCGTTCGACACGCCGGACGTCGAGGGGCCGGGTGAGTCGAGTGCCACCGGGCACGGGTTCCGCCTGTTCGAGAGCCGGCGCAAGGTGGACGAGCCGGTCTACACCCAGAAGGTGCCCTATCTCGTCCGCTTCACCGGCTCGGTCAAAGGCCTGCACACCGGCAGCCCGGTCGAGTTCAGCGGCCTCCAGGTCGGCACCGTGACCGACGTCCGGCTCGAGTACGATGGCGCGCAGAAGAGCGTCGGCATTCCGGTGACGCTCGAGATCGAGCCCCAGCGGATAGCCTGGAAGGGCGAGCGGCCGAGCCAGCCTTACCTCGGCATGAAGGCGCTGGTCACCCAGGGACTCCGGGCGCAGCTCAAGTCCGGCAACCTGCTCACGGGCGCAGGGCCGACGCATGAGATCAGCCCGCCATCAGCGTGGCCATGAAGCTATCGTCCCAGCCGGCGTATTTGCGCTTGCCCTTTAGGCTGGCCTTCAGCGTGCTGTCGGCCCTGGCAAGGTTCAGCGCGATCCTTGCGCAGCAGGGCCAGGTTCCGGGCCGCGTTGCGCTCTCGCACCCGGCTTGCGTCCTCGCGGAAGGTGACGTCGAGGACCCAGTGCAGCCCGTTCTCGATCCGCCAGTGGTTCCGGATGGCCGCCGCCAGCATCTCCGGCGGGAGCTTGGCGCTCGAGAGATAGTGCCGGATCTCGGCCGTGATCTTGCCCGTGCCGTTGACCCCGCGGATGGTCTCAACCGCCAGCACCGTCGCCAGGCCCGGCCAGTCCTTCAGGGTAGCGAAGGCGCCCACGTCCGGGCAGGCGAACACCCGCCGGCGCACCAGCCGGCCGTGGCCGTCGTCGAAGGCATCGAAGAAGGGGCGGAGCGGGGCGCCCAGCGCGAAGGCGTTGGCCGCGAACCAGTCCTTGCACCTCGGCGTGGGCTTTCTTCCGGTTGCCCTTGAGCGTGAGCAGATAGTCGCCACCCCGGCCCATGATCCGCTCGGCGATCTCCGGCCGGCAGGCGAGCGCATCCAGGCTCACCAGACAGCCGCGGAGGTCGAGGCCGTCCAGCAGCTCGGGCAGGACCGTCAGCTCGCCCTTCTTCTCCTCGGCCGCCCGCTGCGCCAGGACGAGCCCGTGCTCGGTGGCGTAGGCGCTGACCAGGTGCAGGGGCGAGCGGCCGTGCTTGCGGTCGAAGGAGCCCCGCACCGTCTTGCCGTCGATCGCGATCTGCCGCGGCGCGTCCTCGTCGGAGCGGAAGACCGCCCGCACCCAGCCCAGAAAGCAGCGCTCGAACGCCTCGGGGTCGACCAGCATCAGCACCCGGCGGAAGGTGTCGTGCGAGGGGATGCCGTTCGGCAGCGCCAGGAACCGCTTGAGCCATTCCCGCTTGCAGCGGCCGTAAAGGGCGATGTCCTCGAAGCTCTCGGCCTCGCCGAGCACGGCGCAGACCGCGATCACCAGGACGTCGATCAGCCGATGCTCGACCTTCCACCCGCAGCGCGGGTCCTCGATGGCTTCCAATTCGGTGATCAGGGCTTCAAGCATGGCCTTCCCCTCCGTCGGGAAAGGCCGAGCCTTTAGCCGGTCAGCCCACCAAGATTGAGCCGCCTGATCTCATGCGTTGGCCCTGGCTCCGGGCAGCTCATCGTCGACCTTGGCTTCCACCCCGAGGCAGCGCCAGCCGAGCTGCGGATGGACACCGGTGACCATCCCGAAATCCCGGCCGTGCCCGCCGAGCTGGAGGCGATCACACGCTCGGTGAACCAGATCCTGAGCAAGATCGCCGATGCGGAGATCCCCGAGCTGGTCACGGATCTCCGCCATGCCGTTCAGGGGCTCGACAGCCTGGTCTCCTCGCCGGAGATCATGGGCACGCTGAAGGCCCTGAGCCAGACGGCCAACGCGGCGACCGTGACCCTCGGCAACGCCAACGTGGCGCTGAAGTCGGTGGACAGCCTCGCCGGCACGAACTCCCAGTTGCGCCGCGATACGAGCGCGCTGATGGGGGAGCTGACGGGTGCCGCGCGCTCGATCAGCACGCTCGCCGACTACCTCGAGCGCCATCCGGAGTCGCTTCTTCGCGGCAAGAGCGGAGGCTACTGATGAGAACCCGACGGCGGGGCGCGCCCCTCCTCCTCGGCGTTGCGGCGCTCGCGGCCTGACCCGGAGGCCACGAAGCCACGGACCCGGGGATCGGGCCGAGGCTTGCGGAGTTCCGAGACGACGTTGGTGTCGAGGAGCCAGCCCCTCAGAGCTCGACCTCCCGGACCGGCCCTTTGACCGACGTGCGCTCGATCTCGACCTCCCCGAGGGGCGAGCGCCGGAGGGCCTCGACGATTGCCTCGCCGGTGAGCGGCGGCTGGAGGCGATCATAGGCATCCGCCGCCATGACCACGACGGCGTCGCGGCCGTGCACGGTCACGCGCTGGGGCCCGTACTCGCGCGCGAGGCGCACGACCTCGCTGAAGCGCGCCTTCGCGTCCTGCAGCCGCCAGGTAGCATCGGGCCGCCTCCCCCGCCCCGCCCGGTCGCTCCGCTCCTGCTCGCTCGCCGGCATGCGATCGCCCTTACCTTCTCTTCCTCGATGAATGGAGGCGCGCACCCATCCTTACCTGGCGCATTGCTGGGCTAGGCGCGGCGTGGACCTGCGCATCGAGGCGCCGGGTCAGGCAAAACGGCGCGCCATGCTGGGCGCCTTCGATCCGATCCGCGTCGAGCTTCTTGTGCATACCAGCGCCAGCAAATGCTCGACCGATTTCATCGACCTGCTCAACGCGCTCGAAGCCAGCTACGGCGGCGCCACGCGAACCCGGCCGCTGGTCGCGATGATGGACAATGGCCCGATCCACACCAGCAAGCTCACGACCAAGGCACTCGCCGAGCGGCCGTGGCTCACCGTCGAATGGCTGCCCAATATGCGCCGGAGCTGAACGAGATCGAACATTCCTGGCGCGACCTCAAACGCCATCACCTCGCCAATCGCACCTTCGTCGACGCCGACGATCTCGACCGCACCATCCACCGTGCGGTCGACCGCCTCAATCGGGAGCGCCAACCTCATCCGTCGGCTTCCTTGCTCAAGGCTGCTTAGTAGGAGCTCACCGCGGCCAGGTTGTGATCTGGTGGCGGTAGAAACCGAGGCAGAGTTGGGCTTCGGCCAGTCGATCAGCCGCTGTCGCGCGGGCCACCATCGCTGTCACCGATGCGATAAAGGGTCCTCGTCGGCCCAGCCCTCGAGGACGACGATGGGGCTCGGGACCTCGTTCGCAGCGCCGCGGGCCCGCTGCTCGGCGTTCACGAAGCCGCTCGCTTCCATGTCGGCGACAAGGAGATGGCCGGCAGCGACCCCCGGGATGGCCAGGAGGGAGGGGAGGAGCGCCCGTGCCTCGTCCTCGGCACCATGCGCTCCTTCCGCCTCCGGGCTCCAGCGCAAGGTCGCGATCACGCCGCCATCGGCCTGGCCCTGGGTCGCGGCCACGCGGCAGAGCGAGCGTGCCACCGCCCGGAAGTGCCGGACCGTGGCCAGGGTCCAGGGTGTCGGGTTCTCGAGCCGCTCCTTGTAGGCGGCGCTGCCGACCACGTCGGCGTCGCGCGTCTCGTAGAGATTGAAGAACTCGCGGTCGGCCTCGATCGCGATGAAGCGGCGGCCCCGGAGGAAACCCGGGATCGAGACCCGCTCGAGCATATGCTCCTGGCCGTGCCATTCGTAGAAGGCGTCCCGTCCCTCAGGAACGATGTCATGCCAGATCGCCACGGCGCCGTCACCCGCGAGGCTCATGGCGGACCAGCCCCTGCGCTTCGGCACAAGCGGGCGATGGCGGCCCGCTCGGCCTCGTCGACGCCTAGCTGCGGCTCGCGGCAGGCGGCCGAGGGGAAGAGGCCCTGCAGCTGCAGCACCTCCTTCATGCGCGGGCGGAAGTCGCGGATCGGCGGGCGCCAGCAGATGGCGCGCCAGCGGGCCGAGCTGCGCCCAGATCGCCTTGCCGGCCGCCGAGTCGCCGCGCCGGCACCGCGTCGTGCATGGCGACGAGCTCGCGCCGTCGCGGTGCCGGCAAAGCCGATGAGGGCGCCGTCGCAGCCCATCACCATGGCCTCGAAGATGAAAGTGTCGCTGCCCGTCAGCACGCCGATCGGCCGGTCGAGCGCCGCGCGCGGCCTCGATCGTCTGCAGAGTCTGCGCGACGTCGAACGACGCCTCCTTGATCGCGACGAGTTCGGGAATTTCCGCCATCGCGCGCAGGATCTCGGGCGTGTAGTCGGGCCCCCATCCCTTCGGGAACTGGAAGCAGATGATCGGCAGCCGCGCGGCCTCCGCGATCGCACGGTGGTAGCGCACGATCATCTCGGCCGGCACGGGCGCGCCGGTGAAGGTCGGGAACGGCGGGAAGACCGCGAAGCCCGTCCACCCCTCCGCGCGCCAGCCGCTCCGCCTTCGCCGGCCGCGGCGCGGGTCGACCCGGCGACGACGCCCGACAGGAAGGGGCACGCGGCCCGCGATGGCCGAGCCGGCAGACCCGCACGATCTCGAACTGCTCCTCCTCGGTCGAGGGCAATCACCTCCGAGGCGTCCATGTTCATGGCGATCGCCGCCGGGCGCCTGCGCCGCGATCCAGTCCATGTAGCGCTCGAGCGTGGCCCAGTCGATCGCGCCGTCGTCGTGCATCGGCAGGAAGGGGGCGGCGATCACGCCGGTGAAGGGACGTCTCAGCATGGTCTGCCTCCTCAATAGCGGATGCACGCCGTGGCGCATGAAGCACTCGGTGATCTCTTCGCAATACTCCGCGAAGCGCGCGCTCGCCACGACCGCCTTGTCGCGCGGGCGCGGCAGGTCGATCGGGATGATCCGGTCGATCCGCCCGGGCCGCGGCGTCATCACCACCACCCGGTCGGCGAGCGCGACGGCCTCGGCGATGCCGTGGGTGATGAAGAGCGTCGTCTGCCGCCGGTCGAGCCAGAGCTTCTCGAGATCGATCCGCATCTGCTCGCGGGTCAGCGCGTCGAGTGCGCCGAACGGCTCGTCCATCATCAGCAGCGGCGGATCGTGGATCAGCGCGCGCACGATCGCCAGCGCGCTGGCGCATGCCGCCCGACAGCTCGCGCGGGCATGCGGTCGTCGAACTCGCCGAGGCCCGACCTTGTGCAGCAGCTGCCAGCGCGCGAGTCGCGATAGCGCGTCGACTGTCCAGCCCGCGCAGCTCGAGCTGCACCAGCACGTTGTCGAGCACGTTGCGCCAGTCGAGCAGCACCGGGCTCTGGAACACGATGCCGAGATCGGTCTAGCGGCCGCGCACCTTGCGTGCCGTCGACGCGCACGCGCCCGATGGTGCGCTGCAAGCAGGCCGGCGACGATCTTGCAGCAGCGTGCTCTTGCCGCAGCCGCGACGGGCCCACGATCGCGATGAACTCGCCGCCGCCGACCGACAGTTCGACCCGGTCGAGCGCATGGGTGACCTGCCCGGCGCGCCGGAAAACCTGGCGTGACGCCGTCGACCTCGATCGACGCGCGTGCCTCGAGGCGCGGCTTGCCGGCGCTCGGACCGCGCGCGGTCGCAGGATCGCCGCCAGTCACTTCGGCAGGAACTCGTTGGTGTGGAACGTCGTCCAGGGCTCCTTGGTGTCGAGGTCCGCGGTACTTGCTTGAGCAGCGCGATGGTCTGCTCCCAGTCCGGCCTGCGCCCCGCAGCCGACCTCGCCCTTGGAGTTCGGCGAGTCGAGCAGCTCGATGTCGACCATGAGCTGGTCGAGCGTCGACTGGCGGTTGAGGTCGGGCTTCACCTTCAGCGCCGCATCGACCGCGCGCCTGCGGTTCTTCTTCGCCTCCTCCCAGGAGCGCACCGACGGCGCGCACGAAGCGCCGCACCAGGTCGGGCTTGTTCTTGATCGTGTCTGTCCTGGTCACGATCGTCATGCCGACGATGTTGGCGCCATGGTCGGCGAAGCGCAGCGCGTGCGGCTCCTGGCCCTTGTACTTGATCAGGAAGAACTGGTCGTCGGCGCCGCCGAGAAGCGCGTCGGCCTCGCTTCTCCAGCACGGTCACGACCTTCGCCGCCGGATCGACCTGCACGAAGTTGATCGTGCTCATGTCGAGCTTGTTGTGCGCCGCCAGCGCGCGGAACAGCTGGCCCAGCGGATCGCCGGGCGAGACCGCCAGCGACTTGCCCTCGAGGTCCTTGGGCGTGCGGATGCCCGAGGATGCGAGCGACACGACCGAGAAGCCGGTCGAGTTCAGCAGCGACATCACCGACTTGATCTCCGCGCCCTTGGCCGCGAGGCTGATCAGGCTGGAGGAGTCGGCCATGCCGAACGTGTCGGAGCCGGCGGCGACCACCTGGACCGTGTTGGCCGAGCCGCGGCCCTCGTTGATGGTGAGGTCGATGCCCTCGTCCTTGAAGAAGCCGCGCTCCTTGCCGTAGTAGAACGGCACGTGCAGGCCGCCGAGATACCAGTTCAGGCGCAGCGACACCGCGTCCTGCGCGGCAGCCGCGCCGGCGGTCGCGGCAAGCACCGCCGGCAGCACCGCCACCAGTAGACGCTTTCCTCATCATGGTCTTCCTCCCTTTGCGTTGTGGCCTGTGTCGATCAGACGCCCGTCACTCCCGCCGGGCGCTGCGAGACGTGCCAGGGAATCGACGAGCCGCTCGATCAGTTCGACGATGTAGTAGACGGCGAGGCCGATCAGGCTCAGCAGGACGATGACGGCGAACACCATCGGCGTCTCGAGGTTGCCGTTGTACTGCAGGAGCAGGTAGCCGAGCCCCCGGTCGGCGGCGACGAACTCGGCCACCACGGCCGCCGTGGCGGCGAGCGCTGCGCCGACCTTCAGGCCGGTGAAGATGTCCGGCAGCGCCTGCGGCAGCCGGATCTTGGGAACATGCTTCCAGCCGCTCGCGCCGGTGGTGCGGGCGAAGTCCATGATCTCGGGATCGACGGACTTGAAGCCGGCCACGCTCGACACGACGATCGGGAAGAAGCAGAGCAGGAAGACGATCAGCAGCTTGGGCGTGAAGCCGAAGCCGAGCCAGATGATGAACAGCGGCGCGATCGCGATCTTGGGCATGATCTGCAGGAAGACGATCACCGGATAGACCGCGTCTCCTCGACGAAGCGCGAGCGGGCCACCGCCAGCGCGATCGGGATGCTCACGACGACCGCCAGCAGATAGCCGCCGAGGATCTCCTGCGTCGTGACCCAGGCGCCCTGCAGCACCGTGTCGCAGCGCTTGAGGAACTCCGTCCAGATCGTGGATGGCGGCGGCAGCAGGTACTCCTTGATGCCGAGCAGCCAGCACCGCGTACTCCCATACCAGGAACAGCACGACGAAGACGGCAAGCAGGCCGGCGCCGCTGCCGCGTGCCAGCTGCGAGCCGTCGGCTGCCGGCCGCGTGCTGCGAGCAAGGCGTCGTGCGGTCAGCTTCCTCCCGCTGCCCGGCGCGTCCCCGAGGTCCAGGGTGCCGAATTCGGCCGGCAGGTTGATCTCGATCAGCTCGAGATCGTCCGAGCGCCCGACCACGTTGTGCGCAACGCCGCCGGCTGCGACAGGCAGCCGCCTGCCGCACTGTCACGTCGCTCGTCCACGCCGGCGTAGCGAAAGGTGATCCAGCCCTTGCAGCACGAAGACGAAGTGGCCGCGTCATGTCGTGCCAGTGCCAGCCGGTCTCCTTCGGAAAGGCGCGATGGCGCGGATGTGCTTGGCGCCGATCCGGCCGCCGGTCGCGGCGCGAGGCCGAGGTCGCGGTACTCGACGTCGGCGCGCGGACCGTCGCGGGTGAAGGCCGCGTCGGAGAGTTCGCCAGGTGCAGCCGAGAGCGCCTGGGCGAGCGGCAGCGGCCCCTCATAGCGGGGCGTAGGCTCAGATTGCATGCTGCAGGACTCCTGCGCGGACTGGGGTGGTGTGAGACCAGGACGGGCCGGTGCCGCCCCGCCACCGGCCACAGCGCGCGACTTCCTCGGCGGCGGACCGGAGGGCCTGGCGAATGGGCGCTGCGCTCGGGCGTGAAGCGGCCGACCGGGCCCGCCACGCTGAGCGTCCCGACGGCCGGGGCGGTGGCCTCGGCCGACGCGCGCACCACGACCGCCACGGCCGCCGTGCCGGGCTCGCCCTCCTCGACCGCGAGTCCGAAACCCTGCGCCCGCGTCTCGGCGAGCTCCAGGCGGAACCGCTCGCGGTTACGGCACGTTCGGACCGAAATGGGCCGGCGTGGGAAAGCCGGTAGCCGGGATGATGCGGACCGCCTCGCCTCGGCCAGGGTCGCGAGCCACGCCTTGCCCGTCGCCGTGGCGTGGAGCACGACCTCGTGCCCGCATCGGGATCGTAGCGCAGCCCGTGGCGGGCACCCTGCGCCTTGCCGACCCACGCCATGCGCTCGCTCTCGACGACCGCCATGCGGACGAGTTCGCCCGTCCGCCGCCAGGCGATCCAGGATCGGCTGGCTGAGGTCCCGAGCCCGGTGCCGGCATGGTACCGGGCCCGAGCAGGGCGAGCTTCAGCGTGAGGCCGTAGCGGGCGCCGGCCCGCGTCCTGCCGAACGAACCCGCACTCGATGAGCAGGGCGAGCAGCCGGTGGGCGACGCTCTTGGGCATGCCGAGATGTGAGCCGAGCTCGCTCAGCCCGAGCCCCTGCGGCTGGTCCAGGAGCAGCTCCAGGATGCCAAGAGCACGACGGGTAGCGGACTGGGTCATGGTGCGGCAAATTTGGAACTGTGTTCCGCTTACGTGCAGCGAGGGCAGTCCGTCAATCTGGTTCGTCGGATGGCATGCCTGAACCGGAACGGGTGTACGCAGCAGACGGTCGGATCAAGCTGCCGGCAACGGGCGAGGCCCCGCTCAGCGCAAGGTGGGAGAGATGTGGTCTTGCCCACAGCGGTGATCGCCTCGAGCGGCTACGGACCTTCTGCCTCCCAATGCCTTGCTTCATTCACCGGGCCCGAAAGGGCCCGGTCCTGTTTTCGTGCT
>CAWHNT010000034.1:0-46765 GCA_963830775.1 uncultured Alphaproteobacteria bacterium | reverse complement strand
GCGCTGGTCACCCAAGGGCTCCGGGCGCAGCTCAAGTCCGGCAACCTGCTCACGGGCGAGCTCATCGTCGACCTTGGCTTCCACCCCGAGGCAGCGCCAGCCGAGCTGCGGATGGACACCGGTGACCATCCCGAAATCCCGGCCGTGCCCGCCGAGCTGGAGGCGATCACACGCTCGGTGAACCAGATCCTGAGCAAGATCGCCGATGCGCGAGATCCCCGAGCTGGTCACGGATCTCCGCCATGCCGTTCAGGGGCTCGACAGCCTGGTCTCCTCGCCGGAGATCATGGGCACGCTGAAGGCCCTGAGCCAGACGGCCAACGCGGCGACCGTGACCCTCGGCAACGCCAACGTGGCGCTGAAGTCGGTGGACAGCCTCGCCGGCACGAACTCCCAGTTGCGCCGCGATACGAGCGCGCTGATGGAGGAGCTGACGGACGCCGGGCGCTCGATCAGCACGCTCGCCGACTACCTCGAGCGCCATCCGGAGTCGCTGCTTCGCGGCAAGAGCGGAGGCTACTGATGAGAACCCCACGGCGGGTCGCGCCCCTCCTCCTCGGCGTTGCGGCGCTCGCGGCCTGACCCGGAGGCCACGAAGCCACGGACCCGGGGATCGGGCCGAGGCTTGCGGAGTTCCGAGACGACGTTGGTGTCGAGGAGCCAGCCCCTCAGAGCTCGACCTCCCGGACCGGCCCTTTGACCGACGTGCGCTCGATCTCGGCCTCCCCGAGGGGCGAGCGCCGGAGGGCCTCGACGATTGCCTCGCCGGTGAGCGGCGGCTGGAGGCAATCATAGGCATCCGCCGCCATGACCACGACGGCGTCGCGGCCGTGCACGGTCACGCGCTGGGGCCCGTACTCGCGCGCGAGGCGCACGACCTCGCTGAAGCGCGACTTCACGTCCTGCAGCCGCCAGGTAGCATCGGGCCGCCTCCCCCGCCCCGCCCGGTCGCTCCGCTCCTGCTCGCTCGCCGGCATGCGATCGCCCTTACCTTCTCTTCCTCGATGAATCGGAGGCGCGCACCCATCCTTACCTGGCGCATTGCTGGGCTAGGCGCGGCGTGGACCTGCGCATCGAGGCGCCGGGTCAGGCAAAACGGCGCGCCATGCTGGGCGCCTTCGATCCGATCCGCGTCGAGCTTCTTGTGCATACCAGCGCCAGCAAATGCTCGACCGATTTCATCGACCTGCTCAACGCGCTCGAAGCCAGCTACGGCGGCGCCACGCGAACCCGGCCGCTGGTCGCGATGATGGACAATGGCCCGATCCACACCAGCAAGCTCACGACCAAGGCGCTCGCCGAGCGGCCGTGGCTCACCGTCGATGGCTTCGAATTGTGCGCCGAACTTGATCGAATTGGAACCTTCCTGGCGCGACCTCGAACGCCATCGCCTCGCCAATCGCGCCTTCGTCGACGCCGACGATTTCGACCGCCGCAGTCCACCGTGCGGTCGACCGCCCCCATCGGGAGCGCCGACCTCGTCCGTCGGGCTTCCTTGCTCAGAGAGGCTGCTCGTCGGAGCTCATCGCTGGCAGGGTTGCTGATTTGGTGGGGTGGGGCCGGGCGCAGGTCGACTAAGGCCGAGATCGATAGGCTGCTGACGCGAGAGCCACCATCGCTGTCACCGATGCGATACTTAGTGCCTCGTAAGCCCAGCCCTCAAGGACGATGAAGCTAAGGACCTGGTTCGCAGCGCCGCCGGCCCGCTGCTCGGCGTTCACAGAAGCCGCTCACTTCCTGTCGGCGACAACGAGATCGCCGACGGCTCGACCATGAGATGGCCAGAAGTTAAGAAAACACGTCCTCGATACCATGCGCTCCTTCCCCTCCGGCCTGAAGCGCAGGTCGCCATGACGCCGCCTTGGGCCTCGCCCGCTCGCAGCCACCCGGCAGAGGACCGCGCCACAGCGCGGAAGTGCCGGACCGTGGCAGTGTGCGGGGTGTCGGGTTGTCGAGCCGCTCGTTGTCCACCGCTGCCGACGACGTCGACGTCCGCGTGTCGTAGAGATTGAATAGCCGAGCGCGGCCTCGATGGCGATGAAGCGCCGGCCGCGCAGGAAGCCCGGGATGCCGACCGCTCCGGCATGTGCTCCTCGCCATGCCAGGCGTAGAATTCGGCGAGCCCTCGGGGACGACTCTGCCAGATGGCTACCGCGCCGTCGCCCAGCTTGCTCATGACCAGCTCCTGCGTGCACGAGCGGGCGAGCGCGTCGCGCTCGGCCGCGTCGACGCCGAGTTGTGGCTCGCGGCAGGCGGCGGAGGGGAACAGTCCCTGCAGCTTGAGGACTTCCTTCATGCGCGGACCGGAAATCGCGGATCGGTGGTCGCCAGCATAGCGCGCAATCGGACCGAGCTTCGCCCAGATCCTCTTGGCCGCGCGAGTCGCCGCTCTGGACGCCATCGTTCATCGCCACGAGCTCTCGCGTGAAGCTGCCGGCGAAGCCGATGAGCGCCCCGGTGCAGCCCATCACCATGGCCTCGAAGATGAAGGTGTCGCTGCCCGTCAGCACGCCGATCGGCCTGTCCAGCCCGGCCGCCACCTCGATTGTGACACTGGTCTGCGCCACGTCGAACGACGCTTCCTTGATGGCCACCAGCTCGGGTATTCCGGCCATGCGGGCCAGGATTTCAGGCGTGTAGTCGGGCCCCCAGCCTTTCGGGAACTGAAAGCAGATGATCGGCAGCTTTCCGCGTCGGCGATGGCCTTGTGGAAACGGTAATCATCTCTCCCGGCACCGGCGATCCGGAGAACGTCGGGAGCGGCGGGAAAACGCAAAGCCCGTCGACACCCGCCCGGGCGAAGCGCTCGGCCTTGGCGGCGGCGGCCCGCGTCGAGCCTGCGACGATGCCGCTGACGAACGGCCGCGCCCGCGATGGCCGGCGGCAGACGTGCACCACCTCGTCCTGCTCCGCCTTCGTGAGGCCGATCACCTCCGAGGCGTCCATGTTCATGGCGATGGCTGCGGGCTTCTGCCCGGCGATCCAGTCTATGTAGCGCTCGAGGGTGGCCCAGTCCATCTCGCCATCGTCGTGCATGGGCAGGAACGGCGCTGCGATGACGCCGGTGAAGGGGCGGTTCAGCATGGTTCACTCTCAGTACTGGATGACGCCGTGGCGCATGAAGCTCTCGGTGATCGCCTCGCAATATTCCGCGAAACGGGGGCTGGAAATCACCGCCTTGTCACGCGGGCGCGGAAGGTCGATGTCCAGGATCTGGTCGATGCGTCCCGGACGTGGCGTCATCACCACCACCCGGTCGGCGAGCGCGACGGCTTCGTTGATGCCGTGCGTGATGAACAGCGTCGTCTGCCGGCGTTCCAGCCAGAGCTTTTCGAGGTCGATGCGCATCTGCTCGCGCGTCAGCGCGTCGAGCGCGCCGAACGGCTCGTCCATCATCAGCAGCGGCGGGTCGTGGATCAGCCCTCGCACGATGGCCGCGCTGGCGCATGCCGCGGGACAGCTCGCGCGGCATGCGGTCGCCGAAGCCTTCCAGGCCCGACGCTGCGCAGCAGGCCGAGCGCGCGCTCACGATAAGCGGCGGTCCAGCCCGCGCAGCTCGATCTGTACGAGCACATTGTCGAGCACGTTGCGCCAGTCCAGCAGCACGGGACTCTGGAACACGACGCCGAGGTCCGTGTAAGGCCCGTGCACCCGCGTCTCCCGCGATCTGCACTTGCCCCGTCGGCGCGGAGCAGTCCCGCGACAATCTCCAACAGGGTGCTCTTGCCGCAGCCGCGATGGACCAGCACGGCGACGAACTCGCCGGGCCGGATCGTCGAGGTCGACCCTGTCGATCGCCGCGTCGTGCCGGCCCGCGCGGAAGGTCTGGCCGACGCCCTCCATCGTCCACCGCCAGCGCGCGGGCGCATCGCGGCGGTCGGGGGGGGCCGCAGCCGAACCCGATTCGGCCCGCTGCCAGGCTCATTTCGGCAGGAAGTCGTTGGTGTGGAACGCTGTCCAATCCGCCGTCTCCAGGCCGCGATACTTCTTCAGCAGGTCGATGGTCTGCTTCCAGTCACGCTCGTCGCCGTAGCCGGGCCTCCCCTTCCCGTTCGGCGAATCGATTAGCTCGAAGTCCACGAGCATCTGGTCCTGGTGGAATCCCGCGTTGAGGTCGGCCTTGACCTTGATCGCGGCGTCGACCGCGGCATCCGGGTTCTTCTTCGCCTCCTCCCACGACTTGCCGACGCCCTCCTGGCGAAGCGGCGGATCAGGTCTGGCTTATCCTTGATCGTGTCGTTGGAGGCGACGATGGTCATGCCCACGATGTTGGCGCCGTTGTCGGCGAAGCGCAGCGCGGCCGGCTCCTGGCCGCGGTACTCGATGAGGAAGAACTGGTCGTCCGCGCCGCCCAGCAGCGCGTCGGCGCGCTTCTCCAGCACGGTCACAACCTTCGCCGCTGGATCGACCTGCACGAAGGAGATCGTGCGTCATGTCGAGCCTGTTGTGCGGCGGCCAGCGCGCCTGGAACAGCTGGCCCAGCGGGTCGCCAGAGCAGAAAGACGATGAGCAGCTTGGGCGCGAAGCCGAAGCCGAGCCAGATGATGAAGAGCGGTGCGATCGCGATCTTGGGCACGATCTGGAGGAAGACCACGACCGGATAGACGGTCTCCTCGATGAAGCCGCGACCTGGCGACGGCGAGCGCCATGGGGATGCTCACGGCGACTGCCAGGAGATAGCCGCCGAGGATCTCCTGGGTTGTCACCCAGGCTCCCTGGAGAACAGTGTCCCAGCGCTCCAGGAACTCGGTCCAGATCGTGGATGGAGGCGGCAGGAGGTACGCCTTCACGCCGAGGAGCCAGACCGCGTACTCCCAAACCAGGAAAAGGACGGCGAAGACGGCAAGCAGGCCGGCGCCGCGCCGTGTGGATGCTGCGAGCCGTCCGCTGCCGGCCGGCGCTGCGAGAAGGGCCGTGCGGTCAGCTTCCATCCCGCTGCCCGGCCTCCCCGAGATCCATGGTGCCGAACTCGGCCGGCAGGTTGATCTCGATCAGCTCAAGATCGTCGGACCGACCGACCACGTTGTGCGCCACGCCCGCCGGCTGCGAGGCAGCCGCCCGGCCGCACGGTCAGGCTTGTCCACGCCGGCGAATTGGAAGGTGATCCAGCCCTTGAGCACGAAGACGAAGTGGCCGGTCATGTCGTGCCAGTGCCAGCCGGTCTCCTTCGGGAAGCGCGATGGCGCGGATGTGCTTGGTGCCGATCCGCCCGCCCGTCGCGGCAGCGAGGCCGAGGTCGCGGTACTCGACGTCGGCGCGTGGACCGTCGCGGGTGAAGGCCGCGTCGGAGGGTGCTGCCAGGTGCAGCCGGAAGAGCTCGGCGAGCGGCAGCGGGCCCGGATAGCGGGGCGTAGGCTCAGATTGCATGCTGCAGGACTCCTGCGCGGACTGGGTGGTGAGGACCAGGACCGGGCCGGTGCTCGCCCCGCACCGGCCAGAGCGCGCTGAGTTCCTGGGCGGCTGCCCGGAGGGCCTCGACGAAGTGGGCGCGGCGCTCGGGCGTGAGCGGCCGACCGGGCCTGCCACGCTGAGCGTGCCCACGACCCGGGCGGTGGCCTCGGCCGAGGCGCGGACCACCACCGCCACGGCGGCTGTGCCGGGCTCGCCCTCCTCGATCGCGAGCCCGAAACCCTGTGCCCGCGTGCGCGCCAGCTCCAGGCGGAACCGCTCGCGGTCACGGATCACGTTGGGGCCGAAATGGGCCGGCGTGGCAAAGCCGGTAGCCTGGACGATGCGCAGGGCCTCTGCCTCGGGCAGGGTCGCGAGCCACGCCTTGCCCGTCGCCGTGGCGTGCAGCACGACGTGCGTGCCGGCATCGGGGTCGTAGCGCAGCCCGTGCCGGGCACCCTGCGCCTTGCCGACCCACGCCAGGCCCTCGCCCTCGACCACCGTGAGACGGGCGAGTTCGCCCGTGGCCGCTGCCAGGCGCTCCAGGATCGGCTGGCTGACGTCGCCAAGCCCGGTACCGGCGAGGTACCGGGCACCGAGCAGAGCCAGCTTGAGCGTGAGGCCGTAGCGCTCCGTCACCGCGTCCTACCGAACGAACCCGCACTCGGTGAGCAGTGCGAGCAGCCGGTGGGCGATGCTCTTGGGCATGCCGAGCTGTAGCCGAGTTCGCTCAGCCCGGAGCCCCTGCGGCTGGTCCACGAGCAGCTCCAGGATGCCAAGAGCACGACGGGTAGCGGACTGGGTCATGGTGCGGCAAATTTAGAACTGTGTTCCGCTTACGTGCAGCGAGGGCCGTCCGTCAATCTGGTTCGTCGGATGGCATGCCTGAACCGGAACGGGTGTACGCAGCAGACGGTCGGATCAAGCTGCCGGCAGCGGCGAGGCCCCGCTCAGCGCAAGGTGGGAGAGATGTGGTCTTGCTCACAGCGGTGATCGCCTCGAGCGGCTACGGACCTCTGCCTCCCAATGCCTTGCTTCATTCACCGGGCCCGAAAGGGCCCGGTCCTGTTTTCGTGCTGATCGTGTCTCGACCCGCCTTTGTTCATGTCAGAGGCTGGGCATGAGAAATCGCGGGGGGCTCACCTGCTGCTCGAGCACAGCCCGATAAAGTAGGCTTTGCAGGCGGTCGCGATGGCCGTGGCCGGCTCCGCGAGCCCAGGCAGCCCCAGGTCAGCTCTCCTCCCCTTCCGCCTCGGCCGTGGGCGGCGATGGTACTTCCGCTCGGCCTCGACTAGCTGCCCGATAACCGCCAGCCGCATCAGGGTATGGACGACGTCATCTTTCGGGTGCCGGTCGGCAAGTGAGCTTCCCCGGCGGTGTGGCTCTCCCGCACTTTGCGTGGATCAGGCGGCGAGCAGGGTGCGGTGGCGGAGCAGGTCGAAGCCGGCGCGGCCGTACATCTGCCGCTTCAGCAGCTTGAGGCGGGTGATCTGGCCCTCGGCTTGGCCGCTGCTCCAAGGCGTTGTGAGTGCGGCACGGACCGCAGGACCGTCCTGCTCCAACCCAGCAGCAAACGTCTCAACGGCTCGTAGGCCGGATGTGCGGGCATCGGCGAGCCATGCCTCCAGACCGGCGAGCGCCGCGTCGGGGTCAGCCTTTCGGCTCGTGCCGCTCCCGCGCACGAGCGCCGTGAACCGGCGGGCCAGCCCGGCCACGACCGCAGCCTCGCGGTCCTGCTCGACCCGTGTCACGAGGGCTGCATCGGACGCCGGCAGCTCCGTCGGGGGTTGGACGAGAAGCCATGCCAGCCGCGCCGGCGAGGGCAAGGCGGGTGGACGGCCGGGTCCGGCCGGCATCTGCTTGGCGGCGGGCGGCCCGTCCCGCCACTTGTGTGGGGTATTCTGAGCCGGCGCCGTCCGGTGCTCCGCGAGCCAACGGTGCACCTGCTTGGCCGTTCCCGTGAAGCCGGCCGCCCGCAACTCGCGCCACAGGGTCAGCCCGTTCTCGCAGCCTTCCGCGAGCCGTGCCTCCAGGCGGGCGAGGTAAGGATCCAGGATGCTGGACCTGAGGGGGCGCGCTTCCGGCACCGGGAAGCTCTCGGCGTATGCATACTTGCGCACCGTCCCGACCGCGAGGTTCATCGCCCGGCCGATCGCGAGCAGCTTCTCGCCCGCGGCGTGCCGCCGCCTGACCTCCTCGTAGAGCGCGACCCGCCGCGCCCGGCGGCCGAGACGGGCCGCCCCTTCGGCCCGGGTGCGCCGAAAGGGCCCGGTCCGCGATCCCGGTCGCGCGTCGGCGGAAGCGCCGGGCCCGGGTGGCAGGTGCCGCAGCCGCGCGTGCGCCCCGGCCAGCCACCGCTCGAGCACCTGCCGCATGTTGGCCAGCAGGTGCCAGCGGTCGGCCACCTGCCTTGCTCCCGGCGCGCCCAGGGCGATGCCGCGGGCATACTCGGTCGAGCGGTCGCGGGCCGCCACCGCAACCTGCGGCTGGCAACGCAGCCAGTCCGCCAGCGTCTCGGCCGTACGATCCGGGAGCAGGTCCAGCACGCGGCGCCGTTCCAGGTCCACCAGGATCGTGCCGTACGTGCGTCCCTTGCGCAGCGCCCAGTCGTCCACACCAACGACGTGTGGCGGCTCCTGCTCGGGCAGCGGCAGACCCCGGACCAGGCGCAACACCGTGTCCGCGCTCGCCGGCATGGACAGGTGCTGAAGCAAGCGTGCACCGCCTTCGCCCCCGAGCGCCACCCCGACCCGCCCCTGGGCCTCGGCCAACCTGCGGGTGCGGCGCGCGTGGGGTCTGAGCAGTTCGGGCAGGCGCTCGGCGAAGGTGTGTCGGGCACAGGCCGCGTTGTGGCAATAGAACCGGCGCACGCGCAGGTCGATCCTGAGCGCCCGCCCGAGCGAGGGCAGATCAACCGGTCGTCGCCGATAACGGCTGTGCACCGCCCGGCTCGCACGCCCGCAATCCGGGCAGCGGCTGCCGGGTCTCGTGCCGTGCGCGGCGACGTGGAGGAAATCCGGACCGTCACGCGTGATCCGCTCGACGCTGCAGCCCGGCATAGGACAGAGCTTGTTCATGCTCCGTCCTATGGGGTTCGGCCCGCCACCTTCCAAACGCCAGTGCTCGCCGCCTGATCCACGCAAAGTGCGGGCGATCTTCGAGCACATCGAAGCTTTCTACAACCGCCAGCGCCGGCACTCCGGCCTTGCCTTCTTGACCCCGGCCCAAGCCTACGAGCAGATGGCCAGGGCCGCCTAATGCACCTTACGTCCCCGTCCATGCTTACGGGGGAGGCTCAAGGCCTCGAGGTCCGACCGCATGCTCATCAGCCTGGCTCGCTCAGAGCCAACGAGGAATGCCCGGCAACGCGCCGGTCGAGCTGACAAGACGGCGTGCACCGCGGCCGGTGAGCCAACGCGCGAGGTCGGCCATCCTCCCGGTGATCGTCGGGCCGGTGCCGGCGCCGACCTGGATCGGCCGGGGACGGTCGGTCGGGGCCAGCAGCAGGTCGACCTTCTCCGAGCGCTCCGTCCATGTCCGCAGGACGGCGGCGAGCAGTGCCTCCAGGAGGTCCGGCGGGAAGTCCAGGAACGAGCCGCCATTGTCCAGGTCGACGGCATGCACCCAGACCTCGCGGCTGCGGATCCATGCCGTCTCCCGGGCGGGGATGATGCGCCCATCCAGCGTGCGCACCCCGGCATCCCATCCCTCGTCGGGGAGATCACGCCACTCCACGCTCAGGTGGACCGCGGCATGGTCGAACAGGTTGCGCAGCGCACGGGGCGGCAGGGTGGACCCGAGATCGATCTCGGCCTTGCGGTGCCCGGCCGAGGCGTACATCGGCATCTCGACCCCGGTGCGGGCCCCTTCCACGAGCCGGCACAGGGCCCGGGCATTGTAGCCGACATGGGCGATCAGGTGCCGCCTCGTCCAGCCTGGTACCAGACTGGGCGCATCGAGCTCGTCGTCCCGCAGCTCGTTGAGCTTGCGCGCGAAATAGGCGGTGCCGCGCCGGGCCCACAGCAGGTCCCGCGCCGGTGCCGCCGGCGAGTCGTACCGTGCGCCGGCCCCGAGCCGCTCTCTCAGAGCGGCTCGGGCGGTGTCTTCGGCGGTGACGCTCACGCCGTCCTCACCGGGGCTGCCCCTCGACCTGCACGCGGGCGAAGTGCAGGCGCTCCATGATCGGCGCATCGGAGAAGCGGAAGAGGTCGAACTGGGTCTCGGCCTGGAGCGACCACGGCACCCAGGACGGCACGACGAAGAGGTCGCCTATGTCCAGCGCGTGCTCGACGCCGCCCAGGACGACCGAGCCCGCACCCGCGAACACCTGGAACACGGTCGAGCCGACCTCGCGGCGGACGGGTGTCGTGGCCCCGGCGCGCAGCCGGTGGAACTCGGCCCGGATCGTCGGCATGACGTCGCCGCCCGTGGTCGGGTTGACGTACCGCACGGCGGCGTGGCCCTGCTCCACCGTCGCCGGGTGGCCCTCGTCCTCGAGCAGCAGCTGCTCGGTCAGGGCGCGGTCCGTGTATTCCCAGCGGTAGGCGCCGATTGGCGAGCTCACCGTGTCCTGCAGGCCCGAGAGCGGACGCAGGCCCGGATGGCACCACAGGCGCTCGCCGCGGGAGAAGTTCGGGGTGGCGTAGTCGGTCACCCGCTCCGAGCCGAACTCGAAGAAGCCGACATCGTTCTGGTAGGAGAAGGGGATGTCGAGGCCGTCGATCCAGGCCATTGGCTGGTCGGTCTCGTTGTGGTGCCCGTGGAAGTTCCAGCCGGGCGTGAGCAGGAAGTCGCCACGGCTCATCCTGACGGGATCGCCGTTGACGACGGTCCACACGCCCTCGCCCTCGACGACGAAGCGGAACGCGTTCTGCGCGTGGCGGTGCTCCGGTGCCGTCTCCTTCGGGCCCAGATACTGGATGGCGGCCCACAAGGTGGGGCTGACATAGGCGCGCCCGCCGAGCCCGGGGTTGGCGAGGCCGATCGCCCGCCGCTCGCCGCCGCGGCCGACCGGCACCAGATCGCCGGCACGCTGGGCCAGGGGAAAGAGGGTGGACCACTTCCACACATGCGGAACCGCCTTGGGTGCCGGATGCACGGGCATCAGATCGTCGAGCTGGGTCCAGAGCGGCATGAGGCTCTCGGCCGCGAAGCTCTGGTAGAGCTCCTTGAGCTCGGGCGTCTCCTCGGGCAGCATCTGGTTGTGGACGTCCGCATGCTCGATTCCGGCTGGTTGCTCGGCCGTGGGTCGCGTCATTACTTGCGATGTCATGGCATCCTCCACTGATGTGTCAGCTCGACGGCTCGGACCCCTGTCACTGGATCGAGATATTCGTCCGGGCCACGATGTCGCCGTAGTGCTTCAGGTCGTCCTCCCGCGTCTTCGTGACCTCGACGGGTGTCGAGGCGTAGGGCTCGAAGCCAAAGGCGGTGAAGCGCTCGCGGATCTCGGGCAGGGCCAGGATCGGCTTCAGGTCCTGGTTGATCTTCTCGATGATGGCGGGGGGTGTCCCGTGCGGGGCCAGGAGAGCAACCCAGGCCTTCACCTCGAGGTCGGCGGGACCGCCCGCCTCCTGCACCGTCGGCACGTCGGGATAGCCGCTCGAGCGCTCCGGTGCCGCCACCGCGAGGTACTTGACCTTGCCGGCCCGGTACATGGCTCCGGCCGACCCGGCGCTGCCGAAGGCCCAGTTCACGTCCCCGTTGCCGACGCCGATATAGAGGTCGGAAGCCTGCTTGTAGGGGACGTGGACCATCTGCGTCCCGGTCGCAGCCTCAAGCATCGCCGCACCGAGATGGCCCGGGCTGCCGGTGAACCAGGAGCCGTAGGTGACGTAGCCGGGCTCCTTGCGCGCGGTGTCGATAAGATCGCCCATCGTCTTCCAGGGCGAGTTCGAGGGCACCACGACGAAGAAGTTGACCCGGAACAGGGTCCCGATCGGGTCGAAGTCGGTGGCGATGTCGTAGGGGATCTTCTTATAGAGGTGCGGCTGGAGCGCCATGTGGGTGTCGTCCACCTGCACCAGCGTGTAGCCGTCGGGCTCGGCCTTCTTCGCGGCACCGATGGCGATGAAGCCGTTGCCGCCTGGCCGGTTGTCGACGACGACCTGCTGACCCCAGACCTGGGTCAGCTTCTCGCCGACGAGCCGGATCACCGAATCGGGCCCGCTGCCGGGCGCGAACGGGGTGATGACCCGCACGGGCCGCGTCGGATAGTCCTCGGCTGAAGCCGGTTGGGCAAGCAGTCCCATGCTGACCGTGGCGCAGGCGGCCAGCATGGCGGACAGACAATGGCGGCGCGTGCGCCTGTCGAAGAACCGGGTGGTTGTCATCGGAGCTACTCTCTCTGATCTGCTTCAGGCGTGGCCGGGCCGGGCCGAGACGGTGGCACCGGCGGCCGTGACCGGGTCGTCGCTGAGCCCGCTGCCCCCGTAGAGCCAGGCCAGGTTGTCGTAGATGTCGGCCGGGCTCATCGCGCGCAGCGTCGCGTTGCGGAGCAGGGCGTGGGCGTTGGCCGGGTGGTAGATGTGCTCGCCGATGGCGCGCGACTGGAGCTGGACCCGAGCCGTCCGCAGGAGGCGCTGCTGGCGGTAGCGCTCGAGTGCCGTCTCGACCTCGCCCGGATGGCTCGCCACCATGTGCGCGAGGCACACGGCGTCCTCCATCGCCATGGCGGCACCTTGCGCGAAGTACTGCAGCATCGGGTGCGCGGCATCGCCCAGAAGGGCAACCCGGCCATCGACCCAGCGCTCGACCGGGTTGCGGTCGCACAGGACCCAGAGCTTCCAGTCCTTGCCGTGGCGGATGATGTCCTGGGCACGCGGATGCACGTGCTGGAAGCCCTTGAGCACTTCCTCGTGGCTCACCGGCTTGCCGGCGACGGGCTCCGGCGCATCGTTGTGGTAGGTGACCACCAGGTTGAACACCTTCCAGCCCGAGAGCGGGTAGTGGACGATGTGGCACTTGGGGCCGGCCCACAAGGTGGCCGCGTTCCAGCGCAGGTCCTCGGGCATCTGCTCGGTCGGGATCACCGAGCGGTAGGTGGTGTGGCCGGAGACGCGCGGTGGGCCGTCGCCCACGACCTGCTTCCTGATGTTCGACCATAGCCCGTCGGCACCGATCAGCGCCGTTCCGCTCACCGAGCCCGTAGCGAGGTGCACCCGCACGCTCTCGCCGTCCTGCTCGTAGCCCTGGACCTCGCTGCCGGTGCGGATCTCGATCAGCTCGTTGCCGCGGCAGGCCTTGAGGAGCACGCCGTAGAGGTCGCCGCGGTGGATCACGGCATAGGGATTGCCGAACCGCTGGCGGAATGGCTCGTCCAGCGGGACGCGGACGATCTCCTCGGCGGTGAGCGCGTCCATCAGCCGGAGGTTGTCGATGAACACGGCCATAGACCGGGCGGCATCGCCCACGCCCAGCTGGTCGAACGAGTGGAAGGCGTTGGGGCCGAGCTGGATGCCGGCGCCGATCTCGCCCAGCTGGGGTGCCCGCTCCAGCACGATGCTGCGCACACCCTTGCGGGCGAGGCCGAGGGCCGTGGCGAGGCCGCCAATGCCGCCGCCGGCGATGACGAAGGGCTGGTCACTGATGGTGCTCACGTCTTTTCCTCTCCTGATCCCGCCATCCGGCGGGCGAGCGTATGGCGCCGGACGCCACCATGCGCCCGCAGGCCTGTTCGGTCGGTTCAAGTCGCGCCGAGCGCGATCGGGCTGCTAGCCCGTGCCGCGTCGAGCCCGCGCCTGCTCGACCCAGAGATCCCAGGGCCGCTGCACCTGGGCCTCGATGTTGGCAGCACAGGCCCGGCTCTCCGCTTCGGTGAGGAACGTCACCTCGCCCAGCCGCATCGCCTCGATCTGGTAGCGCGCGTTCAGCTCGGCATAGACGGCGCGGTAGACCGCCTGGCGGATCGAGCCGCCGACGACGGTGGAGCCATGGCCGCGCATCAGCACGATGTCGCTGCCATCGAAATGCTCGGCCAGCGCCCGCCCGAGTGCGTTGTTGCTGATCAGCAGGTCGGTGCCGTCGCCGCCGGCCTCGCGGATCTCGAAGACCGGAGCGCCCTGGCCGACGAAGCCCGCCATGTGGAACAGGGCCCGCAGCCGCATTCCCTTGACCACGCTGAGCGGCACGATCGCATGGCTGTGGCTGTGCACCACCGCGGTCACGTCGGGACGGCGGCGGTAGATCTCGCCGTGGATGAAGCGCTCCAGATAGACCTTGCGCCCCTGCGCGTTCACGGGCTCGCCGTCCAGCGTGAACTCCACGATGTCGTCGGCCGCGACCTGGCCCGGCGCCATGTTGCGGGCGAGGAGGAAGCGGTCGGGGACGCGGTCGTGGCGGACGCTGACATGGCCGAAGGCATCCACCACGCCCTGGTCGAACAGGACGTGGTTGGCGAGCACGAGCTCCTCGACCAGGCTGCTGGAGGCCTCGGCCGACGGACCGGCGCTGTCCGTCATCGCTACGGCGGCGGGCTGGCTGTGGGTGTGGTCAGTGTTCGGGCACATGGGCGTTAGCTCACATCGGCTCGATGCCGGCCTCGGCGATGATCTGCGTGTTGCGCGCGTATTCGGCCTGGATGTAACGGGCGAAGGCAGCCGGATCCTCGTCGACCGGATCGACGCCCAGGTCGGCGAGGCGGCTGGCGACCTCCGGCATCGCGGCCACGCGCCGGACGGCGCCGTTCAGTCGCTGGACGGTCTCGGACGGCAGCCCCTTCGGCCCCCACATCGCGTACCAGACCGTGAACTCCAGCCCCGACAGGCCGGCCTCGGCCGCCGTCGGGATGTCGGGGGCCACGCGGCTGCGCTGTGCTGCGGTGACGGCGTAGGCGCGCAGGCCTCCGGCCTTCACATGCCCCAGCACGGACAAGAGCGGCGCCATCATCAGCGCCACCTGGCCGGAGAGCACGTCGTTCAGTGCCGGTGCCGTGCCGCGATAGTTCACCACCAGCAGGTCCGCGCCGATCAGCTTCTTGAAGCTCTCGGTCGCGAGGTGCCCCATCGCACCCAGCGAGGAATTGGCGAACTCGTACTCCTCCGGCCGCGCCTTCGCATCCGCGACCAGCTCCGCCAGGGTCTGGGGCCGCAGCTCGGGGCTCCCGACCAGCACCAGCGGCCCCTGCGCCGCGCGCGCCACCGGCGTGAAGTCGGCGATCGGGTCGTAGGGCACCTTGCTCATCACCTGGCGGGCGACGAGGTGGATGTCGGCGCTGAACATCAGGGTGTGGCCGTCCGGGGCGGCACGCGCCACCTCCTGCGCCCCGATGATCCCGTTGCCGCCCGAGCGGTTCAGGACGACCCAGCTCTCGCCGAGCATCGGACTGAGCTGCTGGGCGAAGATGCGGCCGATCGTGTCGATCGCACCGCCGGGAGCGTAGGGGACGACGAGGCTGACCGTGCCCCCGTCCTGCGCCCAGGCCCGTCGGGGAGTGCGGACGATGCCGGCCGTGCCGGCGGCAGCAAGGGCGAGGGGCAGGGCGGAGCGGAGAAGGGTGCGTCGGTGCATTACGGAATCCGTTCTATGGCGCAACAGTTTGGCATCGAGCTTGGGCGGTCAGCGGACGGCGATCCTGATCTCGCCCAGGCCGTCGATGCCGCCGGTCATGGTCTGGCCGCGCTGGACGGGGCCGACACCTTCCGGCGTGCCGGTCATGATCAGGTCGCCGGGCCTGAGCTCCATCGAGCGCGAGGCGATCGAGATGATCTCGGGCACCGACCAGATCAGCTTCCCGATGTCCGAATCCTGCTTCACCGCACCGTCCACGGCGAGCCAGATGCGGCCCGAGGCGGGGTGGCCGGCCGTGGCCACGGGCCGGATCGGGGCGATGGGTGCCGACTGGTCGAAGCCCTTGCCCCAGTCCCAGGGCCGGCCCTGCTCGCGCGCGGCGAGCTGCAGGTCGCGCCGCGTGAGGTCGATGCCGACGGCATAGCCGTAGACGTGCTCCAGTGCCTGCTCCTGCGGGATGTCGCGGCCGGCCTTCCCGATCGCCACCACGAGCTCGATCTCGTAGTGGAAATTCGAGGTCTCGGGCGGGTAGGGCACCGTGCTGCCATCGTCGACGACGGTGTCGGCAGGCTTCAGGAAGAAGAACGGCGGCTCGCGGTCGGGATCGCGCCCCATCTCCCGCGCATGCGCCGCATAGTTGCGCCCGACACAGATGATCCGGCGCACCGGGAAGCGAGCCTCAGTGCCGTCGACGGCAACGGAGGCCACGGGCGGCGGTGGAAGGACGAAGTCGGTCATGGCTTTAGCCTCGATCATGGCGGCGCCTCCGGGACAGGTCGGCCAGAGCTGATCTCCAGACCGCCGCGGCGGAGCATCGGTGCCGTCTCATTGGGGTGATTGACAGCATACGGATATTCCGTGTACGGTCAATATGGTTCTGCAGCCTCTGGCACATTTTTGTGCAGGAGAGCCGCCAGACCCTTCCGAAACCCCAAGCGCCGCCCTGAGCGGTGCGGAGAACGCCCATGAAGCTCCACGGCTACTTTCGCAGCTCAGCTTCCTGGCGGGTGCGGATCGCCCTCAACCTCAAAGAGGTGACGGTCGAGCACGTGACGCATCACCTGCGCCGCGGCGAGCAGCGTGACCCGGCCTACCTCGCCCTCAACCCGCAAGGCCTGGTGCCGGCGTTGGAGCTCGACGACGGCACGGTGCTGACCCAGTCCCTGGCGATCATCGAGTGGCTGGAGGAGGCCTATCCGGCGCCGGCCCTGCTGCCTGCCGAGCCTCTGGCACGCGCCCGCGTGCGGGCCTTTGCTCTTGTGGTGGCGACCGACACCCATCCTTTGCAGAACCTGAAGGTGCTGAAGGAGCTGCGCCGCCAGGGCCTCTCGCAGGAGGCGGTCACGGACTGGGCAGCGAAGGCCAATGCCGCCGGGCTCGAGGCCTGCGAAGCGCTGCTGAGCGCGGTGCCGGGCCCATTCTGCTTCGGCGCCAGCCCGACGCTGGCCGACATCTGCCTCGTACCCCAGCTCGGCAACGCCCGACGGTTCGGCGTGGATGTGGCCCGCTTCCCCCGCCTGCTCGAGCGCGAGGCCGCGTGCAACGCGCTCCCCGCCTTCGCCCTAGCCGTCCCCGACCGCCAGCCGGACGCGGAACCCTAGGCCGGAGCCGGCCAGCCGCCTCGCTCATCACAGCGCGGCGGCTTATGCTGAACCTCAACCCAGCCAGCACGAAGCGCCCATGGACGACGTCTACAAGAAGCCAGGCCACCTCATCCGGCGGGCGCACCAGATCTCCTCGGCCCTCTTCGCCGAGGAGTGCGGCGCCTTCGACCTCACCGCGGTCCAGTATGCGGCCCTGGTCGCGATCCGGGACAACCCGGCGGTGGACGCGACCCGCCTCTCAACGCTGATCGCCTTCGACCGCTCCACGCTCGGCGATGTGCTGGAGCGCCTGGAAGCCAAGGGCAGGATCCGACGCAGCCCAAGCCCGGGCGACCGGCGGGTGAAGCTCCTGCATCTGTCGAAGGCAGGAGAAGAGGTACTGACGGAGGTCGAGGCGGCCGTGGATCGGGTGCAGGAGCGGCTCCTGGCCCCGCTGGCACCGGAAAGCCGGGCGACGCTGATGCGCTTGCTCGCCCAGCTCGTGAACCTCCACGACGATGTTCCGTCTGTTTCGTTGCGCGCGGCGGAGTAGTGCGGCAGCTCGGGGCAGGGGGAGGCGGGCGCCTGATCGACGCGCTGCGCGAAGGCGCCTTTCGAGGAATGGTGGGCTGATGGGTCCTGTCGTCGATCAGGTCGAGTTGGACGAGAGGCTGCCGGAGCGGGTGGCGGTGGTGATCGTCGGCGGCGGCATCATCGGCGTGAGCGCTGCCTTGTTCCTGGCTCGAAAAGGTGTGTCGGTAGCCTTGTGCGAGAAGGGCCACATCGCCGGCGAGCAGTCGAGCCGCAATTGGGGCTGGGTCCGCAAGATGGGGCGTGACCCACGCGAGCTCCCGCTCATCATCGAGAGCCTGCGTCTCTGGCAGGGCATGGGCGAGCTGGCCCCGGGCGAGACCGGCTTCCGCCAGGCCGGCATCCTTTACGCCTGCGAGACGGATGAGGAGCTGGAGCGGCGTGCCTCCTGGCTCGAGCATGCCCGGCCCTACCAGCTCGACACGCGCCTGCTCACCCGGGCCGAGCTCGCGGAGCTGCTGCCAGGTGCCACCCGCCTGCCCAAGGGCGGCCTCTACACGAGAAGCGACGGTCGCGCCGAGCCGCAGAAGGCGGCGCCCGCCATCGCCCGGGCAGCACGCCGGGCCGGGGCAGCAATCCTCACCGACTGTGCCGTGCGGGGGATCGAGACCCAGGCCGGTCGTGTGTCGGCCGCGGTCACGGAGAAGGGCCGCATCGCCTGCGACAGCGTCGTGCTCGCCGGCGGGGCCTGGTCGCGCCTGTTCTGCGGCAATCTCGGCCTCAGCCTGCCTCAGCTCAAGGTGCGCGGCTCCGTCCTCCGCACCGAGCCGCTCGAGGGGGCACCGGAGACGGCGACGCTCATGGGCGAGTTCGCGTTCCGCAAGCGGCTGGATGGCGGCTACTCGATCGCCAACGGGCTCAACACGCTGAGCGACCTCGTCCCGGATAGTTTCCGGCTGCTCGCCGACTTCCTCCCGGCCCTGCGGATGGAGTACCGCTCGCTGCATTTCCGGCTGGGCGGTCGCTTTCTCGAGGAATGGCGCACGCCCCGTCGCTGGCGGCTCGACGAGCCATCCCCCTTCGAGCGGGTCCGCGTCCTCGATCCGGCCCCGGAGGCCTCGTTCAACGACGCCGCGAGGGCCAGTCTCGCCACCGTGTTCCCGGCCTTTGCCAAGGCCAGGGTGGCGCAGCAATGGGCCGGGATGATCGATGTGACGCCGGACGCCGTGCCGGTGATCTCGGCTGTCGACAGCCTGCCGGGCTTCTTCATCGCCACTGGCTTCTCGGGCCATGGCTTTGGGATCGGGCCCGGGGCCGGGCGCCTCGTGGCCGACCTCGTGACCGGCAGCGACCCGATCGTCGACCCGACGCCATTCCGCTTTACTCGGTTCAGCGACGGCTCGCGGCCGCAGCCGATTGCCGGCATCTAGCAGAGAGCAAGAGCAGGACAGTGACTAACAAGTATATAGGGCAGTTAATGTTCCAAGACAACTCTCTACGTTCGGGCATTTGGCTTGTCTGCTGCTCACCAGAGAGCACCGGAAACCTCACTGACGTTCAAGGTGCTCCTTGAATGACGGCGAAGTGAGCCAATATAGAAGTTCACTCCCAGGCCGGAACGCAGCGATCGTAGCCCCAGGCTCCAAGGCCTTGGGCGCGCTCGCCGTCGTCACGCCCGCGACCGGCACGAGCCCGCCGAGAGCCGGCGGCCCGGGAGCCGTTTTCGGCAGGGCTCCGAGTAGGTTCCACGTGAACGGTAACGTCACTTCGCTGCAGCCCGAAGGCGACCTCGGCCGCCTTCTCGACCAGGCGCGTCGGCACCCGCTGCTCAGTCCCGAGGAGGAACGCGAGCTCGCCCTGCGCTGGCGCGACCAGCGCGATCCGGAGGCGGCCCGGCGGCTCGTCGCCAGCCATCTGCGCCTGGTCATCAAGATCGCCCGCGGCTATGCCGGCTATGGCCTGCCGCTCGGCGAGCTCGTGGCCGAGGGCAATGTCGGCCTCGTCCAGGCGCTGGCCAAGTACGACCCGGAGCGGGGCTTCCGCTTCGCGACCTACGCCATGTGGTGGATCAAGGCCGCGATCCACGAGCACGTCCTGCACAACTGGTCCCTGGTGAAGCTCGGCACCACGGCCGCCCAGAAGAAGCTCTTCTTCAATCTGCGCCGGCTCAAGGCCAGGCTCGGTGAGAGCGGTGGCGGCGATCTTCCGTCCGAGACCGTCAGCAGCATCGCGCGCGAGCTTGGGGTCGAGGAGGGCGAGGTGATCGAGATGAACCGGCGCCTTGCCGGCGGCGACGCCTCGCTCAACATGCGGATGGCCGAGGACGGCGAGCGGGAGTGGCAGGACACGCTGGTGGACGAGGATCAGGACCAGGAGGAGCAGATCGCGGAGGCAAGCGAGCTCGCCTGGCGGCGCGGGCTCCTGACCGGGGCCCTGGACGTGCTCAACCCGCGCGAGCGGCACATCCTGGACGAGCGGCGGCTCAAGGACGAGCCGTCGACGCTCGAGGACCTGGCGCAGGTCTACGGCGTGTCGCGCGAGCGCGTGCGGCAGATCGAGGTCCGCGCTTTCGAGAAGGTGCAGAAGGCGATGCTGACGGCGGCGAACGACGTCGGGCATCACGCCGCCGTAGCCTGAGGCCCGGCGGGCATATGGACCGGCCCTGGTATGCGGTGGACCTGTACCGCACCACAGGGCTCCATGGATGACCGGCCTCCAGCTCTCGGCAGGTGCAAGGGCGGCACTGATCACGCCGGATACCGGCGAGACCAAGATGCCGGCCATTCCGCCCCCGGGCACTCCCGGGGGCGATCTGAATGTCCGGCCACAATGACCGGCCCAGCGGCAGGGCTGGCGAGCGCTACTCGTCGAGGACGAAGGTGATCTTCAGGTTCACCTGATACTCCACCGCTTTCCCATCCCGGATGATGACCCGCTGGTCCTGGAGCCAGGCTGCGGTAACACCGCGCAAGGTCTTGGTCGCGCGATCGATGCCCTGCTTGACGGCGTCCTCGAAGCTCTGCGGTGAGGTCGATGAAATCTCGGTGACGCGGGCGACGGACACGGCTCTTCCCCCTGATTTGTAGTTTCACCAGCCCAGACAGGCCGGCCTTATGAGAGGCTAGCCCGGGCTGGACTGCCGGCAACCCCAGCCATCACTCTTTCAGGATCGATTTGGCTAGGACAGTTGAACTGCAACCGCTGTCTGATGATCCCTCGTGGGCCGGCTGGCGAGGCCGAGGATCATTCCTCTGGCGGAAGCGGCTAGAGGATCAGGCGGCGCCATGATCGAGCCAGCCGCCACTGGGGAGGGTGTGGGCGGGTGGGCAGGACGCGCGGTGCAGGTGTGGCTGGGAGAGGTTCTGCCTCTCCTGTTCCGTGCGCGCCAGCAAGCCATGCCGCTGAAGCCCTCGTAAACCTATATCAGCCTATCGGTGAGGAGCATCGTAGCCGGACGGTGACGCCGAAAACGGGTGGGCGGGCGGCAAGCCGGCCTGCCCTTGTCGTGGCACCAAGCGGTAAGGGAAAGTGGCAATGGCTAACCCACTGGATAAGCTCGGCGGCGTTGGCGGGTTGATTCGCAAGGCGGTTCCTTACGTCGCCACCTACCTTTTCGGCAGGAAGATGGGCGAGAGGGGAACCAGGAAGCAGGCAGAGGCGGAAATCAAGGAGCAGCGTGAGCTGGGCGAAAGAGGTGCGCAAGATGTTCGCGACCAGCTCAACCAAAAATCCACCGGCGACTACATTCGCGGCAAGGACATCTGATCCATGAAAGCGCGCCATTTCGTGGCTGGCACCCTGACCGCGCTGCTTGCCGGCTGCGGTTCGGAAGAGAGGGTTTGCGACTTTAGCGAGGTAGTTGAAGTGCCGACCTACGATCAATCGTTCCGTGACGGGCTGGCGCAGGATGTGGACCGTATCTGCGGCAACCCGGACAAAGGCTTGCGCGCCGAGTACGGGAACGCCTGCAAGTTCATCCAGGACAGCTTGGCATTGCGCGCTAAGATAGCTTCGATAAAGCAAAACTAGGCGTGCGGTATGCTGCCGCTTGGAGATGAGGTACGCTCCCCCCGCTCCGTTGCCGAAGCATCGAGGAACCTGATTGCCCATGACACGCATCCTCTGATGAGCTAGGATTTCCATAGCTTTGGGGGCTGGCGGAGGGGGCGGATGGTGATGGCGGCGGGCTTGCGGCGTGCGCTCAAGGGCCTGAGCGAGGCCGCGTTCCGGGAGCGGTTCGGGACCGAGGAGGCCTGCCGCAAGGCTCTGTTCGAGATGCGCTGGCGCCAGGGGCTGACCTGCCCGGCCTGCGGCCACCGAGGTTCTGCCAGCTGAAGACCCGCGAGCTGTTCCAGTGCAACCGCTGCAAGCGGCAGGTCCGGCTGACCGCCGGCACGGTGTTCCAGGACACCAAGCTGCCGCTCACCACCTGGTTCATCGCGATCTACCATCTGACCCAGAGCAAGAACGGGATCAGCTCGATCGAGCTCGGGCGCAGGCTGGGGGTCAAGCGGCAGACCGCCTGGCTCATGAAGCACAAGCTGATGCGGGCGATGGGTGCCCGTGAGGCCCATAAGCCCAAGCTCGAAGGCCGGGTCGAGGTCGATGATGCTTATCTCGGCGGCGAGCGGCCGGGCGGCAAGCGCGGCCGGGGTGCTGCAGGCAAGCAGCCCTTCGTGGCCGCGGTCGAGACCACGCCCGAGCGCCGGCCCAAGCGGCTGCGGCTGAGCGTGGTCAAAGGCTTCCGCAAGAAGGAGATCGAGAGGCTGGCCAAGTGCCATCTGGCACCCGGCAGCGAGATCGTCAGCGACGGCCTGTCCTGCTGGCCCGCGGTCGAGAAGGCCGGCTGCTCGCATCGCCCGATGTCACGGGCTCGGGCAAGCGGGCCGCGCGCTGGACCCCGTTCCGGTGGGTGAACACGACGCTGGGCAACATCAAGACCGCGATCGCCGGCACCTACCATCACGTCAGCGCCAAGCACGCCCAAACCTACCTGACCAGCTTCGCCTACCGCTTCAATCGACGCTTCCAGCTCGACAGCATCGTCGAGCGCCTCGCCTGGGCCGCCGTTCACACCAACCCGCAGCCCTACCACGCCATCATTGCGGATGCGTGAAATGGACAATCTCGTTTGTCTATTGACCGTCTACCCGCAGCAAGGAACAGTTCGTCGGCGATGGCCTGGTCGGAGCGTGCCAACGGAGGGAGATAGAGGATGGTGAGGGCCCGCAGATCGCTCGTTGGGGGCGTGCTTACCGCGTTGGTCGTGCTGGGCATGGCTCCAGCAACCTCGGCCGCCGAGTGCCGAGCGCCCCTGGAGCCGTGGACCGAGATCGACCTCTACTTCGGCCGCAACATCTCGAGCGGCGGCATCGTCAGCGAGAAGCAGTTCCGGCAGTTCCTCGCCGAGGTCGTCACGCCGCGCTTCCCGGACGGGCTCAGCGTGCTCGATGTCGCCGGGCAGTTCCGGGGCAGCAACGGCGTGATCGTGCGCGAGCCGAGCAAGCTGCTGGTGCTCCTCGTGCCTGACGCGGCAGCGGCGGCGAAGAAGGTCGGTCAGGTCATCGCGGCCTACAAGAAGAGGTTCGACCAGGAGAGCGTGCTCCGTGCCGAGCATCCGGTCTGCCTTGCGTTCGAGTAGCAACCGGCATCAGCTAGGTTCCGGCCTCAGCTAGCCCGTCGTGCTATCGGCATCAGAGCAAGGGGGAGCGCATGCCGCTTCTGGGCCGTGCCGCCATTGCCATGTGGTGGGACATCACACCCGCGGTGCGTGCCGAGTTCGAGGACTGGCACTCGCACGAGCATTTGCCCGAGCGCCTCGGCATTCCCGGCTTCCTGCGCGGCTCGCGCTGGGCCAGTGCCGACGGGCCGGAAGGCTTCTTCGTTCTATACGAGCTCGATGCCTATGCGGTCCTGACCTCCTCCGCCTACGTCGCCCGGCTGAACGATCCCACGCCCTGGTCGACCAGGATGATGCCGCACCACCGGAACATGGTGCGCAGCCAATGCCGGATCATCGAGAGCTTCGGCGGTGGCGTCGCCGGCTTGGTGCTGACCCTGCGCCTCTCGCCCAAGGCCGGAGAAGGCGAGGCTCTGCGCGCGCATCTCCTAAGTCTGCTCGCCAGCCTTCCGACCCGCCCAGGCATCACCGGCGCCCATCTCCTGCAGACCCAGACACCGGAGCTGACCGCCACGCGCGAGCAGCAGATCCGCGGCAGCGACGCCGTAGCCGACTGGATCGTCCTCGTGTCCGGCTACGACCCGTCCGTGCTCAAGCCGCTCGCCACGGTCGAGCTCGGTGCCGAGATGCTGGCCGGCGCCATGCCGATGCGGATCACCGGCCTCTACGCGCTCTCTCATGCGCTGACATCCACCGACCGCTAAGGCTCACACTGCCACTCGACCTTCTGGTAGCAGCGGCAGGGTGAAGCAGGATCAGAGGTCTGCGTCGCACCTACTTTGCCCACCTGATGATGGAGCGATGGAGGGCAACTGCTCGAGGGTTCATCCCGGCTCCAATCAATCGGACCGGCAAACCCTTGCCGTTGCTGGCCCGGGATCTGGAGGCTGAGCCACTAGTCTAGCAAGAGGTAGGGAAAGTGGCTCCATCGGCGGAAAAGATAATCAGGGAGAAGTTTAGCTCACCTTTTGTCATAATTACCTCGCTTAACAAAGTGTAGGCGCGAAGCTAGGGCTCTCCCGCACTTTGCGTGCTGGGCTGGGGATCAAGCGGCCAGGAGGACGGGGCGGCGCAGCAGATCGAAGCCCGCCCGGCCGTACATGGCACGCTTGAGGGTCTTGATGCGGTTCACCTGTCCTTCGACCGGGCTTGTGGTCCATGGCAGCTCCAGCGCATTCTGGATGGCGGCCGCATCGCGTTTCAGGCCCTCGGCGAAGCGCGCCAGCGGCGTTGCGGCCATCTCCTCCAGCACGGCGGCCAGCTCGCCCGTGTCCTCCTTGCGCAAGAGGCCGGCCAGGCGCCGGACCGCGGACGCGGCCGCCCCCAGATCCGGCAGCTCCGCGAGCAGACGGTCGCAGAGAAGACGGTCCGGTCCTGATGCCTCACCTGGATCGGCGGTGAGCAGGTGCGTGAGCCGGTGAAGGGACGGCGGCTTCCATCGGCGTGATCTCGGCACTTGCGCCGGGCGAAGGCACGCCGGCGGCTGCCTCCGCCTTGCGCCGCCGCCCGGTCCAGACCCGCACGATGCTCGGCCGGCCGGCGAAGCCGGCCGACCAGCTCGCGCCAGAGCTGGCGGGCGTTGCCGCACCCCTCGGCCCAGCGACGCTCCAGGTGGGCCCGGAACGGGTCCAGGATGCTGCCGCTGGGGCGGCGGTCCCACAAGGGCGCATGGCCGATCTCGCGCCATCGCCGCAGGTCCGGGGATCCACCCCGATGCGCGTCGCGGCGTCGCGCAGCGGCAGGCCATCCGCCAAGAGTCGCTCGGCCTGCTCGTAGCGCGCTTGGCGCCGGGCGAACGCTGCCTGTTTGCGCCGCTCCGCCGCTGTTGGCCGTGGTGCCTCGACGGATCCTGCGTCGGGCTTGGCTGCCATTTCGTCCGCCATCTGCCGCGCGATCCGCCGGATGACGGCATGGTGCCGCTCCACGACGGATCGCATCGCGTCGCCCAGGTTGCGCAGCATGTGCCAGCGATCCGCGACCTGGCGGGCCCCTGGGGCGCCGGCGCGGGCACCGTCGGCGTAGGCTCCGGCCCGAGGCCCTCAGGAGCTATCTCGAGCTGCGGATGGCTGGGGTCAGCAGCATCGAAGCCGGCAACGCATTCCTGCCGGGCTTCATGACCTGGCTGGTCGCCAGGGGCTTCATGCGTTAGCCCGACGCCGCGCCTGCGCCGAGCGTCCGTAGCGCTCCGGCAGCTTTCCCCACTGCCGACGGTTGCCTCTCCGCTTATGTCTCCGAGTCTTTTCCGACCTGCAGCTCGTGCATCCCGCTAAGCCGATTGCTGCGGCACTCCGTTCGATGTCTTACCAATCGTTAACCTGTTGTTTCAGTGACAGCAATGGTGTAGCATGTCAGACTTTGTTAGGTCTTCTATTCGAAGTTGATCATCCTCGATGCTTGTAGGTTAGTGCATCGTCCCATGTTAAGCAACCAAAAGTAGGGGATTGTCTCGGGCCATGCCTTCAGTGTCCGTGTCTGAGGGGAAGATTGTCAGCCTCAAGATCGAGTACAACCTCACCGAGCATTGCAACTATGGATGTGCTGAGTGCAGCCATTTCTCCCCTTATCTGGCTAAGAAGGAGTCATCGCTCGCCACCTTCGTGCACGACCTTGAGGCTCTCGCGAAGGTGCTGCGGGTCTATCGCTTCCGGTTCGTAGGTGGTGAGCCGCTCCTGCACCGAGAGCTGCTCCAGCACGTGCAGGCCGTGCGCGACAGTGGGATAGCCGGCGAGGTTCAGGTCTGCACCAATGGTGCCTTACTCGACCGCGTTTCCGAGGAAGTGCTGGCAGCGATCGATTCGCTGAGCGTCAGTTGGTATCCGGATCCCCGCTGTGACCAGGCGAAGATCGACCGGGCCATCGAGATCTGTAAGCGCGTCGGCACCAAGATCGGCGTGCACAAGATCAACGTGTTTCGGCAGATGCAGGTTCATCAGCCGATCAGAGACCGGCGATTGGTGCAGGATGTTTACGATACCTGCCACATCGCGCACCGATGGCACTGCCAAACCTTCTATGAGGGCCGGTTCTACCTCTGCTCCCGCCCGATCTTCACCAACAGATACCTGGACAAAGTTGGTGTCAGGGCACCGGACTTCCGCCAACTGGATGGCATAGCGATCCACGAGCCGGGCTTTGACCGGCGGTTGCTGGCGTTGCTGCAGCGGCGTGAGCCGCTCGCGGCGTGCAGCTACTGCCTGGGGACCGTCGGCCGGCGGCAAGCTTGGCGCCAGCTTCCGGCTGGCGAGCGCAAGCTGCCGCCACCGGCCGCGCGCGGTGCCGAGCTGATCGACCGCCGGCATCTGCTGTTCGCCAAGATCTGGCAGCATCTCTCGCCGCGCCGGCTGCTGATGCTGGCCCCGCGCAGCGTGGTGGCGCGGGCGCTGCCCTATCTCAGCCCCAGCCTATAGATGGGGAAACGGCCATGGCCAGGCGTGACATCCTCGTCTTCGACATCGGTGGCACCAACGTCCGCGGCGCCGTCTACGACCCGGCCACCGGCACATTGGTCCGCTCGCTGCGGCGCCCGACCTGCAACTATCTTTACCCGGCCGGGGAGCGATGCGCCTTCCCTGCTTCGGGCGACGATGGACGAGGCGGCCTCGGTCGGCGATGACCTCACCGATGGTACCCCACCCGCGGCCGTGGTCCTGGGCTGGCCGGGACCGATAGCACCGGACGGCACAGCACTCCGCTCGCCCACCATCCTGGGTCCGCTCGACAGGCCGGTTCCGATCCACTCCTACGCTGCACAGCTCTGGCCGGGCTCCCGGCTCTTCGTCCTCAACGACCTGACCTGTGCCGGCTATGCCTATGCCAGCCTCGGCTCCCATGATTGTACCCATCGGGTGTCTCAAACCCTCGCCTTCAGGCGAAGGGAAAGGTAGGTGAAGTCGCATGATGCGACGATACCGCCTTGGCAGCCACGCGCGTTATGATCTCAAGGTTCACCTCGTCTGGGTCCCCAAGTACCGCAAGCGGGTGCTGACGGGCGCGGTCGCGGTCAGGGCTCGTGACCTTCTGCGGCAGATCGCGGCCGAGAACGATCTCCAGATCATCTCGGGCAAGGTCGCCGCGGATCACGTGCACCTGTTCCTCAGCTACCGCGCGCACCAGAACATCAGCCAGATCGTGCAGTGGCTCAAAGGCACCAGCTCACGCCTTCTCCTCCAGGAGTTCCCCCACCTCAAGCGCCAGTTCTGGGGCCGGCACTTCTGGGCACGCGGCTACTTTGCCGTCACGTAGGGACGATCACTGATGAGATGATCAACGAGTACATCGACGAGCAGGAGGGAGAGCCAGTTGAGGACGATGGTCGATTTCAAATCGACCCCTCATGAACCCCTCGCCTTTGATTTCTGCATCGTCACCGTCGGGTCCGGGATCGGCAACAAAGTGTTCGTCGACGGGCGGCCGCTGGTCGGGCCTGCCGGGCGCGGTGGCGAGATCGGCCATATCGTCGTTCGTCCGCCCGAAGGCTGCCCCGATGGGGTCATCCCCCGTGGTGCCAGGCTGGGCGAGATCAGCTCCGGACGCGGTGCCCTGGCCTTGGCGCATCGGTTGGCCACGGCGAGGCCCGAGGCCTTCGCCCGCTCACCGCTGGCGGCCAGCAGGCCACGCTTCGAAAGCCGCGAGCTCGTCGCTGCGATCCTGCAGGGCGATCCTTTCGCGCGCGAGGCCCTTGCCATGGCTGCGGCACCGCTCGCCCATGCGTTGGCCTTCGTGCATGTGAGCGTGGGCACCGAGCGGTTCATCATCACCGGCGGCTTCGCCACAGCTGTGGGCGAGCGTCTGCGACGCCTCCTCGTCACTGGTGCCCGCAACTCGGCCTGGGACGTCGGCCAGGACTGGGAAGCGATGATCGAACTCGGCGACGAGCGTGACGGCCTGCTCGGGGCCGGCGCCTTCGCAGCCCAGAAGCTGCTCCCGGTCGCTGCTCGGGTGGCGGCATGAGGGCGGACGGGTGCGGCCAGCCGGTCTGTGGGATTGTGGGCCTGGGCTTTGTCGGCACCTGCACGGCTGGCCTGCTGCTCCGTGCAGGCCTGCGCTACGTGGTTTCTGATCTCTCCTCCCACCCTGCTGAGCCTCAACGTCGCGCACGGTGAGAGGCGTACCGGCCGGGCGATGCTGGGCTTTGCGAGCTGCCGGCCACGGTCTGGGCGGCTGTCCAGACGAGGCCGCGCCCCGGTTCGGCTCCGGCCCGCTACGGCGCGCTCATTTCGGCTCTAATCACTGGTCCTGGCTATACGCTTTCCGGGATGAAGCCGGCCGTGATCGGACCGGTGAGGTCATCGCCGCTCTGGACACGCGGATGCTGGCGCAGGTGGAGCCGGCAATCTGCCGGCGGGAGCGCGCCCTCCCGCTGCCCTATCTCCGCCTGCTCTATCATCCGGAGCGTGAGCTGCGAGCGAGCAGCAGCGTCGACATTCCCGCGGAGAAGAGCTGGAGGCATGGGGCGCCACTCTCGACGCCGCGTACCGCGCCGGAGGCGGACCGATGCGCCGTGATCGCCGGCCTTCTCGCACGGCGGCGCATGAATTGGTACGAGGAGGCCGTCGTCCCCATGCTCCACGTGCTGCTCGGCGGCGGGAGCGCGAGCTTGTCCTGAATGTCACCGGCGTCGAGCCCGAGATCGCAGTAGAGCTGCCGTGTATGGTCCGGGGAGGGAACGTGACACCCATCCGCAGCTGCCGCTGCCGCCGGGGCCGGCCTCCATCTTCCGCCAGATTGCGCGGTACGAGCGCGCCGTCCTCCGCCTGCCCGAGATGCCGCGGGCCGATCAGATCGCCGAAGTGCTGAGCTTCCACCCGCTCGTCGCTGATGCCGCCCATGCTGCCCGCCTCGGGCGCAGCATCGCCGGCTCGCTGCAGGCAGCCCGTGCCGCCGCTGCCAGCCTCGCCTGAGTGAACGCCATGAAACTGGTCTTCTGGGTTTCCTTCGGGGTCTTCTTCTACACCATCCTGGGCTACCCGCGTTCATGACGCTTCTCGGGAAACTATTCCATCGCCCGCTACGGCGAGGCGGCGAGGCACGGTCGGTCTCTCTCATCATCGCGGCCTGTAACGAGGAGAGACATATCGGCCGCGCCCTGGACCAGGCCCTGGAAGCCGAGTACCCGCGCGACCTGCTCGAGATCGTCGTTGCCACCGACCGCGGCTCGACCGACCGGACGCACGAGATCGTGCGCGCTTACGAGGATCGCGGCATCCGTCTGATCACCCCACCGGGTGGTCAGATCGGCAAGAACGTTTCGATAGATGCCGCCATGCGCGAGACCACGGGCGACATCGTCCTCTTCGCCGACGCCACCGCGATCTGGAGCCGGCGTGCGATCCGGGACATCGTCGCCGGCTTTGCCGATCCCACGATCGGCTGCATCTCGGCCCGGAAAGCCTATTGGCTGGAAGAGGGTTTTGGTCCTGCCAGCTATCGGCGCTACTGGTTTTTCGAGTGGCTGATCGACCGCGGTTCCAGCGTCTTCGGCTACATCCCCAACGCCTCTGGCGGCATGCACGCGCTCCGCCGAGGCATCTATCGCAGCGTTCCGCCGCACATGATCCGCGACCTGATCGACCCGGCGCAGACGGCGGGCCAGGGCTATCGCGCCGTGCTGGACCCAGATATCCCCTATCTCGATGCGCCGTGGCTTGGGGCGCGCGAGGTCTATCGCGCTCGGGTGCGGATCACCATGCGCGCTCTTTCATCGACGCCCTATATCCTGGGTCAGCTGGTACAAGGCGGGCGCTATGGCGCCATCCTGCTCTACGCGAGCCACAAGCTCCTGCGCTGGCTCCTATGGCTGCCAGCGGCTGGCCTCCTCGCCTCCAGTTTGTGGCTCGCGCCCTTCAACGCCTTTTTTGTGCATGCGGGCCTGATCCAGGCGCTGTTCTACGGAGCAGTACCCGTCGCCCTCGCTGCCGCCAGGGCCGGGCGCTCGCTGGGTCCGCTCACCCATTGGGCCTTCTTCGTGCTGAGCCTTACCGCCATGGGTCATGCCTTCGGCCTGTGGGCAGCCGGCCGTAAGAAGGCAACCTGGCGACTGCGCGAAGAGGCGGTCACCCCCTGAGAACGACGTGCATGGCCGCAGCCACCTTCAACCATGTTGGCATCGGCGTTGCGGACATCACCGCTGCGGTGGCTTGGTACGGTGAGGTGTTCGGCTTCAGGCTCGTGCGCGGCCCCTTTGAGGTTTGCAGCGACGTCGACGAGCAGGCGCGCGATGTCCTCGGTCCCAGCTTCCGCCATATGTGGATGGCGCATATGGCTACAGCCGACGGGATTGGGATCGAGCTCTTTCAGCTGATTGATCCGCCGCACGAGCGGCGCAAGCCGGCGCTTGAGTATTGGAGAAGCGGTGTGTTCCACATTGCCTTCACGACCGACGACGTCGCAGCACTGGCCAACCGTGTCGTGGACCATGGGGGCAGGCAGCGCTCGGCGGTCTGGCACAATCAGCTACCGCACCCCACTAAGAAGATGGTCTATCTCGAGGACCCCTGGGGTACCATCATCGAGCTCTACAGCCATCGTTACGAGGTCATGTACGACGGCGCGGAAAGCCGCTGATGTACATCTACGTCGCCGGCCGCGGTCACAGCGGCAGCACTATCCTCGACATCATGCTGGGCGGCGGCAGCGCCATCGAGAGCGTGGGCGAGCTCGGGACGATCGGCACCCGCGGGCTCTCCGGCGACAAGACCGGGCACCTGTGCGGCTGCGGTGCCGTGATCGCCGAGTGCCCGTTCTGGACCCGGGTCCGCGAAGCGGTCGAGGCACGCTGCGGCCCGGCGTCGTTCCCGACGTTGATGCGCGAGGTCTACGACCTCAGCGACGTGCGCTGGTTCCCGCGCGCGCTCCTACCTGCCTCGCCAGGTAGCCCGCTGCGGCGCATGGTGCGGACGCTTGCCGCCGTCGAGGAAGCGGTCAAGGCGGTAACCGGCAAGCCGCATCTGCTCGATTCGAACAAGGAGCCGACGCGCGCGCTCCTGCTGCTCAGATACCACCCAGGCTCACGCGTGATCCATCTCGTCCGCGACCCGCGCGGTATCGTTGCCTCGCACTACTGGCGGGTTCGGGGCGAGGTTGGCTTTGTCATCCTCCGCCGCCGCTTCCATCCCGGCCGGGCGACGATGCCCCTCTTCCTCATGCTCGCGGCTGGTGCCTGGACCCTCGGCAATCTCTGTGCCGAGCTCGCCCGGCGCACGGCACCCGACCGCACCATGCGCCTGCGCTACGAGGACCTGCGCGACCATCCGGCGGAAGCCATCCGGCGGATCGGGGGCACGTTCGGCGTGCAGCTCGACGATGTGGCGGACCGGATCGAGCGCCACGAGCCTTTCCCGGTCGGGCACAATGTCGGCGGCAACCATATCCGCCGGGAAGGTGCAGTACGCTTTGATCCGGGGGCAGAGAAGGCGCGCCAGCCCCTGCCGCGCTGGGTTCGGCTAATGACCGTGGCGCTCTGCTGGCCCTTGATGCGCCGCTATGGCTACACCACGCACACGCATGGGCCGGGCGACATCGCTCCGCCCGCCGCTGCCCGCCTGCAGGAGGGTGGCTGAGAGCTGCCTCTATTTCGCGCTCGGCCCGACCTCCCGCATGCTGAGCTGGATCGGGCGTGGCAGGGGCTCCCAAACGGCCGGGGCCTTGCTCTCGGGCTTGTTCACGATGTCCTTGTACCAAGCCATGCAATCACCGTCCTCGAGCTCGACCTGGCCGTCATGCTGGTAGATCGCAGCACCCTCGACCGGGGTCGGCTGCTGCTCGCAATAACGCTTGAAATGCTGGCCCACGATCAGCGTCCCATCGTTGCCGGCAACCTTCGTGCCGCGTGAGGCCGGACGCGTGCTGTAGCCGGCTTCGGCCTTGTTCTCGAGATCGTCTTCCGAGCAGCTATCGTCGCCAATATTGCCAGCCTGCAGCCAGATCTCCTTCGCTTGATTGGCGAGGATCACCGTGCCGTAGTCGCAGGTGCTGATCCGGCCACCGGACAGCGTGTTGCCAATAATATGGTTGTCACGACCGTTGCGAATGCTGATGTTAGTCTGCTTCTTCGTCACCTTCACAAGGGTGTTGAAGGCAATCAGATTGTTCGAGGACTTGACATGAATGGTATTCGCGGCGGCATGGCCATTGATCAGGTTCCAGGCCACAGTGGCTTGGACCGCCTTCTCGCGATGGCCGTTCCCGATCCCGATCGCATTGCCGTTCAGATTGTTGCCACCCTTCCCACCGCCACCATCGTGGATGTAGTTGCGCAGGATGGCCACGTCCTCGATCATCCCATCCGGAGCGACGCTGATCCCATCCGTCGCGTAGCCCGAGATGTCGCAGTGGTCGATCATGACGGAGCGGGTCGTCTCGCCCGACTGGTTGCCGACGAGCACGGCCGCCCGGGTATCGCTGTCGCGGACCACGCAGCGGGTGAGACGCGCATTGCTGCCGCTGATCCGGACCGCCGGCTTCGGCTCCCTCCCAGTCGAGCCCGCTCAGGATGATGCCGCTGCCCAACACTTGCCAGCATCCGTGAGCTTGGCGCGCAGCTGGTTTTCGGCCCGGATCACGAGCCGGTCGCCGGTCGGGAAGCTGCGGGTGAGCTCGACCTCGCCGCCATAGGTGCTGTCCTTGAGCACGACGTGGTCGCTGGGCCCAGCCTTGGCCAAGGTCTCCTCAAGCTCGGCCCCGCTCGCCACCGTGAGCACCTTCTTCGGGCGCGGCATCGCCTCGGACGCCTGCTCGAAGGAGAGTACGGTCGAGAGAACAGCCGCCGACATCCCCTCTGACTGCCTGTTTGAGTGCGGTTCGGCGTGCCGTTCCCTTCTGAGCAACTCGGCTCGAGATGAGCCCTTCGGATATGCATGCAAGGGGTGACGGGCAGGTGTGGACGGAGGCGCATCGGGCGCGGCACGAGCCGCGTTTGAAGGAGCTGGTATCGGGCCGCTCGGCGGACGAGATCGCGGGATGGCTGGGCCGGGCTGACCCGCCACGGAGCGGGCGCGCAACCGCGACCCGGCGCGTCGTCGGCGCGATCGCATGGCACTTGCGGGTGGGCGGCCCCTGGCGTGTCCTGCTGCAGGGCTTCCCGCCCTGGCGGACCGTCTATGGCTGGTTTCGGCGCTGGCTCGACCTGGGCCTGTTTGAGGTCCTGCTGCGGGACGTGGCGCGCCGTCGCCGGCGCAAGGTCGGCAGGCGACGGGGGCGGGCTATGATCGGACCTGGGTGACGGCCTGATCAGGCCGTCACCCAGGTCCATCATAGCCCCGCCCAGCGCAGCCCCGGCCCGTAGCTCACCGCGGCATCCACATCCTCCACGCTCGCGACACCCTGCTCGATCAGGTGTGCCGCCTCGCGGAAGAGAGCGGACGCCAGCCGGTTCGCGAGGTGGCCCTCCGTCTCCTTGCGCAGCACCAGCGGCCGCCGGCCCAGCGCCGCATAGAAGCTGCAGGCGCGCTCCACGACCGCTTCGTCGCCGCCGAGGATCTCGACCAGCGGCATGAGGTGTGGCGGGTTGAACGGGTGGGCGACGATGTGGCGGCTCGGGTGACGGCAAGCCGAGACGATGCGGCTGCGCAGGAGGGCCGAGGTGCTGCTGGCGACGATCGTCTCGGGCGGCACCAAGCCATCGATCTCCGCCAGGAGATGCCGCTTCAGCTCCTCGTTCTCGGGCGCGTTCTCCTGCACCAGGTCGGCATCCTCGAGCGCCTGGGCCAAGCTGGCATGGAACGCGAGCCGTCCCGTCCCGCGGCAGCCCAGCTCGGCGAGCTGGGCCTGCGCACGCCCAACATGGCGCCGCAGGCTCTCCTCGGCGTCCGGAGCCACGTCGGTCGCCAGGACGTCGAGGCCATGGCTGAGGAACAGCGCCGCCCAGCTCGCTCCCACGGTCCCGCAGCCCACCACCGCGACCCGCCGGATGCCGGCTATTGCCATCTCGGCCACGCTCATCCTCCTTGCTGACGACCTCGCACGGTGGTCGGCTGTGCCCTTGTCCACCCAAACGCTGGCGGAAGCACGGCCATGCGGACCATTGTCGAGCTCTGGCAAGGCAGGCTCCCGCTCGGCCGCGCCTTCTGGCTCTGGGGCATCCTCGGCGGGGGCGTCGTTGCCCTGTTCGCCACGATCCTCGCCCTGGCACTCCTCACCACCGGTGCCCCCGCCTGGCTCGCAGCGCTGGTCTTCGCCGCCGACATCCCCTGGAACCTGGTGCTGCTCGTCGGTGTCTGGCGCAGCGCCGGGCAGCCCGAGGTCAGCCGCGACACCGCCTCCTTCGTCCGTGTGGCCATGGCGGTCTGGGTGGTGATCCTGTCCCTCCTTTGATGCCAGACCCAACCATTGGCCGGACTGAAGATGCTGACGACGAGCGCATGCTCGCCGAACTCGAGCGTGCGCTCTCACCATATCGCGGCGATTGTATCCAATCTTGGTGCAAATCGTTGACAAAGTGCTCGACCGGGCGCTTGATCCTTCTCGAATAAAACCGCACCAAGCGGGATCAGGGGAGGTCGTGATGGTCGCCAGACGTGCAGCCCTCATGTCGATGACGCTCGCTGCGTTGGCCGGCACGGCGCTTCTATCGGGCGTCGTCCAGGCCGCGAATGAGACGCTGAAGATCGGCTTCGTCGGTGTGACGAGCGGCCCGGCTGCCGCCTGGGGCACGTCGAACGTGCGCTCCATGGAGACGCTGGCCGAGATGCTGAACGAGAAGGGCGGCGTCGCGATCGGCGGCAAGACCTACGACATCGAGATCGTCACCTTCGACGACCAGAAGGACCCCAAGCGCGCCATCGCCGGCATGGAGAAGATGGCGCAGGAAGGCGTCCACTATGTCGTGGGGCCCAACGTCGACGACGGGGCGGCGGCCGTGCGGCCGGTGGCCGAGGCCAAGGGCATCATCTACTTTCCTTACGCCTTCCCGAAGGAACTCTACACGCCGCCGGCGTCGAACGCCGTGCTCGGCATGGTGGCGAGCTACCAGTCCGGCCCGGCCATCTACAAGTTCCTGAAGGAAAAGAAGGATGTGACGAAGGTGGCGTTCATCGCCGCCAACGAGTCCGATCCGCTCTCGCAGAAGGAGAGCGGCCTTGCCGCCGCCAAGGCGCTGGGCCTGGAGGTGGTGGGTGATGCCACCTACCAGAACGACACCCGCGACTTCACGCCCGTGCTCACGCCCGTCATCAAGGCGCAGCCCGACCTGCTGGTGCTTTCCGGCGTGGCACCCGGCAACGCGCCGCTCCTCATCCGCTCGGCACGCGAGCTCGGCTATGAGGGCCTGATCTCCACCGAGACCGCACAGGACGCCAAGGTGCTGGAGGAGGGTGCGGGCGAGCTCGCCAACGGCTTCATCTCGGTCGGCGGTGCTTCCACGCCCGAGATCGCGTCGGACGAGATGCAGGCCTTTGTCGAGCACTACACGAAGAAGTACGGCGAGTATAACGACGAGTTCGAACACCAAGGTCTACGCCCTGCCGTACATCCTGGAGACCCTGAAGGCGAACCCGAAGGCGGTCTCCGATGTGAGCGAGTTCAAGAAGGCGATGGACTCGTTCGAGGCGGCGAACCCCTACGTCAAGACCGCGGGTGCGAAGCTCAGGTATGTGGGCTCGACCTCCTTCACCCAGAAGAGGCAGCTCGCGGTGCCGCTGGTCGTCAACGAGTACAAGGACGGCAAGTTCGAGACGCTGTTCGTGGCCGAGGTCGACTGACGCCAAGCCATCTTGGTCTCTGGCCCGGCGACGGCGCCAGGCCAGAGACTGTCTGCTGCCCTCAGCTCTGGCATGGCCTCCCTAGATGGCGCAGGTACTCGTCAACGGGCTCTATCTCGGCGCGCAGTACGCGCTGATAGCGCTGGGCCTCACGCTCATCTTCGCGCTCATGAACGTGCTCAACTTCGCGCACGGCCAGATGTACGTGCTGGGCGGCTTCGTCACCTACGCCGTCTACGGGCAGCTGGGGCTGCCGTTCGTGGTGGCGCTGGCCGCCTCCGGCCTCACCCTGATGGCGGTCGGTGCCCTGGTCGAGCGCTTCCTCTTCCGTCCGGTGATCCGCCGCTCGGCCCGGGAGGAGAGCACCATGCTGCTCGCGGCCGCGATCGCCTTCTTCCTCGACGCCGTGATCCTCCTCCTCTTCGGCGAGAAGCAGCGCGGTGTGCCGAAGATCGTGAAGGGCGTCTTCCTCTCCGATTCCGTCATCATCCCCTATGACCGCGTCACGGTCGGCGTGGTGGCAGTGCTGATGATCGCCACCTTCATGCTCTTCATGCAGTTCTCGAAGCCCGGCCGGGCCATGCGGGCGCTGGCCCAGGACCGGGTGGCGGCCCAGCTCATGGGCGTGGACGTCGACCGCTACTCGATGCTGGGCTTCGCGCTCGGCGCCATGCTGGCGGGCCTTGTCGGCGGGCTCCTCGTCGCCATTACCGGCGTCAACTCGGGCATCGGCGGGGCGATCTCGATCAAGGCCTTCCTCATGGTCATGCTGGGCGGTGCGGGCGTGGTCGGCGGCGCCATTGCCGGCGGCTTCCTGCTCGGCATGATGGAATTGGTCGGGCTCACCGTGCTCGCGAGCCACGCCGACCTCACCTATCTGGTGATCTTCGCTGCCCTCATGGTCTTCCTCGCCATCCGCCCGCAGGGGCTGATGGGCAAGCCCTGGGGCTGAGACCATGGCCGTGCGCACCGCCACCGCGGCACCGGCCGGCCGACGCGCGCTCGGAGCGCTCGCCGCCCTCGTCGTGCTAGCTGCCACGATGCTGGGCGTGCCGGCGCTGATCGAGGCCACCGGCCGCAGCGATCTCTACTACACGCTCACCTCGGTGGCCCTGCTGGCGATTGCCGCCGGCGGCGTCTGGCTCACCTTCTACATCGGCCGGATCAATATCGGCCAGGCGGCCTACGGGCTCGCCGGCGGCTACGTCTCGGCAGTCCTGGTCACGGGCTATGGCGTCAACTTCTGGCTGACGCTGCCGCTGGCGGGGCTCTTCTGCGCCGGCCTTGCCGTCCTGATCGGCCTGCCGATCCTGCGCCTGCGCGGCGTCTACTTCGCGATGGTGACGCTGGTCCTGACCGAGGTGGCGCGGCTCGCGGCCCTGGCGCTCACCATCACCAACGGTGCCAAGGGCATCGTCTCGATCCCGCTGCCGCAGGAGCTGTCCCTCTTCGGCCTGACGCTCGCACCCGACTTCGCGACCCTCGCCAATCCGCGCCGCGCCTTCTACCTCGTCTCGGTGGCCCTCGCCGCCATCGTGTTCGCCGGCCTCTACCGGCTCGTCCATTCGCGCCTCGGCCATCTCTGCCAGTCGCTCCGCCAGAACGAGGAGCTGGCATCCTCGATCGGCGTCAACGTCACCTACCTCCGTGTGCTCGCCTACGCGATCTCCTCCTTCCTGGGCGGCATCGGCGGGGCGATGTTCATCGCCATCTCCCAGTCGATCTATCCTTCGAGCTTCACGGTCACCGACTCGGTCAACTTCATGCTGAGCTGCTTCCTGGGCGGGCTCGGCTATGTCCTGGGCCCGCTGGTCGGCACCTTCGTCCTCTATTTCGGCTGGGACTTCCTCTTCCGCTTCGGCCAGTACCAGCTTCTCATCTACTCGACCCTGCTCATCGCCCTCATGCTGGTCCTGCCGAACGGCGTTCTCTCGCTCGGCCGGCGGAGTGAGGCCCGATGAGTGCCGCGATCCTCGAGGTCGACGGCCTCACCAAGCGCTTCGGCGGGCTCACCGCGGTCAACGGCGTCTCCTTCCACGTCGGGGAGCGGGAGATCCTCTCCGTGATCGGGCCGAACGGGGCCGGAAAATCCACTCTCTTCAAGCTGATCGCCTCCTTCCTGCCGCCGAGTGCCGGCACGGTCCGGTTCCGCGGCGAGCGCATCTCCGGCCGTGCCCCGCACCAGGTCGCACGGCTGGGGGTGGTGCGCACCTTCCAGGAGACCACGATCTTCCGTGGCATGAGCGTGCGCGACAATGTCGTGATCGCGCACCAGCTCCGGGCCAGGGCGAGCCTGCTGGGCTACTATCTGGGCTCGGGCCGGGCCCGGGCCGACGAGGCCGGGTTCCGCCGCTCCGCCGACGAGATCCTGGCCTTCCTGGGCCTCGCACCCTACGCCGACGAGATCGCGAGCAACCTCCCGCACGGCCACCTCCGCGCGCTCGGGATCGCGATCGGGCTCGCCACCAACCCGGCGGTCATCCTCCTCGACGAGCCCTTCGCCGGCATGAACCACGAGGAGACGATGCGGGCGGTGACGATGGTCCGGGCGGTGCGCGACCGCGGCGTGACCGTGCTGCTGGTCGAGCACGACATGCCGGCCGTCATGGCCATCTCCGACCGGATCGTCGTCCTGAACTTCGGCCAGAAGATCGCCGAGGGCACCCCGGCCGAGATCCGCGAGGACCCCCGCGTGATCGAGGCCTATCTCGGCGTCGAGGACGAGGCGATCGGCCTATGAGCGCCACACCCCTCCTCGCCGTCCAGGACGCCGAGCTGTTCTACGACCACGTCCATGCCCTGAAAGGCGTCAGCCTCGAGGTGCGCGAGGGCGAGACGGTAGCGCTGATCGGTGCGAACGGTGCCGGCAAGTCCTCGCTGCTGCGCGCCGTCACCGGCCTCAGGCGCCTCCGGTCCGGCACGATCAGCTTCGCCGGCGAGCGCATCGACGGCGAGCGTCCGGACGCGATCGTCAGGCGCGGGATCGTCATGGTGCCGGAGGGGCGGCGCGTCTTCCCCTTCATGTCGGTGCGCGACAACCTGATGATGGGTGCCTTCACGCGTGCCTCCAAGGCGGAAGTGCAGGAGAGCATCGCCCGCGTGCTGGCCCGGTTTCCGAGGCTGAAGGAGCGCTACTCCCAGGCCGCCGGCACCATGTCGGGCGGCGAGCAGCAGATGCTGGTGATCGGCCGCGCCCTGATGGCCAAGCCGCGGCTCCTCCTCCTCGACGAGCCCTCGCTCGGCATCGCACCCAAGCTCGTCCAGGACATCGCCCGCGCCATCGTCGCCATCGCCCGCGACGAGAAGGTCTCGGTCCTCCTGGTCGAGCAGAACTCGCGCATGGCGCTCCGGATCTCGCAGCGCGCCTACGCGCTCGCGACCGGCCGCACCGCACTCTCGGGCGAGAGTGCCGCCCTCCTCGCCGACGATCGCCTGCGGGCACTCTATCTCGGAGGCGAGCTCTAAGGATGACGCACGGACCCCGCCTCCTCGTCGTCAACCCCAACACCACCCGCTCCATGACCGAGGCGATCGGGCGTGCCGCCGCGGCGGTGGCGGCACCCGGCACGCGCATCGAGGCCGTCTCGCCTGCCGACGGGCCGCCCTCGATCGAGGGCTATTACGACGAGGCCTTCTCGGTCCCGGGCCTCCTGGCCGAGCTCCGGAAGGGGGCCGCTGCCGATGCCGCGATCCTCGCCTGCTTCGACGATACCGGCCTCGATGCGGCCCGCACCGTCTTCGACGGCCCGGTCGTCGGCATCGGCGAGGCGGCCTTCCACATGGCCAGCCTCGTCGCCGGCAGCTTCAGCGTCGTCACCACGCTGCAGCGCTCCGTGCCTGCGATCGAGCACAACCTTGTCCGCTACGGGCTGGCCGCCCGGTGCCGGCGCGTGCGTGCCAGCGAGGTGCCGGTGCTGGCGCTCGAGGATCCGGCCTCGGACGCCCGCCAGCGCGTCTCGGAGGAGATCGCCCGGGCGCTCGTCGAGGATCGCGCCGAGGCGATCGTGCTCGGCTGTGCCGGCATGGCGGACCTCGCCCGGGCGCTCTCCAAGGAGCACGGTGTGCCCGTGGTCGACGGCGTGGCCGCGGCCGTGAAGCTCGCCGAAGGCCTGGTGGCGCTCGGTCTGCGGACCTCGCGCGTGGGCGGCTATCGGCGGCCCGGTGCGAAGACCTATGCCGGCCTGTTCGCGAGCTATTCGCCCGGAGCCAGCTCCCAGGGCCGTAGCGCCTGATGGCACGCAGCCATCACGAGCGCGAGCCGCCGTGACGGGCCCGGCGAGGAAGACGAGCCAATGCCGAGGCGCGTGCTTCCAGCTCCTGGCGCGTGATCCATCGCACGCTCCGCGACGCGATCATCGGCCACCGCCTCGAGCCCGGGTTGAAGCTGCCCGAGGACGAGCTTGCCACCATCTACGGCGTGAGCCGCACCGTCGTGCGCTCCGCCCTCCAGGCACTGGCCCATGACCGGCTGGTGCGGCTCGAGCCCAATCGCGGCGCCTTCATCGCCAAGCCCAGCCCGCGCGAGGCCAGGGAAGTGTTCGAGGTCCGCGAGCTGATCGAGCCCCGGGTGGCGGCCCTTGCCGCCAGTGCCGCCCGGCCGCAGCACGCGGCCCAGCTCACCGCCCATCTCGAGCGCGAGCATGCGGCCGTCCGGGCCGGCGACGACGGCGAGGCGATCCGCCTCTCCGCCGCCTTCCATGTCGCCATCGCCGAGATCGCCGACAATGCCATCCTCGCCGACTATGTGCGCGACCTCGTCTCGCGCTCCTCGCTCATCATTGCGCTCTACTGGCGCCGGCGTGACACCACCTGCGAGAGCCATGCCCACCACGCGCTCGCCAGTGCCATCGGCAACGGCGACGCGGACGGTGCCAGCGAGCTGATGCGCCGCCACCTGGTCGATCTCTTCTCGGGCCTGGACCTCTCGGCCAGCGAGCGGAAAAGCGTGAGCCTGTCCGAGATCCTGCGCAGCTGAGATACGCCGGCTGAGGGAAGGGGAGGGTCTCGGGCCGGCGGCGATCGCGCGGCGTCTCGGGATCGGGCGAGCTTCTGTCTGTCGTCTGCTGGGCGGCCATGGGATGAGGCAAGGGTGCCTGGAGGAAGGCACCTATGGGAGAGCCCGCTCGATCGGGGTAGCCAGACCACTCCCTAAAATCCAATGATCAATATTTTTGTTGATCCTTCGGTGAGCGCTGCTAGGCCAACGACCCAGGGCCTGATCGCCAGGGGTGCTGATGACCGACAGAGCCATAGCTGACGATCCCATGCGCTGGCATTTTCATCCTATCATCAGCCCGCGGGCGCATGAGGAGGTAGTAGGCCAGATCGCCTTTGCCATTCTGTCCGGCGCCTATGCCCCCAACGAGCGCCTGCCGCATATCGAGAAGCTGTCCAGCAGCATGAACGTCAGCAAGCCCGTTGTCGGCGAGGCGCTGAAGCTGTTGGCCAAGGCCGGTGTCGTCCAGACCCGGCGTGGGGCCAATGGCGGTCTCACGGTGACGACGAATCAGGTGCCGGACGAGATCATGACCCTGGTGGCCCCGCTTCGCCACCTGGGTGTCCAGGAGATCGTCGAGGCGCGGCACCCGATCGAGCTGCAGCTGGCGCTACTGGCGGCGGAGCGGGCGAGCGAAAGCGATTTCAGCCTGATGCAGTCCTGCATCGACGAGCTTCGTGCGCACAAGCATAGCGATCTTGCCGTCCGCATCCGGTTCGACCATCTGTTTCATTATACGATCGGGCGAACTGCCAAGAGCGGCGCCCTGGCGCTCTATCAGCATCAGATCCTGGAACACCTGTTTGCTCGGATGCGCGGGTACTTCGCCGACATTGAGGATGTCGACGATGTGGTCACCGTGCACCAGCAGACGCTTGAGGCCCTCCGCAGCCGTGATCGAACCCGCATCGTGGCTGCCATCGCCGATCATCTGAGGCCGCTCGAGCTTGCCGTCGTCGCGATGCAGGCGGGCGGCAGTCCGGCCCGCAGGAGGACCCAAGCCAAGGTTGAGGTTATCCCCCGGCTCACGCCGAAGAGAAAAGAGCAAAACATTTGACCATAGCCTTCGTCATGGCTAGCCAGGAGAGGTCGATCGAGCCTTGGAAAGGTGGGGTTGGCAATGACGAGCGCGCTGGCGCAACCCGGGCTGAACTCGCCACCTGGCGATCATCGAAGAGCAGCGGCTGTTCGAGCATGCGGCCGGGCATCGTGCTGTGCCCGCCTTTGGTGGTCAGCGAGGGCGAGGTGGACGAACTGGTACGGCGCTTGCGCCTGACCCTTGAGGACACCTGGGACTGGGTGCGCGGCACGTTCTGAGCGAGGGGAGGGAGGAGACGATGGCAGTCCGAAGCGTGGCCCAGATGGGCCATCCCATCCTGCTGAAGCCGGCGGAGCCGATCGCCGACCCGACCGACCCCGAGGTGGCACGCCTCGCCGCCGACATGCAGGACACGATCGAGGATTGCGGTGCGAACGGGATCGCCGGCCCGCAGGTCTACGCCTCCTTGCGCATCGTGGTCTTCCGCTTCGCCCCCTGGCGCATCCCGCCGCGCTCGGCCGTGAAGCCCATTCCCTGGACGGTGATGATCAACCCGGCGGTCACTCCGCTTGATGCAGGCGGTGACCTCTACTGGGAGCGCTGCCTCTCGATCCCGGGCCTGCATGGCAAGGTGCCGCGCTATTCGCGCATCGGCCTTACCTACCAGGACCTCGACGGCAGGACCCACGAGCGCGAGGCGGTGAGCTGGGATGCGGTGCTGATGCAGCACGAGGTCGACCACCTGGATGGCGTGCTGTTCACGATGCGGATGCGCGATCTGGCGACCCTGTCGTTCAACTCGACGCCTGGGCTGCTCGCCGAGGATGCGGCGGTAAACGAGGATCTCGACCCGCTGTTGAAGGCGCTCGCCGACAACTGGCCGATGCGAGCCAAGTGGGCGGGCTATCTCGCCCGTCAGTGAGCAAGGCATCTCGGTGGACCGAACGAGAAAAGGGAGAACGCGGATGACAGGACAGGCATGGGTGGTGCGCTATGCCGGCGCCACGCTGGGGCTGTCGCTGGCCTTGGCAGCCGGAGCGTGCCCAGAGTGCTGACTACAAGTGGCCGGACAACATTCCGCCCGATGCCAAGGCGATGATGGAGCCGATGCCGCTCTCGCCGCGCGGCCAGGCTGTCCTGGGGTTCCCTGAGGGGCCTGAAGCGGCCTCGCCCGAACTCGATCACCTTCACGCCCGAGGAGCTGGACAAGCTGAAGAAGGGCGGCTTCACCGCGGCGATCTCCATGAACCTCATGGACGCCGCGTGGCCGCAGCTGCAGGTGGCCGGCATCAAGGCGGGCCTGCAGGAATACGGCATCGAGCTCGTGGCCGTCACCGAGGCCAAGGGCCAGCCCGCGACCCAGCTCAACGACCTGGAGCAGCTGGCGGCACGCCAGCCGAGCGTCATCCTGTCGATCCCGATCGACCCGGTCTCGTCCTCGCCCGTGTTCAAGCGGCTGGGCTCGGAAGGGATCAAGATCGTCTTCATCGACAATGTCCCGGTCGAGATGGCGCCGGGCAAGGACTACGTCTCGGTCATCGCCTCCGACAACGAGGCCAACGGCTACTTCTCGGCCAAGGCCATGGCCGAGAAGATGGGCGGCAAGGGCCAGGTCGGCGTCCTGACCACGGTCTACAATTCGGCCTACGTGATCCAGGCGCGCGAGAAAGGCGCACGCAAGGCCTTCGCCGAGTTTCCCGAGATCAAGGAGGTGGCCCCGGCGCAGTTTCCGGGCTCGATGACCGGCGCCTACTCGGCCTCGACCGCGATGATCACGGCCAATGCCGATCTCGGCGGCATGTTCGCCGTGTGGGACACGCCTGCCATCCAGGCCGCCAATGCGGCCAAGACGCTCGGCCGTGACGTGCTGGTGGCGACCGTCGATCTCGGCGAGGACAGTGCGGTCGCCGTCGCCAACGGCGAGATCTACGCGATCGGTGCCCAGCGGCCGTTCCTCCAGGGCAAGACGGAGGCCAAGGCCGCGGCAGCAGCCCTCCTCGGCAAGGAGGTCCCGCCCTACCTCTCCGTCGCGGCCCTGAAGGTGACCAAGCTCAACCTCCTGAGTGCCCTGCAGGAGGTGACGCAGCAGCCGCCACCGGACTCGGTGATCAAGGCCTGCAAGGGCGAGTGCTTCTGAGCACGAACTCGAGCATAGGAAGCACGGGCGGCGAAGCGACGGCACCGGAATCGTCCGCCCAGCCGCTCGTGCGCATGGAAGCGATCTTCAAGACGTTCGCCGGCACCGAGGTCCTGCGCGGTATCGACTTCGACCTGCACCGTGGCGAGGTCCATGCGCTCCTGGGCGAGAACGGTGCCGGCAAATCGACGCTGATGAAGATCCTCATGGGTGTCCATCGCCCGGACCAGGGGCGGGTCCTGATCGATGGCGTGGATGTCACCGAGCGATCGGTGCACGACAAGCTCAGCACCGGCGTCGCCATGATCTTCCAGGAGCTGAGCCTCCTGCCCAACCTCACCGTCGCCGACAACCTGCTGCTGGGCCACGAGCCGCTGCGGCTCGGCTGGCGCGTCGATGCGCGGAGGCTGCGTCGCGAGGCGCAGCTTCTGCTCGACACCTACGGCTTTCCCATCCGTGCCAGCGAGCGCGTCGAGAACCTGAGCTTCGCCCAGCGGCAGATGGTGGAGATCGTCAAGGCGTTGTCGCGCGGGGCCCGCGTCCTCATCATGGACGAGCCGACCTCGTCCCTGACTGCGCGCGAGGAGGACAAGCTCTTCGGCATCATCCGCTCGCTCAAGGCTGCCGGCATCGGCATCATCTACATCAGCCATCGCATGGCGGAGATCTTCAAGATCTCGGACCGGATCAGCGTGATCAAGGACGGGCGGCTGCTTCCAACCATGATGGCGACCGCTACCGACATGCGCCGCATCGCCGAGAAGATGTCACGCAGCGACAAGGTGTCGAGCCTGCCCGCTGTCGCCCGGCCCGTGCTCGATGCCGGCGGTCCTCCGGCCTTGCAGGTCACCGGCCTGCGGACGTCGCGCAAGCTGCGGACCGGCATCGACCTCGTGATCGGCAGAGGCGAGATCGTCGGCCTTGCCGGCCTTGTCGGCAGTGGACGCTCGACGCTCGCCAAGGCGCTGTTCGGCCTGCTCCATGACGTCACCGGCCGCATCGAGGTCGCCGGCAATCCCGTCGAGCTGGGCTCGCCGGCAAAGGCGATCGCGGCCGGCATCGGGTTCGTGCCGGAGGACCGCCGCGGCGAGGGGCTCGTGATCAAGCACGGGCTCGCCGCCAACATGGCCCTGCCGGTCCTGCGCCAGCTGCAGGTCGGCGGGGGCCGGCTTCCCTTCATCCTGCCGGGCAGTGCCGATGGCCTCTTCGAGACGATGCGCCGCCAGCTCAGCATCCGCTGCCGCTCGGGCCGCCAGCCGGCGGACGAGCTGAGCGGCGGCAACCAGCAGAAGGTCGTGGTGGCGAAATGGCTTGCCACCAATCCGCGGCTGTTGATCCTGGACGAGCCGACGGCCGGCGTGGACGTCAACGCCAAGGAGGAGATGCGGCAGATCATTCGCGAGATCGCCGCCAAGGGCATGGGCGTCCTGGTGATCGCCTCGGAGATGGAGGAGCTGTCCCGTATCGCCGACCGTATCGTGACCATGGTCGACGGTGTCCTTGGGCAGAGCCTGCCGAGCGGCGTGGGCGAGGCGGAGCTGCGCGAGGCGCTGCAGGTCGATCTCGAAGCGGCACGGAGGCAGGCAGCCTGACTACCGACACCCAGCGGCTGGGCCGTGAGCCGGGCTTTGGCAGCGCCATGCTGGCCCGCCTGCTACGGCCCGGCCCGCATGTCACCTATATCATCTTCCTCCTGATCATCGCCTTCTTCGTGATCTTCGCACCCAACTTCGCGAGCTGGCGCACGGCCGGTGCCGTCGGCAGGATCACCGCGGTCGTCACGATCATGGCGGTCGGCATGACCTTCGTGGTCGTCTGCGGCGAGATCGACCTCTCGGTCGGCTCGCATGTGAGCTTCGCCGCCATGGTCGTGGCGATGCTGCTCTACAACGGCGTGCCGGGCTGGCTCGCGGCACCGGCGGTGCTGCTGCTGGGTGCCGTCGTTGGTGCGATCAACGGCCTCATGGTCACCAAGCTGCGAATACCCTCCTTTCTGGTCACGCTCGGCATGCTGAGCGTGCTGCGCGGGCTGGCGCTGAGCTTCACCGGCTCGATGCCGGTGCCGATCGTCGATACCGCCTTCGTCCAGGTGCTCGCCGGCAGACGTTCCCTTGGCGTGCCTGTGCCGATCTGGTGGACCTTGGCGACGGTGCTGGTCGGGTTCTACCTGCTGCACATGTCGCTGTTCGGCCGGCGTGCCTTCGCCACCGGCGGCAACAGCACGGCGGCCCGCTTCTCCGGCATCAACACCGACCTGGTCCGGATCGCGCCTTCGCGCTCTGCGGCGTGACGGCGGCACTGGCCGGCCTCGTGCTCGCGGCGCGCAGCGCCGCCGGCAACCCGATCCTCGGCCAGGGGCTGGAGCTCGACGTGATCGCCGCCGTCATCATCGGCGGCACCAGCCTGTTCGGCGGCCGCGGCTACATCCTGGGCTCGGTGGTCGGCGCCATCTTCATCGGCATCCTGGGCTTCGGCCTGATCGTCATGGGGCTGTCGACGAGCATCCAGGAAGTCGTGAAGGGGCTGATCATCATCGGGGCCGTGTCGCTGAACCGACGCTAGACCAGGAGGCAGCAATGACCGACGCCAGTCTCGAGGCGAGCATCAAGCGGCTGGAGGATCTCGAGGAGATCAAGCAGCTGATGAGCCTCTACTGCTACCACGCCGACAATCGCGACGGTGCCAACTGGAGCGAGGTGTTCACCGAGGACGGGGTGTTCGAGACCGATCTCTACGGCACCTACGAAGGTCGGGCGGTGATCCGCGCCCTCGAGCACCGCTCCTTTGCCATCCACTACAACACCAACCCGATCATCGAGATCGACGGCGACCGCGCGGTCGGCAGGTGGCTGCTCCTGATGCCCTGCAGCTTCGACGATGGGGCCGGCGGCAAGCGCGCCGTCTGGGCGGCCGCGAAGTACCGCAACGACCTCGAGCGCGTCGACGGCAAGTGGCTGTTCAAGCGGGTCCGGCTGATCTCGATCATGTGGACGCCGTTCGACCAGGGCTGGGAGCTCGACCGGTTCATCGACAAGGAGCCGGCATGAGCGGCCGGGCGCCGCAGCCACCCCCGCCAATCCTGTTCACACCCTAATGGCGCTGGTGCCGATAAGCGTCGTCTGAGCGGCACCTTGCGGCTCAGCTGATAGCGACGAGGATGAAGGCCCCCGGCGGACCGAACGGGCCTGCATCTATAAGTGCGCCTAGGG
>CAWHNT010000033.1:0-42669 GCA_963830775.1 uncultured Alphaproteobacteria bacterium | reverse complement strand
CGGCGCCGAACTGCACCTGCGCAGCCGCAGGCTGGCCGGAAGCCGATCAGGCCTCGATGGTGAAATCCACGATGCCGTCGTCGAGATCGTAGCGGGCACCCACGATCTTGAGGCGACCATCGGCCAGCGGCAGCTCCAGCATCGGGCCCGAGTGCTGGAGCCGGCGAACCACGTGACGCACATTCTCCGAGACCGCATTGTCGAGCAGGTCGCCCTTCTGCTCCTTCGCCTTGAGGACGGCCGGCACGATCGGCGCCACGACGTCGCCGATGCTGCCCGGCAGCTCGGCGTGCTTCTCCACGAGATCGCAGGCGGCCGCCACGGCACCGCAGCGCTCATGGCCCAGGACCACGATCAGCGGCGCCCCGAGGTGGCCCACCGCATACTGGATCGTACCAAGGGCCGCGAGGTCGACGGTGTTGCCGGCGACCCGGATGACGAACAGCTCGCCCAGCCCGCGGCTGAAGAGCAGCTCGGGTGCCACCCGGCTGTCGGAGCAGCCCACCAGCACGGCGAAGGGCTTCTGCTGCTTGGCGGTCTCCAGGCGACGCTTGGGGCCGCGCGCCGCCCGGAAGGGCTCGTCGGCCACGAACTCGGCATTGCCCTCCTTCAGGAGCGCCAGCGCCTCGTCCGGCGAGATCCCGCTCGCCTCATGCGTGCCCGCCGCCCAGGCCAGCGGCAGGCGCGCCATCGTCGCTGCCACGCCGGCACAACAGGCGCAGCCCAGCACGGCGCGCCGCGAGAGTGCAAATCCCGACCGCATGTCGCCTCTCTCCCTAGCTCGGGCGGCCAGGAGCCGATCCGCGGCACGCAGGTCGCTGTCCAGAGGAGTCTAGATAACTTTCAGTTGAGATGCCAGCATTGTGATTCGCCATGAGATTACGCTTGCAGGGCGGAAACCTCCTCCGGCGTCAGCCTGATCGCGGCGGCGGCGACGTTCTCCTCCAGGTGTGCGACCGAGGTCGTGCCCGGGATCGGGACCATGATCGGGCTGCGGGCGAGCAGCCAGGCGAGCGCCAGCTGGGCCGGGGTGCAGCCGCGGTCGCGGGCGGCGGGGCCCAGGCGGCCGGCCGGGTCGGCGAGCGGGGCACCCTGTGCCATCGGCGAGGCGTCGAGCGGTCCGTAGGGAAAGAAGACGATACCGGCCTCGGTGCAGGCGTCGACGATCGGGTCGTGGTTCCGGTCGGCGAGGCTGTAGCGGTTCTGCACCGACGCGATCGGCGCCGTGCTCCGCGCCCGGTTCAGCTCGTCCAGGGTGACGTTGGAGATGCCGATGTGGCGCACCTTGCCGGCCTTCACGAGGTCGGCGATGGCGCCCACCAACTCCTCGATCGGGGTGTCCTCGTCGACCCAGTGGAGCTGGAGAAGATCGATGGTCTCGAGGCGGAGCTGCTTCAGGCTCGCCTCGCAGATGGTGCGGATCGCTTTCGGCCGCCCGTCCCGGTACATGATCCCGGGGCCGACCTTGGCGATGCCGCACTTGGTCGTGATCACCAGGTCCTTCGGATAGGGGTGGAGCGCTTCCGCCACCAGCGCCTCGTTGAACCCCGGCCCGTAGGCATGCGCGGTGTCGATCAGGGTGACGCCAAGCTCGACCACGCGCCGCAGGACCTTGATGCCCGAAGCCGGGTCCGGGTACGGACCGAAATTGCCGGGCTGGCCGGTGAGGCGCATGGCGCCGTAGGCCATCCGCGCCACCTCCAGCTCGCCGCCGATCCTGATCGTCCCCGCCGCTCCGGCCTGCATGCCCATATCGTCCTCCCCTGACCTGCGGATGCAGGCTACCCGTCGCGGCTGCGGGCTCCAATATCCGCACCTGCATTCCTGCCACACGGGAGGCGGCCATGGAGCTGCATCGGGTCGACGAAGCGCCCACCCGCCGCGGGTCGGCCGAGTGGTTCACCGGCACGGTCTGGATGGACCCGATCGTCGAAGCGCCCGCACCGGCCCGCGTGCGCGCCTACCGCGTCACCTTCGAGCCCGGCTCGCGTACCGCCTGGCACACCCACCCGCTGGGCCAGACGCTGCACGTCCTCTCCGGCGTCGGCCGCGCCCAGAGCCGCGGCGGGCCGGTGCAGACCATCCGCCCCGGCGACACGGTGTGGTTCGCGCCCGGCGAGGAGCACTGGCACGGTGCGGCACCCGGGACCGGCATGGTCCACATCGCCATCCAGGAGGCGGACGAGACCGGGCAGCACGTCGGCTGGCTGGAGAAGGTGAGCGACACCGACTATGGGGCCGCCGCGGGGCATGATGCCGATCGGCCACGAGGCCCTGCAGCAGGTCGCGAAGCCGGGTGCCGAACACGTCCCAGCTCAGGCGGGTCTCGAACTCCTGCCGCGCCCGGCGTGACATCTCCGTGTAGCGTCCAGGCTCGGCCAGGAGCCCGGCAATGGCCGCAGCATAGGCCTCTGGACCGGCCTCGGGCGGCAGGAGCAGGCCGGTGGTGCCATCGCGCACGATCTCAGGCAGGCCGCCAACGGCCGTGGTGACCACCGGCAGCCCGAACGCCGCCGCCTCGGCGAAGACGAGGCCAAAGGCCTCGGCACGGGAAGGCACGAAGAGGAGCGTGGCGTCGCTGAAAAGCCGCCGCAGCAGCGCGTCCTCGGCCGGCTTCTTGCGACTGAGGAGCCCGTGGTAGCGTGCGTAGGGTGGCAGCGGCACCGGCAGCCCCGGTGGCCCGGCCAGGTCGACCGTGACGTCGAGCCCACGCATGCGAAGAAGCCGCGCCGTCTCGAGGACGATGTCGCCGCCCTTGCGATGCCACTCGCGCCCGGCGAACAGCAGGCGCATGGGCGTGGTGCTGCGGGCGGCGATGGCGTGCTCCACCGCTGCTCGCTCGGGCGGCTCGATGTTGGGTCCGAAGGCGATCGTGTGGAGCTTGCCGGGGTCGGTGCCGTAGTCGTGGATGGCGCTGTCCACCGCCCAGCGGGACGGGTAGACCGCAGCCGTGCAGCGGGCGAGGCTCTGCCGCTCCTGGAGGTGGCCGGTCGCCAGGAACCCTGCCGTGCCCCGGTAGAAGGTGTCATAGGTGGTGGCCACGTTGGCGAACGTGGCATCGTTGCAGAGCACGGTGGGAACATCGCAGCGCAGGAACGCCAGCACGTGCGGACCCAGAGCGAAGACGAGGTCGGGCCTCTCCTTGCGTACGATCCACGCCACCTGGCGCGCGTAGCTGCGCAGCAGCAAAGGCTCGCGGAACGGCCGGTAGACCCGTCCCCTGAGTCGAGCCAGGATGCGTGCCGGAATGAAGGCATGGCGCAGCCGTCGGTCGAGCGGAAAGGCCGGTATCACCTCGAACGAGCGTTCGATCTGGTGGAGAATGTGCACCAGACGCCCTGAGCCCTCATCAGGATCGCGGGCGTCGACCTCGGAGGCAACGCATACGCGCATGCTGGCCTCCTATCCGGCCCTGGAGGAACGGGTCGACGGCAGCATCGTCACGTCGCACTGCGCCGGGCGACAAGCAGGCCGGCAGCATTGCGCATCCTGATGATCCACAACCGCTATCTGCTGCGCGGCGGCGAGGACGAGTTGGCCGACGCGGAAGCGGCACTGCTCGAAACGGGCGGGGTCGAGGTCGACCGGCTCATCCTCGACAACAAGCACATCGACGGCAGCAAGCCGCTCCGCAACGGGCTGCGCACCATCTGGTCGGGGCCGACTTACGCCATCGTCCGCAAGCGAATAGCCTTCGTCCGGCCCGACATCGTGCATATCCAGAACTTCTTCCCGCTTGTCTCGCCGTCGGCGCACTGGGCGGCTCAGGCGGAAGGTATTCCCGTTGTCCAGGCGTTGCGCAACTATCGGCTCTACTGCCTTAATGGCTGGGTCTTCCGGGACGGGCAGGCGTGCGAGCTCTGCCATGGGAAGCTGCCATGGCGTGGGGTGGCGCATGCGTGCTACCGGGACAGCAGGCTGGGGTCGTCGGCAGTGGCCGCGATGCTGATTGCCCATCGCGTCGCCCGCACCTGGCACAGGAAGGTGGACCTCTTCATCGCCCCCTCGGAGCATGCACGGCGGAAGCTCGCGGGCTCGGTTCCTCTCGAGCGGGTCGCGGTCAAGCCGAACTTCGTGCCGGACCGCGGCATCGGGACGGGGCAAGGTGGTTTCGCGCTCTTTGTCGGCCGGCTGTCGCCGGAAAAGGGCGTCGCGACGCTGCTGCGGGCATGGTGCCACGGGGCGGGGCAGTTGCCCGAGCTCAGGATCGTCGGCGACGGGCCGCTCGCGGAGACGGTCGCGGAGGCCGCGACCCAGGTGCGGGGTGTCACGTATCTGGGCCGGAAGAGCTTGCACGAGGTGCTGGACCTGATGGCGGAAGCCGGCCTGCTCGTCTACCCGTCGGAATGGCCCGAGACGTTCGGCCGGAGCGTGGTCGAGGCGCTCTCCGTGGGCACGCCGGTCCTGTGCTCGACCGGCGGCGCTCACTCCGAGCTCGTGACGGGCGGTATCGACGGCGCCCTTTTCGCGCCCGGCGATGCGGACGGCCTGCGGGCTGCCGTGATGCAACTTACCGGAGACAGAAACAGCTACGGAGCGATGCGGGAGGCCGCACGACGGACCTATCTCGGGGCCTACACGCCTGCCAGGAACCTGGAAGCGCTGCTCCGGCTCTACACGCGAGCCCGCGAGGAGCACGCGAGACGGACTCAGCCGTCGCATCGCTGATGCAGCTGGAGACTGTTGCGTAGAGCCAGGAAGTGGATCAGCACCCGGAGTGCCGCGCTGATCAGGAGGCCGATGGCGATGCCGTGGATGCCGAAAGCGGCGATCAGCGGGTAGGCCAGGACCAGGGAACCCAGCGCAGGCCATAAGGTGCCCTGCCAGATGCCCTGGCTCCGCTCCAGCGTCAGCAGGCCGACGGTGAGGGGGAGCAGCAGGAAGACCACGACCTGCTTGGCCGCCAGCCAGGCGGCGACGGTCGCGGACGCCGCATAATCGGCGCCGAAGAAGAGATCGAGCCAGAAGGCCGGCCATAGGGAGACCAGCAGGGCCACGGGCACGGAGATGGCACAGCTGAGCCAGGCGAGCCGGCGCAGGTAGGCGGTCAGCCCCGGGGCACCACGGGCGGCGAAGGCCCGTGAGGCCTCCGCCGGGGTCACGCCGCATAGGCCCAGATAGACGACTTGCATCGGCCCGAGCAGGGTCTCGACCGCCCGGACCACGCCCACGGCAGCGCTGCCGAGCATGGCGGCCGCCACGAGCTGGAGGCTGTTGCCGCCGATCCATCCGGCGGCATAGGCGCCGACCAGCCAGCGCGAGGTCTGCCATTGGCGGGCAGCCACGTGGCGGAAGACGGCGGAGTCCCAGCTGAGATGCCCGAGGCTACGGGTTCCGGCACCGATCGCCACCAGAGTGGTCGCGGCGGTCAGCCAGAGGGCTGAGGCAGTGTCGAAGCCGGGCGTGATCACGAAGAGGCGCGGTCGCCGAGTCTGCCCGAGATAGCGGATGGCGTCCGCGCCGAGTGCCGCGGCGCTGTGGCCGGTGGTGAAGAAATAGCGGCGCAGGAACTCCTGGACCTGGTGGGCCGCGTTGGCGGCCAGCAGCGGCAGCAGGAGCGGCAGCAGCTCCTCCTCGACGGCGAGCCGGTCGAGGAGGAGGATGCCCAGCAGGATGGCCGCCGACGTCGCCGGCACCAGCATCGCCTGCTGGACCATGAGCGACCCGAAATAGGCCGGTGCCGCTTCCCGCTCCTGCTTCGGGCCGATGCTCATCATCGGGGCCAGGATCAGGGCCTGCTGCAGGTGGCCGGCGAAGAGGACCACCATCCAGGCGAGGGTGAAGCGGCCGAACTCCTCCACGCCCAGCGAGCGGGCGAGGAGGAGGGTGGTGAGGAAGTTGCCGCCGCTGACGACGACCTGGTCGGCGAGGCCCCAGTTGATCTGGCCCAGGCGCCGGACGAGCTGCAGGCCGGCGGCGATCATGGGCGCGAGGCCGTGGCGAGGGCGCGGCCGGTGCCGATGCCGAGTAGGGCGGCGTAGGTGGCGGCGACGGCCGGGATGTGGAGGCCGAAATCGACCAGCGAGTGGGCGAGGACGAGGATGCTGGCAAGGACGCCGAGGAAGGGCAGGGTGGGTTTGGGTCCTGTGCGGAAGAGGGCGGCAAAGCAGAGAGCCGTCGGGATCGCGAGCGCCAGGCCCAGCAGGATCGCGGCCGGCAGGCCGAGCCCGAGGGCCAGCTCCAGAAAGTCGTTGTGGGCGTGGTCGAAGGCCGTCGGCACCTCGGGCGGGCGGTAGGGGCGGAAGGCCTCCTCGTAGGTGCCGAGGCCGGTTCCGAGCCACGGGCGGTCGGCGATGGCCTGCACGGTGGCGGTCCAGGCGAAGGATCGCGCGTCGCCTTCGAGCCCGGCCAGGCGCTCGAGCGCCTGGTTGCCGACGCTGCCGACGTAGAGGCCGGCAAGGCCGCCCGCCAGCACGAGTGCCGCGACGGTGGCGGGACGGCGGCGGTGCTGGAGGATGGCGAGGACGAGGCCGATCACGCCCGCAAGGGCGAGGCTGAGGAGCCCGCCGCGCGAGCCGGTGGCGAGCGAGGCCGTGAGGACGACCGCCGCCGCGGCAAGCCGCCAGAGCTGGCCGAGGTCGGGGTGCTCGACGAGGCTCACGAACCAGGCGCGCCAGGTCGGGGCGGGCGTGGCCCGGCGCTGGGCCCGGATGAGCAGGGCCAGCCAGCAGAGAAGGGCGAGGTTGGCGTAGGTGGCGAGATTGTTGCGGTTGATGAAGCTGCCGGTGGCGACACCCAGATGCTGGGTCTTGTCGAGCCACAGCACCTTCTCGATCCCGGCCTGCTCCAGGACCAGGGCGTAGACGGCGACGAGCAGGCCGGCCTGGCCGATGGCGCGGATCAGCGCGTAAGCCTGCTGCCGGTCTCGGCTCAGGCGGCAGGCCAGGCCGAAGATCGCGGCATAGGCCAGGAGCTGGAGGATGGCGGCACGGGTGCGCTCGCGATCGACGCTGATCGAGCCCTCCGTCGCCAAGCCCGACGCGGACCAGGCAGGGTGGTGCCAGCCGGAGGGAGCGAGGGTAGTGGCCTGGAAGGCTGCCCAAAGGATGACGGCAGCATAGCAGAGGGCGGCCAGCCGAAGTGCCCGGGATGGGGTTCCCGCCGGCAGGCCCATGCCGGCCAGCGTCAGGAGGCCCGCCGCCAGCACCAGCGCCGCCCAGGCCCACACCACCACGCTGCCGAATGGCCAGGGCGCCAGGAGCAGGAGGGCGGCCAGGCCTCGTGCCGCCCAGCGGTCAGTCCTTGCTTGTGGCAATCTCGGAGCCGTCCCAGTCCGGCGGCGGCGGGTCCTGGCGGAAGCGGGCGATCCGGGCCGCATAGCCCTCGTAGAGCCGATCGAGGCCGTACTCGGCACCGAGGGCCCGGCAGCGCTGCAGGCCCTGCTCGGCCTCGTCCCAGTCGCTGGGCGCGGTAGGCCACGAGCATGGCGTCGTGCGCCCGTTCCAGCAGCCGAAAGCCGTCGCTGCGGGCGCAGGCGGCGTCGCCGAGAAGCGCGTAGAGCCGCGTCGTCGCGGACTTGCCGACGAGCTGGACCTGGTCGAGCTCGAGGAGGGCGAGATCCGGCGGCGGCCTGGCGGGTGGATTCGCCGATCACGATGTCCACGCCGTAGCTCTTGGAGCGGGTCTCCACGCGCGAGGCCACGTTCACCGGGTCGCCGATCACCGAGTAGTTGAACCGCAGGTCCGAGCCCATATTGCCGACGAAGCACTCCCCGGTGTTGATGCCGACGCCGATCCGGATCGTGAGATCCGGCTGGTCGGGGTCGGCGTGCAGGGCCTCGTTCAAGGCCCGCAGCTCCTTGCGCATGCCCAACGCCGAGAGGCAGGCCTGCCGGGGATGGCCCTGGACCGGGAGCGGGGCATTCCAGAAGGCCATGATCGCGTCGCCGATATACTTGTCGATCGTGCCGCTGTGATCGAGGATCACCGTGGTCATGGCGGTGAAGTAGCGGTTCAGGAGCTGGGTCAGGCCTTCGGGGTTGCTCTCGTAGCGCTCGGCCAGGCCGGTGAAGCTGCGGATGTCGCTGAACAGGACGGTGAGCTCGCGCCGCTCGCCGCCCAGCTTCAGGGCCCCCGCCCCGCTCGCCAGCTTGTCGACCATCACCGGCGAGAGATAGCGGCTGAACGCATTGCGGATCGTGCGCCGGCGTGACTCCTCGCGGACGTAGCGGGCCATGGCGAGCCAGAACAGGAGGACGCCCAGCCCGCCGGCGATGTAGGTCGCGTCCACGAGCAGCTCATGGTACCGGAACATGTACCAGGTGGCATAGAGGCCGGCCGCGATCACCAGGCCCAGGAGGGCCGGCAGGAAGCTCGCCCGCACCATGGGGCCGAGCCAGGCGAGCGCCAGCCCCAGGACCAGGAGGATGACGGGCTCCAGCTGGACGATGTGCTGCGGCCGCTGCAGCACCGTGCCGGCGAGCAGGGTCTCCAGCAGCGAGGCGTGGATCTCCACGCCCGGCGTCGTGCCGACCAGCGGCGCCTGCTTGATGTCGCCCAGGCCCGCCGCGGAGGTCCCGATCAGCACGATCCGGCCGGCCAGGCGCTGCCGCGGCACGGTGCCGGCCAGCACGTCGGCGGCGGAGACGTAGCGGTCCGGCTGGCGGAGGCCGAAGCGCACCCAGGCCCGGCCCTGGGCATCGACCGGGATGCCGACGCCACGCAGCGAGACCTGCTCGACGCCGGTGCCGCTGCTGCGGACGATCAACGTCGTCTCCCCCAGCGCCAGCCGCAGCGTCTCCAGGGCGAGGCCGGGCAGGATGTGGCCGCCGGCGGAGGCGATCAGGGGCACGCGGCGGACGATGCCGTCCACGTCCGGGGAGAGGCTCACCAGCCCGAAGCCGCTGGCCGCCTCGGCCAGGGCCGGCACGACGCCGACCAGCCCCGGGAAGCCCGACAGGAACTGCCTCGGGTCACGGCCGAGCGTGGCGACCCGCGAGGCGGCATCGCTGATGCCCGGGAAGTCCGGGCTGACGCGGCCGATCCCGGCCACGCCCAGGACGACGGCCTGCCGGCGCATGGCCAGGGCCATTGCCGCGTCGTTGTCGGGCAGGGCCTGGAGCGCTGCCGCGATCTCGGGTGCGAGTGCGGCCAGGGACCTCGCGTAGACCGGGGGCGAGTAGCGGTCGGCCTCCGCGAACAGCACGTCCATGCCGACCACGCGAGCACCCAGGGTGTGAAGCCCGTCGAGGAGAGCCGCGAAGGTCGATCGCGGCCATGGCCACTGTCCGACCTGGGCCAGGCTCTCGTCGTCGATGTCGACGATCACCACCCCGGCCTCAAGTTGTGGCGGGGCCGGGTGGAGCGCCTGCAACTCGTCGAAGACCCGGAGGCGGAAGGCCTCCACGACCGGCGGGTTGATTACCTGCAGGCCAGCCAGGAGCAGGACGAGGAGCGAGCCGATGATGCTGGTGGGAAGATCGATGAGGCGGTCGCGGGGTGCGGCGGCCGGCTTGTCGCCGCGCATCTGCTCTTCTGCTTCCTAGGGGCTGGACTGCGTCGTCTGCCGGTCCGGCGAGGGCAGGTTCTGGATGATGCGCTCGATGGTGGCGCGGATCGGCACGATCGTGGCCGGCGTCGTCTCGGCCTGTGCCAGGCGCTGCAGGGCCAAACTCAGCGCGTCCAGGTTGGCATTGCAGGCGGCATCGACGCAGGAGGTCAGGAGGCCATTGGCAAAGGTGACACCCTGGCCTTCGGCCAGCTCCTGGACCTGGCCGTCCTTGTAGGTGACGGTCACGAGATCGGAGCAGCGCAGGACGAAGAAGCCTTCGGCGGAGCCGTAGGTGCAGGTGCCGTGGAAGCTCACCTCGCCATAGGCCGTCTCCACCTGGTAGCTGGACGACGGCATCTTGCCGGACTTGAAGCTGAAGCCGCCCGCGAGGACGGTGACGGCGAGCCCACCCGAGCGCTTCTCCCGGTCGTAGCTGTAGCGCTCGATGCGGGCCTTGGCGCCTGGATAGAGGGCGAGCTGGCTGAAATCGCCGAAGACGACCATCATCGGCCGGTTGGCGGCCGCTTCGACGGTGCGCGGGGCTGCCACCGGGATGTCGATCACCTGATAGTCGAGCTCGCTCTCCGGCTTGGTGGAGGGGTCGCCCGGCGGCGGCGGCAGGCAGGCGTCCTTCTCGCACAGCTGCACGGCCCCCTGCGCGTCGACCAGCAGGCCCTGCTCGATCCCGCGGCTGACGGTCTGGCCGTCGCGGAGGCGGATGTCGACGGCGGAGCGGGTCCCCGAGCTGTTGGCGGAGCGCACGAAGACGAACTGGCGGTTGACGTCGACGACGAGGCGGGTGCCGCGGATCGCCAGGGTCGCGAACGGCGTGCGCAGGTCGTAGCTGCTGGGGCGCATGAGCCCGCTCGCGAACTCGAACACGCCCGAGAGCATGTTCATCACCAGCTGCCCGGTCCCGGTCTCCAAATCGTAGACGAAGCGGTCGAGGGTGACGCGCGAGTTGGCCCCCATGACGAACTCGCTGCCATCCCGGAAGACGAGCTTGGCCGCAGCCTCGGGCCCGGACTCGATCACCTCCTGCGAGAACACATTGTCCCGGATCGCGATCTCGCGCGGCTCGCCGCCCAGGGTACCGGTGACGAGGCTCACGATCGTCGAGGCCTCGCCCACGATCGGTGCGTCATTGCGTGTGGCGGCCGCCACCGGTGCCGCCGTCGCGAAGGCGATGGCCAGGAGGGCGAAGTGGAGAAGTGCTAGGTTCCGCACGGTGCTTCTTGCATCCAGGCAATCACACCGCGACGCTACCGAAATAAGACGCGTTTGTAACGTACAATTCATGACACCGGACCCGCATGCGCCAGGCGCCGAAGCGGGCGACCTGAAGCAGGCGCCTGCGAGGAGCACGCCCGCCAGCGACCAGAACCAGATGCCGGCCATCGGCCCTTCGATCGCGACGTCGAAAGTGGCGTTGACCAGAAGTGCCAGGGCGTAGGCCGCGGTGACGAGGAGGACGAAGCCGGCATCGCTCCGGCCGGCCGCCAGAAACCGCCGGCAGCCGAGATAGCCGGCGATCAGTAGGCTGGCCACGACGCCGGCCCACAGGGCCAAGCCCGGGATGCCCGCACGGGCCAGCATCGTCATGTGGATGTTGTGCGGGCTGCGCAAGGCACCGCGCGTGTCCGGATCGACCACCTGGAAGCCGTCCGCGTCGGCGAGGTTGAGGCCGAACCCGCGCCCGAGCCAGCCGCCCTCGTCGTGCAGCGATTTGTCGATGATGAGCGTCCACCATTGCAGCCGCCACTGCCGCGTGCCGGCGAGATTCCCGGGGGCACCCTCCGGGTCCACGATGCTCTGCACGTTCTCGAGAAGCTGGGAGACGGACCGCTCGCGTTGGCTGGAGCCAAGCGAATCCGTCAGCGGTTGCAGGGCCGTGAAGAGGGCCATGGCCGTTACCACGACCGGGACGGCGCCGCCGGCAATCCAGAACGCTCGCCTGTGCGGCCGCAGCAGCCCTGCCACCGCCACGGCCGTGATCGCAGCCACCAGGCCGCCCCGGTTGGCCGTGCCGAACAGCAGGATTCCCAATGCCGCCATCACCATGACCGCGAACCGGTGGCGGCGGACCAGGAAGGCGCCGATCAGGAAACAGCCGGCCAGATGCACCTGGACGTCGCCGGGCTTGAGGTAGAAGAGCGGCAGCGGTGCCCCGGCCATTCCGTTGGACGACAGGACCGGGACACTGTCCGGGGCCACGGAATCCCACAGCCACAAGGCAAGGATGCAGGGCGGGAACGCCCAGGCGAAGCGCACGAGCCAACGCTCGAGCACCGGCCAGGGGTCCGCCGCGTGGACGAGGTTGGCGCCGACGACGAGGGCCAGCGCCGCATAGCCCCAGGCCGCGGCGTCGCGGAAGGAATCGAAGCCATGCGTCGGCACGAAGGGGATGGTGCGCCACAGGCACCAGTACATCCACAAGAGCAGCAGGAGGCCGGGGCCGGTCGCCACCACCCGAATGAGACTGCCCATCGGTAAGGTGACTAGGCCCAGCAGGAGCATGAGCTCGCCCATGAAGATCGGCGGCAGCCCGAGATAGGCGAAGCTCTTGCCGCCAACGGCGTAGGCGAAGAGCACCACCGCCAGCATCCGCAGATAGGCTGGCACCGGTAGCGACCGCGTGTCCGGCAGCAGGGTCCCGTCGCCAGCGCTGGCGACCGTGGTCACTGCGTCGGCCCGAGCCGCGAGCAGGCCGTGCGCAGGAAATCGCCGGCAAGGAGGATCAGGAACAGGGGCACCACGGTGGCGTAGCGCCGGCCTAGCCGGCCCGGCTCGGTGGCGAGCCGGAAGAGCCATTCGAGGCCGCGCCGTTGCATCCAGAGCGGTGCCTGGGGCTTGGTGCCGCTGTGCATGTCGAAGGCGGCACCCACCCCGATCAGCACCACGCCCGGGAGCAGTGGTGCCATCGCCGCCATCCAGCGCTCCTGCTTGGGCGTGCCGAGCCCCACCCAGACGACGTCAGCACCGCTGGCCTGGATGCGGGCCGCCGTGTCGCGTCGCTCGTCCGCGCTGAGCGGGCGGAAAGGCGGACTCTCGGTGCCGACGGTGCGAAGGCCGGGGAAGCGCTCGCTCAGGCGCTGCGCCAGCCGTTCCGGCACGCCGGGAGCGGCGCCATGGAAATAGTGCCGGAGTCCATGCGGCAGGCCGGCCTCGGCCAGGGCCAGGAGCAGATCGGGGCCATAGACCCGATCCATTGAGGCATGGCCGCGCGCGCGGCCGATCCAGACCAGGGGCATGCCGTCGGGTGTCACCAGGGCGGCCTGCTCGTGGACCCGTTGGAGCTCGGTGCTGCGGCGGCATTCGATCACGCCGTGGGCGTTGGTCACGCACACATAGCGGGCGGGCGAGCCGGCATCCTTCGCGCGGACCCACCCGAGGATGGTCTCCACGGCCGTAGGCAGGTCGAGCACGCTCACCGGCACACCCAGAACACGAAGCCTCGAGGAGGTTTGTTCGCTCCTGGCCGGCAGCCGCCGCCCCACTGCCCTGCCGAGCGCCGCGAGCGGCTGCGCCAGCGTGCGCAGCAGGATCTTGAAGTCCAGCCAGAGCGACCAGTTGTCGACATAGTCAAGGTCGTGGGCGAGCCTCTTCTCGAGCGCATCGCCGGTGAGGACCGGGCCACGGCAGCCGCTGACCTGCGCCAGGCCGGTGAGGCCGGGCTTCATCCGGAAGCGGCGGGCGTAGGATTCGGAGCGTGCCGCGAATTCGAGATCGAGGCCCAGCGGATGGGGCCTCGGACCGACCAGCGACATGCCGCCCTGGGCCACGTTGATCAGCTGCGGCAGCTCATCCAGACAGGTGTGCCGCAGCCACCAGCCGAACGGCGTCACGCGGGCGTCGCCCGGTACCACCTCGCGGATGTCGAGCGCATCCGTCCGGTCGCAGCGATCCTGCCAGAGGGTGCGGAACTTCAGCACCTCGATCGACCGGCCGTGCTGCCCGAGCCGGGTCTGGCGGTAGAGCGCCGGCCCCGGCGAACTCAGGCGGACGAGACCCGCCAGCACCAGGAGCAGCGGCCAGACGACGAGGAGTGCCGCTACCGCCAGCGCGCGGTCGAGCGCTCCCTTGAGCCGCAGCTGCCAGGAGAGGCGGGAACGGTCCGGTGCTCGCTCAAGCGCTATGCCGGTCGCACGCACGACTGATCTTCACCGCACCAAGGCTTGGTCGCCGAGCAGCAGGCAGGGAGCAGCTTCCACTACCGGGGGCACGTAACTCCCTTCCCGGAGCCACTGCCTTGGAGCGGCAGCTTTGGCGTGCACGCAATCGTGGGCGGAAAGCCGGAGCGTTTCAAGCGCATAGTCCGCCGGCCAGCCGACGCTGCCCATTTTCTCCATCAGGGGTTGAGAAGCCGGCGCAGGCTTGAGCTGGTTCGGCGCGCCAGCGCCCTCTCGCGATCCGCAAGGCTGCGCCCTTCCTCCGACAGATAGGGTCCGAGCGCGTTGATCAGGCGCACTCTCAGCGGCAGCAGGTTGCGCTCGGCCGGGCCGGTGGCGAGGGATCGCTCCAGCGCCTGTGCCGCCTCGGCCGTGGGTGCCCCGGCCAGCCAGAGGCTCAAGGCGAGATCGGCCCAGGCATAAGGGTCGAGCGGCGACAGAGCGAGCCCGGCGCGCAGCCCATCGACCGCCCGCCGTAGATGTGCCTGCCGCGCATCTTCCGGCAGGCTGCCGTCGAGCGCACGATCCAGCTCCTGCCGGCCGGCTTCGGCCCAGAGATGGCCGGACCCGATCAGCCGCGCGGCCTGGGCAGGTTCCCGCTCGATCGTCCCCGCCCAGAGATAGACGGCGCCGCCCACGGCAAGGCCAAGCCCCATGAGCAGCTCCAGCATACGCCCGGGCCACCGCGAATGCCGTTGCAGGCGATCCATGCCGCTCCCCCTCGCCAGCGCCACGACTTGCATCTATCAAGAGCGCCGGCTGCCGCCCAACATGACAGGTCGGCTTGACCGAGCGGTCGGATGACAGGCCAGGCGGAAGAATTCGATCTGCGCAGCACGGCGCTGATGTTCTGGCGGCATCGGCGGTTCCTGCTCGCGTCCATCATCCTCCTGGGCGGCCTCGCGACCCTGCTCGGCAGCCAGCGCCCGCCCATGTACACGGCCGAGACGCTGGTGGCACTGAGCCCGCAGGAGAGCCGCATCCTGAGCTCGGAGGCGGTCGAGCCCAGCCTCACCCCCACCGAGCAGACCATCGGCACCCAGATCAGCATCATCGGCTCGCGCCAGCACGCTCGCCGCACGGTCGAGGAGCTGCGGCTGGCGGAGGTGCCCGAGTTCGCTGGCCAGGACGTGGAGGGTGTGCCTGGCAAGCTCTGGCGGCTGGCCCGGGCGCAGGTCGAGGACTGGCTCGGGCGCTCCTGGATGGCCTCGGCTACGACCAGCGAGGTGCCGCCGGCACTGGCGGCCGGGGAGCAGCCGGCCGGCGAGGAGGCGGTCACCAGCGCCTTCCTCAAGCGGCTGGCCGTCCGCAACGTGCCGCGGAGCCTCGTCATCGGCATCGCCTTCACCTCGCGCGACCCGGAGCTGGCGGCCAGGGCCGCCAACACCGTGGCCGAGCTCTACGTCGCCGACCAACGGCAGGCGAAGCTGGAGGCCACGACCGGCGCCTCGCGCTGGCTCGAGACCCGGGTCGACCAGCTCCGGGCCGAGCTGATCGAGGCCGAGCGCGCGGTCGAGCGCTTCCGGGCCGACAACGACCTGGTCGAGCTCGGCGGGCAGACCCTGGTCGGCGAGAACCTGGCCGACCTCAACCGCCAGCTCCAGGCCGCCGATGCCGATCTGGCCGAGAAGGAAGCACTCCTCAAGGTCGTGCGTGACCGGGCGAAGGCGGGCGGCGAGCTCGAGCCGCTGAGCGAGGCCGAGAGCTCGCCGCTCCTACAGCACCTGCGCGAGCAACAGGCCGAGCTGCGCCGGCAGGAGGCCCAGCTCGTCTCGAGCCTGGGCGAGCGCCATCCGCGGATGCGCGATCTCGCCGCCGAGCGCACGGACGTGAACGAGAAGATCGCAGCCGAGCTGCAGCGGATCGTGCGACAGCTCGAGAACGGGGCCGCCGTGGTCCGCAGCCGGCAGCGCACGCTGCGGGCGGACCTCGCCCAGGCGAAGCAGCGCTCAACCGTGGATCGGCAGGCCGAGGTCCGCTTACGCGAGCTGGAACGCGAGGCCGCAGCCATCCGCGAGCAGTACCAGGCGTTCCTCGAGCGCTTCAAGCAGACCACCGACCAGGCGGCCGTGGTCAGTGCTGATGCCCGCATCATCTCCCAGGCACCCGTGCCCAAGGAGCCGAGCTCGCTGGGCCTCGTCTTCTTTGCGCTCTTCGGCCTCTCCACCGGCGCCTTCGTGGGCGGCCTGGGCGTGGTGCTGCGCGAGCGGTTCGATACCGGCCTGCGCTCGATGGACCAGATCGAGCGCCACCTGAAGCTGGGCTGCCTCGGACTGATTCCGGCCGTACCGGGCCTGCGCGGGCAGCAGACACTGGCCAGCCATCTGCTCTCCAAGCCGACCTCCGCCTTCGCGGAGAGCCTGCGCCAGGTCGAATCGGCGGTGCGGATGGCCAACATCGACAACCCGGCCAAGGTCGTGCTCGTCACCTCGACCCTGCCCGGCGAGGGCAAGACCGGCTTCGCCACGAGCTATGCCATCTCCGTGGCGCTCGAGGGGTCGCGTGTCGTGGTGGTGGACCTCGACCTGCGGCAGCCGGCGGTGATGCGGCGGCTGGCCCTGCCTGAGCCCTCGGCCGGCGTGGTCGAGGTCCTGGGCGGCGAGGCCGATCTCGGGTCCACGCTCGTGAGCCTGCGCGAGGTCGAGGTCGACATCCTGCCGGTGGCGTCGCGGCCGCCGGTCCCGGCCAAGCTCCTGCAGAGCCAGCGTCTGGCCGACCTGATCCGGCAGCTCAAGGAGGCCTACGACCTGGTCGTGCTCGACAGCCCGCCGCTGCTTCTCGTCAGCGACGCCCAGCTCGTGGCACCGCTGGCGGACACCGCCGTAATGATCGTGCAGTGGCAGAAGACGCCGCGGGCGAGCGTGGAGCGGGCGCTGAGCCTTCTAAAGCAGGGCGGCGCCTCGATCGCCGGTGCCGTCCTCACCCAGGTCGACCTCCGCCGCCACGCCGAGTACGGCTACGGCGACATCGGCAGCTACTACAAGCGCTACCGCAGCTACTACGAGCAGCCCGAAGCGCCCGCCAAGCCCGCGGCCGGCGAGAGCTACCGCACGCGGACTACGGCCTGAAGGTTCCGGCTGCGCGGCACGAGGGCTTCCAGGCCCACCCGCACCCACCTATCGGCCCGGGCTAGGCTCGGGCTGCTGCACGCCCAGCTCAGCCATAGCAGCGTGCAGATCCAGAACGTCGGCAGCATCATCGCGGACAGCAGCGCGATGCCAGCGCCGCTCGTGACCGGGAAGTCCGGAAGCAGCAGCAGGACCGCGTTGCCGACCACGTAGTAGGCCAGCGTCTGGGAGCCCAGGGTGCTGATCAGCCAGCGGGCACGGAGCGGCATTGCCAAGTGGAGGAGGGCGGCGAGCGCCATGTAGACCATGGCGGCGCAGATGCCGTAGGCATAGTAGATGGGGTCGTTGCCGGCGCGGTAAGCCGCGAAATCGGCGATGCCGACTGCCAGCAGATGCAGCCCACCGGTCCGAACCGCCTCGAGCACGAGGCCGGCGGCACCAACCAGCATGATCGCCGCGACGGCACCTGCGCCTCGTGACGGTTGGTGCGAGAAGATGGCGGCCGCCAGCGCCATGCCGAAGACGACGAGCGTCAGGCCATGCAGCACGCTTGGCCCGGAAGCGCCGCCCCAGCCCAGGAGCGCACCGCCGAGTTGAGCGAAGGGGAACGGCCACAAGCTGGTACCCTCGAGGCAGAGCGCGTCGAAGAGCCAGATCAGCCCGACCATGGCGAGGAGGGCCGGAAAGCCGCTCCTGAGGTCGAAGGGCGATCACGCCGATCCCGATCACGAGCAGGAAGACGTAGGTCACGAGGATGCCGGCATAGGGCACCTGTGCCAGCAGGAAGAAGGAGCCGATGAAGCTGATCAGGTTGTCCTTGCCGGAAGCAGTGGCGACGAAAGAGGAGATCACGAAGGCCGCGTAGCAAAGCACCGCCCTGTACAGCATCCGCTGGATGGTAAGACCAGGGCCCGACGCGAACTTCCGTGCATAGGCGATCTCCAGCATCATGCCGAAGATGATCAGCAGCGAGGGCGTCGCTCCGCGCGTGATCAGCTTCCATACCTGGTCCGCACCGCCGGAGATCCCATCCAGGCCATGCTGGGATGAGACATGCTGCAGCAGGGCCAGGGTGACGGCGGTGAAGCGGAACGTGTCGAGAAGGGCGATCCGGCCCGCGCTTGGTGCTGTCATGGGCTGGTCAGGCCGGCTGGGCTGCCTCCGTGGCGGCACGGGCGCCATAGCTCACGGCGAGACAGGTGATGTCGTCGGACTGCTGGGCGCCGTGCATGAAGCCCTGGACCTCGGCCACCACCCGCTCGACCAGATGCTGCGGGTTGCGCTCACCCTCGTCCTGGAGCAACCGGTGCAGCCGGTCGTCGCCATAGGCCTCCCCGTTGGCCGCGAAGGCCTCCGTCACCCCGTCCGTGTAGAGGAAAAGCGCCTGGCCCGGTAGGAGCTGAATGCTCCGGGTCCGGTAGTCGATGCCCTCGAACGGCCCCAGAGGAAGGTCGCCCGTGGTCTGGAGGGGCTGCACCGTACCGTTGGCACCCATCAGCAGCGGCGGGTTGTGCCCGGCATTGGCGTACTCGAGCAGGCCCGTGGCCGGATCGAGCACGCCGTAGAACACGGTCACGAACATGCAGGCTTCGTTGTCGCTGGCGAGCAGGTCGTTGGCGCGGCTCAGGCACTGGCCGCTGCCGAAGGCGGCGGTCGAGCGCAGCACGGTGCGGGCCACGGCCATGAAGAGGGCGGCGGCCATGCCCTTGCCGGAGACGTCGGCGACGACGATGGCCAGCCTGCCGTCCGGGAGCACGAAGGCGTCATAGAAGTCTCCGCCCACGTCCATGGCCGGATGGGTGTCGGCGTAGACCTCGGTGTTTGGCAGGGCCGGGAACCGCTGCGGCAGGATCGCGCGCTGGATCCGGCCGGCCATCGCCGCCTCCTGGCGCATCAGGATCAGTTTCTCGGCGGTCTCGCGCCGCGCGCGCTCCTCGCGCAGGTACTGGAGGTAGGCGGCGAGGCCCCAGAGGATGAAGCAGGTGCCGATGACGAAGCTCGGGTCGATCAGCACGCTGGCCAGGACATAGAGCGCCCAGGCCCCGGCGAGCACGGCCAGCGTGACGCCCAGGCCGAGGATCAGGGCACCCAGGGCACCCAGGCGCGGGGTGAAGACGAGCACGAGCAGCCCGCCTGCCAGCGTCAGCAGCAGCTCCAGGCCCAGCGAGTATGCGGGGCGGATCAGGCCGGCGCGGGCGAGGATGGTTTCGACCAGCTGGGCATGGATCTCCACCCCCGGCATGGATCCGCTGATCGGGGTCGGCCGCGTGTCGCCGAGGCCGACGGCCGTGGCCCCGATCAGGACGATGCGGCCCTCGATCTGCTCGCGCGGGACCTTGCCCGCAAGGAGCGCCTGGGCCGAGACGGTGCGGCCGGCCCCGTCGCCCTTGGCGTAGTGGACCCAGACCCGCCCGCGCTCGTCGGTGCGGACGGCCCGGGCGCCGACGATGAGCGCGTCCACGCCCGCGGCAGTGGTGCGGACCACGAGCGTGGTCTCGCCCTTGGCCACCCGCACCAGCTCGGCCGCGAACGCGGGCACCATCCGCCCGCCCACGAGCCTGAGCAGCGGGATGCGGCGCGCCCTGCCGTCCGCCTCGGGCACCAGATCGACATTGCCGGCCCCCTTGGCGGTCTCCTCGAGGATCGGCAGGTTGCGCACCTGCCCGCCATCGCGCGGCAGGTAGCGGCTGGGGTCGGGCCCGAGGACGGCGACGGAGGAGGGCAGCCTCGTGTCGGGCCCCTGGCCTCCGGTCGCCTCCGCCAGCGTGACCTCGCCCAGCACCGTGGGCACCTTCCGCAGCGCGTCGGCCAGCACGACGTCGTGATCGGGCAGGACCACGAGCTCTTCGCGCAGATAGTCCGGCAGGTTCGGGATCTGGTCGGCGACGACCGGGGGCGAGGTGCGGTCCGGCTCGGCGAAGATGATGTCGAGGCCGACCGCGGCGGCCCCGGCCTCCCCCAGCCGACGCACGAGCTCGGCCACGATGGTCCGGGGCCACGGCCACTGCCCGACCGCTGCAAGGCTTGCCTCATCGATCGCCACCACCAGCACCGGCTCGTTGCCGACCCGGCGCGGCAGCAGGCGCTGGAAGGTGTCGAAGACCTGGAGCCGGAGCGTCTCGACCGGCAGGGGATCGGCGATGCGCAGGCCGAGGAGCAGCGCCAGCAGGATGAGCCCGGGCAGGAGCATGCTGCGGCCGCCAAAGCTGCCGCCGCCCAAGCTGCTGGCGGACGAAGGCTGCGCCTCGCGGCCGGTGCCGGGGCGGAAGCGGGAGAGAAGGGCTCGCAGCTGCATGACGGCGCGTTCTTCGCGGGAACCGCCGCCGCCGTCCAGCGGGGCCCAGCGTTCCTGCTGCCTAAAGATCGAGCGGGCGGACGTTCACCCGTTGCGCCATCTCCTCGATCACGGCCCCGTGGCCGCTGCCGAGGCCGTGCCGGGTGACATTGAGGGCACCCGCCGCGACGGCGAGGCGGAAGATGGCCTCCGGTGCCAGCTTGCGGGCACAGCCCACCGCCAGGCCGGCAGTCATCGAATTGCCGGCCCCGCGATGTTCGATCGCCTCGAAGCGTGGCCCCTCGATCTCGAGAAAGCGCCCGTCCACGAGCGCCATCGCGTGCTTGTCCGCGCGTGACACGATCAGCCCCTCGGCCTTGCTCCCTTCCTGCAGGCGGCGGGCGCCGGCCGCGAGCTCCTCCGGGCTCTCTCCGTGGCAGTAGCCGGCCTCGATCAGCTCGGTGTGGCTGACCTTGAGGTAGCGCACGCCACCTTCCACCGCGCGCAAGGCATCCCCCGAAAGGTCGGCGACGACGGCCACGCCGTTCTGGCCCAGGTCGAGCGGCAGGCGGCGGTAGACGTCGGCCGGGAGGATGGCGGGATCAACCGGGCCGGTCAGCACCGCGACGCCGGCGGCAAGGCCCGCCGCCACCGCCATGTTGTAGAGGTCGTCGATCTCATGCCGGTTGAGCCGCGGGCTGCGCACGTTGGCGATCGGCTCGCGCTTGCCGCTGCGCCGGTCATGGACGTAGCCGCCGTTCCAGCCCTGGGTCTCGGACGCGCGGAGCTCGACGCCCTCGGCTTCCACGAGCGTGCGCAGCACCGTGCCGGATTCGCCGCCGAAAGGCGCGCACAAGGTGGCCGCCGCACCGAGCCGGTTCACCATCCGTGCTATCCAGAAGCCCTGGCCGCCGGCGTGGAAGTGGACCTCGGGCTCTTTCTCGGCGCTGCACTCGATGGTCACCGTGTAGAGCGGCGAGGGCGTGAAGACGCAGACCTCGGGCTGGTCGGCGGAGCCCGTGTCCGGGGACGGTTGCGAAGCCATGGCCTCCCTCTTTGCTGGCGCTAGGAGAAGCGTAGCCCGGCGGCTCCGGTTCCGCCCCCGATCGGCGTCGGCTAGGAATGTCGTATGACAGCTGGAACGCCCTACGCCCGTAACGTTGCCGTGCTCGCCACCTGCCAGGCGCTGCTGTTCATGGCCAACACGGTCGTGTTCAGCGTCTCGGCCCTGGTCGGCCTGCAATACGCGCCGAGCGAGAGCCTCTCGACGCTGGCGTTGGGCTTCCAGTTCTGCGGCGTCATGCTGGCGACCCTGCCGGCCTCGTTCCTGATGCAGCGCTACGGCCGTCGTGCCGGCTTCATCGGCGGTGGTGCGATCGGCATCGCGGCGGGCCTGCTCGCCACCTACGCCATCATCCACGGCAGCTTCCAGCTCTTCTGCGCCGCGGGCCTGCTCTACGGCATGTTCGCGGCCTGCGGGCAGTACTATCGCTTCGCCGCCGCCGACGTGGCGGACGCGGCCCTGGGCCGGCCCGATGCACCGCTCCGTGGCCGGGCCATCGGCTGGGTGATGGCAGGCGGCACGGTGGCGGCCGTGGCCGGCCCCGAGCTGGCCAAGGCCACCCGCGAGCTCCTCCCGCCCTTCACCTTCGCCGGCTGCTTCGCCGCCGTCGTGGTGCTGGCAGCACTCTCGGCCGCCGTGGCCTCGCAGCTCCGTTTGCCGCCGCCTGTCGCACGCCGGCAGGATGCGGGCGGCCGGCCGCTGGCCCTGATCCTGCGCCAGCCACGAGCCATCGTCGCCGTGGTCGGCAGCATCATCGCCTATCTGACGATGAACCTGCTGATGACGGCGACCCCGCTCGCCATGCTCGCCTGCGGCCACGACTTCGCCGACAGCGCCTTCGTCATCCAGTGGCACGTTTTGGGCATGTTCGCGCCCAGCTTCGTCACCGGCCAGCTGGTCGGCCGCTTCGGTCCGGTCAGGGTCATGGCCGCCGGCCTCGCCCTTCTCCTGGCCTGCATCGGCATCAACCTTACCGGCATCACGGTCGCCCACTTCACCCTGGGCCTGCTCCTGCTCGGGGTGGGGTGGAACTTCCTGTTCGTCGGCGGCACGACGCTCCTGACCACCTGCCACAGGGCGGACGAGAAGGCGAAGGTGCAGGGTGCCAACGACTTCCTGATCTTCGCCAGCGTCGCCGTCTCGGCCAGCAGCTCCGGCATCCTGCATCACGCACTGGGCTGGACGGTCATGAACCTGATCGCACTGCCGGGCCTGCTCCTGGTGGCCGTGCTGCTGCTTGCGGCTCAGCAGCGCCAAGCCGCGGCAGGGCAACCGGCCGGCGGCTGAATCTGCTCCCCGCTCAGGCTTGCGTCATCCGCATTGACGAGGACAGCCGGATCAACTTACGCAATTCACCGGCGTACGGAGTTGGCGACCCTTTCAGGGCCGACGCTGGCGAGAGGCAGACGACGGACGATGTTGAGGACACGTCGCGAGATCAACTGCCTTTTCCTCTCCTCCATCCCGGCACTGAGCGGCGTCACGGCAGGCAGGCCGACGACCGTGGGTCTGCGATACGGGGAAGGCCCGATACCGCCGGAGGAAGGGTCGACTGCATCAGGTTCTTTCAGGGCACCGGTCAAGTTCTTCATAAACCCGAACAGCGGTGCCGCCAAATGGCTGAAGGAGAATGCCGGTAGCCCGGACGCCAAGTATATGCAGATGATCGCCGACAACATGCACGCCATCTGGCTCGGCAGTTGGAACCGGCGGATCGCCGCGGCTGCCACCAACATGCTGAAGCAGCATGCAGCACAGGGAGCGTTGCCGGTCTTCGTCCTCTACAATATTCCCGGGCGCGACAATGGCGGCTACTCCGCCGGAGGGGAGGGCTCTCCCGAAGCCTACTACGAGTGGATCAGCGGCTTCGCCTCGGCGCTGGGCGACAGCGAGGCGATCGTCATCCTCGAGCCGGATGCCCTGGCACTCTCGATCGAGATCCCCGAGGAGCAGAACAGGGCCATGCGCTACACGCTGGTCAACACCGCCCTCGACATCCTGAAGAAGCAGCCCAAGGCCAAGGTCTACCTCGATGCCGGCCACCCGGGCTGGCGTCCGGCAGACGAGATGGCGGGCCTCCTGGCCAAAGGCGGGATCGGCCGGGCCGACGGCTTCTTCGTGAACGTCTCCAACTTCGTCGATACCGCGAGCTGCATCGAGTACGGCAAGGCGATCTCGGCCAGGACCGGCGGCGCCCACTTCCTGGTCGACACCTCCCGCAACGGCAAGGGCGCTCCCGCCGATCCCGGCGAGTTCTGCAATCCCAGCGGGGTCGGGCTGGGCCGTTCCCCTACCGTCGCCACCGGCGAGCCGCTCTGCGACGCGCTTTTATGGGTCAAGGTCCCGGGCGAGTCGGACGGCCCCTGCAATGGCGGCCCCGATGCCGGCCGCTTCTGGCCCGAATACGCCATCGCCCTTGCCAAGAATGCGTGAGGGGCGATCCGGCAGCTTCGAGGACACTTGCCCGCTCCCGGCACCGGTCCACTCTACGCCCATGCCATCCTCATCCGGGAGGACCGTGCTCGTGCCTGCGCTGCGCCTCCTGGCCGCCCTCGCGTTGCTGCTGCTGGCTCCCGTGGCGGCCCAGGCGTCCGGCTGCTTCCCGGTCGCCGCCGCACCGCCGCGGGTCCACCAGGCTGGCCTCACCCAGGCGGCCCTGCCGGCCGGGGCCACGGTCCAGCTCACCTTCCTCGGCCATTCGAGCTTCCTGATCGAGACCGCGGGCGGAGTGACGGCCGTCACCGACTATAACGGCTACATCCGGGCACCGATCACGCCCGACATCGTGACCATGAACAATGCCCACTCCACCCACTACACGGACGTGATCGAGCCCGGCGTTCGCCATGTTCTGCGGGGCTGGAACCCGGCGGGCGGCGAGGCGCAACACGACCTGACCGAGCGCGACCTCCGCGTGCGCAACATCCCGACCAGCGTGCACGGCCGCTTCGGCACGCAGGGCAACAGCAACTCGATCTTCATCTTCGAGGTGGCCGACTTGTGCATCGCGCATCTGGGCCACCTGCACCACGTCCTCGACCGCGACCGGCTGGGCGATCTCGGCCAGATCGACGTGCTCCTGGTCCCGGTCGACGGCGCCTACACCATGTCCCAGCCGGAGATGGCGGAGGTGATCGACCAGATCACGGCACCGCTCGTCATCCCCATGCACTATTTCGGTGCCTCCACGCTCGGCCGCTTCCTCGACCTCGTCGACGAGCAGTACGAGGTGGTGGTCAGCGACACCCCGACCATCGCCCTCTCCCGCGCCACCCTGCCGAGGAAGCGGGTGCTCGTGCTGCCCGGAGAATAGAGCGATGCAGCTCGCCGAAGCCGTGCTGGAAGCTCTGCGCGCCTATGGGGCCAGGGAGATCTTCGGCATCCCGGGCGATTTCGCGCTGCCGTTCTTCAAGGTGATCGAGGAGAGCGGGGTGCTGCCGCTGCACACGCTCTCGCACGAGCCGGCGGTGGGGTTCGCGGCCGATGCGGCGGCGCGCTTCCACAGCGGGCTCGGGGTGGCGGCGGTGACCTACGGGGCCGGGGCCTTCAACCTCGTCAACAGCATCGCCGGTGCCTATGCCGAGAAGTCGCCGGTGGTCGTGATCTCCGGGGCACCTGGCCGACGCGAAAGCAGCTCGGGCCTGCTCCTCCACCACCAGGGGCGCACGCTCGACACCCAGTCCCGCGTCTATGCCGAGATCACCTGCGCCCAAGCCAGGCTCGACGATCCGGCGACGGCTCCCTTCGAGGTGGCCCGGGTCCTGCGCGCGGCCCTGGACCAGGCACGTGCCGGTCTATATCGAGATCCCGCGCGACATGGTGGCGGTCGAGGTGGCACCGGTGCCGGTCCTCGATCCGCCGGCTGCCGACCCCGAGGCGGTCACGGCCTGCGCTGCCGAGGTCATGGCGCGGCTTGCGGCGGCCAAGCGGCCGGTGCTGCTGGTCGATGTCGAGGTGCGGCGGTTCGGGCTCGAGGCCAGGGTGGCCGAGCTGGCACGCCGGCTGGACGTGCCGGCGGTCACCACCTTCATGGGCCGCGGCCTGCTCACCACCACCGACGCGCCCTTGGCCGGGACCTATCTCGGGCCCGCCGGCGATCCGGCCGTGGCCGAGCTGGTGGAGGGCTCGGACGGCCTCCTTCTCCTGGGCGTGATCCTGAGCGACACGAACTTCGGCGTCAGCGCCGGCAGGCTCGATCTGCGACGCACGATCCAGGCGCTGGACCGGCAGGTCTCGATCGGCTTCCACACCTACCCCAACCTGCCCCTGCCGCGAACTGGTCGAAGCGCTCCTGGCGCTGGCACAGCCTTCGGGCGCCAGCCGCCCGCCGGCCCCGCCGCCCGCCTACCCGCGCGGGCTCATCGGCTGACGCGGCGACGATCGCCCCGCAGGACATCGCCCGGGCCGTCAACGACCTGTTCGATCGCGAAGGCCCGATGCCGATCGCGTGCGACGTCGGCGACTGCCTGTTCACCGCCATGGAGATCGCGCACGACGAGCTCACCGCCCCCGGCTACTACGCCGGCATGGGCTATGGCGTGCCGGCCGGGATCGGGGCCCAGCTCGCCACCGGTCGGCGGACGCATGATCCTGGTCGGCGACGGTGCCTTCCAGATGACCGGCATGGAGCTCGGCAACTGCGCCCGGCTCGGCATCGACCCGGTGGTGGTGCTCTTCAACAATGCGAGCTGGGAGATGCTGCGCGCCTTCCAGCCCGAATCCCGCTTCAACGACCTGGGCGAGTGGCGCTTCGCCGACCTCGCCGACGCCCTGGGCGGCAAGGGCTATCGCGCCCATACCCGCGCCGAGCTGGCCCAGGCCCTGGACCAGGCAGCCGCGAGCCGCGGCCGCTTCCAGCTCGTCGAGGCCATGATCCCGCGCGGCGTGCTCTCCCCGACCCTTGCCCGCTTCGTCGAAGGCCAGAAACGGCTGACCCGACCCATCCCAGCCTGAATCAGGTGGCCGCGCCGCCCCGGCGCCGCTCGTCGGTGAGGATGTAGAGGCCGCTGGCGATGACGATGGCGGCACCCACGAGCATGCCGAGGCTGGGCTGGTCGCCGAAGACGAGGAGGCCGGCCAGGATCGCGTAGAGCATCTGGCTGTACTGGAAGGGGGCCGCGAAGGCGGCCTGCGCCAGCTGGAAGGCCAGGATCACGAGCAGGAACGCCACCCCGTTGCAGACGCCGGCCAGGAGGAGGAGGGCGACCTCGCCGGTGGTGGGTGCCTGCCACAGCCAGGGCAGGATGAGCGCGGTCCCGGCCGCCACGCAGAGCGAGTGCATGAGGAGGCAGGCCTCTGCGGTCTCGCGCGGGTCCATGCGGCGGATGAGGACGTTGGCCATGGAGACGAAGAGCGCGTTCATGCAGGCGGCGAGCACGCCGGCAAGGGCCAGGCCGCCGCCGGGGCGAAGCACCACCAGCACGCCCAGGAAGCCGAACGCGATCGCGGCCCAGCGCCGCCAGCCGATCCGCTCGTGCAGGATGGGGATGGCGATCAGGGCCGTGATCAAAGGCTGGGTGAAAGCGATGGCGTAGGCGTCGGCCAGGGGCAGGATGGCGTAGGCGGTGTAGGCCGAGCCGGCGCCGACCAGCATGGAGAAGCCGCGCACGATCTGGAGCCCCCAGGAGCGCGGGCGCAGGCGCCATGCCTGGCCGCGGGCCATGGCCAGCGCCACGCCGGGCAGGGGTGCCAGGAGGGAGACGAAGAACAGGATCTCGACCGGCGGCAGCCGGGCCGAGAGCAGCTTCACCACCGTGTCCATGCCGCTGAAGATGGCGTAGCCCACGAGCGCCAGGACGGCCGCCAGCATCGGCCGGGAACGTATCTCCGGAGCGGTCACGCGTGCTGGCCCGCGGTGCGGCGCTCGCGGCGGAGGATGTAGAGGCCGCTCAGGACGATGATCGCGGCCCCGACCAGCATGCGCGGCTGCGGCACGTCACCGAAGACCAGGAGCCCGGCCAGGATGCCGTAGAGCATCTGGCTGTACTGGAAGGGTGCGATCAGGGCCGCCGGTGCCGAGCGGAAGGCCTGCGCCAGGAGCAGGAAGCCCGAGCCCGCGATCGTGCCGGCGAACGCGGAGAGGCCCAGATCGTGCAGCGAGGGCGTGCGCCAGACCAGGAGCATGACGGGTGCCAGGGCGACCAGCGAGAGCCCGTTCCCGACCACGCCCAGGATCTCGACCGGCTCCGGCCGTGCGCCGAGCTTGCGGACCAGGATCATGTTGAGGGCGTGGAAGGTGGCCCCCAGGAGGGCCACGGCCGCCGGCAGGGTGACGGCACCGTGGCCGGGGTCGAGGATGATCAGCACGCCCGCGAAGCCCACGGCCACGGCCGACCAGCGGCGCCAGCCAACCTGCTCGCCCAGGAGCGGCACCGAGAGGGCGGTGATCAGGAGCGGGGCGGTGAAGATGACGGCGTAGATGTCGGCCAGGGGCAGGCGCGGGTAGCACCAGAAGAAGGCCGCGCCACCGGCGAGGGAGACGAGCCAGCGCAGGGCATGCAGGCGCGGCTGGGTCGTGCGCAGCCGGGCATAGCCGCCGCGCAGGCCGGCGATCACCAGCACCGTCGCGAGGCCGAAGGCGGAGTTGACGAAGATCACCTGCAGGACGTGGTAGCGCCCGCCCAGGAGCTTGATGCTGGTGTCCATGCCGGTGAACAGGGCGAAGGCCGCCAGCGCCAGCATGACGCCATGAAGCGGCGAGACGACGCCCGTCACCGCCGATGCTGCGACGGCCATCCAATCCGCCCCGCTGATCGCTCGCCGTCGACCTAGCGGAGAACGCAGGCGGCCACCATCGCAGGATCGGCATCACGGCCCTGCGTTAGGTTCGGCTGGCCGGCTAGGGTGCTGTCATCTCTCTTCCGCTGTCTGACGCGATGCGGAGATCAGAGGTCGTGGGTGGCGGTCAGAACTCTAGCAACGGCCGGCCGTGGGCGGTGGTCTTGTCAGGCTCGAGAACAAGGCCAAGCTCGCCCAGGCGTCGGAATGCCAAGGGGCCATGTAGCGCCTCAGCCATTTCTCCAACACCCGTGGACGACCCTGCCCCGCTTGGCTAGCTTCCGGCGCCGTCAGCAGGGAGGACACCATGATCGTCGACCACCGGACCTACACGCTGCATCCGGGCAAGATGAACGAGTATGTCGACCGCTACGAGCGCGAGGGTCTGGCGGTGCAGTCGCGGCACCTGGGGGCGCCGCTCGGCTGGTACATCTCGATGGATATCGGCCAGCTCAACCAGGTCGTGCACATGTGGGGCTATGAGAGCCTCGAGGACCGGGCGCAGCGGCGGGCGAAGCTCGCGGCCGATCCGGAGTGGGGCGAGTTCCTGAAGAAGCAAACGCCGCTGATCCAGCGGATGGAGAACAAGATCCTGATGCCGGCCAAGTTCATGGCCAAGAGCTGAGGGAAGGTAGGGGCCCGGCTCAGAAGAGGAGGTTGACGAGGACGCCGCCCAGAAGCTGGTTGGGCTCGCCGCGATCGTCGACCACCGGGCTGTCCTCGGCGTCGCCCAGCATGCGGGTGAAGGCGGCCAGCCCGGTCACCGACCAGGCCGGGTTGAGCTGGTAGCTTAGGGAGCCGGTAAGCGTGGCGTTCTTGAAGCCGGCATCGGCGTCGTAGCGGCCGAGCCCGCTACGCTGGGCATCCTGGCTGCCGATGCCGAACCGGTTGTCCAGATAGTCCTCGCTGGCCCAGGTCGCGGAGAGCGTGCTCTCCACGGCCATGCGCTGCGCTATCGGGTTGCGCCAGCGGAAGCGCGGGGTGAGCACGCCGCCATTCCCTTCCAGGATGTCGTACTGGGCGTCGAGCTCGATTGCGGCGTCGTTGCGCAGCCCGCGGCGGAAATCGTAGCCGACGGTGAGCCCGAACAGCAGCGTGTCGTCGATGTCGAGGTCATTGACCTTGCTGTCGTCGACATCGTCGTAGTCGCCCAGATAGCGCCCGGAGACGCCGAGCCGGAAGTGCTCGTCGGCCAGGAGGTTGGAGCGCAGGCTGAGGCCGGTGATCTGGACGAAGGTCTCGGGGTGGAATAGGTCGCCCGCGCGCAGGTTCCAGACCGGTACCAGGCCGTAATCGTCCGAGCCCTCATAGTCCGGTGCCACGGCGATGCCGGCGCCCACGGCAAGACGGCGCGGCGAGGGGGTGGAAGAGGTGCCCTGGGCGGCGCTGTCGATGCCCGTGGGCAGCTCGATGGCAGCCGCCGGCATTGCTGCGGCCAGAGCCGCGGCAATGAACCCGGCCGAAAGAAGAGCGCGCGCCATCACGTTATCTCCATCCCCTCCCGAGGCATGTCAGCTTAGTGGTCGCCGCCAGCCGCACAACGGCGCCGCGCTTGCGGCCAGCGCTCCGGGCCGGTCTGTGGCCACTGGGCCACGAGACCCGGCGGCGGCCTTGCCCGCAGGTCCACCTTGTGCAAGTGACCGCGCGTTTCGCACCGACCAAGCGGGCCGCCACGATGGACCTTCGCCTACCGGCCGAGCTCGAGCAGCTGCGTCAGCGCGCGTCCGCCTTCGTGGACGGAGGTCCTGCTCCCGCTCGAGGAGGACCCGGCCACGTTCGGCGAGGGCGAGAACATCCGCGAGGATCTCCTGCCCGGGCTGGGCGAGCAGGCGCGGGCGCGTGGCCTGTGGTCGCCGCAGATGCCGCGGGCGCGCGGCGGCCAGGGCCTGGGGCCGGTCGGCATGGCGGTGGTCTACGAGGAGCTGGGCCGCGCGCGCTTCGGGCCGGTCGCCTGCAACTGCGCGGCACCCGACGACGGCAACATGCTGGTGCTGGAGAAGGTCGGCACGGCCGAGCAGAAGGAGCGCTGGCTGCAGCCGATCGTCGACGGCCGGGTCCGCTCCGCCATCGTCATGACCGAGCCGGCGCCCGGGCTCGGGCTCCGACCCCGCCGGCATGATGCTGACCCGGGCCGAGCGCCGGGGCGACCGCTACGTCGTGCGCGGGCGCAAATGGTTCATCACCGGGGCCGAGGGTGCGGCCCACTTCATCCTGCTGGCGCGCACCTCCGACGACCCGCGCCGCGGCCTCACCGCCATGCTGTTCCACCAGGACCAGCCCGGCTGGCGCATCCTGCGCCGGATCCCGATCATGGGCCCGGAGGAGCATGGCGGGCATTGCGAGCTCGAGTTCGACGGGCTCGAGGTGCCGCTGGAGAACGTGCTCCTGGGCGAGGGGCTGGGGATGAAGGTGACCCAGATCCGCCTCGGCATCGCGCGGCTCACCCACTGCATGCGCTGGCTCGGCATGGCGCGCCGGGCGCTGGAGATCGCCCTGCCCTATATCGCGCGAGCGGCGGGCCTTCGGGCAGCTTCTGGGCGAGAAGGAGAGCGTGCAGGGCCTGCTCGGCGAGGCCGCGATGGGGATCGAGATCGGCCGCCTGCTGACCATGCGCGCGGCCTTCCGGCTCGAGCAGGGCGGGATGGCGCGGGCGGAGGTGTCGATGGCCAAGATCCAGGTCGCCGACGCCCTGCACCGGGCGGTCGACACGGCGATCCAGCTCCTGGGTGCCAAGGGCTACTCCAAGGACACGCCTCTGGAGTGGATGTACCGCTACGCCCGCCAGGCGCGGCTGGTCGACGGTGCTTCCGAGGTGCACCGGATGGTGGTGGCGCGCGAGCTCCTGCGCGACAGCGGCGGGTTCTTCGCATGGAGCTGAACGCGGAGGCCGTGGGCCGGCTGGAGAGCTGGCTCGCCGCTGCCATCGGCTGCCCGCTCCGTGCGGGTGCTGGGCAGCGAGCGCCTCTCCGGCGGTGCGATCCAGGAGAACCTGGCGCTCGATCTCGAGATCGAGGGCGGGCCGCGGGCGGGCAGGCATGCGGTGGTGCTGCGCACCGACGCCCCCTCGGGCGTGGCCGTGAGCTGGGGCCGGGCGCAGGAGCATCGCATCCTCGAGGTGGCCCACGCCGCCGGCGTCACCGTGCCCGAGCCATGGTGCCGGTGCGACGACACGGGCGTGCTCGGCCGCAGCTTCTACCTGATGCGGCGGGTGCCGGGCGAGGCGCGCGGCAACCGGGTCGTGCGCGATCCGATGGTGCTGGCCGGCGGTGATCGGCTGGCGGTCGCGCCTGGCCCGGGAGCTGGCACGGCTGCACCGCCTGACACCGCCCGTGCCGGGGCTCGAGTTCATCCCGGTGCCCGAGGGATCACCGGCGCTGGCGCGCGTCGCGGAGTATCGCCGCCACCTCGACGCCATGGAGGTGGCGGAGCCGGTGCTGGAGTGGGCGCTGCGCTGGCTCGAGCTCAACGCACCGCCGCCGGGCCGGGTCTGTCTCGTCCATGCCGACTTCCGCACCGGCAACTACCTCGTCCACGAGGGTGAGCTGGCGGCGATCCTGGATTGGGAGTTCGCGGCCTTCGGCGACCCGCACGAGGATCTCGGCTGGATGCTGGTGCGCTACTGGCGGTTCGGCGCCGACGAGCGCGAGGCCGGCGGCATCGGCTCGCGGGCAGGGTTCCTCGACGGCTACGAGGCTGCCGCCGACTGGCCCGTGGACCGCGCCGCCGTTCCGTATTGGGAGGTGATGGGCACGGTGCGCTGGGCCGTGATCGCGCTGATGCAGGCGGCGCGCCATTTCCGGGCCGGCGAGGCATCGCTGGAGCTGGCGCTGACCGCGCATGTGCTGCCGGTGCTGGAGCTGGATCTGCTGAACCGCATCCGCGAGATCGAGGAGGGCACCCCTTGAGCTGGCTCGACGCCACGCCGGACCTGCTGGAGGTCACCCGCGGCGTGCTGCGCGGCGAGCTGCTGCCGGCCCTCCCGCCCGAGCGCCGCTACCAGGGTGCGATGGTCGCCAACGCGCTGGCGATCGCCACGCGCGAGCTGCGCCTGGGCGCCGCCGGTCGCGAGGCGGAGCGGGCGGCCCTGGCGGCCCTGCTCGGTGCCAGCGGGAGCCCTTTGGACGAGCTTCGTCGCCGTCTCTGCCGCGAGATCCGGGCTGGTGCCTGGGACAAGGGCCAAGCCACGGAATTGCGTCCTATCCTGGAAGCGGCAGTGAGGAATTGGCTGGCAATCAGCAACCCGGACCATCTCGCTCGACAGGTTGGTTGAGTTCGCTCGTCTAAATTACCGGGCTGATTGAATTTAACCAGTTTACCGCGAGCCGGAGCTGGGATAGGGTCCGGCCGCCGTCGGAAGCGTAGCCAAGGACAACACTCAGAGCGGACAGACCGGTCGCCGTGCCCGATGGTGCGGCGGCGTGTACCCTGCCGCCGGTCAGGACAATGAAGGCTTCACTGCCGAACCCCTTTGCCGCCCGCCTTCTCGCCTTCCTCCTCCTCAGCGTGCTCACCGCTTGCGTGGAGCCGCCGGAACGCTCGGGTATCGTCGACAGCCTGAACAGCGTCTCCTTCCAGCCGCCGGCCGGTGGGCGAGGTGCGATTCCGCCGACGGTGGGAAGCACGTCGACAGGTGCGCCCGAGAACGGCTCGGCGATGGCCAGGGCCGAGATCTACGGTGCCAGCGCCAGGCGGGCCGTGGGCGGCGGCAGCCGGGCGGCCGTCCGCGCGGAGGACGGTGTCACCTTGAACTTCGACCGGGCCGACATCCGCGAGGCGGTGCGGGTCATCCTGGGCGATGTACTGCGCAAGAACTACACCATCGACCCCCAAGTAAACGGCGAGATAACGCTGGCCAGCACGGCCCCGATCTCGGAATCCGACCTGCTCAACGTCCTCGAGTTCGGCCTTGCGCGGCAACGGCGCCACGCTGGTCCAGGTCGGTGCCGACACCTTCCAGATCCTGCCGCTCGAGAACGCACCAGCCAATGCCGAGGTGGCGCCCGTGGGCGGCCGGGCGCCGACGGTGCGGCCCGGCTACGGCATCACCGTGGTGCCGTTGCGCAACGTGAGTTCGACGGCCGCGGCCCAGTTCATCCAGCCGCTCGTGTCCACGCCCGAGGACATCCGGATCGACGCCAGCCGCAACCTGCTCCTCTTCGCCGGCACGCATAGCGAGCGCCAGTCGGTGGTCGACATGCTGGCCGACCTCGACGTGAACTGGCTGGCCGACAAGTCGATCGGCATCTTTCCCTTGCGGGTGAGCACGCCCGAGGCCGTGATCCCCGAGCTGCAGACGATCTTCGGCTCGCTCGATCCCAACACCACCGACACCACCCTCGTCCGCTTCGTGCCGGTGGCCCGGCTCAACGCGGTCCTCGCCGTGGGCACCAATCCCGGCCAGATCGAGGAGGTGGAGCGCTGGGTGGCCCGGCTCGACCGCGGCCGCACCGTGGGCACGCAGTTCTACGTCTACAACCTGAAGCACGCCGTGGCCGAAGACGTCGCGAAGATGATCAACGACGTCTACAGCGAGGGGCCGGCCGGCGGTGGCGGCGAGACCGGCTTCGGGCCAGCCCCCGTAGGACCGGCTTCCCTGGCACCGGATTCGCAGGATTCATCGGACAGCGACGATTCGGGCGACGGCGATGACGGCAGCGGCAGGCCGACACAGGCTTCCGCCTCGGCCTCGCCGAGCCCGACCCTGCCGGGCGGGATCAAGGTCGTGGCCAACAAGGCCAACAACTCGCTCCTGATTCGCGCCACACCGGCCTCGTTCGAGACCATGGAATCGACGCTGCTGCGCCTCGACATCGCCCCGCTTCAGGTCCTGATCGAGGCCACGATCGCCGAGGTCCTGCTCAACAACGCGCTCCGTTACGGCGTGCAGTATTTCATCAAGAACGAGGGCATCGCCTTCGGCTTCAACAGCGGCGCACAGGCGAGCGGTGATTCGGGCATCGACCCGCTGGCGATCATTCCCGGCTTCAACTTCCTCTATACCGGCGGCAACTCGAACGTCACGATCGACGCCCTGTCGCGGGTGACCGATGTCAAGGTGCTGTCATCGCCGTCGGTAGTGGTTCAGGACAATCGCGAGGCCACGCTCACCGTGGGCGACGAGGTGCCGATCACCACCCGCCAGGCCGTGAGCGTCGAGGATGTCGATGCGCCAGTCGTCAACAGCATCGAGTACCGCAACACCGGCGTCATCCTGCAGGTGCGGCCCCGGATCAATGTCGACGGGGCGGTGAGCCTCGACATCGCCCAGGAGGTGAGCCGCGTCGCCGATGCGGCGCAGGCTGCCACGGGCGACCTCACGCCGACCATCACCCAGCGCAAGATCACGAGCCGGGTTGCCGTGCAGAGCGGCCAGACGGTGGTGCTGGGTGGGCTGATCGAGGATGCCGAGACCCGCAACCGCGACCGGGTGCCGGTCCTGGGCGAGATCCCGGTCGTGGGCAGCCTGTTCGGCTCGACCAACATCACCAACCGCCGCACCGAGCTGATCGTCTTCATCACTCCGCGCGTGATCCGCAACGCGCAGGATGCGGGCGATGTCAGCGACGAGCTGCGCGCACGCCTGCGCTCGCTGCGGCCGCTCTCGCCCCAGGCAGCCCTGCCGCCAGTGCCGCAGCCAATGGCTCCATTGCCCTCCCAGGAGCCCGTTCCGGTGCCGGTCCCGGCACCGGCAGGCCCGCAGCCGGTGGTGCCGCCGGGCACGTTCGGGCAGGCGCCGGCCGCCATCTCGCCCGAGTGGGCGCGCCAGGCCCGCCAGCAGGGCGTGCCCGAGGAGTGGCTGCCCGATCTGGTCGGCGCCGGGCCGCCGGCCGCATCTGCCGAACGCGAGGTCGAGGTGCCGCCGGCGCCGGTGGTGCAGCCGCCGCCCGTGCCCGAGCAGCGCGAGGCTGCGGCCCCGCCGGAGCCGCCGCCGCTCGGCCGGAGGAGCAGCAGCAGGCCGTGGCACCGCCGGTCGTGCAACCTGCGCCGCCGCCCCCGGCCGAGCCGCAGCCGGCAGTGGCAGCGGTCCTGCCGCCACCATCTCCGCCGCCCGCGGCACCCGAACCCAGACCCACCGTGCCGGCGCCACGGCCCGCAGCCCGCCCGGCCGAGGTTCCGCCCCAGGAGCCGATGCTGCTCGCTGCGGCACCGGCCCGGCCGGTGGCGATGCCGGGTGCGCCGCCGCGCAACGGCTTCGACCTCGCCAGGGCGCCCGTGCCGAGCCAGCGCCCGGCCCCCGAGCCCCCGGCACCCCGTCCCTCGATGGCGCCGGTCGGTACCGCCACGGCACCCGTCGAGTGGGAGTGAGCCGATCGGGCAAGCGCTGGGGCAGCTTGCGCTAGGGCTCGTCCTGGGATCCTGCATCGGCAGCTTCGTCGGCACGCTGGCCCTGCGGGCACCGGAGGACTGGGCGGCCCTCGCTCGCGGCCGCTCGGCCTGCCCCGCCTGCGGCACACGTCTGAAGGCGGCCGATCTCGTCCCGCTCCTGAGCTACCTCGCCCGCGGCGGCCGCTGCCGCTTCTGCGCCGCCCCGATCAGCGCCTACTACCCCGCGGTCGAGCTCACGGCCGCCATCATCGGTGCGGCCTGCTTCGTCCTGCTCCCGCCCGCCGAGGCTCTGCTCGCGGCCATGCTCGGCTGGTGGCTGCTGGCGCTGGCGCTGATCGACCTCCGCTGCTTCCTGCTCCCCGACCCGCTGACGCTGCCGCTCGTGCTGGCAGGGCTGGCCCTCGCCGCATCGGGCTGGTCGATGCAGGCTCCTGACGTTGCCGATTCCAGCCTCGGTGCGCTCACGGGCTTTCTGGGCCTCTATGGGCTGGGTCTCGTCTACCGGGCGGTCCGCCACCGCGAGGGCCTGGGCCTGGGCGACGCCAAGCTCGCCGCCGCTGCCGGTGCCTGGCTCGGATGGCAGCCGCTGCCGACGCTCCTGCTGCTGGCAGCCCTGGTGACGCTCGCCGCCGCGCTCGCCTTGCGCGCGCCGATGCGCGGCGACACCGCCCTGCCTCTCGGGCCCGGCCTCGCGGCCGCGTTCTTCGCCCTCTATCTCTGGCCGGCGGTCGGCTGACGAGCCTCTTCCGCTACCTGCTCCAGGACATGGCGCGCCCCTTCCAGGTCGTACCCGGCGCGGGCGGCACTCTCGATCACGCCGTCGACCGGCGTCTGGCGTGCCGCGGTGAAGGCCCACAGGTGGCAGCAGCGGGTGCCCGAGCGGCAGTAGGCGAGGAAGGGGCCCTGGCGCCCCGCCAGAGCATCCGCGAACGCGTCCACATGGGAGCGGGTCATGCCGCCGCTCGGGACCGGGATGTGGACATAGTCGAGGCCGGCAGCTTCCGCGAGCCGGGCCGCCTCGGCAGAGGGGAGCTGGTCCGGTGCCTCGCCGTCCGGCCGATTGTTGATGATGGTCCGCACCCCGGCGGCACGCGCCGCCTCGAAATCGGCCGCCACCAGCTGCGGGGCCACGTAGACCTGCTCGTCGAGCCTGCGGAAGCGCTCGCTTCCCATCATCCGTCCTCCTGATCCGTGCCGGCCGATCATGCCGCCACTCGTCGCGTCAGGCCATCCCCGGCACCGCCTCCCTGCGTCATGTCGTCCAGAAGAAAAGCAGGAACCCTTACTGTGCAATGACTTCGTCGTGGCCTGATGTGGCAGGTCGACGCGGGCAGGGAACTTTCTGGACAACGTGCCGCATGAGTTTGGCCGCCGCCCTTCCGGTAAATGCACTTCCAATGGCGCCGATGCGTCAGATCCGGACAGCGGAGGCATCAATGGATCCGGGAGCCTATCAGCGTATCGAAAGTAATCCGAAGTTCCGCGAGCTGATCGAGGTCCGTGGACGCTTCGCCTTGATCCTGACGATTGCGATGCTCGTCATCTATTTCGGCTTCGTTCTCCTGGTGGCCTTCGGCAAGGGCTTCCTTGCCACGCCGATCGGCGGGAGCGTGGTGACGATCGGGATTCCTTTGGGCCTGTTCGTCATCGTCTCGGCGTTCGTCCTCACCGGGATCTATGTCGCCAAGGCGAACGCCACCTTCGACCGTCTCAACGCCGACATCCTGCGGGAGGTGAAGTGATGCGCGGCACCAGTCTTCGGGCCGTGGCGGCAGGCCTGGTCCTTGCCCTGGCCCTGCCGCTCGCGGCGATGGCGGCGGAGCCGATCTCGGGCGAGGCGCGCGAGTCGCTCGAACTGGCCCGCCATCATCATGTTCCTGGCTTTCGTCCTGGCTACGCTCTTCATCACCAAGTGGGCGGCCTCGAAGACCAAGTCGGCGGCCGACTTCTATGCCGCCGGCGGTGGCATCACCGGCTTCCAGAACAGTCTCGCCATTGCCGGTGACTACATGTCGGCCGCCTCGTTCCTGGGCATTGCCGGCCTCGTCTTCACCTCGGGCTTCGACGGCCTGATCTACTCGATGGGCTTCCTGGTGGGGTGGCCGATCGTCCTGTTCCTGATCGCCGAGCGCCTGCGCAACCTCGGCAAGTACACGTTCGCCGACGTCGCCTCCTACCGCCTGCAGCAGACGCCGATCCGCATCCTCTCCGCCACCGGCACGCTCGTGGTCGTGGCCTTCTACCTGATCGCGCAGATGGTCGGCGCGGGCAAGCTGATCGAGCTGCTGTTCGGCCTGCCCTATCTCTACGCCGTCGTCCTGGTCGGCATCCTGATGATCGCCTACGTCACCTTCGGCGGCATGCTGGCCACCACCTGGGTGCAGATCATCAAGGCCTGCATGCTGCTGGCCGGGGCCTCCTTCATGGCCTTCATGGTGCTCTGGTCCTACGGGCCCGTGGCGATGTTCGAGGCCGCGGTGCAGATCCACCCGAAGGGCCAGGCGATCATGGGCCCGGGTGCCCTCGTGAGCGATCCCATCTCCGCCATCTCGCTGGGCATGGCGCTGATGTTCGGCACCGCCGGCCTGCCGCACATCCTGATGCGGTTCTTCACCGTCGCCGATGCCCAGGCGGCCCGCAAGTCGGTGTTCTACGCCACCGGCTTCATCGGCTACTTCTACATCCTCACTTTCATCATCGGCTTCGGCGCCATCATCTTCCTGATGGACAACCCGAACTTCTACCACCTCCACGCCGACGGCACCCCCTACGACAAGATCAAGGACCTGATCGGCGGCAGCAACATGGCGGCCATCCATCTCAGCGAGGCGATCGGCGGCTCGCTCTTCCTGGGCTTCATCTCGGCCGTGGCCTTCGCCACCATCCTGGCCGTGGTGGCGGGCCTGACGCTGGCTGGTGCCACGGCGGTGAGCCACGACCTCTACGCCTCGGTGATCGCCAAGGGCCGGGCCACGGACGTGGACGAGATCCGGGTCTCGAAGATCGCCACCGTGGTGCTCGGCATCGTCGCCATCATCCTGGGCTACCTGTTCGAGCAGCAGAACGTCGCCTTCATGGTGGGCTTGGCCTTCGCCGTGGCGGCGTCGTGCAACTTCCCGGTACTCCTGCTCTCCATGCTGTGGTCGAAGCTGACCACCAAGGGTGCCCTGATCGGTGGCTTCCTTGGCCTCATCAGCGCCATCGTCATGGTCGTGCTGAGCAAGACGGTCTGGGTGCAGACGCTGGGTTATCCCACAGCGATTTTCCCCTACGACAACCCAGCTCTGTTCTCGATGACCATCGCCTTCGTCGGCACGTGGCTGTTCTCGGTACTGGACCACAGTGCCGTGGCCAGGGCCGAGGAACGGGCTTTCGCTGCCCAGTATGTCCGCTCCCAGACCGGCCTCGGCGCCACAGGGGCGGCGGCGCACTGATGATCGCCACCTCGTAAGCTGATCGCCGGGCGCCCCGGGGCTCTGCCTCGGGGCGCCCTCCTTTTCAGTCGATCCGGTCGCCCAGCACGTCCTCGACATAGGCCATGCGGACGGCCACCGTGAGCGCCGCCGCCAGCGGTACCGCCAGCAGCAGGCCCAGCAGGCCGCCCAGGAAACCCATCACGACCAGCGCCACCATGGTGACGGCCGGTGGCAGGTCCACCGCCCGGCGCTGGACCAAGGGCACGATCAGGTTGTTCTCGGCCGCCTGCGCCAGCGCGTAGACGATGAGCGCATAGAGCACGTGAGAGCTGCTCACGGAGGAGGCGGCGATCAGGCCGGGCACGGCCGCGAGGATGGGCCCGACATTCGGGATGAAGTCGAAGAGGCCGGTGAGGATGCCCAGCACCAGGGCCTGCGGCACGCCGACGAGCCACAGGCCGAGGCCCGTGACGACCCCGACCATGGTCATGGCGACGAGCTGGCCCACGAGCCATTCCTGCAGCGTGCGCCCGATCTCGAGCAGGATCTCCCGCGCGCGGCCGCGCCGTGCCTGGGGGGAGGAGGCGCAGCATGCCGCGAACATAGACGTCAGGGTCGATGGCCAGATAGAGGCCCAGCACGAAGACGATGCCGAGTTCGGTGATCCCCGTCGCGGTCGCGGCGGCGAAGCCCACCACATGCTGCACCGCCTGGCCCAGTCCCGAGGCACCCTGGCTCGCCGCCTGGTCCTCGAGCTGCTGGAGCGCCTCCCGTCCGAGGGCGAAGTCGTCCACGCGCCGGCTGAACTCGCCCCAGGCGTCCCGTATCCGCCCGAGAAGGTCCGTCACCTGCGGAGCGATCTCGGGCACGGCGAAGTAGGCGGCCGCGATCACGGCCGCGAGCAGGACAAGGCAGACCAGCGCAAGGCACCAGCGCCGGCCGATACCGCTGAGCCGCGCCAGGCCCGAGCTGGCACCGTGCAGGGCCGTGGCAACCAGGATGCCCGCACCGAGCAGCAGCAAGGTGCGCCCGGCGAACCAGAGCACGAGCAGAACAACTGCCGTGACGAGGCCGGCCGCGACGAGGTAAGGCCAGTCGCGCCGGAGTCGCTCGCGCACCGGCGTCACGGCAATCGTGCTGGTCAAGCTTCCGGCTCCCCGCGACGCGGCCCAGGCTCAGGGTCCTCAACCAGCCGCGCCGCAGGGGAGTTCCGGCCTAGCGGATGCCCTTCTCGATCAGCGGGATCAGCGCCCCGATCGTCTGCGGCGTGACCACGCCGGCACCCGTGTTCACGGCGACGCCCGTGAAGCCGTATTTGGCCGACAGCACGCACTGGGTCACCGGCAGGAAGCCCTGGAGATAGAGCTGCTGGTCGAGGGTGACGCTGATCCAGCCTTTCTCCAGCCCGTCGATGGTGGCGGGCGCCAGGTCGATCCCGCCCACGACCACCTCGCCCGGCTGCTTGCCGGCCTGCTCCAGGGCCTTGGGGATCTGCGAGGTCACCCCGCCATGCTGGGTGCCGATCGCCTTCACGTCGGGGTTGTTGGCGAGGTAGGCGGTGAGGATCGGCACGGCGAGGCTGCTGTCCGAGTTCACCTCCGCACTGATCTCGATATAGTCGACCTTGAGCCCGGCCTTCTCCAGGGTCTCCTTGAGGCCGCGGTCCGACATGCCACGCTCGGCCTCGGAGAGCAGGCCATAGGCCAGCGCCTTGTCGCCCGCCTTGAGCTTGCCCTGCTCGATCATCTTCTGTGCGGTCAGCGCCCCGCCGGCATAGAGCTCCACGCCGGCATAGCCGAAGCCCTCCGCCTGGAACTTGGCGAAGAGCTCGGTCAGGGGTGCGTTGCCGCTGGTGACGATGATCTTCTGCGAGCGCGCCTGCTCGACCAGATCGGCGAAGGCGCCGTTGCCCGGATGGCCCATGATGCCGATGCAGGTGGGGCTGGCGGCCGCGGCCTCGCGGAACTGGTCCAGCATCTTCTCCGGCGCCCAGGCCGAGAACTGCTCGATCAGCTTGATGCCGAACGCCTTGGCGGCGTCGGCGGCCCCGGTCTGCCGGGCCCAGGTGGCGCCGTCGCCGGGATTGCCGCCCATCTGCATGTACATGGTCATGCCCTCGCCCAGCGGACCCTCGGTCGACTGGGCGTGGGCCGCGGCCGCGAGCAGGACCGCCGGCAGGGCGGCCAAGAGACGGTTGCGCAGCATGATCCTTTTCCTCCCTGACGCCCCTCATCGCAGGAGACCGGAGGCGGCGCCACATCTCCATGACCCGGCCCCGGTCCTCGACGACGAGATGAAAGACGACCGCGGCCAGGAACACCACGCCCACGACCGCGCGGACCCAGAAGCCCTGGATGCCGGTGGCCACGAGCCCGGCCTCGATCATGATGATGATGAAGGCGCCGGCGAACGAGCCGACGATGGTCCCCTGGCCGCCGAAGATCGAGGTGCCGCCGATGAACACGGCCGCCAGGGCGGTGAGCAGGTAGCCCTGGCCCTGGGTGTTGAAGAAGTTCTTGTTCTCGAGCGTCAGGATCACGGCCGCCAGCGCGCCGAGCACGCCCATGAGCGTGAACAGCTTGATCCGCTCGCGCTCGACCTGGATGCCGACCACCCGTGCCACCGACTGGTTGTCGCCGATGAACAGCAGGTGCTCGCCGAACCGGTGCCGGTTCAAGATCAGCCAGAGCAGCACGCGTGATCCCCAGCGCCCACAGGAACTGCACCGGGAAGTCGGCGATCCGGCCGACGAACAGCGTGTGGACCCAGGACTGGTCGACCGTGCGCAGGGAATAGGAGGTGCCGCCCGACAAGCCGGTGGTGAGGCCGCCCCAGAAGAACTGGGTCGCCAGCGTGGCGATGATCGACGGCACGCCGATCACGGCCACGATGAAGCCGTTGACGAAGCCCACGAGCGCCCCGCCCAGAAGCGCCAGCGGCACGCCCAGCCATGGCTGGCCCAGGTCCTTGACCGCATAGGCCAGGAGGTAACCCGAGAAGGCGATCACGGAGGGGAAGGAGAGGTCGATCTCGCCCGCAGTGATGACCAGCGTCAGCCCGAGCGCCAGGAGCAGCACGGGCGGCACGGTCGTGAGGAACGAGAGATAGATCCGCGGGCCCAGGAAGACCTGCGGTGCCGCCGCCATGAACACGGCCGTGAGCGCCAGCAGCACGGCGATGATCGGCAGGCCCTCGAGACGCGCGATCCCGCTCAAGCCCGCCACCCGGCCCGCATGCTTTTGCCTCCCCAGCCTGTCCGGTCAGGCTAGCGGCGGGGTGCCGGGGCGGCAAGGGCGTGCCGTCCCTTGAGCCTTGCCTCTAGTCACGCTTGGCGTTATTATGCCATACGTGATCAAGAGCTTCGCCGACAAGCGGACTGAGAGGTTGTTCTACCGGAAGCCCGCGAAGGGGTTGCCCGCCGAGCTGCAACGGATCGCTCTCCGCAAGCTCAGGCAGATCGATGCCGCGACTGACCTCGACAGCCTCCGCGTACCGCCGGGGAACCGGCTCGAGCTGCTGCGCGGCGATCGTGCTGGTCAGCACAGTATCCGCGTCAACGACCAATGGCGCCTCTGTTTCGTGTGGCGGAACCGTGATGCGTTCGATGTCGAGCTTGTCGACTATCACAGGGGATGAGCGATGTCCGACGAGAAGCTCGCACCGGTCCATCCGGGCGAGATCCTGCTCCTGGATTTCCTGAAGCCGCTTGGCATCAGCCAGTATGCGCTGGCACATGCGATCTCCGTGCCGCCGCAGCGGATCGGCGAGATCGTGCATGGCCGTCGTGCGGTGACGGCCGAGACGGCGCTGCGCCTCGGCCGCTATTTCGGCATGGAGGCGCAATTCTGGATGAACCTGCAGTCGCGGTACGATCTCGACCGGGCCGAGGACACCCTCGGCGGCCGGCTCGAGCACGAGGTGGTGCCGCGGGCTGCGTGACCGCATCCATGGCCGGTGCTGCCGGCGCCGACCTTGACTTAACCGAACCCGGTCACCATACAAACGCCCGGGCTGGGGCCGTAGCTCAGTTGGGAGAGCGCTAGAATCGCACTCTAGAGGTCGTGGGTTCGACCCCCATCGGCTCCA
>CAWHNT010000032.1:0-518971 GCA_963830775.1 uncultured Alphaproteobacteria bacterium | reverse complement strand
CTAGCCACCCGCGGGCATCCCCGTCTATCTTGCGCCCGCTCGGGCTTTTGGATCACCAATCATGCTCTCCACCGCCGTCGCGGGCGAAGGCACGCCCGCGTCGCCACGGCTTGTGCGCGCCGAAGCGCTGGCCATGCTGAAGCTGGCGGGGCCGCTGGCGGCCACGCAGCTGGGCCAGATCGCGATCAACACCACCGACGTGCTGCTGCTCGGCTGGCTCGGGCCCGAGCCCCTGGCCGCGGCCAGCCTCGGCCTTGCCTTGTTCTTCTTCCTCTTCATGTTCGGGCTTGGCGTGGTCAGCGCCACCTCGCCGCTCTTCGCCCAGGCGGTAGGCGCCGGCCGGCCCCTGCGCGTCCGCCGGGTCCTGCAGCAGGGCTTCCTGCTCGTCCTCGGCATCTCGCTCCCGCTGATGCTGGTCATGAGCCAGGCGCGGCCGATCCTCCTGGCGCTGGGCCAGGACCCGGCCCTTCTCGACACCACGCGCCTCTTCATCCTGGGCCTGCTCTGGGGCCTGCCGGCGATGCTGGGCGTGGTGCTGCTGCGCTGCTTCACGACCGCCTTCGGCGCCGGCCGGCCAGTGCTGGCTGCGACGCTGATCGTCGTCCCGCTCAATGCCGTCCTGGCCTACGGCCTGATCTTCGGTGCCTTCGGCCTGCCGCGGCTGGAGGTGCTGGGCTCCGGCATCGCCTCGGCCCTGGCGCATGCCGCCATGTTCCTGATCCTGCTCGCCTGGTGCCTGCTCTCGCCGCGCTTCCGGCGCTACCTCCTGCCCCTCCGGCTCCGCCCGGACCTGCGCCTCCTGCGCGAGCTCCTGGCCGTGGGCCTGCCGATCGGCGGGGCCGGCGTGATGGAGACCGGCCTCTTCGCCGGCAGCGGCCTGCTGATGGGCCTGATCGGCACGGTGCCGCTCGCAGCACACCAGGTGACGCTCCAAATCTGCGCCACCTTCTTCATGGTCCCGCTCGGGATCGGCTTTGCCGCCACCATCCGGGTCGGCCTGGCACACGGCGCCGGCGACCGGGCCGGGGCACGACGCGCGGGTTTCGTGGCCTCGGTCCTGGGGGCGGGCTTCATGCTGGGCGTTGCCCTGCTCTACTGGCTGGGTGCCGAGCCGATGATCGCCCTCTTCCTCGACACGGTCACACCCGAAGCTGCGGCCACCGCGGCACTCGCCGTGACGCTCCTGCACGTGGCGATCCTGTTCCAGCTCTTCGACGGGCTGCAGGTGATCGGCATCTCCAGCCTGCGCGGCCTGGGCGACACCCGCGTGCCGATGCTGCTGGCGGCCTTCGGCTACTGGGCCGTCGGCTTCCCGGTGGCGGCCGTGCTCGGCCACGCCACCCCGCTCGGGCCGATCGGCGTGTGGCTGGGGCTGGCCGTGGCGCTGGCCATCGTCGCCAGCCTGATGCTCGCCCGCTTCAACCGTCTCACTTCACCCCTCCGTCTCGGCTGATGCGCAAGGCAGGGCTGGCGGCAGCCGTCATCGCCGTTGCGCTGGCGCATCCGGCAGCGGCGGAGGTCCCGCTGGGTGGCGAGCTCAGGGCCGTGACCGTCTGCGAGGCCTTCTCGAGCATCCGCAGCCGCGCCAACCCCGGCGGCGTGCGAACGACGGCCGGGACCAGCTATCCCGTCCGCGGCCTGAACACGGCCGACGGCGAGTGGGTGCATGTCGTCATCGAGCAGGCGAGCCCAAGGGACCGCTGGGTCCATCGCGACTGCGGCACCCTCACCGAAAGCCCAGGCGCTGGAGCCAGGCCCGCCGGCTTCCGCCCGTTCTTCGACACGCGCGACGACGGCCCCGACGACATGACGCCGCCACCACCCCTGCTCGACGCCTTCGACCGTGCCGTGCTCGAGGTGTGCGGACCCTGGGGCAGCGTTCCGCGCGCCGCCGCATTCCGTGCCATGCTCGACCGCCCCGACCTCGCTGCCGATGTCGATGCCATCTACACCGCCCTCGGCCGTGGCCTCGGCGAACGCCGGACCGGCCTCGACGGCTTCAAAGCCGCGCTGACCCGGGTCTGGTTCGACCAGTCGGGCTTCGAGCACATCTTCTGCGGCGAGCCCGGCTCCGGCAGCCTGGGCGGGCTCCATTATCGCGGCCGCTATCTCGAGCTGCAGGAGAAGGGCCAGGCCGGGCAGATGACCCGTGCCGAGTGCCCCCAAACCGAGATCGAGCCGCCCGTCTACACCTTCGGCGTGACCTACCGCCTGCCCGGCGGCCGCACCGCCACCGACTGCCCCAAGGGCTACCCGGCCGACCTCAACGCCCGCGACCTCCTGATCGAAGCCACGCTCGCCTTTGAGAGCACGATGGATACGTCGGGCCAGGCGATGTGCCTGAAGGAAGTGACCAGCACCGGTGCTGACTACTTCGCCGTCTTCGTCCCCAAGAGCGGTGCGATCCGCACCTTCTATCCCGACGCCACGCCTCGGTGCGACAGCCGCAGCACGCCCGTGAGGAGCTGCACCTGCGGGCGGTGAGGCCCGCCTTCAGACCTCCAGCGGCCCCGCCCGGCGGACCTGGACCTCGACGCTGAGGTCGAGGAAGTCGTCCGGTGCCCCGAAATAGGTGCCGACCAGCGGAATCGCCTGGCGGGGGTCGCGGGCGACGGCGACCCGGATCAGGTTGCGGCTGCCGACCCGGCCGTTGGTGGGGTCGAACTCCACCCAGCCGGCACTCGGGAGATAGATCTGGGTCCAGGCATGGGTGGCGCCGGCCCCCTGCACCCGCTCGTCCGTGCCCTCGTCGTCGAACGCCGGGTCGTGGAGATAGCCCGAGACGAACCGGGCCCCGAAGCCCAGCACGCGGGCGGCCTCCATCATCAGGAGCGCGAAATCGCGGCAGGAGCCGGAACCCCGTGCCAGGGTCTCGGCGGGCACGCGGGTGCCGTGCTCGTAGCGGGTCTCGTAGTCGAGATCGCGGCAGATGGCCTTGGTCATCCGCCCCAGGAGCTCCAGCGTGCCGCAGCCCGGCAGGGCGAAGCTTCGTGCCCAGGCCTCGAGCCTGCCGTCCGGGTCGGGGCAGTGCCGCCGTCGGGCTTGGCCCAGATCGACCAGATCGTCCTCGCTGTAGGTGAAGGGGTAGGTCTCGGCCTCGTGCCCGATCGGGTAGTCCTGCTCCTCCGGCCCGTAATGGGCGACGCGCACCCGGCTCTCGAGCCTCAGCTCCTGCGCCTCGCTTTCGAAGTCGATGACCTGGATCGAGTTCGAGAAGATGTCGTGCATGAACCGCACGTTCGCGTTCGGGGAGATCTCGAGCGAGGCTGCGAGGATGCGCAGGTCGTGGCTCTCGCGCGGGCGGAGCATGGCCCGGTGCTCGCCGAAGCGGACCGGCCTGGTGTAGCGGTAGATCGTCCTGTGGCTGACCTCGAGCACCGGCATCGTGGGCGGTGCTGGTCAGCCTTGGGACTGGCGCATGCCGGGCTCCGGGGTCGTCGGCGCATGTCCGAAGAAGCTCTGCGCCAGATAGTCGGTGAGGTCGGCCAGGCTGCGCTGCACGTTGTCGATGAACTGGTGCAGCCCGTCCTGAGCCAGGGCGTTGCGGACGTTGACGATGTCGAGGCTGGCGATCAGCGCGTCGAGGCGGCCGAGCGCCCCGGCGGCAGCCTTCAGGCGGAACAGGCGGCGCAGCCGGGTTAGCTCGTCGACGATGATCCCGATATTGCAGGCGACCGAGCGCGGGAAGCTCGAATCGCAGATCATGAACGAGGCCACGTCGTCCGGTTTCATCCCGCGCTGGTTGCGGCGCCGGAAGGCCTGGTACCCGGCCGCCGAGCGCAGGAGCACGGTCCAGTAGCTGATGTCGGCGGCCGAGCCCGCCTGGATGTCGTGCCGCTCCTTGAGGCCCAGGAACTTGGCGTCGAGCAGGCGCGTGGTCTGGTCCGCGCACTCGATGGCGGCACCCAGCTGGTAGAACGACCAGGCCTCGTCCCGGTAGAAGGTGCCGGCGGTGATGCCGGCATGGGCGTCGCAGCCCTCCTTGATCATGCCGCAGAGCCGGGTGAGGCGCAGCTCGCCGAGGTCGGCGGGCCCGAGGGCCGCCACCCGGTTGTAGAAGATGTTGAGCTGGACCCACATCTCGGTCGAGATCAGCGGCCGCAGTGCCCTGGCGTTCTCCCGGGCATGGAAGACGTTGGAGACCAGCGAGGTGTGGTTGCCGCGGTCGGTCACGTAGAAGTGCAGCACGGCCGCGGCCGTGGCCTCCTTCTGGCTGGCATGGAAGCGGACCCGGTCGGCGTTGATCTTGAGGATCATGCCCCAGTCGTGGCTGCCCTTGCTGTCGCGGGCGAAAGCCTCCTGCACCTCGAGGATCCGGGCCAGGTTCTCGGCCCGCTCCATGTAGCGGGCGAGCCAGAAGATGAACTCGGCATAGCGGGCGAGGAGCCGTGTCATGCACCGGCCTCCGCCCGCAGGACCCAGGTGTCCTTCGAGCCGCCGCCCTGCGAGGAGTTGACGATCAGGGAGCCCTTGCGCAGCGCCACCCGGCTCAGGCCACCGGGCAGGACCCAGGTGGTGCGGCCGGTGATGGCGAAGGGGCGGAGGTCGACATGGCGCGGCTCGATCCCCCCATCGACCAGCGTGGGTGCCACCGACAGGCTCACCATGGGCTGGCTGATATAGTTGGCAGGGTCGGCCAGGAGGCGCCGCCGGCAGTCGTCGAGCTCGGCCCGGCTGGCGCGGGGGCCGATCGTGATCCCGTACCCGCCGGACTCGCCCACGGGCTTCACCACCAGCTCGGCCAGATGGTCCAGCGTGTAGCGCAGGGCCTGGGGCTCACGGCAGATCCAGGTCTCGACATTGTCGAGGATCGGCTCCTCGCCGAGATAGTATTCGATCAGGCGCGGCACGTAGGCATAGACCGCCTTGTCGTCGCTGACCCCGGTGCCGATGGCGTTGGCCAGCCCCACCTTGCCCTTGCGGTAGGCGCGCATCAGGCCCGCCACGCCCAGCATGCTGTCGGGCCGGAACACCTCCGGGTCGAGGAAGTCGTCGTTGAGGCGGCGGTAGATGACGTCGACCCGCACCGGGCCGCCCACCGTCCGCATGAAGACCGTGTCGTCCTCGACCAGGAGGTCGCGACCCTCGACCACCGGCACGCCCATCTCGCGGGCGAGGAAGACATGCTCGAAATAGGCGCTGTTGAAGACGCCGGGCGAGAGCAGGACCACCTGCGGGTCCTGGACGCCCGCGGGCGCCACCTCGGCCAGCGCCTCGTGCAGCCGGCGGCCATAGTCCGAGACCGGGCGGATCGGCAGGTCCCGCATCATGTCCGAGAACGAGCGCTGCATCAGGTGCCGGTTCTCGACCACGTAGGACACGCCCGACGGCGAGCGGGCATTGTCCTCGAGCACGTAGAACTTGCCGTCGCCGCCGCGGACGAGGTCGATGCCGGCGATGTGGACATAGGTCCCGAACGGCAGCTGCAGGTCGCGCATCTCGGGGCGGTAGTTGGCGTTCCCAAGAACCAGCTCGGCCGGGAGCTTGCCGTCCTTCAAGGCCTTCTGCGGCCCGTACATGTCGGCCAGGAACAGGTTGAGCGCCTGGACCCGCTGGCGCACGCCGCTGTCGATGCACTCCCAGTCCTCGGCCCCGATCACCCGCGGGATGATGTCGAAGGGCAGGATGCGGTCGATCGCGTCCTTGTCGCTGTAGACCGTGAAGGTGATGCCCTGGTTGAAGAGCTCGGTCTCCGCGTCGCGGGCGCGCGCGCGCAGCTCCTCCAGCGGCACGGCCGCGAAGCGCTGCACGATCGCCTGGCCGTGGGCACTGGCGGCGATCGGTCCTCTGGTGAGCTCGCACCAGCTCGGCTGCGGCTGGTAGGTTGCGAAGGCTCCCCCGGTCACTGCATTCATGCCGGCTCCGCCGCTGCCCGATTGGTTGCTGTGAAACTGTTTTGGGCATGGTCCGCAGCAAGGGCCATGCCACCGACGCCGATATGACAGCCGTGAAGCGGGCGAGCCACGTTTTTGCGCAGGCGCTGCTCGCCCTGTGACCATCTGCCCGCTTGGGCCGCAGTGCGGTGCCTCGGTTACACGCCGAACCGTTCGCCGACAGCAACTCCACAGAAATTGGGCTGCGCAGACTGATCTTGCGAAGGAGTCGTCCACAGGTTCAATAGTGGAGCCGTGAAGAGCGTCGGTCGCCAAGACACCGCCATTCTTAGCTTCTGCCACTGCAAGCTGCAGTCGTGCCGGCAACATCGAGAGGTCAGACTGAGGCTGTGCGACCCTGCCCCCGAGGCAAAGGGGACGCCAGTGCTGGCCGGCGCCCCCGCCTCGGTGTACGTGAAGCGGTGGTGAAACAATGCCGGGGTGACGCCGTTAAGGGCTGAGTGGCGTAGGGCGTCACGTCGGTTGCGGAGAGAGGGGCCAGAAGCGTGAACGAGGAGCTGCAGCGGAAGATCCGGGATCGTGCCTACCAGCTCTGGGAGGCCAATGACCGGCCTGAGGGCACCGAGCACGAGCATTGGCTCGAGGCCGAGCGGCAGGTGATGGACGAGGAGGGCATGGGTGAGCCGTCCGCGGGTGCCGGGCAGGAGCTGGCGCCGGGCGACCGGCCCGAGCCGCAGCCCGAGGTGCCGTCCGACCCGCTCCGCAACCCTGAATACGTGCCGCCCGGCAGCGACCCCGAATACCCGGCCACCCCCGGCCCCCAGGAGATGCCGGCCGACCGCTCGCCCCAGCCCGAGATCCCGGCCGAGCCAGGCATCGCCGACATCCCGGCCCCCGAGCCCGGGCCCGGGACCACGGCCAGGCGCGCCCGGCCGGCGGCCAGCACCGCCAAGCCCCGGGCCACGCGCGGCGGCAGGGGCAAGGGCGGCGAGGCCTCGCCCTGACCGGTAGCACCCGCGCGCTCAGTCGCGCCGGTGCACGCTGACCTTCCCGTCCTCCGCGGTGCAGACGGCATCGAAGCTCTTGCCGCCGTCGCGCACGCGCATCTGCATGTCCATGCGCCGCTCGCCGAACTTCTTCGGGCTCTCGGTGTCGCGCACGCGCCAGCCGCGGTCGTGCGCCGCGTCCTCGCACATGTCGCGCATGTCCGCGGCCGCCGGCCCGGCCGTCGCCATCACCGCCGCCAGGACCCCCATCACCACGCCCATCCGCATCGCCCGACCCTCCTGATCATGTGGGCTCCTGGCCCCGGGCCACCTTGTCGGCCAGGACGCACAGGAGCTCGAACATGATGTTAACGCCCACCCAGGCAGTTTGGCCCGAGGGGTCGAACGGCGGGCTCACCTCGACGAGGTCGCACCCCACCACGTCCAGGCCCATGAGCTGCCGCACCATCCGCTGCGCCTGGTGGGTCGAGAAGCCGCCGATCTCGGGCGTCCCCGTCCCCGGCGCCTGCGAGGGGTCGATCCCGTCGATGTCGAAGCTGACATAGACCGGCCCATCACCAACGATCCCGCGCGCCTCCGCCATCACGGCGTCGGTCCCCCGGTCCATCAGCTCCTCGATCATCACGATCCGGACACCGTGGGCCCTCGCCCATTCGACGTCTTCGCCGTCGTAGGAGGTCCCCCGAATCCCGATCTGCACCACCCGCTTGCGTGTCGAGCAGCCCCTCCTCGGCCGCCCGCCGGAACGGCGTGCCGTGGGTCAGCGTGTAGCCGCCGAAATACTTGTCATAGAAGTCGGTATGGGCATCGAAGTGGATCATCCCCACCGGCCGGTCCTTGGCGATCGCCCGCAGCACCGGCAGCGAGACCAGATGGTCCCCGCCCGCCGTCATCGGCAGGATGCCCGCCCCGTGGACCTTCTCGAAGAAGCCCGTGATCCGCCTGATCGAGTCGTGCAGGTCCGCCGGATTGACCGGGCTGTCCCCGAGATCCGCACACCGCGCCAGATGGAACGGCCGCACCCCCGTCGCCTGGTTCACCATCCGGATCATGGTCGACGCATCGCGCAGCTGCCGCGGCCCATGCCGCGGCCCCGGCCGGTTGGTCGTCCCCCCGTCCCACGGCACGCCCACGATCCCGATCTGCACCTCCCCCGCCTCCTCCACCGCCAGATGCGGCAGCCGCATGAAGGTCGGGATGCCGGCAAAGCGCGGCAGGTCCATGCCGGAGAGGGGCAGGTAGGAGCGGGTGGGCGTCATGGGCGGCGTCTCACGCTGGTTGGATGGTTGGCCGGAGGGTCGGCCCCCGACCGCTGGCTGTAAAGGTGGGCTGATCAAGCTCCTGTTTTTCCATGACTTTCCTCATGCTGGGTTCGTTCGGGTAAATGGTTTGCGCCGACTCCGCCCGCTCGGAGCCTTGCGCAGGCATACTATCCTATCTCGTGGCCGGAGGCACTGGCGGTTGCAGGCTTGGCCTGGTCACGCATCATTTCGCACAGGAATTGCTCGCCCCACGGCGATGACCAAGTGGAGCGACCGGCTATGTGGAGCAGACGCACCAAGCGTCCGGGTAGCCCACCTTGCCGCCATCCGGCGCCAAGTTAAGAGTTATGCTACCGTTGTGCAGATGGCAGAAGAAGCCGGGGGTTACGGCCGCGGAACATTCCCCACACGCGCCTGTAGCTGCCTTTTGTCCCTCATCCACCGGCACCGGACACAACCCTTTGGAAAACTCTTTGCTTAGCAGGCTGCGTGCCGCCCTTGGTTAACGGACCTGCATGTTCGCCCGGTTCGGCAGGCATGGGCGCTCTGGTAATCCGTGGCCGCTTCTTTCCGCACCTGCTGCCTCAGCCGTCCGCATCAAATCCGCCTTGTCCTGAGGCGCCGCGCCGGAGTAGGGGCGCGGGATGCAATGGCTAGCTAGGCTGTTACGTCTGGCCGACAGAGGGTCCGAGTTGGCCGAACGCGGCGGGTCGCTGGACGACCAAGCGGACGCTCGGTTCGATATCCGCCCTCTCACCTCGCTCGCTCGGCGGATTGCACTAGCTACAAGCACGGTCCTTGTCGTGATCGGCGGGATTCTTGGCGCTCTCTCAGATCGGATCGACGCTTGGGGGCCATTCGGCTGGGCAGTCGCGGCATTTATATTCCTCTCGGTGGTTGCGGCCGTCGCGTGGGTTGTTTCATGGGCCGCAGCCGGCATTCTCAGTCGTTGGGTCAACCTTCCCCCAACCTCTCCGGCCAGTACTCCTCCCAAGGCACCTGCAGAATTAGGCGATCTTCCCTCCTTTGCTCGCGCGGAGTGGACGCGAAGCGTTCAGGTATTTGTAACTGCAAGGATAGAATTGAGGTACCGTTATGTATCAGATAAGCTTCGCTCATCAGCGAGCCAGATTAATTATCGTGAACAGCGGGCTGATTTTGCAAAGGATGTTGTAAATTATTACCTGATTGTCCAGTTGACGCATCTGGCTTTCAGCCAGGGATTCCGGTGCTTTCACCGGTGCCGCCGCCATCCACGGCGACGCCGGGGTACAGGACGATGCCGCGTCCTGCCACCACGACTCAGCCAGGGAGGCGGCGGTCGCGAATGCGTCAGATGGACAATCAGGAATTATTATGCGTACGAGACATCAAACGTAGCGAGTGAGCAGATGGCGTTTGTGTTGTCCAGCGCCCGCTATGGCGACAAGCTCTTAACGAGAGAGTTATCAGAGCATTTCCTCCAGTATGCGGGAAATTACCTCCGCAATGTGTGGTTATGGCATAATCTATGTAAGGCTTTCGGCATCCTGATTGTCCGTTTCACGCATCCGCAATGACAGCGTGGTAGGGCTGCGGGTTGGTGTGAACGGCGGCCCAGGCGAGGCGCTCGACGATGCTGTCGAGCTGGAAGCGTCGATTGAAGCGGTAGGCGAAGCTGGTGAGGTACGATTGGGCGTGCTTGGCGCTGACGTGATGGTAGGTGCCGGCGATCGCGGTCTTGATGTTGCCCAGCGTCGTGTTCACCCACCGGAACGGGGTCCAGCGCGCGGCCCGCTTGCCCGAGCCCGTGACCATCGGGCGATGCGAGCAGCCGGCCTTCTCGACCGCGGGCCAGCAGGACAGACCGTCGCTGACGATCTCGCTGCCGGGTGCCAGATGGCCCTTGGCCAGCCTCTCGATCTCCTTCTTGCGGAAGCCCTTGACCACGCTCAGCCGCAGCCGCTTGGGCCGGCGCTCGGGCGTGGTCTCGACCGCGGCCACGAAGGGCTGCTTGCCCGCAGCACCCCGGCCGCGCTTGCCGCCCGGCCGCTCGCCGCCGAGATAAGCATCATCGACCTCGACCCGGCCTTCGAGCTTGGGCTTATGGGCCTCACGGGCACCCATCGCCCGCATCAGCTTGTGCTTCATGAGCCAGGCGGTCTGCCGCTTGACCCCCAGCCTGCGCCCGAGCTCGATCGAGCTGATCCCGTTCTTGCTCTGGGTCAGATGGTAGATCGCGATGAACCAGGTGGTGAGCGGCAGCTTGGTGTCCTGGAACACCGTGCCGGCGGTCAGCCGGACCTGCCGCTTGCAGCGGTTGCACTGGAACAGCTCGCGGGTCTTCAGCTGGCAGAACCTCTTGTGGCCGCAGGCCGGGCAGGTCAGCCCCTGGCGCCAGCGCATCTCGAACAGTGCCTTGCGGCAGGCCTCCTCGGTCCCGAACCGCTCCCGGAACGCGGCCTCGCTCAGGCCCTTGAGCGCACGCCGCAAGCCCGCCGCCATCACCATCCGCCCCCTCCGCCAGCCCCCAAAGCTCTGGAAATCCTAGCTCATCGGCGGATGCGTGTCATGGGCAATCAGGAATTCCTGTTGAGGCATGCATCTGGATATCAGCAATGGTTAGCCGCACATGGAACTTTGAAGGACGAACTGGCAAATTTCGTAGCGCACAATCTATGGATAGGTAGATGCCGAGCGCTTAACGCTGATACTTGGGACGATCCGCTCGCCCGGCCTTAACCTGTCATGCAGCGAGTTGATGTCTGAGCGCCGGCATCCCCTGGCCTTTAGACGCTGGACGAACGACACGGCCGAAGAGCAGCCGTGACACATGCCCCGAGCGACTCGTCGTTTGGGGCGGCTGGGATACATTGGGGTACAATACACTCCGCGTCACCGATTAGCAGTGCACTGACCATAGCCTGAACCGGCAGTAAGCCTCACGCAGATCGGCTGGCAACGCCGCGTCCTGGCCCTGGCCAATTGCGAGTGACGACTTCTTTAATCGCCATAACCGCCGCAAGGTGGAGCAAGGCCACGAGCAGCAAAGTGCCATTTGCCACGCATCTGGACGCCGCGCGGCTATGCCGCATGTCAAGCCCGACGGGAGAGCTGAACCAGCAGACCGAAATGGTCGCTCAATCGGTGGCCATCCGGGCTCCGGTTTGAAATGCCCTGCACAGCAGCCACTACCATATCGCTCGTATGCACCAGATGGTCGATGGATCGCAGGCCCACATCCGGTATCAGGCCTTTTGTCGTGACCTGCATGCCTTCAGGTAACGCGCGCATTAGAGCTTCATGGACCGCCTTCGGCGCGCGCGTACGCGGGATAGTTTGATTGAAGTCACCGAGCAGCACGGAGCGGCCGTCGTGGGTGGCTGCCGGCAGCACCTCCGCCAAGCCAGTGAGAAAGGCAAGATGATCTTGCCATCGCTTGCGGTCACGTCGCCCACCGCTGACGTGAGCCTGGTCCCAAGGAATGCAGACGCCGAACACCTGTAGCGGACCGAGTGGCGTTTCGGTCCATCCCTGCAATGTACCGACCACCGGGCAGGGTAGGGTGGCCGACCTGATCAACGTCGGTCCACGGCGAACGACTCCAGAGGAGCACCTTGCGTCGTCCCTCCAGGATTGGATAGCCAAAGTCCGGATGTGAGACGATTTCATGTCCGTCGTTGGAGAGGAAGTCCTCATGGCCCTCAGTGAGGCATATCAAGTCAGGCGCAAGACCGTCGAGCAGGGCTCGTATCTGCCCTGCGTACGATCGCCGAGTACGCCACTGCACGTTCCAGAGTAGAATGCGTACGATGCCCGACATCTGATCCCCTGGAACAGCCTGCAAGCTGGTTACGTCCGCTCCGCCGGCCGCCACCCACCTCGCAACCGCTGGTACATCATCGCCGCCATCAGCGCGTCGTTGAACGCGTCGTGCGCCGGGCGGTCGGGGATGTCGAGGTTCTGCCGGATCGTCTCGAAGCGGAGGTCGATGTTGCCGCCGGGGGGGACGCGGGCGGCGCGCCAGTCGTAGTAGAGGGCCGAGACCTCGATGCGGCGGTTGGGCAGCTTCGTGCCGAGCATCGGGCGGAGGTGCTTCTCCAGCATGGCGATGTCGAACTCGAGAAAGTAGCCGATCAGCGGGCGTGGGCCGATGAAGTCGAGGACGCGGCGCATGGCTTCGGGCACCGGCGTGGCGTTGTCGAGGTCGGCCGTGCGGATGTGGTGGATGAGGATGGTGGCCTCGGGCACCGGGATGGTGGGGCGGACCAGGAAGTCGAGGCGCTCGCTGGTGAGGATCGTGTCACCCTTGAGGCGGACGGCGCCGATCGAGAGGATCTGGGCCGTGGCGACGTCGAGGCTCGTGGTCTCGCAGTCGAGGCTCACGGCCTCGTCGGGCGGCGGCTCCTCGAACAGGAACCCGTAGGCCTCGTCCTTCAGCCCGCGGCGCGCCCAGGCCTTCCGCCAGCGGGTCAGCATCGGCTCAGAGCAGCCCGAGCCGGAAGTGATGCCGGATCAGGTCCTTGAAGCGGCGGACGATCTGCAGCGAGCCCTTGAGGAGATCGCGCTCGAGCTTGGTGAGCGCGGCCGTGTCGACGAGGTTGTCCGGGGTCTGGTGCAGGCGCATCTGCTCCAGGCGGGTGGCGAGGCGCAGGCCCAGGAGGAAGGTGAAGGCGTCGACCAGCTGCTGGGCATGGGCCTTGTCGAAGAGGCCGTGCTCGGTGAGGCGGCGCAGGCGCGCGATCGTGCCGGTCTCGGTGAGCTGGCGCTCCAGGGCCAGAGCCCGGGTGCCGTGGACGAGGGGGAAGATGCCGGCCTTCTTGATGTCGAGCCGCTCCTCCCCGCGGGTGAGGAGGCCGCCCAGGAAGCCCGAGCTGCCGTCGAACATCAGCGTGGCCTGGGCGAAGCGGGCGTGGAAGGCCTGGTTGCCGGCGGTGAGCTCGAAGAGGAAGGGCTTGGCAAGGGTGACGAGGTCGGCCCGGCCGGCGACGGGGGCGGCGTCGTAGAAGATGGCCGTGTCCATCAGCGCCTGCTCGTCCGGGCGCATGACCCAGTCGCGCACGCTTTCGCGCCAGGCCGCCAGCGGCTTCGCCCATTTCGGGTTGCTCGCCATGATGTTGCCGGGGCAGGGCGGGAAGCCCACGGCGACCAGGGCCTCGGTGAGGCGCGTGGTGAAGCCCTCGGGGAGCGTGTAGCCGTCCTCCAGGATCAGGCCGTTGTCCTGGTCGGTCTGCAGCATGTACTCGCCGCGGCCTTCCGAGCCCATGACGATCAGGCAGGCGTGCTCGGCCAAGTCGGCGGGGGCCAGGAGGTGGAACACCTTCTCGGTCATGCGCCGGTGCAGCTCGGCCGAGAGGTCGGCGAGGAAGCCGGTCTTGGTGCCGCTGGCGTGGAGCTGGCGGATGAGGAGCGTGATCCGCTCGCCGGCTTCGGCGACCTGGGGCAGGCCTTCCGCCCGGTCGATCAGGGCGGCGATGGGGGCCGCCTGGTTGGCCAGCGAGGAGAGGACGTTGGCGGCATCGAGCACGCCCGTGATGCTGCCGCCGCGGCGGACCACGAGGTGGCGCACGCGGTGGCGGGCCATGAGGAGGGCGGCCTCGAAGAGGAAGCTCTCCTCCTCCACGGCCACGAGGTCGAAATGGGCGACCTCGCGCACCGGCGTCTCGAGCGGGCGGCGGTCGCGGACGGCGGCACGGGTGAGGTCGACGCCGGTGACGATGCCGGTGCGGCCGCCCTCCTCGATCAGCAGCGCCCGCTGCTCGGCCTCGTCCATGCGCAGGGCCGCCTCGTGCAGGGTGGTCGTGGGCGGGACGTAGACCGGCGGCAGCGGGCTCGTCTCGCTGACCCGGGCGGTGAGCGAGCCCAGCCCCTGCGGGCTCAGGCTGCGGCGGGAGAGCTCCTCCAGCTTGTGCGAGATGTCCTGGAGGTAGAAGGCGGCGAAGGCCTGGTTGTTGGCGGTGAGCTCGAGGAAGTCCTCGATCGGCAGGCGCCAGGTGATCGCCTCCTCGCGGACGACGAAATCGTGCCGGCAGGCATGGTGGAGGAGGATCGCAGGGTCGAACGCGTCGCCGGGCCCATGCAGGTCGGCCACCGCCTCGCCGTCGCGCTCCTCCACGAGGCCCTTGATGATGAGATAGAGGTGGTCCGGCAGCGCGCCCGCGCGCAGCACGGTGGCCCCGGTGCGCAGGAAGACGATGTCGACCGCGGCCTCGACCCGCTCCATCTCGGCCGGGCGCAGCCGGTCGAAGGGGGCGCTCGTGAAGTCGAAGGCTTTGGGCATCGCGGCTCCGGCTGATCGCGCGCAGTTGGCGCCCGGCGGCCCGCCGGCCGCCATGCGACCCGTCGCCCTTGCCCTGCCGCCCCGGCCGCGGCTAGCGTCCGGCCTGTGCGGAAAGGGAGGGACGATGCGGGCGGCTCGGCTGATAGCGGCGGCATTCCTGGCGCTGGGCGGGTGCGCCAGCTCGGCCTCGGTGGTGAGCCGGACCGAGACCGGCCTCACCTTGCGCTGGGACGAGCGCGACACGAGCCCGGCGCGCGTGGCCGCCCAGGCGATCGACCTCTGCTCGGGCTTCGGCCACGGTGCGCGCCGCGCCTTCGTGATCGCCGACGACCGCGACGGCCCGGTCCACACCACCCGCTATGCCTGCCGCGGTGCGCGCACGGGCGGGCTCAACCTGCCGTGAGCGAGGCTGCCCCCTATCGCGACATGGTCCGCCTGGAGCGGGTGGGCATGGCCTACGGCAAGGTCGTGGCCTTACGCGACGTGACCCTCCAGGTCGGCCGCGACGAGATCGTCGGCCTGATCGGCGACAACGGGGCCGGCAAGTCGACCCTGATCAAGATCATGACCGGCGTGCTCCGCCCGACCTCGGGCCGGCTCTTCATCCGCGACCAGGAGGTGAGCTTCGACCAGTGGAGCGTGCGCCACGCCCACGATCTCGGCATCGAGACCGTCTACCAGGAGCGCTCGCTGGGCGAGAAGCAGCCCCTCTGGCGCAACCTCTTCGTCGGCCGCCAGATCACCAACCGGCTGGGCTTCATCAACGTGGCCGAGGAGCGCCGCATCGCCGACCAGATCCTCAAGGAGAAGATCGGCTTCCGTGGCGTGGGCATCGGTGCCGACAGCCCGGTCGCCAAGCTCTCCGGCGGCGAGCGCCAGGGTGTCGCCATCGGCCGCGCCATGCACTTCGAGAAGGACCTGATCGTCCTGGACGAGCCCACCGTGGCGCTCGCCATCAAGGAGGTCCAGAAGGTCCTCGACTTCGTCCGCTCCATCAAGGCCCAGGGCAAGGCGTGCGTCTATATCGAGCACAACCTCGCGCATGTGCACGAGCTGGCGGACAGGCTGGTGGTGCTGGACCGGGGGAGCATCGTGGCGGAGTTCAGGCGCGGGGAGGTGACGCTGGCGGAGCTGACGACGGTTCCTCATCGACCTGCAGCATGCGAAGGTGGCATGAGGCTAGACGAACCGCGTCCGTTTCACAGGCCGGTAGCGGCAGCCCCGCTGCGACAAGCCAGACAGGAGACTTTCTTATGCGTCGTGGGCCATCGGATCATACACCGAGTAAGAGCCTGGAGCAGCATAACCAAGCAGTAGTCGAGAGGTTCCAAGACGCTCAGACTAAGCTCGTAATACAAACTGCTGATCTTCCTCTAGGTACTCTAGCTGACATGATCGAATCTGGAACGATCGATCTTAAGCCATCATTCCAGCGGCGCGAGCGATGGGATCAGGAGAAGCAGTCGGCACTCATCGAGTTCATTCATACTGAATGTCCCGGTGCCTCCAATATACCTGGCAGAGGAGGATTACGGAAGATACATAGCGATTGACGGAAAGCAACGGCTCAGCTCTATCGCTGGGTACATCAATAGTCGATTCAGGCTGAAGAATTTAGCCAGCTTCTCTGAACTCGAAGGATATCTCTTCTCAGATCTCCCGAACGAGATACGAAATGCATTGAAGATCAGGCCTTTTTTGCGAGTTGTTACTCTATTGAAGCAGTCGGATCCTAATCTCAAATATGAGGTATTTACGCGTCTAAATCGAGGTGGAGAGGCTCTTAACCCTCAGGAACTTCGCAATGTAGCGTTTCGAGGTCCATTGAATGACCTGCTTTACGGTCTTGCTTCATCCTCCAGTTTTCTTCGATCTCGCCTGAAGATAAGAGATCGATCATCGTCTGCTTATAAGGCAATGAATGACGCAGAATACGTTCTACGTTTCTTGACGCTCCATGAAGCGAAGGGCGACTACTCCGGAAGCCTGCTTAAATCTATGGATGCCTTTATGCTGAAGTATTTAAATCGTGAGGCAGATCTCGACCGCTTCCGGGCTAGCTTTGAGAGTGCGATCGGCAGGTGCGAAGCGATCTGGGGCAATGTCGCATTCCGACGTCCAGAAGGGAGTACGTGGCGCGAGAGTTTCACCCGACTAACGCTGAGCTGAATTCGCCGCCGTTGCAGTGGTAGTAGGCGAACAGCGCCATGGTGGCGTCGACCATCGCGACCGAGCGCGAGACCACGCAGGTACGGCGCCGGAAGCGGGCGAACCAGTGCCGTTGTCGGGCATTGTTGCTCTCGCTGCGCTGTGTCTGGTCCTTGCCGATATAGTGCCGGCCGGCGGGCAGCGCTGTGGCGTAGGGCGCCCAGTCGTCGGTGCAGAACAGCCGGACGCCCCAGCGCTCCAGGCGCTTGAGCAGACGCTGCAACGTGGCCTGGTCGCGGTCGCCGCATTCCCAGTCGATCAGCCGGCCGGTGCCGCGCTCGAACGCCTTCCAGATCCAGAGCTTGCAGGATTTTTTTCGACGAAGTGCCAGACCTCGTCGAGCTCCACGACGGCCGTGCTCCCGGTCGGCTCGGGCTTGGGGCAGTGCTGCCGGGCATGATCCCGGACCCAGCGCAGCATGCTCTGGGCCGAGACGCCGACCCGCTTGGCCACCGCGTTCATCGACAGGCCCAGGCAGTAGAGCTCGATCGCATGGCGCTTGAGGGCCGCCGGCTTGCCGCGTGGCTCGGTCCGGGTGAACTGCCGGCCACAACCCTTGCACCGCCAACGCTGCCGGCCGCAGGCATGACCCGACCGGACCAGCACCGCGCCGCCGCACAAAGGGCAGCCAGACGGGCGTTCGTCCATCACTCCCTCCCACCATCCCTACACGCCCAAAGCTCGGCAGATAGGACCAGCGTTAGAAAGGTGAAGCCCCCCTTTTTGCAAATCGCGAATTCGATTCAGCTGTGAGGCAGGGAACCAACACGCCCGGGCAAATCAAGTATCGTGTCGAACAGGTGAGGTCCGTCTTACTGAAGAGGTGACGAGCAGCAGCATAATTCCGTCGGCCTCGCAATCGCGCTTCACTGCGAACATGGCTATTATGATTGTACCCCATCGGGGTCTCAAACCCTCGCCTTCAGGCGAAGGGAAAGGTAGGTGAAGTCGCATCATGCGACGATACCGCCTTGGCAGCCACGCGCGTTATGATCTCAAGGTTCACCTCGTCTGGGTCCCCAAGTACCGCTAGCGGGTGCTGACGGGCGCTGTCGCGGTCAGGGCTCGTGACCTTCTGCGGCAGATCGCGGCCGAGAACGATCTCCAGATCATCTTTGGCAAGGTCGCCACGGATCCCGTGCACCTGTTCCTCCGCTACCGCGCGCACCAGAACATCAGCCAGATCGTGCAGTGGCTCAAAGGCACCAGCTCACGCCTTCTCCTCCAGGAGTTCCCCCACCTCAAGCGCCAGTTCTGGGGCCGGCACTTCTGGGCACGCGGCTACTTTGCCGTCACGTCATGGACGATCACTGATGAGATGATCAACGAGTACTTCGACGAGCAGGAGGGAGAGCCAGTTGGGACGATGGTCGATTTCAAATCGACCCCTCATGAACCCCTCGCCTTATAGGCGTGGTGTGATTAGTACCACTATGTCGCTAGTGAGGCTAAGCCATTGATTTCAATAGGCAATTCTGACAATTCTGATCGAGCATCTTGCTCGGAAAAGGCTGCGAAATCAACGGCTTAACATATCTTATGACACCGTAGTATTAGCGAGCCGATCCTTATTGATGACCGAGTTGGAATAACCCCCCATAACGCTCGTGCTCGTGTACTCAGAAGCGGCATGGCTATTAGCCTATTCAATACTCTTGAGGAGTTCCTCAAGGAGCGGTTTCGCGAGCTGATGGAGGAACTTCCCCGCTCACCGATAGGATACGGGAATTTTCCTGAGGAGCTCAAGTTACTGTTAACTGTCAGAGCACTAAGTGGCCTGAGTAGCTATCTCTCTCGGCTTGAAAAGGCGAAGCGGTTAGCAAGCTTTGAAACTCATGTCGGCTCGTTAGCTCTAGTGGGCTCATCTTCGGCTAGCTTTTCGCATTTCGGGTTCGGCTTCGAGCGATCAAACGTCGGAGAGGGCGATATCTCGTCCATGATGAATGCTCTGGCCTGAGTTTGCGGTCAGTGGGCACGTTTGAGCCGCTGCGGCGCTGATCAGCTGTTGATTTCCTTGGCCTTTTGGCCCGCGGATGGCAGTTTCTCGCGGCCAAACATGTGGGCACACGATCAAGGCTGATCTGCGTGGTTTCCCGCCGACAGACACGCTACAAGCGTGGGCATGTACCTGCGGACCACGCAACGGCGGAACAAGGACGGCTCGGTGGTGCGCTACCTGGCACTCGCCGAGAACGTGCGCCATCCCGAGAAGGGCTATGTCGAGGCCAAGGTGGTGCACAGCTTCGGCCGGGCCGACCAGCTCGACCGGGCGGCCTTGGAGCGGTTGGTCGCGAGCATCCAGCGGGTCCTGGCCGATGCAGGCAGCGGACCGGTCACCCGCGAGGGGGCAAGCCTGGGCCGGATCGCGATCGAGGCCAGCTTCGAGCTCGGGGTCGTGCATGTGGCGAAGGCACTCTGGGCCAAGCTCGGCATCGGCGAGGTGATCCAGGCCCGGCTCGACGAGAAGCAGCTGCAGGCGCCGCATGCGGCCGCCCTCCTGGCCATGGTGGCGCAACGCCTCGACCGGCCGGGCTCCAAGCTCGCCTGCCACGAGCGCTGGCTCGACCGGGTATGGCTGCCCGAGGCACGCGACCTCGGCCTTCACCAGCTCTACCGCGCCCTGGACGTCCTGGCCCTGCACGGCGATGCCGTCGAGCAGGCGGTGTTCTGGCGGGCGGTCGATCTGTTCAAGCTCGACGTCGACCTGGTCTTCTACGACGGCACCACCGCCTGGTTCGAGTGTGACGAGGAGGACGTCGCCAGCCAGGAGTGGCGCGGGCTCACCTTCGAGCCTTTGCGCAAGCGCGGGCACAGCAAGGAAGGCCGGGACAACGACCCGCAGGTGGTGATCGCCCTGGCCGTCACCCGTGACGGCGTGCCGGTGCGCTCCTGGGTGTTTCCCGGCAACACGCCCGACGTCACCACGGTGCAGACGATCAAGGATGATCTGCGCACGATGCGGCTTGGCCGTGTCCTGTTCGTCGGCGATGCCGGGCTGTACTCGAGGGCCAATCTCGACGAGCTCGCCAAAGGTGCTGGACGCTACATCCTGGCCACGCCCATCGGGCGGGTGAAAGAGATCCGCGAGGAGGTTCTGTCCCATCCGGGCCGTTATGCCGACATCACGCCCACCCTGCGCGCCAAGGAGGTGGTGCTTGGCGAAGGCGAGCGCCGCCGGCGCTACATCCTGTGCCTGAACGAGGAGGAGGCTGACAAGCAACGGTGGCATCGGGCCGAGCTCCTCAAGATCCTCGAGGTCGAGCTGGCGAGCCTGAGCGACGACCACCCCAAGGCGGCTTGCCGGCTCATGGCCTCCAAGCGTTTCGGTCCCTACCTCAGCCAGGACGACCACGGACGTCCCTATCTCGACAAGGCCAAGATCCGCCGGGCCGAGCAGCTCGACGGCAAGTTCGTGCTCACGACCAACGACGACACGCTCTCGGTGGCCGACATCGCCCTGGGCTACAAGGGCATGTGGATCATCGAGAGCTGCTTTCGGAAGATGAAGACCACCGGCCTCGCGGTGCGGCCGATGTTCCACTGGATGCCGCATCGGATCACGGCGCACATCAAGCTGTGCGTGCTGGCGCTGATGATCCAGCGCGCCGCCGAGATCGCGACCGGGCTACCCTGGCGCCAGCTCGCCAGCCTTCTCGAGCGGCTCAAGGCTGTCCGCTATACGAGCGAGGGCCAGACCTATTCTTCAGGCCACGACGATCCAGCCCGAGCTCGCCGAGATCTTCAAAAAGCTTGGAATTTCAGCACCCAAGACGATCCTCGCCGTCGGCTGAGCCGCCCGGCACCGCCCAGCTTGTGGGCACACGCCGAATTAGGATGTCACGTAAGCTCCTGAAAGCACGCCCGAATTCCAGCCCGTTCACCACCCACCGCAAACTCAGGTCTGGGTGAAGCGGGCTGTTCGGTTCTGGGCATGAGTGGTCTGTGAGGGCGAGGTTTGCGGCCGCGAGACCGTCGGCGCGCCTGGGCCGTTGAGGGCCAAAGCCCTCGCACCGGAGGCCGCCATGGTGCCGTTCGCCGGCCTGCTCGCCGCCCTGGAACAGATCCCCGATCCGCGCCGCCGCCAAGGACAGCGTTACGGCCTTGCCCCCTTGCTGCTGTTTGCGGTGCTGGCCGTCCTGGCCGGCGCCACCTCCTACCGCCGCATCCGCCTGTTCATCGGCGTGCATCGCGAGCGGCTGAACGTGACCTTCGGCGCCCGCTTCCGCCGCGCCCCAGCGGTCAACACGTTGCGCGCCCTCTTGCACGCGCTCGACCCGGCCGAGATCGAGGCCGCCTTCCGCCGCCACGCCCAGCATCTTGGTGACGTCACCACCGCGCCGGGGCGGCGGGTCATCGCGCTGGACGGCAAGACACTGCGGGGCAGCTTCGACCATCTCGACGACCAGGCCGCGGCGCAGGTGCTCAGCGCCTTCGCCAGCGAGGCGGCGCTCATCCTGGCCCATCAGGAGATCGCCGAAGGCGACGAGGTCGCGGCGGCCCAGGCGCTGATCGAGCAGCTGGGCCTGAGGGGCGTCCTGTTCACCGCCGACGCCCTGCACTGCCAAAAAAACGTTCGCCTGCGCGACCGCGACCGGCAACGCCCTGCTGGTGCGACTCAAGCCCAACCAGCCCGGCCTGTATGAGGCCGTGGCGCGACTGTGCGCCGAGCGGGACCCGGTCGACCGGCACGAGACGGCGGACCGCGGTCGGCACGGCCGTCAGGAGCACCGGCGCGTCGAGGTCTTCGCGGTCGCGGATCAGCTTCCACCCGAATGGCAGGGGACGATCGCCTGTGCGGCCCGCGTCTCACGCCTGAGCTGGTGCAAGGACACCCGCACCGGCCTGTGGCGCCCCCGGCGCGAGGTCGCCTACTACGTCAGCCAGGTCCGGCTGGACGCCGAGGACTTCGGGTGGGCGGTCCGGGCGCACTGGGGGATCGAGAACCGCGACCACCACGTGCGCGATCGCATCCTGCGCGAGGACGACAGCCGCATCCGGCGCCAGCCCGGTATCTTCGCCCGCCTGCGCTCGTTCGCGCTCAACATCCTGCGCGCCAACGGCGTCGGCAACGTGAGCGAGGCCATCTACACCAACGCTCTCAGCCTCGACCGTCTCCTTGCCCATGGCCTGCCAAAATCACAGAACTGAACAGCCCTGGGCCTTCCCGGTGAGGCGCCCTGTATCGTAGTAATCTGACCCTACTAAGTCGTCAGAAGACGTCTCATCTCCAAATGTTCCACTAGGAACGGCTCTCACGAAACAAGAGCGGCAGTGCACACGGACTATGCCGTCTGGCTCGCCGTAACATCAAAGGGCGTTTCTATTGCATGAGAGCCTCCTAGCGACAGCGTGCGCAGAGTGCATCCCGACTGAGGTGTATAGCCGCCGGAGTTTGCACATTGGTCTGTCGGGGTGGTCCTGGCAGTTTGGCGGTGTCTTACGTCGCTAACGCCCAAGAGTAGCCCCGCCATGACCGAGGTCCAGAGTAAGCCATCCATTGACACCGCCAAGTCATCGCTCAAGGTAGACCCTGAGGGTCTGCGCGGCTGGTGCGCGCGGTGCTGCAGGAGGCGGATCATGGCCAGCTTCACCATCGTCTCGGAGATCTCGGTCAGTTCTCTCGTCGTCCTTGGCCAGCCGGCGCCAGCGACCCAGCCAGCCCAGCGTCTCGCTCCGCCACCCAGCGGCGCGAGATCAAGACGAAGCCGTTGCTGTCGGCGAGCCGGCGCACGATGATCAGGGTCAGGCCGAGCATGAAGCAGGCGAGCATCGCTGCGAGCCGGTCGTTGTAGCTCTCGGCGATCTCGACCTTGAACCATGGGTAGAGCCACTTCAGCCGCCGCAGGAAGTCCCACGGCCCCGTCCGCGTCCTGGATGTCGGCGGCGTGGACGGCGATCCCCAACAGCAAACCCGAGGTGTCGAACGCGACGTGGCGCTTCCGGCCCTTGACCTTCCTGCCAGCATCGTAGCCGCGCGGCCCCCCTTGTCCGTCGTCCTCACTCTCTGGGTCTCGACAACCGCGGCGGTGGGGCTGGGATCGCGGCCATCCTGCTCGCGCAGCATCAGCACGAGGTGGTGGCGGATGCTCTCCAACACGCCCGCGTCCTCGAAGACCCGCATGTAGCCATAGATCGTCCGCCACGGCGGGAAGGCCGGGCCGGGGCGGCAGGTGACGCCACTGGCAGACAGTACGCACGAGGTAGAACAAGTCGTCCAGCAGCCGCCGCATTTCGCTGGTGCGCGGCCGCCCGCCGCGCTTCGGCGGGCGAGATCAGCGGTGTCAGCAGCGCGTACTGCTCGTCGCTGAGGGCCTGCCCAGTGCCGAAGTCGCCGACCAGAGCCCGGTCTCCGCTGGCTACGATCGCCTCACCAGTTGGGTTGAGGAAGAACGTCGAGGATACCTTCACCTACTACCGATTGCCGCGTCAGCATCATAAACACATGAAGAAGCACCAGCATGCTCGACCGTCTTAACGATGAGATCAAGCGACGGACACAAGTCGTCCGATCAATGCCGAACCTGATTGCCCATGACACGCATCCGCCGATGAGCTAGGATTTCCAGAGCTTTGGGGGCTGGCGGAGGGGGCGGATGGTGATGGCGGCGGGCTTGCGGCGTGCGCTCAAGGGCCTGAGCGAGGCCGCGTTCCGGGAGCGGTTCGGGACCGAGGAGGCCTGCCGCAAGGCACTGTTCGAGATGCGCTGGCGCCAGGGGCTGACCTGCCCTGGCTGCGGGCACCGCGGCTTCTGCCAGCTGAAGACCCGCGAGCTGTTCCAGTGCAACCGCTGCAAGCGGCAGGTCCGGCTGACCGCCGGCACGGTGTTCCAAGACACCAAGCTGCCGCTCACCACCTGGTTCATCGCGATCTACCATCTGACCCAGAGCAAGAACGGGATCAGCTCGATCGAGCTCGGGCGCAGGCTGGGGGTCAAGCGGCAGACCGCCTGGCTCATGAAGCACAAGCTGATGCGAGCGATGGGTGCCCGTGAGGCCCATAAGCCCAAGCTCGAAGGCCGGGTCGAGGTCGATGATGCTTATCTCGGCGGCGAGCGGCCGGGCGGCAAGCGCGGCCGGGGTGCTGCGGGCAAGCAGCCCTTCGTGGCCGCGGTCGAGACCACGCCCGAGCGCCGGCCCAAGCGGCTGCGGCTGAGCGTGGTCAAGGGCTTCCGCAAGAAGGAGATCGAGAGGCTGGCCAAGTGCCATCTGGCACCCGGCAGCGAGATCGTCAGCGACGGCCTGTCCTGCTGGCCCGCGGTCGAGAAGGCCGGCTGCTCGCATCGCCCGATGGTCACGGGCTCGGGCAAGCGGGCCGCGCGCTGGACCCCGTTCCGGTGGGTGAACACGACGCTGGGCAACATCAAGACCGCGATCGCCGGCACCTACCATCACGTCAGCGCCAAGCACGCCCAATCGTACCTCACCAGCTTCGCCTACCGCTTCAATCGACGCTTCCAGCTCGACAGCATCGTCGAGCGCCTCGCCTGGGCCGCCGTTCACACCAACCCGCAGCCCTACCACGCTGTCATTGCGGATGCGTGAAACGGACAATCAGGAAGGCCGGAGACTGCGAAGCGCTATGTTAAGTCCAGTAGTGACATTGGATTGGCTAAGACAGTGGCGCTTGCTCGAGCTGCCCGAGGCGGGGAAACCGTAGTAGTTAGGGGCAGAACGTTACTCCCGCTCGAGTGGGCAGGGGTGTTCTGATGTGATCTATCTAAGTGCCGATAGGTTCCTGCGCCACAGTCTGGCGCGAACCTGTGGCTAACCGAACGAGCGGCACTGCTGCGCGGAAGCCCCGTAAGCTCGTCGCTCCATGCTCCATCGGCCGTCCTTCCAGCAGCGCCGCTACCTCGGGCTCTACCGTTAGCTCTGCTGACAGCATAACATCCCCACCCTGGCTCTCGCCCTGTAGCCTCGCCGCGAGATTCACCGTCCGACCGAAATAGTCCAGCCGATCATTCAGGTTCACTGCGATGCAAGGCCCCGCGTGGAGCCCGAGCTTCAGCACAAGCGGCGCCTCACTCTCCCGCGTTGAGCTCCCCGATGTGCTGCTGCATGGCAAGCGCCGCCGCCACCCCCCTGCGCAGGATCCGCGAACACTGCCATCACTGCATCCCCGATCGTCTTGACCACCGCCCCCCCATGCTCGCGGACGATCCGCGCCAGATACCCGAAATGCTCCCGCACCCGGTGGTACGCCGCCGCGTCTCCCAGCCGCTCGTACAGGGCCGTGGACCCCCGCAGGTCGCTGAAGAGGATGGCGACGCGCTCGATGGCGACCTCGTCGCCGGGGCGGAGGACCTGGTCGGAGAAGAGGTCGCGGAAGGACTGGAGGGCGGTGAGGCGGTCGGCGGTGAGGGCGTCCTTCACCCAGGTGCGGTCCTCGAGGACGAAGGTTAGGGGCTTCGCGGTGGCGTTGAGGAAGGTGAGGGCGGGGGCCTCGCCTGACGGGGTGAGGGTGGTGCCGTCGTGGCGGACGATGGGGAGGGGGGCCGCCCCGGCCTCGAGGAGGAGCTCGGGGCCGGGCTCGAGGGTGCGGACGCGGTAAGGGCCGGGGGGGAGGTCGATGGGGACTTCGAGCGCCTGCGTCGGCCCGACGGTTAGGTGGGCCAGGATGTGGGGGGTGCTCATGGGGCCCAGGAGGCAGAACTCGCCCTGGTGGAGCTGGCGGATGGCGGGGGCGGGGTGGAAGGTGGCTTCCACGTTCTTCGAGAACTCGCGCTCGTAGTCGACGGCACAGGTGGGGCAGTGGGCGCCGCGCGGGAGCTCGTCGAGGGAGGCGACGCGGACCTTGGCACCGCGGCAGCGCGGGCAGAGCAGGTCCCAGCGGAGCGAGAGGAGGCCGCGGCGGGTGGCTTCGAGGCATAAGGGGATGAGCTGCTCGGCCGGGGCGGACCAGCGGCGGGCGAGGGCCAAAGGACGCAGGCGGGTGACCTCGTTCTCGGGGCCCTCGCAGACGAGCTGGACCAGGCGCTCGACCAGGTCGGCGGGGTGGTCGGCGGCGACCAGCTCGGTGGCGATGCGCTCGGCCCGGTTGCGGGCACCGTCGGGGAGCGAGGGGGCCGGGACGTCGAACGGCAGCTCGCGCTGGCCCAGCGCCCAGGCGTCGGCCTCGGCGGCGAGGCGCAGGAAGGCGGCCCCGCCCTTCTTCAGGACCATGGGGCCGGCCAGGATGCGGCCGAGGAGCCCGCGCGGCTCGACCTCGAGGTCGTAGGTGCCGGTGCAGCCCTCGCCGTCGGGAACGATGGTGAAGTGGGCGGTGAGGCGGGCGATCGGGCCGTTCTCGATCAGGCGGGTATGCAGGAGCCAGCGGTCGCGGACCCAGTTGCAGGGCACGTCCTGCCAAATGAGGGTGAAGGGCCCGACCTTGGCCTTGCCGCGGAAGAGGCGGCTGCCGTCCGCTTGCGGCACCTCGGTGATCTCGTGCAGCGGGAAGCCTGCCGCCTCGTTGTAGCGGGCGGTGTCGGCGGTGGCCTGCCAGACGCGGGAGAGGGGGCCGCGGAAGCGGTGGACGAAACGGGCGTGCTGGACGGTCAACCTGCTTCCCAACCCTCTGGCCGCACTTGCCAAGCCCGGCAAGGTCACCGATCTTCGGCGCATGGCGTCGGCGGAATCGTCACGCATCTTAGCGGTCCTGGGTCCGACCAACACCGGGAAGACGCATTTCGCGGTCGAACGGATGCTGGCCCACCGCAGCGGGATCATGGGTTTCCCGCTGCGCCTGCTGGCGCGCGAGATCTACGACCGCGTGGTGGCGATCAAGGGGGCGGGGGCCGCCGCCCTGATCACCGGCGAGGAGCGGGTCGGTGCTGAGGACGCGCGCTACCTGATCTGCACGGTCGAGGCGATGCCGCTGCAGCGCGAGGCCTCGTTCCTGGCCGTGGACGAGATCCAGCTCTGCGCCGACCGCGAGCGCGGCCACATCTTCACCGACCGGCTGCTCCATGCCCGCGGGATCGACGAGACCATGTTCCTGGGCTCGGACACGATCCGGCCGATCCTGAAGCGCCTGGTGCCGTCGGCGGAGATCATCACCCGGCCGCGCTTCTCCATCCTCACCTATGCCGGCGAGACCAAGCTGCACCGGCTGCCGCGGCGCAGCGCCATCGTCGGCTTCAGCGCGTCCGACGTCTACGCGCTGGCCGAGGTGGTGCGCCGGCAGAAGGGCGGGGCGGCGGTGGTGCTGGGCGCCCTCTCGCCGCGGACCAGGAACGCGCAAGTGGCGCTCTACCAGGCGGGCGAGGTCGACCATCTGGTGGCGACGGACGCCATCGGCATGGGCCTCAACATGGATCTCGCCCACGTCGCCTTCGCGTCCTTGCGCAAGTTCGACGGCCGCGAGCAGCGCCGGCTGACCCATGCCGAGATCGCCCAGATCGCCGGCCGGGCCGGGCGGCACATGGCGGACGGCACGTTCGGTGCCACCGGCAGCTGCGGCGCCTTCGACGAGAAGGAGATCGAGGCGGTCGAGAGCCACAGCTTCCCGCCGCTCAAGAACCTGCGCTGGCGCAACACGGAGCTCGACTTCGCGAGCCTGGAAGCACTCTCCGCCAGCCTCGACCGGGCACCGCCGGTCCCGGTGCTGGTGAAGGTGCGGGATGCGCTGGACGACCGCAGCCTCGCCTTCCTCGCCCGGCGGGACGAGATCCGGGCCCGGGCCGACCGGCCGGACCGGGTGCGGCTGCTCTGGCAGGTGTGCCAGATCCCGGACTTCAGGAAGACGGTGACCGATGCGCACCTGCACCTCCTGGCGACCGTGTTCGGGCATCTGACCAGCGGGCGCGGCGTGCTGCCCAACAGCTGGGTCGGCGACATGATCGCCCGCCTCGACCGCACCGAGGGTGACATCGACGCCCTGGTGGCTCGCATCTCCCATGTCCGCACCTGGACCTACATGTCGCACCGGCCGGGCTGGCTGGAGAACGGCGCCCGCTGGCAGGAGCGCACGCGCGAGGTCGAGGACCGGCTCTCGGACGCGCTGCACGAGCGGCTGACCCAGCGCTTCGTCGACCGGCGCACCTCGGCGCTGCTGCGTTCGCTACGAGAGAAGGGCGAGCACGCGGCCAGGGTCGAGGCCGATGGCGAGGTGGTGGTCGACGAGCACAGCGTCGGCCGGCTCGTGGGCCTGGGCTTCGTGCTGGCCGACGATGAGCTGGAGAGCGAGCAGCGCCTGCTGATGACGGCGGCCCGGCGTGCCGTCGGCCCCTCGCTGCGGGCGCGGGCTGGCGATCTCGTGGCCGAGCCCGACACGGCGTTCTCGCTCGGCGAGCGGGAGGAGATCCTGTGGCGCGGGGCGGCGGTGGCCCGGCTGCGTGCGACGGGCGACCGGCTGGCGCCGCGGATCGAGCTGCTGGCCGACCCCATGCTCGACAGCGGCACGGCCGGCCGGGCGCGGCAGCGTCTGCAGGCCTGGCTGCAGGCGTGGCTCGGCGAGCGGCTGGCAGCCTTGGAGGCGCTGACCCAGGCGGCTCACGACGAGGCGCTAGGGCCCTCGGCCCGTGGCATCGCCTTCCGGCTGCACGAGGCCCTGGGCTGCGTCGGGCGGGAGGAGGTCGAGAGCCTGCTGCCGGCCCTGACGGCGGCCGACCGTGCGGCCCTGGGCAGGCTCGGTGTTCGCTTCGGCTGGCACCACCTGTTCCTGCCGGCGCTGCTGAAGCCTGCCGCGGTCGAGGCACGGGTCCGCCTGTGGCGGCTGGCGACGGGAACGACGGTTGCCCTCCCGCCGGCCGGGCGGACCGTGCTGCGCGGGGCCGAGGTGCCGCCGGGCGAGGCGGCGCTGATCGCGGGCTTCGCTACCCTCGGCGACTTCGCGCTCCGGGTCGACGTGCTGGAACGGCTGGCGGCAGCGGTGCGGGCGCTGGCGCGGCTGACCAGCCCCTTCGCGCTGCCGCCTCAGCTCGCGGCCGAGGCCGGCCTGAGCCGGGCCGAGCTGCGGGAGCTGGTGGAGGCCCTGGGCTTCCGCCCGCTGCACGGCGAGGGCGAGATGGTCTTCGCCTGGCCGCGGGGGCGGCGCGCGCCGCGGCGGCGGCAGGATGCGCCCGAGAAGAAGCGGCGGGCCATGGCCGGCACCTCGTCCTCGCCCTTCGCCGTCCTTGCGGGGCTCAAGGTCGCTCCGTGAAGGAGGAGGGCGGCCTCCGGCTCGACAAGTGGCTATGGCACGCCCGTTTCGTCCGCCGGCGGGAGGCAGCGGCGGAGCTGGTGCTGGAGCGGCGGGTCCGGCTGAACAGCCAGCTGGTGACCAAGACGCATGCACTGGTCCGGCCGGGCGACGTGATCACGCTCACCCAGCCGGCCCGCATCCGAATCCTGAAGGTGCTGGCGCTGGGCATCGGCCGCCGCGGTGCCGCGACCGACGCGCAGGCGCTCTACGAGGAGATCGCGGTCTGAGGGCTCCGCTACTGGGCGCTGGCCTGCTTCAGATAGGCGATGACGTCGGCCCGCTCCTCGGGCTTCTTCAGGCCCGGGAACGCCATCTTGTTGCCGGGGATGTCGCCCTTCGGATTCTCCAGATACTTGTCCAGCTCGGCCTCGTTCCAGGTGATGCCGGCGTTCTTCATGGCATCCGAGTACTTGAAGCCTTCCACCGCGCCCGCCTTTCGCCCGAACACGCCAAGCAGGCTGGGCCCGACGCGGTTCTGGGGCTTGTCGACGACATGACAGGCGGCACAGCGCTTGAACACCGTGGCACCCTTGCCGGGATCGCCCTGCGCCATGACCGGGCCGGTCATGGCCACGGTCGCTGCCAGCACCATGATTGTCTTGCGCAAGTCTGTAGCCTCCGCAGGAAGGTTCGAACGCCGGGTCTGGGCGGCGCGTGAGCGGTGGCGAGATGGGCGGACGGCGCGTCGCTGGCAAGTCGGGACGATCCGGCATCATCCCTCTTTAGTGCGACCAACCGTCTCAGGTCTTCCGGGGCAGGCGGCTGCCGAAGATCGCGGTCCCGACCCGGACATGGGTGGCGCCGAAGCGTATCGCGGCCTCGAAATCGCCGCTCATGCCGATGCTGACGGTCGCCAGGCCGTGCCGCCCTGCGAGCTTGGTGAGCAGGGCCGCGTGCAGCGCCACGTCGTCGGCCTCGGGCGGGATCGCCATCAGGCCCTGGACGGGCAGGCCGAGCTCGCCCCGGCAGGTGGCAAGGAGGGCCGGTAGCCCGCCCGGCGCCACGCCCGCCTTCTGCGCCTCCTCACCTGTGTTGACCTGGATCAGGAGCCGCGGCCGTCGGCCCTGCCGTGCCATCTCCTTGGCCAGCGCCTGCGCCAGCCGCGGCCGGTCGACCGTCTGGATGACGTCGAACAGGCCCACGGCCTCGGCGGCCTTGTTGCTCTGCAGGGCGCCGATCATGTGCAGCTCGATGCCGGCATGGCGTTGGCGCAGCTCGGGCCAGCGGCCGGCCGCCTCCTGCACGTAGTTCTCGCCGAACACGCGCTGCCCCGCCTCGAGCGCCGCCTCGATCCGCTCCAGCTTCTGGGACTTGCTCACGGCCACGAGCGTGACCAGGGCCGGGTCGCGACCCGCGGCCTTCGCACTGGCCGCGATCCGGTCCCGCACCAGGGCAAGGTTGACCGCGACCTCGGCAGCGTCTTGCGTGCCCTCTCCCATTCATGCTCCCAAGGATGTGCCGGCACTCGGCCCGCGGGCGAGACTTATGGAGACCTCAGGCGATGAGCGGTGCCCCCACCAGCTTCGATGCGATCATGGAGCCGCTCGGCGGGCGGCGCTTCCTCTCCGAGTATCTGGGCAAGCAGCCCCTGCACCTGGAGGGCGCGCCCGGCAAGTGGCAGGAGGTGATGAGCTGGGAAGTGATGAACCGGATCCTGGGCATGACCAGCGTCTGGTCGCAGAACTCCCTCCTCCTCATGCTCGACAAGAAGCCGGTGCCGGTCGCGAGCTACACCTACACCGCCAACGGCCGCGACGGCGGGCCGGTGCTGCGCCCGGACCCGGTGCGGGTCAAGGGCCTGCTGGCGCAAGGGGCCACGCTCGTCCTCAACGACATCGACCAGCTCACCCCGGAGATGTCGACCTTCTGCCGGGCCATGGAGGAGGCGCTGGGTGCGAAGCTCCAGGCCAATCTCTACATGTCCAGCCAGAAGAAGCAGGGCTTCAAGGTCCACTACGACACCCACGACGTCTTCGCCGTCCATGTCATGGGCGAGAAGACCTGGATGGTGTTCGAGGGCAGGGGCGCCAATCCCATCGCCCATCCTCTGTTCAAGGACCTGCCGGCCGAGCACCACGAGGAGGCCAAGGGCAAGCTTTGGAAGGAGGTCCGGCTCAAGCCCGGCCACCTGCTCTATCTGCCGCGCGGCCAGTACCACTACGCGCTGGCGGACGAGGAGCCCTGCGCGCACATCGCCTTCGGCGCCACCTATCCGATCGGCCTCGACGTCGTCACCTATCTGTTCGAGCGCATGGTGCAGGAGCCGGTGGCGCGGGCGAACCTGCCCCGCGGCCGCGAGCAGCTGGCGATGCGCCTCGCCGAGCTCGCCGAACGGGCGCGGGCTCTCCTCACCGACGACACCACCTTGAACTCGGTCGCGGCCTTCCAGGCGGCCTTCCGCTACCCGCGCGAGACCTACGACCTGCCCGGGGTGATCCAGGCCGGCGATCAGGCCTACCGGCTCAAGGTGCCGGGGCTGCGGATCGTCGAGCAGGCGGGCCGGGCCGGGATCGTGCGCGAGGGCTCGCGACAGGCGATCGAGCTGCCGATGCCGGTGAAGCCGCTGATGGCCTGGGTGCTGGCCCGGCCGGGCTTCACGCGCCGGGAACTGGCCGATGCCTTCCCGGACCGGGATGCGGCCGCGATCGAGCAGTTCCTGGCGGAGGTCGTCAGGATGGGGATCATCGCGCCGGCCACCTGAACCCTGTGTGGCACCACGGCTACATGGGTGCAATGAAGAGCGGCCGGGCCGCCAAGCCGTGTTGCGGTGTTACGGGCTCCCGTCGTTAACATCCGGCCATCGGCACAGGCTGGCACGGCGTCAAGTCCGGGGGTCCGGGAACAGAACGCGCCGGCGTAAGGATCCGAGCTGCAGGTCCGATCTGAAACGACAGGCAAAGAGAGACGATGATGAGCATGAGGAAGCTGCTTCTCGGGACGACGGCGCTGGTCGGCGCCAGTGTTCTGGGTGTGGCGACGCCGGACGTGGCCCGCGCCGCCGAAGTGCTGCCTGGTGGCGCGCTGGACGTCACGATCTCGGGCTTCGCCCGGTTCCTGGCGACCGGGGGTGACCTCGACAACCAGCGCAACAACGACACCACCAGCGACCGGCCTCGACTTCCGGAACGACACCGAGGTCCACGTCATCCTGCGCGGCAAGCACGACGCGACGGGCATGGAGTATGGTGGCACGGTCGAGTTCGAGGCCGACACCAACCGCACCGACAACACCGACGAGACCTGGCTGTTCATCCGCGGCGGCTTCGGTGAGGTCCGCTTCGGCGACGAGGATGGTGCGGTCGACAACAGCGCCATCGGTGCCTACACGATCGCGGCCTCGACCGGCGGCATCGACGGCACGGTGGTCGACGCGCTGTCGATCAGCCCGGTCCGGCCGACCAACTCCGACGACGCCACCAAGATCCGCTACTACACGCCTTCGTTCGGCGGCTTCAGCGTCGGCGTGAGCTACACGCCCAACGCCGACATCGGCGTCGATCCGACCAACAGCTTCGCGGCCGTGAGCGGCGATACGCTCGCCAACAAGGACGTCGAGCTGGGCGACTGGTTCGAGGGTGCTCTCGTCTATGAGGGTGACTTCGGCGGGCTCGGCCTGCAGGCCTCGTTGGTCGGCAGCATCGCCGACATCAAGGACGAGGACGCGCTGGGCGGTGACGATGCCTGGGCGTGGTACGGCGGTGCCGCGACCGACATCTTCGGCATCAAGGTGGCCGGCGGCTTCGGCGACGAGGAGTTCGGCAGCCTCGAGAAGACCTACTACAATGCCGGTCTCGGTTACGGCATCGGGCTGGTCAACCTCTCGATCAACTACGGCCAGATCATCGACTCGGACGGCTATGAAGGCGATGAGCCCTACAACATCGTCGGCGGTGTCGACTTCGCCCTGATGCCGGGCTTGGTGCTCGGTGGCGAAGTTGCCTACTTCAACAACGACATCGAGGACGATGATCTGGTGTCGTCTGACGACGATGGCTACGTGTATGTGGGTACGCTTCGTCTAGCCTTCTAAATCAAGGCGGAAGAACTCGGATGGGCGGCGGGCATGGGCCCGCCGCCTTTCTTTTTCTGTCCGAAAGGTGACCGAATTGTAACCCTGCGGCCACAGGCAGGGATGAAGGATCGGCTGAAGGCACTCAGTCGGTTGTGCAATCCCCGTTCGCTCGCCGATAAGCCTCCGCGCACGAGGGGCGCGGCGGAGCCAAGGGCAAGCGAGGCTTGGCTCCGCGGGATTGACCGCCTCCACAACCACGCCGTGGATGACGGGAGAAGAGGATGGCGACGAAGAACCTGCTTCTGGGATCGACCGCCCTCGTGGGTGCCGGCCTGCTGCAGATTGGATTGCCGGGTACTGCGGGTGCGGCCGAGGTGCTGCCCGGCGGTGCCTTGGACGTCACGATCTCGGGCTTCGCCCGGTTCCTGGCGACCGGGGGTGACCTCGACGCCCAGCGCAACAACGACACCACCACGACCGGCCTCGACTTCCGGAACGACACCGAGGTCCACGTCATCCTGCGCGGCAAGCACGACGCGACGGGCATGGAGTATGGTGGCACGGTCGAGTTCGAGGCCGACACCAACCGCACCGACAACACCGACGAGACCTGGCTGTTCATCCGCGGCGGCTTCGGCGAGGCTCGCTTCGGCGACGAGGATGGCGCGGTCGACAACAGCGCCATCGGTGCCTACACGATCGCGGCTTCGACCGGCGGCATCGACGGCACGGTGGTCGATGTCCTGGCAATCAGCCCGGTCCGGCCCACGAACTCGAACGACGCCACCAAGATCCGCTACTACACGCCTTCGTTCGGCGGCTTCCAGCTCGGCGTGAGCTACACGCCCAACGCCGACATCGGCGTCGATCCGACCAACAGCTTCGCGGCCGTGAGCGGCGATACGCTCGCCAACAAGGACGTCGAGCTCGGCGACTGGGTTGAGGGTGCTGCCGTCTACAAGGGCGCCTTCGGGGGTGTCGGCGTCCAGGCCTCGTTGGTCGGCAGCATCGCCGACATCAAGGACGAGGCGGCGCTCGGCGGCGACGACGGCTGGGCATGGTACGGCGGCGCAGCTCTCGATCTGTTCGGCTTCAAGGTGGCTGGCGGCTTCGGTGACGAAGAGTTCGGCAGCCTCGAGAAGACCTACTTCAACGCTGGTGGCGCCGTGAAGCTCGGCCCGGCCAATGTCTCGATCAACTACGGCCAGATCATCGACTCGGAGGGCTATGCCGCCGATGAGCCCTACAACATCATCCTTGGGGCTGATGTTGGACCGATGCCCGGCCTGATCGTCGGCGCTGAGCTGCTCTACTTCGACAACGACATCGAGGACCCGGTGTCGGATGACGACGACGGCTGGGTCTATCTCGGGACCATCCGTCTGGCGTTCTAGCCGGCCGGACGCAGCTAGGGTCGGGCGGCGGGCCGTAGGGTCCGCCGCTTCGCTATTGCGGTATTGTCACAGCTGGGGGTGTGGTGTCGCCGTTCCTCTCGCACCAGGCGACAAAGCCGGCTATATAGAAGCCACACCGTCTTCCCTGGCTGTTCGATGAACATGACCTGCCGCTTCCTGCCAGCATTGCTCGCGATGCTCGCCCTGGGTGCGCCCCTGGCGTCGGCGGATGAGCTCGCCGTCGGCGGCTATGGCGCCGGCAGCCCGGCCGGGTTCGGCGCGGGCGGCACGGGCCAGGAGACACCCTCCTCCTACGGACCTGGCGATGGCGGCGGGGTGGTGCTCGACTTCACCCCGCGCGGCGGCGGGCTGTTCGAGTCCGACCAGGACGACGGCACGCCTCGGATGCGCTTCGAGCTGAGCGTCGCCGGTACCCCCCTGGACGAGCCGAACGCCTTCGAGATCGGCGCCGCCGAGACGCCGAGCTGGCTCGCCGAGCCGAAGGTGGGGCTTGGCGAACTCAGTATCGGCGGTGCCCTGCGCTGGTCGGAATGGAGCGTGGGCGGTGGCTTTGCCCGCACGGCCCTGATGGGCGGCGAAGCCGACCTGATGTCGGCGACCGTGGGCTATGGCTCGCTCACCGCCAGCCTGGGCTATGGCGAGGCATCCGGCGTCGAGCTGCAGCCGATGGACGTGCTGATGCTGAGCACGGATCTCGCCGCCACCTCCTGGCTCTCGCTGGAGAGCGACGTGGCCGTGGGCTCGCGGCCCGACGAGGAGGAATCGGTGGCGGTCGGCCGCCTTGGGGTCAGGCTCAACTTCTAGCCCGGCCCGCACCTCCCGGACGCGTCTGGTCAACGGTACCCGTTGTGCTATGGTCCGGCCGCTCTTGGGCTGGCCGCATGGGTGGCGCGCGGCCGTAACGTGATTGCAGCGGAATGATCAGCTCTATGGGCCGCCTCGGTGCGGTGCTCCTCCTGGCCGTGCTGGCTCTGGCTGCCTGCGGCCGTGGCAAGAACCCCGAGTTCACCGTCTATGATCCCAAGGATCAGCGGCAGCGGGATCAGTACGGCACCGTGACCGGCCAGGACGGCTTCACCCTCTTCGGCCAGGGCAGCCGCAGGCGGGCCGAGGCCGAAGGCGGCGGGGGTGGCGGCGGCGGGATCGGCGTCAACGCCTATATCTGGCGCGGTGCCCTCGAGACCATCAACTTCATGCCGCTGGCCTCGGCCGATCCGTTCGGTGGCCTGATCATCTCCGACTGGTACCAGCCCCCCGAGCGCCCGGACGAGCGGCTCAAGCTGCACGTCCTGATCCTCGACCGCGCGCTGCGGGCGGATGCCGTCAAGGTCTCGGTCTTCCGCCAGACCAGGTCCGGCGAGGGTTGGGTCGATGCGCCCGTCGACCCGCAGACGGCGACGGCGCTCGAGGACAAGATCCTCACCAAGGCCCGCGAGCTGCGCATCGCCAGCGTCGACGCCGAGGGCTAGGCACCTCTCTCATCGCCGCAGGCTCCGGCCGGGCCGGCGCCACACCCCGGTACCTTCGCAGGGCTTGGTCAGAGCATGTCCCGATACGCCTTCCGCGCCACCGAGGCGAAGTGGCAGCAGGTCTGGGCGGAGCGCGGCGTGTTCCGCGCCGAGGCCGACCCGTCGCGCCCGAAATACTACGTCCTGGAGATGTTCCCCTATCCGTCGGGGCGCATCCACATGGGCCATGTCCGCAACTACACCATGGGCGACGTGCTGGCCCGGGTGAAGCGGGCCCAGGGCTTCAACGTGCTGCATCCCATGGGCTGGGATGCGTTCGGCCTGCCGGCCGAGAACGCCGCGATGCAGAAGGGGGTCCACCCGGCGGCCTGGACCTACGCCAACATCGGCGAGATGCGCGACCAGCTCAAGAGCATGGGGCTGTCGCTCGACTGGTCGCGCGAGATCGCCACCTGCGATGCCAGCTATTACGGCCACGAGCAGGCCATGTTCCTCGACATGCTCGAGCGCGGCCTCGTCTACCGCAAGGAGAGCTGGGTCAACTGGGACCCGGTGGACCAGACCGTGCTCGCCAACGAGCAGGTGATCGACGGCCGCGGCTGGCGCTCTGGTGCCCTGGTCGAGCGCCGCAAGCTGGCGCAGTGGTTCTTCCGCACCACGGCCTATGCCGACGAGCTGCTGGCCGCCCTCGACCGGCTGGAGCGCTGGCCCGAGAAGGTCCGGCTGATGCAGCGCAACTGGATCGGCCGCTCGGTCGGCGCCCGGGTGCGCTTCGATCTGGTCGGCCGCGAGCAGCAGCTCGAGGTCTTCACCACCCGGCCCGACACGCTCTTCGGCGCCTCGTTCCTCGCCATCGCCCCCGATCACCCGCTGGCCACCCGGCTCGCCCGCGAGGATGAGCGCCTCGCGTCCTTCGTCGCCGAGTGCCTGAAGGGCGGCACCAGCGCTGCCGAGTTCGAGACCCAGGAGAAGCAGGGCTACGACACCGGGCTGGCCGCCAGGCACCCGTTCCTCCCCGACCTGACCCTGCCGGTCTACGTCGCCAACTTCGTGCTGATGGACTACGGCACCGGCGCCATCTTCGGCTGCCCGGCCCACGACCAGCGCGACCTCGAGTTCGCCCGCAAGTACGGCCGGCCGGTCGTCCCCGTCGTCCTGCCCCCCGGCGCCGACCCCGCCAGCTTCGAGGTCGGCTCGGAAGCCTATGTCGGCGAGGGCACCCTGTTCCACTCGGCCTTCCTGGACGGCCTCGACGTCGAGGCCGGCAAGCGGCGTGCCATCCTGGAGCTGGAGCGCCTGGGCAGCGGTCGCGGCGAGACCACCTACCGGCTGCGCGACTGGGGCGTCTCGCGCCAGCGCTACTGGGGCTGCCCGATCCCGGTCGTCCATTGCGGCGAGTGCGGGATCGTGCCGGTCCCGCGCGAGCAGCTGCCGGTGACGCTGCCCGAGGAGATCGACTTCAAGGCACCCGGCAACCCGCTGGACCGGCATCCGACCTGGAAGCACGTCGACTGCCCGGCCTGCGGCCGCCCGGCCCGGCGCGAGACCGACACGTTCGACACCTTCACCGAGAGCTCCTGGTACTTCGCCCGCTTCTGCTCGCCGGCCGAGGAACGGCTGCCCTTCACCCGTGCCGAGGTCGACTACTGGCTGCCGGTCGACCAGTATATCGGCGGCGTCGAGCACGCCGTCCTGCACCTGCTCTATGCCCGCTTCTACACCCGGGCGATGTCGGCTTGCGGCTATCTCGATCTCGACGAGCCGTTCACCGGCCTGTTCACGCAAGGCATGGTCACGCACCTGACCTACCGCGACGAGGAAGGGCGCTGGCTCGAGCCCGCGGAGGTGGCCCGCGACGAGGCGGGCAGCTGGGTCGCCGTCGGCGACCGCCGGCCGGTGACGGTCGGCCGGGTCGAGAAGATGAGCAAGTCGAAGCGCAACACGGTGGATCCGAACGAGATCATCGGCAGCTACGGAGCCGACACCGCGCGCCTCTTCATGCTCTCCGACAGCCCGCCCGAGCGCGACCTGGAGTGGACCGACACCGGCATCGACGGTGCCTGGCGCTACCTGAACCGGCTCTGGCGCCTGGTCGAGGACCGCGTCGCCGCCCTCCCGCCGGCAGGCACCGCAGTCCCGGCCGAGCTGCCGCCCGAGGCCGCGGCCCTGATGCGCCAGGTCCACCGCACCATCGAGGGGGTGACGGCCGAGATCGAGCGCCTGCACTTCAACAAGGCCGTGGCCCTGGTCCGCGAGCTGTCGAACGCGGCCGAGGCCTTCGAGCCCAGGGACGCCGCCGGCTCTGCGGCCTTGCGCCTGGCCCTGGAGACGATCGTCCTCCTGGTCGGGCCGATGATGCCGCATCTGGCCGAGGAGCTGTGGCAGATGCTGGGCCGGGACGGGCTCCTGGCCATGACCGCCTGGCCCAAGGCCGACCCGGCCTGGCTCGCGGCCGACACGATCACGGTGGCGGTGCAGGTGAACGGCAAGCGGCGGGCGGAGATCAGCCTCGTCCCCGGTGCTGCCGAGGCCGACGCACGGCAAGCGGCGCTGGCCGACCCCGCCGTGCAGCGGGCCATGGGCGGCAAGCCGGCACGGCGCGTGATCGTGGTGCCCGACAAGATCGTCAATGTCGTGGTCTGAGCCTCTCCCGCGGCGGCGCCTGCTGCTCCTGGCGGCTGCGCTGCCGCTCGCCGGCTGCAACCTGCGCCCGCTGCACGGAGGAGCCCGCGGGGCAGCGCTCAACCGCGATCTCGCGGCGGTCGAGGTCGACCCGGCCGACCGGCGCCTCGACCAGACCATGCGCAACTTCCTGATCGAGGAGCTCAATCCCGCGGGCGTGCAGCTTCCGCCGGAGTACCGGCTCACGGTCGTGCTCCAGCGGGCGAAGAACGCGCTGGCCATCCAGCTCGACGATGTCGCCACCCGCTTCGACCTCAGCCTCGCCGCCACCTTCGAGCTCAAGGCCAAGGCCGACAGCCGCGTCCTCTATCGCTCGGCCATCCGCCGCGTCGTCTCCTACAATGTCCGCTCCGAGCCCTTCGCCACCCTGGTGGCGGAGCAGGACGCCGAGCGCCGTGCCGCCCGCGAGGTCAGCCGTCAAATCCGCACCCAGCTGGCGCTCTACTTCGCCAAGGCGGCCGAGAAGTGAGGGGCTCAGCCCCGCTCGCTCCCGTGCAACCCGCATGAAGCTCGCCACCCGCGAGATCGAGCCTTTCCTCGCCCGCCCGCGCCCCGGGGTCGCGACCGTCCTCCTCTACGGCCCCGACGCCGGCCTCGTGGCCGAGCGCGCCCGCCGGCTGGCCGCCACGGTCGTCGACGCGCTGGACGATCCCTTCCGCGTCAGCGAGCTCGACCCCGACCTGCTCGACCGCGAGCCCGCCCGCCTGGTCGAGGAGGCGCAGGCCTTGTGCCTGATGGGCGGCCGCCGGCTCGTGCGCGTCCGCGGTGCCGACGATCGCCTGGCCAAGGCGATGAAGGACCTCCTGGCCCTGCCGCAGCAGGAGGGCTTCGTCCTGGTCGAGGCCGGCGAGCTCGGCGGCGGCTCGAAGCTGCGCCGGGCGGTCGAATCCGCCCCCGCCGCCGTGGCGCTCCCCTGCTACAGGGCCGACGAGCGCAGCCTGCCGGCCTTCATCCGCGAGACCCTGGGCGAGCTGGGCCTGCGCGTCGAGGCCGAAGCCCAGGCCTGGCTCGCGGCCAATCTCGGCGGCGACCGGGCGGTGACCCGGCGCGAGCTGGAGAAGCTCGCCCTCTACATGGGCGAACGGCCGCGCGCGGTCACTCTGCAGGATGCCGCCGCCATCGTCGGCGACAGCGCCGCGATCGAGATCGACGACATGGTCCGTGCGGCACTCACGGGCGAGCAGCGCCGCCTGGACCGGGTCCTGGACCGCCTCATCGCCGAGGGCGTCCACCCCTCCAGCCTGCTCCGCGCCGCCTCCCGCACGCTCATGCAGGCGCTCCGGCTCAAGGGCGAGATCGCTGCCGGGAAGCCACAAGCGGCAGCGCTGGCTCCGCTCCACTTCCGCCAGCGCGACCTGTTCGAGACCATCGTGCGCGACTGGTCGGCCGACCGGCTCCTCGCCGCCCTGGCCCGCCTCCAGGACGCCGAGCTGCGCTCCCGTCGCACGGCGGCACCCGACGCCCTGATCTGCCGTGAGGCGCTGGCGGGCCTGGCCGCACCCTGACCGGCTCGTCCCACATGGACGGCGCAAGTTCTTGTTAAGCTGTCGCGGCTATGATCGTCCCGGTCCTGGGGCGCTGGGCCCAGCTTGAGGGCAAGCTCCTGGTGAGCGGACATTTGCCATGCTCAGAATCCTGGATGCTCTTCCGGCCGAGATCGCCATCGTGAACTGCGACGGCACCATCTCGGCCACGAACCGTGCCTGGGACCGGGTCGCTGCCAAAGGCGGGCTGCGGCAGCCGGGCGGCAGCTGGAACTATCTGGACGAGTGTTCGGCGGCGGCGGACCGGGGCTGCGCCGAGGCGGGTGAGATCGCCCAAGGCATCCGGCGCGTGCTCAGCGGAGAGTTGGAACAGTTCGTGAAGGTCTATCCTTGCGCGTTCGACGGCCTCCATCACTGGTTCCAGCTCAGCGTCTCGCCCGTGACGGCGGAGATTGGCGGCGGTGCGGTGATCATGCATGCCGACGTCACCGCGCTGCAGCACGATCCCCTGACCAAGCTCGCCAACCGCGCGCTGCTGGAGGCTCAGCTCGATCTGGCCCTGAGCGAGGCCGGACGCACCGGCCTGATCGCCGCTCTGCTCCTTATCGACCTCGACAAGTTCAAGCCGGTCAATGACCGGCTGGGCCATCTCGCGGGCGACCGGCTGCTGGTCGAGGTCGCCGGCCGTCTGCGGGCGTGCGTGCGCGCGGGCGATCTGGCGGCACGGCTTGGCGGCGACGAGTTCGTGGTCGTGCTCGGACCGACCGTGCGGGCGGAACAGGCCCAAGCCATCGCCGCCCGGATCATCACCGCCCTGAACGAGCCCTACCAGCTTGATGGCGGGAGGGTGATGGTCGGCGCCAGCGCCGGCCTCGCCTTCTGGCCCACCGACGGGCGGACTGGCGAGGAGCTCATGGCCAGTGCCGATCGGGCGCTCTATGCAGCCAAGGCTGCCGGCGGCTGCCGCTGCGAGCCGGCCACAACCGTCGGCAGGCCCCGCCGAAGGGCGCGAGGCTCGCCCGAGCATGTTGCAGCGTGACAAGCGGCCCGGCGACTCGCCGTCAAGTTGACAGTTCCTGAGACCGGCCCCACATCCGGCGCCGTCCCCGGGACCGGTTGCGGATGGGCATGAACACGCTCCTCGAGTTCGAGAAGCCGATCGCCGAGCTTGAAGGCAAGGTGAAGGAGCTGCGCCATCTGGCGGACGGCAGCGAGCTCGACCTTGCCGAGGAGATCACCAAGCTTGAGAGTCGGGCCGCCAAGCTGCTGGCCCAGACTTATGGCAAGCTCAGCCCGTGGCAGAAGACGCAAGTCGCCCGCCACCCCGACCGGCCGCACTTCCAGGACTATGCGGAAGGGCTGCTCGAAGGTTTCATGCCGCTGGCAGGCGACCGCAGCTTCGGCGACGATCAGGCGATCATCGGCGGCCTCGCCCGCTTCCGCGGCCTCTCGGTCGCCGTGATCGGCCAGGAGAAGGGCCGCGAGACCGAGGACCGGGTCCGGCACAATTTCGGCATGGCCAGGCCCGAAGGGCTACCGCAAGGCCATGCGCCTCATGCGCCTGGCCGAACGCTTCCACATCCCGGTCCTCACCTTCGTCGACACGCCCGGCGCCCATCCCGGGATCGACGCCGAGGAGCGCGGCCAGGCCGAGGCCATCGCCCGCTCGATCGAGACCTGCCTGACACTCGAGGTCCCGATCGTCGCCACCATCGTCGGCGAAGGGGGCTCCGGCGGCGCCATCGCCCTGGCGGCCGCCAATTCCGTCCTCATGCTGGAGCACGCGATCTACTCGGTGATCTCGCCCGAGGGCTGTGCCGCCATCCTCTGGCGCAGCGCCGAGCAGGCCCCGGCCGCCGCCGAGGCCCTCAAGCTCACGGCCCAGGACCTGCACCAGCTGAAGCTGGTCGACGAGGTGATCGCCGAGCCTCTGGGTGCCGCCCATCGCGGCCGCACCACCACCATCCGTGCGGTCGGCGACACGATCGAGCGCCACCTCCGCCGGCTCCTCACCCTGACCCCGCCCGAGCTCCGCCGTACCCGGCGCGAGAAGTTCCTGCGGATGGGTCAGGCGGCCGAGGCCTGAGAGTGGCGGATCGGAAAAGCAGGCTCTACGCCGCATGCTGACCACCCGTGCCGAGATCCTGGCCCACCTGACGTCGCTGGGCATCGAGACCGAGACGTTCGACCATCCGCCTGTCTTCACGGTCGAGGAGTCCCAGCAGCACACGGCGCATCTGCCCGGTGCCCATTGCAAGAACCTGTTCCTCAAGGACAAGAAGGACCGGCTGTGGCTGGTCACCTGCGGCGACGAGCAGCGGGTGGATCTCAACCGCCTCAGCAAGGCGCTGGGAGCGGCTCGGTTCTCCTTCGGCCGCTCCGAGCTCCTGCGCGAGGTTCTGGGCGTCGAGCCCGGATCGGTCACACCCCTGGCCATCGTCAACGACAGCGACGGCCGGGTCACCCACGTGCTCGATGCCAGGCTCGCGGCACAGGGTATCGTCAACTGCCATCCCTTGCGCAACGACGCCACGACCGCCATCCGGGGGGCGGATCTCCTGCGCTTCATCCGCTCCACCGGGCATGAGCCGCTCCTCCTCGACCTGGATGCACTGTAGGCCCTGATCGACCCCGGTCTGCTCATTGCCTCGGTGGCGACCGGCTGGTAACCGTGCTCCGGGCCTTCCAATTACCCACAAGTGGCCCCTGCGATGGCCGCACCGAGCTTGATGTCCATGAGGCGGGACCATCCGCGCCACATCACGGTGTTTCCGGGCGGCGGATCGGAGGCACGGGCGAGGTAGCCACCGAGCCGGGCGATCTGGGTCAGGTAGCTGGAGAGCGTTGTCGGCGGCGAGCGGTTGCTTGGGCGGCCGGCCATCCGGTCGAGCAGGCACACTTCGCCTTCGGTCAAGGCAAGCCGGGGCGAGGCATCCGGGGCGGCGCGGTTGAGCATGGTCAGCCAGAACAGCCGCCAGCTCAGGATACAGAATAGGGCGAGCAGGTTGACGAGGCGCTCGGCGGTCCGCAGCCTTGCCTCCTCAGCCCGGCAGCCGGATTTCAGGATCTTGTGGAACAGCTCGATCTGCCAGCGCCGGGCATACCAGCCAAGCTTCTCGATGGCCTCCTTGGGCGAACTGAACGGGCAAGTCGGTGATGAGCTTCCAGTCGATGGCGGCCCGGCCTTCCGGCTTGCAGCGCTCCTGGGCATGGATCACGGTCAGGTCGAGCGCGGGATAGCGCTTCTGCTTGCCGATCGGCGGCCGCACGTGGATGCGCCGATAGCGAAGCTCGACGCTGGCCTGGCTGGCCTTGCCATCCTCCCCGGCGACCTCGACCCGATGCAGGCCCTGGACCGCGACCTCTCCCATCTCGTCAGCGATCGTGTGCCGGCCATCGCCGGCCAGGCGATCGACGCAGGTGCGCACGAGGAAGTGGGTGCCCGCCGCCTGCGCCGCGCAGAAGAACTCGTAGATGTCGTTCTCACGGTCGCCGATGTGGACCAGCCGCGTCGGGTCGCCGAGGAGTGCTGTGGCTTGACGCATGTTCTCCAGCCAGCGGATGCTCTCCTTCCTCTCGATCGGCACGCGGGTCGGGTTGACCCGGCGCTTGAGCGCGTTCGTGCCCTTGAACTTGGCCCGCGTCCAAAACTTGATCGCCGCCAGCCCTAGCGGCAGCCCCTCTGTCGTTACCGCCAGGCTGGCGTGCATCAGCAGGCCACAGACGGTGTGCATCCTGAGCCGGCCATTGGCTTCCCGTCGGCTCGGGGCGGTCGTGATCGCGCCGATCCGCTCGGGCCGCGCACGCTGGTAGGAGAACTCGGTCGTGTCCTGCAGGACCAGGATCAGCCCGTCGGCGGCCGCGACGCGGCGGCGCGTCGCGTGGAAATGGCCGGCGAGGATCTCGGCCTCGCTGACCGCCTCGTTCGAGAGGAAGCGATAGGCGGCCTTGGTGTTGGCCCAATCCTGGCATGCCAGAGGGATGGGTGCACCGACCGCGCCTGCCATCTGCACGAGAAGCTTGCGCAGCCGCCGGCCCAGACGTTCGTCCTTGAACGTCGAGCCGGCGAGTTCCTGGTCTACCCAGGAGGCGGCATCCCAGCCGGAACGATCCATCGAGCACCTGGTCTGTACGTGTCGGTGCTCGACAACACCTCACGGCCAGGCTCGTTCAGCGTCAGCCCACTCCTGCACCCCGCAGATGTGGGTAATTGCAAGGCTCCGGGCAGGGGGCGAAGACGATGGCTGGTTGGGACCACGTCCATAATCTTATGGTTGAACTCGGTGACCTCATGGATCTTCCGCAGGTCAGCGAGTACTCGGACGAGAATGCCTGGCACTTGGTGACCGAGGCAGGGTCGATCGAGGTCGACTATGATGACGGCGGCGATCGGGTCCTGCTTACCATGCCCATCGGCATGCCGGACTCCTCGGCACTTGAAGCGGTCTACGAAAACCTCCTGATCCACAATGGCGCGCTACCGGCCTCGGGCGGCGTCCGCGCCGGCCTGGAAGAGCCGGGCGGCGAGGTTGTCCTCGTGCGCGAGCAGTCGGCTACGGGTCTCGACGCGGCCAGGCTGCGGCAGCTCGTCGAGGATCTGATCGGCAGCGCCGAGGCCTGGCGCGCGCGGCTCCGCGATCTGTCGGCTTCCGCCTCGGTCAACGGCAGCAACGCCTTCCGGCCCGATTTCATCCGCGGGTGAAGGCGGCACCAGGCAGCTCGAGGGGTCGACCGATGGCGGACAGCGGCGGGGTCAGCGACCTGATGGCGGAGGTGGGCGGCACGCTCGGCATCGCCGAGACCATCGAGCTGCCGGAAGGTGCCGGCTGGTACGTCAGCACCAGCACGGGTGCAGCACTTGTCCTGACCTACGATCCCGACGCCGACCAGCTCAACTTCCACAGCCGGCTGGGCAGGCCCGAGCCTGCTCTGCGCGAGGCGACCTACGGCCTGCTCCTGGCCTATAACGGCCGGAGCAAGGAAACCGGAGGCGGCTGGACCGGGCTCGAGGAGCCGGGCGGCGAGGCGGTCTTGCGCTTTGCGGCACCCGCGCGCTGCCCTGGATGCCGACACGCTGCGCGGGCTGATCCTGGATGTGCTGCGGGTGGTGGGGGGCTTTCGCGACTATGTCGGCCGCAAGGACAGGTCGGCCGCTCCCGACCCTGACCTGCTCCGCTTCGACATCATCCGCGGTTGAGGCCCAGAGGACCGGAAAGGGAGGCTCGTCATGCAGGTCGGCGGCACCACCACCTTCAGCCAGATCTACCAGCAGACCAAGGCCGGCGGGCAGTTCAAGGACATTCCGGGCGAGAAGCATCTCCGCCTCTCGACTGCCGGCGACCTGCACACCCACCGTGCGGACAAGCGCAGCGGCATCCACTTCCTGGCCCGTGCGGAAAAGCACAAGCAGGCCGCGGAGGCGATCAAGGCCGCCATCGACACCGAGGTCGGCATTCCCGGCGTGGGCGCGCGCGTGTTCGAGCGGCTGGGCCTCGGCAAGAAGGTGAAGCTCAGCGATCTGACGGCGATCAAGCAGCAGATCAGCAATGCCACCGATGACGTCACCCGCAAGGGAGTGCTGGACAAGGCGAAGCCGCTCAAGGGGGAGTACGGGGCGGCCAAGGCCCAGTTCCTGCATGCCATGGGCCAGCTGCCGAGCGTGCGCAACAGCGCAAAGCCGATGGCCAACGAGAACATGGGCAACGACTATTTCCGCTCCAACGTGAACGATGCCGACAAGTCGGCAGCACTGGACAAGCTCGGCACGAGCGGTGCCGGAAGCCTGGATGCACGCGAGGCGGCGGGCGCCATCCGCGGCATGTTCTATGAGCCCGTAGCATCCATGAGCAAGCTCGGCAGGCTCATCAATCACGAGGCGGTCTCGGACGCGGTCGGCTACTATACCGGCAACAACACGCTGACGGAGACGCCGGTGGCCAAGGACGCGGTCTCGGGCGAGGACTCCACCGCGGCAGCCCTGCGCCTGAAGCAGGCGATCGACCGGTCCCTTTCGCCCTCGGAAAAGGCAGCGCTCAAGCAGCGGATCGACTTCATGGTCGACGTGGCGCCGCTGATGACCGACAAGGTCGGCTTGTGCAACCGCAAGCCCGAGGACGCGCACGACCAGGACAAGCTATGGATGAAGTCGATGTCCGTGAGCTATCCACTGTTCCTGGGCTACAACCAGGAGGACGCGAACCGCGCCATCGGCGGCAGCATCAAGGAAGCCGGCAACAAGGGCCGCGACTTCATTACAGCACTCGCCATCCATCGCGACATCATCTTCGGCTGAGCGGCGTCGGACGGTCCTGGACGTACTCCCTCGTGATCGTCGAGGCCTGATACTCGATTCCCTCGGGCAGGAGCCAACAAGTACCCCTCACGGGATCGACCGCAAGCCGGGTGGCAGGCTGCAGGGCCGCGCTCGACAGTAGCCCGGCGGTCCGGCAACTTCGGCCGGGACGGAGGAGACCTGAGGTCGAGCGAGCCGCCGTGATCGCCATGACATGCCGCTGACCGGCCGGCTGCCGCTGCCGGCCTGGCTCGACCCGTTCGCCGCCGCCCTCATCGTCGCCCTGTCGGCGGCCCTCCTGCTGCCGCCGCTCGTCGCCTACGAGCCGGCCTGGGAGGTGGCGGGCAGCCTGGGCTATGCCGCCTGCTGCGCCATGATCCTGGCCTTCCGGCTGGGCACGCCACCCGTCGCTTCCTGGCGTCTTCGCCTCCACCGCGTCGCCGGCAATGCGGCCCTGGTGCTGGTGGTGGCGCACATCGCGGTGATGCTGGCCGTTGATCGGTTCCTGCTCGACTATCTGGGCTGGATGATGCCGCGCCACGTCATGGCCGGCCTGGGTGCCGCCATGGCCCTCCTCGTGGCCACGGCTGTCCGCGAGCCGTTCTTCCGGCTCCCGCAACGCTATCGGGGCGGGCGATACCTTCATGGCTGGGCCGGCCTGGCGGCCGGTGCGCTCGCTGGCGTGCACGCCCTGACCTCCTCGGCCAAGCTCGCCGGCTTCTGGCGCTGGGCGCTCCTCGCCGCCGTCTTCGCCGCCGTCCTGGCGCCCGTGCTGGAGAGCCTTGCCCGCCGGCAACTGGCCTGGAAGCGGGGCCGCCTGGCGGAGCTCTTCGGCCCGCACCGCCGGGTCGGCACGGCCGCCCCACGTTCCGGCCCGCTTCTGGCCCTGCTCGGGGCGCTGGCGTTGCTCCTGGTCGCCATCCCGGCTTTGCTGGGCTGAGCGGGTTGCGCAGGGCAAGGCTCGCCATCCTCGGGCTGGCGCTTGCCGCGGCCGTGCCTATGGTGATGCAGGCCTCCGAGATCCGCCTCGGCTGGATCGCGCGCCAGCCGCTGCTCCCCACCCGGTTCGACCACAAGTTCCACAAGACCGTCGCCTGCATGACTTGCCACCACAACTTCCTCAACCGCCGCCTCGGCCCCCAACGCTGCCACGACTGCCACAAGGCCTGGGGCACCACGGAGGCACGGCGGATCGACACGGTCTTCCACGCCTTCTGCACCGGCTGTCATGCCGAGCGGCGGTCGGCAGGAGAGAAGGCAGGGCCGGTGAAGGCCTGCGCGGCGTGTCATGTCAGCAGGAGGGGGTGAAGCTCCGGCAGGACGGGAGGAAGCGTCTGCCCGGCACGTGTCCGGCCGCCGCACGGCTCACGTGGCGTCCATTCCGGGTGGAGCTTGCCAGCCTGTCCATGCCGCCCTAGGCTGACTGAGCCGATGATCCCTCCCGGGAGAGACCGCAGCACTCGGTTGAGCGCTGCGGCACCGAAGGAGCAACCGCCCCGGAAACTCTCAGGTAGCGAGGACCGGGAGGGAGCTGGCACTCTGGAGAGCGGGTGCGGGCGCATCCCACCGAAGGAGCAGCGGTGCCGAAGGCATCGTAATCTCTCAGGTTCCGGACAGAGGGGGCAGGAGGGCCGGGCTGATCCGGCTCCATCCCTGGAGCCCCGATGTCGAGCGAGCCGCGGCGCACTCCCCTCTACGATCTCCATCGCGAGCTCGGTGCCCGCATGGTGCCGTTCGCCGGCTGGGAGATGCCGGTCCAGTACCCGGCCGGCATCCTGGCCGAGCACCTGCACGCCCGTGCCGCCGCCGCCCTCTTCGACGTCTCGCACATGGGCCAGCTCCGGATCACCGGCCCGGACGCAGCGGCCCGCGTCGAGCGGCTGGTACCCGGCAACATCCAGGGCCTGAAGGCGGGCCAGGCGCGCTACACGCTCCTCACCACGGAGACCGGCGGCATCCTCGACGACCTGATCGTCAGCCAGGCCGGCGACCATCTGTTCGTGGTCGTCAATGCCGGCGGCCGGGAAGCCGATCTCGCTCACATGAGATCGGCCCTTGAGCCCGATCTCGAGGTCAGCGAGCTCGCCGACCGCGCCCTCCTGGCCCTGCAAGGGCCGGCAGCGGTCGAGGTGCTGGCCCGTCTGGCCCCGGACTGCCGGGGCCTCGGCTTCATGACCACGGCCGAGATGAGCGTCGCCGGGAAGCTCTGCCGGGTCTCCCGCCTGGGCTACACCGGCGAGGACGGGTTCGAGATCTCGGTGCCGGCCGGGCACGCCGTCCCGCTTGCCAGAGAGCTCCTGGCCGCCGACGAGGTGAAGCCCGCCGGCCTCGGTGCCCGCGACTCGCTCCGGCTCGAGGCCGGCTTGTGCCTCTACGGCCATGACATCGACCTGACCACCACGCCGGCCGAGGCCCAGCTCGGCTGGACCGTCCCCAGGCGCCGCCGCGAGGCCGGCGACTTCCCGGGTGCGGACGTGATCGTCCCGCAGCTCAGGGACGGCCCCGCCCGCAAGCTCGTCGGCCTGCGCCCGGAGGGTCGGGCACCGGCGCGCGAGGGCACGATCGTGCAGCTGGATGGCCGCGAGGTCGGCCGGGTCACCAGCGGCGGCTTCGGCCCGACCGTCGGCGGGCCGGTCGCCATGGGCTACGTGGAAGCCGCGCTGGCCGAGCCCGGCACCCGCGTCGATCTCCTGGTCCGCGGCAAGCCGATCCCGGCCCAGGTCGCGGCCCTGCCCTTCGTCCCCCACCGCTATCACCGCTGAGGAGTGGCCTCGATGACGGTCTACTACACCAAGGACCATGAATGGGTCCGGGTCGAGGGCGACATCGGCACGGTCGGGATCAGCGACCATGCCCAGGAGCAGCTGGGCGACATCGTGAGCGTCCAGCTGCCCGAGATCGGCCGCGTGCTCGCCAAGGGCGACGAGGCCGCGGTGGTCGACAGCACCAAGGCCGCGAGCGAGGTCTATGCCCCGATCGGCGGCGAGGTGATCGAGCGCAACGAGGAGCTGGAGGGGGCACCGGAGCGGGTCAACAAGGAAGCCGAGGGTGCCGCCTGGTTCTTCAAGCTCCGCCTCTCGGATGCCGGCGAGGTCGAGGGCCTGATGGACCGCGACGCCTACGAGAGCTTCCTCGAGACCCTGAGCTGAGCCGGCCTTTGACGGAGAGGATGATGGGCGAGAAACCGGCGCCGTTGGCCGAGCTCGAGCAGAGGGATGAGTTCACGGACCGGCATATCGGCCCCCGGCCAGCCGAGATCGACGCCATGCTGGCCGTCCTCGAGCTCTCCTCGCTCGACGAGCTGGTCGCGCGCGCCGTGCCGGCCAGCATCCGCAGCGAGCGCCCACTCTCCCTGCCCGAGCCGCTGACCGAGGCCCAGGCCCTGGACCGCCTGCGCGAGCTCGCCGCCCAGAACCGCCAGGCCACCCCGCTGATCGGCACCGGCTACTACGGCACCGTCACCCCGCCCGTCATCCTGCGCAACCTGCTCGAGAACCCGGCCTGGTACACCGCCTACACCCCCTACCAGGCCGAGGTCAGCCAGGGCCGGCTGGAAGCGCTCCTCAACTACCAGCAGATGGTGATCGACCTCACCGGCCTGGAGCTCGCCAACGCCTCGCTCCTCGACGAGGCCACCGCCGCCGCCGAGGCCATGACCATGGCCCGCCGGATCAGCCGCAGCAAAGCCTCCGCCTTCTTCGTCGACCACCTTTGCCACCCGCAGACCATCGCCGTCATCCGCACCCGTGCAGCACACCTGGGCATCCACCTCGTCGTCGGCGACCCGCTCGACCAGATCGAGGCCCAGGACGTCTTCGGCGCCGTCTTCCAGTACCCCGCCACCGACGGCAGCATCCGCGACCTCCGCCCCGCCATCCGTGCCGTCCAGGCCAAAGGCGGGCTCGCCGCCGTCGCCACCGACCTCCTGGCCCTCACCCTCCTGACCCCGCCCGGCGAGCTCGGTGCGGACATCGCCCTGGGCTCGGCCCAGCGCTTCGGCGTCCCCATCGGCTATGGCGGCCCGCACGCCGCCTTCTTCGCCACCAAGGACGCCCACAAGCGCGCCATGCCCGGCCGGATCATCGGCGTCTCGGTCGACGCCCGCGGCAAGCCGGCGCTCCGCATGGCGCTCCAGACCCGCGAGCAGCACATCCGCCGCGAGAAGGCCACCTCCAACATCTGCACGGCCCAGGTCCTGCTCGCCAACATCGCCGGCATGTTCGCGGTCTGGCACGGGCCCGAAGGCCTGACCCGCATCGCCACCCGCACCCACCGCCTGACCGCCATCCTCGGCGCAGGCCTGCGCCGCGCCGGGATCGAGCTCGTGGGCGACACCTTCTTCGACACCCTCACCCTGCACGTCCCGGACCGCGCCCACGACCTCCTCATGGCCGCCCGCGAGGCCGGCATCGACCTGCGCTACGTCGACCACGACCATCTCGGCATCTCGCTCGACCAGACCAGCGACACCGCCCTCGTCCGCCGCCTGCTCGCCATCCTGGGCGGCGAGCCCGACCTCGAGCTCCTCGACCGCGAGGCCACCGAGCGGCATCCCGGACTCCCTCCGCCGCAGCAGCGACTTCCTCACCCACCCGGTCTTCCACCGCTACCGCAGCGAGACCGAGCTGCTGCGCTACCTGCGCCGCCTCGCCGCCAAGGACATCGCCCTCGACCGCTCGATGATCCCGCTCGGCTCCTGCACCATGAAGCTCAACGCCGCGGCCGAGATGATCCCGGTCACCTGGCCCGGCTTCGGCGCCCTCCACCCCTTCGCCCCCGCCGACCAGGCGAAGGGCTACCAGCAGCTCTTCCGCGAGCTGGAAGCCCAGCTCAAGGCCGTCACCGGCTTCGACGCCGTCTCGCTCCAGCCCAACGCCGGCAGCCAGGGCGAGTATGCGGGCCTCCTCGTCATCCGCGCCTGGCACGAGCATCGCGGCGAGGGCCACCGCGACATCTGCCTCATCCCCTCCTCCGCCCACGGCACCAACCCGGCCTCCGCCATCATGGCCGGCATGCGCGTGGTCGTGGTCGGCTGCGACCCGAGCGGCAACGTCGACCTCGACGACCTCCGCACCAAGGCCGAGCAGCACAAGGACAGCCTCGCCGCCCTGATGGTCACCTACCCCAGCACCCACGGCGTCTTCGAGGAGCAGATCCAGGACATCTGCGCCGTCGTCCACGAGCGCGGCGGCCAGGTCTACATGGACGGCGCCAACCTCAACGCCCTGGTCGGCCTCGCCCGCCCCGCCGAGTTCGGCGCCGACGTCTGCCACATCAACCTGCACAAGACCTTCTGCATCCCGCACGGCGGCGGCGGCCCCGGCATGGGCCCGATCGCCGTCAAGGCCCACCTCGCCCCCTACCTCCCGAACCACCCCCTCGTCCCCGGCGTGAACCCCTACGGCGAGGACACCAGCATCGGCCCCGTCTCGGCCGCCCCCTGGGGCTCGGCCTCGATCCTCCCCATCTCCTGGGCCTACATCGCCATGATGGGTGCCGAGGGCCTGACCCAGGCCACCCGCATCGCCATCCTGAACGCCAACTACATCGCCCGCCGCCTCGCCCCCCACTACCCGGTCGTCTACGCCGGCCGGAACGGCCTCGTCGCCCACGAGTGCATCCTCGACCTCCGCGCCATCAAGGAGCGCACCGGCATCACCGTCGAGGACGTGGCCAAGCGCCTCGTCGACTACGGCTTCCACGCCCCCACCATGTCCTGGCCGGTGCCCGAGACCCTGATGATCGAGCCCACCGAGAGCGAGTCCAAGGCCGAGCTCGACCGCTTCTGCGAGGCGATGATCAGCGATCCGCGAGGAGATCGCGGCGGTGGAGCGGGGGGAGCTCGACCGGCAGAACAACCCGCTGAAGCGGGCACCGCACACGGCCGACCTGCTGCTCGGGCGAGTGGGACCGGCCCTACCCGAAGGACCGCGCCTTCTTCCCGGCACCCTGGGTGGCGGAGGACAAGTACTGGCCGCCGGTCGCCCGCGTCGACAACGCCTACGGCGACCGGCATCTGGTCTGTGCGTGCCCGCCGCTGGAGGACTACCGAGAGGCAGCCGAGTGACAGCACGGTAGGCTGCCTTGGCCCCCATGCGTGACCTTGCGGCCGCGGCGGTGCCCCATACAATCCATTGGTCCGGGCCTGAGGCCCTGACCGCCTAATCTGCTCCGGCTGTCACCCCGGGCTTGACCCGGGGTCCAGGGTGGCCGCGCGAGGCTGCCAGAGTCCTGCAACCCTGGCCCCCGATCAAGTCGGGGGTGACAACAGAGGCAGGGACGCAGGCCGATGGCTAAAGGTCGGGAGTTGGGTTGCTCGATGTAGGCGCGTAGTTTGCAGGCTGTCCACGTTGAGTGTGGCAGGAGGTGGAGAACCGTAGCATGACGCTAGAGCAAATTCCAGGTTTCTCGGGAGCCTGTTCTAGCTGACAGGCGTTATGCCGTGGTGTGGCGGAGGGAGACGCCATGGCGCGAGCTTACACGGCCGAGTTGCGGGATCGGGTGCTGCGGGCGTGCGAACGGGGCGGGCTGAGCCGGGCCTCGCTCGCGGCCCTGTTCGGGGTCGGGGAGAGCACGCTCTACCGCTGGCAGCAGGCGTGGCGGAGCGAGAGGCAGCGGGCGGCGAAGCCGCATGTCGGGGGTCCAGCGCCTCGCCTGGACGCCAAGGCCTTGGACACGCTCAAGGAACTCGTGGCCGAGCGCAACGACCGGACGCTGGCCGAGTACGCGCAGGAGCTCGACAAGCGTGCCGGGGTGAAGGCGAGCCCGCCTACCTTGTGCCGGGCGCTCAAGAAGCTGGGTCTGCGGCGCAAAAAAGAGCCTGCGCGCGGCGGAGCAGGACCGGCCCGAGCTCGCCCAGGCGCGGAACGACTGGCGGGCCGAGCTGGCCAAGGTGGACCCCAAGCGCCTCGTCTTCCTTGACGAGAGCGGGATCGACACCCGGATGGCCAGGGCCTACGCCCGTGCCGCTGCAAGTCAGCGCGCCGTGGGCAAGGTGCCGTGGGGACATTGGAAGCGGCTGACCGTGCTCGGTGCCCTTGCGCTCGACGGGGTCGTTGTGGGCATGAGCATCGCTGCCGCAACCGGCACGGCCGTGTTCCTGGCCTTCGTCGAGCAGGTGCTGATCCCGACCCTGCTCCAGCGACCGGATGCCATCGTGGTCATGGACAACCTGGCCGCGCACAAGGCCAAGGCGGTCCAGCGGGCGCTCGACCGGGCCGGGATCAGCTACCGCTATCTCCGCCCTACTCTCCCGATCTCGACCCGATCGAGCAGGCCTGGTCGAAGCTCAAGGCCCACCTGCGCACCAAGGCGGCCCGGAGCCTGGAGGCGCTTGAGGCCGAGCTCGGCCCAGCCCTCGACGCCATCACCGCCAACGACGCCCAGGGCTGGTTCCGCCTCGCCGGCTATGCAGCTCCTAACTGACCTGAAAGCTGCTCTAGTGCGGATGCTTCGAGGCGGGCAGATCACCCTTGCGGCCGAGGCGCGGAGGGCGCTCAAGCTCAGCGACGGCGCATCCCTCGACCTGCAGGTGAGAAATGGGGCGGCGACGCTGAAGTCCGTCGAGGTGGTCAATAGTGCCGAGGTTGACCGGCAGCTCGACGCGATTTTCGAGTTGGGTGCGCTACATCGGTCCGGAGCCCAGGCCTTCACAAGACGAACTCATGGACATGGTGGTCGAGGAGATCGATACGCTGCGCGCCGGGCATGATCAGGGCCGTTCTTGACAGCTCGGTTCTGGTCAGCGCCTTCCCGACGCTGCAGCGTCACGTCGTAGGACACGATATATCCGCATTGTGAGGCCCGAGTTTGCGGTGCATGGGCACACGGCAAAATTCATGTTATGTATCAGTGGCTTACGAATCGGCGATCGTGTGCCCACATCTACACCTGCATGCCCACATGGAACTACTTTCCTGCCGCTGTTTCACGCTGTAACAAGGCACAATGTATGCCCACAGACCGCAAACTCGGGTGAGGCCAAGCGAACTTTCTCCCCGCCTGCGCGCCAGCTTGTCGGTTATGCATGAAGCTTGGGTTTGCACAGTATGGGCCAGTCAGAAACAGAGGTAGATCAGGATCTTGTACGGCCTTACCTATGTTTAGACTGTTGTCTTGGAATACAGAGCTCTAGGTTCCTTTGCTCTCTGACATGCGAGCAGATTCGCTCATTTTTCCTTCAATTATCGAGCGAAGCTGGGGCGGTATTACTGATAGCGCAGCTTTAGTCATTCCCGAACCTCCCCCTTTGTACATGGCATCGAAAATAGGCGCCATCTCAGCGAATTTCTCCATCAACATTGAGAGCTGCTCTAGATTTTCTAGCTTTTCCTGATGGTTGACTAGTGGTTCTGGAAGACCGTATTTGAGCATCATTTCTTCTATTTTCTTCCTATACTGCGCAGCTTCAGGCAGAGACACATTAACGCTCTTGTCTTCATCCACAATATACTGGTAGATCTGCATTGCTAGTCCATGCTTAACCGTAAAATTCCCCAAGTTCACAAATTTCTCCTCAAGACCAACATTGTTGGTCATATCTATTAGATCAGTATACGCCTCCCTTGTAAGGAGAAGCTTCAACTCTTGTCGGCGAGATTCATTACTCTTGATGCATTGTTAATAGTTCTTCCAGCAACATTCACTTGGCCATTTACGTCAACGTACAAGATTCCCTTTCCATCATCTATTCCTATTCTGATAAGGTAGGTTGAGTGACAATTGCACCATTCTTGCTGGGACAACTTCTGGCAATTCGCTTCTAAGTTGGCTGAATGTATCACGGATAAAAGCCGCAATGCAAAGTCTATAGCAATCGAGCGTGCGCCATCGAAGGTGAATACGACTGCAGCTCCATCTCCCGTTGGGATCTTCAAAATGTCCTTTGCAAAATCTACATTGTTCTGTTGAGCATACTCTAAGTGATTTTTGCTCACGTCATTTATCGCATGCCTAAGATGCTCCTGAAATCTCTCAATGATCAATCTTTGTGTGGTGGATTTCCTCCTAGAGTACTTCACCACATCAACAAAAACTACTTGTATGTTTGCAACTCCTTGCTGATCTCGCAGCAGTCGTGAAAGGTGAGGAGAGATGGTTTCCCCGGCCATTGCCTTACCCGAGTTTGCGGTGCATGGGCACACGGCAAAATTCATGTTATGTATCAGTGGCTTACGAATCGGCGATCGTGTGCCCACATCTACACCTACATGCCCACATGGAACTACTTTCCTGCCGCTGTTTCAGGCTGTAACAAGGCACAATGTATGCCCACAGACCGCAAACTCGGGCCTTACCTTCTTCCCTTTTTGTGGTAGTGAATTGTCGTGCCTCGCGCTTGGTGGCTAAACCATCAGCGAAGGTCAAGCCAATTCCTATGATCCTGGCGCTGCGTCCTCGGGGTTTTGGAGACGTCGTGCGAAAGTCCCCAATGTGAGCCATGAGGCTCTAAGCGCGCAAGAGCCACAAGCCAATAAATTCATTCATAATGGGGTGCCAGTCATACATCCCCTTGCTCGCGCCCGTCCTACATCGACCGCAGCTCCCTTTGGAAATCTGTGGACAGGCCTCGCCGGCAATCTGGGAACCCCGGGGACAGGCACCGCAATCAACTATCGTCCCACCCGCAACCAGCACCATGCCCGGCCATCTCTGGCCTTTGCCCGGACCTGACTGGCCACGCTTGGCGATCGATCCCCACGCTCCAGCTTGCGCACCAAGGGGTCGATAGGAGGGGACAGAGGAAGGAACCGGAAGGCCCGAGCTCGACGGCAGCTCAGGAGCGAATTGTAAGAACTTGATCCTGCGTCGCTCCCCATGATATGACTGGAGTCATGCGCTCCCGCCGCCCAGCCCGCATCGACGAGTACCGCCTCGGCTTCCGCCTGGCCCACGGCCTCACCCCGGCCCAGGCCGCCCGCGCCGAGCGCGTCCCTGCCGCCGACGTCGAAGCCCTCCTCGCCCAACCCGACTTCCAGCAGCTCCTCGAGACCTGCCGCGAGTTCGACGCCATGCCAGCGGACAGGCGCCTCGCCATGCTCGAGCACCGTAAGCGGAGCGAGGGCGCGACAGTGGTCAGGGATTGACGGCTGTGGCAGCCTTTTACTAATCTCCCACCACCATACCTGACAGGCTACGACCTTGCAGGGATGTTAGGTATATCCATGGGAGATTAGTACTGCTGTGTCACGAGGACAGCTAACACGATGATTTGGCTGGCTTTTCTCGATCAGTAAGATGGCCAGAATTGGCGAGCTAGATCAACAAGTTAGCAAGCTTCATGACATAGTAGTATTAGTAAGCCCGAGTGAATAGTCTTTCTCGCCAATAGTGCATATCTCCCTGCGTGTAGCAGGGCTGTTCAGTTCTGTGATTTTGGCAGGCCATGGGCAAGGAGACGGTCGAGGCTGAGAGCGTTGGTGTAGATGGCCTCGCTCACGTTGCCGACGCCGTTGGCGCGCAGGATGTTGAGCGCGAACGAGCGCAGGCGGGCGAAGATACCGGGCTGGCGCCGGATGCGGCTGTCGTCCTCGCGCAGGATGCGATCGCGCACGTGGTGGTCGCGGTTCTCGATCCCCCAGTGCGCCCGGACCGCCCACCCGAAGTCCTCGGCGTCCAGCCGGACCTGGCTGACGTAGTAGGCGACCTCGCGCCGGGGGCGCCACAGGCCGGTGCGGGTGTCCTTGCACCAGCTCAGGCGTGAGACGCGGGCCGCACAGGCGATCGTCCCCTGCCATTCGGGTGGAAGCTGATCCGCGACCGCGAAGACCTCGACGCGCCGGTGCTCCTGACGGCCGTGCCGACCGCGGTCCGCCGTCTCGTGCCCGTCGACCGGGTCCCGCTCGGCGCACAGTCGCGCCACGGCCTCATACAGGCCGGGCTGGTTGGGCTTGAGTTCGCACCAGCAGGGCGTTGCCGGTCGCGGTCGCGCAGGCGAACGTTTTTTTGGCAGTGCAGGGCGTCGGCGGTGAACAGGACGCCCCTCAGGCCCAGCTGCTCGATCAGCGCCTGGGCCGCCGCGACCTCGTCGCCTTCGGCGATCTCCTGATGGGCCAGGATGAGCGCCGCCTCGCTGGCGAAGGCGCTGAGCACCTGCGCCGCGGCCTGGTCGTCGAGATGGTCGAAGCTGCCCCGCAGTGTCTTGCCGTCTAGCGCGATGACCCGCCGCCCCGGCGCGGTGGTGACGTCACCAAGATGCTGGGCGTGGCGGCGGAAGGCGGCCTCGATCGCGGCCGGGTCGAGCGCGTGCAAGAGGGCGCGCAACGTGTTGACCGCTGGGGCGCGGCGGAAGCGGGCGCCGAAGGTCACGTTCAGCCGCTCGCGATGCACGCCGATGAACAGGCGGATGCGGCGGTAGGAGGTGGCGCCGGCCAGGACGGCCAGCACCGCAAACAGCAGCAAGGGGGCAAGGCCGTAACGCTGTCCTTGGCGGCGGCGCGGATCGGGGATCTGTTCCAGGGCGGCGAGCAGGCCGGCGAACGGCACCATGGCGGCCTCCGGTGCGAGGGCTTTGGCCCTCAACGGCCCAGGCGCGCCGACGGTCTCGCAGCCGCAAACCTCGCCCTCACAGACCACTCATGCCCAGAACCGAACAGCCCTGCTGCGTGTAGCGAGTGAGCATGGGCGTGGAACCCGGCTACAAGGCAGGATATCCATGTTATCTGATAAGCAGAGGCAGAAAGCACTCAAGATAAACATAGAACATGCGCACAACATGGCTCGTGGTCTCTGTGCGCAAGATGCCGATAGTGTGACATTGACTTACTATGCTGATGAAAAGTCATTTCGTGCCATGAAGCTACCTGAGGAAGGGGATGACTTCGAGTTCAGACAATTAGTTACAGCTGAAACCGCAAAGATTATGCTGGAATATGACTTAGGCCTGGAAGTTCAAGTTCTGACCCCGGCCCAGGCCGCCCGCGCCGAGCGCGTCCCTGCTAGCCGACGTCGAAGCCCTCCTCGCCCAGCCCGACTTCCAGCAGCTCCTCGAGACCTGCCGCGAGTTCGACGCCATGCCGGCGGACAAGCGCTTGGCCATGCTCGAGCACCTGGCCCTCACCATCCTCGAGCACGCCCTCGCCCGCGGCGACGTCCGCGCCGCCCTCTTCTTCCTCCGCGAGCGCCGCCAGGGCCGCAACCCCGCCCACACCCTCGCCACCCGCGTTTTAAGTGCTCCGCGCCCGGCGGCGCCGCCTCAGTCGGGAGCGGGTGGGGGTGGACGTGGCTTCCGCGACGGCAGCGTCGATGCGGCGAGCAAAGGCGGAGCCATCACCCGCGACGAGCTTGCGGCCGAGCGCACGGCGCGGGCGGCTGCGATCGCAGCCGAGCCGGCACCTGCCCCGGCCATCGGCGTGGCGTGATCCTGCCGGCCATCCCGGTGCGGCAAGCCCACCCCCAGGGCCGCCGTCCGGTGAGCTGCCGGTTGGGCCCCATGACGGGGTTCGGCTTCCACCTGGGTGCCGCTCCGGTCGGACCCACCGCGGCCGACCTCACCCGCCCGCGCTGGCCGGCAGCACCGTAGGCGTGGTCCTCAGTTTTCCAGATTGCGTTCAGCCAACTAAGGCAGAAGCGGCACTCGCGCCGGCGACGAGCTGGCGGCTGGGCTGTCAGGACCGCGCTGCTGGTGAGGTCACTCTTCCCCGTCCGCCGGATGTGGTAGTCGGGGCGGGGACATGGTCCGTTCCAAGGGCCGAAAGGTACCGCAGTGGCGCGTTCGCCACCGCGGTGAGGTGGACATGGGTCGTCTGCGCCGCTTCCTGGGGCACGCCGCCAATCGCCTGCGCTACGAGAGCTTGTCCTCCAATGCCTGGTTCCTCACGAAGAACGCGCTGCGGCCGCTCGGCAGGGCTGGCCTGTACTTCATCTACAAGAAGGATCTGACCGGGCCACCCGAGCCCATCCGCGCGAAAGTGCCGGTCGAGGTGAAGCTGGCTTCGGCCGCAGAGTTCGAGGAGGCGGCACGGCTCGATGGCGGGGATGAGGCGCATCGGGAGCGGCTGCGCGCGTGGTGGCGGCTCGGGCACAAGTGCTTCGTCGCCCTGGCGGGCTCGAAGGTGGTCGCCACGGGCTGGCTCGGGTTCCGGGAGGTGCGGCAGCTGACCTTCTCGGTGGTCCTGGACGATGACGAGGCGTACCTCACCGGGGCCCACACCGCGAAGGCCTGGCGGGGCAAAGGCATCCATTCGGAGCTGGAAGACAGGCGCATGGCCTACGCCAAGACGGCCGGGTACAGGACCGTCTACGTCGTGATCAGCGCCGACAACGGACGGTCCGGGCGGAGCTTCCATGGCCGGGGCTGGGAGCGGTCGGGCGTGGTGCTGTTCTTCAGGCGGGCCGGGGCACGCAGGGCCAGAATCTGGTGCCTGCGCGGCTCGCCCCATCCCTGCCGAACGTTCTGTGCGTGATCCTGCCGGGGCAGGTGTGAGGCGGGGGAGGAGATGGTCGGAGTGGCGTGATTCGAACACGCGACCCCAGCGTCCCGAACGCTGTGCTCTACCAGGCTGAGCTACACTCCGACAGGACGCCTTCTATAGTGATCGGGCAGGGCCTTCGCAAGACCGGGCGGCACGGGGTCGGCATGGTCAAGCCAGCGCCCGCCACAGGATCTCGGCACCGAGTGCCAGGAGGCCCAGGAAGAAGCAGCGGCGGAATGTGTCGGGTCTGGCACGCCCCCGGAGCAGGCCTCCCAGCGCCATGCCGAGCAAAGCCGGCACCAGCGCCAGGAGCGAGGTCGCGAGGGACTGCGCCGGCAAGGCACTATGCCAGGCCAGACCCGCCGCAAGGGCCAGGGTCGAGACGGTGAAGGAGAGGCCCAGCGCCTGCACCAGCTCGTCACGGTCCAGCCCCAGGGCCGCGAGGTAGGGCACCGCCGGGATCACGAACACGCCCGTCGCACCTGTGACCAGCCCGGTCGTGACGCCGACCAGCGGCCCGGCCCAGCCCTCCACGCCCACCGGCACGCTGAGCCGCAGGCTCGTCAGCCCGAGCACGGCGTAGGCCAGGAGGGCCGTGCCCATTGCCGCTGTCGCAGCCTGTGCGTCGCCGCCGGCGATCAGCCCCGAGCCGAGGCAGGTGCCGATCGCGATGCCCAGCATCATGGTCCCCAGCCGGCGCACCAGGCGGCCGAAGCGCGGGCCGGCCAGCAGCTGCCAGACATTCGTCACCAGCGAAGGCACCAGCAGCAGGGCCGCCGCCTCGGCCGGCGGCATCACCGAGCCGAGCAGGCCCATGGCCACGGTCGGCAGGCCGAGGCCGATCACCCCCTTGACCATGCCGGCCAGCAGAAAGGTTGCGGCGATGAAGAGGAGGTGTGCTGGAAGATCGTGCATGGCCGCGATCCTGCGGGCTGGCGCCCTGGCGGCACAATGTGGGAATGGCGTAGCCAGCCTTCGTCACGGACGGAGGCTCTTCGATACGGGCAGGGTGGCATGCACCTCGACCTCACGGACCTTCGCCTGTTCCTGCTCGTGGCCGAGGCGGGCAGCATCACTGGCGGCGCCGCACGCGCCGGGCTCGCCCTGGCGTCTGCCAGCGCTCGCGTGCGCGGCATGGAGGAGCAGGTCGGCGTGCCGCTGCTCGAGCGCGGCCGGCGCGGGGTGCGGCCCACCCCGGCCGGCCGCGCCCTGCTGCATCACGCGAGGCTGGTGACGCGGCAGATGGAATGGATGCGGGGCGACCTCGGCGAGTACGCGCATGGGCTCAAAGGTCATGTCCGTCTGCTGGCGAACACCGCAGCCGCCGTGGAATTCCTGCCGCCGCTCCTTGCAGGCTTCCTGGTCGCCCATCCGAACGTCGATGTGGATCTCGACGAGCGGCCGAGCATCGCCGTGACGCAGGCGGTGGCCGAAGGGCTGGCCGACCTCGGCGTCGCGGCCGACCACGCCGATGTCACAGGCTTGGAGACCTACCCCTTCCGAACCGACCGCCTCGTCCTCGTGGTGCCGCCCGGCCACAGCCTGGCCGGGCACGAGCGGCTGCCGTTCATCGAGGCGCTGGGATGCGACTTCATCGGCCTCGCCGGCGACAGTGCCCTGCACCAGCATCTCCTGGGACACGCGATCCGTGCCGGCGGCCGGATGCGGGTCAGGGCGCGCGCCCACGGCGTGGACGTGGTCTGCCGCATGGTGGCACTCGGGGCGGGCATTGCGGTGGTGCCGGAGGCAGCAGCACGCCGGTGCCAGGAAGGCTACCGCCTACGGCTGGTCCAGCTGGAGGATGGCTGGGCCGAGCGGAGGCTGCTGGTCGTCGCCCGGCACCTGACCGACCTGCCGCCGCATGCGCGGCGTCTGGCGGCGCATCTGCTGGGCGACGTGGGCGCTCAGTAGGCGCGCTCGGTGCAGAAGGCGACGAGGTCCAGCATGGCCGCCTTGGCGCGGGACGCCGGGAAGCCGGCGAGGCCGGCTTTGGCCTTGCCGCCGTAGCTCTCGGCCCGGGCCACCGTCTCGGTGATGGCCGCGTGCTTGGCGAGGAGTGCTTGCGCGTGCTCGAGGTCGGTAGGGTTCTGCTGCTGCTGCTCCAGCGTCCGCCGCCAGAAGGCGCGCTCGGTCTCGGACCCGCGGGCATAGGCGATCAGCACGGGGAGGGTGATCTTGCCGTCGCGGAAGTCGTCGCCGACGGTCTTGCCCAGCAAAGCCTGGCTGGCGCTGTAGTCGAGTGCGTCGTCGACGAGCTGGAACGCGATGCCGAGATTCTCGCCGTAGCTGGCCAGCGCCTGCTCCTCGGCCGCCGGGCGGTCGGCGATCACCGCACCGATCTGGCAGGCGGCGCGGAAGAGGGCCGCCGTCTTTGCCTGGATGACGTGGAGATAGGCCTCCTCGCTGGTCGAGGTGTCGTTGGCGGTGATGAGCTGCGCCACCTCGCCCTCGGCGATCACCGCGGACGCGGTGGCCAGGATGTCGAGCACCCGCAGGGAGCCGTCCTCGACCATGAGCTGGAAGGCGCGGCTGAAGAGGAAGTCGCCGACCAGCACCGGGGCCTTGTTGCCCCAGAGGGAGTTGGCGGTGGGCGTGCCGCGCCTGAGGCCGCTGTCGTCGACCACGTCGTCGTGGAGGAGGGTGGCGGTGTGGATGAACTCCACGCAGGCGGCGAGACCGAGCTGGCGCTTGCCGCGATGACCGCAGAGCCGGGCCGAGAGCAGGGTCAGCATCGGCCTGACCCGCTTGCCGCCGGCGGCGATCAGGTGCCGGGCAAGCTCGGGGATGAGCGGCACTTCGCTCCGCATCCGGTCGAGGATGATCTCGTTGACGAGCGCCAGGTCGTCGTCGACCAGGGCCCGGACCGCTTCCAGCTTGCCCGTCACGGAATCCGATGCTTCCTCTCTGGCGGGCGCAGCCTGCACCAGACGGTCTCCCATGCGGCACCTTCGGGTGCGCTATCGTGCCGTTGCTTCCTGCCTGTGCTACCACGGCCGCGGACGCCAGGGCAAACCGCGGGCTTTGGGCCACTCGGTCGCGGCGTTCCGGAGTGCCTCATGGTCGAGCTGATCCGCAGCAACGATCTCGTCCACCTCTCCTGGGCGCAGGCGATGCTGCAGGGTGCCGGCATCCCTTGCATGCTCGCCGACCAGTATACGAGCAGTATGGAAGGCGGGATCGATGCGCTGCCGCGGCGCCTGATGGTGCCGGAGGCGCAGCTGCATGAGGCCCGCCGCGTGCTCGACGAGGCGGCCCGGGCACCAATGGAGGGCGACGACGGCTGAAGGCCTCACCACCGACAGCCTGCTCGCCGGCCGCGTCCGCCTGCGGCAGCCCCGGCACGGCTACCGGGTCGCCATCGACCCCGTTCTCCTGGCAGCCGCGGTGCCGGCCCTGGCGGGTCAGGCCGTGCTCGACGCCGGCCTCGGCACCGGGGCCGCAACCTTGTGCCTGCTGGCGCGCGTGCCCGGGTGCCGGGTCGCCGGGATCGAGCTGCAGCCGGAGCTGGCTGATCTCGCAGCGGAGAATGCGGCGCTCAACGGGGTGGAGCTCGAGCTGGTGACAGGCGATCTCCTGGCACCGCCGCCCGAGCTGCGCGTGCGCTCGTTCGACCATGTGATGAGCAACCCGCCCTTCCTGGAGCCGGGCGAAGGCTCGGCCTCGCCGCTGCCGCAGCGGATGCGGGCGCACGGCGAGGTCTCGCTCTCCCTCTGGCTCGAGGCCTGCCTCAGGCGGCTGGCACCGGGCGGCTGGCTGACCCTGATCCACCGTGCCGACCGCCTGGACCGGGCGCTGGCAGCGCTCGCCGGTCGGGTCGGCAGCATGGTCGTGCTGCCGCTCTGGCCGGCGCTGGGCGAGCCGGCGCGACGGGTGATCGTGGCCGGGCGGAAGGGGGCCAAGGGGCCGCTGCGGCTGCTGCCGGGGCTCGTGCTGCACGAGGCCGACGGCGGCTTCACGCCCGCGGCACAGGCCGTCCTGCGTGATGGGGCACCGCTTGCCTTGCCCCACTAGCCGGACCACATAGCCCGCGCCATGGCCATCAAGCTCAAGCTTCCCGACCGCCTGTTCCGCTGGCGCAAGGGCGTCACCATCCCGGCACTGCGCCTCTCCGGCGTGATCGGCAGCCTGCCGCTCCGCGGCGCGGGGCTCACGCTGTCCTCGCTCGACAAGCAGATCGAGGCCCTGTTCGCCGACAAGAACGCCCCGGCGGCCGTTCTGCTGCTGAACAGCCCCGGCGGCTCGCCCGTGCAGTCCTCGCTCATCGCCCAGCGGGTGCGCGCACTCTCGGCCGAGAAGAAGCGGCCGGTGATCGCGTTCGTCGAGGACGTGGCGGCCTCGGGCGGCTACTGGCTCGCCTGTGCGGCGGACGAGATCTACGCCGATGCGGCCTCGATCGTGGGCTCGATCGGCGTGGTCAGCGCCGGCTTCGGCTTCCAGAATGCGCTTGCCCGGCTCGGTATCGAGCGCCGCCTGCACACCACCGGTGAGCACAAGGGACTGCTCGACCCGTTCCGCCCGGAGAAGCCGGGCGATCTTGAGATCCTGAAGCAGCTCCAGGACGACATCGTGCAGGGCTTCATCGGCTGGGTGCGGAGCCGCCGGGGCGAGCGGCTGAAGGAGGGCGGCGAGACCCTGTTCGACGGCCGGATCTGGAGCGGCGAGCGGGCTGTGGCCTTGGGCCTGGTCGATGGCCTGGCCGAGCCGCATGCCTTCATCAGGGCCCGCTATGGCGAGGAGGCGCGGCTGCGGGTGATCGAGCCCAGGCGCGGCTGGCTCGCCCGGCGCCTGCGCTTCGGCTCCATGGCCGGCGAGGTCATGGCCCAGGCCCTGGCGCAAGTCGAGGAGCGCGCGGCCTTCGCGCGCTTCGGGCTCTAGGAGCGGGCCCATGGGCGGTGGATTCATCATCAAGCTGCTGCTGACGGTTCTGGTCATCATCATCGTCTGGCGCGGCTTTCGCATCTGGAGCGACATGCAGCGGCGGGTGACCCAGGCCGAGGCCGAGCAGAAGCGGCAGCGCCGGGCACCCGCACCCTTGGACCTGGCGCCCTGCCCACGCTGCGGGACCTACGTCGCGCGCGGCACGCTTTGTCAGAGCGAGACCTGCCGCAAGCAGCGCGCCTGACCCCGCGCAAGCCGCGCGCATTGACCCGGGCAATTCGCCCTGCCTAAGCTGCGCCGCAGCAAAAACGCTCGGAGCAGACAAGAGACGCCGTGCCGGAAATCCGCCCGCCCAGCTTTCAGGACCTGATCCTGACCCTCCAGCGCTACTGGGCGGACCAGGGCTGCGTCATCCTTCAGCCCTACGACATGGAGGTGGGTGCGGGCACGTTCCACCCCGCCACCACCTTGCGGGCGCTGGGCCCCGAGCCCTGGAAGGCGGCCTACGTCCAGCCCTCGCGCCGGCCCACCGATGGCCGTTACGGCGAGAACCCGAACCGGCTCCAGCACTATTACCAGTTCCAGGTGATCCTGAAGCCCTCCCCGCCCGATCTGCAGGACCTCTACCTCAAGAGCCTCTACGCGCTCGGCATCGACCCCAAGCTGCACGACCTCCGCTTCGTCGAGGACGACTGGGAAAGCCCCACGCTGGGTGCCTGGGGCCTGGGCTGGGAAGTCTGGTGCGACGGGATGGAAGTCTCCCAGTTCACCTACTTCCAGCAGGTGGGCGGGTTCGACTGCCGCCCGGTCTCGGGCGAGCTGACCTACGGCCTCGAGCGCCTCGCCATGTACGTGCAGGGAGTGGAGAACGTCTACGACCTCGACTTCAACGGCCGCGGCTTCAAGTACCGTGACGTGTTCCTACAGGCCGAGCGCGAATACTCGGCCTTCAACTTCGAGGTCGCCGACACCGAGATCCTCTTCCGCCACTTCGAGGACGCCGAGCGCCACTGCCGGCTGATCCTGGACCGCAAGCTGGCGCTGCCCGCCTACGACCAGTGCCTCAAGGCCTCGCACCTCTTCAACCTGCTGGACGCCCGCGGCGTGATCAGCGTCACCGAGCGTCAGGCCTATATCGGCCGCGTGCGCACGCTGGCGAAGGCCTGTGCGGAAGCCTGGCTCGTGAGCCGCACCCATGCCTGAGCTTCTGCTGGAGCTGTTCTCGGAAGAGATCCCGGCCCGGATGCAGGATCGGGCGGCGGAGAGCTTCGCTGCTGCGTATCAAAGGGGTCCTGAACCCGTACGAGCTGATCGATGGACGCTGTCCGGGCCTTTGCTACGCCGCGGCGTCTTGGCGTCGTGGTCAGAGGATCTGCCCGCGCGCCAGCCGGATCGGCAGGTCGAGCGACGGGTCCCAAGGCAGACGCTCCGGAAACAGGCCGTCGAGGGCTTCCTCGCCAGTCTCGGCTGGTCGGCAATACCGGCTGGAGGAGCCGAGGAGACATGAAGGGCCGGAGTTTCTATCGCGCGTCATCGACGAACCGGGCCGCGACCACGGCCAGAGCTCCTGGCGGAGGCAGTTCCCGGCAGCTGCTCGCCCGCTTTCCCTGGCCCAAGTCGATGCGCTGGGGTTCGGGCGATGCGCGCTGGGTGCGGCCGCTGCATGCAATTCGTCTGCCTCTTCGACGGCCAGGTAGTGCCCTTCACCTTCGCGGGCGTGGAGAGCGGCGACACGACCTTCGGCCACCGGTTCATGGCCCCGGGCCCGATCCAGGTCCGCGACTTTGCCGATTATCGGGACAAGCTCTATTCCTCCTTCGTCGAGATCGACGCATCCGAGCGCCGGAAGACTATAGAGGCAAAGGCCTTAAGACTTGCTGAAGAGCGCGGTCTGCGCCTGCGCTCCGACCCGGGGCTGCTCGACGAGCTGAAGGGCCTGGTCGAGTGGCCGGTGCCGCTGATCGGCCGGATCGACGAGGCGTCGATGGCGCTGCCGGCCGAGGTTCTCACGACCTCGATGCGCACGCATCAGCGCTACCTCGCGCTTGAGAGCAGCGACGGGTCGCTGGCCCCCTGGTTCATCACCGTCGCCAACATCGAGACGCCCGATCAGGGTGCGACCATCGTTGCCGGCAACGAATATGTGCTGCGCGCCCGCCTGTGGGATGCGCGCTTCTTCTGGGAGCAGGACCGGAAGCGACCGCTCGAGAGCTATCTGCCCGGCCTCGACCAGATGGTCTTCCACGCCGAGCTCGGCTCGCTGGGGCAGAGGGTGGAGCGGCTGGTTGCGCTGGCCGGTACGGCTCGTGCCGCATCTTCCGGGTGCCGACCGAGCCGACGACCGAGCGTGCGGCCCTGCTCGCGAAGGCCGATCTCCGGACCGGCATGGTGGGCGAGTTTCCCGAGCTGCAGGGGATCATGGGCGGGCACTACGCCCGTGCCCAGGGCGAGGACGAGGCAGTGGCGTCGAGCCATTGCCGAGCATTATGCGCCCAAGGGGCCGGACGATCGCTGCCCGAGCGAGCCTGCGAGCGTCGTCGTGGCGCTGGCCGAGAAGCTCGATACGCTGGCCGGCTTCTTCGCGGCAGACATCAAGCCGACGGGCTCCAAGGATCCGTTCGCACTGCGGCGTGCAGCTCTGCGGCGTGATCACGGCTCGTCCTGGAGAACCGGCTCCGCCTGCCGCTGCGACAGGCGTTCGAGTGCGGCTCTCGACGGGTACGGCGACGCGCTTTGCCGGAGCGTGGCGAGAGCTACGATCGAGGAACTGTTGCGGTTCTTCGCCGATCGCCTGAAGGTCCACCTGCGCGGCGAGGGCGTGCGGCACGATCTGGTCAGCGCCGTGTTCGCCGTGGGCGAGGAGGACGATCTCGTCCGTCTGCTGCGCCCGCGTCGACGCGCTCAACGCGTTCCTCGTCAGCGAGGACGGGCGCAACCTGCTCACGGCCTATCGCCGCGCCAGCAACATCGTCGGGATCGAGGAGAAGAAGGACAAGCGGCGCTACGAGGGGGCGCCCGATCCGGCGCTGCTGCGCGAGCCTGCCGAGCGGGCGCTGCACGAGGCCCTCCTGCAGGTGCTGGAGCGCATCGAGGCGGCACTAGCGGCCGAGGATTATGCGGATGCGATGACGGCCCTTGCCGAGCCTTGCGCGCACCGGTGGACGAGTTCTTCGACCGGGTGATGGTGAACGCGGACGAGCCGGAGCTGCGGGCGAACCGGCTGCGGCTTCTGGGGTTGATACGCTCGGCACTGGGTCGCGTGGCGGACTTCGGGCTGATCGAGGATGTCGGGCCCTAGCGGGGCCTGCGAGAGGATAGGCGACGGATGGCCAAGTGGGTCTACGGGTTCGGCGAGGGCCGGGCGGACGGCACTGGTGCGATGAAGGACCTGCTCGGCGGCAAGGGTGCGGGCTTGGCCGAGATGTCGAGCCTGGGCCTGCCGGTGCCGCCGGGCTTCACCATCACGACCGAGGTCTGCACCTGGTACTACGCGCACGGGCAGAGCTACCCCGACGACCTGACGCAGGAGGTCGAGGCGGCGCTGGCCACGGTCGAGCGCCAGCTCGACCGCCGCTTCGGCGACCCGGAGCGGCCGCTCCTGGTCTCGGTCCGCTCCGGCGCCCCGGTCTCGATGCCGGGGATGATGGACACCGTCCTCAACCTGGGCCTCAACGACGAGACGGTGGAAGGTCTTGCGCTCGCCAGCGGCGACCGGCGCTTCGCCTATGACAGCTACCGCCGCTTCCTGCAGATGTATGGCGACGTGGTGCTGGGGGTCGACCACTACCTCTTCGAGGAGGCGCTGGAGGACCTGAAGCGGGCCAGGAAGGCGCGCTTCGACACCGACCTCGATGCCGCGGCACTGGCCCTGCTGGTCGAGAGCTACAAGGCGATCGTGGCCAAGGACACCGGTGCCGACTTCCCGCAGGATCCCAAGCAGCAGCTCTGGGGGGCAATCGGGGCCGTGTTCGGCTCGTGGGAGACGCCCCGTGCCGTGACCTACCGGCGGCTGCACAACATCTCGAGCCGGATGGGCACCGCCGTCACCGTGCAGGCCATGGTGTTCGGCAATATGGGCCAGGACTGTGCGACCGGCGTCGCCTTCACCCGCAATCCCTCGACCGGCGAGAAGCTCTATTACGGCGAGTTCCTGATCAACGCCCAGGGCGAGGACGTGGTGGCCGGCATCCGCACGCCGCAGCCGCTGAGCAACGCCATGGCGGCCTCGGGCGGCGGTGCGGGGCAGTCGATGGAGGACGCGCTGCCCGCCACCTTCGAGGAGCTGGCCCGGCTGTTCGACCGGCTCGAAGGCCACTATCGCGAGATGCAGGACATCGAGTTCACGGTCCAGCAGGGCCGGCTCTACGTCCTCCAGACCCGCAGCGGCAAGCGCACGGCCCCGGCAGCGCTCAGGATCGCCGTCGACATGGCGCAGGAAGGGCTGATCAGCGAGGAGGAGGCGGTGCTGCGGGTCGACCCGGCCTCGCTCGACCAGCTCCTCCACCCCACGCTCGACCCCAAGGCCGAGCGCAAGGTGATCGGCAAGGGCCTGCCGGCCTCGCCGGGTGCCGTCTCGGGGGCGGTGGTGTTCACGGCCGACGATGCCGAGAAGCGGGCCAAGGAGGGCGTGGCCGTCATCCTGGTCCGGGTCGAGACCTCGCCCGACGACATCCACGGCATGAACGCGGCCAAGGGCATCCTGACCTCGCGCGGCGGGATGACCAGCCATGCCGCCGTGGTGGCCCGCGGCATGGGCAAGGCCTGCGTGTGCGGTGCGGGCGATCTCACCATCAACCATGCCGAGCGCACGATCACGGGCAAAGGTGTGACCGTCGCCGAGGGCGAGGTGATCACCATCGACGGCGGCGAGGGGACCGTGATGCTGGGCCAGGTGCCCACGGTCGACCCGCAGCTCTCGGGCGACTTCACCACGCTGATGGGCTGGGCCGACGCGCACCGGCGCCTCAAGGTGCGCACCAACGCCGAGACGCCCAACGACGCCCGTACCGCGATCCGCTTCGGCGCCGAGGGCATCGGGCTCTGCCGCACCGAGCACATGTTCTTCCAGCCCGACCGCATCATCGCGATGCAGGAGATGATCCTGGCCGGCGACGCCGGAGGGCGGAAGCGGGCGCTGGCCAAGCTGCTGCCGATGCAGCGGGACGACTTCGTCGAGCTGTTCCAGATCATGCGCGGCCTGCCGGTGACCATCCGGCTGCTCGACCCGCCGCTGCACGAGTTCCTGCCCAAGGAGGAGGAGGACCTCGAGGCCGTGGCCAAGGCGGCCCATGTCGAGCTCAAGACCGTGCGGCGCCGGATCGCCGAGCTGCACGAGACCAACCCGATGCTGGGCCTGCGCGGCTGCCGCCTCGGCGTGCTCTTCCCCGAGATCTACGAGATGCAGGCCCGGGCCATCTTCGAGGCGGCGGTCCTGGTCGAGGAGCACGATGGCGAGACGGTGATCCCGGAGGTGATGATCCCGCTGGTGGGCATGGCCCGTGAGCTGGAGCTCCTGAAGGAACGGATCGACGCGGTGGCAGCCGAGGTGACGAAGGAGAAGGGCCGCGAGCTGCAGTATCTCGTCGGCACGATGATCGAGCTGCCGCGGGCGGCCCTCCAGGCGGCCGAGATCGCGCAGCACGCGGCCTTCTTCAGCTTCGGCACCAACGACCTCACCCAGATGACCCTGGGCCTCAGCCGCGACGATTCCGGCAAGTTCCTCGACGCCTATCTCAAGGCCGAGATCTTCCAGGCGGACCCGTTCCAGAGCCTCGACCAGACCGGCGTGGGCGAGCTGATCAGGATCGCCGTGCAGCGCGGCCGGCAGACCCGGGCCGACATCAAGCTCGGCATCTGCGGCGAGCATGGCGGCGACCCGGCCTCGGTGGGCTTCTGCGACCGGGCCGGGCTCGACTATGTCTCCTGCTCCCCCTACCGCGTCCCGATCGCCCGTCTCGCCGCCGCCCAGGCAGCACTGGAAGGCAAGAAGGCGCATTGAGCGACCCGCTCGCCGCGCTGTGCCATGGCGGCAAGGCGGCACTCGCACGCGCGCTGGCCCAGGCCGAGGCTGCACCCGACGCCGAGGCGACGCTGGCGCTCCTCGATGCCGCCTGGGCAGCCCCGAAGGGCCATGTGATCGGCCTCACCGGCCCGCCGGGCGTGGGCAAGTCGACCCTGGTCTCGGCCCTGGTCCGTGCCTGGCGCGCGAAGGCGCAGACCGTGGGCGTGATCGCCGTCGACCCCTCCTCGCGCCGCACCGGCGGTGCGCTGCTCGGCGACCGGACGCGGATCGAGGTCGACCCCGAGGACCGGGGCGTCTTCGTCCGCTCGATGGCCGCCCGCGACCGCCTGGGCGGCCTCTCCGACCTCTGCGCCGCCGCTGCCGTGCTGATGCGCGCGCTCTACGACATCGTGGTGATCGAGACCGTGGGCGTGGGTCAGTCCGAGACCGAGGTCGCCGATCTCGCCGACACCGTGATCCTCGCCATCCAACCCGCCTCGGGCGACAGCCTGCAATACATGAAGGCCGGGATCGTCGAGACGCCCGACATAGCGGTGGTCACGAAGGCGGACCTCGGCTCGCTGGCGGAGCGCGCCCGCCGCGACCTCGAGCTGGCCCTCAGCGTCACTTCCCAGCCCGGCGGCTGGCGCCCGAAGGTGCTCTCGGTGGCGGCTGCGACGGGCGAAGGGATCGAGGCACTGCTGGACGCGGTCGAGGAGCATCGGGCCTGGCTGGCCGGCGACCTTGCCGAGAGGCGCAGGGCCCAGGGCAATCTGTGGCTGGAGCGCGCCGTCCGCGACGAGGTCGGCCGCCGGGGTGCCGAGCGGGCCCGCCCATTGCTCGAAACCGCCGAGCCGTCAGCCTCACCTTTCCGACGCGTCACTTCCGTCTTGCAGCGACTGGAGCTGAGACGAAGCCGAGGGCCGGACGCTGAGCTCAAGGAGCTGCACTGATGCGCTACGCCGTCGTCATCGAGAAGGCCGAGGGCAACTACTCGGGCTACGTGCCCGACCTGCCGGGCTGCGTGGCAACCGGACCGACCATTGCCGCGGTGGAAGCCGAGATCGAGCGGGCGATCCAGTTCCACGTGGAAGGGCTGGAAGAAGACGAGCTGCCGGTGCCGTCGCCCAGCACGGTGGTGACCTATGTGGACTGGGTACCTGCGGTGCCACACGCGGTCGATGCCTCTCCATAAGCTGACGCCGGCGATTGTCACGAGCTGACGGGCAGCTGCATCCAGCCTGGCGGTTCCGGGACGATGCTGCTTCCGCTCGCGAGAAGGCCGGCATGGCCGCTGAGTGCAGCGCTGGCTGCCTCCAGCCTTAGAAGCGCCAGCGCCCGGTTCTCCAGCCCCGAGCGCAGCTCACCGGCCTCCTTCCCGCCATTGAGGATGATCGTGCCCGGCTCCGGCAGCGGCCCCTCCACCCGCACCGGGAACAGCCGCTTCTTGACGAGCCCGCGATGTTTGCTGCGCGCCGTCAGTTCCTGGCCTACGAAGCAGCCTTTCTCGAAGCTAACACCGTGCAGCTCCTCGAAGCCGCTTTCCAGGAGGAGCGCCTTCTGCGGGACGAGGTCGCGGCTGCCGTCGGGGACACCCAATCGGAGGCGATGACGGTCGTAGGTCTCGGGGCTTGGCTGGCTCCAACTGGAGACGGCGAGCGAGGTCGTCGACCTCGTGCTCGCGGCACGATGATGCGCCAGCCCAGCTCGTCCAGGCGCGGATCGACGAACGCAAGTGGCCCGGCCGATGCTGCGCTGGCACCTGGGCCGAACAGCGCCAATACCACCAGTGCCGGCTCGGGCTCCTCGATCGTCACCTTGGAGCGCAGGCGGTACATCATCAGGCGCTGGCGCAGTTCGGCGGCGCGCTCCCGCTCAGTGTCGAGCAGGATGGCGTCGCCCTCATCGACCAGGATGAAGTCGAACAGGTAGCGGCCCTGCGGCGTCAGCAGGGCGGCGTAGAGTGGTCTGCCGGGGGCCAGCAGGTCGACATCGTTGCTGATCAGGCCCTGGAGGAAGGGGCGAGCTTCCGGTCCGGCCACGCGCAAGGTCGCACGGTCGGGCAGGTGTGCCAGCGTCAGGTCCGCCATGCTTGCCTCGTGCGGTTGCGGAACAAGCTTATCGGCTTTGAGTTGCACCCGCGGACCGGCCCTGCAAGGGGCCGGGGCCGGTTTGCTGGGCTCGGGGCGGGAGCGTGGGAGTGGCACTGGACAAGCCGCGCGAGATCGCGCCGGATCGTGACGCCTTGTTTCTCGATTTCGACGGCACGCTGGTCGAGATCGCACCGACGCCCGATTCCGTGCGGCCCACGGCCGGTCTGCCCTCGCTCCTGACGGTGCTCGAGCGCCGGCTGGGCGGGGCGCTGGCGGTGGTCACGGGTCGGCCGGTGGAGGCCGTGGACGGTTTTCTGGGGCTGGGCGGGCTGACGGTTGCCGGCCTGCACGGGCGCGACCGGCGTCTCGCCGATGGGCGCCGGCTGCGCGAGCCGGTCGATGCGGCCAGCGTCGATGTGGCCCGGACGAGGCTCACCGCCCTGGCAGGCCGCCTCCCAGGGACGCTGATCGAGGACAAGGGGGAGAGCGTCTCGCTGCATTTTCGCCAGGCACCCGAGGCAGCGGAGGCAGCGGAGGTCGAGGCGCGCGCGATCGAGGCCGAAAGCCAGGGCAGACTGCGTCTCCTGCCGGGCAAGATGGTGGTAGAACTGGTGCCGGCCGGCTTCGACAAGGGGGCGGCCGTGGCACGGCTGATGGAGATGCCGCCTTTCGCCGGGCGAATCCCTGTGTTCGTCGGAGACGATGTGACGGACGAGGCAGGGTTCTCGGTCGTAAACCGGCTTGGCGGCCTCAGTGTCCGCATCGGCCAGGCGGCGCGGACGGAGGCTCAGGCGGTGCTCGACGACGTGCCTGCGCTCCATGGCTGGCTCGCGCGCGCGGCGTATCAGGCGGGCTGACGCGGGCGACGCAGGAGAGAATTGGGTGGCAGGCAGGTTGGTGGTGGTCTCGAACCGGGTCAGCGTCCCGGGAGCGCGGGGTGCGGCGGCAGGCGGGCTGGCCGTCGGCCTGCAGGCGGCCTTGCGCGAGCGTGGGGGCCTGTGGTTCGGCTGGAGCGGAGCGCACTGCGAGGAGCCGGTCGAGACGCCCAGCGTCACCGAGAAGGACAAGGTGACCTACGCCCTTCTGGATCTCAGCCGCGAGGAGCATCGCGGCTACTATGCCGGGTTCTCGAACCGGGCCTTATGGCCGATCTGCCATTACCGCGTCGACCTCGCGAGCTTCGATCCGCATGCCTACACCACCTACCGGCAGGTGAACGCGCGCTTCGCCGCAGCCCTGAAGCCGCTCCTGCGCGACGACGACCTGCTCTGGATCCACGACTACCATCTGGTCCCGCTGGCGGGCGAGCTGCGCCGTCTCGGCTGCCGGCAGAGGATGGGCTTCTTCCTCCACATCCCGTTCCCGGCGGCCCAGGTCTTTGCGACCCTGCCCTGCCATCAGGAGCTCGGCCGCGACCTCACCGAGTATGATGTCGTGGGCCTGCACACCCGCACCGACGTCGAGCAGCTCACCGACTACCTGACGCGCGAGCTGCACGCCCGGGACGAGGGCGGTGACGTCCTATCCACCGGGACGCGCCGGGTCAGGCTGCTGCCCTGCCCGATCGGGATCGACGTGCGCGAGGTCGAGAAGATGGCGGCCTCCGCCGAGGCCAAGCGGCAGGCCAAGGCATTGGGGGCCTCGCTCGACGGCCGCAAGCTGATCGTGGGCATTGACCGGCTCGACTACAGCAAGGGCATCATCGAGCGGCTGCGCGCCTTCGAGCAGCTCGTGCGCGACGACGGCAAGCATCGGCGCTCGGCGACCCTGTTGCAGATTTCGGCCCCGTCGCGCGAGGAGGTGCCGGAATACCAGAGCATGCGGCGCTCGATCGAGCGGCTGGTCGGGCACATCAACGGCCGCTTCGGCGAGCATGACTGGACGCCCGTGCGCTACCTCAACCGCACCTACTCCAGGCGCTCGGTCACGGGCTTCTGCGCCATCAGCAAGGTGGGCCTGGTCACGCCGTTGCGGGACGGCCTCAACCTTGTGGCCGAGGAATATGTGGCGGCCCAGCCGGAAGCGGATCCTGGCGTGCTCGTCCTCTCCCGTTTCGCGGGCGCCGCCGAATATCTCGACGGAGCCCTGATCGTGAACCCCTACGACGTGGCCGGCGTGGCGATCGCGCTCGACCGGGCGCTTACCATGTCACTGGAGGAGCGGCAGGAGCGGCATGCCCGGATGATGACGGCCGTGCGCACCTACGACATCGTCGCCTGGCGCCGCCGCTTCCTTGAGGCGTTGGAGGCCCAGGAGCTTCCAAGCCCGAGACGCGCCGCGGCCTGATTCAGCGCCGGGCCCTGGCCAGGCTCTGGCGGTATTTCTCCGCGTCCCAGTCGAGGAGATCGGCCACGTCCGCAGCGTCGAGATAGCGCAGCTCCGCATCCTCGGGCACGCGCTCCAGGACGAGGGCCAGGCACAAGGCGAGCTCGTCGGCGCTGTGCGTGGTGTCGGGCGAGAGCAGCACGCCGGCACCGGGCAGGATGACGAGCTTGCTGGCGCCCGCAGCGTCGCCGGGGACGGTGGCGGCAGCGGGGCCGAGGAAGATCACGTGGTCCGGGTAGAGCGAGCCGGCGGTGGCCCGGAGCGTCTGCTGCCGGTCGGTCGCCACCGTGTGCGCGTGCTCGTGCTTCACCACGCGCAGGCCCAGCTCGGCCGCAGCCTGCGCGAGCGCAGCGCGATCGCCAGCCGGCGCCGCGCGCACCGGTGCCTCGAGCCGTCGCTCCACCTCGCGCAGCAGGCGGTCGGCGGCCTCGACGCTCTCCGCACCCACGACCAGACCGTGGTTGCCGAGCACGATGATGCCGACCGGCCGCTCGCGCAGGCGCTTGGCGATCAGCTGCGTGAGCGGCAGGCCGGGTTTCTTGTAAGGCACGTAGAGCCAGTCGAGGCCGTCGAGACGCCGGGCAAGCTGCGCCTCGGCATCGGTGCGGATGGCCAGGGCGATCGTGCGCACGGAATGGGTATGGACCACGACCTGGTGCGGGAGCAGGGCGTGGAGCGTGGTCTCGATCGAGGGGCGGAGGCCTTCCGGGTTGAGCTCGGTCACGACGGCAGCGCTCACCGGATCGCCCTCGCCGCCGGCAATTCCTTCGAGCACCTGGCCCAGGCGTACAGGGACGAAGATGTCGCGAGTCAGGGCATCGGCGAGCCATAGGCCCGAGGCCTTCACCCAGAGCACGCCATCGGCCTTGAGCGAGGTGTTGCCGCCGGCGGCCTGCACCTGCTCGGGGTCCTGGCCGAGGGCGGCGGAGAAGCGGTCGAGATCGCGGAGGCCGGCAGGGCGCATGGCGTCAGCCGGCCGGAGAGGGAGCGGCCAGGTCGGGCCTGCCGGGCTCAGCCATGTGCATGTCCCTGGCGCGCCAGCAGGGCGGTTCCGTAGGCCGCCTCGAGATGGGTGCCCGGCAGCATCGGCACGCCCAGCAGTCGGGCTCTGATCCGGGTCCAGCCCGGGTTGGCGGCCCCGCCGCCCACCGTCCGCAGGGTGCGCAAGGTGGGGCCGCCCAGCTCGCGGATCAGCTCGTAGGCGCGCGCCTCCACCTGGGCCACGCCTTCGAGCAGGGCCTGGAACAGCTCCAGCTCGTCGGCCGGGAGCGGCTCGGGCGCGAAGGTCAGGGCCGGATCGGCCACCGGGAAGCGCTCGCCCGGTGCCGGCAGCGGGTGCCAGCGATGGCCCGTGGGGCGCTCCGGCCGGAGCAGCGGGGTCAGCTCCGTCATCCGGGCCGGTGTGAAGAAGCGGTGCAGGGCGGCCCCGCCGCTGTTCGAGGCACCACCGACGAGCCAGCGATCGCCCAGCCGGTGGCTGTAGACGCCATAGGCGGGTGCGAAGACCGGGGCTGCGGAGAGGACCTTGATCGTCAATGTGGAGCCGAGTGCCGTGACGCCGTCGCCCACGCTGTCGGCACCGGTGGCCAGGAAGGAGGCGCAGCCGTCGGTGGTGCCGGCCACCACGAGGCAGCGCGCGCGGGAGGCCGAACCGCTCCGCCATGTCGGGTGTGACCGGACCGAGCGGGGTGCCGGGTGCGACCACGTCGGGCAGGAGCTCGCGCCGGACACCCAGCCCGTCCATCCAGGGCGGCCATTGGCGCCGCACCGGGTCATAGCCGAGCTTGAGCGCGTTGTTCTCGTCGCTGACCCCCATCCGGCCCAAGAGGCGCCCCACGATCCAGTCCGCCTGATGCAACGCGTGGCGAGCTTCGGGGTGATCCGGCTGGAGGCGAAGCAGGCGGGCCAGAGGCGAGGTGGCGCCGTGGGCGCCGCTCTCGGCCGGTGCGGCCGCCTTGATCCGTGCTGCGAGCCCGGCGGCGCTGGGATCGTTGTACATGCCCGCCGGCGCCACCGGCCGGCCAGCCTTGTCGGCCAGGAGCAGCGTGCCGGAGGTGCCGTCGACGGCGATGCTGGCGATGCGGCCGGGATCGATGCTGGTGCGCAGGGTGAGCAGCGTCGCGTCGAGCGTCTGCCACCAGATGGCCGGGTCCTGGACGATCGCACCTCCGTCGTTCAACGGTGCCGGCATCGCCCGTGCTACCTGGGCTGCCGGCGTTCCCTGCCCGTCGATCGCGATCGCCCGCACGCCCGAGGTGCCGATGTCGATCCCGAGATGGAGTGGGCCGGTCAAGGTCGGCATCCCAGCTAGGCGGTGGCCAGCGCCGGCGGCACCGGCGCGCTCTGCTGCACGAGCCAGTCGGCGAACGCGGCCTTCTGCGCCGCGGTCAGCCGCAGGCCGTGCTTGGTGCGGCGATCGAGAATGTCCTCTGCTGTCATCGCCCATTCGTGCTCGACGAGGTAGCGGGCTTCGCGCTCGTAGAGCTGCCCGCCGAAGTGGCGGCCGAGATCGGCAAGCTGCCTGGCCTCGCCCAGGACGCGGTCGAGCCTCGTGCCGTAGAGGCGGGCATAGTGGCGGGCGAGCGGCGGCGGCAGCCAGGGATGGCGGCGGCCGACCTCGGCCAGGTACGCGTCGAAGTCGGCGTTCGGCATGTCGCCACCAGGCAGGTGGGCACCGGCGGTCCAGGCGGCCCGCATCTGCGGGAAATAGGGCCTGAGCTTGTCGAGCGCGTGCTCGGCCAGCTTCCTGTAGGTCGTGATCTTGCCGCCGAAGGCCGAGAGCAGGGGTGCCCTGCCGGCCTCGTCGGCAACCTCGAACACATAGTCCCGGGTCACCGCCGATGGGTTGCCCTGGCCGTCGTCGAACAAAGGCCGCACGCCCGAGAAGCTGTGGACGATGTCCTCGCGCTTCACCTGGTGCCGGAAGTAGCGGTTGATGGCCGCGATCAGGTACTCGATCTCGCGCTCCTCGATCGCCACGTCGTCCGGCTCGCCCTCGTAAGGGATGTCGGTGGTGCCGCAGAGGGTGAGATCGTCCTGCCAGGGATTGATGAACAGGAGGCGCTTGTCGGTGTGCTGGAGGACGTAGCACTGCGGCCCGTCCCACCACTTCCTGGTGACGATGTGGCTGCCTTTGACGAGACGCACCCGCCGCCGGCTGCTGACACCCTCGCTCCGGCCCAGCACCTGCTCCACCCAGGGGCCCGGCCGCGTTGACGATGCAGTGGGCGCGCACCGTCCGCCGCTGGCCGGTGCGGGTGTCGGCAAGCCCGGCCTGCCAGACGCCGTCCACGCGGCGGGCGCCGGTGAAGGCGGTGCGGGTGAGCACCGCGGCACCGCCCTCGGCGGCAGCCAGCGCGTTGATCAGCACCAGGCGCGAATCGTCGACCCAGCAGTCCGAATACTCGAAGCCGCGTGTGAACTCGGGCCGGATCGCCTTGCCCTCGGGTGCGGTCCGCAGGTCCAGCGCCCGGGTCGGCGGCAGGCGCTTGCGGCCGCCCAGATGGTCGTAGAGGAGGAGCCCCAGCCGGATCAGCCAGGCCGGGCGCTGCTCCGGGCTGTGCGGCAGGACGAGGCGCATGGGCCAGGTGATGTGCGGTGCTGCCGCCAGCAGCACCTCGCGCTCGATCAAGGCCTCGCGGACCAGACGGAACTCGTAATATTCGAGGTAGCGCAGGCCGCCGTGGATGTACTTGCCGCTGCGCGAGGACGTGCCCTGGGCGAGGTCGTCCTTCTCGCACAGGATGACCGAGAGGCCGCGCCCGACCGCGTCGCGCGCGACCCCGGCGCCGTTGATCCCGCCGCCGACGACGAGCAGGTCGACCGGCTCCTTGTCCATCCCCGTCACCCTGCACTCAAGCGTCGGGGGCCACCGCCATGGCCTCCTTCGACTGCAGCCCGTAGCTCTTGAAGCGCTCCTTCACATTCTCGATCTCGGCCTCGGGCAGGAGGACGGGGCCGCCGATGGCGAGCGAGAGGTAGTACTGCTTGGCGATGGTCTCGAGCTCCACCGCCAGCCACATCGCCTTCGGGACATTGGCACCGGTCGCGATCATGCCGTGGTTGGCGAGCAGACAGCAGGTGCGGTCCTTCAGCGCCTCCAGCGCCAGGATCGACAGCTCCTTGGTGCCGTAGGTGGCGTAGCCCGCACAGCGGATGTTGGGGCCGCCCGAGGCCGCGATCATGTAGTGGCAGGCCGGGATCTCCTTGCGGCAGATCGCCAGCGTCGTGCAGTAGGTGGAGTGGGCGTGGACGATCGCCCCCACCTCGGGCCGGGCGCGGGTGATGTCGAGGTGGAAGCGCCACTCGGTCGAGGGCCTGAGCGGCCCGTCCCACGAGCCGTACTCGCCTTCGAGCGGCAGGGAGGCCAGCTCCTCGGGCGCCAACGTCTCGTAGGGGATGGCGGAAGGCGTGATCAGCATCCGGTCGCCGTAGCGGGCGCTGATGTTGCCGGACGTGCCCTGGTTCAGGCCGCTCGCGTTCATCTGGCGTGCCGCCGCCACGATCTCGCGGCGGAGCTCCAGCTCCTTCTGGTCCATGGGCTCTGGCCTCCTCAGCAGGGATTGGCGAAGGGCTCGCCGCGCAGGTAGCGGCCGACCTCGTCGGCCACCATGCGCGCGGCGATCTTCACGGTCTTGAGCGAAGCACCCGCGATATGCGGGGTCAGGGTGACGTTCTCGAGGCGCAGGAGCGGGGCGTCCGGCGGGGGCGGCTCCTGCCAGAAGGTCTCCAGCATGGCACCGCGCAGGTGGCCCGAGGCCAGCGCGTCGTGCAGCGCCTGGTAGTCCACCATGGGCCCGCGCGCCGTGTTGATGAAGTAGCTGCCGCGCTTCATGCGCGCGAACTGCGGGGCGGCGAGGAAGCCCGTCGTCTCGGGCGTGACGCGCGCATGCAGGCTGACCACGTCGGAGCGCTTGAGCAGCGTGTCGAGGTCGACCTGCTCCACGCCGTCGGCAGCATCCTCGGGCGAGAGCCGCACGTAGGGGTCGTCCACCAGGATGCGGCAGCCGAAGGGCTTGAGCAGGCGGACCACCCTGGTCCCGATATGGCCGTAGCCGATGATCCCGACGGTGAGCTCCGACAGCTCCTCGCCCGTGAGGTCGGCCCGGTAGAGGTCACCGCGCCATACACCCTGCCGGAGTGCGACGTGGCCCTTCGTGATCAGCCGGGTCTCGGCCAGGATGGCGCCGATCGTGAACTCGGCGACGGCGCTGGCGTTGCGCCCGGGCGCGTTGACGACGGCCACGCCGCGGGCACGGGCGGCCTTCATGTCGATGTTCACAGGCCCGCCGCGCGAGACGCCGATCAGCTTCAGCTCCGGGCAGCGGTCGAGCAGCCAGCCGTTCACCGGGGCCAGATGGGTGACCAGGATCTCGGCGTCGGCCAGGAAGTCCACGATGTCCTCGGGCCTGCCCATGAACTCCTTCAGCCCCTCGAGCGCGTCGCCGGCATAGCCGTGGCTCATCGGCTCGTCGGGCCAGGCAAGCTCCTGGGTGCGGATGTCGAGATCGGCACCCGGGATCGTGCGCAGGGCGCTGGCGAAGATCTCGGGCTTCATGAAACGGTCGCCGATCACGGCCACCTCAGGCATGGTCAGTATCCTCGCGGCGGGCGTGGTCGAGATCGCGCCAGACCCCGAACATGGTCTCGTAGCCGGCGCGGTAGACCGGGAAGAGGGCGTCGTAGCGGCGGACGAGCGCCGGATCGGGCGGCTCCAGCTCGCCCAGGAGCGGGTCGACCCATTCCCGGCAGCAGGCCGCCATGTCGGGGTAGAGGCCGAGCCGGACGGCCGCCATCATCGCCACGCCGGCGGCACCCGCCTCCTCGCGGCTGCTGCGCCGGATCGGGACCCCCAGCACGCTGGCGAAGATGCGGCGCAGCGTGGCGCTGCGGGCAGCGCCGCCGGTGATCCGCACCTCGTCGGGGCGGTGGCCCATGGCGGCGTAGCAGTCGCGCGCGGCGAAGGAGAGCCCCTCGTAGACGCCGCGGACGAGGTCGAAGAAGCTCGTGCGGGTGGTGAGGCCCAGGAACTGGGCGCGCGCCAGGGGCTCGACGAATGGTCCCCGTTCGCCCGCCTCGTAGATGAAGGGGTGGAAGAGCACCGCACCCGGCTGTCGGTCCGCCACCCGGGCGTCGATCTCCGGCAGCAGCTCCTGCCGGCTGCGCGGCACGCCGAACGTGCCCAGGATCTCCGACCGCGCGGTCCACCAGCCAGTCGATGTTGAGCGTGGCCGCCATGTTCGACTGCATCTGCGCGTAGGCGCCCGGCACCGGGAACGGCATGGTGTAGCCGGTGTGCTGCGCGTTGAGCTCGACCTCGGCCGCACTGTGCGAGAGCCGCATGTGCATGCCGGTGCTGCCGATGATCGAGCAGCCGACGGAGCGGACAGGATCATAGAGCCCGCCGCCGACACCGGTGCAGATCACGTCCACATAGCCCAGCACGACGGGCGTGCCGGCGAGCAGGCCAGTCTCGCCCGCGGCTTCGGCGGTGAGGGCGTGGCTCTCCCGCACGCCGTCCACGATCGGCGGCAACAGGCGCCCCAGCTCCGGGATGCCCAGGAGCCCCAGGATCTCGGGCGCGTAGCCCCGCTCGCGGAAGTCGCCGAAGGTGAAGCTCGCCTCCGAGACGTCGGTCGACGCGTTGGCCCTGTGAGCTTGAAGTAGAGCCAGTCCTTGCAGTGGCAGCCGGTGACGGCGCGGGCCAGGATTTCGGGCCGATGCCGGCTCATCCAGACGAGCTGGGCGCCCTGCTGGCAGGTGTTGAGGCCGCTGCCGGTGAGCGCGTAGGTGCGGGCACCCGTGCCGTCCTCGCGCAGGCCGGCCACGATGCCGGCGGCGCGGCCGTCGAGCCAGAGCCAGGCGGGACCGGCCGGCTCGCCCGCCTCGTCGATCAGCCAGGTGCCGTCGCCCTGGCCGGTGACGCCTATGGCTGCCGTGCGGCCCGGAAGGTCCTCCACCATGCCGGCGAGCTGGCGCAGGGTGGCCGCGGTGTCCCGCCAGGTCCGCGCCATGTCCTGCTCGACCCCGCCGCCCCCGACATTGACGTAGAGGTTGGGCATCGAGGCCACGGCGAGCTGCCGGCCCTTGAGGTCGAAGGCCACGGCCTTGAGCATCGAGGTGCCGGCGTCGATGCCGATGAGGAGGTCCTTCGCCATCTCAGGCCGCCGGCTGGAGGCCGTGCATCAGGGCAGCACCGCTCTCGGCGTCGAAGAGATGCAGCGATTCGGCCGGCAGCGAGACCCGCACCGTGCTCTGCACCGGCGCATCGATCGCGCCGTCCGCCACGGTGATCAGCAGGCAGCCGCCGACATCGACGCCGAGATGGGTCTGGTCGCCGAGCCACTGGTTCGAGATGACGGTGCCGCTGAGCAGGCCATGATCGCCGACGTCGATCAGGTGCGGGCGGATGCCGAGATGCACCCGCCGCCGCGACGCGAGCGCGCCGGCGGTACCGTTGTCCTGCAGGGGCAGGACGAAGGCGTCGGCACCGGCCAGGTTCTGCGCCACCAGCCTTGGCCCGCCATCGCGCTCGACCCGCGCCTCGAACACGTTCATCGGCGGCTCGCCGATGAACGAGGCGACGAACAGGTTGGCCGGGCGGTCCTTCAGCTCCTGGGGCGTGGCAAGCTGCTGGAGCACGCCCGCCTCCATGACCGCGATCCGGTCGCACAAGGCCAAGGCCTCGGTCTGGTCGTGGGTGACGATGATGGTGGTGAGCCGGCGCTCGATCAGCCAGTCCTTGATCCGGGCGCGCAGGATGGCGCGCAGGCGGGGCTCGAGCTGGCCCATGGGCTCGTCGAGGAGGAAGAGGTCGGCGTCGCGGACCAGCGCCCGGGCAAGGCTCGTGCGCTGCTGCTGCCCGCCCGAGATCGTGGGCGGATAGCGCTCCATGATGTCGCCGATCTCGAGCAGCTCGGCGATCTTCCTCACCCGGCTGTCCACCTCGGCCTTGGGGCGGCGATGGCGGAGCAGGCCGAAGGCGATGTTGTCGCGGATGGTGAGCGGCGGATAGAGCGCATAGCCCTCGAACGCCATGGCGACGTTGCGCTGGGCTGGGGCGAGCTCGTTGATGACCCGGCTGCCGACGCGGATCTGGCCCTCGCTCGACCTCCTCGAAGCCGGCGATCATGCGCAAGGTCGAGGTCTTGCCGCAGCCGGAGGAGCCCAGGAGGCCGACGATCTCGCCGTCCTTGATCTCCATGCTCACATCGCTCACGGCGCGCAGCCTGCCGTAGAGCTTGCTCACACGGTCGAGCGTGAGGGTCGCCATTCCGCCTCCGCTCAGGCCGCAGCGCGCAGGCGAGCGCCTGTCGCCTGATCGAAGAAGAGCGCCTTGCCCAGATTGATGCGGGCGAAGACGTGGCGGTGGCCGCGCCCGAACCTCGTACCCTCGTGCTCCGAGCAGGTGGCCAGGATCTCGCTCCGGTCGCTGGCGCGCATGAAGAGGACGGTGCGGACATTGAGCGGGGTCACGGCGTCGAGCTCGACCGGGATGCTGCCGGGCATCTCCTCCAGCTCGATCCGCACGTCCTCGGGCCGGATGCCGATCAGGCAGGGCCGGTCCTGCACCTCGGCCTGGAGGGCTGCCGGCAGGTCGGCCGTGAGCCCGAACAGCTCCATCTCCAACCCTTGCGGCCCGCGGGTCGGGCGGATCGGATAGAGGTTGATGGTGGGATCGCCGAACAGCCGCGCGATCTCGACATGGCGCGGGTCGGTGTAGATGGCGGCCGGCCGGTCCACCTGCTGGAAGCGGCCGTCCAGCAGCACGCCCACCCGGTCGCCCAGCGCCATCGCCTCCTTGTAGTCCTGGGTGACGTAGAGGACGGTGGACTTCGAACTGCTTGAGCAGCCGCGGCAGCTCCAGCCGCATCTCGTAGCGCAGCTTGGCGTCGACGTTGCGCAAGGGATCGTCGAGCAGCAGGATCTTGGGCCCGCGCACCAGCGCCCGGCCAAGCGCGGTGCGCTGCTTCTGCCCGTTCGAGAGCTGGCGCGGCAGGTGGTGCAGCACGTGGGCTATGCGCAGGAGCTCGGCCACCTTCTGCACGCGCTGCTTGATGTCGGCCTCGTGCATCCGGCGGGCGCGGAGCGGGCTCGCGATGTTCTCGAAGGCCGGCAGATGCGGGTAGAGGGCGAAGTTCTGGAACGCCATGCCGATCTCGCGCTCCTCGGGCCCGAGATCGACCACGGACTGGTTGCCGACCCGCACGTCGCCGGCATCGGGCGCGAACACGCCCGAGATCAGGCGCAGGAGCACGGTCTTGCCGGTGCCCGAGGGGCCGAACACGGTGACGGTCTCGCCGCGCTCGACGGCGAGCGACACGTCGCCCAGCACCTTCTGCTTGCCGAACGACTTGGCCACCTGATCGAGGACGAGATAGCTCATGGCGCTCAGCCCTTGACCGCGCCGAGGGAAAGACCCTCGACCAGATAGCGCTGGGCATAGAGGGCAAGCGCCAGCGTCGGCATGATGGAGAGCACGATGGCGGCCGCGATCTGGCCGTACTGGATGCCCGAGGCGGTGACGAAGGCCAGGGCCCCCACCGTCACCGGCTGCTTGTCGGCCGAGGCCAGGATCAGGGCGAAGATGAAGTTGTTCCAGGCGAAGATGAAGGAGAGGAGTGCTGCGGCGGCAATGCCCGGACGGGCCAGCGGGATCGAGATCCGGAGGAAGGTGCTGAGCCAGCTATGGCCGTCGACGCGGTAGGCGTGCTCGATGTCCGGGCTGATGTCCTCGAAATAGCCGCGCACGATCCACAGGATCAACGGCAGGGTGATGAGCTGGTAAACCCAGATCAGGCCGATATAGGTGTCGTTGAGGCCGATGTCCTGGAAATAGAGGTTGAGCGGCAGGAGCACCAGAAGCGCCGGCGCGAAACGGAAGCTCAGGAGCGTGAAGGCGATGTCCTCGCCGAGCCGGAACTTGAAGCGGGCGAAGGCGTAGGCTGCGGGCACGCCAAGCAGAAGCGAGAGCAGCACCGCGCAGGAGCTGAGGAAGAAGCTGTTCCACAGGTTGCGCATGAACTGCAGCTCGAGCACGCCGGCCGTGCTGACCAGCCTGCCCGAGATCAGCGCCACGTAGTTCTCCAAGGTCGGCTCGAAGAACAGCGACGGCGGGATGCGCAGGATCTGTTCGTTCGTCTGGAACGACATCAGAACGACCCAGAAGATCGGGAACAGGAAGAACAGGCCGACCAGGGTCAGGAGGATCACGCGGACAATGCGGGCGAGCGGGGTGGTGCGGTGCATGGGTCGGTTCCTACGCCACGCCCCGCGCCCGCTCGCGCAGGCGCAGCCAGCTCTTGATGAACTGCTGGCTCAATAGATACGCGATGGCCCACAGGACCATGAGCAGGGCCGCCGAGCGGCCGACATTGGTGTAGGTGAAGAACTCCAGATAGGCCTGGACCTGGAACACCATCAGCGTGTCGCCGGGGCCGCCCTGGCTCATGGCATAGATGATGTCGAACTGCTGGATGCTGTCCAGCATCCTGAACAGAGCCGCCGTCAGGATGTAGGGGAACAGCATCGGCAGGGTGATGCGGAAGAAGACGAAGGTCCAGGGCACGCCGTCGAGCTCGGCCGCCTCGAACGGCTGGCGCGGCAGCCCGCGCAGGCCTGCGAGCAGGAGGATCATGATGAAGGGTGTGTAGACCCAGACATCGACAAGGACGACGGTGAACAGAGCGCTGGATGGAGCCGACGCCCACTTGAACTCGGTGAAGCCCAAAAGGCCGATGAGATAGCTCATGATCCCGAAATTCGGGTTGGTCATCAGCTTCCACATCAGGGCGGCGATGGCCGGAGCGATCATCAAGGGGAGCATGAGGGCAATGCTGAGCACGTTGTTGAAGACGGTCGAGCGCTGCAGGAGCATGGCGATGGCGAGCCCCAGCACCAGCTCCACGCCGACGGTGAGGAACGTGTAGAGCAGCGAGACCTTGATCGTGTTCCAGAAGGCGGGGTCGGAGAGGAAGTCGGTGTAGTTCTCGAACCAGATGAAGCCGCGCATGTACGGCATGGCAAGATTATAGCGCTGCAGCGAATAGTAGGCCGCGGTGATGAACGGGATCAGGATCCCGATGCAGACCAGGAGGGCCGGCAGGCTCAGCAGATAGGGCAGGGCGGCGCGGCCGAACGAGCGGCGACGCGCGGGCGGGGCGACCCCCGTGCCGGCGGTGACGGCCATGCTGTCCTCAGCCCCGGGCTGGCAGGAGAAGCGGAGGCCCCAGGCGGGCCTCCGCGGCGCTCTGTACTAGGTCAGCCCAGCCCGGCCTGCTTGAGCTGGCGATTGACGCTCGTGGCGAGCTGGTCGAGCCCGTCATCGACCGGGACCTCGTTCGCCACCATCTTCTGCAGGCTGGCTGCCCACTCGGTGGTGAGGTTGAAGAACAGCGGCTGTGGCGTGAAGTAGATCTTCGAGCCGCCGGCCGAGGCCTTGTACTGCTCGAGATAGCCCGGATAGGACTTGGCGATCCGCTGCTGGAACTCCGGATCGTCCCAGACCACCTGGCGGACCGGGTTGACGAAGTCCATCTTGCGCGCGCCGAACAGGCAGTGGTCGGTGCCGCTGGCCCACTGGATGAACGTCCAGGCGACATCCTTCTGCTGGCCGAAGGCGTTCATGGCGAGCGACCAGATCCAGACGTTGGGCGTCGGTGCCGAGGCCTGCGGGTTGGGGGCGATGGCGGCGTAGGCGATGTTGCCCGCCTCCTTGTTGCCGGTCCCGTTCATGAAGTAGCCCAGGATGTCGGCGTCGTAGATCATGCCCGACGCACCGGCACCGAGATCCGTCCCCACCTGGTACCAGGTGTAGGTGGCCCAGTTCTTCGGCCCGCTGTTCTGGATCATCTTCACCCATTGGGCGTGGAAGGCCTTGCTCTCGGGCGTGTTCATGGCCGCCTGGAGCTTGCCGCCCTCAAGGGTGAAGTCGCGCTGGCCGTAGTTGGAGTAGGCCGAGAGGAAGCCCGGGTGGATGGTGGCCCAGGAGCGCGAGCCGCGCACGCCCACGCCGTAGACGCCCTGGACGTCCTTGGTGATCTTGGCCGCTGTCTCGGACAGCTCCTCCATGTTCTTGGGCGGGCCCTGGATGCCGGCCTGCTCGAAGAGGCGGCGGTTGTAGGCGATCGAGTTCAGCTCGAAGCCCCAGGGCACCGCCCACTGCTTGGCCCCGCTCCCGCCCAGGGCCTCGCCCGGCACGCCGGACCAGGCCGTGCTGGAGCGGAGGTTCGGGAGCACGCCCTCCCAGTCGAACTTCGGGTTCGTCTTGGCCGGGTCCTGGATGTACTCGTTCATGTCGACGAGCCATTTGGCCGGGCCATACTGCCAGGTCTGGTAGGCGCCGGTCATGAAGGCGTCGTACTGCGACGAGTTCGAGGACAGCGCTGCCGTCACCTTGTCGAAGTAGACGTCCTCCGGGAAGACGTCGTACTTCACCTCGAGCCCGGTGAGCTGCTTGAAGTTGTCGAGGTCGGCGACCATCGCGTCGACATAGGGATGCTTGTTCAGCAGCAGGGTCAGCGTCTTGCCCTTGTGCTGCTGCCAGTCGAAGTCGGCGGCGAGCGCCTGGGTCGCCGCCTCGTTGAGGAGAAAGTTCACGCCGGCGGCGGCAACGCCGAGCTGGCCCATGCGGCGCATGAGCTCCCGGCGGCCGATCTGCCGCTTGACGAACAGGTCGGCCAGATCGCGGGCTTTTTCGTGCATGTTCAGCCTCCACAGTGGATGTTCTTCAGGTGCTGCGGCACCCGACCAGACTCTGTGCCGTGACCTCGTCGGTGATCAGGCCGGTGACCACACCGGCCCGGAGCACGGCGTCGATGGCAGCGACCTTGCCCGTGCCGCCAGCGATGGCGACGACCTCCTTTCCCCTGAGGTCGTCGAGCTTGAGCCCGATCGAGCGGTCGTTGAGGTCGATGTCGAGCGGGCGCCCGTCGCGGTCCAGGAACTGGCCCAGCACCTCGCCCACGGCCCCGGCCTCGTGCAGACGCCCGAGATCGTCCTCGCTGATCGTGCCCGCGAGGCGCAGGAAGGCATTGCCGCTGAGCTCGCCGATGCCGACGAGGCAGAGCTCGGCGCTGCCCGCCAGCTCGAACACGTCCCGCAGGCTCGCCTGCCGGATCAGCACGGCACGGTCGCCAGGGCTGTCGGCAAAGAACGGGACCGGCATGAAGTAGGTCTGGCCGCCGGTCCGCTCGCCCAGGCGCTGGATGATGTCGAACGGGTTGGCGACGGCGTTGCGGATCAGGCCGCCCAGGAGCGAGACGAATTGGGTGCTGGGCCGGCTCACCCGCGGCAGGCTGTCCACGACGGCCGCCAGGGTGCGTCCATGGCCCACGCCGATGATCCGCGCCGGCCCGTCCTCCAGCACGCTGTGCAGGTAGCGGCTGCCGGCATTGCCCAGCGTGAGCAGCGGCAGCTCGGAGCCGTTGAGGTTGTGCGCCACGAAGGCAAAACGGATGCCGTAGCGCTGGACCAGCGCGTCCTCGAGCGCCACGCAGTCGGCAGCCGTGCCCTCGACGAACACGCGCACCATGCCCCGCCGGTGCGCCTTGGCGATAAGGCGGTTGACCTTGATCCGGGAGACATGCAGGCGCAGGGCGATGTCTTCCTGCGTGTAGCCGCCGACATAGGACAGCCACGCCGCGCGCGCCGCCAGGCCCGCCTCCGGATCGCCCTCTTCCACTGCCTCCCGCCGGAACATTCGAACGGTTCCTGTTCTTTTGCACAAGAACCGTGCGCCCGGCCCGACCCCAAGTCAAGGCCAGATCGGCCGGAACTCCCTCCGCGGCACCCCGTTCAGGAGACGAGACGCCTTCGGGGAGCAACCGTCATGAGCAAGCGCATGCCGCCCGTGCCGCCGGCCAGCCGCAGCCCCAAGGGGCCGGGTGACCAGAGCGTGCCGCCCAGCGCCCACGACACCAAGCAGGGCGAGGCAGCACCGGCAAACCTCCGCGAGCAGGACCGGCAGGGCAACATCGCCCAGAACACCACCCACCAGGGCTATCAGCAGGACCGCTGACCATGTCGACCTCGAGCAAGGACCCGGCGACGATCCGCAGCCATGGCGGGCCGGGCAGCAGCCATCAGGACGCGACCCGGCCGGAGCCCTTTCAGCGCCACGGGCCCGAGCCACGCCAGCGCCGCACGGAGGAGCGCAGCAACGTGTCGGGAGGTGGTGGCGAGCGCGACTCGCACCACACCCACGACACGGCCAAGAAGGGCTAGCTCTCCCCCATCAAGACAGTAGGGCTCGGCTGCGAGCCCTACTGCGTGGCGCCAGCGGGCTTCAGCGTCACCAGGATGATGCGGTTGGTGCTGCTCTGGTGGATGAGCAGGTTGCCGTCGCGGGTGGCGCGCATGTGCCGGACGATGCCGGCATGGACGTTCCCGGACGGGATCGGCCAGCTCTGGAATGTCTCCGTCGCGGGATCGAAGCGGACCAGCGCGTCCGGCCGCTTGGCGGACTCGTTGTACCAGACGATGCCGTCCACCACTGCGATCGCGTAGGGGTGGGAATCGGGCCCGCTGGGCGAGGGCCATTCGCGGATCTCGCCCGTCGTCGGGTCATAGCGGCCGAGCCGGCCCTGGGACGAGTTGACGTACCAGATCATCCCGTCGCCGGCGATGTCGAGCCGCCGGACCGTGGTCTCCGGGATCGGCAGCTTGACCTCGGTGAGCTCCATCGTCGTGGGGTCGACCTTCACCAGGCAGTTGCTGCCGTTGCAGGCCACCCAGGGCACACCCTGCGCGTCGATCTTGACCCCGTAGGGCTTCGAGCCCGGCGTCTTCATGGTGACCAGCCTGATCTCGCCCGTCTTCGGGTCGAGGCGGCCCACCATGTTGCTCTGCTGCAGGCTGAACCAGAGGATGCCCTGGCGGTCGAACTCCGCGGTGTGCGGGTCGCGGGCGGCCGGGTCCGGCATCTTGTAGACCGTGCTCTTGCCGGTAGCAGGATCGAGCCTGCCGACCGTGCCGTTGCCGTTGCCCGTGAACCAGGGATTGCCCGCGCCATCCAGGGTCACGGTATGCGGCAGCGAGCCTTCCGGCAGCGGATACTCGGTCATCTGCCCCGTGGCCGGGTCGATCCGGCCCAAGAGGTTCCCGAACTGTCCGGCCCACCAGATCGACTGGTCGGTTGCCTCCACCGGATCACGCGAGCGCTGGCCCAGTGTCGGCACCTGCCATTCCTTGAGGCTGATCCGCGCCTCGCCCGGGATCAGCCTTGGCGCCCGCCTGTCATGCGGGGGAAAGTGCGTGGCCAGGTAGCGCGTGATCTCGTCCTGCTGCTCCGGGCTGACGGAGAGGTCGACCATCGTGCCGGTCAGCTCCTTCCAGCCCTCGCGCGTGTAGCCCGAGCTGCGCGTGATCTGATTGGTCTGATGGCAGCCGGTGCACATGGCCTCGACCAGCTCCCGGCCCGGACCCTCGGGCAGTCCGGACGCCTGGGCCTGAGCCGCCGCCGGGAGCAGCGCACAGCCGATCACCCCGGCAAAGGACACGATTGCAGCTTTGAGCATGGCCACCTCCCGAAGTCGGTCGGACTCAGCTGACAGACTCGCTTCTTTGCGGGCGCTGGCAAGGGCCGAGCGGACCTGCTCAACCGTCCGTTACCTCGCCCGACCATTGGCCGATGGCCGCTCAGGCGTCGCGTCTGGCCAGCACGGTCAAGAGCTCCTGGACCTTGCGGCGCTGGTCGGCGGCGTCGCCGCTGGCGATCGCACCCTCGACGCAGTGCTCGACATGGTCCTTGAGGACCTCGTCCTCCACGCCCCTGAGCGCCGCCCGCACCGCCCGGATCTGGGTGAGGACGTCGATGCAGTAGCGGTCCTCCTCGATCATGCGCGCGATCCCGCGCACCTGACCTTCGATCCGCTTCAGCCGGTCGCCGCAGCCTTGCTTCGTGTCTGCCCGCATAGCCTTGTACCATACCCCTCTAGGGTATATATCGCGTCAGCATGAGCTTTGTCGAGGCGTCGCACGCGGCTCGACCCGAGGGAACCCAGCATGGACCATCAGGCCCATCACGGCTGCTGCACGGGCCACGCTCACAACGGGCATCGCCATGCTCCAGCCGCACCTGCCGCCTACACGGTGAAGGACCCGGTATGCGGGATGGAGGTCGACCCGCACACGGCGAAGCACCGCCACGAGCACGCTGGCCGCACCTACCATTTCTGCTCCGCCGGCTGCCGGGCCAAGTTCGCGGCCGATCCTGAGCGCTATCTCGGCCAGAAGGCGCCGGCACCGCCGGCGCCCAAGGACGCAGTCTACACCTGCCCGATGCACCCCGAGGTGCGCCAGGTCGGCCCCGGCTCCTGCCCGATCTGCGGCATGGCCCTCGAGCCCGCCGAGGTGACTGCCGAGGCTGGGCCCAACCCCGAGCTCGCAGAGATGACGCGACGGCTTTGGATCGGGCTCGTCCTTGCACTGCCGGTCGTGGCCCTGGAGATGGGTGGGCATCTGACCAGCCTGCACCTGCTCCTGGCGCAGCAGACCTCGAACTGGCTCCAGCTCATGCTGGCGACCCCGGTCGTGCTGTGGGCCGGGTGGCCCTTCTTCGAGCGCGGCTGGGCGTCCTTGAAGAGCCGCAACCTCAACATGTTCACGCTGATCGCCCTCGGCACCGGCGTGGCCTGGGCCTACAGCGTCGTCGCCACCGTGGCGCCCGGGATCTTCCCGGCCGGCTTCCGGACAATGGACGGCTCGGTCGCGGTCTATTTCGAGGCTGCGGCAGTGATCACCGTCCTGGTGCTGCTGGGTCAGGTGCTCGAGCTGCGGGCACGGGAGCAAACGAGCGGTGCGATCAAGGCGCTGCTCGATCTGGCCCCCAAGACGGCGCGCCGCCTTCGCGAGGACGGCGGCGACGAGGAGGTGACGCTCGACCTCGTGCTGGAAGGCGACCGGCTGCGGGTGCGACCCGGCGATCGGGTGCCGGTCGACGGAGAGGTGCTCGAAGGGGCGAGTGCCGTCGACGAGAGCATGGTCACGGGCGAGGCGCTGCCGGTTGAGAAGCAGCCGGGTGCGAAGGTGATCGGCGGCACGCTCAACGGCCGCGGCAGCTTCGTCATGCGGGCGGAGAAGGTGGGCAGGGAGACGATGCTCGCCCGCATCGTCCAGATGGTGGCGGAAGCCCAGCGCTCGCGGGCACCGATCCAGCGGCTGGCCGACCAGGTGGCCGGCTGGTTCGTGCCGGCGGTCGTCGGCGTTGCGGCACTCGCGTTCCTGGCATGGTGGGCCTTCGGTCCCGCCCCGGCTCTGGCCTACGGCCTGATCGCCGCGGTCTCGGTCCTGATCATCGCCTGCCCTTGTGCCTTGGGCCTGGCCACCCCGATGTCGATCATGGTGGGCGTCGGCCGTGGCGCGGGCCTGGGCGTCCTGATCAGGAACGCGGAGGCCCTGGAACGGCTGGAGAAGGTCGACACGATCGTCCTCGACAAGACCGGCACGCTCACCGAAGGCAGGCCGACGGTCACCACGATCGTCGCTGTTGCCGACCTGAGCGAGGCCGATCTCCTGGGCCTGGCGGCCGGCCTCGAGCGTGCAAGCGAGCACCCGCTTGCGGCCGCGATCGTCAAGGCGGCGGAGGAGCGTGGGATCGCACTTCGCCCGACGGACGAGTTCCGCTCGGTGACCGGCAAAGGCGTGATCGGCACTGTCGAAGGCGTCCCGGTGGCGCTTGGCAACCGGGCGCTCATGGAGGAGCTCAAGGTCGATATCGCGGACGCGACGGCACGCGCCGACGAGCTCAGCCGCGAAGGAGCCACCGTGATGTACGTGGCGCGCGGCGGCGCGCTGGCCGGCCTGATCGCGGTCGCCGACCCGGTCAAGGCCTCCACGCCGGCAGCGCTCGAGGCGCTGCGTAAGGCGGGCGTGCGCATCGTCATGCTCACGGGCGACAACCGCACCACGGCCGAGGCGGTCGCCAGGCGGCTCGGCATCGACGAGGTCGAGGCGGAGGTGCTGCCGGAGCAGAAGAGTGCCGTGGTGAAACGGCTGCGCGAGGAGGGCCGCGTGGTGGCGATGGCGGGCGACGGCGTGAACGACGCGCCTGCCCTGGCTGCCGCCGACGTCGGGATCGCCATGGGCACCGGGACCGACGTTGCGATCGAGAGTGCGGGGGTGACGCTGGTCAAGGGCGACCTCGCCGCGATCGTGCGCGCCCGCAACCTGAGCGCCGCCACCATGCGCAACATCCGCCAGAACCTCTTCTTCGCCTTCGTCTACAATGCGCTTGGCGTGCCGGTGGCGGCTGGCGTGCTTTACCCGATCCTGGGTCTCCTCCTGAGCCCGATCATCGCCGCGGCGGCGATGGCGCTGAGCTCCGTCTCGGTGATCCTCAACGCGGCAAGGCTGCGAACCATCCGCGTCTGAGCTCTGAAGAACCGTCGCGAGGCCCTCAATGGCCAAGCTCGGGCAAAACCAGGGAATGCAGGAGGCGGGCGTCGTGGAGGGCGGCATCGCCTTCCTTCGTGTTGTCGAGGAATGCGTAGGCGTCGCGGCCGCTATCGAGCTGGGTGCGGAGCCAGGCGGACCAGTCGGCGAGGATGGGCTCGGGGTAGCGGTCGCAATAGGGGCGCTCGTGGCCGTGCAGGCGGACATAAGTGAAGTCCGCGGTGACGTGCCGGGGCGGACGGGAGCCGGCGAGGTCGAAGGGGCAGAAGGCGATGTTGCGGCTGGCGAGGATGGTGGGGGTGGGGTCGGGCCACCAGGAGGGGTCGCGGAACTCGATGGCGTAGCGGTGGTCGGGTGGGAGGAGGGCGAGGAAGCGTTCGAGGAGATCGTGGTCGGCCGGGAAGCGGGGTGGGAGCTGGAAGAGGATGGGCCCCTGGGTGGGGCCGAGCAGGGCGAGGCGGTCGAGGAAGGCGGCGAGGGGGACTTCGCAGCGCGATGAGGCGGCGGTCGTGGGTGATCTCCCGCGGGGCCTTGAGGGCGAAGAGGAAACCTTGCGGGACTGAGGCGGCCCAGCGTTCGAGCATGGCGGCGGTGGGGAGGCGGTAGAAGCTGGTGTTGACCTCGACCGTGTCGAAGTGGCGGGCGTAGTGGGCGAGCCAGTCCGTGGAGCGCAGGCCCGGCGGATAGAGGTGGCCGCGCCATTGCGGATGGCCCCAGCCGGAGGTGCCGACGCGGAGGCGGCCGGGTTGCTGCGTGGTAACCATGGCGGGGATTGATAAACGCCGCACAAGCCCGCTCCAGGCCAAAAGTGAGGCGGCCCCGCCGGGGGCCTAGAGGAGGCTGAGCTGGCCGTCGGACCGTGGCGGGCGGAAGAGGTCGGTGCGGCTGGGGTAGTCGCGACCGTGGAGGCCGTGGCGCTGGCAGGCAGCGTGGAAGCGGCGGCGGATGAGGTCGGCGATGGGGCCGCTGCCTTTCATGCGGGACCCGAAGTCGGGATCGTTGAGGCGTCCGTCGCGGCATTGGCGGATCAGGGAGAGGATACGGGCGGCGCGGTCCGGGTAGTGCTCGGCAAGCCAGCTCTCGAAGAGAGGCCTCACCTCGAGGGGGAGGCGGACGAGGATCGAGTTCGCACCCGCGGCACCGGCCGCAGCGGCGGCGGCGACGATGGCCTCGATCTCGTGGTCGGTGAGGCCGGGGATGATGGGGGAGACGTTGACGCCGACGGGCACGCCGGCCTTGGCCAGGGCCTCGACGGCGGCGAGGCGGCGCCTCGGGGTGGAGGCACGGGGTTCCATGCGGCGCGCGAGCTCGGGGTCGAGGGTGGTGACCGAGATGTCGACATGGACGAGGCGGTCGCGGGCGAGGCTGGTGAGGATGTCCAGGTCGCGGACGATGCGGGCGGACTTGGTGACGATGCCGACCGGGTGGCGGGTTTCGGCCAGGACCTCGAGGATCGAGCGGGTGGTGCGCAGGCGGCTTTCGATCGGCTGGTAGGGGTCGGTGTTGGCACCGAGGGCGATGGTGCTGGGGCGGTAGCCAGGGCGGGCGAGCTCGGCGCGGAGGAGAGCGGCGGCGTCGGGCTTGATGAAGATCTTGCGTCTCGAAGTCGAGGCCGGGCGAGAAGCCCCAGAAAGCATGGCTGGGCCGGGCGTAGCAGTAGATGCAGCCGTGCTCACAGCCGCGATAGGGGTTGATCGACTGGGTGAAGGGGATGTCGGGCGAGGCGTTGCGGGCGATCAGGCGACGGGTGGTGTCGGCGATCAGCTCGGTGCGAGGCGAGGGTGCGTCGGCCAGCTCGTCGAGGGTGCCCCAGCCATCGTCGAACGCTTCGCGGCGCTCGGCCTCGAAGCGGTTGGCTGGGTTGAGCAGGGCACCGCGGCCCCTGGCTGGCCCGAGCGGTTGCATGCGGCGATGGTACGGCCAGCCATAGAACAAAGCAAGAACACGCAACGTCGGAACGGGGGCTGGCGTGGTGCGGAGCGATTGTTGGGGATCGGCCGGGCGCGGCCTTGTGCGGGGGTACTGCCGACGCCCGGCCGATCGAGAATGCTTCAGGCTGAGAACCATAACGAGATTAGAGATGATGATGTGCTCTTGCAAGGTGGACGGCCCTGCTCGAGCCACAGCTTATGGCTCGTCTCGCCGGCTGGCCGGCCTAGCTTGGTTGGTCGGTCACGAGGAGGGCGGAGCTTGAGGACGGCACCGTACGGGACGTGGCGCTCGCCGATCACGCCGCGGCTGATCACGGCCGAGCAGGTGGGCCTGGCGAGCCCCTGGCTCGACGGCGGATCGGCATGGTGGACGGAGAGCCGGCCGCTCGAGGGCGGGCGGGTGACGCTGATGCGGCGCCGCGCCGGGTCCGCGGCCGTGGAGGTGACGCCGGCACCGTTCAACCTGCGCACGCGGGTGCACGAGTATGGCGGGCGGGGGTTCGTGGCGAGCGGCGATCTCGTCCTTGGCAGTGCCTTCGCGGACCAGCGGCTCTGGCGGCTGGACGGAGCGCCACGGGCGCTCACGCCGGTGAGCGACGCTGCCTTGCGCTATGCGGAGCCGGTGCTCGACAGGGCCCGCGGGCGGGTGCTGGCGGTGCGGGAAGACCATCGCGGGCAGGGCGAGCCGCGCAACGAGCTGGTGGCGGTGCCGCTCGAGGGTGAGCCGGACGAGGGTGCGGTGCTGGACGGGCGGCATGATTTCGTCGCCTACCCGCGGCCCAGCCCGGACGGGCGGCGGCTGGCCTGGGTGAGCTGGGACCATCCCGACATGCCGTGGGACGGGACCAGCCTGTGGGTGGCGGACCTCGATGCGCGGGGGCTGCCGGCGGAGCCGGTGCGGGTCGCCGGCGGGCGCCAGGAGAGCGTGCTGCAGCCGGAATGGGCGGCCGACGGGACGCTGTACTTCCTGTCGGACCGGGGCGGGTGGTGGAACCTGCACCGGTGGCGGGGCGGGGAGGCCCTGCCGGTCTGCCCGATGGAGGCCGAACTCGGCGGCCCGCTCTGGCAGCTGGGGGCCAGATGGTACGAGCTCGTGGATGCGCGCACGGCCGTGGGGATCGTCACGCGGAACGGGCTCGGGGAGCTGGTGCGGCTCGACCTGGCGGCCGGCACGGCGACCCGGCTGGAGCTGCCGTTCGTCGACTATGCCGGGGCGAGCGGTCGGGGTGACCGGGTGCTGGTGCAGGCGCTGGCGGCGGAGGCCCCGGCGGAGCTGATCCTGCTGGAGCCGGCTTCCGGGAAGTATGAGCGCGTGGCCAATGCGGGAGAGCTGGCGCTCGGCCCCGGCAATGTGGCCAGACCGGAGCCGGTGACGTTCGCCAGTGCCGGCGGGCGGCAGGCCCACGCGCTCTACTATGCGCCGACCAACGCCGACTATCGGGCGGAGGCGGCAGAGCGGCCGCCTTTGATCGTGCGCAGCCACGGCGGGCCTACAGGGCGGGCGTCACCCGCCTTGAACCTGCAGATCCAGTACTGGACCAGCCGCGGCTTCGCAGTCGCGGATGTGGATTACGGCGGCAGCACGGGCTATGGCCGCGCCTATCGCCAGCTCCTGGACGGGCAGTGGGGCGTGGTCGACGTGGAGGACTGTGTCGCCGCCGCCCAGCACCTTGTCGGGGCCGGGAAGGCGGACCCGGCGCGGCTCGCGATCCGGGGCGGCAGTGCCGGCGGCTATACGACGCTCTGCGCCCTGACCTTCCACGACACGTTCCGGGCCGGTGCCTCCTATTACGGCGTGGGCGACCTGGAGACCCTGGCGCGCGACACCCACAAGTTCGAGAGCCGCTACCTCGACCGGCTGGTCGGACCCTGGCCGGAGGCGCGCGATCTCTATCGGACCCGCTCGCCGCTGCAGCATGTGGACCGGCTGGCACGGCCGGTGATCTTCCTGCAGGGCCAGGACGACAAGGTGGTGCCGCCGAACCAGGCCGAGCTGATGGTGGAAGCGCTGCGGCAGCAAAGGTCTGCCGGTGGCGTACATCGCGTTCGCGGGCGAGGGGCACGGCTTCCGCAGGGCGGAGACGATCGAGGCGGCGCTGGAAGCCGAACGGGCGTTCTTCTGCCGCATCTTCGGGATCGAGCCGGAGGAGCCGCTGGTTCCGCTGGAGATCGAGAACCTCTTCGGTAGCCGGCGCTCATGGCCGTTGGCCCTTGACCGCCAGCCCAGGTCGATCGATTCCGACGCCTCGCAGCTCCGAGCCGGGACAAGCCTGTTGACCACGCTAGCCGGGACCACGTCCGAATCGGGCCCTTGGGCAAGAGTGGCGGGCGTGCTTCGCCGGCGGACGTGGCTGATCGTCGGGGTGAGCCTGATCGGCCCCCTCCTCGCCGCGGCGGCGACACGCGTGATGGCAGAGCCGGGATCGTCCAGCCCCGAGATCGTGACGGCGGTGGCGTTCCTGGTCTCGCTGGCGGTCGGATGCGTGGTGGCGCTGCTGCTGGAGGGGCCGGAGCGGGGATTGCGGAGTGCGGCCGAGGTCGAGGCGGTGATGGGACTGCCGACCTTGGGGGTGGTCCCCGTGGCGGCGGCACAGGACGGGCGGGTGCATCTGGCGGTGGGTCGCGAGCCTGCCACCGCCTATGCGGGCGCGGTGCGGTCGGTGCTGGATGCCATCCAGGCCGCAGGCCCATGCAAGGTGGTGCTGGTGACGTCGACCTTGCCGGGCGAGGGGAAGACCACGCTCGCGGTGAGCCTGGCCGCTCTGGCCGGGCGGTCGGGGCGGGTGCTGCTGATCGATCTCGACCTGCGGCAGCCGAACGTGCACCGGGTGCTCGGGCATGAGGCAGGGGCCGGGCTGGTCGAGCATGTGATGGAGGGACGGCCGCTCGCGGAGGTGCTTCGGCGCGACGAGGCGACCGGGATCGACTTCCTGCCGGTGGGGGCGCCGACGCTGGACCCGAGCGAGCTGATCGAGAGCCAGCGCATGCGCCAGCTGCTCGAGACCGGGCGGGCGGAGTACGACCTTGTGGTCATCGACTGCGCGCCGGTGGGCATCATCACCGATGCGCGGATCGCGGCCGGGCTGGCCGACAAGACGGTGTTCGTCGTGCAATGGCGGGCGACCGAGGCCCGTGCCGCCCTTGACGGCGCGCGCGCCCTTCGCGATGCCGGGGTCGAGCCCGCCGGGGTCGTGCTCACCCGGGCCGGCCCCGCCTGATCACGCAGCGGAGCCGGGCCAAGAGGGAGGAGCACGCATGAGCGAGCCTACGGGTGCCGGCTGGCGGCAGGCGCAACGCTACCCCGACCCCGCCGTCGAGGTCCTGGATCCCAGCTTCGCGAAGTACCGCCTGCCGCTCTCGCACGTGGAGCGGCTGGGGACCGGCTTCCGCTGGGGCGAGGGGCCGATCTGGCTCGGCGACACGAGGCTCCTCCTGTTCAGCGACGTGTCGAACGACCGGATCATGAAGTGGGACGAGGCAACGGGCGAGATCAGCACCTTCCGCGCGCCGTCCAACTACGCCAACGGCAACACGCGCGACCGGCAGGGTCGGCTCCTGACCTGCGAGCACCTGTCACGCCGGGTCACCCGCACCGAATATGACGGCACCATCACCGTGCTGATGGATAGCCACGAGGGCAAGGCCCTCAACGCGCCCAACGACATCGTCTGCAAGTCGGACGGCTCGATCTGGTTCACGGACCCAGGCTTCGGGCCGAACGCGTTCGAGGGCATGGCCAAGCCCGAGCTGCCGGGCAATGTCTACCGTCTCGATCCGGCGACCGGCGAGCATACCGTGGTCGCCGCCGACATCAGGGGCCCCAACGGCCTCTGCTTCTCGCCCGACGAGAGCAAGCTCTATTTGGTCGAATTGCGCGCCACGCCGAACCGGCTGCTCCTCGTCTACGACGTGGTCGAGAACGGCACCCAGCTCGCCAACGACCGCGTCTTCTACGATTGCGGTGCTGGCACCGCGGACGGCATCAAGGCCGACGTCGACGGCAACATCTGGTGCGGTTGGGGCATGAGCGAGGATCTCGACGGCGTGGTCGTGGTCTCGCCCGAGGGCCAGATGATCGGCCACATCCGCCTGCCCGAGCGCTGCGCCAATCTGTGCTTCGGCGGCGTGCACCGGAACCGCCTGTTCATGGCGGCCAGCCACTCGCTCTATGCGCTCTACGTCAACACGCAGGGCGTGGCCGGAGGCTGAGGGTCTCAGCCCTGTCCGGCGCTGGCGAACGGGCGGCAGAACCGGTTCATGCGGATGACGGTGTCGCCTGGCTGATCGGTCCTCTCGACCCAGACGTCGTAGCCCTGGAGGATGTTCTTGTTGGTGCCGATCCGCCGGTCGTAGGTGACCGAGCTGACCTGGTCGGGCTGCACGCCCATCCGGTCCAGGGCGGCGGCCGTGCCGGGATTGCAGGAATGCGGCGCCAGCTTGCGCACCGCCGCGAGCATGGCGGGTGATGGCGCCTCGGTCGGCGCCGAGGGGGTGGCGCAGGCCGCGAGCAGCGCAGCCACGACCAGCAACACCGCGGCCGTGCTAGGCGAAGGTCGTGCTGTCCTCGGCGGCATGGCGTCAACGCCCTCGGGTTCTGCTGGCTGAGCCAACAGGTCGGGATCGTACGTCAACCTACCCTGGGTGCAATGTGGGCTTTCGCACTGCGCCCGTCAGATCTCCACCTGCGTGCCCAGCTCCACCACCCGGTTCGGCGGGATGCCGAAATAGGTGGTGGCGGAGAGGTTGCCGGCGGCCAGCAGCATGAAGAGGCGCTCGGTGACCGGGCCGAGCTCGGGCCGTGGGGAGGGGATCAGGGTCTCGCGACCGAGAAAGAAGGAGGTGAGCATCGGGTCGCTCTGCAGGTCGCGGGTCTTGCAGAGCTCGAGGGCGCGCGGAACGTCGGGCTGGTCCATGAAGCCGTAGTTCACGGTCACGGCGTGGAAGCCGCGGCCGAGCTTGGTGACCTCGACCCGGTCGGACTCAGGGACATTGGGGATGTCGCGCGTGCGCACGGTCATGACGATGACCGAGTCGTGCAGCACCTTGTTGTGCTTGATGTTGTGCAGCATCGCCTTGGGCACGATGTCGGGGCTCGCCGTCATGAACACGGCGGCCCCGGGCACCCGGATCAACTTCGGGTCGAGCTTGTCGATGAAGTTGCGCAAGGTCAGCCCATGGCCGTGCAGGTGCTCGGAGAGGATGCGGCGGCCGCGGCGCCAGGTGACGACGGTGAAGGCGAAGGCGGCCGCGACCAGGAGCGGGAACCAGCCACCCGAGGGGATTTTGAGGGCGTTGGCGGCGAGGTAGGCGCCGTCCAGCAGCAGGAAGAAGCCGAACACCAGCCAGGCAACCGGCCCCCAGCCCCAACGCCAGGCGGCGACCATGCCGGCCAGCACGGCATCGATGCTCATGGCCCCGGTGACGGAGATGCCGTAGGCGGAGGCCAGGTTGCTGGACGATCTGGAAGCCCAGAACGAGGATGAGCACGCCCAGCATCAAGAGCCAGTTCACCCGCGGGATGTAGACCTGGCCGATCTCGCTGGCCGAGGTGTGGCGCACGGTCATGCGCGGCAGGTAGCCCAGCTGGATCGCCTGGCGGGTGAGCGAGAACACGCCCGAGATCACCGCCTGGGAGGCGATGATGGTGGCCAGCGTGGCGAGCCCGATCAGCGGGAACAGGGCCCAGCCCGGGGCCAGATGGTAGAACGGGTGCTCCAGGGCCTCCGGCGAGCGCAGCAGGAGAGCGCCCTGGCCGAAATAGTTGAGGACCAGGCCCGGCAGGACGAGGCCTGAACCAGGCGACGCGGATCGGCAGCGGGCCGAAATGGCCCATGTCGGCGTAGAGCGCCTCGGCCCCGGTGACGGCCAGCACGATGGCACCCAGGGCGACGAAAGCCTGGAAGCCTGCGACCTGGAAGAGGCCGATCGCGTAGCCGGGATGAAGGGCGGCGAGCACGGACGGGTTGTGGATGATCTGGGCCAAGCCGAGGAGGCCCAGGACCGCGAACCAGACCAGCATCACCGGCCCGAAGAGGGCGCCTACGCGCTCGGTACCGCGGCTCTGGATCAGGAACAGGCCGAAGAGCACGATCGCGGCCAGAGGGACGACGTAGGGCTCGAGCGCGGGTGCGGCGGTCTCGAGGCCTTCGATGGCCGAGAGCACCGAGATCGCAGGCGTGATCAGCCCGTCGCCGTAGAACAAAGCGAGGCCGGTGATGGCCAGGCCCAGAATGACCGCGCGCAGGCGGGCGCTGTCGGGTGCGGCGCGCTGGACCAGCGTGCCCAGCGCCAGCACGCCGCCCTCGCCACGATTGTCGGCGCGGAGGATCAGCAGCACGTATTTGATGCTGACGATCAGGATCAGCGACCAGAAGACGAGCGAGAGGACGCCCAGCACGGTGGCCTCGGCGAGGTGCAGGCCGCCGGCATGGCCGAAGGCTTCCCGCATCGTGTAGAGCGGGCTGGTCCCGATATCGCCGTAGACGACGCCGAGTGCGGCCAAGGCCAGATGCCGGAGATTGCCGTGCTCGGGTGCGGAGGCGTGCGCCGCCTGTGTCACGGCCGCCGTCGCTGCCATCCTGTTTCCTCCCGAGCGGCGGCGCGGGCGCCGCTGAACAGCACCGGTGCCGCCTTAACGCCCGATCAACGCCGTGGTGCCGAAGCCCATGCCCGGTTCTCGGCCGGAATACGCAAGAGCAGCAGGAGTGCCGCGTTCAGTGCCGAGAAGACGAGCGCATGCAGCCAGGCGCCGAAGGCCAGCGGCAGGGCCGCGAACTCGAGCGCCACGATCAGGTAGTTGGGATGACGGACGAAGCGATAGGGACCATGGCGGACCGGCGGGGCACCTTCGAGCGTGATGATGCGCGTGGTCCACCGTTCGCCCAGGGTGAGAAGGACCCAGACGCGGAGCGCCTGGAGGACGAGGAAGAATGCCAGCAGGAACGGATCGGGCCAGCGGTCGGCCGGCACCACGAGGGGCAGGGTGACGAGCCACGCGGCGTGGAGGGCGACGATCAGGGGGTAATGGAGGCTGCCGTGCTCGACCGCACCGGCGGCCAGAAGGCGGCTCGTGTTGCGGCGGGCGATGACGAGCTCGCCCAGGCGCTGCAGGGCGACGAGGAAGGTGACGATGAGAACCGGGGTCACCGCTCGATCATCTGGTAGGCGGCGCAGAAGCCTGGGCCCATGGCGGTGAGGAGCCCACGCCTCCAGCCGGGTTCACGCAGGGCACGGGCGAGGACGAAGAGCACGGTGGCGGCCGACATGTTGCCGTAGTCGCGCAAGACCGCGCGGGCGTCGGCGAGTGTCCCGGGCTCCAGCTCGTAGGCGCGCTCCAGGGCATCCACCACCTTGGCCCCGCCGGGATGGCAGATGAAGCGGTCGACCGCGGTGTAGTCGAGGCCGTGTCGCTCCAGGAAGGCCAGCGTCGCCGCACGGGTGTGCTGGCGGGCGATCTCCGGGACCTTGACCGAGAACAGGACGCCCAGCCCGTCATCCTCGACCTGCCAGCCCATCACCTCGAGGGTGCCGTTCCAGCGGTGCTCGCCGCTGATGCCGAGACGCGGGCCCGGCAGGTCGGTGCTCAGGATGGCGGCCGCGGCACCGTCGCCGAAGAGAGCGCAGGCAACGAGGTTGGCCTTGGTGCGGTCGCTCAGGCGCAGGGCCAGCGTGCAGAGCTCGACCACGAGGAAGAGCACGCGCGAGCCGGGGTTGGCGCGGGCAAGGGCGGCGGCACGGGAGAGGCCCAAGGCACCGCCGGCGCAGCCGAGGCCGAAGAGGGGCGTGCGCTCGACATCGTGGCGCAGGCCCAGCCGCTCGGCGATGCGGGCATCGAGGCTGGGCGTGGCGATGCCGGTCGAGCAGACGCAGACCACGGCATCGACGCCATCGGGCTCGATCCCGGCCCGCGCGATCGCCGTGCGGGCGGCGTCGGTCAGCAGCTCCTCGGCAGCGGCGATGAAGCTGGTGTTGCGGACTGCGAAGCCGTGGCCCTCGGTATGCCAGGCGATCGGCTGGGCCGAGTAGCGCCACTCGATCCCGGCATTGTCGAAGAGCGGCAGCAGCCGGTCCACGTCCGGCATCGCGTCGGCGAAGAGGGCCGCTGCCCGGGTCCGCGCCTCGGTCTGGCTGAACCGGTGCTCCGGCACGCGGGTGGCCAGGGCCGCGAGTCGGACCTGCATGGGGCTGCTCCGTTGTTGGTGACGCCTGTCCACTTGCCTCTACGCGACGCCGGGCCCGACCGATCAGGCCTCGGCAAGGCTGCTCGCGATCACGGCCCCGCGCGAGGCCATGAAATAGAGCCCGAGATGATGGGTCGCCGTCTGCGGGTGGGCCGAGGTCGCGGGCAGGCCCAGGCCCTCCGCTGCCGCCCGCGGCAGGTCGTAGGTGGCGCAGGCGGGCTCGAGAACCACGATGTCCTTGAGCGTCGGCATCAGGCCGTGGTTGCGCGCCGAGAGCATGGTGAGGACGAAGTCCATGACGCAGATGTCGGTGCAGATCCCCACCGCCACCACGCTCCGCAGGCGGTGTGCCGTGACCCAGTCCACGACCTTGTTCCGGCAGGCGCCGTGCGCTGCCGTGATGGATGGGCTCGATCCCGCCGACGAAGCCGTTGATGCAGTCCTTGCGCAGGAGCGTGACGTCGGGCTCGTCCTGCATCCAGGAGAGCTCCGGGACGAGGTTCTCCTCGCCGGTGCCGCGCTCGCAATGCGGCGGGTAGGGCGGCTCGGGCTTGCCGGGCTCGTGGGTGTCGAGGAAGGCGAGCACGGGCCAGCGGCGCTCGACGAAGCGGCGGGCGAGGCCAGTCGTGACCTCGACCATCTGCGAGACCTGGGCGTTGGGCGATGCAGGGGCGAGGTTGCCGGCACCCACCGTGCAGAAGCCGTTCACCTCGTCGACGATGACGAGCCCGGTCTCACCCGGCGGCGGCCGGTACTCGATGGGCCGGATCGGCAGCTCGGTGCTCAAGAGCTCGAGCAGCTGGTCCATGGTCTGGCCTCCATCCTTGCGTGCCATCAGACTGGCCGTTCCGGCGCTCACAGGCAAGCGGCGCCCGCTTCACCAGCTTGACAGCACGGCCGCCCGGCCGGTTCGTGGCGGCCCACGCGCGGGGGAGGGCTCGAATGCGGATCGGGATCGTGGGCTGTGCCGGACGGATGGGCCGGACCAATCTGCGCCAGGTGCTGGAAACCGAGGGCGTCGCCCTGGCCGGCGGGCTGGAGCGGCCCGGCCACCCGGCGCTGGGCCAGGACCTGGGCACGCTTGCCGGGCTCGAGCCCGTTGGCCTCGCCGCCACGGACGATCTGGACGCCCTGCTCGCAGCCTCCGACGTGCTGATCGAGTTCTCCACGCCCGAGGCCACGCTCGCCACCACCGCACGCGCGGCCGAGCGGGTTGCGCGCACGTGATCGGCACTACCGGCCTCGACCCGGAGCAGACGCGGCGGCTCGAGGCTCACGCCCAACGCATCCCGATCGTCTGGGCGCCCAACATGAGCCTCGGTGTCAACCTGCTGCTGGGCCTGGTCGAGCGGGCCGCAGCCGCCCTCGACGCCGGCTACGACATCGAGATCGTCGAGATGCACCACCGCCACAAGGTCGACGCCCCGTCCGGCACCGCCCTGGCCCTGGGGCGAGCCGCGGCCCGCGGCCGGCAGGTGGCGCTGGAGGAGGCTGCCGTGCGGGTGCGCGACGGAATCACGGGCCCGCGCGAGGCCGGCACGATCGGCTTCGCCACCCTGCGCGGCGGCGACGTCGTGGGCGACCATCGGGTGGTGTTTGCCGGGCTGGGTGAGCGGCTGGAGCTGGCCCACATCGCCACCGACCGCCGGATATACGCCCGCGGTGCCGTGCATGCAGCGCGGTGGACCGAGGGGCGCGCGCCGGGGCTCTACGGGATGAGCGACGTGCTGGGGCTGGGTGCGGGGCGCTAGCTGGCCTCGGCCGCTGGTGGCAGCAGCCGCTCGATCAGCCCGTAGGCGCCGTCGACATAGACGATCGGGCGGCGGCCTGGGTTGACCGTCACGCCCACCACCCGGGCGATGAAGATGGTGTGGGTGCCGGCTTCCTGGGCCGTTGCGATGTGGCAGTCGAAGCTCGCCAGCGCGTCCTCGAGAACCGGGGCGCCAGTGGCGAGCGTAGTCCAGCTTCCGGCCTGGAAGCGGGCCTCGCCCATCACGCCGGTGCGGCCGGCGAAGCGGTCGGCGAGCTCGTACTGCTCGGCTGCCAGCAGGTTGACGGCGAGGCAGCCGCTGGAAAGGAGCAGGCTGTGGGCCTCGGCCTCGCGGTTGACGCAGGCCAGGAGCTGCGGCGGCTCAGCCGAGACCGAGCAGACGGCGGTGGCGGTGAGGCCGGCGCGGGCGGCACCTTGCGCCGTGGTGACGATGGTGACACCCGCCGCCAGCTGCCGCATGCCGGCCAGGAACAACGGGGCTTCGATGCTCAGGGGCGGCGCTCCAGGGCAGGGTGGCGGGCCGCTGTCGAAGTGTCGGCCCTCTCCTCAGCAGGCGTTCGGGTGGCTGAACCCGACGAGGAGCGTGCGTAAGATAATCCTGAGGTCCAGGGAAAGCGACCAGTTGTCGATGTAATGGAGGTCGTGCTCGAGCCGGTGCCGCATCTTCTCCAGCGTGTCGGTCTCGCCGCGCAGCCCGTGGACCTGGGCCCAGCCGGTGATGCCGGGCTTCACCCGATGCCGGGCGAGGTAGGTGTCGAGGAGCGGTGCGAACTGCCGCGCATGGGCCACGGCATGCGGGCGCGGGCCCACGATCGACATCTCGCCGCGAAGAACGTTGAGGAACTGCGGCAGCTCGTCGAGGCTGGTGCGGCGCAGGAATCGACCCAGCGGCGTCACGCGCAGATCGCCCTTGCGCACCTGGCGGAACGGGCCGGTGCCGTCCTCGCAGGCTTCTGCCCACATGGTCCGGAACTTGAAGATCTCGATCACCTGGCCGTTGCAGCCATAACGCTTCTGGCGGAACAGGACCGGTCCCGCCGAGCCTAGGCCTGTCCTCAATTGAGCCAGATAACGCTAGCCGCGAGATGGATGGCGCCGAGGAAGTGCACCGCCCGCTTGTCGTACCGTGTGGCAATCGCCCGGAACTGCTTCAGCTTGGCGAAGAAGTTCTCGATCAGGTGACGTGCCTTGTAGAGGTTCTTGTCGTAGACGCGAGGCGCCTTGCGGTTGCCCTTGGACGGGATCACGGCCGTCCTGCCAGCCTCCGCCAGCGGCTTGAGCACCCGCTCGTCGGCATCATACGCCTTGTCGGCGATCAGCGCGTCGGCCACGAGACCCGGCAGCAGAGCATCGGCACCTTCCAGGTCGTGCGCCTGCCCGGGCGAGAGGGCGAAGCCGGTCGGTTGCCCAGCGCGTCCACGGTGGCGTCGATCTTCGTGCTCAGGCCGCCGCGCTGCGCCCGATGGCTTCATCACCGTCTTTTTGCCGCTCCAGCACTGTGCTGATGGGCGCGGACGATGGTGCTGTCGATCATCGCATACTCATTGTCCGCGTCGCCTGCCAAGTGCTCGAACAAGCGGGCCCACACCCCGCTCCTGGCCCAGCGGCAAAAGCGCTGTGCACCTTTTTGTAGTCGCCGAACCGCTCCGCAAATCGCCCAGGGGATGCCGGCGCGGTAGCGGTAGAGCACGGCCTCGACGAAGAGGCGGTTGTCCCTGGCGGTCACGCCCACATGCCCGGACGGCCGGGCAGCAGGTCCTTGATCCGCTCCCACTGGTCATCGCGCAAGGCATAGCGCGCATCGGTCCGCTCCTCCAGACTGCAAAGCCTTCCAAACCGCTCAACCCGCCACTTGATCCCGCAATTGAGCGCAGGCCCTAGCCTGATCGCCACCGCGATGCCGAGGAAGAGAGGTGCCGTGAGGAGGAGCACGAACGCGGCCAGGGCACGGTCCAGGGCCGCCTTGGCCAGCCGGGCGCGACCTGCCAGCGGGCGGTCGTGGACATGGAGCAGCGGCACGCCCGCAAGCTCGGTGACGCGGCCCCCGCCGAGCCGGGTGCCGGTCTGGTCGGGGCAGAGGCGGATGTCGACCGGCAGCTGACGCAGCCGGCGCAGGGTTTCCTGGAGCCGGGCCTCGGCACCCTGCGGCAGGGCCACGATGACGAGGTCGACCGGCTGCCGGGCGGCAAAGGCGAGCAGCCGGTCGATGCCGCCCAGCACCGGGTTGCCGCCGACATAGCAGGGGGCGCAGGCACCCCGGTCGTCGAAGAGGCCGACAAGGCGGACACCCTCTCCGGCGGCGCGAAGCTGGTGGACGAGGCGCTGGCCCTGCTCGCCGGCGCCGACCACCACCACCCGCACTGCCAGCAGCCCGCTCCGCTCGAGGCGGCGGATGAGGGCGGGCAGGGCTGCCCGTGAAAGCAGCAGCAGGGGCAGGGCCGCGACGAGCCACAAGCCCACCAGCTCCGGCGGGACCAGCCCCTGCCCGAGCCCGAGGTCGATCCCGGCCACCAGCAGGAGTGCTGCACCCACGGCCGGGATCGCCAGCCGGGCCTGCAGCCCCGGCTGCTTCAGCGCCGGCAGACGGTAGGCGGAGGCGAACTGGAGGAGATTGAGGGCCAACAGGGTGCCCAGCGCCAGGGCGAATGACACCAGCGCTGGATTGACGGTCTGCGACCAGGCGGCCATGCCGCCGGCGAGGATGAGGATCGCGGCGTCTGTCGCGCGCACGAGGTCGAGCAGCATGGCCGGCTGCAGGTGCAGCACCGCGCGCGGCGGGGGTTGCTCCAGGACCAATTCAATCGCGGACAGCACGGATCGATCAATCGCCTGTTAGTTGAGAGACCAATGCTATATCGCCCCTTAGGCGAAAAAGGGAAGAAATCCGTGCGGGTCCCCTCGCTGCGGAACAGAGACCCTGGCTAAGCCTTTATTGGCCCGGGACGGAGGCGTCCTACCTCCTCCATCCTCGCAGCCGGGAGGCGGTGCGACATGGCAGATGTCGAAGACGAGCCCCGGACCCGGCGATCGCCGCTGGCGGGGGCCTTCGTGCTCCTGCTCCTGGCCGGGTTCGTCGTCGTCGCGGCGGCCGCCGCCTGGTACCTGTGGCAGGGGATGCAGGACACCCCGATCGGCACGCACGGGCTGATCGCGCTGTCCCTTGGTGCCGTGGTCACGCTGCTGCTCGGCGGCGGCCTGACCACGCTGATCATCATCAGCAGCCGCCGCGGCTATGACGAAGGCGCTGGCCGGGACTAAGGCCGCCGCTCCGCCGCTTCCATCGACGAGGGCCGCCTCGCGCTGAGGAAGCCGGCGACGATCCGCGGGATGTTGCAGTCGAGACGATAGTCGACCCGGTCGGGAGCTGCCGCGGCGAGCCGGCGAAGATGGTCCAGCAGCCGCGCCGGCTCCGCGCAGACCTCGATCGGGTGTACGGCCGAGAGCCTCTGCAGGAACTCGCGCTGGTCGTTGGCCGGGTGGTCGGGGGTGGTCGGGCCCGTCCGGGGCACCGCCAGGATCGGCCGGCCGGCTCGCATCGCCTCGCCGAGGATGCCCATGCCGCCATGGCAGACGACGATACGGGCGGCGGAGAGACGATGGCGCAGCTCCTCCTCCGGCAGGAAGCGGGCCCACTTCAGGTGGCGCGGCAGGACGGAGGAGTGGCCGATCTGGGCGAAGCCGGTCAGGCCCAGGGCGGCCGCGGCCTGATCGGCGGCAACCACGAGCTCGTCGAACCCACGCACGAAGGTGCCGACGCTGACCAGGATCAGAGCAGCACCCCCTGGCTGAGGACCCCGCGCGGGAAGGCTGCCAGCTTCTCCGGCCACTGGACGATGAAGAGGTCGCTGAAGCGGTAGCAGAGGCGGCCGGCGAGCGAGGGCTCGATGGTACCGCCATTCTCGATGAAGATGGTGGTCGCACCCAACAGCTTGGCGAGGACGAAGATCGGCGTCGCCACGTCGGCCCCGGTCGTGATCACGAGCCGTGGCCGTTTGCGCAGGCCAGAAGCAACAGGGACTGGACGGCGTTCGCCAGCGTGCGCAGGGCCGAGCGGCGCGGGTGGCAGACATGGTGGACCGGCACGCCCGCCGGTGCCGCCCGCCCGCTGCGGAAGGTGACGTGGAAGCAGTCGGTGAAGCTGATGCCGGCGAGTGCGCGCTCGAGCTCGGCCCGGTGCCCGCCAGGCGAGTAGGCGAGGCAGGTGCGCCGCTGCTCGACATGGAGGCTCACGGCGTCACCCGTGCCGGGAAGGTAGCGGCGAGACGGCCCTGGCGGTCGAGGACCAAGCGCAAGGGCTCGCGCTGGTCGAACCGGCGCAGGCTGTCGATGCCGTCATAGGCATAGAGGTCGAGCGGGATCATCCGCACGAAGGCGGCCGCGCGCAGGCGCAGGAGCAGGAGGTTGGTGCGCAGCCAGGCGAGGGGGCCGGGCGGGAAGACGAGGCGGAGGTCGATGTCGGAGCGGGTGCCGCGAGGTGCCGTGCCACCGCGCGAGCCGATCAGCACCGCCTCCTCGAGCCAGGGCAGCCGCCGGAGCCGGTTCGCCGTCCGCCGTTCGAACTTGTCGACCGCACGCGGCGAGCGGCGATAGGCCGGGCAGTAGCGCACGCAGACCCAGACCTGGCCGTTGAGGGTGAAGCTGAAGCTGTGGGCCAGCACCAGGGCCGCCGGCAGGCCGACGGCATCTTGCAGGACTGCCGCAACCAGCAGTTCCAGCAGGAGCCGGAAGCCCAGCTCCTTGCCATCCATTCCGCGAATACCCTGCATGCACCAGTTGGCCGCCAGGATGAAGGCGCAGCTCTGCGCCACCTCCTGGAACCTCGGGGCATCGAAGGGGGCGGGGAAAGCCTTGATCTTGTAAGCTGGCATGGCGGGCCTCGTGGCAAGTCTATCAACCATAAGTTGATGAAATTGTCAATCGGCCCTAGAAAGGGTGGCGATGATCCGCGCCCTCCTGGTCCTGACCTGCGCCTTTGCGGCCCTCTCCTCCTCGGTCGCGATCGCGCTCGGGCTGGAGCAGGAGCGCATCGTCGTCTTCTCGGCCCTGGTCGCGGGCTTGTGCCTGCTCCCCTACCTTCAGGGAGCGCCGCTGCCCCGGCCGGCGACCGGGCTCTTGTGTCTCTTCCTCCTCCTGCTCGCGATCGCGGTCCAGGACGGGCTCGTCGGCAGCCTCGACCCGCTCGACTACAAGGTGGCCCTTCTACTCCTGGTACTCCTGGCCGCCCCCGGCCTCGCGGCCGAGCTGGGCGAGGCCGCCATGGTGCGGATGAGCTGGGCACTGCTGGCCCTCTATGTCGCGGTCACCTTCACCTACCAGCTCGTGGCCGAGCCCGCCGCCATCGCCCGTGGCTATGCCGGCATTGTCCGTTACGATGTCACCGGCTCGGTCGTCATGCACGCGAGCCTGGGCCTTGTCTGCGTCGTGGTGGCGCTTGCCCGAGCGGCAGCGGGCGAGCGACTGGGTACTCGCTGGCTGGCGGTGGCCGTGGCCGCCATGGCGTTGGTGACCGTGCTGGAGACCGCCACCCGGACGGTGGTGCTGACGCTGGCGCTCTTCGCCGTCTTCCATCTGGCAACGGCCGAGAACCGGTCCGCGGCCCTGGTCAGGCTGCTGGCCGCAGCGTGCGGCCTGGGGCTTGTCTTCGCCCTCTACTCGGCCTTGTGGAACCCAAACCTGCTGCTGCGCCTCGTCTCGACCGACGCCGGCGACTATGGCTCGGGCCGCCTGCCCAGCCTCGCCTGGTGGCTGGGCCTGATGGGCGACCACCCGTTCGGGCTCGGCTTCGGCGCGGTGCGCGAGCTGATGGCCGGCGGCAAGCCGTTCCTGGAGGGCGAGAGCACGCTGGAGTGGCCGCACAACGAGTTCGTGCGCTTCTATGTCGAGGCGGGCCCTGTGGGCCTTGCCTTCGTCCTCCTCCTGGTCGGGCTCCTGGTCCGCACCGCGCTCGTGGCCGCGGCCGCGGACCCGGTGCCCGAGCGCCGGGCGCTGATGCTGATCATCGCCGCCGACATCGTGGCCGAGTCCTGCCTGCAGAACCTGTTCAACGCGGTCCACCACGCCACCGTGCTGGTGCTGTTCCTGGCCGTGGCGGCGCATGCGCCCCGCTCCGCCGCCGGGCGGGTAGGTTCTGGACAGGCTGCCCTTCCGGTGCCTAGCTGAGCCTCTTGTCGCGAGGAACCGGGGAAGGCGCTCGATGACCGAGCCTGCGCAGGGCGGCATCTTCGATCTGGCGTTGCCGAAGACGGCCGCCAACTACCGCCCGCTGAGCCCGCTCGACTTCCTGGCCTGGAGCGCGGCGGTATTCCCGCAGCGGACGGGCGTGGTCTATGGCGGCATGCGCTACAGCTATGGCGAGCTTGCCGCCCGCTGCCGCCGGCTCGCCAGCGCCCTTGCCCGCCTCGGCATCGGCAAGGGCGACACCGTGGCCGTGCTCTGCCCCAACACGCCGCCGATGCTGGAGGCGCATTACGGCATCCCGATGCTGGGGGCCGTGCTCAACGCCCTCAACCTGCGCCTGGATGCGGCCTCGATCGCCTTCATCCTGGAGCATGGCGAGGCCAAGGTGCTGCTCACCGACAGCGAGCTGGCACCCACCGTCAAGGCCGCCTTGGCCCAGGTCCGGCGGCCGATCCGGGTGATCGACATCGTCGACCCTGCGGCCCCGGGCGAGCGGCTGGGCGAGCTCACCTACGAGGAGCTGCTGGCAACGGGCGATCCGGCGTTCGACTGGAGAGCCCCGGACGACGAATGGGACGCGCTCTCGCTCTGCTACACCTCGGGCACCACCGGCAACCCGAAGGGTGTCGTCTACCACCATCGCGGCGCCTACCTGAACGCGCTTGGCAACGCGCTGGTCTTCGGTCTCAGCCCCAGCTCGGTCTACCTGTGGACGCTGCCGATGTTCCACTGCAACGGCTGGACCTACACCTGGGCCGTCACCGCCGCCGGCGGCACCCATGTCTGCCTGCGCAAGGTCGACCCCGCCGTCATCTTCCCCACGCTCCGCGACGAGAAGGTGACGCATCTCTGCGGCGCCCCGGTCGTGCTGACCATGCTGATCCACGCGCCGGACGAGGTGAAGTGCCGCTTCGAGCAGAGGGTGGAGGTCGCCACCGGCGGGGCCGCCCCGCCAAGTGCGGTGATCGAGGCCATGGAGGGCATGGGCTTCCGCGTCACCCACCTCTACGGCCTGACCGAGACCTACGGGCCTTCGACCGTCTGCGTTCCCCAGCCCGACTGGGAGGGCCTGCCGCTCGGCCAGCGCGCCGCCCTCATGGCCCGGCAGGGTGTCCGCTACCCGACCATGCACGGCGTGCAGGTGGCGGACCCGGAGACGATGAACCCGATGCCGCCGGACGGCGTAGGACTCGGCGAGATCATGCTCCGCGGCAACACGGTGATGAAGGGCTACCTCAAGAACCCCACGGCGACCGAGGAGGCGTTCCGCGGCGGCTGGTACCACACCGGCGACCTCGCGGTGCAGCACGAGGACGGCTATGTCGAGGTCAAGGACCGGGCCAAGGACATCATCATCTCCGGCGGCGAGAACATCTCCTCGCTCGAGGTCGAGGAGGCGCTCTACCGCCACCCGGCGGTGATGGAGGCCGCCGTCGTCGCCATGCCCGACGCGAAATGGGGCGAGCGGCCTTGCGCCTTCGTCACCCTGAAGCCCGGTGCGGCCGAGCCGCCCGAGGCCGAGATCATCGCCTGGTGCCGCCAGCACCTGGCCCACTTCAAGGCGCCGAGCCGGGTCGTCTTCGGGCCCCTGCCCAAGACCTCGACCGGCAAGATCCAGAAGTTCGACCTCCGCCTGCGGGCGCGCGGCCTCAGCTGACGGGGTGACGAGCGGAGCAGGTGGCACGTTTCCTTCGCGTCCTCCTGCTGCTCGCACTCGCCCTCGCGGCAGGCGGCGGCTACTGGCTCTGGCGCCACTGGCCGCCGCTGGTCGAGGTCGGAACCGTCACGCGCGGGCCAGCCGTCGAGGCGGTCTACGCTACCGGCACGGTCGAGCCCGTGCGCTGGGCGCCGGTGGGCCCGGCCGTGAAGGCCCGGCTGCTCGAGCTCTACGTGGATGAGGGTGCCGCCGTGCAGACCGGACAGGTGGTGGCCCGGCTCGACGACACGGCGGCCCGCGCCCAGCTGGTCGAGGCCGAGGCACGCGCCCGATTCGCCACCGATGCCGCGAAGCGGGGCCGGATGCTGCTCCGGCGCGGTGTCGCGGCGCAGAGCGAGCTCGACCGTGCCGAGAGCGAGGAGCGGGCCACGGCGGCCCTGGTCGAGGTGGCGCAGCGCCGGCTCGAGGACTACCTGATCCGCTCGCCGATCGACGGGCAAGGTGCTGCGCCGCGACGGCGAGCCCGGCGAGGTCCGCGACACCGCCGATGCCGTCTTCTGGATCGGTGAGCCGCTGCCGTTGCGGGTCACGGCCGAGGTCGACGAGGAGGACATCCCGCGGGTCCGGTCAGGCCAGCGGGCGCTGCTGAAGGCCGACGCCTTCCCCGACCGCGCGCTCGAGGGCAGCGTCGGCCAGATCACGCCCAAGGGCGATCCGGTGCAGAAAACCTACCGGGTGCGGATCGCACTGCCGGACGACACGCCTTTGATGATCGGCATGACGATCGAGGCCAACATCATCATTGCCGAGCGCCCGGCCGTGCTGGTCCCGGCCCGGGCCCTGCGCAGCGGCAAGGTGCTCGTGCTGGACGGTGGCACCGTGCGTGAGCGCCCGGTCGAGACGGGTGTGGCCGGCGGAGAGCTGGTCGAGGTGCGCCGCGGTCTCGAGCCCGGTCAGGCCGTGGTCCTCGACCCGCCGCCGGGCCTCGCCAATGGCGATCGGGCGCGACGCCGGGACGAGCCCGGCAACGCGCTCCTGGCGCTCTTCGGGCGATAGCGGGCGCCGATGCCCCTGCCGCTGGCCCTCGACATCGCCCTCGGCCATCTGCGCCGGCGCCGGCGGCAGACGTTGGTGTCGATCCTGGGCGTGGCCTTGGGCGTGGGCTTCTTCGTGGCCGTGAACGCGCTGATGCGCGGCTTCCAGCAATATTTCGTGGCCCAGATCATCGACGTGGCCCCGCATCTCGTGATGAAGGACGAGTTCCGGCGCCCCGGCGTGCAGCCCGTGCAGGTCGTCTACAAAGGGGCCGCGATCTCCCTCTCCGGCCTGAAACCGCGGGCCGAGCCGCGCGGAATCCGCAACGCGCGCGCCAAGATCGCGGCGATCGAGGCGCTGCCGGGGGTGGCGGTTGCACCCACGCTCACCGGCCAGGCGATCCTGCGCTACGGCACCCGCGACGTGACGGCGACCATCCTGGGCATCGACCCCGAGCGCGAGCGGCGGGTCACCAACATCGAGAAGGACCTGGTCCACGGCCGGCTCGCCGACCTGCGCTCGAGCGCCAATGCGCTGATCCTGGGGGTCGGGATCGCCGACCGGCTGGGGGCTGCCGTGGGCGATTCGGTGAGCGTGATCTCGCCCGTGGGCGTCACCCAGCTGATGAAGATCGTGGGTCTCGTCCAGACCGGCATCACCTCGATCGACACCTCGCAGGGTTACGCGCTGCTCAAGACCGCGCAGGTGCTTCAGGACCGGGTCAACATCGTCAACCAGATCCGCATGCGGGTCGACGACGTGACCCGGGCGGAGTCCATTGCCCGTCAGCTCGAGGACAGGTTCCGCTACCGGACCGAGAGCTGGGAGGAGACGAACGGCAACGTGCTCAAGCTCTTCGTCATCCAGAACGCGATCATGTACTCGGTCGTGGGTGCGATCCTCCTGGTCGCCGCGTTCGGAATCTACAACATCATCTCGACCGTCGTGTACGAGAAGACACGGGACATCGCGATCCTGAAGTCCCTTGGCCTCACCGAGGGGGACATCCAGGCGATCTTCGTCATCGAAGGCCTGATCGTAGGTCTGCTGGGTGCTTTCGCCGGCGCCTTCGTCGGCCTCGGGCTGATCGAGCTGCTGGCCCAGATCCGCTTCACCGGCAGCGGCGGCGTGATCCGCGGCCGCGAGGGCTTCATCCTCGCCCGCGAGACCTGGCCCTACATCGCCGGCGGCGCCTTCGCCCTGACCGCCTCGGCATTGGCGGCCCTGATCCCCGCCCGCCGAGCCGCCGGCCTCAACCCGGTCGAGATCGTGCGCGGTGCTGCATGAGTGCCCTCCTCGAGGCGCGGAACGTCAGCCGCACGCTTCCCGGGCCGCCGCCGGTGACGATCATCGAGGACGCGTCGGCGAGCTTCGGCAAAGGCGAGCTCGTCGCCGTGACCGGCCCTTCCGGCTCGGGCAAGTCCTCGCTGCTCTACCTCCTGGGCCTGCTGGACAGGCCGAGCAGCGGCACGGTGCAGGTGGAGGGGTGCCCCACCTCGACCATGGGCCGGCGCGAGCTCGCCCGCCTGCGGCTGCAGCGCTTCGGGTTCGTTTTCCAGTTCCACTTCCTGCTCCCGGAGTTCACGGCCCTGGACAACGTGCTGATCCCGATGCGCAAGCTGGGTGCGCTGGGGCCGCGGCCGATGCGTGCCCGCGCCCAGGCGATCCTGGCCAGCCTCGGCCTTGCCGACGATCAGGCGAAGTATCCGGAGCAGCTCTCGGGCGGCATGCGGCAGCGGGTGGCGATCGCCCGCGCCCTGGCCAACGGCCCGGCCCTTCTCCTCGCCGACGAGCCCACCGGCAATCTCGACACGGCGAATGCCGCCAGGGTCTTCGACATCTTCGAGCGGCTGGTGCGGGAGGAGGGCCGGACCGTGATCGTGGTCACCCACGACCCCGACCTCGCCGCCCGCACCTGGCGCCGGATCCACATCGTGGACGGCCGGATCGTCAGCGACGCTGCGGCACCAGGAAGGCCAGGAGCGCCTTCGTGACCGCGTCGGCGGCCTCCAGCATCAGCATGTGGCCCGCGCGGGGCACTGTCTCGACCACCGCACCAGGGATGGCGCTGCCGAGCTCGCGGCCGCGCTTGGGCGGCGCCATCCGGTCCTCCGCACCGATCAGGACCAGCGCCGGGCAGGTGATGCCGCCCGCGGTAGCCGCCCCGGCCGTGTAGGCGTTGCAGGCCGCAAGGTCGGCGTGCAGCACGCCCGGCCGGGCACTGGTGAGGATCGCGCGCACGGCACCGTCCAGCGAGCCGCCCAGCACGCTGCCCCCGCTGAGCCCGGCGCGGCGGCCGAGCCCCCAGCCGGCGATCAGCCCGGCCGCCTTCTCGGGCGTATCGCGTGCGGCGGTCAGCAGGGCGGCATTCACCGGCAGGGCCAGGGCGGCACCGAGGAGGGCCAGGCGATCCGTGCGGCCGTTGCTTGCTGCCAATGCCGTCAGGGCGCCCATCGAGTGGCCGACCAGCGCCAGCCGCGGCAGGCCCACGGCGTCGGCGAGCTTCCATACCAAGGCCGCCAGCGCCTCGATGCTCGGGCAGGGCTCGCCGCCGGAGCGGCCGTGGCCCGGGCAGGTCGGGAACCAGGGCGGTGATGCCCTTGCTCCCGAGCCGCGGGGCCTGGAGAGCCCAGACCGAGCCGTCCATCCCGGCCCCGTGCAGGAACAGCACGGCCGGGATGCCGGCCGAAGGTGTCGGTCCGTGGACCGCCACGTTGATGCTGGCTCCGTCGATCTCGAGGCGCATGCCCCGACGCTAGCGGGCTGCCGGCCGCCAGGGAAGCGTCAGGCTTCGACCGGGCCCAGCAAGGCTGCCTGGAGACGCTCGACGACGGCCAGCCGCTCGTTGTCGTTCAAGGGCAGCTCGCGGCTGATGAAGGTGAGGACGAAGAGGGCGGCGCGCAGTGCTGCCAGGAGGAGCATCTCTTTGCCGATGCGATAGGTGTTCATGGGTCGGGTCAGTCCCAGCAGGAGGAGGATCATCTAGTTCTCGATGTAGATCGAGTTGGCCTGGTTCGGGTCGAGGCTCGATCCGCCGGTGACGTGGACGGTGACCACGCGGCCGGTCTCGTTGACCTGGAAGCAGGGCAGGCTGGTGGCGGTGGTGCCGTTCGAGCGGCGCAGCGTGAGGCCGCCGCCCTGCCGGGCCATGATCCGGATCGGGTTGGTGATGGCGCAGATCCGGAACAGGGCGGCCGTCACACCGGCCGGCATGCTGGAGGTGTCGAAGGCGATGTGCGAGGGGTTGTCCGAGCTGCTGATGCGCAGGAGCTGCCCCGCCCGGCTCGACGCCACCACGTAGGGCGAGGTGTCGGTGTTGCTGCCCTGGCTGGCATTGGTCCAGCCGAGCGGCTCCTCGTAGACGAACTCGCCGTCCGGCACCGTGTTGCCGTAGACCTCGATCTTGCCGCTGGTGGCGTTGAAGCGGAGGATCACGGTGACGAGCTGGTACTGCCGCTTGATCTTGAGGCTCGTGGCACCGGCGATCGCGCTCTTCACCTCGACACCCGCGTCGCCGGCAGCGATGGTCGACGTCACCGGTACCCTGGCGGATGAGCCAGAGGACCGCGTCGGGGTCGCCGGCCTGCATGAGCGGCGTGGAGCCGCTGCCAAGATCGTAGCTCGAGGCCACGTTCACTGTGATGGCGGCGGAGTTGTTGACCCGGTGGACGAGGCCGAAATCGAGCGGCGAGACGGTGAAGGCGGCGTTGCGCTCCTTGTCCGCCACCCGCCCCGCCGCCTGCACGCCCGGCTGCCAGCGGTTGCCCAGCCGCGCGTACCAGCCGGGACCGGTCCAGGGCGAGCCGCTGGGGAGCGCGGAGCTGGTCTCGCAGTAGACCACGAAGCCGTTGAGCGCTTGCGGCGGCTCGGTCTGGCGCGGGGTGAGGTAGACGGGGTCGGCGAGCTCGACCCGGTGCAGCGGCGCGGCGGTGGCGCCGTCGGGCAGGAAGTCCTCGCCGTTGCCGACCACGAGGCGGGAGAACTCGCCCTGCGGCATAGCCGCGCGGGCGGTAGAGGCGGGTGACGTTGAAGCTGGTGATGTCGATGCCCAGACCCTGGCGCGGTTTCTTGTTCTTCGGGTTGCCGTCACGGACGGCACTCGTGCCGTCGAAGAACTCGCCCGTGACCAGGAGCTGGCCCGGGTTGGGTGCCCGGAGCTGCACTGCCGGCTGGCCGGTATTGGGCTCGGTCAGCCACACGGCACCGGGCATGAAGGTGTCGCCCTCGCCGGCCCGCGCGTTGGCGTCGTTGCTGGCGATGCCGACCGGGTTGAGCAGGCCGAACCCGTGGCAGTTGCTGAACGAGCAGCGCATCACCGAGCCCGCCAGCGCCGCGTTGCTGTCGACCCAGGGCACGGCACAGTTCAGCACGTAGCAGTTGACGAAGCTGACATGGCGGCAGCTGCCGGCATTGCCGCTGGCGGCCGCACCCTCGACCCGGAACGCGGTCTCGACGAACTCGACGTCGACGTTGAGGAGGGCCGAGCGCATCACGCGCTTGAGCCAGACGCCGGTGCTGCCGGCGGGAGCGCCGGCACTGTTCACCTGCACCCGGTTGAGGAGCAGGTTGTTCATCACGAAGAAGGAGCCGTTCACGGCCGTGCCCTGATGCTCGATCAGGATGCCCGTGGTCCCGGCACCCTTGAGCTTGATCGAGATCTCCTCGAGCAGGCTGTCGCCGAAATTGACGTTGCGGTTCGCGTCCGTGGCGTAGAGGCGGATGCCGCTGGCGAGGAGGTCGTCCTGACCGCCGCCGGGGCCGGCCGAGATCTCGCGCAAGGAGCACTCGTTGGCGTCCTCCAGCTCCATGCACCAGCCGCCCGGCTGGCCGCCGCTGAAGCGCAGGCCCTCCGCATAGAGCTCGTGGCCGATGGCGCGGACGCCGCCGGTCGTCATCCGGATGCTCATCTGGCCCAGCCGTGAGCGGCACCAGTCGGGCGTGCCGCCGGCTTCCACGGCATGGATCCCGGCATTGCGGTTGAAGGTGAAGGCGCGGGGACCGCGCGCGTCGATCAGCGTGGCGTCGCGGCCGGCACCAACGAGCGTGCGGCGCGGCTTGATCTGGATCTCGCTGTTGAGGCGGTAGCGGCCGGGCGGAACATGGACCGCCTCGTGCGCGTCCAGCGCCGCCTGGAACGCAGGGCTGTCGTCGGCGACACCGTCGCCCTTGGCGCCGAAATCGCGCACCGAGACCCGCTCGCCCAGCTTGTCCAGCAGCGTGCGCAGCACGGTGCCGACGCCACCGGCGCGGTAGGGAAGGTTGCCGAGGCTCGCCCGCCTTGTGCGGTTGCCGTCGACGGTCGAGACCAGCAGCTGGTCTTCGGGGGCCAGCTGGTTCGCGGCCGTGAGCTCGTGGATCTGCTTAGTTGCCATGGCTCAACTCCACGGCGAGGCTGGCGCCGTCATCGGTGAGGATCATCTCGCCACTCTCGGTGGCGAGCAGGGCATCGGTGGTCACCGGCGGCGGGAGCACGACCCGGCTTGTGGGGTCGCCCGTGATCCTGAAGGTCTCGCCGGTGAGGCGGAGCTGCAGCGCCATGGTCAGATCCGACCGATCACGTAGGCCTCGCAGGCCGTGGTCTCGGCGATGAAGGCGACGTAGCGCTCGCCGCGGCGGAGCGGGACGTCGACATACTGGCCGGGATAGAGGAACGGGCTGCGGGCCGGGTCCGCGGTGACCGCGGAATCGCCGACCTCGAACCGGCACGCACCGGTGGCGACCAGGGTCACGAGCTCGATGTCGCTGGCGACCGGCTGCGGGATGCGGGTCGAGGCCGCGGCGGAGACCGTGAGCTTCTGCGTGCCCCGGTAGTCGAAGCCCAACACATGGATCGGGTTGCCGTTGTCGTCGACCGGGAGAAGGATGCTCATCGGGACACTCCGGTTCGCCTGCAACTCGCGGCGATGTTTCGTGTCCTATTACATGATTATGTTCCTAGTTGCAAGCCGCAGCTCGGCCTTGCGCCGGCAGGCGGTTATTCCGCCTTCGCGGTGTCATCCGGCTCTGTCATAGTCGGCCCGCCCTCACCTGGCGCGCCCTTGGACCCTGATGAGCACCGATCGAAGGCTTCTGATCTACAGCCACGACAGCTTCGGTCTCGGCCATCTCCGCCGCTGCCGCGCCATCGCCCACTATCTGGTCGAGCGCTACAAGCAGCTGTCGGTGCTGATCCTCTCGGGCTCCCCGATCATCGGCAGCTTCGACTTCCGCTCGCGGGTCGACTTCGTGCGTGTGCCGGGGGTGATCAAGCTCCGCAACGGCGACTACACTTCCCTCCAGCTGCATCTCGACATCGAGAAGACGCTGGAGATCCGCCGTTCCATCATCCACCACACGGCCGAGGTGTTCGACCCGCACCTGTTCCTGGTCGACAAGGAGCCCTTGGGCCTCCGTGGGGAAGTGCGCTCGACGCTGGAATGGATGAAGGCCAGGGGCACGCCCTGCGTCCTGGGCCTGCGCGACGTGATGGACGAGCCCGCGAGCCTGGTCGAGGAATGGCACCGCAAGGCCGTGTTCCCCGCACTGGACGAGCTCTACGACCAAATCTGGGTCTATGGCCTGCCCGAGATCTTCGACCCCTTGCGCGAGATCCCGGGCATGGAGCCCGTGGCCGCGAAGATTCGTTTCACCGGCTATCTGCGCCGCGACGTGCCCCATCCGCTGGCAGGACAGCCGGAGCCGGCACCGCCCGCGGACGACTACATCCTGGTCACGGCCGGCGGCGGCGGCGACGGCGAGGCCCTGATCGACTGGGTGATCGGGGCCTACGAGCTGGACCCGGGCCTGCCGCACAAGGCGCTGATCGTATTCGGGCCGTTCATGCCGGCCGAGACGCGGGCGGCCTTCCAGGAGCGCGTCGCGCGCGACCGCCGCCTTTCCGCCATCACCTTCGAGGCCCGGGTCGAGCCCCTGTTCGAGCGTGCCATCGCCGTGGTCGCCATGGGCGGCTACAACACGTTCTGCGAGATCCTCTCCTTCGACAAGCCGGCGCTGATCGTGCCCCGCACCCAGCCGCGGCTGGAGCAGTATCTGCGTGCCGAGCGGGCCTCGAAGCTGGGGCTGGTGCGGATGCTGGCGGAGGAGGGCGGGCGCGACCCGGCGCGGATGGCCAGGGCCCTGCGTGAGCTGCCCACGGCAACGACGGCCAGCTTGCCGGTGCGCGAGCACTTCCTGGGCGGGCTCGAGCGGGTGGCCGACTTCGCCGAGCCCTGGCTCGCCCCGCGCCGCCGGCAGCGCGTTCCCCGCTACGCCTGACGCACAGCCTTGCCCCTCCCCACGGCCGTCATCGTCAAGGGCTATCCGCGCCTGTCGGAGACCTTCATCGCCCAGGAGATCCTGGCGCTGGAACAGCTCGGGCTGCCGATCCACATCGTCTCGCTCCGGCATCCGACCGATCGCCGGGTCCACGACCTGCACCGCGCCATCCGCGCACCGGTCCTCTATCTGCCGGAATATCTGAAGGACGCACCGTGGCGCGTGCTCAAGGCCTTCGCCCGCCAGCTCGGCAACCCGCGGCTGGGCACGCTGCTGCGCCTGTGGTGGCGCGACTACCGCCGTGATCCCACGGCCAACCGCGGCCGCCGCCTGGGTCAGGCGCTGGTGCTGGCCTGCGAGCTGCCGCCCGGAGTCCGGCACCTGCACGTGCATTACCTGCACACGCCCGCCTCGGTCGCGCGCTATGCCGCCGTGCTCCTGGACCTGCCCTTCAGCGCCTCGGCGCATGCCAAGGACGTGTGGACCATCTCCGGATTGGGAGAAGCGCGAGAAGCTCCAGGACGCGGCCTGGACCGTGACCTGCTCCAGGCTCAACCTCGACCATCTGCGCGGGTTGGCACCTGGGGCCGATATCGCACTCGCCTATCACGGCCTGGATCTCACCCGGTTCCCGGCACCGCGGCGCGCTCCGGGCGGCGACGGGAGCGATCCGGCCCGGCCGGTGCGCATCCTTGCCGTCGCGCGGGCGGTCGAGAAGAAGGGGCTGGACGTGCTGCTCGAGGCGCTGGCGATGCTGCCGCCGGAGCTGCACTGGCGCTTCGAGCATATCGGCGGCGGCGAGCTGGTGGAGCGCCTGAAGGCGCGCGCAGAGGCGCTGGGGCTTGGCCAAAACGTGACGTGGCTCGGCTCCGCCACGCGCGACGAGGTGATCGACGCACTGCGCCGGGCCGACCTCTTCTGCCTGCCGGCCCGGGTGGCACATGACGGCGACCGCGACGGCCTGCCGAACGTGATCATGGAGGCGATGTCGCAGGAGCTGCCGGTCGTGGCGACGAGCGCTGCGGCCATTCCCGAGATCGTCGCCGACGGTGTCACCGGCCTGCTGGTCCCGCCCGAGGATCCGGCTGCCCTCGCCCAGGCCCTGGCGGCGCTGGTCCGCCAGCCCCAGCTCCGGCAGAGCCTCGGCACGGCCGGCCGGCGGCGCATCGTCGAGTCGTTCGGGATGGATCGCGGCCTGGCCGTGCTCGCCCGGCGCTTCGGCCTCCAGCTCACCCGCGAAGCCGCCTGATGCGGGTCGCCTTCTACGCCCCGCTGAAACCGCCGAACCATCCCGTTCCCTCCGGCGACCGGCGCATGGCTCGGGCCTTCGTGCGGCTCCTGGAGAGTCTCGGTCACGAGGTCGAGCTCGTGTCCCGCTTCCGCAGCTACGATCGCGCAGGCGATCCCACGCGGCAGCAGCGGCTGCTCGCTCTAGGTCAGCGCCTCGCGGCCCGTCTCGTCCGGCGGTTCGCCGCGCACCCGCCCGACCTCTGGTTCACCTACCACCTCTACCACAAGGCACCCGACCATCTCGGGCCGGCGGTCGCGACACGGCTGGGTATCCCCTACATCGCCGCCGAAGCCTCGCTCGCGCGCCGCCGCGCGCAGGGGTCCTGGGCCGTGGGCTACGCCGCCAGCCTCCATGCGCTGGAGCAGGCGGATCTGGTGCTGGCGATGACGAGCATCGATCAGCAAGGCCTGCGCTCGGCCTTGCCCGCAAGCCGCCTGATGCTCTTCCCGCCCTTCCTGGACACCTCCGCTCATGTCGCGGCGCGGAGTGCTCGTGACCAGCATCGCGCTCGCCTCGCCATGGCATACGGGCTTGATCCGGACCGGCCATGGCTGCTCACGGTCGCCATGATGCGCCCGGACGTGAAGCGGGAGTCCTACCGCCTGCTCGCGGAAGCGCTCCAGCAGAGTGGAAGTCGCGCCTTGGCACCTGCTGGTCGCGGGCGATGGTGACGCCAGAGCAGAGATCGCGTCCTGGCTCAGGCCTCTGGGCGATCGCGTGCGCCTGCTCGGTCCGGTCGCCGAGCCAGACCTGCCGCCCCTCTATGCCGCCTGCGACCTCTACGTCTGGCCTGCCGTCGCCGAGGCCTACGGCATGGCCATGCTGGAGGCGCAGGCTGCCGGATTGCCGGTCCTCGCCGGCCGCGAGGGCGGCGTCTCCGACATCGTCGCGGATGGCACCACGGGCCGGCTTGTGCCACCGCGCGACGCCGCCGCCTTCGCAGCTGCCCTCGTGGAGCTCCTGGGCCAGCCGGAACTCCTGCGCCGCTGGGGCGACGCAGCCAGCGCCCGCGTCGAGGCACGCCACGCCTGGCCCGCGGCAAGGGACCGGCTGGCAGGGGCGATCCTGCGGGCCCGGACCAACCATCGCGAGCGCGCATGCGTCTCTGCCTGATCCGCCACGCCAGCACCTCCTGGAACGAGGACGGCCGCACCCAGGGCCATACCGACATCCCGCTGAGTGCCAAGGGCCGGGAGCAGGTTGCGGCCTGGCGGCTTCCCGAGGGCTTCGCCTCCGCACCCTGCATCACGAGCCCGCTCGGCCGTGCCCGGGAGACGGCCCACCTCCTGGGCTTTCCCGAGCCCGCCACCGACCCACGTCTCAAGGAGATGCGCTGGGGCGCCTTCGAGGGCCGGCGCCTCGCGGATCTCCGCGCCGAGCTCGGCGCCTGGTTCGCCGATGCCGAGAGCCTGGGCCTCGACTTCCGCCCGCCCGAGGGCGAGAGCCCGCGCGAGGTCGCCCTTCGCCTCGCCGGCTTCCTTGGTGACCTGGCCCGGGAGGATGGCCGTCGCCTCGTCGTCGCCCACAAGGGCGTCCTGCGTGCCGCCCTCGTCCTCAGCCTCGGCTGGGACATGAGGGGCAAGCCTCCCGTCCGCTACGATCCCGAGCGCGCGCTCCTGCTCTCGCTGGACGAAGCCGGTCGGCCCACTTTCGAGGCCAGCCTCCCGCTGCGCCCGTCATGACCTGCCTCTTCTGGGTCCAGAGCCTGCTCGGCAGCGGCCATCTCCGCCGGGCCCTTGCCATCGCCGGTGCCCTCGCCCGGGACGGCCAGCGCGTGATCCTCGCCAATGGCGGCCTCCCGTCCCCATGGCCAGCTCCGGCCGGCGTCCAGCTCGTGCAGCTTGCCGACGGTCACCAGCGGCGATGTCGCCTTCGCCACCCTCGTCCAGGCGGACGGCCGCCAGGTGGACGAGACCCTCTGGGCCAAGCGGCGCCAGGTGCTGCTCGACCTTCTGGCCGAGCACCGGCCGCGCGTGCTCCTGACGGAGATGTTCCCCTTCGGGCGTCGGGCCTTCCGTGCCGAGCTGCTGCCCGCTCCTGGACCTCGCCCGCGAGCAGGGAGCGCTCGTCCTGGCCTCCGTGCGTGACGTGCTCGTCACCAAGCGGGATCCGGCGAAGTACGACTGGATGCTCGACCTCGCCCAGCGCCGGTACGATGCCGTGCTGGTCCATGGCGACCCCCTGCTGTTCCCCTTCGCGCTGAGCTTTCCGCACGCCGACAGGCTGACCGCCCGCGTCCTGTACACGGGCTTCGTCCTCGACGACCCCGATCCCCGGCCCGCCCCCGACGCACCTGCCGTGGTCGTCAGCGCCGGCGGCGGTGCGGTCGGCGCCGGCCTGCTCGCGGCCGCGATCCAGGCCCGACCGCTGACCCGGTTGGCGCACGAGCCCTGGCTCCTGGTCGGCGGCACCAACCTGCCGCCCGAACACCAGACCGATCTCGCCCGCCATCTCCCGCCCGGCGTCGAGCTTGCCCGCCATCGACCGGACCTGCCCCAGCTCATGGCCGGTGCCCAGATCTCCGTCTCGCAGGCGGGCTATAACACCGTGACCGAGGGTCTGGCCGGCGGTGCGCGCATGGTCCTGGTACCTTTCGCCGCCGGCGGCGAGGACGAGCAGACACGGCGTGCCGTGCGCCTGGCCGAGCTGGGCCTTGCCGAGCACCTCCCGGAGCACGCCCTGAGCCCGCCGGCGCTGGCGGTTGCGATTGATCGTGCGCTCCTGCTGCCCCGTCCCGAGCCCGGCCGTATCCGCTTAGATGGCGCCGCACGAGCAGCCGCCCTGGTCCGCGAGATGATCCGTGACCGAGCCTGAGCGGGCGCTGCGCCAGGCGCTCGACGACCTGCCGGGGACGGCGACGGTCTGGTGGCGCGACGACGATGCCGGCCGCGATCACCCGCGGCTGCACCGTCTCCTGGCGCTGGCGCAGGCACGGCAGGCGGAGCTGGCCCTGGCCGTGGTGCCGGCCTGGCTCGAGAGTCGCACGGTCGACGCGATCACGGCCTGCCCGGGGGCCGCGGTGCTCCAGCACGGCATTGCGCACGCCGACCATGCCCGTGCCGGCGAGAAGAAGGTCGAGCTCGGTGGCCGGGTGGCGCCTGCGGATCTCCAGGCCGACCTCCTCGCCGGAACGCAATGCCTTCGCGACGCCTTTCCCGCGGCCTTCCTGCCGGTATTGGTGCCGCCCTGGAACCGTATAGCACCGGGTTTTGTTGCAGAATTGCCGGCCTGGGGGTTTGCCGGTCTTTCGCGCTTCGGCCGGGCTACCGTCCAGTCGCCGGACTTGCGCGAGATCAACACCCAGGTCGATCTCATCCTCTGGCGGGAGGGCAGGCGGGCAATGGGCTTGCCGGAGCTCACGGCCGCGATGATCGCGGCACTCCGTTCGGCGGCCGGCGAGCCCGTCGGCATCCTCACTCACCATCTGGCCATGGATGAAGATGCCTTCCTGACGCTGGACCGCGTGCTGGCGGTTCTGCAAGATCACCGGGCGAGCGCGGCTCGTCGGCTTACGCGCGCTGTTGCGGGAGGCAGGATGACGGCGCCGCTGCTGGCGGTCCGCGACCTCGAGGTCGTCTTTGCGGCCGATGGCGGCGAGGTGCACGCGGTGCAGGGGGCCTCGCTCGACGTCCTGCCCAACCGCACCCTGGCGCTGGTCGGCGAGAGCGGCTCAGGCAAGACCGTGATCTCGCAGAGCATCCTGGGGATCCTGCCGCGCAACGCGACGATCCGGCGCGGCAGCATCTGGTTCGCCGATCCGCGCAGCAACGCCCCGCCCGTTGACCTCGCCGCCATGCCGCCCGGCAGCCCGGAGCGGCGCGCCATCCGTGGCGACCGGATCTCGATCATCTTCCAGGAGCCGATGAGCTCGCTCTCGCCGCTGCACACGATCGGCGACCAGATCGGCGAGGCCTTGCGCGTCCACGACGGTGCCGATGCCGAGGAAGCCCGCGCCCGCACGGCCGAGATGCTGGGCAAGGTGGGCTTCAAGAAGCCCGGGGAAGCGGTCGACCGCTACCCCTTCGAGCTTTCGGGCGGCCTGCGGCAGCGGGCGATGATCGCCATGGCGCTGATCTGCGGGCCGGCCCTCCTGATCGCGGACGAGCCCACGACGGCCCTCGACGTCACCGTCCAGGCCCAGATCCTGAAGCTGATGAAGGATCTGCAGGCCGAGATGGGGATGTCGATCCTGTTCATCACCCATGACCTGGGCATCGTCGCCAGCATGGCGGACGAGATCGTGGTCCTCTATCGCGGCCGGGTGATGGAGCGCGGGCCCACCGACGAGCTCCTGCGCCAGCCCCAGCACCCCTACCTCAAGGCGCTGCTGCGCGCCGTGCCGCGGCTGCACGGGGACCGCTCGGTGCGGCTCGCGGGCCTGCGCGAGACCACGGTCGACCAGGACCTGTCGCTGCGGACCGGCAGCTATGCCGACCGGATCAGCGAGAGCCAGCACCTGCTCGAGGTCGAGGGCCTGCGCAAGACCTTCGTCACCCGCCTCAGCGGCTGGTTCGAGACCACGCCCACGGTCATCACCGCGGTCGACGATGTCTCCTTCACCATCCATCGGGGCGAGAGCCTGGCGCTGGTCGGCGAAAGCGGCTCGGGCAAGACCACCGTCAGCAAGATCATCATGCGCGGGCTCACCGCCGACCAGGGCCGGGTAACGTTCCTCGCACCCGAGGGCCCGGTCGACGTGCTGGCATTGGACGAGAGCGACCTGCGCCGCTTCCGTCACCACGTTCAGTACATCTTCCAGGACCCGTTCGGCTCGCTCAACCCGCGCATGACCGTGCTCGACATCGTGGCCGAGCCACTGGTCGTGCACGGGATCGGCACCGAGGCCGAGCGGGTGGAGCGGGTCAAGCGGCTGCTCCAGGCCGTGGGCCTCGACGTACGCCATCTCCGCCGCTACCCGCACAGCTTCTCAGGGGGCCAGCGGCAGAGGATCGGCATCGCCCGCGCCTTGGCGCTGGAGCCCGAGCTCCTGATCTGCGACGAGCCGGTCTCGGCCCTGGACGTCTCGGTCCAGGCCCAGATCCTGAACCTGCTCAAGGACCTCCAGGCGCGGCTCGGCCTCACCTACCTCTTCATCGCCCACAACCTGGCGGTCGTGCGCTACATCGCCGACCGGGTGGCCGTGATGTGTGCCGGGCGGATCGTCGAGCTGGCACCAACCGATGCGCTCTTTGCCCGCCCGCTCCATCCCTACACCCAGGCGCTCCTGGCCGCAGTGCCGGAACCCGACCCGGACCGACCGCTTGATCTTCCAGCCCTTCTGACCGAGCGCGCCGCCAACCCCGCCACCTGGCCCGAGCCCTATACGCTACGCGAAGGCTCAGGCACGCTGGTCGAGGCGGAACCAGGGCACTTCGTGCGCAAAGGGAGCGGAGAAAACAAATGAGCAGGTACCGGACGGGGCTCCTCGCGGCAGCGGTGCTGGCGCTTCTCGCTTCCCAGGCACGGGCCGAGCCGCCGGAGGAGCCGCGGGTGATCGAGAGCATGCCGGAGGTCGGCAAGCCCGGCGGCGAGCTCCGGATGCTGATCGGCCGCGCCCGCGATGTGCGCCTGCTCGACGTCTACGGCTATGCGAGGCTCGTCGGCTACACGCAGGCGCTGGAGCAGGTCCCGGACATCCTGGCGGCGGTCGACGTGCAGGAGGGCCGCGTCTTCACGCTCCGCCTGCGCAAGGGCCACAAGTGGTCCGACGGCCATCCATTCACGTCCGAGGACTTCCGCTTCTTCTGGGAGGACGTGGCGCAGAGCAAGAGCCTGAGCCCGACCGGCCCGCAAATCCAGCTCGTTCCCGACGGCGAGCTGCCCAAGGTGGAGTATCCGGACGAGCTCACCGTCCGCTTCAGCTGGAGCAAGCCCAACCCGTTCTTCCTGCCCTCGCTCGCCGGCCCCACCCAGCTCTTCATCTACCGGCCCGCCCACTACCTGAAGCAGTTCCACGAGAAATATGCCGAGCCCGAGAAGCTGAAGCAGCTCGTGACCGAGACCAAGTCGCGCGACTGGGTCCAGCTTTTCCTGCGCAAGGACCGGCTCGACAATTTCGACAATCCCGACATGCCGACCCTGCAGCCCTGGATGCTGACCACGCGCCCGCCGGCCGAGCGGTTCATCGCCGTGCGCAACCCCTACTTCCATCGGGTCGACGGCAAGGGCCAGCAGCTGCCCTATATCGAGCGCTTCATCCTCCAGGTGATCGACGGCAAGCTGGTGCCGATCAAGACCGGTGCCGGCGAGACCGACCTGCAGGCCCGCCACATCGCCTTCAAGGACTACACCTTCCTGAAGGAGAGCGAGGCCAGGAGCGGCCTCTCCACCCTGCTCTGGCAGGAGGCGCGGGCAGCGCACCTGGCCCTCTATCCCAACCTCAACGCCAACGACCCGGTCTGGCGCGCCCTCTTCCGCGACCTTCGCTTCCGTCAGGCGCTCTCGCTCGGCATCGACCGCGACGCGATCAACCAGTTCCTCTATTTCGGGCTCGGCTTTGCCGCCAACAACACCATCCTGCCGCAGAGCCCGCTCTGGCAGGACGAGCTCGGCACCCACTGCACCACCTACGACCCCGAGGCGGCCAACAGGCTCCTCGACGAGGTCGGGCTCGACAAGCGCAACCCCGAGGGCCTGCGCCTCCTCCCCGACGGGCGGCCCTTGGAGCTCGTGGTCGAGACCGCGGGCGAGGACACCGAGCAGTCGGACGTCCTGGAGCTGATCCGCGACCAGTGGCAGGCACTGGGCTTTCGCATCCACACCAAGCCCTCGGAGCGCGAGGTCCTGGACAACCGCGTCTTCGCCGGCGAGGCGCTGATGTCGATCTTCTTCGGCATCGACAACGGCGTGCCGACGGCGACCCTGCCCCCTTCGATGTACGCGCCCACGAGCCAGGGCGACCAGCCGCAATGGCCGAAATGGGCGCAGTTCTACGAGACCAAGGGCAGTGCCGGCGAGGCACCCGACCTGCCCGAGGCCAAGCGCCTGATGGAGCTCTACAACACCTGGCGGGGCGCCACGACCGAGGAGGTCCAGGCCCAGACCTGGGCCGAGATGCTGAAGCTCTACGCCAGCCAGTGCTACACGATCGGCCTCGTCGCCGGCGTCCAGCAGCCGATCGCGGCGCGCAAGACCTTACGCAACCTCCCCGCCGAAGCGATCTTCAACTGGGACCCGCACGCCCAGTTCGGCATCTACCTGCCGGATACGTTCTGGTACGCGCAGCAATAGTGGAGGTACGCCGCCGAGGCGTCCGTTGCGGCACTTGATGATCGCGCCTAAGATATACTCCGCCTTAGAAGTATATCATCGAGGACACGATGCAGGTTGCGCGATGGGGCAACAGCTTGGCGGTCCGGCTCCCGGCCGCAGTCGTCGAGGCGCTTGGGCTGCGGGAGGGCGACCAGATCGAGATCCACGTGGCAGGCGAGCGTTCCTTCGCTGTCGAGCGGGCCCTGAGCCGCAAGGAACTCGTTGAGCGCCTGCGCAAGTACCGCGGTCGTCTGCCTGCCGGGTTCCACTTCGACCGGCTTGAGGCGAATGAGCGGGGCTGAGGCGTTCTTCGACAGCAACGTGCTGATCTATCTGCTGTCCGATGATCAGGCGAAGGCTCGCCGGGCCGAGGAACTCCTCGATCGTGGCGGCACCGTCAGCGTCCAGGTCCTGAACGAGATCGCCAACGTGGCCCGGCGTAAATGCACGATGCCATGGCCCGAGATCAGGGATTTCCTGGCAACCGTGCGCGCCCTTTGCGCTGTCGTGCCGATCTCCGAGGCGACCCACGATCTCGGGCTTGCCGTAGCCGAACGCTACGGCTTCTCGATCTATGACGGGCTGATTATCGCGGCGGCGAACCTGACCGGCTGCAGCTTGCTCTACTCGGAGGATCTGCAAAACGGCCAGACGGCGCAGGGCGTGACGATCCGCAACCCGTTCGCTTGATCTCCGGCCAACGCTGCTGCCCTCAAGGATCGAGCTCGACGTCCCAGTAGAGATAGTCGCGCCAGCTCTGGTGCAGGTAGTTGGGCGGGAACGAGCGGCCGTTGTGCCGGAGCTGGTGCGAGCTCGGTATGTAGGGCTTGGTCATCGGGTGCATGCCGCACTCGCCGGGCAGGCGGTTGCCCTTGCGCAGGTTGCAGCGGGTGCAGGCGGTGAGGATGTTGGTCCAGGCCGTCCGCCCGCCGCGCGAGCGCGGCACCAGGTGGTCGAAGGTGAGCTCGTTGGCCGGGAACGGCTTCTGGCAGTACTGGCAGGAGAACCTGTCGCGCAGGAAGACGTTGAACCGGGTGAAGGGTGGGCGGCGGTCCTGCGGGATGTACTGCTTCAATGCCACTACCGAGGGCAGGCGCAGCTCGAAGCCGGGCGAGCGGATGGAGCGCTCGTAATGCGAGACCACGGCCACCCGGTCGAGGAAGATGGCCTTGATCGCTTCCTGCCAATTCCACAAGGAGAGCGGGAAATAGCTGAGCGGTTGATAATCCGCGTTCAGGACCAGGGCCGGACAGGCATTCAGTGGCAGCATGGCGTCCGGCCTCCCTTTTACAGGCCAGCTATGGTGTGGACCGGGCGTTGATGACGAGGCACCGTTTCCTCCTGCCGCCGAGCATCAGCTTTCTCGCACCCCGCAGCTGAGCTAGCCCATCCCGATGACGCTTTCAAGACAAGGCGCCGGTCGCCGGCACCGCTTCGAGAACCCGCCCGGCAGCCCGCCCGCGGGCGGCAGCCGGCTCGACTGGGCCGCCTTCAGCTGGCGCCGCTTCCGCGACGGCCGCACGCAAGGGGAGGGGCTGCCCCCCGAGCTCGTCCTGCCCAGGGCCGAGGTGCAGGGCGGGCTCGAGGCCCTGCGCCGGCAGGACGGCATCCTGTGGCTCGGCCATTCCTGCTTCCTGATCCGCCTCGGCGGGCGCACCCTCCTGACCGACCCTTTCCTCTCCGACCACGCCTCGCCCAGCTACCGTCTGGGCCCCCGCCGCCACACGCCGCCAGCCCTCCGCGCCCACGAGCTGCCGCCGGTCGACGTCGTGCTCCTCTCGCACGCGCACTACGACCATCTCGACCGGCCGGCCCTGGCAGCGCTTCCAGGCAAGGAAAAGGCCACGATCGTGACCGGCCTCGGCATGCGCCGCTACCTGGACGATCTGGGATACGGCCGCGTGATCGAGCTCGGCTGGCACGCAGGCGGTGGCGCTTGGGCGGCCTGCAGGTGACGGCCGTGCCGGCGATCCACTTCAACCGCCGCACGCTCACCGACCGCAACCTCGCGCTCTGGTGCGGTTTCCGGGCCGAGAGCCAGGATCGAAGCATCTACTTCGCCGGCGACACGGCTTATGGCCCCGTCTTCAAGGAGATCGGTGCCCGCTACGCCGGCCCCGACCTCGCCCTGGTCCCGATCGGCGCCTACGATCCGGTGCCGCTGATGCGGGCCGTGCACTGCACGCCCGAGCAGGCGGTGGCGCTCGGCCAGGACCTGGGCGCCACGGCACTCTGCGCCATGCACTGGGGCGCCATCCGCCTCACCGACGAGCCGATCCTGGAGCCGCCCGCCCGCTTCCGCGCCGCCGCCACCGCCGCCGGCTACGCGCAAGACCGCGCCCTCACCTTGCGGGTCGGGGAGACACACACGCTCTGAAACCGGGCCGGGGCCGGTTGGCAAGCGGCCATACTCTGATGCATTCGAGGCTGAGGTGCGCCCCCGGAGGAGAGGGACCTCATGCCCTGCATGCGATCGCAGCTCGCCGTCTCGCTGAGTGCCGCCCTTGTCGGCCTCGCCGCGGCGGCCCGGCCGGCTCCGGCCCAGGACGCGGACTTCCCCTTCCCGGTGCCGCCCTTCATCGCAGGTCCGGTGAAGGTCACGAGCTACGACGGCAGCACCGACGACCTGCTCACGGCGGGGCTCGGCCGTGCCGGCCTCGGCTCGGCTGCGCCGCCCACGGTCGCCGACCCCCTGCACCCGACCGAGGCCGAGCTGCGCCGGCTCGCGATCCACAGCAACTATCGCGGCCTCGTCGACACCACGGCGGCCGGCGGCTACGGCGTGCTCTACGGGCCCGGCGTGGGCGGCGGGCCCGAGCGGATCGCCGGCAAGGAATACCTCGCCTACTTCAAGGGCCGCGGCGGCCGGCAGAACGTCACCCTGCTGGTCCAGATCCCGGCCAGCTTCAATCCGGCCAAGGCCTGCATCGTCACCGGCCCCTCCTCCGGCTCCCGCGGCATCTACGGTGCCATCGCCACCTCGGGCGAATGGGGCCTGAAGAAGGGCTGTGCCGTCGCCTACACCGACAAGGGTACCGGCGCCGGCGCGCACGACCTTGAGGCCGACCTCGTCACCCTGATCGACGGCCGCCGCGTACCGGCCGACGAGGCAGGCGAGGCCTCCAACTTCACCGCCCGCCTCACCGACCCCCAGCGCCAGAACTTCACCGACCAGTTCCCGAACCGCTGGGCCTGGAAGCACGCCCATTCCGAGCTCAATCCCGAGCGCGACTGGGGCAAGCACGTCATCGCCTCGGTCGAGTTCGCCTTCTGGGCGCTCAACGTCGAGTATCCGCGCCGCATCCTCGGCAAGCCCCGCCTGCGCTTCGGCTTCGACAACGTGCTGGTCATCGGCTCCAGCGTCTCCAACGGCGGCGGCGCCACGCTGCGCGCCGCCGAGCAGGCGCCCAAGGGCATGTTCGACGGCATCGTGGTGAGCGAGCCCAACGTCACCCCGGCCTACGAGAAGCGCTTCGTCATCCAGCAGGGCCAGGCGGCTCCGCTGGCAGCGCACAGCCGCCTCCTGATCGACTACACGACCCTGGTGAACCTGTTCCAGGGCTGCGCCAATGCCGGCCTGAGCTACTCGGGCGCCGTGCTCGGTCCCGCCCTCCAGGCCAACCAGCCCTTCGCCGCCGCCACCTGCCAGTCCCTGAAGGACGCCGGCCTCCTCACCAGCTCGACCCTGCCCGAGCAGGCGCTGGAGAGCCAGCGGACCATCAACGATTACGGCATCCTGCACGAGCAGAACTTCGTCCAGCCCTCGCACTGGCTGTTCCAGGTTCCGCAGAGCATCAGCGTCACTTACGCCAATGCCTACGCCCGCGCCTCCGTCCTCGACAATCTCTGCGGCTACTCCTTCGCCGCCACCAGCACCGTCTCGCCCTTCAACCCGGTACCCCTTCCCGCCAACCTGAACGCCCAGCTCTGGGGCCTGGCCAACGGCATCCCGCCCACGCCCACGGGCGGCGTCCAGATCGTCAACGATCTCTCGGTCGGCGGCGCCACCCGCAACGACGTCTCGGTCTCCCCCACCTTCAACCGCCAGGACCAGAACGTCACCGGCGCCTTATGCCTGCGCTCACGCGCCACCGGCTATGCCAGCGCCCGCACCGCCCTCGCCGGCGCCGAGCGCGCCGCCTTCGAGCGCGTGCTCCAGGGAGCCGAGCAGGTCCGCGCCACCGGCAGGCTGGGCGGCATCCCGACCGTGATCGTCCACGGCCGCGACGATGCCGTGCTCGCCCCCAACCACACCTCCCGCCCCTACTACGCGCTGAGCCGCCGCGTCGACGGCGGCCAGAGCCGGATCATCTACTGGGAGGTCCTCAACGCCCACCACCTCGACGCCTTCAACGCCTTCCCCGACCTCGCCGCCCGCCTGGTCCCCCTCCACGTCTACTTCAACCAGGCCTTGGACCTCCTCTACGCCCGCCTCAACAAGGGCCCCCTCCTGCCGCCGAGCCAGGTGATCCGCACCATCCCGCGCGGCAGTGCGGCGACGACCATCACGGCCGCCAACGTGCCCCCGCCAGCACCAAATCCAGCTCCTGGCGACCGGATCACGTTCGATGGGAGGACGCTTGCTATTCCGGATTAGAAGGCAAGCGTCTGTACATGTTGGTGTTCACCATGCGCGGACAAACGCTAAGGTCTGATCTCCCTGCGTAAGGCGGATCGAAGGGAGTGGAGAGAGTATGACCGAGAACGAGGACAACCCTGAGTGGGTGAAGGAGGACTTCGCGCAGGCTCGTCCCTTCAAGGAGGTGTTCCCCGAGCAGTATCAGGCCTGGAAGAACTGCAGCGTACGGCCAATAATCGAGCGGCCGAAGGTGCATGTCGGATTTCGGCTCGCCGCCGACGTGGTGGAAGGCATCAAAGCTACTGGGAAGGGCTACAACGCCCGCGTCGAGCAGGTGCTTCGTGAGGCATTTGCCCAGGGGAAGCTTTAACGCGCCGCGAGCTCGGTGCGGTCTGGAATTTCGAGACCTTCTGTCCGCAGAGGCGAGGTAGCGAAGAAATCGACCAAATCGCCCGCGTAGACGCTTCCTGCGATCCCATTCCTCAATCGAGACCACAACGACAGTAGGCTTGCCGTTGCGCGTGACAATCTGAGGGCCGTCATCATGCGCCCTGTCCACGAGCTCGCTGAACTTGGCACGAGCGTCCTTCATCGGCCACTGGCGCGCTGCATCTGCCATCGGCTCCTCCAATCTTACCGCGCCAGAATAGCTCCTCTCTGGCCGGAGCGCATACGCCTTGCAGGTTGCCACCATCGTGCCCACCGCAGGCCAGAGCCTTGACAACGCCCGCACCCCCTGTCCAGCCTCACCCCAGCATCGTCGGCTGGGGCCGGCAGAGGTGGGAGGAACAAGGGATGGGCGCTCGCTTGGCGCTGTGGGTCGGTGCGGCGGTGATGGCATTGGGGATCGGCGCGGCCCGGGCGGAGACGCCCAAGGACGTGCTGGTCATGGCCGACTTCATCGACGACATGATCAGCCTCGATCCGGCCGAGGCCTACGAGTTCTCGGGGCTGGAGGCGGTCGCCCAGTTCTACGACCGGCTGATCACCTATCCGGCCGACAACGTGGCCGACATCAAGGGGCTTGTCGCCGAGAGCTGGACCGTCTCGGACGACGGCAAGCAGTTCACCTTCAAGATCAGGGACGGGATCAAGTTCCACTCCGGCAACCCGCTGACCGCCAAGGACGTCGAATACTCGCTGCAGCGGGTCGTGGCGCTCAACAAGTCGCCGGGCTTCATCCTGACCCAGTTCGGGTTCACAGCAGACAACATGAAGGAGACGATCAAGGCCTCGGACGACCGCACGCTCGTCCTGACCCTGGCCAAGCCCTACGCACCCACCTTCCTCCTCTACTGCCTGACCTCGGGTATCGCCTCGGTGGTCGACAGCAAGGTGGCCGAGGAGCATGCCACCGGCGGCGACTGGGGCTATGCTTGGCTCAAGACCAACTCGGCGGCCTCGGGCCCGTTCAAGCTCCGTTCCTGGAAGCCCAACGAGAACTGGTCGGCCGACGCCAATGCCGAGTACTGGCAGGGTGCCCCCGGCTTCAAGCGGGTGATCGTCCGCCACATCCCGGAGACGGGGACGCAGCGCCTCCTGCTCGAGAAGGGCGATATCGACATCGCCCGCAAGCTCACGCCTGAGGACCTGAAGGCGGTAGCACAGAACCCGGAGATCACGATCGAGAAGTCGCCCAAGGGTGCCTTGTGGTACATGGGCCTGAACCAGAAGAACGAGTACCTGGCCAAGCCCGAGGTGCGCGAGGCCCTGAAGTGGCTGGTCGACTATGACGGCATCGTCGACAACATCATGCAGGGGCAGGCGCTGGTGCACCAGACCATCCTGCCCGAAGGTTTCCTGGGCGCCAGCAAGGAGGTGCCCTACAAGCTCGATCCGGCGAAGGCCAAGGAGCTGCTGACGAAGGCCGGCCTGCCGGACGGCTTCAAGGTGACGATGGACGTGCGCAACAACAGCCCCAGCAAGGACATGGCGCAGGCCATCCAGGCGAGCTGGGGCGAGGCCGGCGTGCAGGTCGAGATCATTCCGGCCGACAACAAGCAGACGCTGACCAAGTACCGGGCGCGCAGCCACGACATCTATCTCGGCGAGTGGGGCCCGGACTATCAGGACCCGCACACCAACGCGGACGGGTTCGTGACCAACACGGACAACACGGATACGGGCAAGGGCGGCGTGCTGGCCTGGCGCAATGCCTGGCAGGACGATGAGCTCACGAAGATGGTGGCGGGTGCCGTGCTCGAGCGTGACGCAGGCAAGCGGGTAGCGACCTACGAGGAGCTGCAGAAGAAGGTGCTGGCGACCTCGCCCTTCGTGATCATGGCGCAGAAGGTGGAGGTGATCGCCTCGCGCAAGAACGTCAGCGGCATGGTCTGGGGCCCGAGCTTCGACGACAACAAGTACTGGCAGGGCAAGAAGTAGCCGCAGGCGAGGGTCCGGGGATGGAGGCGCTGGGCTACCTGCGTGCCGCACTGCGCCTCCTCCTCACCATCGCCGTCACCCTGTTCGGCCTCCTCCTCGTCACCTTCATCATCGGTCGCGTCGTCCCGATCGACCCCGTGCTGGCGGCGGTGGGCGACCGGGCACCGCCCGAGGTCTATGAGCGGACGAAGGAGGAGCTGGGGCTCAACCTGCCCCTGTGGCATCAGTTCGCCATCTATGTCGGCGACGTCGCGAGCGGCGACCTCGGCGAATCCGTCCTCACCGCCCGCCCGGTGCTGGAGGACATCCGCCGCTTCTTCCCGGCCACGCTCGAGCTGGCGACCCTGGCCACCCTGATCGGGATCGTGGTCGGCGTGCCGGTGGGCGTCCTGGCGGCAACCCAGGAGGGGCGCTGGCCGGACCAGCTCGTGCGGGTGCTGAGCCTGCTCGGCTACTCGATCCCCGTCTTCTGGCTGGGCCTGATGGGCCTCCTCGTCTTCTACGCCAAGCTCGGCTGGGTGCCGGGGCCCGGCCGGCTGGACGTCGCCTACGACGATCTGGTCGACCCCGTCACGGGCGTGCTGCTGGTCGATGCGCTGATCGCCGGCGACATGGAGGTGTTCTGGAACGCCTTCTCGCACCTGCTCCTGCCGGCGGCGATCCTGGGCTATTTCTCCCTCGCCTACATCGCCCGGATGACCCGCAGCTTCATGCTGAACGAGCTGCGCCAGGAATACATCGTGACCGCCCGGGTGAAGGGTGTCTCCGAATGGCGGGTGGTCTGGCGCCATGCGCTGGGCAACACGCTGGTGCCGCTCGTCACCGTCATCGCCCTCTCCTACGCCTACCTCCTCGAAGGCTCCGTCCTTACCGAGACCGTCTTCGCCTGGCCCGGCCTCGGCCAGTACATCACCAACTCGCTCCTCAACGCCGACATGGACGCCGTGCTGGGCGGCACGCTGGTCGTCGGGACCGTGTTCGTCGCCATCAACGTCCTCTCCGATCTCCTCTACCGCCTCCTGGACCCGCGCGCGCGATGACCGCCGGCATGCGCGCCTGGCTGCTGGCGGAGGAGCCCCACTCCCGCCGCCAGGCCCGATTCGGCGGCGCCTATCGCGGCTGGCTCGCCTTCCGCACCAACCCGCTGACGCTGCTGGGCCTCTTCATCGTCCTCCTGCTGATCGCCGCCGCGGCCCTGGCACCGCTCCTCGCACCCTACTCGCCCTACGCCCAGAACCTCGGCACCCGGCTGGCGGCCCCGTCGGCCGCGCACTGGATGGGCACGGACGAGCTCGGCCGCGACATCCTGAGCCGCCTTCTCTACGGCGCCCGCGTCACGCTCACGATCGTGGCCCTGGTCGTCATCATCGTCGGCCCAGTCGGCCTCGCCGTCGGCACCATCGCCGGCTACGCTGGCGGCTGGCTCGACACCGTGCTCATGCGCGTCACCGACATCTTCCTGGCCTTCCCCCGCCTTGTCCTGGCCCTGGCCTTCGTGGCTGCCCTGGGCCCCGGCATCGAGAACGCCGTCATCGCCATCGCCATCACCGCCTGGCCCCCTTACGCCCGCCTCGCCCGTGCCGAGACCCTCACCGTCCGCAAGAGCGACTTCATCGCCGCGGCGAGGCTCGCCGGCGCCTCGCCTTTCCGGATCGTCTGGGGGCATGTCGTCCCGCTTTGCCTGACCTCCGTGATCGTCCGCCTGACGCTCGACATGGCTGGCATCATCCTCACCGCCGCGGGCCTGGGCTTCCTGGGCCTCGGCGCCCAGCCGCCCTTGCCGGAATGGGGTGCCATGATCGCCACCGGCCGCGCCTTCATGCTCGACGCCTGGTGGGTGGCGACCATGCCGGGGCTTGCCATCGTCACCGTCTCCCTGGGCTTCAACCTCCTGGGCGACGGCTTGCGCGACGTGCTCGACCCCAAGCGCGCATGACCGGAACCCTGCTCGAGGTCCGCAACCTGTGGGTCCGCTTCCCCACGCCCACGGGCGTGGTCGAGGCCGTGCGCGGCGTCAGCTTCGACGTGGCGGGCGAGAAGCTGGGCATCGTCGGCGAGAGCGGCTCGGGCAAGTCCACCGTCGGCCGCGCCGTGCTCCGCCTCATCCCCCGCCCCGGCATCGTCACCGCCGACCGCCTCGCCTTCAGCGGCACCGACCTCCTGGCCGCCAGCGAGCGGCAGATGCGGCGCCTGCGCGGTGCGAGCCTCGCCATGATCCTCCAGGACCCGCGCTACGCCCTCAACCCCGTCATGCGGGTCGGCCGGCAGATCGAGGAGGCGGTGCGCGCCCACGAGCGCGTCGGCCGCCGTGCCGCCCGCAGGCGCGCCCTGGAGATGCTGGAGCAGGTCCGCATCCGCGATCCCGAACGCGTCCACGCCGCCTACCCGCACGAGCTCTCCGGCGGCATGGGCCAGCGGGCGATGATCGCGATCATGCTGGCCGCCGGCCCCCTGCTCCTCATCGCCGACGAGCCCACCTCCGCCCTCGACGTCACCGTGCAGATGCAGGTGCTGGCGATCCTCGACGATCTCGTCAGCGCCCGCGGCATGGGCCTCGTCTTCATCAGCCACGATCTCGAGCTCGTGGCCTCGTTCTGCGACCGCATCCTGGTCATGTATGCCGGCCGCATCCTGGAGAGCCTGCCCGCCCGTGCCCTCCATGAGGCGCAGCACCCCTACACCCGCGGCCTGCTCGGTTGCCTCCCCCGGCTGGAGCGCCATGGGGAACGCCTCGCCTCCATGCGCCGCGACCCGGCCTGGCTCACCGAGCCCGTGCCATGATCGAGGTCGAGGGCCTGACCGTCCGCTTCGGCACCGGCCGGCGCATGGTCGAGGCCGTCCGCGACGTCAGCTTCAGGGTCGAGCGGGGCGGCTCCTTCGGCCTCGTCGGCGAGAGCGGCTCCGGCAAGTCCACCGTGCTCCGCACCATCGCCGGCCTCGCCCCCGCCGCCGAAGGCAAGGTCCGCATCGCCGGCCACGAGCTGGGGACCCGCCGCGGCCTGGCCGCCCGCAAGGCCGTGCAGATGGTCTTCCAGGACCCCTACGGCTCCCTGCACCCGCGCCACACGGTCGACCGCATCCTGGCCGAGCCCTGCGCCATCCACCGCCTTCCCGACACCGACGCCCGCGTCCGCTCCATCCTCGCCGAGGTGGGCCTGGGCCCCCGCTTCCGCTTCCGCTACCCCCACCAGCTCTCGGGCGGCCAGCGCCAGCGCGTCGCCATCGCCCGCGCCCTCATCCTCGAGCCCGAGCTCGTCCTCCTCGACGAACCCACCTCCGCGCTGGACGTCTCGGTCCAGGCCGAGGTCCTCAACCTCCTGGCCGACCTCCGCACCCGCCACCGCCTCACCTACCTGTTCGTCTCCCACAACCTCGCCGTGGTGGCGCAGATGTGCGAGCGCCTGGCGGTGATGATGCAGGGCCGCATCGTCGAGGAAGCCGCCACCGACGCGCTTGCCGCCGGCGCCCTGCAGCACCCCTACAGCCGCCAGCTCCTCGACAGCAGCCGCGGCTACGACCGCGAGCGCGCGGCGGCACTGACTACATTCGCTTAGGCTCGCCGAAACCATCGCCGAATCGCAGCTCAGGCCGCGCCCTCACTCGCTCTCCAGCAGGCGTCGCGCCTCCTCCAGCCGTGCCTTCGTCTCCAGCGACACCGTCGGGTAGTGCAGCTTGAGCCCGCGCAGGGCCAGGATGATCTCGCCTGCCACGGCGAGCCGCGTGAACCACTTGCGGTTGGCCGGGATCACGAACCAGGGGGCGTGCGGGGCGGCGGTGGTGCGGATGGCTTCCTCGTAGGCCACCATGTACTCGTCCCAGTGCTGGCGCTCGGCGACATCGGAGGGGGAGAACTTCCAGTTCTTCCCGGGCTCGTCGAGGCGGGCGAGGAAGCGCTTCTTCTGCTCCTTCCTGGAGACGTTGAGGAAGAACTTGAGGATCAGCACGCCGTTGCGGGCGAGGTAGCGCTCGTAGGCCGCAATGTCCTCGCAGCGCTGGGCCCAGATTTCCGGTGTGACGAGCTCGGGCGGGAGCTTCTGGGCGTCCAGGATCCGCTGGTGGACGCGGGCGACCAGGACCTCCTCGTAGTAGGAGCGGTTGAAGACGCCGATCCGGCCGCGCTCGGGCAGCGCGCGGTTGGCGCGCCACAGGAAGTCGTGGTCGAGCTCCTCCGCCGAGGGCTGCTTGAAGCTGTAGACCTGCACGCCTTGCGGGTTCACGCCCGACATCACGTGCTTGATGGCGCTGTCCTTGCCGGCGGCGTCCATGGCCTGGAAGATCAGCAGCACGGCCCAGCGGTCCTGGGCGTAGAGCATGTCCTGCAGCTCGGCCAGGAGCTGCACGCCTTCCTGCAGGAGGCCGCGGGCGTGCTCCTTGTCGAGATCGAGCCCGGCCGTGTCGCCCGGGTTGTGGTCCTTGAGCCGGAAGCCGGCACCGTCGGTCACACGGTATCGTCCGACCACCGCCTCGAGATCCATGCACCAGCCTCCTTGCTGCCAGCCTGATGCTGGGTCTATGGCGAGCCCAGGCAAGCGCCGGGCCGGGAAATGCCATCATGCGCCGCTCTCTGATCCTGCTCCTTACTGCCCTGGCCCTGCTCGCGGGGCCTCTGGCAGGCAAGGCCGAGATGCCGACCAGGGTTGCGGTGGTCGGGTTCCGCTTCCTCGATACTTCGGGCGAGCCGCGGGACCAGGAGGCCCGGCATCTGGCGCGGATTCGCGCGCTGACGGAGCGGGTCGGAGCCGATCTACTGGCCGGCGGTCGGTTCGAGCTCGTCGACCTGCCTGACGGCGGAGAACGGGGACGCCGCGCCGGCGCACGCGATCGCGGCCGCGCGCCGGGCCGGTGCGGAGCTCGTGCGTGTTCGGGGCGGTGCAGAAACTGAGCAGCCTCGTGCTGTGGGCGCGGGCCAGCGTGATCGACACGGCAAGCGGGCAGCCGGTGCTGGAGCGGCTCCTCACCTTCCGCGGCGACAACGACGAATCGTTCGCGCGCGCCGGCTCGTTCCTGGCGCGCCAGATCGCAGACGGGCTGCCGAAGTCCTAAATCGAGGGGGCCGGCCCCCGGCCGGGTTGCGGAAATGCCGGCGAGACGGCATCTGCGGCCTGTCACACCGCGCTTTTCTGGGATCCCATGGGCTTCAATTGCGGCATCGTCGGCCTGCCCAATGTCGGCAAGTCGACCCTCTTCAACGCGCTCACCGAGACGGCGGCGGCAGCGGCCGCCAACTATCCGTTCTGCACCATCGAGCCCAATCTGGGCCGCGTGCCGGTGCCCGACATGCGGCTGGAGGTGGCGGCCCGGATCGCCAAGTCGGCCAAGGTCGTGCCGACCCAGCTCGAGATCAAGGACATAGCGGGCCTCGTGCGCGGGGCCTCGAAGGGCGAGGGGCTGGGCAACCGGTTCCTGGCCGCGATCCGCGAGGTCGATGCCGTCCTGCACGTGCTGCGCTGCTTCGAGGACCCGGACGTCACCCATGTCGAGGGGTCGGTCGACCCCTTGCGCGACGTCGAGCTGATCGAGACCGAGCTCCTGCTGGCCGACATCGAGAGCCTGGAGCGGCAGCGGGACGGGCTGGTGAAGCGGGTCCGCGGCCAGGACAAGGAAGCCAAGGCGCGGCTGGACCTGCTCGACCGTGTCTTCAGGCCGATGGCCGATGGCACGCAGGCGCGGGCCCTGCCCTTGAGCGAGGCCGACCGGGAGCTGCTCAGGGGCTTCAACCTGCTGACGGCCAAGCCCGTCCTCTATGTCTGCAACGTGGCCGAGGAAGCCGCCGGCACGGGCAACGCCCTGACGGCGAAGGTGGCGGCCCTGGCGGAGAGCCAGGGTGCGCGCCACGTCGTGATCTCGGCCGCGATCGAGGCCGAGCTGGCGAGCCTCTCACCGCCCGAGCGCAAGGAGTATCTCGAGAGCCTGGGCCTCGAGGAGCCGGGCCTCAACCGGGTGATCCGCGAGGGCCACGAGCTCTTGGGCCTGATCACCTTCCTCACCGCCGGCCCCAAGGAGGCCAAGGCCTGGACCCTGCGCAAGGGTGCCACGGCCGCCGAGGCCGCCGGCACCATCCACACCGACTTCGAGCGCGGCTTCATCGCGGCCGAGGTGATCGCTTACGAGGACTATGTCCGGCTGAACGGTGAGCAGGGAGCCAAGGACGCAGGCAAGATGCGGCTGGAGGGGCGCGACTACGTCGTTCAGGATGGCGACGTGTGCCACTTCCGGTTCAACGTCTGAGCTGGCCTATTCCACGAGCCCGATTGCCGAGAGCTGGATGCCGAACTGGCCAGCGCCGCGCTTGGTGGTGCGGCGATAGCTGAAGAACAGGTCCTCCTCCGCCGCGGTGTCGTGGGGGAGGATCTCGATCCGCTCCACGCCAGCGCGGCGGAGGCGGCTGGCGGCATAGGCCTTCAGGTCGAAGAGCAGGCGGTCGGATCCGGGTACCGGCGCGAAGCAGGAGGGGCTGGCGGGGTCCGCTCCCTGGAAGCGCAGGGCCAGCTCCGGGCCCACCTCGTAGGACGCCTGGGCGATCGCCGGGCCGATCACGGCGGTCACGCGCTCGGGCTTGGCGCCGAGGACTGGCCATCGCCTCCAGCACCGATTCGAGCACGCCACCGAGGGCACCTTTCCAGCCGGCATGGGCGGCACCGATCACGCGCGCTTCCGGGTCGGCGAGGAGGACTGGGCCGCAGTCGGCGGTGAGGACGCCCAGGAGGATTCCTGGGCGGTCGGTGGCGAGCGCGTCGGCTTCCGGGGCGGCCTCGGGCGTCCAGGGCTCGCGGACGGTGATGCAGGTGGGGCTGTGGACCTGGAGGGCCGTGACCAGGACCTCCGACGGGAAGCCCAGCGCCGCCGCGGCGCGGGCGCGGTTGGCGGCGATGTTCCCTGGCTCGTCGCCGGAGCGGCGGCCCATGTTGAGGGAGGCGAAGAGGCCCTGGCTCACCCCGCCCTGGCGGGTGAAGAAGGCGTGGCGCAAGCCGGGCACCGCGGCGAGGCCGGGAGCTTCGATCAGCCTCATGGATTGGCCTCGCCGGCCTCGAAGCCGGGGGGGGCCGAGGCACCGGGTGCGGTCAGCGCCATGACCTTGAACAGCTCGCCCATGGCGTCCGGGGCGGTGAGCCGGCGCACCCCGGCCTGGAGTGGCCCGGCCCGGGCCGGGTCGGCGCGGGCCAGGAGCTGCTCCAGGCGGAGCTCGATGCCGAGGCGGCGCAGGAACTGACCTTGGGGGACGGGGCCGTAGGGCACGGCACCGCCCTTGGCCGCCGCCGCGGCGATGGCGCCGAAGTCGACATGGGCGGTGAGGTCGGTCTCGCCCGGGGCCGCCAGCGGGCCTACGCTCTTGTGGCCGCGCACGGCCTGGAAGGTGTCGGCGAGACATGGTTGCTGCTCGCCATAGTCGATGATCAGGGCCAGCCCGCCCTGGTGGGCCAGGCGCTGGGCGAATGCCTGGGCCTGAGCCTCCCGCGCCGGTGCCAGCTCCAGCACGGCCCCCTCGGCGACATCCCCGGCTACGGTGACCGGCGACGGGCGTGGTGCTAGCCCGAACTGGAAGGCGCCGGCCTCGTCCACGCCCACCAGCCGTTCGTGCCACCTGCCGCGATGGCGCACGAACTGGCGCAAGGGGAGGACGTCGAAGAACTCGTTGGCGATCACGAGGAGCGGCGCCGTGGCAGGGACGCCGTCGAGCGTGGCGTGCCAATGCGGCCTGTGCCGGCCCAGCACCTCGGCCTGGCGAGCACGCAGGATCGGGCTCGCTTCGACGAGATGGAGCTCGGCTGCCTCCAGGAAGCGGGGTGCGACGCGGGCGGCGCGCAGCGCGTCGGCGGCGAGCGTGCCGCGGCCGGGACCGAGCTCGACCAGCAAGACGGGCCGGGGCCGGCCGTTGTCGAGCCAGAACTGCACCAGGGCCAGGCCCACGAGCTCGCCGAAGAGCTGGCTGATCTCCGGTGCGGTGATGAAGTCCCCGCCGGCACCCAGAGGATCGCGGCTGGTGTAATAGCCGTGCTCGGGATGGGCGAGGGCGAGCGTCATGTAGCGGCCGATGTCGAGCGGGCCCTGCTCCCGGATCAGGTCGCGGAGCAGGCCGGCAAGGGCGGTCAACGTGCCGGCACTCGCACCGGGCGGGAGGCGATGGCGAACAGGATGAGCCCGCCCAGGAACATCGGCACGGAGAGGAGCTGGCCCATGGTGAGCCCGCCCAGCAGATAGCCCAGCTGGGCGTCGGGCTCGCGGAAGAACTCGACCGTGAAGCGGCAGAGGGCGTAGCCGCAGAGGAAGGCGCCGCCGATCTGCCCGCGCTGCTCGGGGCGGCGGGGCCGCCAGGCCAGGAGCTGGACGACGAGGAACAGCACGAGGCCCTCGAGCACGGCCTCGTAGAGCTGGCTCGGATGGCGGGGCAGGGGCCCGGCGCCCGGGAAGATCACGGCCCAGGGCACGTCGCTGGTCCGACCCCAGAGCTCGCCGTTGATGAAGTTGGCGATCCGGCCGAGGAACAGGCCCAAAGGCCCCACCGCCGCCACGATGTCGCCGATCTCCAGGACCGGGATGCTGCGCTTCCAGGCGAAGAGGAAGAGCGAGGTGATGATCCCGATCAGGGCGCCATGGAACGACATCCCGCCGCGCCAGACGTGCAGGATCTCGACCGGATGGGTGAGGTACCACTCAGGCTGGTAGAAGAGCACGTAGCCCAGCCGGCCGCCCAGGATGATCCCCAGCGTGACGTAGAGGACGAGGTCGTCGACCGCGACGCCGTCGATCACCCAGCCCGGGCGCTGCACCAGCCGACGCGCCAGCGTCCAGCCCGCCACGATGCCCGTGATGTAGGCCAGCGCGTACCAGCGGATCGCGAACGGGCCGAGCTGGACCAGCACCGGGTCGATCGCAGGAAAGGGAATGGCAAGGAAGGGCAAGGGCAGGCTGGCCCGGTCGGAACTCGCATGGATGGCTGCCTCTTAAGCGGCTGAGCCGGATGCGGCAACCTCCATGCCGGTTGCGGCATCCGCCGGCCCAGGCCATATCGTAGGCTCGCAGTAGCGCGCAGCTACGTGGAGAGAAAGCCATGCAGACCAGCAACCGCCTGTTCGACGATTTCGCCAAGATGGCGAGCGGGGCGCTGCACACGCTGGGCGGGCTGCGCGAGGAGATCGAGACCCGGGTCCGCGAGCGGATCGAGCGCATGGCCGCCGACATGGACCTCGTGACCCGCGAGGAGTTCGACGCGGTCAAGGCGATGGCGGCCAAGGCCCGCTCGGAGCAGGAGGACCTCGCGGCCAAGATGGTCCGGCTCGAGGCCGAGCTCGCGGCACTCAAAGGCCAGGGCGAGGCCGGCGGGGCGGAGACCCCCGAGGTCAAGAAGTCGCGCCCGCGCAAGGCGAAGGCACAAACGCCGCATCCGGAGCCTGAAGCAGGCATCCCCTGACGCACGTGGGCCGCCCGCGCTTGTAACACCTTCCCCCTTTTGGCAGGCTCCCGCTTGCGGGGACCAAGGCGTGGCCACCTGCGGGCCTGCCGTTGCCGGGTGCGGCAGCAGAGCCGCCCTGCCACCACTCTCGCTTGGAGTGCCAAGACGTGTCCTCACTCCACCCCGAGCTTCACGACGACGACCAATCCGCCAACCCCCTGGACGCGGTCGAGAAGCTCGCTGTAGCCAATGACTGGGCCTTTCAGCGCCAGAGCGAGGAGGAGCTGGCAGCCGAGATCAGCGGTCACTGGTGCCACTACAAGCTCTGGTTCGCCTGGCATCCCGAGCTGGGCGTGATGCATCTCTCCTGTGCCCTCGACATGAAGGTGCCGCCCAAGAAGCGGCAGCCGGTCTACACGCTGCTGGCGATGGCCAACGAGAAGCTGTGGCTGGGCCATTTCGACTTCTGGTCCGACGAGGGTCTGCCCGTCTTCCGCCACGCCGTGCTGTTCCGCGACGAGGCCGGGGCCAGCGTGGAGCTGATGGAGGACCTGGTCGACATCGCGATCACCGAGTGCGACCGCTTCTACCCCGCTTTCCAGTTCGTGATCTGGGGCGGCAAGGACCCGGTCGAGGCCATCGCCGCCGCCATGCTCGAGACCGAGGGCGAGGCCTGATGGGCTTTCCCGGCGCGCCGCTCCTGCTCGTGGGCGGCGGCAAGATGGGCGAGGCGCTGCTGCAGGGCTGGCTGGGCCAGGGCCTGGACGTGGTCGACGCCCAGGTGATCGAGACCGACGCGGCGCGCCGGGAGTATATGGAACGCACCCATGGGGTGCGGCCCGTGGCGGCCGCCTCGGCCCTGCCGGAGGGCTTCCGCCCCGCCACCATCGTGCTGGCGATCAAGCCGCAGATGATGGACGAGGCATTACCAGCCTATCCTGCTCTTGCCACCGAGGGCACGCTCGTCCTCTCGATTGCTGCCGGCAAGCAGATTGCCCTCTTCGAGAAGGTCTTCGGACCTGACCGTGCCATCGTGCGCGCGATGCCGAACACGCCCGCTGCCGTGGGCCGCGGGACCACCGTCCTGTGCGCCAACAGGGCGGCAGGACCGGAGGCGCGCGAGGTCGCCGAGACCCTGATGCGGGCGGTGGGCGAGGTGCTCTGGCTCGAGGACGAGGAGGCGATGCACGCCGTCACCGCGCTCTCGGGCGGGGGGCCGGCCTATGTCTTCCTCCTGATCGAGGCCATGGCCGCGGCCGGCGAGCGGGCTGGCCTGCCGGCCGATCTCGCCATGCGGCTGGCCCGCTCGACCGTGACGGGCTCGGGCGAGCTTGCGCGCCTGGCCCCCGAGCCCGCCGAGCAGCTTCGCCGCAACGTGACCAGCCCGCGCGGCACCACGGAGGCCGCCTTGCGCGTTCTGATGGCGGAGGATGGGCTGGTGCCGCTGATGACACGCGCGGTGGCGGCCGCCGCTGCCCGCTCGCGGGAGCTCGCCTGAGCACGCCGGAGGACTGATGCCCGAGACGACCGAGACCGACCTCCTGAAGACGGCCTTCGCGGTGATCGAGGAGCAGGGCTGGCACGGCTTCAGCCGTGCCGAGGTGGCGCGCCGCGCCGGCGTGCCGCTGGCCCGGGTCTATGCCGAGCTGCCGACCCGGCACGCCGTGCTCGCCGCCCTTGGCCGCCGGCTGGACGAGACCATGCTCGGCATGGAGCCCTCCGAGCTGGCCGACCTCACCCCGCGCGAGCGCGTGTTCGAGCTGATCATGCGCCGCCTCGACGCGATGGCGCCCTTCAAGGGCGGCTTGCGCGTGCTCGGCCGCGAGGCGGGGCTCGATGCCGACGTGCTGGGCTCCAGCCTGTGCAATGTCGGCCGTGCGGTGGGCTGGCTGGTCGACGCGTCCGGCGCCCGACTTGGTTGCTTGCGTCGCGCCGGCGCCGGCCCCGTGCTGGCCCTGGTCTATGCCAGGGTCGTCAATGTCTGGCTGCGCGACGACACGGCGGATCTGAGCCAGACCCTGGCCGAGCTCGACAAGCGCCTGGACCAGGCGGAGAGCGCTGCCCGCTGGACCGAGTGGCTCGACCGCCTGGACCGGCGGCAGGCACCCGAGGCCGGGCCCGAGGCACAAGCGGCGTGACCATCAGCTTCGACGACTTCCTGCTGGTCGACATCCGCGTCGGCACCATCGTCGAGGCCGGCCCCAACGCCGCCGCCCGCAAGCCCTCCTACCGTCTCCTGGTCGACTTCGGCCCCGAGATCGGCCGCAAGGTTAGCTCGGCCCAGCTGGTCCAGAACTATGGCGTCGACGAGCTGATCGGCCGGCAGGTGGCGGCCGTCGTCAACTTCCCGCCGCGCCAGATCGCCAAGGTGGTCTCCGAGGTCCTGGTCCTGGGCTTCCCGGACGAGGCCGGCAATGTCGTCCTGGTCGCCGTGGAACGGCCGGTCCCGAACGGCGGCAGGCTCTACTAGGAGCCGGCAAATCCTGCCGGGCGGGCAGGTTCTGCCGCCCGGTAACCACGAAAATCCAGCGTTTCCAATGGTTCGCGCCTGTTGGCACGAGGTTTGGTTAGCGTCCCTGCAAGCCCGATTGGTTCGGGCCGGAACGGTTGGCGGCGGAGGCTTCGCCGCCCGGCCCGACATCAGACTGCGGAGACGACCATGGCGCTTACCGGCACAACCAACACCGCCGCCAACACGGCCATTCGCTACCTGACCCAGAACCAGGCGATGGCGGGCAGCTCGCTGGCCAAGCTTTCCAGCGGCTCACGGATCGTGAAGGCGTCCGACGACGCGGCCTCGCTGGCCGTCGGGACCAAGATCAAGGCCGATGTCACGGCCCTGAAGCAGGCCGCCACCAACGCCGCCCAGGCCTCCTCGCTGCTCCAGGTGGCGGATGGCGGCATGGCCCGGATCGCCGACATCCTGCAGCGGATGAAGGCGCTGGCGGTGCAGGCGCAGTCGGGGTCGGTGACCGACAGCGAGCGGCCCTTCCTGGATCGCGAGTTCCAGCAGCTGAGCGCCCAGATCGACGCCACCGCCACGCAGACCAAGTTCAACAGCACGGTCCTGCTCGATGGCAGCGCCGGCAACCAGCTCACCAGTCTCTCGACCACCCTGGCGACCGGCTCGGCTGCCGTGGTCCTGGACGGGGCCGCGGCCGGCACCGGTTACGCCGTGACCTATGACGGCACCGACACCTTCACCCTGACCAAGCCCGACAGCACGGTCGACACCGTCCAGGTCACCTGGGGCGGCAGCCAGGTGGTGTTCGACGGCCAGATCGAGTTCCAGAACGCTGGCGTCATGGTCAGCTTCAGCAACTTCGACATCACCGACGGCACCTTGAGCGTCGGCTTCGACGTCACCGGCACGGGCTCCATGAGCTTCCAGGTCGGTGCTGCCGCCGCCGACGTGATCAGCGTCGCCATCGCCGACGTCCGCAGCACTGCCCTTGGCCTGGGCGGCGCCTCGGTCGATACGGCGGCCAACGCGATCAATGCCGGCACGGCCCTGGACCAGGCGATCCAGAGCCTGAACTCCTACCGCGCCGACATGGGTGCCCTGATGTCGCGCTTCGAGTTCGCCTCCGCCAACCTCGCGACCTCGGTCGAGAACCTGGATGCCGCCCGTTCCACGCTCATGGACGTCGACGTGGCGGCCGAGATGTCGAAGTTCACCTCGCTCCAGGTCCTGACCCAGGCTGGTGTCGCCATGCTCGCCCAGGCGAACCAGATGCCGCAGAACCTGCTGCGGCTGCTGCAGAACTAGTTCTTGCCGGAGCCCGGTGCCGCCTGACCCCGGTGCATCTCAGCCGCGAGGCCTGCCGGCATCACGGTGGCAAGGGCCGACTGGAGCTTGTTCTGCCAGCCGCTCACCACGTCGCCCTTGCCCTTCATCATGGCGTCGAAGCCGATCCGCGCCACCTCGCCGGCGTCGTCCTTCTTCGCCTGACCGATTTTGGTGTCCATCAGGTCGGCGCGCTCGAAGAACTCGGTTTCGGTGGCGCCCGGCATGAGGCAGGTCACGGTGATGTTGGTGCCCTTCAGCTCGGCCCGGAGAGCCCAGGAGAACGAATTGAGGAAGGCCTTGGTCGCGTTGTAGACTGCCTGATAGGTGCCCGGCATGAAGCCGGCGATCGAGCCGACGATCAGGATCCGCCCGCTGTCGCGGCCGCGCATGTCGCGACCGACCTTGTGCAGCAGGTAGACCGTGCCGGTCACGTTGGTGTCGATGACGCGCCGGATGTCGGCGAAGTCCTGGTCGAGGAAGGCCTTGCCCAGGCCGCGCCCGGCATTGGCGAGGAGGGCCGCCACCGGCCGGCCGCGTATGGCCGCATAGAGCCGGTCGACGCCCTCCACGGTGGCGAGGTCGGCTTCCACAGCATCGACATGGGCGCCGAGCCCACGGAACTCGGTAGCGGCCGTGTGGATCGCGGGCTCGTCGGCCGCGATCAGCAGGTCGTGGCCTTCCTGGGCGCAGATCCTTGCCAGCTCGTAGCCGATGCCGGTCGAGGCACCGGTGACCACGGCAAGGGGACGGGCGGAATCGGGCATGGCTTGTCACTCCTCTCGGGCGTTCCGAACGGACGCGGCGGAGGAGGGTTCCGGAGCCGCCATGCCGGTGGCCGTCGCCGGCGCCTGGGCTCCTCGATGCGCGCCCACCACGGCGTTCGGGCCATCCGCACGTTCCCCCGGGCGCGCTGAACGGGTGCGGAGCCGGGCCGTGCCTCGCTTCTCGCGGAAACCGGGCGAGTGCCTGGCGTTTAATGCCAGGGAGGCGGCTCCCCTGCAGGTCGCATCCGGGAGGCGCCACGGGCATGGAACACGCGAAGGAGAACGGACAATGAGGAAGGCAGCCTTCAGTCTCGCCCTTCTTGCTCTGGCCGGGATGCCGGCGACGGCGTCACTTCTGGGCGGCACGGCCGCAATTGCCGAAGAGGCGGCACCGCTTGCCGGGCCGGACACGCAGTTCGTGGCCAAGGCCATTCGCGACGGGATGGCCGAGGTCGAGATGGGCAAAGCGGCAGCGGAAAAGGCCTCGCACGCCGAGGTCAAGCAGTTCGCGGAGCGCATGGTCAAGGACCACGGCGAGGCGAACCAGAAGCTCCTGGAGCTCGCGAAGAAGCACAAGATCGAGGCTGAAGGCACCTACGGGACCCCGCCGCTTCGCCCGGCCGAGGAGGAGACCGCCAAGCAGCACGAGATGAGTGGGATGTCCGCAGGGCAGTTCGACCGGGCCTACATGGCTGCCATGGTGGAGGACCACGAGAAGGCGGTCAGCGCCTTTGCCGACGAGGCGAAGAACGGCAAGGACGCCGAGGTCCGGGACCTCGCTTCGGCCCTGCTGCCCGCCCTGGAAGAGCATCTCCGGATGGCAAAGTCGCTTTCGGGCCAGCTCGGAAGCCAGTGAGCGCCGGGGTTTCGGGCGAGGGTAGGCAAGTCCTGCCGGGCAGAACCTGCCGGGAGCGGCAGGTTCTGCCTAGCTGTGCGAGCCTGAGCGCCCGGCTCCACAGAGGGAGGCAACCGCCGTCGGCAACTGGCACGGAAGATGCTCTAGGTTCTTATGCCGCCAGGGTGTGCGGCAGCGGCAGGCAAGTAGCCGGCCGTCGGGCAAGGGCCGAAAGGCCCGACTTCATGTAGAAGGGTTCTTCCTATGGCTCTCACTGGCACGACGAATACCGCCGCCAACACGGCGCTTCGTTACCTCTCGATCAACAACAGCAATGCCTCGAGCTCGCTTGCCAAGCTGGCCAGCGGCTCGCGAATCGTCAAGGCTTCGGACGACGCCGCCTCCCTGGCGATCGGCACCAAGCTGAAGGCCGACGTGACCGCGCTGAAGCAGGCCTCGGTCAATGCCGGTCAGGCTTCCTCGCTGCTCCAGGTGGCCGACGGCGGCATGGCCCGCATCAGCGACATCCTGCAGCGGATGAAGGCGCTGGCGGTGCAGGCGCAGTCGGGCTCGGTCACGAACTCTGAGCGTGCCTTCCTCGACCAGGAGTATCAGGGCCTGCTGACCCAGATCACCGACATCGCCGGCCAGACCAAGTTCAATGGCTCGGTCCTGCTGGCAGGCGGTGCCGGTAAGTCGGTAGCGCCCGCCGCCGGCTTGGCCAGCTCGGGAATTCGGCGTCGAATCTCAGCGGCACTCCCGCCAACGGTACCTTGACCCTGGCCTATGACCGTCAGCGGCACCTTCACCCTGGACGGCCCGCCGGCGACTGGCGACACCCACTCCGTCCAGATCGCCTGCCACCGCTGGCATCGTCTTCGAGGGCACGATCGAGTTCGCCAACGCCGGCTTCAGCTTCACATTCAACAACTTCGATCACGCTACTAACGTCCGCCGACCTATACGCCCGAGCAGGTGGCGACGGTGATCGCCACCGCGCTGACCGATCCCAAGCGCTTGGACCTGCCGTTCGGGTCATGGACGCTGCACCGCCTCGCGGCCTACCTGAGCGAACACAAACGGTTCGCGATCAAGCGCAGCCGGATCGACGAGATCCTGCTCAAGGAAGGCTTGCGCTGGCGGCGGCACGAGACGTGGTTCGGGGAGCGGGTCGATCCTGCGTTCGCGGAAAAAGGGGCGGATCGAGAGCCTCTACACTGCCCCGCCTCCAGGCAGCGTAGTCGTCTGCCTGGATGAGATGGGGCCGGAGAGCGCCAAGACCTTCCCCGGCCAAACCCTGGTGGAGACCAGCGGGCTGACCGCCGGACGAGCCAAGCAGGAGATTGATTATGGCCGGCGCGGCAAGGGCTACATCTTCGGTGCGTTCCGCCCCGCCACCGGCGAGGCTTTTACCCGACCTTACCTCAGCCGCAGCACCGCCTGTTGGGTGCCACTGGCCCACCTGTGGTCGCCGGCACCGGCACGCTGAGCTTCCAGGTCGGTCTGGCTCAACCGACACCATCGCCGTGAACCTTGCCAATGTCGACGGCACGGCGCTGGGCGTCACGGCACCAGCATCACCACCGCCGGCAACGCCACCTCGGCCAGCAACGCGCTTGATACTGCGATCTCGACTGTCAACTCCGCCCGCGCCAGCGTCGGCGCGGTAATGTCGCGGTTCGAGTTCGTCTCGGCCAATCTCGCGACCTCGATCGAGAACCTGGACGCAGCCAGGGCGACGCTCATGGATGTCGACATGGCGGCCGAGATGTCGCGCTTCAGCTCCGCCCAGGTGCTGATGCAGGCGAGCGTGGCGATGCTCGCTCAGGCCAACCAGATGCCGCAGAACCTGCTGCGGCTGCTGCAGTAGTGCCAGCGGGGGCGGCGTCCTGACCACCGCCGCCCCCAACGGGCACTTGCCTGCCGCCGATGACCCCGGCCATGCCCACCCCGACCAGCCCAGCCTCACCGCCTTTGCCGACCGCAAGGTTGGGCTCCTGCGCATCGCCCACCTACGCCCGCGCGCACCGGCACGCCACCCGGGAACGGTATCGGAACCATGCCGGTGGCCGGCGATGTGGTGGCCCAGCTGGCCTCGGCGGCTGCCGCGGATCACTTCCCCGGTCGCGAGGTGGCGGTCGACAGCTACTACGACGAGGCGGCCGGACGGGCGGTCTATCGCGTCGCCGACCGTCGGACGGGCGAGGTTCTCGTGGAGGCGCCGCCGGAGGAGCTGCTCCGCTTCTTCGCGGCCATGCGCACGCCGCCGGGGGCACCGCTCGTGGTGCTCCAGGCGTGAGCGGGATGAGGGAGTAGGCTGCCATGGCTACGAGCGGGATCAGCTTCGGCAACCTGACCAATTCGGGCGGGGTCACCCGCTTCGCCGGCTCCAGCTCCGAGATCGACACCGACAAGCTGGTCGAGGCCCTGGTCGAGGCCAAGCGCCTCCCCGCGGTCCGGCTCGAGAGCAAGATCAGCCGCAACGAAGCCAAGGCCGCCGCCTATACCGAGCTGCGCGGTCTCCTGCAGAACCTGCGCACCGCCGTGGCGGGCCTGCGCAACCCGCCGGGTGCCCTGGGCACCCAGGAGAACCTGTTCGAGACCAAGGAAGTCTACTACAGCGCGGACACCACCGTCTCCCCGGCGACCCTGCTCAGCGTCAGCGCCGCCAACAAGGTGCCGACCGGCAAGGTCGAGATCGTGGTCGAGCAGCTGGCCACCGCGCGCAAGCTCTCGAGCGAGGCGCTCACGGGCGATGGTGCCCTGGCCGGAACGGCCAATGGCGGTGCGGCCTTCGCCGGCAGCTTCACGCTGGGCCTGGCCGGCGGCAGCACCGCCTCAGTCGCCGTCGACGGCACCATGGACCTGGTCGACCTGAAGGGTGCGATCAACGCCGCCAACGCCACGACCGGGATCACGGCCAGTATCGTGAAGGTGTCGGCCTCCGACTTCCGCCTGGTCCTCACCGCCGACGAGACCGGGAAAGAGGTGACGCTGGCCGGAGCCGGCGGCGACGACGTGCTGGGCATCCTGGGCCTCTCCGCCGACGGCGGTGCCACTTTCAGCCATCCGCTGGCGGCGGCAGCGCAGGCCAGGATCTCGGTCGACGGCGTCGCCGTCACCCGGTCCACGAACCAGATCACCGATGTGATCGACGGGATGACCTTCAGCCTGTTCCGGGCCGATCCGGGGACCACCGTGACGGTGGAGGTCGAGCGCTCGCTCGGCGACGTGAAGGAGCGGCTGCGGGGCTTCGTGGAGGCCTACAACGCCTATCGCGACTTTGTCGGCAAGCACGCAGCGGTGAGCGAGACCGGCGAGCTCGCCGACGACGCCGTGCTGTTCGGCGACTCCCTGCTGCGCAGCCTGAGTCAGGGCATCGGCAGCGCGGTGGGCTCGCCCGTGGCGGGCCTGGGCGCAGGTGCGCTGAGCTCGCTTGCCGGGATCGGCATCAAGCTCGACCCCGGCAACCATCTGAAGCTCGACGAGGCGGTGCTGGACGAGAAGCTCGTCACCGACCTCGACGCCGTGCGCAACGTGCTGGAGTTCCGCTTCACGGCGAGCTCGGCCGATCTCGGCGTGTTCGCGCGCACCAACGACCTCGCCGACACGAGCTTTACCGTCAGCATCGTCGACGCGGATGGCGACGGCGTTCCGGAGAGTGCCACCGCGGACGGCGTGGCGCTCGACGTGAGCGGCGGCCTGCTCAAGGGTCGCTCCGGCACCGCCTATGCCGGGCTCGAGATGCTGTGGACCGGGCAGGGCAGCGCCAGCATCGATGTCACCGCCACGCAGGGCATCGCCGACCGGCTCTACAACTTTCTCGACGGTGCCGTGGACGAGTTTCAGGGAACGTTAACCCAGGCCGCGGATGATCTGGAACAGCGGAACAGCAGCTACCAGACTGAGATCGAGCAGATCGAGGTCAGGACGGAGCGCTACCGGGAACAGCTGATCGAGCGGTTCGGGGCCATGGAGACGGCCCTGTCACTCGCGAAATCGATGCTGGAGCAGGTGCGTGCTCAGATGAGTGCGTTCTCGCAGGACGGGTGAGTGGGAAGGAGCGGTCGATGACGAGGGCACCGGCTCGGGCCGCCGCGGCGTACGGGCACGCGGCACAGGCCGTCCCGCCGCTCCGCCAAGTGGTGATGCTCTATGACGGGGCAATCCGCAAAGTAGGGGAGGCGAAGCTGGCGATCGCGGAGGGCCGGATCGAGGACCGCTTCAACGCGGTGCAGAAGGCGGCCGCCATCGTCGACGCGCTCCATGCCTGCCTCGACTTCGAGCGCGGCGGCGACATCGCCCGCCTGCTCGACCGCCTCTACATCTATGTCGGCCTGCGCCTCCAGGCGATCAACACTGCCAACGATCCCGCCTTGTGCGACGAGGTCATCGCCCGCCTCGGCGACTTGCGCGAAGCCTGGAACAGCCTCGTCGAGGGCCAGACCCCAACCGCCGCCCCCACGGCGCCACGCATCGAAGGCGCCTCCCTCGCCGCCTGACGCTCGCCACCCAGGACCCGGCGGCGCTGCCGAGCTGTAGGTCTGCAGGTGGCCACATAGGCGCTTCTGCCCGCCAATCCTGTCCGTCCGCGGAACACGAGCGATCGTGAGGGAGGGCTCCCAGGAACGTCGACCCCGACCCGCCGTTCTGCCCCGCAGAGAGCGGACCGCAGGGAGGGGATCATGCCCAGCTTCCACGACGTCACCGTCGTCATCACCGGTGCCTCCAGCGGCATCGGCCTTGCCACCGCCCGCGCCTTTGCCCGCCGCGGCGCCAACCTCGTTCTCGCGGCCCGCCGCGAGGAGGCGCTGCGCGATGCTGCGCGCGCCTGCGAGGCCCTGGGTGCCCGTGCGCTGGCTGTGCCCACCGACGTCACCGATGCCGGCCAGACGCGGGCACTGGCGGAGGCGGCCATCCACCGATTCGGCAGCATCGACATCTGGTTCAACAATGTAGGCGTTGGCGTTGTCGGGCCGTTCGAGCGTGTGCCGCTCGAGGATCACCGGCGCGTGGTCGAGGCGAACCTGATCGGCACCATGAACGGCGCCTATGCCGTGCTGCCCCACTTCATGGCCCGGGGCGGGCACGGCACGTTGATCAACATGATCTCGGTCGGCGGGTACCTGCCCACCCCCTGGGCCACGAGCTATGCGGCCAGCAAGCATGGCCTTACAGGCTTCACCGATTCGCTGCGCTACGAGCTCGCGACCCGCAGCAGCATCCAGGTCTGCGGTGTCTACCCCACCTTCGTCGACACGCCGGCCCACTACCACGCCGGCAACTATACCGGCCACAGCTTGGCCGACCTCACCGCCCACCTCGACCCCGAGGATGTGGCCGAGCAGATCGTCGACCTCGCCCACCGTCCCCGCCGCGCCCTCCACATCGGCGTGCCGCCCGGCACGGCGGCCGCCGGTGCCCTCCTCCCGGACTGGGCCGGCCGCCTCTTCGCCCGCCTGGCCGAGCGCAAGCTCATGCGCTCGGGCGAGCCCGTGCCCCACACCGCCGGTGCCGTGCTGCGCCCGATTCCGCAAGGTACGGGCATGCGAGGGCAATGGGGCTCCTACGGCCGCCGAACGGTGAACAGCGGCATGGCAGCGGCTGCCCTACTGGGCCTCGCCGTGACCGCGGGCGTGCTGCTCGCCCGACGGGGTCAGATCCACGGATGATTGGTCGGGGCGGCGTGATTCGAACACGCGGCATCCAGCTCCCAAAGCTGGCGCTCTACCAGGCTGAGCTACGCCCCGAATGGGGCCGAAGGTAGTCGTTTGCGGCGGTGCTTGGAAGGGGTTCGGCTCAACAGGCCGGGCGGCGGGCGGCATCCAGCACACGGGTGCCGGTTGCCTTGTCGAGCGGGATGCTGCGCGGGAAGCCAGCCGCTGATGCTCGGCACTCGGGCCGTGGAGCCGGTGACGGTGACGCCGCGGAGGTGACATGGCCGAGAGCAGGGTAGCGCTGGTCACGGGTGCAGCACGCGGGATCGGGCGGGCGATCGCAGCCCGGCTCGTCGCCGACGGCTGGGCCGTGGCGCTGGCCGACAACGATGTCGGAAGCGGGGAGCGAGCCGCGCGCGAGCTGGGCGCCTTGTTCCACGACACCGACGTTGCCGACGAGGCGGCGGTGGAGGCTGCCGTGTCGGGGACCGTTGCCGGGCTGGGCGGGCTTCACGCCGTCGTCAGCAATGCCGGGCTCATGATCAGGAAACCGGTCATGGAGCTGACGCTCGCCGAATGGCGGCGGGTGATCGACACCAACCTGACCGCGGCCTTCCTCCTCGCGAAACACGCGGCTCCGCATCTGCGGGCGGCACGCGGCGCCATGGTGACGGTGGCCTCGACCCGCGCCCTGATGTCGGAGCCGGATACCGAGGCCTATGCGGCGAGCAAGGGCGGTCTCGTGGCGCTCACCCATGCGCTCGCGGTGAGCCTCGGCCCCGAGGTGCGGGTGAACTGCATCAGCCCGGGTTGGATCGACACGCGCGGGGAAGACCTCCGGCCCGAGGACCATGCGCAGCATCCGGCAGGGCGCGTCGGCCAGCCGGAGGACGTGGCGGAGCTCGTGGCCTATCTCCTGGGCGACCGGTCGGGGTTCGTCACCGGAGCGAACATCGTGATCGACGGCGGGATGACCAGGAAGATGATCTATGTCTGAGCAGGCCATGGCCCCCGAGAAGCACCGCTTCGCGGATGACGGCCGGATCCCGAACAATCCCGACCTGCCGCTGCTCCTCTACCGCAAGGCGGCCGAACTCCCGGCGGACGATCCCGCATGCGGCTTCGAGGTGCTGTTCCGGCGTCATGGCTGGGGCGGAAGCTGGCGCAACGGCATCTACGGCTATCACCATTTTCACAGCACGGCGCACGAGGTGCTGGGCATCGCGCGGGGCACGGTCCGGGTGAAGCTCGGCGGTGAGCAGGGGATCACGGCCGATCTCGGGCCCGGCGACGTGGTCGTGATCCCGGCCGGCGTCGGGCACAAGAACGAGGGCTCCTCGCCCGACCTCCTGGTCGTGGGCGCCTACCCGGCAGGCCAGGTGGCCGATCTCTGCCGCGGCGGGGAGGGCGAGCGACCGGGCGTGCTGGCGAACATCGCGTCCGTCCCGCTGCCGGCGACCGACCCGGTGCTGGGCTCGCAGCGGGCCGCTGCTGTCCTGCTGGCGCCGCGGCGGCACCTGACCGGCAAGGGGACCCGTCAGCCTGGAAGGCGCCGAGGCCCGGGTGCCGGCCGGCTCGCCAACGCTACGCCGGCCACGGTGAGCGCCATGCCGAGAAGGGCCAGCGGCCCCAGTGTCTCGCCGAAGAGCGGCCAGGCGAGGAGTGCGGTGCAGGGCGGCACGAGGAAGAACAGGCTGGCGACCCGGGAGGCGGCACCGCGCCGGATCAGCACGTAGAACAGGGAGATGGCCCCCAGCGAGAGGACCAGCACGAGCCACAGCAGGGCGAAGACGAACTCGCCGCTCCAGGTGACGCGGTTGTCCTCGACGAGCAGGGCCACCAGGCCCGTGCCGAGGCCCGCCGCCGCGAACTGGATGACGTTGCCGGTCCTCAGATCCATGCCGGCGCAGTGGCGCTTCTGGTAGATCGTGCCCATGGTGATCCCGAGCAGGGCCACGAGGCAGGCGAGGACGCCCAGCGCGTCGCCCAGCCCATGGCCGAGCTTGCGGGCCAGGATCAGGACCACGCCTGCCAGGCCCAGCGCCAGGCCCAGCCACTGGTGCCGTGCCACCCGCTCGCCCAGCACGAGGCCGGCGAAGATGGCGACGAGGAGCGGCTGGAGGCTGACGATGAGGGCGGACACGCCGGCCTCGACCCCCAGCGAGATGCCGACATAGACGCCGCCCAGATAGAGGCCGTGAACGAGCAGCCCGGCTACCGCGTAGTGAGCGAGCTCGACCCCCTGGCTCGGCCAGGGGGCGCGCGTGGCGAGAGCGAGCAGGAGCAGCAGTGCTGCCGCGAGCGCGAAGCGCAGGGCCAGGAAGGTGAGCGGCCCCGCATAGGGCAGACCCAGCTTCGCCCCGATGAACCCGGTGCTCCACAGGAAGACGAAGAGTGCCGGCGTGCCGACCTCGCGCAGGACCCGCGCGACATGGCCCTTGTCGGCTGATCGGGACATCATGTCGGCTCCTCGCGCGAGGCCGCTGCTGTCGCTCTGGCGCCAAGGAGTGCGCCGAGCGGTGCTACCCAGGAACCAGGGACGTTCCTGCGGTGTTTCCCAGAAACTTAGTAGAAGATCAGCGGGGGCGGAACATGCTGGGTACGATCCTTCTCATCATCCTGATCCTTCTCCTGGTCGGTGCGTTGCCGACCTGGCCGCACAGCTCCGGCTGGGGCTACTACCCGAGCGGCGGCCTTGGCCTGATCCTGATCATCGTGCTGATCCTGGTCCTGATGGGACGGATCTAGCCTCCCGCGCCCGGCACAAGCGCTGGGGTCGCGGCAGGTCGGCGACCTTCCCGGCGGGCCGGCGTCATGTCGTTGGAGGCGGCCGCACCTGCGCGCCGGTGGCGAGGCGTATCATTCTACGCGCGCAGCTTCAGCCGTGTTTGTGAGTCCAGGCACATACGATCCACCGTCGTGGTACTATAGCAGCCTTGTCTGAGTGGGGAGTTCAAGGTGATCCGACGCATCTTTCTAGCCGCTGTCCTGGCCCTCGCCACAGGCAGCGCCTCTGCTTCGGCCACGACGGCCACGGCTTTCGGCGACAGCTTCACGGCGCCGAGCACGACCTGGTACTACAAGCTGGCGCTGGGCGACGACAACTTCGCCAAGAGCGGAGCGGTCTGCAACTCGGCTTTGACCAGCCTGGCAGGCAAGAGGCTGACCACGCAGGTCAAGAAATGGACCGCCGCGGGCAAGCCGGTCGGCAACGACCTGATCCTGTTCATCGGCATCAACGACGTCCAGTTGACCGATAACCTGGAGGCATCCAAGTCGGCCTATCGGACGGCGGTCGGGACTTTCAATCCCGCCGTGATCGCCGCAGGCGGCAAGCTGATCCTGGTGCAGATCCCGGATCTGGGCCGTATGCCGCTCTACAAAGGCACGGCTAAGCAGGCGACGATGACCACCCGCTCGCAAGCCTGGAACACTTTCGTGAATGAGGTCGCCGAAACCTACGGTACGAGAATAGTCGATCTCTTCAATCTGCTTGCCGATCCGAGGCTGATCGGCCCGGACAAGCTGCACCCGAATGCTCGCGGGCAGAAGGTGATTGCCGACGCCATCGCAGCCCAGCTGTGAAGGCGGGAGGGGAGGCCGCCCGCCTGCGGGGCGGCCTCCGCCGACCCTGGCGGTGATCAGCCTTTAGCGCCCCGTGTTCGGGGCAGTGCTGCCATCCTTCTTCGCGCAAATCCAGTCTGTGTGCCCTCTCGACCACAGAAGGCCGGGCGAGCCGGGCTTTCCGAGCGGCACCCGATCGGGGTATGTGCTCGCCCCCAGTAACGGGCATGGCCGCACGGCATTGTTCTACCCGGACGTGGGCAGCGTCCCACTGCGGCCTCAGAGGGCGAAGGATCGAGGATGGGTGCGTTCAAGGAGCCGCACGGCGGCGAGCTCAAGGATCTCTATCTCGGCCCGGCCGAGGTGGAGGCCGCGAAGCGCGCGTCGCGCGGCTACAAGTCGTGGGACCTGAGCGAGCGCCAGCTCTGCGACCTGGAGCTGCTCCTCAACGGCGCCTTCTCGCCGCTCGATGGCTTCCTGCGCCGGGCCGACTATGAGCGCGTCCTCAGCGACATGCGGCTGGAGAGCGGGACCTTGTGGCCGATGCCGATCACGCTCGACGTGACGCCGGCCTTCGCCGACCAGCTCGAGATCGGCGAGACCATTGCCCTGCGTGACCGCGAAGGTGTCCTCGTCGCCACCATGGCGGTCGAGGACCGCTGGCGGCCCGACAAGCGGGCCGAGGCCCTGGCCGTGCTCGGCACCCAGGACAACGCCCATCCGGCGGTGCGCTACCTGATGGGCGAAGCCGGCGAGGTCTATCTCGGCGGTCGTCTCCAGGGCATCGAGGCGCCGACCCACTACGACTTCCGCCATCTGCGCGACACGCCCCAGGAGCTGCGCGCCCGCTTCCAGAAGCTGGGCTGGCGGCGCGTGATCGCCTTCCAGACCCGCAACCCGATGCACCGGGCGCACCAGGAGCTGACCTTCCGCGCCGCCCAGCAGGCCGAGGCCAACCTCCTGATCCAGCCGGTCGTCGGCATGACCAAGCCCGGCGACGTCGACCACTTCACCCGCGTGCGCTGCTACGAGAAGCTGCTGCGGCAGTATCCCGAGCAGACCACGACCTTGAGCCTGCTCCACCTCGCCATGCGGATGGCGGGCCCGCGCGAGGCGCTCTGGCACGGCATCATCCGCAAGAACTATGGCTGCACCCACCTGATCGTCGGCCGCGACCATGCCGGGCCCGGCAACGACAGCAAGGGCAAGCCCTTCTACGGCGCCTACGATGCCCAGGAGCTGTTCAGGCAGCACGAGGAGGAACTCGGCATCACCATGGTGCCGTTCCACAACCTCGTCTTCTCGCAGGCGCGGGCCCAGTACGTGCAGGAGGACGAGGTCGAGAAGGACGAGCCCGTCCTCAACCTCTCCGGCACCGAGCTGCGCCGCCGCCTGCACGAGGGGCTGGAGATCCCGGAATGGTTCTCCTTCCCCGAGGTGGTCGAGGAGCTGCGCCGCACCCACCCGCCCCGCCACCGGCAGGGCTTCACGGTCTTCTTCACCGGCCTCTCCGGCTCCGGCAAGTCGACCATCGCCAACGCCCTCCTGGTCAAGCTCCTGGAGCTGGGCGGCCGCCCCGTCACCCTCCTCGACGGCGACATGGTGAGGAAGCACCTCTCCAGCGAGCTCGGCTTCAGCCGCGAGCACCGCGACCTCAACATCCTCCGCATCGGCTATGTCGCGAGCGAGATCACCAAGAACGGCGGCATCGCCATCTGCGCCCCCATCGCCCCCTACACGCAGACCCGCCGCAAGGTCCGCGACATGATCGAGCCGCTCGGCGGCTTCCTCGAGGTCCACGTCGCCACCTCGCTCGAGACCTGCGAGGCCCGCGACCGCAAGGGCCTCTACGCCAAGGCCCGCGCCGGCATCATCAAGGAGTTCACCGGCATCTCGGATCCGTACGAGGCGCCGGAGAACCCGGAGGTGCGGATCGTGACCGAGGAGCTGACGCCGGACCTCGCGGCGCACCGGGTGCTGGTGAAGCTGGAGAGCTTAGGGTTCATCAAGTAGCGTTCGGGCGCCAATCGGGGCTTCAGGCTCGGTCCCAGCCTGCGCACGACCTTTCAGCCGGAACCGAGACGGGGAGGGTCCTGATGGACCCGCTCACCGTCAGCGTCGTGCTCGGCGCCGTGGCCGGCGGGCTCGTGCAGGGTCTCTCCGGTACGGCGTTCGGCCTCACTGCCATGGCGGTGTGGGCGTGGACGCTCGACCCCGTCCTGACCGGTCCATTGGTCGTCTTCGGCTCGCTCGTGGGCCAGGTGCTGTCCGTGAGGGCGCTGCGGCGCGGCTTCAGCCTGCCGCGGATCCTGCCCCTCGTTGCCGGTGGCTTCCTGGGGGTGCCCGCGGGCGTCGCCCTCCTGCAGCAGATCGATCCGCTCGTGTTCAAGCTTGCGGTGGGCATCCTGCTCGCGGTCTGGGCTCCGGTGATGCTGCTGGCGCGCGACCTCCCGCGCGTGGTGCGCGGCGGACGCCTGGCGGATGCGGCGGTCGGGCTGGTCGGCGGCGTGATGGGTGGGCTCGGCGGGCTGTCGGGCCCGGCTCCGTCCCTGTGGGCAGCGCTGCGCGGCTGGGACCGCGACACCCAGCGGGCGATGATCCAGGGCTTCAACCTGGCGATGCAGGCGCTGACGATGATCACCTACATCGCTTCCGGCACCGTCACCGGGCAGGCCGTACGGCTCTTTCCGGTGGTCGCGGCAGCCGTGCTGCTGCCAAGCTTCATCGGCCTCAAGCTCTATGGCCGCTTCAGCGATGCCACCTTCCGGACGGTGATCCTGGGACTGCTGACCGCCTCGGGGCTCATCCTGATCGCCACGACGATCCCGAAGCTGCTCTGAGGCGATGGCCCGGCCAGCGCAGGTAGCCCCGCGCCGGCCGGCCGATCGGGTCAGAGGACCGAGCGCATCCGGCTGATCAGGGCCGGGGTCACCACGCCGGTCTGCGGCAGCCCTTGCGCCTGCTCGAACTGCATCACCGCCGAGCGGGTCTGGCCGCCGCTCATGCCGTCGACCGGGCCGCGATAGTAGCCCAGCGCCGTCAGCAGGCGCTGGGCCGTGACCACGTCCTCGCTGCTGGTGGTGGCGGGGATGGCCGCGGTCTGGGCGCCGCCGCCGCGCTGCGCCTTCCACTCGTCGAACAGGCGCTGGTCCTCGATCTGCTTGTTGACCTCCTCCTTCTGGAGCTGGCTCTGCCGCTCATAGTCGAGCTGGCGCTGCTGCTCGGCACTCCTGGCGACCTCGGCCTCCTGCTGCTTGCGCACGTTGGAGGGCTTGTCGGCGAAGACGTTGCCGGCGAGGCCGCCCAGTGCTGCACCGCCCAGGATCGCCGCCATGTTGTTGTTGCCGCCGGCGACCCAGCGGCCCAGTGCGGCACCGCCCACCGCACCTGCGGCCGTGCCGACGCCGGGCGAGCTCAGCCCGCCATAGCCGGGGGCACCGGTCGTGCCGCCACCGCCGCATCCGCCGAGGCCCAGCCCGGCCGCCAGCAGCAGGGCCAGGGGCAAACGCCGATAGGACATCACGCTCGTCATCTCCAACCACCTCCGCGACTGGCGAGGGCCCAACCTAGCGGCTCTCGTCGTAGCGCCGGATCTCTTCCAGGGAATATTGCCCATCGCCATTGGCGTCGAAGGCGGCCAGCTCCTTCAGCTTGACCGCCACGGCCTCGTTGAAGGTGAGCTTGCCGTCGCCGTCGGTGTCGGCCGCCTTGAAGCCGCCGGGCCTGGCCTGCGGCACCTCGCTCTCCTCCAGCGCCCGGTCCTTGTTGGCGTCGAGCGAGTTGAAGGCCGCCGCCAGGTCCGCCACCAGCTCGGGCTCGGAGACCTGCCCGTCGCCGTCCCGGTCGGCCGCCTCGAAGGTCATCTGCGTGACGGACGGATCGACCGAAGCCGCCAAGGCGGCACCGCCCGAGCCCATGACGGTCACCAAGGCTGCAAGCGCGATCATCGACCTGGCCATGTACCCTCCGCTCCGCGGACCCTGGGGCCGCGCCATGGAGGTAGTCCGTGCCTGGCACTCGCGCAACTCAGGCCCCGGGTGCGACCCGATACCAGTAGCGGTAGACCGGCGCGAAGCCCTCCTCGCCGTAGAGCGCGCGCGCCGGCCCGTTCGCCTCCTCGACCTGGAGGTAGGCCTGCCGCGCACCTTGCGCCCGGGCCCAGGCCAGGAGCCCACGGAGGAGCCGGCGGCCCATGCCCTGGCGGCGGAAGGGTGCTTGCGTGCGCAGGCCGAAAAGGCCGGCGAGCTCGCCATCGGCCACCACGAGCCCCCCTGCCGCCGGCTCGCCGCCGACGGTCACGAGCCCCAGGCGGTACGGCCGGCGGATGCGCGCCAGGAGGGCCGCACGCTCCCGCCGCAGCGCGTCCGTCCAGCCCGGCTCGGCCATGGCGTTGAGGACGATCTGGCTCGGGCGATGCAGAAGCTCGACGCCCTCGCCTTCGATGCTGCCGTCGAGCGGTGCCGTCATCACCAGCGTCGGCGTGGCCAGGCCATAGCCCAGCTCGTCGAGCCGCCGGTCCAGGTCGGCGGGAGCGGTGAGCTCCGTGAGCTGGAACGCGCAAGGCAGGTCGCGGGCCTCGTACCAGGCCGCGGCCTCCGCGATCGCCCGCTCGACCGGAACGGCACCGTCGAACGCCAGCGTGCGCGCCGAGCTCACCCGCCGTGAGCCGGTCCCGCCCGCGCGCAGGAGCCAGCCATGCAGGTAGCGTGTCTCGCGCGGCGGCCACGCCCAGAGCGACGCCTGCTCGATCGCTTCTACCAGGGCCGGATCAGCCATTCCGTCCCGACCGCTCCTCGTGCCGCTCGTCCTCCTCCAGCATCGAGGAATGCCGGGGCCGGCTCAAGCCGCCACGAGCGGACGGATGACCTCGGCTGCGACCGGGCGGCCCAGCAGGAAGCCTTGCGCCTCGTGGCAGCCAAGCCGGCGCAGCGCGGCCAGCTGGTGGGGCTTCTCCACGCCCTCGGCGACCACGGTCTTGTCGAGGTGGCGGGCGAGGGTGACGATGGTGCGCACGATCGCCTCGTCGCGCTGGTCCTCGACCATGTTGGTGACGAAGCTGCGGTCGATCTTGAGGATGTCGAACGGCACCCAGCGGAGGTAGGAGAGGCAGGAATAGCCAGTGCCGAAATCGTCGATCGCGAGCTGGACCCCCAGCGCCTTGACCCGCTGCAGCTCGTCCTCCAGCCCGTCGGCGCGCTGGTCCATGTAAGCGCTCTCGGTGATCTCCAGCTCGAGCAGTGCCGGCTCGATCCCGGCCGCCTCCAGCGTGGCCCGGATCTGGTCCGGCAGGTCGGGCTGGCGGAACTCGACTGGCGACAGGTTGACCGCGACCCGCACCGGCATCCCGGCATCGCGCCACACCCTGGCCTGCTCGCAGGCCGCGCGCAGGACCCAGCGCCCGATCTCGCGGATCACACCGCTCGATTCCGCCACGCCGATGAAGTCGCGCGGGCTGAGATTGCCGTGCTCGGGATGCTGCCAGCGCAGGAGTGCCTCGGCCGCCACCATCCGGTTGTCGTCGAGCGAGAAGCGCGGCTGGTAGACGAGACGGAGCTGGTCGCGTGCCACGGCGTCGCGAAGCTGGAACTCGAGCCGCCGTCGCGCGTGCGCCGCGGCCCTGAGGTCGGCCGAGAACAGGAGCCAGCGGTTGCGGCCGGCGGCCTTGGCCCCGTAGAGGGCGAGGTCGGCGCCGGTCAGCAGGTCGTCCACCTCCTCGCCGTGCAGCGGGTAGAGGGCGATCCCGATGCTGATCGAGATCGAGAGCGTGAGGCCCGCGGCGTCGATCGGCTCGTCGCACACGGCCAGCAGCTTCTCGGCCAGGCGGACGGCACCGCTCGGATCGGCGAGGTCGGGGACCACGAGCGCGAACTCGTCGCCGCCGATCCGGGCCGCCGTGTCCGTGGCGCGGAGCACGCTCCGGATCCGGGCCGCGATCTCGCGCAGCACGGCGTCGCCGGCCGGGTGGCCATGCGTGTCGTTGATCTCCTTGAAGCGGTCGATGTCGAAGGCCATCACCGCCACCAGCCCGCCATAGCGCCGGGTGCGGACCAGCGCGTGGTGCAGCCGGTCGAGCAGGAGCAGCCGGTTCGGCAGGTTGGTGAGCGCGTCGTGTGCCAGCAGGTGGCGGACACGCTGCTCGGAACGGCGCCGCTGCGCCACCTCGCCCACCAGGGCTTCGTTGACGGCCCGCAGCTCGGTCGTGCGCTGGTCGACCCGCTGCTCGAGGTCGCGGCGCGAGCGCTCGAGCCGGCGCACCAGCCGCAGGTTGCGCCAGTGCGCCCTTGCGGCCTGGCGCAGCGACCGGTGCAGGTCGAGCGCCATGACGCTGATGCCGGCGAGGTAGACCGCCGTGATCGCCGCCATCATCAGGGCCAGGCGGTCGCCGCGCGAGACCAGGGTCAGGATATAGGGCAGCAGGGACGGAAGCACGAAGCCCAGGAAGGCCGGCGGATGGGAGGGGAGGGCGGTGATCGCCCCGGCCGACATGCCGGCTAGCACGAACGGCACCAGCACCTGGGCGATGCGGTCCTCGCCGGCGCCGAAGGCGGCCCCGAACAGGCCCCAGGCAAGCCCCGCCGCGAGTGAGCTCCAGGTGAGCCAGCTCGCGAGCTGCGGCACGTGATCCGGGCCGATCGGGGGCCTGCTGAAGCGCAGGTAGGTCACGACCCGCACGAGCTGGGTCGCGAGGACGAAGGTCAGCCATCCGATCAGGATCGATGCTGCGGCCGTCTGGCTCAGGGTGAAGGCGGCCAGACCTGCCGCCGCCAGATTGACCAGGGCCAGCAGCGGCTGGCGCTGCAGGAGCTGATCCAGAAGCTCCGCCCGTGGCCGCAGGCGCGCTTCGTGCGGTCGCTTGGCCTCACCCGCCGAATCCGGAGCGCCATGCTCGCTCCGCTCGGGTCGCGTGCCCTGCCGGTGTACGCTCAGCACCGTGGCACCCGCGCTCCTCGCCTGTGTTGTGGGCAAACCTACACGTTATCTCTCCCTAGGGTAATCCATCCTGAGGCGCAATTCCTGTTGATCTTGCGCGTAGGATCGCGGGCGTAGGCGGGATGGTGCAGGCCCGCTATAGCTGGGCGGTAGGGCAGGTGCGGAGGGCGGACGCGCGTGTGGCAGTTCTGGATCGATCGCGGCGGCACCTTCACCGACATCGTGGCCCGGGCCCCCGACGGCACCATCGCCATCCGCAAGCTGCTCTCGGAGAACCCGGAGCAGTACCGCGACGCCGCCCTGCACGGCATCCGCACGATCCTGGGCCTGAACGCCGACGCCCCACTGCCGGACGAGGCGATCGAGGCCGTGAAGATGGGCACCACGGTCGCCACCAACGCGCTCCTCGAGCGCAAGGGCACGCCCACCGTGCTGGCGATCACAAGCGGCCTCGGGGATGCCTTGCGCATCGGCTACCAGGCCCGTCCCGACATCTTCGCCCGCCACATCGTCCTGCCGGAGCAGCTCTACACCGCCGTGGTCGAGATCGAGGAGCGGGTGCTGGCGGACGGGACGGTGGTGCAGCCGCTGGACATCGCCCGCACCCGTGCCGACCTCGAGGCAGCGCATGCCAGCGGCTTCCGCGCCGTCGCCATCGTGCTGATGCACGGCTACCGCCAGACCGCGCATGAGGAGGCGGTGGCGGAGATCGCCCGCGAGGTCGGCTTCACGCAGGTCTCGGTCAGCCACGAGACCAGCCCGCTGATGAAGATCGTGGGCCGTGGCGACACCACCGTGGTCGACGCCTACCTGTCTCCGATCCTGCGCGCCTATGTCGACCGTGTCGCCGCCGAGACCGGCCGCACCCGGCTCATGTTCATGCAGTCCAGCGGCGGCCTGGTCGACGCGCACCGCTTCGCCGGCAAGGACGCCATCCTCTCCGGCCCCGCCGGGGGCATCGTGGGGGCGGTGAAGACCGCCGCCGTCGCCGGCTTCGAGCGCATCATCGGCTTCGACATGGGCGGCACCTCGACCGACGTCGCCCACTATGCGGGTGCCTACGAGCGCGCGTTCGAGACCGAGGTCGCGGGTGTGCGGATGCGCGCACCCATGATGAAGATCCACACCGTGGCGGCCGGTGGCGGCTCGATCATCGCCTTCGACGGCGGCCGCTTCCGCGTCGGGCCTGAGAGTGCCGGCGCCAATCCCGGCCCCGCCTGCTACCGCCGCGGCGGGCCGCTCGCGGTCACCGATGCCAACCTCATGGTCGGCAAGCTGGTGCCCGAGTTCTTCCCGCCCGTGTTCGGGATCGCATGCCGACCAGCCGCTCGATGCGGCCGTGGTCCACGAGCGCTTCGCGCAGCTCGCGGCCGAGGTCGAGGCCGCCACCGGCGTGCGACGCAGCCCGCAGGAGCTGGCCCAGGGCTGCCTTGCCATCGCCAACGACAACATGGCGAACGCGATCAAGAAGATCACCATCCAGCGCGGGATCGACGTCAGCACCTACACCCTGGTCTGCTTCGGCGGTGCCGGCGCCCAGCACGCCTGCCAGGTGGCGGACCTCCTGGGCATCGGCCGGGTGATGATCCACCCCTACGCCTCCGTCCTCTCCGCCTACGGCATGGGCCTGGCCGAGATCCGCACGCTGCGCCAGCGCGCCGTCGACAAGGACTTGGCAGAGGGCCTGTCAGTAGAGCTTGCTGCCGTGGCGGCCGAGCTGGCGGGGCCGTCCGCGGGGAGCTGCTGGCCCAGCACGTGCCCGAGGCCCGCATCACCACCGAGGCCCGCGCCCACCTCCGCTATGCCGGGACCGACGCCCCGCTGGAGGTGGCGCTGGACGAGCCCGGTGCCATGCGGGCCGCCTTCGAGGCCGAGCACAAGAGCCGCTACGGCTTCACCGTCGCCGGCCGTGGCCTCGTGGTCGAGGCCGTCACGGTCGAGGGCGTGGGCGGCATGGAGGAGGTGCTGGAGCCCGAGCAGGCGCTGGCGCCAGCGCACGGCCCCGCTCGAGCCCGTGGGCCACACGCCCGTGTTCACCAACCGGGCGCCGCACCAGCCACCGGAGGAGGTTGCGGCCGGCATCTACCGCCGCGAGGCGCTGCTGCCCGGGCGACCGGATCGCCGGCCCGGCCCTGGTCTGCGGGGAGACCACCACGGTCGTGGTCGAGCCCGGCTGGGCGCTCGAGGTGAGCGTCCACGACCACCTGCTCCTGGAGCGCGTCGAGCCTCTGCCCAAGCGCACGGCACTGGGCACCAAGTCCGACCCGATCCTGCTCGAGATCTTCAACAATCTCTTCATGACCATCGCCGAGCAGATGGGCGTCACGCTCCAGAACACCGCCTACTCGGTCAACGTCAAGGAGCGGCTCGACTTCTCCTGTGCCATCTTCGACCCCGACGGCAACCTGATCGCCAATGCCCCGCACATGCCGGTCCACCTGGGCTCGATGGGCGAATCGGTGCGCACGATCCTGAAGCTCCGGGGCGACGAGATGGGCGAGGGCGACGTCTACGCCCTCAACAACCCCTATAACGGTGGCACCCACCTGCCCGACGTTACGGTGGTGATGCCCGTCTTCCACGACGGCCGCCTGCTCTTCCTCACCGCCTCGCGCGCCCACCATGCCGACATCGGCGGCATCACGCCGGGCTCGATGCCGCCCGACAGCACGCATATCGACCAGGAGGGCGTGCTGTTCGACAACTTCCACCTCGTCGAGCACGGTACTTTACGCGAAGCCGCCCTCAACGAGCTCCTGGCCTCCGGCCCCTACCCGGCCCGCAACCCGGTGCAGAACGTGGCCGACCTCCAGGCCCAGATCGCCGCCTGCCGGCGCGGGGCCAACGAGCTTGCCCGCATGGTCGACCAGTTCGGCCTCGACACCACCCGCGCCTACATGGGCCACATCCAGGACAATGCCGAGGAGAGCGTCCGCCGCGTCCTCGACGTGCTGAAGGACGGCGAGTTCGTCTACCCGCACGACGCCGGCCCCGAGGTCCGGGTCCGGATCTCGATCGACCGCGAGGCCCGCCGGGCCACGGTCGACTTCACCGGCACCTCGCCGCAGCAGCCCTGGAACTTCAACGCACCGGCGGCCGTCACCCGGGCCGCCGTGCTCTACGTCTTCCGCACCCTGGTCGATGCCGACATCCCGATGAACGAGGGCTGCCTCAAGCCGATCGACATCATCCTTCCCGAAGGCTCGATCGTCTGCTGCCAGCTACCCGGCCGCCGTCTGCGCCGGCAATGTCGAGACCTCGCAATGGGTCACCGACACGCTCTACGGTGCCCTGAATTTCCTCGCCGCCGCACAAGGCACGATGAACAACTTCACCTTCGGCAACGACCGCTACCAGTACTACGAGACCATCTGCGGCGGCTCCGGCGCCGGCCCCGACTTCGACGGCACGTCCGCCGTCCACACCCACATGACCAACTCCCGCCTGACCGACCCCGAGGTCCTGGAGTGGCGCTACCCGGTCATGCTGGAGAGCCACCGCATCAACCGCGGCTCCGGCGGCAAGGGCCGGCACAAGGGCGGGGATGGGACCATCCGCAAGATCCGGTTCCTGGAGCCCATGGCCGCCGCCATCCTCTCCAACCACCGCAAGGTCCCGCCCTTCGGTCTTGCGGGCGGCGAGCCTGGGGCCTGCGGCGACCAGTGGATCGAGCGGGCGGACGGTACGGTCGAGCGGCTGGAAGGGCGCGACCGGGCGGAGCTCGGAGCCGGCGACGTGTTCGCCATCCAGACGCCGAGCGGGGGTGGGTTTGGGACCGCTTGACCTCGGGTAGGGCAATCACAAGCTTGGCAGGCGGATCCACGCGGCAGGGGCCACAGGTGAACCGAGACGAGAATCCTGGCCCGGCTACGGGCTCATGAGCAGGAGCTTCGTGCGCTGGGTGTGCAGGAGATCGCCCTCTTCGGGTCGGTGGCGCGAGGTGACGACACGCCCCAGAGCGATGTCGATATGCTGGTATCGATCACGCCGGAAGCGGAGCTGTCGCTTCTCGGAATGGTCCGCATCGAGCGCCGCCTGCGGGAGCTGGCCGGCCGAGACGTCGATCTTGTGGAGCGGGAGATGCTGCGGGCGTCGGTGATGCAAGAGATCGCCCAGGAAACGGTACGTGCCTTCTAAGCAGGCCACGCGCCGTTTTCGAGATATCGTCACCGACATTGAGCGCATCGAGCGCTACTGCCGCAGCTTCGACTTTGCACGGTTCAAAGACGATGAGAAGACCACCGATGCGGTGGAACGTTGTCTGGCACGGATCAGCGAGGCTGCGGTCAAGCTCGGTGACGAAGCCCAGGCGCTGTGCCCTGGCCAACCGTGGCCGGACATACGCGGCCTCGGCAATCATCTTCGCCACGGCTACGACATGATCGACTTGCGTCGTGTCTGGCGCACCGTTGTGGTTGATCTGCCTCCGCTCAAAGCCGCATGCTTGGAAACGCTCGCGCGGCTTACGCCGCCGGAGGTGACGTGACCACGCGTGCTGGAGTTGCGCTGCCGGGACGGGATCCGCTCACCGTCCTCCAGGAGGTCTGGGGCTACCCCGCCTTCCGCGGCCTTCAGGCCGAGGTCATCGACCATGTCCTGGCCGGCGGCGACGCGCTTGTCGTGATGCCGACCGGCGGCGGCAAGTCGCTCTGCTACCAGGTCCCGGCCTTGTGCCTCGACGGCCTTGCCGTGGTCGTCTCGCCGCTGATCGCCCTGATGCAGGACCAGGTGACGGCCCTGCGCCAGCTCGGCGTCCGCGCTGCCGCGCTGAACTCGCAGATCGCGTTCCCGGAGCAGGCCCGGATCGAGCGTGCCATGCGCGAAGGCGCTCTCGACCTCGTCTACGTCGCCCCCGAGCGCGTCCGCCTGCCGGGCTTCCTCGATCTCCTCGCCCGCTGCCGCGTCGCCCTCTTCGCCATCGACGAGGCGCACTGCGTCTCGCAGTGGGGCCACGACTTCCGCCCCGATTACCTTGAGCTGCGCGTCCTCCACGAGCGCTTCCCCGACGTCCCTCGCCTGGCGCTGACCGCCACCGCCGACGCCCCCACCCGCCGCGAGATCATCGAGCGCCTCGATCTCGGCCGCGGCGCCGAGCTGGTGGCCGGCTTCGACCGGCCCAACATCCTCTACCGCGTCCTGCCCAAGCTGCAGCCGAAGCAGCAGCTCCTGGCCTTCCTGCGCGCCCGTGCCGGGCAGAGCGGGATCATCTACTGCCTCTCCCGCGGCAAGGTCGACGCCGTGGCGCGGATGCTGGAAGGTGAGGGCATCCGGGCGCTGCCCTACCATGCCGGCCTCGAATCCGGGCAGCGCGCCGCCAACCAGGACCGGTTCCTCAAGGAGGAGGGGCTGGTGATGGTGGCGACGATCGCGTTCGGCATGGGGATCGACAAGCCGGACGTGCGCTTCGTCGCCCATCTCGACCCGCCGCGCTCCTTGGAGGCCTACTACCAGGAGACCGGCCGTGCCGGTCGCGACGGCGAGCCCGCCGATGCCTGGATGCTCCACGGGCTCGAGGACGTGGGCAAGCTCAAGTCCATCTTACGCCAGTCCACGGCACCCGACCGGCAGCGGCGCATCGAGGGCCAGAAGCTCGACGCCATGCTGGGCTTCTGCGAGACCACCCGCTGCCGGCGTGAGGTGCTGCTGGGCTATTTCGGCGAACCCTATGCCGGCCCATGCGGCCGCTGCGACAACTGCCTCGAGCAGGCCCAGAGCTTCGACGGCAGCGAGCTGGCCCGCAAGGCCCTTTCCGCCGTCTACCGCACCGGCCAGCGCTTCGGCGCCGGGCATCTGATCGACGTGCTGCGCGGCACCGGCAACGAGCGGGCCAAGGCCTTGGGCCACGACGACCTCTCGGTCTTCGGCGTCGGCCGCGACCTCTCCCCCCAGGCCTGGCGCTCGGTCCTGCGCCAGCTTGCGGCGCTGGGCCTGATCGAGGTCGATGTCGAGGGCCATGGCGGCATCCATCTGGCCGGCGAGTGCCGCGCCGTGCTCCGCGGCGAGCGGCAGGTGGCGCTGCGCCGCGATCCCACGCCGACCCGTGCCGGCCGCGGCCGGGCGGAGCGGGTCACGAGCACCGTAGGTCCCGGGGACGACCCGCTGTTCCAGGCGCTGCGCCGCTGGCGGCTGGAGACGGCGAAGGCCCAGGAGGTGCCGCCCTACGTCGTCTTCCACGACACCACGCTGGCCGCGATCGCCAGCGCCCGTCCGCGCACGCGAGTCGAGCTGGGCGCGATCCCCGGGGTCGGGGCCGCCAAGCTGGACCGCTACGGCAGCGCCATCCTCGCGGTCCTGGAGGCAGCGGGGTAGGGGCGGGCATGGCGGCCAGGAAGACGCTCAACCAGGCGAACCTCGAGGCCCTGGCGCAGCACGGCTGGCCGAGCTCCTGCTCGAACTCTCCGCCAAGGACGCCGCGGTCAAGCGCCGGCTGCGGCTGGAGCTCAGTGCCGAGAGCGGGGCCGAGGCCATCGCCGCCGACCTCGGCAAGCGGCTCACGACGCTGCGCCAGGCGAAGTCGTTCATCGACTGGCAAAAACGCGCCGCCTTCGTGAAGGACCTCGACCTGCAGCGCCAGCTCATCGTCGAGAAGGTGGCCCCGGATCGCCCGGACCTCGCCCTGGACCTGCTGTGGCGGTTCATGGGACTGGCCGGCCCGGCCCTGGACCGGGTCGACGACAGCAATGGCAGTGTCGGCGACGTGTTCCGCCAGGCCTGCCTGGACCTCGGTGCCGTCGCGGCCAGGGCGCCGTCCGATCCGGTCCGGCTCGCCGACCGGGTGCTCGAGGCCGTGACCACCAACGAGTATGGTGAGTACGATCGGCTGGTCAGGACCATGCTGCCGGCGCTCAAGGATGCAGGCGTTGCCCGTCTCAAGGGGAGCCTGGCCGCCGCCCTCGCCAAGCGGCCCAAGCCGCGGACGGACAGCTTCGATCCCGAGGCGAGCGCCCTCCGCCGCGCCCTCCAGGACATCGCCGACCATGAGGGCGACGTCGACGCCTTCATCGCCCATGAGGGCGCTCCCCGCTCGCCCCAGCGCGCGGCCGCGATCGCCACCCGCCTGCTCAAGGCCGGGCGCGCCACGGAGGCGCTGGCCATCCTCAGGAAGGCGGCCCCGAAAGATCTGCGACCGCGGGACCTGGAGGACGAGTGGGCCTTCGGCCTTCTGGGTGCGGACGACTGGGACCAGGCCTGGGTGGCAGCCCTGGAGGCCACCGGCCGCCACGATGAGGCGCAGCGGTTCCGCTGGGACCGGTTCGAGACCCGGCTCGATGCCCAGCACCTGCGCGCCTATCTCAAGGCGCTGCCCGACTTCGAGGACGTGGTGGCGGAGCGCAAAGCGCTCGACCACGCGCTGGCCTTCCCCAGCTTCCCCGTGGCCTTGAGCTTCCTCGTCGAGTGGAAAGCGCTGCGCGAGGCAGCCCGGCTCGTGCTCGACCGTGCCGCCGAGATCGACGGCAACCTCTATTTCATCCTCGACCCGGCGGCCAAGGCGCTGGAGGGCAAGGAGCCGCTGGCTGCCGTCATCCTGCGCCGGGCGCTGATCGAGGACACGCTGGAGGGTGCCAAGGCCAAGCGCTACAAGCACGCCGCACGGCACCTGCAGGAGTCCCGCAGCCTGGAGCCGGCCATCGCCGATCACGGCCGCTTCGAGACCCATGCGGCCTTCCTGGCCCGGATGCGGGCACGGCATGCGCGCAAGGCCGGCTTCTGGAGCCTGCTTGCCGAGATGGAAGGTGCCTCGGCACCGCGGTAGCCATGCCCCTGGGCCGGCTCAGGTAGCCGGCGGCCCCTTCGCCCGGTTGCCGGGCTCCTCGGAGGGCACCTCGCCGCTCCGCTTGCCGTAATCCTCCTCCATCCCCGGATCGGGCGGTGCCCCCGGCTTCATCATCTCCTCGACCGACTGCTGGTCCTTGCGGACCGCCTCCCGGGTGGCATGCTCCCGTGGTCCGCTCCTCTCCTGCCGCACCGCCTCGTCCCGCACACCCGCATCGGCCTGAGGCGGCCGCTTCGCCTCGTTCTCACGCATCGGGGCCTCCCACTGTTCCAGCATGCAACCGGGTGCCGGAAGGCTCGGTTCCCGAGGCACCCCGCGAGCGCCCGCTCAGCGCCTCTCGTCCACGGCCACCAGTGTCTCCGCGGTATAGACGTCCAGGTAGACCTCGACCTCGCGCTCAGCCGTTACGACATGGACCTCGATGGCCGGCCGGCCGTCCAGGTAGGTGCCGTCGGCGGACATCGCCCGGCCGCCGGCCCGGCGCTCCGCCGCCTCGATCAGCGCCCCCAAAGGCATGGCGTTCGCCGGCAGCGAGCGCTGCAGGCCACCCTTGCCATGGGCCCTGATCTTGCCCGTCTCCGGATCGACCCAGAGACGCTGCGAGCCACCCTGTCCCTGCACGACCAGCACATAGCCCCACCATCCGCGGCGGCTCCCGATATAGGCGCGCGTCACGGTGCCGGAGGTGATGGCCTCGGCATCGCGCACCGCGTGGGTGAGCGGCACCGGTGCCGCCATCACCAGCTGCGCCACATCCGTGGACTTTTGGACCACGAAGTAGCCCATGGCCGGCATCAGCAGCCATACCAGAGGCAGGAGCATGGCGGCCAAAGAGCACTTCCTCAGTCGATTCGTTTCCGGCCTGTGATCATGGCGAGCACGAGGTTCTCGCGGTGCAGCAGGCTGCTGACCAGCACGCCCAGAACATGCAGGCCAACGAGCGCAAGGGTGAGGTCGGCCGCCGTCTCATGCAGCTCCTCGACCCACGCAACACCCCAGAAGCGGTCGGTGATCGAAAGCCAGCCGCTGCCGGCGGTTAGCGCCACCATCGCCAGCAGGGCCACGATCATGGCCCCGCCCGCGGGGTTGTGGCCGAGATGGCGGGCAGCCTTCCCCTGGGCGAGCTGGCGCAGGTAGCGCATGATCTCCGCCGGCGAGCGCACGAAGGCCGCGAACCGGGCGTGCCGGCCGCCCACGAAGCCCCAGAGCAGGCGGATTGCGACCAGGCCCAGCACCACGTAGCCGGCCGTGTTGTGGAGGGTCTCGCCCGTCTCGGAGAGCCAGGCGGTCGCGAAGGCCGTGACGAGGCTCCAGTGGAAGAGCCTCACCACGGGGTCCCAGACCCGCACCTCGGCCGGCCGCAACATGCGGCCGGCCTGGGCGGCGGTGCCGTCCGTGGTCAAGACTCGCCCTTGACCTTGACGACGTCGCCCGTCACCGGGTCGAAATAGGCCTCGACCCGCTTGCCGTCCTTGGTTCCCTTGACCTCCCAGCAGCCATCCTCCTCGCCGACCTTGCGCACCTCGTAGCCCATGCCCTCGGCCTTGCTCCGGATCGCGTCCGGCTTCATCCACTGAGCCTTGGGGTGCGCCTTACAGAGGTCGGCCGCGGAGGCTGGACCGCCGGCCAGGAGGCCCAGCGAGGCGACGGTGGCCAGGCCCAGAAGTGCAGTACGAACGTGCATGACAATGCTCCAACAGGTCCGATTCGGCGGGCCGTTGCTCGGTCCCGCGATCCGGCTGATAGGGGCCCCGGCCTGAAGCGAGCCTGAACCGCGCGTTCAGCCGCGGTTCAGCCAGCCTTCGCCAGAGGTGGTGCCCATCATGATGACCAGCCTGCGCCCAGCCTCTCTCCTGCTGGCCCTCGCGGCCTCGGCGCTGGACCCGGCCGCGGCCCAGCCCGACGACGGCCATGACCGGGCGCTGCGGGCCTTGCGCGCGGGGGAGATAGCGCCGCTGCCGGACATCCTGGCCACCGTGGCGGAGCGGGTGCCGGGCACGGTCATCGAGGTCGAGCTCGAGCGCCGCAACGGCCGCTACGTGTACGAGGTGGAAGTCCTCACGCCGCAGGGCATGCTGGTCGAGACCTATGTCGACGCGCAGGATAGGACGATCCTGGACAGCCGCGACAGCACCGGCGAGTTCGGCCCGGAGTGAGAGCGTGCGCATCCTGCTGGTCGAGGATGAGCCGCGGATCGCGGTCGCGGTCGCGGAAGCGCTGCGGGCCGCCGGCTACGCGGTCGACCGTGCCGCCGACGGCGAGGAGGCCCTCTTCCTGGGCGAGACCGAGCCCTACGACGCGGCCGTGCTGGACCTCGGCCTGCCCCGCCTCGACGGGCTCTCGGTGCTGCGGCGCTGGCGGTCCTCGGGCCTCGTCTTCCCGGTCCTGATCCTCACCGCGCGCGACAGCTGGCGCGAGAAGGTCGAAGGCATCGATGCCGGTGCCGACGACTATCTCGGCAAGCCGTTCGCCATCGAGGAGCTGCTGGCAAGGGTCCGGGCCCTGCTCCGGCGGGCGGCGGGGCGGGCCACGCCGGTGCTGCGTCATGGCGGGATCGAGGTCGACACCCGCACCGCGCGGGTCGCCGTCGACGGGCGCCCGGTCGTGCTCACCGCACTGGAGTACCGCATCCTCGCCTACCTGATGCATGGCACCGGCCGGGTCGTGTCGCAGACCGAGCTCACCGAGCACGTCTACGCCCAGGACTTCGACCGCGACTCCAACACGATCGAGGTCATGATCGGCCGCCTGCGGCGGAAGCTCGGCCGCGGCGCCATCGCCACGGTCCGCGGGCTCGGCTACCGCATGGGCGACCAGCCGTGATCGAGCGCGGCTCGCTGCGGGCTCGGCTGCTGCTCGGCGCCGGCCTGTGGATAGCCCTGGCCTTGGCCGCCACCGGCCTAGTGCTCTCCGGGCTGTTCCGCGCCCATGTCACCTGGCAGTACGACGCGGAGCTCGCCGGTACGCTCGACCAGCTCGCAGCGCTGGCGGTGCTGGACGCGGACGGGTTGCGGCTCTCCGCCGAACCCGCCGGCCCGCGCTTCCATCGCCCCTATGGCGGGCGCTACTGGCAGATCGATGTGCCCGGCGGCATGACGCTGCGTTCGCGCTCGCTGTGGGACCAGACCATCCCCCCGCCGACAAGGATCGAGCGGCCGGGCACGCTGCTGCATCGTGCAGCCGACCTGCCGGGGCCGGGACGGCTGCGGGTGGTCGAGCGCGTCGTCGCCTTCGCCAGCGCGCCCGACCGCCCCTTGCGGCTCCAGGCAGCGCTGCCCGTGGCCGAGATCGACGAGGTCGCGGCCGGGTTCGACCGTCTGCTTACCCTGGCGCTCGCCATCCTGGCGGGCCTGCTCCTGCTCGCCGCCGTCGTGCAGGTGGAGCTGGGCCTGCGGCCCCTGGCACGTCTGCGCCGCGAGGTCGCGCGCGTCCGAACGGGCGAGGCCAGCCGGCTCGGCGGTGCCCTGCCGGCCGAGATCCGGCCGCTCGCGGAGGAGCTCGACGCGCTCCTCGACGACAACGAGGCGATGCTGACCCGTGCCCGCACCCAGGCGGCCGACCTCGCCCATGGGCTCAAGACCTCGCTCCAGCTCGTGGCACTGGAGGCCGGGGCGCTGGCGACCGGGCCGACAGCCGAGCGGGCCCGCCTGATCGAGGCCGAGGTGCGCCGCATGCGGGCCCACGTCGACCACCAGCTAGCCCGTGCCCGTGCCGGCGGCCAGCGCCGCGGCCATGTGGATTGGGCCGACGTCGGCCGGTGCGCCGGCGGCGTGGTGACGGCGGTCCGCCGCCTCGCCGCCGATCGCGGCGTGACGGTCGACAGCCAAGTCGACCCCGCCCACCGCTTCGCCGGCGTCGCCGCCGATCTCGAGGAGATGCTGGGCAACCTGCTCGACAACGCCACCAAGTGGGCGCGGAGCCGCGTCGTCCTGGCCTCCTCGCTGGTCGGCGGCCGCCTCGTCCTCACCGTCGACGATGACGGGCCGGGCCTGCCCGACGAGGCTCGCCAGCAGGCCTTCGCGCGCGGCACGCGCCTGGACGAGACGGTCCCCGGCAACGGGCTGGGCCTCGCCATCGTCCGCGACCTCGCCGACCTCTATGGCGGCCGAGTCCACCTCGAAGCCTCCGGGCTGGGCGGCCTGCGGGCACGGCTCGAGCTGCCGGCAGCATTGGGCTCGCAAGCAATCCTGTGACTGCCCGATAAAACTCCGGCTTCGCAACGCTGCGCTCAGCTGCCGCCTGCTCGCGCCAGGGCTGCCAGAGCATCCTCAAGGATCACCGCTGCCGCGTAGTGGTCGAGCGGCTCGTCCCGCCGCTTCGGCCGCGGCAGCCGCCCCTCCTCGATCGCGTCCCGCACGGCAAAGGTCGTGAGCCGCTCGTCCTGGAGCAGCACCGGCAGCCCGAACGCCGCCTCCAGGTTCCGCGCCAACGCCCGCGCGGCCTGCGTCATCGGCCCCTCGCTCCCGTCCATGTTGAGCGGAAGGCCCACGACCAGCCCCACCACCTCGCGCTCGCGGATCACGGCCGAGAGGCGTGCCGTGTCCTGCGCCCACTTCCCGCGCGCGAAGGTCAGCAGCGGTGTCACTAGCCGCCGCTCGGGATCGGTACCGGCTAGCCCGATGCGGCGCTTGCTGGCATCGAGGGCGAGGAGGGAGCCTCGGGAGGCTAGGCGCAAGCGGAACGAGCTGATGGCGACAGCCACGTCGGCGAGGAACCTATGGAATCGGCCCGTCGCCGAGCAACCGCGCCGGGACGCGGGCTCTGAAAGCGACGGCGTGCATTTGAGCGTCTTCGGTGATCAGCAGCGCTCCGCTGTTCCGGGCGAGAACGATATACATGGCATCCGCCAGGGAGCCGCCGTGATCCGAAGCCAGGGCATAGGCCTGCGGCAGCAAACCCGGCACCTCCATCAGCTCGACCGCTTCGGGCAGCACGTCGAGCACGCTTTCGCGTGCGATCTCGGGCTGCATCTCGCGGCGTCGGACGGCCCGCAGCAATGCCGAGCCGACCTCGAGCTGAAGCAGTGCCGGGGCTATCAGCGCCCGCGGCAGACCCAGGACAGCGCGAGCCTCGGGGCTGCGCTGCTGGGGAAGGAACCAGAGCGTGGCGACACTGGCGTCGATCACGAGCACTAATGCGAGTCCCGCTCCTCCCGGATCCAGGCAGTGGTGTCGCCGGTGAACTTGCCTTCCAGGGACCGGCGAATCTCGTCGATCCGACGGATCGCCGCCTCTCGGTCCGGGCGAACGCCGTTGCCCAGGATCACGCGAGCTTCAGCTTCGATCGAGCGCTGATGTTGCCGGGCCCGAGCCTTGAGCTGTAGATAGACGGCATCGTCCAGGTTGCGGATGGTCAAGGTAGCCATAACCGACCTCCAGCTGGTCGGTTGAGCATAGCTGGGACGCATGCGCTTCGCTAGCGCGTGCGCATGCACATACCGGTTGTCAGCCCTCGCGGTGGTGTGTAGGTTCCCGGTCATTGGCCATCCGCATGTTCCTCCCCGGAGACCCGCATGTCGCTCGACAAGGCCGCGGTGATGCGCATCGCGACCCTCGCCCGTATTGAGGTGCCGGAAGGCGATCTCGACCGCCTGGCCCAGGAGCTCTCCGGCATCCTGGGCTGGATCGAGCAGCTGGGCGAGGTCGACACGGCCGAGGTCGAGCCGCTGCGCGCCGTGATGCCGATCAGGCGCCACTGGCGGGCGGACGAGGTGACCGACGGCGGGCGTGCCGCCGAGGTGTTGCGCAACGCGCCCTCCGCGCATGACGGCTACTTCGTCGTGCCGAAGGTGGTGGAATGATGACGGAGCTGACCGGGCTCACCCTGGCCGCCGCCCGCGACGGGCTGAAGCGCCGGGCCTTCTCCGCCCGCGAGCTGGCACAAGCCCATGTCGCGGCCGTCGAGGCGGCGCGCTCGCTGAACGCCTTCATCACCGAGACGCCCGAGAAGGCGCTCGCCATGGCCGAGGCCGCGGACGCCCGGCTGGCCCGCGGCGAGGGCGGCCTCCTCGAAGGCCTGCCGGTCGCGATCAAGGACCTGTTCTGCACCGAGGGCGTGCTGACCACCGCCGGCTCGCACATCCTGGACGGCTTCATCCCGCCCTACGAGTCGACGGTCACCCGCAAGCTCTGGGAAGCGGGTGCCGTCTGCCTCGGCAAGACCAACCTCGACGAGTTCGCCATGGGCTCGTCGAACATGACCTCCTACTACGGCAGCGTCCGCAACCCCTGGACGCGCTCCGGCGACAACAACGACCTCGTCCCCGGCGGCAGCTCCGGCGGCTCGGCTGCCGCGGTGGCTGCCCGGATAGCGCTGGGCGCCACCGGCACCGACACCGGCGGCTCGATCCGCCAGCCCGCCGCCTTCTGCGGCATCGCCGGCATCAAGCCCACCTACGGCCGCTGCTCGCGCTGGGGCACCATCGCCTTCGCCAGCTCGCTCGACCAGGCCGGCTGCTTCGGCCGCACGGTCCTGGACTGCGCCCTGATGCTCCAGGCCATGGCCGGCTACGACCCCATGGACAGCACCTCGGCCGACCTCGAGGTCCCGGACTGGTCCGGCACGCTCGCCGGCGACGTGCGGGGCCTGCGCATCGGCCTGCCTGTGGAATACCGCGTCGACGGCATGCCGGCCGAGATCGAGGCGATCTGGCGGCAGGGTGCCGACTGGCTGCGCGCGCAGGGTGCGGAGCCGGTCGAGATCTCGCTTCCCCACACGAAATACGCGCTGCCCACCTACTACATCGTGGCCCCGGCCGAGGCCTCCTCCAACCTCGCCCGCTATGACGGCATGCGCTACGGCCTCCGCGTCGAGGGCCGCAACCTCGCCGACACCTACCGCAAGACCCGCGGCGAGGGCTTCGGCGCCGAGGTCCGCCGCCGTGTCCTGATCGGCACCTACGTCCTCTCCGCCGGCTACTACGACGCCTACTACGTGAAGGCGCAGAAGGTCCGCCGCCGCATCGCCGACGACTTCACGGCCGCCTTCGAGCGCTGCGACGCCATCCTGACGCCCACGGCCCCCTCGGCCGCCTTCCGCGCCGGCGACAAGATGGACGACCCGGTCGCCATGTACCTCAACGACGTCTTCACCGTGCCCACGAGCCTCGCCGGCCTCCCCGGCCTCTCGGTCCCCGCCGGCCTCTCCGCCGACGGCCTGCCGCTGGGCCTGCAGGTGATCGGCCGCGCCTGGGACGAGGCCACGGTGTTCCGTGTCGGCAAGGCGCTGGAGGAGGCGGCCGGGTTCGACGTGCTGCCCTATGGGCTCAAGGCTGCCTAGTGTCAGGCGGCAGCTCGCTGCGAGTTCCAGCGCCTACCGTACTTGCTAGCGACAGCAGCTCAGCGGCTGCCGGCAGCTCGAGCCAGGTGCGGCGACGGGTGCCGAGGAGCTGCTCCGCCGTAGGCCGCCGCCGGTAAGCGCCAGCGTCCGCATTCAGATGACGGCTACTGCCGGTTCGTGGGCACGCGCAGGCCAGGCGCCAGGCCTGACGCGCTCAAGCTGTAGTCGTCCATGAAGTCGCGCAGGTCAGGCCGGGATGGATCGGTCCGATCGGACCGGCATCGGGATCGACATTCGCGCTTGAGGTCGACAAGCCCGGCATCGAGCTCTTCGCGGCTGATGCTCAGCTGCCGGTGCCCTCAGTGGTAGTCAGCGAGCTCGACGTCGTACGCATGCCATCGCGCCAGTCGAAGCAGATCCGCCATTGCTCGTTCACCCGTATCGACCATGCTCCGGGCGATCACCTTGAGCGCTCGAGCCGTTGCCACCAGTCAGGGAAGGTGCGCGGAGCCGCCGCCGTCCTCGGGCGTCATCGGCTCGATCGTGATCGGAGTAGTCGAACCGCACTTCAGTGCCGCGCGTCATCCGCGAGCCAGACATGCCCGGCCGCTCGATCACTCCGCAAGGCAAGCCCATGACCTACACCATCCAAGGCAGCACCGGCGAGTGGGAGGTCGTGATCGGCCTCGAGGTGCACGCCCAGGTGACCTCGCAGTCCAAGCTCTTCTCCGGCGCCCCCGCCTCCTACGGCGGCGCCCCCAACAGCCAGGTCTCGCCCGTCGATGCCGGCATGCCCGGCATGCTCCCGGTCGTGAACGGCTACTGCATCGAGCAGGCGGTGCGCACGGGCCTGGGCCTCAAGGCCGAGATCAACATGCTCTCGGTCTTCGAGCGCAAGAACTACTTCTACCCCGACCTCCCCAACGGCTACCAGATCAGCCAGTACCAGCACCCGATCGTCGGCCGGGGTGCCCTCATCCTCGACCTGCCCGACGGCACCGCCAAGGAGGTCGGCATCACCCGCCTCCATCTCGAGATGGACGCCGGCAAGTCCCTCCACGACGCGCGCGACACCGAGACCCTGATCGACCTCAACCGCTCGGGCGTGGCGCTCATGGAGATCGTCTCCGAGCCCGACCTGCGCTCGCCCGAGGAGGCCGCCTCCTACATGCGGAAGCTGCGCTCGATCGTGCGCTATCTCGGCACCTGCGACGGCAACATGGAGGAAGGCTCGCTCCGCTGCGACGCCAACGTCTCCGTCCGCCCCGTCGGCCACACCGAGTTCGGCACCCGCTGCGAGATCAAGAACGTCAACTCGATCCGCTTCGTCTCGCGCGCCATCGAGTACGAGGCCAAGCGCCAGGTCGAGGTCCTGGAAGGCGGCGGCCGGATCGACCAGGAGACCCGCCTCTTCGACGCCGCGAAGGGCGAGACCCGCTCCATGCGCAGCAAGGAGGAGGCGCACGACTACCGCTACTTCCCCGACCCCGACCTCCTCCCCCTCGAGCTTGAGGAGGCCCTGCTCGACCGCATCCGTGCCACCCTGCCCGAGCTCCCGGACGAGAAGAAGGCCCGCTTCGTGCGCGACTACGGCCTCTCCCCCTACGATGCCGGCGTGCTGGTGGCCGAGCGTGCGTCCGCCGACTGGTTCGAGGAGGCCGCCCGCGGCCGCGACGCCAAGCAGGCCGCCAACTGGCTGATCAACGACCTGTTCGGCCTCCTCGCCAAGACCGGCCGCACCCTGGCCCAGAGCCCGGTCACGCCGGCCAGCCTCGGCAAGCTCCTCGACCTCCTCAACGCCAACACGATCAGCGGCCGCATCGCCAAGGACGTCTTCGCCATCATGGCCGAGACCGGAGAGGACCCGGAGCGGATCGTCGAGGAGCGCGGCCTGAAGCAGGTGACCGACAGCTCCTCGCTGGAGCCCATCGTCACCAAGCTGATCGCCGACAACCCCGGCCAGGTCGAGACCTGGCGCAAGAACCCGAAGGTCGCCGGCTGGTTCACCGGCCAGGTGATGAAGGCCACCGGCGGCAAGGCCAACCCCGGCCTCGTCAACGAGATCGTGGCCCGAAAGCTGGCGGAACTGGGCTGACCGCGGCCGGCGCCCGGCGATGCTCGACATCTACATCGACGCCGACGCCTGCCCGGTGAAGGACGAGATCTACCGCGTCGCCGCCCGCTACCAGCTCCGCGTCTTCGTCGTCGCCAACGGCTGGCTCCGCACGCCTGAGTCCCCCCTCGTCCAGCGCATCACCGTCACCGAGGGCCTGGACCAGGCCGACGACTGGATCGTCACCCACGCCGGCCCGGGCGACATCGTCATCACCACCGACGTCCCCCTCGCCGACCGCTGCGTCAAGGCCGGCGCCCGCGTCCTCGCCCCCACCGGCCGCCCCTTCACCCCCAACTCGATCGGCACCGACCTCGCCACCCGCAACCTGATGACCACCTTGCGCGACACCGGCCAGATCCGCGGCACCGGCCGCCCGTTCACCAAGCAGGACCGCTCACGGTTCCTGGAGGCGCTGGATACGGCGATCCAGGCGGTACGGCGGACGGGGCGATAGCCGCTCCGAGTGCTCAAGGAAGGTTCAGCAGCGCCCGGACCTTCTCGCCCACATCGCGCACCAGCTCTTCCGGAGCGCGCCCGGCGACCTCGATCCGCCGCGCATGGCGGTCGATGCTCTTCACCTGATCGGCTAGGACAGCACCCGGCGATCGGCAGCCCGGCCGGCAGCACCACCTCGAACGGATAGCCCTTCACCCGCGTCGTGATCGGGCAGACAACCGCGTAGGGCGTGTGCTGATGGTAGGCACGCGGCGAAAGCACCAGTGCCGGCCGCCTCCCGGCCTGCTCGCGCCCTGCCTGCGGATCGAAGTCGAGCCAGACCAGATCACCCCGATCCGGCGTGGCCACCTACAGTGCTTCCTCGCCGACGGGACGGTCATCAAAGCTGGTGTCGGGTAGGTTCTCGGGCGTGATCCCGGCGAGCAGGTCGTCCAGCCGGTAGCGGCCGCGCGGCCGCACCACGAGCCGGTCCTCCTCGACCAGCAGCTCGACCGAGCGGCCCTCGACCAGATGCAGGGTATCCGCCACCGGCCGTGGGAATTCGAAGTGCCAGGCTGTTGCCCCATCGCGCGATATGCGTGTCCATGATTAACTCCGAGACCGGCTGAGCTGCTCCACTGCGTAGAGCCAATGTATCAACGTTCGCTCGGCTGCGCAACTGCATAGCATTCGTTGGACAGCGCAGGGATGACGAGATACGTAAGCACGTTGCCGCGGGTCGATGACCTTAGAAATTCGTGGGTCTCTACAAATCCAAGCTACGGAAAGATACAGCTTGGAAGCAAATATGAACATGAATGGCAACAAAAAGGAAAGACAATATTATGACCCGAGAATGCTGCTGAGGAATTTTTGTGCGGCGAAGCCGATGAACAGATATTTGTCGTTTGATAAGCAGACTAAACGGACATTTCGTTCAAACATCAAGAACATAGCGAGCGAAACGGGGGTTCTATAATATTGAACATCAGGGACGACGTGGTAGCTTGGAGCTAGGGCCTGTTAGCGCCTGAACGCGAGGCCGAGGTGGGCGTTCTTCCGACTTTGAGGAGGACGCGATGGGTCTGACGGACGAGCAGTGGGAGGTGCTGGCGCCGCTGATCGAGGCTTGTCGGCCGGCGGCCAAGGTTCCGCCCCGGCACCTGCGGCGGACGATCAGCGCGATCATCTGGCGCCACGACAACGGGGCGAAATGGCGCTCCCTGCCCGAAGCGCTGGGACCCTGGTGGATGGCAGCCCAGACCTTCATCCGCTGGTCGCGGCTGGGCGTGTGGGAGCGCCTGCTGTCGCTGGTTCAGGAGAGGGGCATCTCGCTGGGGATGACCTTTCTCGACGGCACCTCGATCCGAGCCCACCAGAAGGCGGCAGGGGCTGCCAAAAAGAGGAGACCGCGGCAGGACGGGACGCGCGTGAGGCGCTTGGGCGCTCACGTGGTGGCTATGGCACCAAGGCCTGCGTGATCGCCGACGGCAAAGGACGCGCCATCGCCTTCCGCCTCGCGCCGGGCCAGGCGCATGAACTGCCGCACGCCGTGCCGCTGCTCGACAGCCTGCCCCGGGTGCCCAAGTGGGTCGTGGGCGACCGCGGCTACGCCAGCCACGCCTTTCGGCAGCATATCTGGGACCTGGGCGCGCGGCCCGCGATCCCGCCCAAGCGCAACGAAGCGCCGGTGGCCTGCCCCGACTACATCTACAGCAACAGGAACCTCGTCGAAGTAGTCCTTACGCAAATGACAAAACCGCACGCGCTCGCTGTCGGGGCTGAGCGGGATGACGTAGCGGATCTCGACCTGGCCGTCGGTGACCAGCACTCGGTCGATCAGCAGTTCCACGAGCTGGCGCTTTTGCGCGAAGTCCGCGCCGGCCAGACCGGCCCGAACCCGTTGACAGAAGTCGGCGGCCGAGGCCGCCCAACCGGCGAGCTCGGCCCGCCGATCCACCTGTGCCATCAGCTGGCTGGCCTGCGCATCAAGGGCTTGCAGCCGCTGCTCCAGCCCCTGTCGTCGGCGCTGGTATTCCGCCAGAGGAATGATGGCGAGTAGGTAGGCCTCGGTCAGTCGCTCCAGCTGTCCTTCCAGGCCGCGCCGGCCCTGGCGCAGCTGCTCGCGGCGGGCCTGCAGCTCCTGCGGCAGCCAGCCACCGCCGTGCGCGCGGGCCAAGGCCTGGGCGACGTGCTCGGGGTGGGTGAGCAGCTCGCACAGGTCCTGCCACACCAGCGCGTCGAGCTGCTGCGCCGGCGCGTAACGCGCCCGGCACGGCTCGTCGCGATGGCTGCGCAGCGGATCACCCTTGCCGCGGCAGACATAGTAGGCGTAGCCGGGATGGATCGTGCGACACAGGCAGCTCGACCGGCACACGCCGCAGCTGACCAAGGCGCGCAGCAAGTAAGCGTGAGCCGTGTTGTGGCGCCGCGCGAAGGCCCGGTTCTGCGCCAGCTTGGCCTGGGCTTGCGCGAACCGCTCCTCGCTCACCAAGGCCGGGATGCCTGCTACCGGCAGCCACTCCGCCGGCGGCACCGGCACGGGCGAGTCCGAGGGTCGGCCGATGGGATGGGTCGCGGAGCGTCGGATACGCGGGGCCCGGGCCCGCCAGCGGCCGGCATAGACTTGGCCGGTGTAGGCCGGGTTGGTCAGCAGGCCGCGCAACGTGGTCGGCGACCAGCGCGGCCGACCGGTCGGCGAGGCGATGCCCAGGACCTGGAGGTGCTTGGCTAAGCTGAACAGGCTGGCATGGTCCTCGACATAGCCGGCGAACAGCTCCTGGACCACGGCCGCCTCCGCCGCCTCGACCGTGACGCCCGCTGGATCGCGGGGGCGGTCAGGGTCGAGCCGATAGCCGTAAGGTGGCCGGGTCCAGGGCAGCAGGCAGCCGGCGCGCAGCTTCGCCTGCCGGCCGCGTCGCATGCGCTCGGCGATGAGGGTGCGCTCGTACTCGGCCACGGCGCCGCGGATCTGCAGGAGCAGCTGGTCTTGCGGGTCTCGGCTCATCGGTCGGTCCAGGAAGGCGACCTCGCAGCCGGCGCGCTCGAGCTCCTCCAGCAGCACCATGAGCTGGACGTAGTTGCGCGCCAGGCGGTCGGGATCGGTGACCAGCACTTGCTCCACCTCACCCGCTCGCACCGCGTCGCGCAGCCGATCCAGACCAGGGCGGTTCAGCGTCGCCCCGCTGTAGCCGTCATCGCGGAAGATAGCCTCGCTCGTCAGCTCCTCACCCTGACCGCGAAGATGGGCGCGCAGCCGTTCGAGCTGCTGCTCGATGCTCTGGGACTGCGCCTGCCGCTGCGTCGACACTCGGACATAGGCCGCTACCGCCTTCATCGCTCACCTCCTGCGCTCGCCGGGAGGAGGTGCCTGGTTCTGGGCACGCGGGTTGGCCGTCCGCTCGGTCCCAGCTCAGGACCAGCAAGTAGGCCCGATCCCACCGGCGCGCGCCGTCCGCGGCCGGCCGCATCCGGCGGCGGACCTGCCATTGCCGCTTCATGGGCACCTCCCCGATCGCCGTCGGCGTCGGGAACAGCGCTGAGGCGCCCCAGGAGCTGATCACGCCGGCGCAGGGGATAGCGCCACCAGCTCAGGGCCAGCCGCCCGGTGCGAACCAGGCAGAATTTGTCTTTTGTGATCAGGCCATCGAGCGCCTCTGGGCCCGGCTCAAGGAGTGGCGCGCCGTCGCCACCCGCTACGAGAAGACCGCCTGCTCCTTCATGGGCGTGCTCTGCATGGCCGCCGCCATGGACTGGCTCAAGAGCTAACAGAGCCTAGCTCTGGCTGAACTTGAGGCAACACCGCTTCAGCGTTCTCGGAAGTTTCTTTACAGCCGGTCGCACAGTTCGCTAGCTCCTTCGAACGTTGCTTGGATTGGCGTGTTCCTGGCTGCGCAAAAGATGTGAACCGAGAAAATCTCCGAGAAGATCTTTCGACACCTAGTCAAAGTAGTTGCAGATCGCACGAGATAGCTAGGTTTCGATCTGATCCAAGTGGACGGTTGGCACTTCGTATGAATCGGAGCGGCATCTCTGCTAACCTTTCGACGCATCTCCCTGGTTAAGAAGCTCGACATGATAGCGGAACTCGTGCAGCATAAGGTCTGCCTCTTGATGCGCTCTGTGAAACACGACATGGCCCACTTTGGCATGCAGTCACAATCCTGTCACTGCTGCATCAATGCAAACGAGTTCCTGATTGTCCGTTTCACGCATCCGCAATGACAGCGTGGTAGGGCTGCGGGCTGGTGTGGACGGCGGCCCAGGCGAGGCGCTCGACGATGCTGTCGAGCTGGAAGCGTCGGTTGAAGCGGTAGGCGAAGCTGGTGAGGTACGATTGGGCGTGCTTGGCGCTGATGTGATGGTAGGTGCCGGCGATCGCGGTCTTGATGTTGCCCAGTGTCGTGTTCACCCACCGGAACGGGGTCCAGCGCGCGGCCCGCTTGCCCGAGCCCGTGACCATCGGGCGATGCGAGCAGCCGGCCTTCTCGACCGCGGGCCAGCAGGACAGGCCGTCGCTGACGATCTCGCTGCCGGGTGCCAGATGGCACTTGGCCAGCCTCTCGATCTCCTTCTTGCGGAAGCCCTTGACCACGCTCAGCCGCAGCCGCTTGGGCCGGCGCTCGGGCGTGGTCTCGACCGCGGCCACGAAGGGCTGCTTGCCCGCAGCACCCCGGCCGCGCTTGCCGCCCGGCCGCTCGCCGCCGAGATAAGCATCATCGACCTCGACCCGGCCTTCGAGCTTGGGCTTATGGGCCTCACGGGCACCCATCGCCCGCATCAGCTTGTGCTTCATGAGCCAGGCGGTCTGCCGCTTGACCCCCAGCCTGCGCCCGAGCTCGATCGAGCTGATCCCGTTCTTGCTCTGGGTCAGATGGTAGATCGCGATGAACCAGGTGGTGAGCGGCAGCTTGGTGTCCTGGAACACCGTGCCGGCGGTCAGTCGGACCTGCCGCTTGCAGCGGTTGCACTGGAACAGCTCGCGAGTCTTCAGCTGGCAGAACCTCTTGTGGCCGCAGGCCGGGCAGGTCAGCCCCTGGCGCCAGCGCATCTCGAACAGAGCCTTGCGGCACGCCTCCTCGCTCCCGAACCGCTCTCGGAACGCGGCCTCGCTCAGGCCCTTGAGCGCACGCCGCAAGCCCGCCGTCATCACCATCCGCCCCCTCCGCAGCCTCCAAAGCTCTGGAAATCCTAGCTCATATGCGGATGCGTGTCATGGGCAATCAGGAACGAGTTTGGCCCCTACGGGAGTTTGGGGCACACGGTCAAGGGCATTCAGCTTTTCCATCTACGGCAGTAAAGCGGGGAGTACTGCGACCACGTAACGGCGGAACAAACGGCTCGTGCTATGGTGCCCGTCCATCATGACGGATATAGAAGCCGGCTTAGCTTCGGCAGCAAGGGTGTCGAACACGCTCATGATCCAGCATGCCATCTGTTCCAGAGGTCAATCGTCGGCCACCGAGGCTCAGATTGCTTGGTCGTGAACGCACTTGCCTGTCGGCTGCGGAGAAACGCTCGGAGCAGCCAAGAGCCGGGCCGCTTTGGGGTGCAAATCGGAGAAGATCATCCTTTTTCAACTCACTGCAGGTGACGTGTTGCCGGAGGGGCTAGCGGTGTGTCATGTCGTGTGAGGACCACTTCACGTCTAGCTATGAAGAGGTCGAACGCGAACACCGCAACTTGCTGGCGGGATAAGCCTTGCATGCACTTGAAGCAGGATTTAGCGGGAGTGAGATTGCCATTCAACTAGGTCGCTAGCGCTCGCAGGGTTCCAGATTAAGCCCCTTTCCCCTCTCGAAATACCGCACCATCTCCCAATCGGTCACCGCCGATCATACGCCTGCTGCTCCCACCGCCCGGCGTGGACGTAGTGGTCGATCACTTCGTCTCCCATTGACGCGCGTAGCACTTCCGACCCGTCCAGCAGCTCCGCTGCCTCGTGCAGCGTCATACGGCGCTGACGGCAGCCCCGCCGCCAGCATCGCTGCTAGGCGACATACGAGTTCTCCCCGGCTTCCAGCACGCGGCACTCGATCCGCACCCTCACTTCACAATCGGTATCTTGCTCCGATCAATCGTCACCGCCACCGCCAGCACCAGCACGGCCCCGAACACGATCTGCTGCGCGAAGATGTTCACACCCACGAACGTCATCCCCGTCCGCACGACCGAGATGATCAGCGCCCCGGTCAGCGTCCGCCATATACTCCCCACCCCGCCCGTGATCGCCGTCCCGCCCACCACGACCGCCGCGATCGCCGGCAGCAGCAGCTCGTTGGCCAGCGTCGGCGAGCCACTCGCAAGCCGGCCGGCCAGGATCACGCCGGCCAGCGCCGCGAAGCCGGCGGAAAGCGCGAAGGCGATCACCTTCTGCCGGTCGACCTTCACGCCCGAGGCGTAGGCCGCGGCCTCGCCGGCGCCGATGGCGGCGCTGTAGCGGCCGAAGCGGGTGCGGCTCTGCAGGAGGTGGGCCAGGAGGAGGACGGCGAGGCCGATCAGCACCTCGTGCGGGATGCCGAGGCTGCGGCCGGTGATCCAGGCGAGGTAGGCGCGCTGGTCCTCGACCAGCGTGATCGAGCGCTCCTTGGAGAGGACCAGCGCGGTGCCGGCGAGCACGCCGCCCACGGCCAGCGTGGCGATGAAGGAGGGGATGCGCAGGCGGACATGGGCGAGGCCGGCGGCCGTGCCGGCCAGGAGGCCCGTGCCCACGGCGAAGACGAAGGCGCCGTAGCCCAGCCGGGTGATGGTGAGCGCCACCAGCACGCTGGCGAGCGAGGCCATGGACTGGATGCCGAGATCGATCCCGCCCAGCATGATGACGAAGCTGACGCCGGTGGCGAGCACGAAGAGGGTGGCGGTGTCGCCTGCCAGCTGGAGGAGCGTGCTGGCCCGCAGGAACTCGGGCTGGAGGGTGCCGACGAGGCCCACCAGCAGCACCAGCGTGATCACCGGCAGCCATTGCCGGAGCGTGTCGACCTGCAGGCGGGAGGCGAGGGCGGCCATGGCTCAGACCATGTGCTCGATCAGCGCCACCTGGTCCGGCTTGCCGCCGGCCGGGGCCTCGAAGCGCTTTGTCACCGCCCCGTCGCGCATGACCAGGATGGTGTGGCTGAGCCCGATCGTCTCCTCCAGCGTGTCGGAGGTGAGGATCACCGCGATGCCGTCGGCCGTGACCGCGCGGACCAGCTCATAGACCTCCTCCTTGGCCCCGACATCGAGGCCGCGGGTCGGGTGGTCGAGGATCAGGATGCGCGAGCGCGCGTTCAGCCACTTCGCCAGCACCACCTTCTGCTGGTTGCCGCCCGAGAGGTTGAGGCAGAGGGCGTCGATCGAGGGCGTCCTGACATGCAGCCGCTCGACCCACTCGGTGGCGATCCGGCGCTCGGCCGCCGTGCTCACCAGGCCCATCCGCTCGACCTGGCCCAGGCTGGCCAGCGTGATGTTGGCCGCCACCGGCAGGAACAGCACCAGCCCCTCGGTGCGCCGCTCGCGCGGGATGTAGCCGATGCCACGGTCGGCCGCCTGCGCCGGCCGCGCCAGCCTGACCTCGGCCCCGAACACCTCCAGCGTGCCCTTGTCGTGCGGCGCGAAGCCGGCCAGCGTGCGGGTCAGCTCCTCCCGGCCCGAGCCGATGACGCCGGCGATGCCCAGGATCTCGCCCGCGTGCAGCTCGAACGAGACCTCGCGGTAGGCACCTTCCAGGCCCAGGTTCCGCGCCCGCATGACCAGCTCGGGCCGGAACGGCTTCTGCAGCGGCTCGCGGTAGTACTCGGCCTGGAGCCCGCGCCCGACCATCAGCCGGTGCAGCGTGTGCACCTCCGCCCCGGCCGCCGGCAGCTCGGCCACCACGGCCCCGTCCTTCATCACGTAGACCCGGTCGGAGAGCTCCAGCACCTCGTCCAGCCGGTGCGAGACGAAGACGAAGGACGCCCGCGCCTTGAGCGCCCGCACCCGCGCGAACAGGATGTCGATATCCGCCCGCTCCAGCACCGAGGTCGGCTCGTCGAGCAGGATCACGAGGTGGCCCTGCGCGTGCTCCTCCAGCGTCAGGGCCTTGGCCAGCTCCACCATCTGCCGCGTGGCGAAGCCGAGATCGGCCGCCCGCATGCGCGGGTCGATGTCGAGCCCGACCTTGGCCAGCTGGCGCCGGGCGGCGTCGTAGAGCTCGCCCCAGCGGATCAGGCCCAGGCGCGTGAACTTCCCCTCGCTGCCGAGATAGATGTTCTCGCCCACGGTGAGGTTCGAGAGCAGCGACTGCTCCTGGAACACCATGCCGATGCCCTTGGCCATGGCGTCCGTGGCGCTGACCAGCCGGGTCTGCTGGCCCGCGATCCTGATCGTCCCGGTATCGGGCTGGTAGACGCCGGCCAGGATGCGCATCAGCGTCGACTTGCCGGCCCCGTTCTCGCCCACGAGCCCCACCACCTCGTGGGGGCGGATCTCGAGGCTCACATCCTTCAGCGCATGCACGCCGGGAAAGCGCTTCTCGACATGCTCCAGGGCCAGGGCAGGGGGCGTCATTTGACGATCCGCGCCCGCGCCCGGTCGATCGAGAGCGCCACGGCCCCGATGATGAGCAGGCCCTGCACCGCCTGCTGCACGCTGGGCCCGATGCCCATCAGCACCATGCCGTTCGAGAGCACGCAGACGATCAGCACGCCCACCAGGGTCTGCAGCACGCTGCCCTGGCCGCCCATCAGCGCGGTGCCGCCGACCACGACGGCGGTGATGGTGGTGAACAGGCGCCCGGCGCCGATCTGGGCGTTGCCCAGGCCGAGCTGGGCTGCCGCCAGCACGCCGCCCAGGGCGTAGAAGACGCCGGCCAGGGTGAAGGCCATGATCCGCACCCGTGCCGCCGGGATGCCGGAGAGGGCCGCCAGCTCCTCCCCGCCGCCCAGCGCGTAGAGGTAGCGGCCGAAGCGGGTGTGGTCCTGGATGACGTAGGCCACGAGCAGGGCCGCCAGCGCCAGCCACACGCCCCAGGGGAAGCCCAGGAAGCGCTCGAGCGCCAGGCCGCGGATCATGGGGTCGGTGATCCGCACCGCGATGCCGCCCAGGATCGCGTTCGCCACGCCCACGCCCACGAACCACATGCCGAGCGTGGCCATGAAGGAGGGGATCTTCAGCCTGACATGGATCAGGCCGTTGATGCAGCCGGCCACGGCCCCGATCAGGAGCACGAACAGCACGCCCAGGATGCCGAAATCGTTGCCGTTGTAGCCGTTCAGCACGAGCAGGCTCAGCACCACGGCCCCCAGCGCCAGGATGCCTTCGACCGAGAGGTCGATCGAGCCCATCAGGATGATGAAGGTGGCGCCCATGCCCAGCACCAGCGGGATCATGGCGGCCTGGGTGATGCGGACGAAGTTGTTGAAGCTCAGGAAGTTGGGGCTGATCGTGGCGATCACGGCGCAGAGCAGGACGAGGACCAGGAGCGGGGCGAAGGCCGCAAGACGATAGCGGGCGGCACCGGCCGCCCGCCTGGCCGGTGCCGTCTTCACCACCTCCGTTGCCACTGGCCCCGCCCCGCCTCCTGGACGTGCTCAGCCGTACTGGATCTGGCCGGTGGCGCGGCCCCAGATGTCGTTCCAGTCGAGCTGCGGCTCGGCCTTGACGTTGGTCTCGTAGAACTGCTTCGCGTTCTCGGCCGTCACCACCCCGCCGCGGCCGTAGAACTCGCGGTGCTCCTTGCCCTCCTTGGCAGGGTCGAACTTCCCGGTCTTGGCGTGATAGCCCAGCGAGAGGCCCATCCCGCCCTGCCAGTAGGGGTCCCAGGAGACCGTGCCCGCCATCTCGCCGGCCAGGATCGCCTCCACGGCGAGCTGGATGCCGTCGATGCCGGTCACCAGCACCTTGCCCGGCGCGGCCGTCGGCGCGCAGCGCTTCCAGCGCACCCAGCGCCATGTCGTCATTGGCGGCCCAGATGCCCTTGATCTCGTCGCCGTACTGGGTGAGCCAGGCGTTGGTCTTCTCGAGCGCCTCGGTCGACACCCAGTTGGCGACCTGGAAGTCGAGCAGCTTGATCTTCGGGTTGGCGGCCAGCGCCTCGTCCAGGCCCTGCTTCCTCTCGATGGCCGGCACGTTGGAGAGGATGCCGCCCAGCGCCACGATCCCGCCTTCGCCGCCCATGGACTTGAACAGCGCCTCGGCCATGGCCTTGCCGTTCGGCTTGCCGTTGAAGGAGATGTGGGCGACGTAGTTGGGGTCGTGGTCCCAGGGGTGCAGGTCGTTGGGCTTGTTCCACTGGGTGACGACATAGGCACCGGCGGCCTTGCACGCCTCGACGATCGGGCGCGCGTCCGGGCTGTCGTTGGGGTCCACGTTGAGGACCATGTTGCCGCCGGTCTTGGCCAGCATGGCCTTGATGTCGGCCACACCCTTCTCGCTGTTGCCCTCGGTCACCAGCGTCACGTACTCGGCACCCACCGCCTTGGCGAAGGCGGCACCGCCCTTGTTCCAGGTGGCGTGGTAGGGGTTGGTGAGCGAGCGGATCGAGTTCACGACCACCGGCGCATCCGCAGCGCTGACCCGGCGCACCCATGGGGCGGCGACGATGCCCGCACCCGCGGCCATGCCCGTGCGCAGCAGCGAGCGCCGACCCCAGCCAGCGCCCGGCAATTTCCCACGATCGCCCATTCCAGCCTCCCTGATGTGCTTATCCGATGCGGCCGTAGCTAATAGCACGACGCACCAGGGAGCAAGCAGCGCGCAGGCCCGGAAGACCGCAAGCGCGGCTCGCGCGCCGCTGCGGACACCTGTTACGCACAAGCCGCAGGCTCTGTGGCCTTCTTGTGCTTTCCCTCACAGCTTTTGCCCCATAAAAGGGCGATTGCTCGGAGTGTGCGGCAGGAGAGGTTGGACGATGCTTTCTGCATTGGCCCGGATCGGGCTGGCCGCGGCGCTGATCGCCGTGAGCCTTGTCGGTGGGTCGCTCAAGGCCACTGCCGCCGACCGGCCGAACATCGTCTTCATCCTCACCGACGACGAGGACATGAAGGCGCACGCCTACCTGCCGAAGACCAAGTCGCTGATCGAGGACCAGGGCACCGTCCTCGACAACTACTTCGTCAGCTACTCCTTCTGCTGCCCGTCGCGGGCGACGACCCTGCGTGGCCAGTACCCGCACAATCACCGGATCGTCGGCAACGACCTGCCGACCGGCGGGGCGGTCAAGTTCCGCACCATGGGCCTCGACCAGTCGACCATCGGCACCTGGCTCAAGGACGCCGGCTACCGCACCGCCCTGATCGGCAAGTACCTGAACCAATACGATCCCGAGGCCGACGGCGTGCCGCCGGGCTGGACCGAGTGGTACGTGCCCGGCAGCCACGACTATGCCTATTTCGACTACTGGCTGAACGAGAACGGGCGGCCGGTCCGCTACGGCAAGCAGGCCCAGGACTATATGGACGACGTGCTGGCCCGGCACGCGACCGGCTTCATCCGGCGCTCGGCCAACACGGACCAGCCCTTCTTCCTCTATCTGGCCCCCTATGCGCCGCACAGCCCGGCCACCGGCGCCCCGCGCCATGCGGGCATGTTCGCGAAGGAGCCCTTCAGGCACGGTCCGGCCTATGACGAGGCCGACGTCAGCGACAAGCCCTCGGTCGTGCGCAACCTGCCGCGCCTCCTGGCTTGGCAGATCGAGGCCAACGAGCGGCACTATCGCGAGCGGCTGCGGGCACTCCAGGCCGTGGACGACATGGTCGAAGGCGTGGTCCGCACGCTCGAGGAGACGGGCGAGCTCGACAACACCTACATCGTCTACACCTCCGACAACGGCTTCCATCTGGGCGAGCACCGGATGTTCATCGGCAAGACCACGGCCTACGAGGAGGACATCCACGTCCCGTTCGCGATCCGCGGCCCCGGCGTGCCGAAGGGTGGCCGCATCGGCGCCTTCGTCCTCAACAACGACCTGGCGCCCACCTTCGCCGCCCTTGCCGGGGTGAAGACGCCGGGCTTCGTGGACGGCCGTTCCTTCCTGCCGCTGCTGGCCGACCCGCAGACGCCCTGGCGGACGAGCTTCGCCGTCGAGCGCCGCCAGCGCGAGACGCACGAGATCGACGGTGCCGCCGCCTTCGACGGCCTGCGCACCCGCGGCTGGACCTATCTCGAGTATGGCAGCGGCGAGCGCGAGCTCTACGACCTCGCCAACGACCCGCACCAGCTCAGCAACGCCGTCGACACCGCCGACCCTGCGATGATCGAGGCCTTCTCGCAGCGCTTGGCCGAGCTCGTGAACTGCGCCGGCCCCGACTGCCGCCGGATCGAGGACCTGCCGCTCCGCACCAAGCCGGCGCTGGTGGCCTCGCCGTCTCAGCCCGTGCCCACCACCCCTGACGACGTCCTCCGCGCCACCCTGGCGCCGAAGAAGGCCGTCGCCGGCACCGGAACCCGCCCCGCCATTACGCCCGCCAACGCCTCCGCCAAACCCGCGGCTCCGATCCTGACCCGCTGACGAAGCGCGAACCCGCCCCGCGTCGGTCTCTGCTGGGATGCGTGATACCTTCGCTGCTGCGGGCTGATGAGCCCGCAGCAGTTACTTTGCACCTGAGTTCGGGCGGCCCGCGGGGCAGCCGGAGGCAGAGGCTGCTCGGGAAAGTTCAGGTCGCGGGCTGGTGGTCCCGCCAGAGCCGCTCGATCTCGCCGACCGTGTGCGCCAGCCTCGCGGCGAGCTGGCCCGGCATCAGCCGTGCGAAAGTGTCGGCCAGCGAGCGGTAATACCAGAGCACTTCCTCGGGCCCGGCGCTGAAGCGGTCGAACACCGCGGGGCCGATCTCGACGAGGTCGTCCCGGATCGCGCGCGCGTTGTGCAGCTTGTCCGCGCACGAGACGAGCCAGGCGGCCGGCGGCGCCTGAGCGAGATGAGCGATGTAGGCCTCCTTCCGCGCCCGCCAGGGCGGCTTGGGGTGCTCCATCGCGTCAGTGCAGGCGAGCACGATCGCGGCTACCTCGCCCCCGAAGCTTTGCTCGATCTGTGCCAGCGTGATCTTGTCGGGATGGTCCTCGATCGCGTCGTGCAGGAGGGCGCCCGTCGCCTGCACCGCATTGCCGCCGTGCTCGACCACCAGTGCTGCCACGCCCAGCAGGTGCGCGAGATAGGGGATATCGGTGCCCTTGCGTCTCTGCTCGCGGTGGATGTCTGCGGCGAGGGTGAGCGCCTCGCTCACCGGCGCGTGGTCCATTCTCTTCCTTTCGGCCGGAGCGGCCGTCTCAAGTTCACTGTTCACTCTTTCCTACCGGCTCGGCCAACTGCACCTTTACTCCGCAGAGAGCCGCCATCGCACCTCGGACGTAGCCCGCAACGTATGCCGGTATCGCCTCCAGGCCCGTGCTTCTGCTGGCAAAGCGATCTGTGATGCCGCCACCGCCTCTCCCAGCCACCATCATGGATGGAAACCCCTCACCCACAAGGGGCATGATCCAACCCTACACCTCGACCGCCGTCAGCCGCTTGGATAGCGAAGGCCAAAAGCTCACCTGGCCGGTCCGCGCTACCACGCTTCCCGATCAGCTCGAGAAGCGCCATCCTGTCCTCGGTGATCGTCGTCTCCGTGCAAATCCGAGATTCCGCAACCCGATCCTGCATCACCCAATGGGTTGCCAACGGCCAGGGCGGGACCGGTTTGTCGGGCAGAGACCGACGCTTGCGTCGTGAGGGGGAGCCCTCTTGAGCGAATACCAATACTACGAGTTCGTGGCTGTCGACCGGCCGCTTACTGCCCGTGAGATGCAGGAGCTTCGTGCCGTCTCGTCGCGCGCCGTCATCACTGCCACCCGGTTCACGAACCACTACGAATGGGGGAGCTTCAAGGGCGACCCCCGGGCCTGGATGGAGCGCTACTTCGATGCGTTCCTCTACTTCGCGAACTGGGGCACGCACGAGCTCATGCTCCGGCTCCCGCGGCGCGTGCTCGATCCGGCCACGGCCAGGCTCTACTGCCGCGGGCAGAGCGCCTCGGCCCGGGTCAAGGGCGAGCACGTCATCCTCGAGTTCATGTCGGAGGAGGAAGGCAGCGACTGGTTCGAGGAGGACGAGGACGGCAGCCTGTCCTCGTTCGTCCCGCTGCGTGCCGAGATCGCGAGCGGTGATCTGCGCCTCCTCTACCTGGGCTGGCTCCTGTGCGTCCAGGCCGGCGAGCTCGATGACGATGACGAGGAGCCGCCCTGTCCGCCCGGTCTTGCCAGTCCGAGTGCCGCGCTCGCGGCCTTCATCGCGTTCATGCGCGTCGACCGCGACCTGCTCGAGGCCGCGGCGGCTGGCAGTGCCGCGGCAGCGGAGGAGAGCCTCCCGGCCGCGGACGTGGAGCGCTGGGTGGCGGCCATGCCGGAGGCCGAGAAGACGGCACTGCTGGTGCGGCTGATCGGCGGCGAGGAGCCCCACCTCCGTGCCGAGCTGATCCGCCACTACCGCAGTGCCCGTCCCACATCCCCGTCCGCTGCCGCAGTTGGAAGGCGCACCGTCGGCGAGCTCCTCGAGGCCGCGGAGCAGCGCGCCGCGGAGCGGCGACGGCTGGAGGCCGAGCATGCCGCCCGCGAGCAGGCCCGGAAGGAGCGCGAGGCCGCCGAAGCGCGCGAGCGCCACCTTACCGCCCTTGCCCAGCGTGAGGCGAAGGCCTGGGCCGAGGTGGAGGCGCTGATCGCGACCAGGCAGCCCGGCAAGTACGACGCCGCGGTGGCCCTGCTGAGGGACCTCGTCGACCTCGCGGCCCGTTCCGGGCGACGCGAGGAAGCCCAGCGACGGCTGGACCGCCTCCACGAGCAGCACGCCAGAAAGCCGACCCTGATCGCCCGCTTCCGGCAGGCGGGCTTGGTGGCGGGCGGCCCCTCAGGTCGCGCGAGCCGTGAGTGACCCACTCGCGTCGCGCTCACCCAGATTCCGCTGCTCGAGGGCGGAGCAGGGAAGTGGCTTCCAGGCCTGCGAAGGCAGGTTCTGCCTTCGCAGGCCATGGATAGTCTGCCGATCGACGGGAGCTGGCGGTCAAGGGTGCGCAGCACCGGCTCCGCCGGCCGAAGGCCCTTGACCGCCAGCTCCCGTCGATTCACTCGGAACCGGCAACCGTCACAGCCAGAGCCACAGGCCCTTCTCGTTGCGGCAGGCGTCGTGGCGGAAGCGTTCGCGCTTGGGGCCGCTGCGCAGCTCCTCCTGGTAGGCCCGGCAGTAATAGCCGTTGCGGGTGACGTAGGTGCGGACCGGCTTGATCGTGCCGGCGCGGCCGGTGGCCTCGTTGGTCCAGCTCCGGCTCTTGCCGTCGGGGTCCGTCTCCAGCGCCTCCTGCATCGTGGTGGCGGCGAGGGCCACCTCGCCGGGCGTCAGCAGGGCGTAAGGATCCTGCACGGCAGCGGCCTGTGGGCGAGGAGCGGGCGTCGGGGGCGGCGGCGTCGAGGCGCAGCCGGCGAGCAGGCTCGTGACGATCAGGGCGATCGGCATGTGGCGCAGCATGGCTAGGGCTCCTTCGCGATGGCCGAGGTCGGCCGCGGGCCCGGGATGCCGCCCAGCGCCGCGCTGCGGACCGTCTGCGCGGGCTGGTGATCCAGGGCGGCCTTCGCCAGCTCGATGTCCTTGCGGTCGACCTTGCGGTCGTCGTTGAGGTCGAGGTCGGCCAGGGCCCAGCTCTTGCCCGGGCCCTTGGGCAGCCGTGCCACCGCAGCTTCGAGCTCGCGTTCCTGCTCGCGCACGGCGGCCGCCAGCCTCGGCGTCTTGGGGCTGCCGGCGAGCTCGAAGCGGGCGGCGTCCAGCGCATCCGCGAGCTCGGCCACACCGTTCTCGGCAGGCGTGCCGAAGCTCGCCTGCGCGGCGCCGATGCCGGGATCGAGCTTCAGCATGCGGGCGAGGCCGATGAAGCCGCGATTGCGCCGGATCTGCTGCCGGGCCGCGTCGGCCGCGATGCCGGGGCCGCGCCAGTGTCGCTGGAGCAGCATGCCGACGCCGGCCGCATCGAGCACCAGCACCGACTTGTCGGGATCACGCTCGAAGCCCGCCGGCTGCTTCGGGTCCGGCTTGCCTTCGGGCACGACGACGCCCAGCGCCTGCAAATAACGGCGGCGCGCCTCGTCGAAGCGCGGATCGCCGCGGCTCGACGCCGGCTTCTCGGCGGCGGCCACGGGCTTCGCCGGCTTCGGGACCTCGGCGCCCGGCTTCGGTGCTGCCGCCCGCGTCAGCTTCATGGGCGGCTGCAAGGGACTGCCGGCCCACGCCTGTGGGACGGCAACTCCGGCCGCGAGCATGGCCAGGACGAGGATGCGGGGCGCAGGTGATGCTTCCATGCTGTCGAGTACCCGTCTTTCCGGCACCGGGTAGGGAGGTGCCGCCGATGGGCTGGAAGCTAAGCCATCATCCTTAACGAACGGCTAACGCTACGCCGGCTCAAGGATGCCGGTAGGCGCCCTGGAACAGGTCGCCCAGCGCCAGCTGCCGGTGCCGGTTCGTGCGCCGTCGGCGGACATGCTCCGGCCGGTCGTGGCGGAGATGGCAGCGCTGGCACAAGGCACGCAGGTTGCGGAAGGCCGAGTTCTGCGGGTTGTGGTCGAGATGGGCCGTACCCAGATGGAAGCGCCGTCGCCGGACCGCAGCATAATCCAGCACGTCCGGCCACGGGGCGGGCCGGCCGCCATCGTCGCGCCAGGTCCGCGCCGCCTCGTCCCACCAGCGCCCGTCCGAGAGCTGCAGCAGCACGCCCCCATGCGGCCGGCCGCAGGCCTCGCAGCAGCCGCGCGCCCGCTCGAAGCGGATCCTTCGGCTGATCAGCTTCCAGTCGATCGGATAGTACCAGCGCAGCTCGGCGCGGATCGGCATCGGTGCTTCCGGCGTGGCGGGCTCCTCGGGCCCTCGCTGCCCGCCATTCTAGGAATTTCCGCGCGCCCGTCAAAAGCCTTGCGGCTGCTCACACCACCGTGCGCGACCAGGGAGCCGGATGACGCGTGCCGCCGGCCGCCGTAGAAGGCGCGCTCTCTCCTGAAGGCTGCACCGATGCACCGCCGCTTCCTCCTCCTCGCAGCATTGAGCGCACTTCTCTGCCGGGCGCCCACGCTGCACGCCACCGACTTCGCGCAAGCCCTGCAGGCCGCGCGCGGTCAGACCGTCTACTTCAACGCCTGGGGCGGTGCCCGCGAGATCAACGACTACATCGCCTGGGCAGGGGAGGAGGTGCAGCGCCGCTACGGCGTCACGCTCGCCCACGTCAAGCTCACCGACACCAGCGAGGCCGTGGCCCGGGTCGTGGCCGAGAAGCAGGCCGGCCGCGACAACGGCGGCAGCGTCGACCTGATCTGGATCAACGGCGAGAACTTCAAGGCGATGAAGGAGCAGGGCCTGCTCCACGGACCGTTCGCGCAAACTCTGCCGAGCTGGCGCTATGTCGACACCAGGGGCAAGCCCACGACGCTGGTCGACTTCACCATCCCTACCGACGGCTACGAGAGCCCCTGGGGCATGGCGCAGTTCGTCCTCTTCTACGACAGTGCCCGCGTGCCTGCGCCGCCGCGCACGCTGGACGGGCTCCTCGCCTGGGCCAAGGACCATCAGGGCCGCCTGACCTACCCGGCCCCGCCCAACTTCACAGGATCCACCTTCCTGAAGCAGGTGCTCTACGCGACCACGCCCGATCCGGCCCGCCTGCAGCAGCCAGTGAGCGCGGACGCGTTCCGGCAGGCGGCCCTGCCGGCGCTCGCCTGGCTGGAGACGCTCCGCCCGCATCTCTGGCGCGGCGGCGCCACCTACCCCCAGACCGGCCCCGCGCAGCACCAGCTCCTCGACGACGGCGAGGTCGACTTCTCGATGGCCTTCAACCCCGCCGAGGCCTCGACGCTGATCGCCCAGGGCCGCCTGCCCGCCACCGTCCGCAGCTTCATCCTGGATGGCGGCACCATCGCCAACACCCACTTCCTGGCCATCCCCTACAACGCCGCGCACAAGGAAGGCGCCATGGTGGTCGCCGACTTCCTCCTCGGCCCCGAGGCGCAGGCGCGAAAGCAGGACCCGGAAGTGTGGGGCGATCCCACCGTGCTCGACCTCGCAGCCCTCGAGCCCGCCGACCGCGAGCGCTTCACCAAGCTCGAGCTCGGGCCCGCCACGCTCCCGCCCGAGAAGCTCACGCCACAGCTCCCCGAGCCGCACCCGAGCTGGATGGTGCTGATGGAGAAGGCCTGGGCGGAGCGCTTCGCCCGCTGAGCGCCTCTTGCTCCGCCTTGCCCCGCCGCTCACCATCCTGATCTTCCTGGGGCCGGTCGCGGCCGGCCTCCTCGGCACCGCCCTGCCGGCCTTCGGCTGGCTGCCGGCGATCGGCGCCGACGAGCCCGGTCTCGAGCCCTGGCGCCGGCTCCTGGCGATGCCCGGTCTCGGCCATGCGCTGGCCATCACCCTCGGCAGCGGCCTCGTCTCCACCGCCCTGGCCTTCACGGCCGCCGCCACCATCGCCGCCGCCACCCACGACACCGCGCTCCGCCGCCCGCTGGCGCTGCTGCTGCCGGTGCTCCTCGCCGTGCCGCATCTGGCAAGCGCCATCGGCTTCGCCTTCCTCGCCGCCCCCTCGGGCTGGCTGGCAAGGCTGGCCTCGCCCTGGCTCACCGGCTGGCAGCGCCCACCCGACCTGCTCACCCTGAACGACCCCTGGGGTGTCACCCTCACGCTGGGCCTCGCGGTACGGGAGGCCCCCTTCCTCCTGTTCGCGATCCTGGCCGCGATGGGCCAGGTCGACACCGCCCGCCAGCTCCGGGTGGCGCGCAGCCTCGGCTACGGCACGGCCGAGGCCTGGGCCAAGCTGGTGCTGCCGCAGCTCTTCCCGCTCCTGCGCCTGCCGCTCTGTGCCGTCCTGGCCTTCGCGCTCTCGGTGGTCGATGTCGCCATCGTGCTCGGCCCCAGCACGCCGGCCCCGCTCGCCGTCGAGCTGGTCCGCCTCGCCGCCGACCCCGACCTCGCCGTGCGGCTGCCGGCGGCAGCAGGCGCTCTCCTGCTCCTGCTGCTGACGGTGGCGGTGGCCGCCGCCGTCCATGGCGGCCAGCTCCTGCTCGCCCGCTGGACCCATCCGTGGCTCGCCTGCGGCCCGTCACGCAGGCGCGACCGGGCGCTGCGGCTCACCGGCCTCCTCGCCACCGCGATCGTCGGCGGGCTGGGCCTCGCCAGCCTGGCCTCGCTCGTCCTCTGGTCCCTGGCCGGCCCCTGGCGCTTCCCGGCCAGCCTGCCCGACGCCTTCACCCTCGAGAGCTGGCGCTGGGCCGTCCATGGCCTGCACGGCCCGCTCGCCACCAGCCTGGCCCTCGGCCTCGCCAGCGCAGCTTTAGCCCTGGCCTTGACCCTGGCCTGCCTCGAGCACGAGAGCCGCACGCCGCCAAGGTCCACGGCCCGCGTGATCTGGCTCGTCTACCTGCCCCTCCTGATCCCCCAGCTCAGCTTCCTGTTCGGCCTTCAGGTGGTCCTGATCACGGCCGGCCTCGACGGCACCTGGCCGGCCCTCGTCTGGACCCACCTGGTCTTCGTCCTGCCTTATGTCTTCCTGATGCTGCGCGGCCCCTATCTCGCCCTCGACCCGCACTATTCCAGCGCTGCCCGCGTGCTGGGCCGAACCGAGGCCTGGGTCTTCTGGCGGGTGAAGCTCCCGCTCCTGCGCCGCCCGGTGGCGGTGGCCGCTGCCGTGGGCATCACCGTGAGCCTGGCCCTCTACCTCCCGACCCTCTTCGCCGGCGGCGGCCGCTTCGCCACCCTCACCACCGAGACCCTGGCGCTGGCCGGCAGCGCCGACCGGCGGCTGGCCGCGACGGCGGGCCTGGTCCTGGCCCTCACCCCGCTCGTCGCCCTGGGCCTCGCTGGTGCGGTCCGCCCGCCGGCCGCCGTGCGGGCCCGGAGTGCTGCCGCCCGCCTCAGAGCAGCCGGCGCATGAACCAGCCCGCGAGCCTGCGCCAGACCTCGTCCTTCTCGGCCGCGTCCTCGACGTCGTGCATGAGGTTCGGGTTGTCGTTCACCTCGATCACGAACACGCCCTTGTCCGTGGCCTTCACGTCGACACCGTAGAGCCCGCGCCCGATCAGCCGCGCTGCCCGCACGCCGGCCTCCACCACGTCCTTGGGCGCCTCCTTGAGCGGAGGCGTGCGGGCACTCCCTTCCGTCGGCCGCCCGCCGCCGTTGTGGCGCACGATCTGCCAGTGCTTCCGGGCCATCATGTACTGCGAGACGAAGAGCGGCTCGCCGTCCAGCACGCCGACGCGCCAGTCATAGGCGGTGTACATGTATTCCTGGGCCAGGATGAGGTCGGAATCCTCGAGCATGCCGCGCGCCATCCGCTCGAGCTCGGCCCGGTTGCCCACCCGGGCGACCCCGCGCGAGAAGGAGCCGTCCGGGATCTTCAGCACCATCGGATAGCCGAGCTGCCCCTCCAGGGCCTCGAACTCGCGCGGGCTGGAGATGATCACCGTCCTGGGCGTCGGCACGCCCTGGCCCTGCAGCAGCTCCGCCAGATAGACCTTGTTGGTGCAGCGGATGATCGAGGCCGGGTCGTCGATCACCGGCAGCCCTTCCTGCTCCGCGCGCTTGGCGAAGCGGAAGGTGTGATGGTCGATGTTCGTGGTCTCCCTGATCCACAAGGCCTCGAACTCGGGGATGCGGTCGTAGTCCTTCTTCGTGATCAGCTCCACGCCCAGCCCATGGCCCTCCGCGATCCGCGCGAAGTGGCGCAGGCTCGCGACGTCCGACGGCGGGAGCTGCTCTTTCGGGTCGTGCAGGACACCCAGCGTGAAGCGGGGCTCGGACCGGGCCCGCGGCGTCTTCCAGGGCCGGCGGACGAAGCTCTGGATGGCGGCTGCGAGCTGGTCCTTGCCCTCCTTGCCGAGCTCGTCGATCCCGACCGGCGCCAGCTTGCGGATGCGCCAGGTCTCGCCCGCGCGCACGAACACCTCGATGATCGGGCAGCGGAACTGGTCGAACAGCTGCCGGGCGAAGCGCGCGAACCGGGGATCGTCGGCCTGGCCCAGGCAGACCAGGAGGCGGAAGGATGCGGAAGGGGGGTCGGCCAGGCGCCTGATGGTCCGGCCCAGCGTCTCCTCGAGGTCGGAGAGCGCATGCCCGTAGGTGGTCCGGCGGGAAAGGTCGAGGATGGTGGTGACCGCCGGCACCACCTTGTGCCCGCGCGCCTCCGCCAGCAGCGAGCAGTAGTAGCCCAGGCTCTGATAGGCGTAGGAGCGCGCGAGGTTGAGGATCTTGGGCGCCGGCCGCCGGCTCGCCGGCGGGCTCATGATATACTCGCGTGTGCGCGCCGCGGGATGCTCGCGCACCGCCTCGGGCAGGTCCGCAAGCCGGTCGGCCACGATCAGCCAGCCGCTCAAGGCGGGCCCCGGACCGGCAGCACCCCAGGGGAAAGTTGGTACAGGGCCTGTTCCTTTCGCTCGCGCGTCGATATCGAAAGCAGGTGCCGGACTGCAAGGCTCGTGCGCCAAGGCCGCCTTTCCTACGCGGCACGATGTCAGGCAGCCCGGGCCGGGCTGGGCCGGTGCCTCCGGTTGAACTAGGATCGCCTCACACGAGAAGGTGGGCGCTCCCTCGGCAGCCTGCCCGAGGGGTCGGGCCGATCGAGCGGAGCGGACGGTGGGAAAAGCGGATAGTCGCCGGGAGGTGGGGCCACCGGCCCGGTCGGGTGCGGGCCGGTGCCTGGGGCATCCTGCCTGATGCGGAGTCTCGTGGCAGCCCTGCTGGTGGCGTTCCTGCTCACCGCCTGCTCGACCGCGACGCGGTGGAGCCACGGCTACGGTGCCGACAATCCGCAAGCGGGCACGATCCACGAGGTTGCGACCGGCCGCGAGATCGGCCAGCGCGAGCTCCTGGCCCGCCTGCGCGAGCAGGATTTCGTCCTCGTGGGCGAGGTGCCGGGCAATGCCGACCAGGCCCGCCTCGCCGCCGGCCTCGTGGCGGATCTCGCCCGCCGGGCGCGGCTCGGTGCGGTGGCGCTCGAATCGCTGCCCACCGACACCCAGCCCCTGATCGTCGAGTATCTGGCGGCGCACCCGCGCGACGCGCTGGGCCTTGACCGGACGCTGAAGGCGGCAGCCCCCGATCGCCCGCATCTGGCGCAGTTCTCGCCGGCCGTGGCCGCTGCGGTCACCGCCGGGACGCAGGTGGTGGCGGCCGACCTCTCGGCCGAGACGCTGCGCGCCGTCCTCACCCATGGCTACAAGGCCCTGCTGCCCGACTTCGTCCGCCGTACCGGCCTGATCGAGCCTTTCGCCACCCCTATCGCCGATGGCCTGCGCCAGGAGATGGCGGCCGCCAGCTGCGGGCGGGCCAGCGGCCGCGACCTCGAGGCCCTGGCCCGGGCCCGCCGTGCGCGCGATGCCACCATGGCCGACCGGCTGGCGGCCGTGACCGGGCGCGGCCAGAGCGTGCTGCTCGCCGCCGAGAGCCATGTCCGCAGCGACCGCGGCGTGCCCTGGTATCTGCGCCAGCTCCGCCCACAGGCGCGGATCGCGAGCCTGGCCTTCGTCGAGCTGGCGGGCCCCGAGGCGGAGCCCCCGGCAGGCCTGCCCTACGACTATGTCTGGCTCACCCCGTCCTCGCGGCCGCCGGGCTATGACGGCTGTGCCGGCCTGCCCGCCGAGGGATTGCCCTCGGCTCCCGAGCCCGCCGAGGCGCTGGCACCGACCCGCTCCCAGGAGCGGGATCGGGATCGCCTCGCGGACGCTCTGCCCTGACCGCACCCTCCGTCGCCCGCACCTCCCTTGCCAGCCCGGCCCAGAACTCGAAGGCAGCCCTGCTGGTGACGGGCGGCATCGCCGCCTTCGGCATCAACGACGCCATCGTCAAGACGCTGACGGGCAGCCTGCCGGTCGGCGAGATCATGGCGCTCCGCGGCGTCTTCGTCGTCACCCTCATGCTCCTGGTCCTGCCCAGGATCGGCATGCGCCCCGGCCGCCCCGACCGGCCTACCATGCTGCGGTCCATCGCCGAGGCCGGGGTCAACGGGTTCTTCATCTTCTCCCTCTATTTCCTGGCCTTGGGCGAGACCTACACGCTCTACTTCACCGCCCCGATCATGCTCACGGCGGCGGCCGCCCTCTTCACCAGCGAGCGGGTCGGCCCGCGGCGGTGGGCAGCCGTGCTGATCGGCTTTCTCGGCATCCTGGTGGCGGTCGGCACCCCCGCCGACTGGCGGCTGGCGCTCCTCCTGCCGTTGGTGGCGGCCCTGATGAGCGTGCTCCGCGACCTCGCCACCCGGCGCGTGGCATCGCGCGTGGGCTCCGGCACCGTGGCACTGAGCACGGCCGCCACGGTCACCATCGCCGGCACGCTCACATTGCCGCTCGGCTGGGTCGTGCCCGACCTGTGGAGCGTGACTTTGTGCTTCCTTGCCGCCTTCGGCGCCGGGGCCGGCTACCTGCTCTTCGTCATGGGCCTGCGCGTGGGCGATCTCTCCTATGTCGCCCCCTTCCGCTACACCGGCATCCCTTGCGCCATGCTGCTGGGCTTCCTCCTCTGGGGCGACGTGCCCGAGCCGCGCCTGCTCCTGGGTGCCGCCATCATCGCCGGCTCCGGCCTGTTCATCGCCTACCGCGAACGTGCCCGGACCCACGCCCCGCAGGTCCGCCCGTGAGAAGCGGCGCCAAGGCCGCCGGTGCCGGCCTCCTGGCCGCCGCTTTGACCCTGTTCAACCTCGGCGACACCTTCGTGAAGCTGCTGGCCGAGCGGCTGCCCGTGGCGCAGGTGATCTGCGTGCGCAACCTGATTTCGGGCGTCGCCGTCCTCCTCGTCTGGACCGTCCGCCCCGAGCTCGCGAGGGTTCCGCATCTGCTCGACCGTGGGGTGCTGGCACGGGCGGCGCTCGATACCGCCACCACGCTCCTCTACCTCCAGGGCGTTGCCCTGCTCCCGCTGGCCGAGGCCGCCACGCTGCTCTTCGTCTCGCCGCTCCTCGGGACGGCCCTGGCGGGGCCGGTCCTGGGCGAGCGCGTCGGTACGGCACGCTGGCTGGCGGTCGGCATCGGCTTCATGGGCGTGGTGCTGGTGGTCCAGCCCGGCTCGGTTGGCTGGCGGCCGGCCACGCTGCTGCCCCTGGCCGCGGCCTTCCTGATGACCGCCGCCGACATGGTGACCCGGCGCATCCATCCCAGCATCGGCTCGGTCACGGTCGTCACCGCCAACGTCTTCGCCGTGGCGCTGGCGGCGGCGATCTGGGCCAGCCTCTCCTGGCAGCCCTTGGCTCCCGCCGAGCTGCCGCCGCTGACCGCGGCCGCCCTGTTCCTGCTGGCAGGCTATCTCTGCTACGTCGGCGCCTTCCGGGTGGCCGAAGTCTCGTTTCTAGTACCGTTCAAATATGCGGGCCTGCCGGCGGCAGCGTTGCTCGGCTGGCTGGTCTGGGGTCATGTCCCGAACGCGCTGGCACTCCTGGGTACTGCACTGATCGTAGGATCGGGGGTTTTCGTCCTCGCGGCGGAGCATTCTCGGGCGCCCGGTTGAGGCCGCACGTCAAGCCGGACTGCTAAAGGTCGCCATTCCTGTGGCTTCATGACCACGGCGTTAAAGCCGCGCAAGAATCGGATACCTCACTGACGCGCAACACCTGTTGCAAATGGCGTCACTTTGTCGTGTATCACATTCAGTTTGGCCAAGGCTGGGCGGCTTGCGGAGGAACAGGTCGGCGGGTGCACCCTGCACATGATGCAGCGTGCCGCCCCCTGCTGTGTCCGCGCGCATGCTCGGCGCTGCCATGGCTTGCGAACGGGTTCCTGGCTCCTCGGCCCCGAGAACTGACGACGAAAAGAAAAAGATAGATGCTGCCGTTCACGCGCACTGACCTCGAGCGGTTGTTCCCAAGTATGGCTTGGCAACGGGCAGAGCTTCTGTTCGGCGACCAGGCGGTCGTCGAGGTGGACGTCGAGCGCGACGGGCGCTCGATCACCGGCCGGGTGCGTGGCGAGCGGCGGACGCCGTTCCTGACCAGGATCAACGTCGCCAACGGCCGCGGTGGCCGGGTCCGGCTCTCCAGCACCTGCACCTGCCTCGTCCACTCCGAGTGCGAGCACGCGGCCGCAACGCTCCTGGCCGCCCTCGAGCAGACCGCCTCGCCCGAGACCGAGGAGGCGCACATCGCCATGGACGGCGAGCTGGAGGCCTGGATCGCCCAGGTGAACCAGGCCGCCCGCACCTCGCCGCAGAACGGTGGGGGAGATGGCGACGACTGCGTCCTCTATCTGATCGAGCCGACCCAGCGCGTCTGGCGCGACACGGCCTCGGTCCAGCCGGTCGCCGTCAGCACCGTGCGCACCCGGCGCCTGCGCGGTGGCGCCTATGGCCGCGAGAACCCGCTGGCGATCTCCAACCTCACCAGCGAGGACCCGCCCACCTACGTGACGCAGGACGACCAGCTGATCGGCCGGCTCCTCGGCGGCGTCGCCGCCCAGTCGAAGCGGCTGGGCGCACCGGGCGACGGCGAGACGCTGCAGCGCATGCTGGAGACCGGCCGCTGCCACTGGCGCAACGGCCAGAACCACCCGCTGGCCAGCGGCGAGCCCAGGGCCGGGCGCTTCGGCTGGCGCTTCGACAGCGAGGGCCAGCAGCATCTCACCTGCGACCTCAACGGGGCCGGCAACGGGGCCGTGGTCGTGGGCGTGGGCGAGCCCTGGTACATCGACCTCAAGGCCAAGTCCTGCGGCCGGATCGAGACCGGCGTGCCGCAGCGGGTCACCCGCCTGCTGCTCAAGGCACCGGCGATCCCGGCCCCGCATGCGAGCCTCGTCCGCCAGAAGCTCCAGCCCAGCGCCGCCGCCTGCCCGCTGCCCGAGCCTCTGCGCAAGCGCGAGCGGCTCGAGATCAAGCCCGTCCCCATCCTCCATCTGCACTGCCCGCGCGTCGTCGCCAGCCGCGGCCTGGGCTGGAAGCGCGAGGAGGAGGAGGTCGAGCTGCCGCTGGCCCGGGTCTCGTTCGACTATGCGGGGGCCGAGATCAACTGGCAGCATCCCGGCAACGAGATCAACCACGTCAAGGACAACCGCCTCCTCGTCCTGCCGCGCGACGCGCTCCTGGAGGTCCAGGCCGTGGAGCGCCTGAACACGCTGGGCCTCCTGCCCCTGGGGCCCACCGGCCTCGGCCGCTTCGCGCCCGAGAGCTGCCGCCAGGACTTCACCTTCGAGGAGGACGAGAACGACGACGTCAGCATGATGTGGGTGCAGTTCAACCATGCCGAGCTGCCGAAGCTCGCCCGCGAGGGCTGGCGGATCAGCTTCGCCGAGGACTACCCCTACCGCGTCGCAAGGGCCGACGAGGCCTGGAAGCTCGAGGTCACCGAGAGCGGGATCGACTGGTTCGAGCTCGATCTCGGCATCGAGGTCGACGGCCAGAAGGTGCCGCTGCTGCCGGTCCTGCTCGATCTCTTCAACCGTGCCGAGGAGGAGCTGACCCCGGCCTCCCTCGCGGCTTCGGGCGACGAGCCGATCTACGGCACGCTGCCCGACGGCCGCCTGCTGCCGATCCCGGCCTCGCGCCTGAAGGCGATGCTGGAGGCCCTCTACGAGCTGTTCGCCAGCCGCCGGATCGACGATTCGGGCACGCTCAAGCTCGCCCGTGCCGAGGCCACCCGCCTCATAGCACTCGAGGACGCGCTGCCTCCGGGTGCGCTGGAATGGGAGGGCGGCATCGCCCTGCGCGACATGGCCCGCCGCCTTGCCGCCGTCACCGAGATCCCGCCCGTCACGGCACCCAGCGGTCTCAAGGCAACGCTCCGCCCCTATCAGGAGGACGGCCTCGCCTGGCTCCAGTTCCTGTCCAGCTGTGGCCTCTCCGGTGTCCTCGCCGACGATATGGGCCTGGGCAAGACGCTCCAGGCCCTGGCCCACATCCTGGCCGAGAAGGAGGCCGGGCGTCTGCACCGGCCCTGCCTGGTGGTGGCACCCACCAGCCTGATCCCCACCTGGCGCAACGAGGCCCGCAAGTTCGCCCCCTCGCTCCGCGTCCTGGTCCTGCACGGCAACGAGCGCCGGGATCTGTTCGAGAGCATAGCGAAGCACGACATCGTCCTGACCTCCTATGCCCTCCTCCTTCGCGACCGCGAGCTTCTCCTGGGCCACAATTACAGCCTGGCGATCCTCGACGAGGCGCAGGCGATCAAGAACCCCACCACCAAGCTCGCCCGCACCGCCTCGCAGATCAAAGCCGATCATCGCCTGGCGCTCACCGGCACGCCCATGGAGAATCACCTGGGCGAGCTCTGGTCCATCTTCAATTTCCTGATGCCGGGCTTCCTGGGCGACCGCGAGACCTTCCGCCGCGTGTTCCGCAACCAGATCGAGAAGGAAGGCGACCCGGAGCGCCAGCAGCTCCTGGGTGCCCGCATCCGCCCCTTCCTGCTCCGCCGCACCAAGGAGCAGGTGGCGTCCGAGCTGCCGCCCAAGACCGAGGTCCTGCGTGAGATCGACCTCACCGAGGGCCAGCGCGACCTCTACGAGAGCGTCCGCCTCTCCATGCACCGCCGCGTGCGCGAGGAGATCGAGAACCGGGGCCTCGCCCGCAGCAACATCGCCATCCTCGAAGCCCTCCTCAAGCTCCGCCAGGTCTGCTGCGACCCGCGTCTTCTGAAGAGCGGCAGCAACGACGCCGTCTCGGCCAAGTTCGAGCATCTCATGGACATGCTCCCCGGCATGGTCGAGAACGGAAGGCGGATCATCATCTTCTCGCAGTTCGTCGAGATGCTGGACCTGATCGACGAGGCCCTGCAGGCCGAGAAGCTGCCCTTCGTCAAGCTCACCGGCCAGACCAAGGACCGCGAGACCCCCGTCGCCCGCTTCCAGGCCGGCGAGATCCCGATCTTCCTCATCTCGCTCCGCGCCGGCGGCACCGGCCTCACCCTGACCGCCGCCGACACCGTCATCCACTACGACCCCTGGTGGAACCCCGCCGTCGAAGCCCAGGCCACCGACCGCGCCCACCGCATCGGCCAGGACAAGACCGTCTTCGTCTACAAGCTGATCGCCGCCGGCACCGTCGAAGAGAAGATGGTCGAGCTCCAGGCCCGCAAGCAGGCCCTCGTCGCCGGCGTCCTCTCCGGCACCGCCACCGGCCTCAGCTTCACCGAGGACGACATCGAGGCGCTGTTCGCGCCGTTGCCGGAATAAGCAAGTTCCTTGCTCTGTACGGCACAGGGCCGTATCTTGAGGCTATGTCGAACCTGACCGAACCCGCCACCCGCACCGCACGTCTCGAAGCCCGGATCACGCCCGACCTCCAGGCTTTGCTCAAGCGAGCAGCCGCCATTGAGGGACGGAGCGTGACGGACTTTGTTGTCGCTGCAGCGCGTGACGCGGCTGAGCGGACGATCAAGACGACGGAGATCATTCGCCTGTCGGCCGAGGATCAGCGGCGTTTTGCCGAGCTCCTGTTGAACCCGCCTGAGCCGACGCCTGCCCTGCGCCGAGCGTTCAAACGCCACCGCGCGCTGTTCGGCGACGAGTGACGGGTCCGTTCCATATCGTAGTCTTGGAGCGGCATCACGATCGTAGCCTGTTCAGCTGTGGGGTGGAGCCCCTCGACCGCTATTTCCGCGAGCAGGTCACGCAGGACATACGCCGGCAGGTCGCAGCCTGCTATCTGGCCATTGAACGGGCAACAGGGCGGATTGCAGGCTACTACACCCTGGCCGCCGCCGGCCTTCCGCTTGCCGACTTGCCCCCGCAGCTTGCTCGGAAGCTGCCGCGCTACCCCTTGGTTCCTGTCGTGCGCATCGGGCGGCTTGCGGTCGATCTTGCCTATAGAGGGCGAGGTCTGGGCAGCAGCATGATCGCCGATGCCGCCAAGCGGACGCTCAACTCCGGCATCGCTGCCTTTGCGCTCGTTGTCGACGCCAAGGACGAAGCCGCGACCCTGTTCTATCGTCACCACAGCTTCACGCCACTGCCTGATAATCCCAACAGCCTCGTCGCGCCGATCGCAACCGTTCTGCGGGCTCTGCGAGGAGACAACGATCCAGCCGCCGCAGGCTCGTGCGTCCTTCCTGGCGTCGTGCTACTCCGGCAAAAGACGATAAAAGTGCATGGAGGCCAGCTCATGCCCATGACGATCCACGGGCCCAACTACAGCACCTATGTGCGCACGGTCCGGCTCGTCCTTGAGGAAAAAGGCCAGCCTTACGAGCTGGCCGAGGTCGACACGCTGAAGGGCGAGACCAAGCAGCATCCGCATCTGGGCCGCCACCCGTTCGGCATGGTGCCCGCCTTCGAGCATGACGGGTTCGAGCTCTACGAGACCGGCGCCATCATCCGCTATCTTGACCGGATCCTGCCGGAGCCGCGCCTCACGCCCACCGACCCCAAGGCCGAGGCGCGCATGAACCAGGTCATGGGCATCCTCGATTCCTATGCCTACCCGTCGCTCATCGGCAGCCTCGTGATCCAGCGCATCGTGGTCCCGATGATGGGCGGCACGCCTGACGAGCAGGCGATCGCCGCGGCTCTCCCCAAGGCGCGCACGGCGCTCGCCGAGATCGACCGCCTGAGCGCCGGCCAGCCCTTCCTCGCCGGCCAGGAGCTCAGCCTCGCCGACCTGCTCGTGGCCCCGGTCCACGCCTATCTCACCGCCACGCCCGAGGCGGCCGGGCTCCTCGAGCCCCATCCGGGCCTGCGTGCCTGGTGGGAGCGCATCTCCGCCCGGCCGAGCATGGCCAAGACCGCGCCCCGGCTCGGCTGAGCCCATGCCGCATCCACCGTTGCGCATCGCCGTCCTGGGCCTCGGCATGGCCGTCCAGCCCCACGCCCGCAGCCTCGTCGAGCTCCAGGACGAGGGCCGGGTCGAGGTGCTGGGCTGCTGGAGCCGCAGCGCCGAGCGCCGCGCCGCCTTCGCCGAGCGCCATGGCCTGCCGGTGACCGGCGATCTCGAGGCACTCCTTGCCCGGCCCGAGCTCGACGCCGCCCTCCTCCTGACACCACCCGACGCCCGCGAGGACCTCGTCACCCGCTTGGCCCAGGCCGGCAAGCACATCCTGGCCGAGAAGCCGGTCGAGCGCACGACGGCCGCCGCCGAACGCATCGTCGCCACCTGCGAGGCCGCCGGCGTCACGCTGGGCACCGTCTTCCAGTTCCGCTTTCGCGAATCCTCGGAAGCGCTCCGCCGCCTGCTCGATCAGGAGGCGCTGGGCGAGATCGTGGCGGTCGAGCTCACCGTCCCCTGGTGGCGGCCGCAGAGCTACTACGACGCCCCCGGCCGCGGCACGCTGGCCCGCGACGGCGGCGGTGTGCTGCTCACCCAGGCCATCCACAGCCTCGACCTGATGCTGAGCCTGACGCCTCCGGTGGCGGAAGTGGCGGCCGTCGCCGGCACCAGCCGCATCCACCGCATGGAGACCGAGGACCTCGTGGCCGGCGGCCTCGTCTTCGCCAACGGTGCGCTGGGCGGCCTCTTCGCCACCACCGCCGCCTATCCCGGCGACCCCGAGCGCCTCTCCATCGCCGGCACCAAGGCCCGTGCGACCCTGGCCTCGGGCACGCTCGAGGTCCGCTATCTGGATGGCCGCACCGAGCAGGTGGGCGAGCCCGCGGCCACGGGCGGCGGTGCCGATCCCATGGCGTTCCCGCACGGCTGGCACAAGGGCGTGATCAGGGACTTCGTCGACGCCGTGCAGGACGGCCGGCCGCCGCGCATCCCCGGCCGGCAGGCGCTCCGCGTCCACTACCTGATCGACGCCCTCCTGCTCTCCGCCCGCGAAGGCAGGCGGGTTGCGGTGGCCGGCGCCTGAGGTCCTTGGTAAGCCATCGAACGCAGGGGCCGAAGCTGCGCGATACTTACAAGCGGACTGGAGGAGCGGGATGGCACTGCATGAGCAAATCCAGGGCCTGATCGAGGCCGTTGGCCCCCAGGTCGAGGCGGTCCAGGCCGTGGGCCAGACGGGCGACACGGAATGGGCGGTGATGTTCGACACCGACACCACCGTCATGCTGGACCTGGTGACCGAGCAGCAGAAGCTCGTTCTCTCCATCGATCTCGGCCGGCCAGCCCAGGAGAGCCGGCTTGCCACCTACGAGACCATGCTCGCCTACAACGTGCTCTGGCAGGAGACCGGCGGGGTGAAGATGGGCCTGGGCCCTGCAAAGCCCGCTCTCCGCCCTACCCGAGGTCGGCTCCCAGCCCTCCCGCGACAACATCAAGCTGGCGGCCCAGAGCTAGGGAATCGAGGCGCTCGCAGTCATGCTGGACGAGGTGTCCGCGGCTCTCAGTTCCTACGCAAGCGGTGTTGCCGCAGCCTGCGTGTCGCTCAGAACCGCTTCGAATATGGAAGCGCACGAGCCGGGCTGCCCGTGCGCTTCCACGTCGCGACGTTCAACTATTGCCGAGACCAGGCCTCAGTCGTCCCACTCGGGCAGGGCTTCCAGCTGCTCCTTCGTCATCGCCGTCGCGAGGTCGTCGCCGCTTACCTGAAGCTGGTTCAGGAGGATGATCACCTCCTTCTCGCCCACGCCCAGGAACCCGCCGACCTCGGCCGCGACCGCGGCGGCCTGGCCTGAGGCATTGACCAGCACCTCCTCGACCTCGCCGACATCCGAGCCGTCGGGGCCGACCAGGTCCATGTCCTCGATCTCGCTGACCGGCAGGTTGAGCGGCTGCACGATCAGCGCGTCGTTGTCGGCCTCCTTCCAGACCTCGGCCTGCTGGGCCACGGCCACCGTGGTCCCGAGCAGGACGACCGCCGCGGCGGCCGCAGGAAGATATCGCATCGGCTTCCCCTTCGCGCTCCCATGCGCGTCCAGGGAACGTCGCACGCCACGGCACCGTTCCGGCGGGCGTGCATCGACCTCGGGGCCGGGCTGCGCTAGAGGTTGTTGCGGGTGTGGGAGGAAAAGCATGCATCGAGGCCTTGCCGGTGCCGTCTCGGCGCTGATTCTGCTCACCGCGACCTCGGCTGAGGCCCAGGAGCCGAAGCAGGGCGGGCGCATGACCGTCACCTACAAGGACGATGTCAGCACGCTCGACCCGGCCATCGGCTATGACTGGCAGAACTGGTCGATGATCAAGAGCCTGTTCGACGGGCTCATGGATTACAGGCCCGGCACCACCGAGCTGGTGCCCGATCTGGCCGAGAAGTACGAGCTGAGCGCCGACGGCCAGACCTACACCTTCACCCTCCGTCAGGGTGTGAAGTTCCACAACGGCCGCGAGCTCACCTCGGCCGACATCAAGTATTCGATCGAGCGTGTGCTCGACCCCAAGACGCAGAGCCCTGGTGCCGGCTTCTTCGGCTCGATCGCGTCGATCGACACCCCGGATCCCCGCACCGTCGTCTTCAAGCTCAACCGGCCGGACGCCACCTTCCTGCACGTGATGGCGATCAACTTCGCCTTCGCCGTGCCGAAGGAGGAGGCCGAGAAGTTCGGGCCCGATTTCGGCAAGAACCCGGTCGGCACCGGTGCTTTCAGGATGAAGGAATGGACGCTGGGCCAGCGCCTCGTCCTCGAGCGCAACCCCGGCTATTACAAGGCGGGCCTGCCCCGCCTGGACGAGATCACGTTCGAGATCGGCCAGGAGCCGCTGGTGGCGTTGCTGCGCTTCGAGCGCGGCGAGGTCGACATCCTGGGCGACCAGATCCCGCCCGCCAAGTTCCTCGAGGTCCGCAACAACCCGGACCTCAAGGACAATCTCGTCGTCGGCGGCCAGCTGCACACCGGCTACGTGACGATGAACGTGAACGTCCCGCCGTTCGACAAGAAGGAGGTCCGGCAGGCGGTCAACTACGCGATCAACAAGGACCGCATCATCCGCATCATCAACAATCGCGGCGTGCCGGCGAACCAGCCCCTTCCGCCCTCGATGCCGGGCTACGCCACGGACTATCAGGGCTACACGTTCGATCCGGCCAAGGCCAAGGAGCTGCTGGCGGCGGCCGGCCAGGGCAGCGGCTTCGACACCGAGCTCCTGGCCTTCAACACCGACCCCAACCCGCGCATCGCGCAGGCCATCCAGCAGGACTTGGCCGGCGTGGGCATCCGCGCCGAGCTCAAGGCCCTGGCCCAGGCCAACGTGATCCAGGCCGGCGGCGAGAAGACGAGCGCCCAGATGATCTGGTCCGGCGGCATGGGCTGGATCGCCGACTTCCCCGATCCCTCGAACTTCTACGGCCCCATCCTGAGCTGCAGTGCTGCCGCCGACGGCGGCTGGGGCTGGTCGAAATACTGCAACCAGGACCTGGACCAGAAGGCGGCCCAGGCGGACGCGATCACCGATCCCGCGAAGCAGGAGGAGCGCCTCAAGCTCTGGCGCGAGGTCTTCCTCAGCGTCATGGACGACGCCCCTTGGGCGCCCGTCTTCAACGAGCAGCGCTTCACCCTCAAGTCGGACCGGCTCGGCGGCGAGGACGCCCTCTTCGTCGATCCGGTCCATATCCCGGTCCACTATGACGAGGTCTGGGCCAAGGATGCACCGTAACCACCACCATCTCTCGGCCGCGCACATCCACTATGGCTGGGACAACAGCCTGGATCCCGTCCTCACCGTCTGCCCCGGCGACACGGTCGAGATCGAGACCGTGGACGCCTCGGGCGGCCAGCTCACCAAGGACAGCACGGTCGCCGACGTGGCGCGGGTCGACTTCGCCCGCGTCAACCCGGTCACCGGCCCGATCTGGGTCGACGGTGCGGAGCCCGGCGACGCGCTCAAGGTGACGCTGCTGCGCTTCGACGCCTCCGGCTGGGGCTGGACCGCGAACATCCCGGGCTTCGGCCTCCTCGCCGACCGCTTCACCGAGCCCGCCCTGCACATCTGGGACTACGACCCGGCGACCATGGCGCCGGCCCTCTTCAGGCCCGGCGGCCGCGTCCCCCTGCAGCCCTTCCCGGGCGAGATCGGCTGCGCCCCGGGCGAGCCCGGCCATCACAGCCCGGTCCCGCCGCGCCGCGTCGGCGGCAACATGGACACCCGCGACCTCGTCGAGGGTGCCGAGCTCTACCTCCCCATCGAGGTCCCCGGCGCCCTCTTCTCGCTGGGCGACACCCACGCCAACCAGGGCGACGGCGAGGTCTGCGGCACCGCCATCGAGAGCCCGATGACCGTCACCGTCCGCCTCGAGCTCATCAAGGGCGGCGCCCCCCGCTTCCCCCGCATCGTCAACCCCAAGCCGCGCTCCCGCCACCTCGACAGCCTGGGCTACGACATCACCACCGGCATCGGCCCCGACCTGATGACCGGCGCCCGCGACGCCCTCGACCAGATGGTCGACCTCATCGCCGCCCGCCACGGCATGCAGCCGGTCGAAGCCTACCTCCTCTGCTCGGCCTGCGCCGACCTCAAGATCAGCGAGATCGTCGACCAGCCGAACTGGATCGTCTCCTGCCACTTCCCGCGCGTGGTGTTCGGGTCATAGGGCGGGCCCGGGCTTCAGCCTTCTCTGCCCGCCCTCCTGGACCCCCGCCATCTCGCACAGGCTGCGCCAGTGCTCGTCGCTGACCGGCACCACCGACAGCCGTGAGTGCCGCACCAGCAGGAAGTCGGCGAAGCGCGGGTCGCCCTTGATCTCCTTCAGCGAGACCTCCTTCTTCACCGCCCGCACCGGCTTCACCTTCACCCGCACGAACTTGCCGCTTCCGTCCTCGGGCTCCGGATAGGCCTCCGCCGACACCTCCATGACCCCGACGATCGCCGGCTCCACCTGGGAGCGGTAGAAGAACACCCGCTCCCCCCGCTTCATCGCCCGCATGTTGCCCGCGGCCTGGTGGTTGCGCACGCCGGTCCACTCGGTCTCGCCGTCGGCCAGGAGCCGCTCCCAGCTATAGTCCTGGGGCTCGGTCTTCATCAGCCAGTGCGCCATGCCACTTCCCTCGTGCCTGCGCGGAGGTTAGTCGAGCGCCGACCGTCGGCAAAGGAGGCTCCGCTGGTCCCCGACCCCGCAGACCGGCGCCGCGCCACCCTGGTCGGCCTCGGCGCCGTGCTCCTCTGGTCGCTGCTCGCCCCCCTCGCCGTGGGCGCCGGCGACGTGCCGCCCTTCCTGCTCACGGGCCTGGCCTTCCTCGTCGGCGGCAGCACCGGCCTTGCGGTCCAGCTCGCCCTGGGCCGCAGCCTCGGGGCGGCGTTCCGGATCCCCTTGCTCGCCTGGGTGATCGGCGTCGGCGGGTTCTTCGGCTACCACCTCGCCTACTTCACGGCCATGCGCCTGCTGCCGCCGATCGAGGCGCTGCTGATCATCAACACCTGGCCGCTGCTGATCATCCTGCTGACCGCCCTGATCCCCGGCGAGCGCCTGCTGCCGCGGCACCTGATCGGCGGTGCCATGGGCCTGGCCGGTGCCGCCCTCATCGTGCTCGGCCGCGAGTCCGAGGCGGCGGGCGAGCGCAGCCTCCTGGGCTATCTGCTGGCCGTCGCCGCAGCCCTGATCTGGTCGGGCTATTCGGTGCTCAACCGCCGCCTCGTCCCCGACACGCCGACCGACGCGGTGACCGGCTTCTGCCTGGCGACCGGCTGCCTGGCCCTGCTCGCCCACCTCCTGCTCGAGCCCGCGCACTGGCCCGCAGGCTCGGGGTGGCTGGTCGTCCTTGCGCTCGGCCTGGGCCCCGTCGGCGCCGCGTTCTACCTCTGGGACCACGGCACCAAGCGCGGCGACCTGCGCGTGCTGGGTGCCTCCGCCTACACCGCACCGCTGATCGGGACCCTCTGCCTCCTGGCCCTCGGCCACGGCCGGGCCAGCCTGGGCCTCCTCCTGGCCGCCCTGCTCATCATCGGCGGCGCCCTCCTGGCCTCGGGCGACCTCTTCCGCCGGCCCGAACGCTCCTACCCCGGGCGCGCCGTCCCCGGCGGGATCGAGTAGGTCCCCACCGCATGCGCCACCGGGTCCGGGTCGTGCTCGCTCACGATCGTGACCTCGGCCACCGCCAGCGCCCGCCCCAGCCGCAGCAGCTTTCCATGCCCCACCAGATCGCCCGGCCGCGGCCGGCGCAGGAAGTGGATGGTGAGGTCGGTCGTCACCGCCAGCTCCACCCGCCCGATCCTGGACAGCACCACGCCGTAGAGCACGATGTCGGCCAGCGCCATCATCGCCGGCCCGGCAATGGTCCCGCCCGGCCGCACCAGATGCTCGGCCCAGGGCAGCCGCATGCTCACATCGCCAGGCTCGAACCGCTCGACCCGGCAGCCCAGGAGGCCGATGAACGGCACCCCCTGGCTCGCCAGCTCCTGGAAGTCCTCGGCGGTGATCGCGGCGTGGCTCATGCTGTCGTGAGTTTATGGCAGGGCAGGGGCACCCGCTTGGCCGATGCGAAGCTGCCGCGCAAGCGCCATGTCATGCCGAAGCCCGTCAGGAGATCAGCCATGCGCGAGCCCGGACCCGACCACCCGATCACCATCGAGCCCACCCCCGGCCGCGTGACCGTCCGCTTCAACGGCCAGGTGATCGCCGACACCAGCCGCGCCCTCACCTTGCGCGAGGCGAGCTACCCGCCCGTGCAGTACATCCCGCGCGAGGATGCGGCCATGGCCCTCCTCCAGCCCACCGCCCACCGCACCCACTGCCCCTACAAGGGCGACGCCGCCTACTACACCATCGCCGCCGACGGCCGGACGGCCGCCAATGCGATCTGGACCTACGAAGCAGCCCTTCCCGGCAGTGGCGGCCATCAAGGGTCACCTCGCCTTCTACCCCAACCGCGTCGACTCGATAGAGATCGAGCCGGCGGCCTGACGTCCGCTCACATCGCCCGCTCGGTCAGCCGCCAGGCGCCGCGATCGCCGTCCCGGGCCATCGTCAGCCAGCTGTCGCGCCCGCCGCAGTGCTTCAGGATGCGCCGCCCGCTCGTCATCCAGCGCTCCAGCGCCGGGAAGATGGCCTCCGCCCGCCATGCTTCGGGCCTGGCCGGGTCGACGGTGAGCATGAGCGCGTCGGTGTCGAGCGGGCCCCAGACCACCACGCCCGACTTGTCCGGCCGCGCCTCGGCCGGCAGCCTGACCGCCCCGTCGTGCAGCCACTCGCAGGAGAACTGCCGGCAGGAGGCAGGGCGCACCGCATAGATGCGGCAGCCCTTGGGGCCCTGGTTCGGGCAGCGGCTGTTGGCCGGCTTCACCCCGCCCGGCAGGTCGACGATGCCCATGAGGTGGCAGCAGGCCGTGCAGCTGTCGCAGCTGCGGGCCTGTGCCTGAGCGCTCTCCCGCTCGCGGTCCCAGACGTCCATCGCCCGTCGGCTTCGTTTTGTCGTCACTCGCTCCAAACATGGCGGCACGGCCCAGTACTACCCTGCCGGGTGAGGTTGGACTAGGAAGAGCTGGTGCGACGACGGTCGGGAGGTGCCATGCCCGTGAGCACCGCACCGCCGCGCTGACACCCTCCTCCACTGCCCCGTCACCGGCAGCGCTTCGCCCACCACCCGCGCCGGTGAGCGCGCCGACATAGCCTCAGGCGGAACATCCCGATGACCAACGCAGGGCCCGACCTCGACCGTGTCGTCAACTTCTACGACACGCACCCGATCCACGAGGCCCAGATCCTGGAGAACATCCGTGCCAGGGGCGTCCCGCTCGAGGAGCTGAGCGAGGACGTGCTGATGGAGCACGACCAGGACCATTTCGGCGGTCTCGAGGCCACCGACATCCTGGCCGAGGCGGCCGGCATCGGCAGCGCATCCCGGGTGCTCGACGTCTGCAGCGGCGTGGGCGGCCCGGCGCGCTACCTGGCGCATCGCTACGGCTGCCGCGTCACCGGGCTCGACCTCACGGCCAGCCGGCACGACACGGCGGTCCGCCTGACCAGCCTCGTCAAGCTCGACCATCTGGTCGACTTCCGCTGCGCCAACGCCCTGGCCATGCCCTTCGCCGACGAGACGTTCGACGTCGTGATCGGCCAGGAGGCCTGGGCCCACATCCCGGACAAGCCGGGGCTGATCGCCGAGTGCGTGCGCGTGCTCCGCCGCGGCGGCCGGATCGCCTTCACCGACATCCTGGCGCGGACCTCACTGACACCGCCCGTCGCCGAGCGCCTGACCCGCGAGATGGCGTTCGTCGCGATCGCGACCCTCGACGAGTACCGAAGCCTGCTGGAGCAGGCAGGCTGCGAGGTGGTGCGCTGCGACGATCTGAGCGCCGAATGGACCGAGGTCCTGCAGCGGCGCCTGGCGATGTACCGCAGCCTGCAAGCAACCACCATCGCCCGCTTCGGCGAGGCCCATTTCCGCCGCTGGGACGAAAGCTACAGCCACTTCGTCGGCCTGTTCGCCACCGGCACCCTCGGCGGCGGCCGCCTTGTCGCCCAACGAGCGCTGTTGGGCTGATTGCAGTGAGAGACCGCCCTGCGGAGCATCGCACTTAGTAACACGCTACGTGTAGAGACAGCGGCGCCCACTTTCTCTTATACGCGGGCGTGAACGGGAATGGAGACAAGCGCACCAGCCCAGGAGTGAGGAATGGCGAAGGCTGACCGTAGGCTGGCACATCAGGGCTGAGCTCAGCCCGCTGAGAGAGCGCGGGAGCCTTTGCCTTCGCCGGAATGTATAACCGGTAATGCCCGCGCAGAGCTGAGCGCTTCGGTATGCCGCAGCGGCCAGCGGAGCTGGGCTGTGAGGAGAACCTGGATCGGTTCGATGCAGCCGTGGTGAAGATCCGGAAGGTGGGCCTACCGGCGCAGGAGCTGAAGACGATAGGTAAGCGCGACATCTCTGAGTGAGATCCGGTCTATGACGCTCATGAGTTGCCTCCTCCTGAGAATATCAGCGTGGGCAGCCGCTAAAGCCACTCCGCACCGAGGTAGTATCAATGTCTGTCCCACTCCGGCCCTGACACGGGCGGAGGAGCTTGAACTTGTGAAGGGGCTTGGCTGTCTCATTCGCTACGGCCCGAGAGGGCGACTATGAACCGAATAGTTGTCATGCTGGACGACTTCCTTGTGCGGGTAAGAAGGAAACTGAAAGCCAGAGTTTGGGAACGACTGGAAAGAGAAGACGAAAAACATACGCCAGCGCATCCGAAATCCAGTACGACTTCTCCATGTTTTCGCCCGACAGATTTGTTGAACTTTCTGACGGAACCTTAAAGTCGGCCCCGCGGGTTTACGACGCCGTGATCCTGACCGGGCTCTACGACTTCAGTTACAGTGCATTCGGACGGAGCGCAGACCTTTATACCTTATGGCAAACGTGCGAGTGCTCAGAAGACGATGCCAGCGTTTGAGATTGTGATGGACACTTCCCGGGGGGCGACTGGGCACCTCGGCAGCCACGGATGTGGATCGCCGTGACAGCCTGGACAGGAGATGCTGAAGGGCGCGCCATCTTGGCCTCCGAATGCCGCTCGCTTTCCGAGCTTGAGGCGGAGCTTGACCTACTCCAGCGCGACCTTGAGGCAATCCGAGCCGAGGCGAGGCGAATGATGGAGCCAGTTCCCGGTATCCCGAACTAGTGCGAATGTCTCCCTAGGAGAGATGACTGCGTAAGGTTCGCCAAAGGGATGATACCTAACGACAGGATGAAAAACCTTGAAATATGATCATCGTTCCGCTATCTGTCCGCCATGCTCGCCACCGCCTCCTACGCCACCCGCAAGGGCCTGAACCGCCCCTTCGCCCGCGTCACGGCCCGGGACCGCCGCATGGGCCAGAAGCTCTCCATGGGCCTCACGCCCGCCCAGGTGGCACGGCTGGAGGGGATGGGAGCAGCCGAGGTCGAGACCCTCGTCGCCGAACCCGACTTCAAGGCGCTCGTGGAAGGTTACCGAGCCCTCCACGCCATGCCCGAAGACGAGCAGCGCCGCATCCTCACCCAGCTCGCCCGCCACCTCCTGATGGAGGCCACGGCCCTGGGTGACGTGCGGGTCGCCACCTTCGTCATTCTGCAGGAGCGGATGGGCAAGGACCCGGCCCGCACGCTGGCGGACGGCGTGATCGCTGCGAGCCAGCGTGACGCCCGGCCGGCACCGGCCTCGCGCACGCCCAGCACCTCGCCACGTCCGGTCTACCCGTCCGATGACCCGGACCTTCGCGCCATGCAGCGCGTCGAGGACCGGCTCTGCGGTGAGCTGGCGCATGAGCATGCGGTGGTGCATGCGGCCGTGGTGGCGGAGGAGGCTGCTGCGGATGCAGGTGCCGAAGCGGCCGCGGAAAGCGGTGCGGACGATCCCCGCCCGGCCGATGCCCCGGTCGAGCCGTCAGAGGACCGGACTGGACGGCGGACCCGCCGCACGCCGCGGCCGGGCCCCTGCACCTTGCCGAGCTACGAGCAGGCCCGCGCCATCGAGGCTCTGCGCCTGTTGAGGAACGCCGCCCCGGGCGAGCCGCCAACGCCTCGGGCCCAAGGGCCCTAGAGTCTCAGGAAGCACCCCTGTCCCTCTCCCGCCGGACGACGGGAGAGGGGACGGGAGCCGAAGAGCCGACCTCAGTAGCTCGCGTAGCGGTCCGGGTCGGGCGTGCCCGCACGGCCGGCGATGGCCGCGACCAGGAGGCCGAGGAGAAGAGCGCCGACCGACCAGTAGGCCGCCTGCGAGACGGTCTCCTTGGCGGCCTGCGCGGTCTGGCGTGCCTGGTCCTGGGCCTGGGTCAGGGCCTGCCGGTAGCTGTTCTGGAACTCGGCCAGGCGGCGGTCGGCCTCCTCGGGCGGGATGCCGGCCTGCTGGGCGATCAGGTTGACGGCCGCCTGCCGGTCCTGCGGCGAGGCACCCTCGCGCACACCGGTCACGACCCGGCGCACGGCATCGGCCGTGTTGGTGGTGCCGGTTGCCTGCTGCGCCTCCTGGCCCGTTTCCTGCGCCTGCTGCTGGCCGCGCTCGAAGAGGCGGTCGGCCTGGGCGCGGAGGTCGTCGGGCAGGACCTGCATCACGCCGCCGGCCAGGCCCTGGGCACCCTGGCCCACGGACTGCAGGGCGCCGGTGACCATGTTGTAGGCACCGCCGGCAAGGCTGCCCAGCGTGCTGGTCAGGACGTAGAAGAGGAACAGCGTGGCCACGCTCCAGGTCACGATGCCGTGCAGCGTGCCGAAGGTGCGGTCGGGGACGCCGGCGAGCCGGCCCGCCGCCCAGGCACCGATGAAGGTGGCGATCAGACTGCTCGCCACCCAGTAGACGCCGGCGGTGACGCTGAAGGTGGTGGGGCTCGGGTTGTCGGCCGCCGCGGCTGCCGGGTCGACGGCAGTCAGGCCCAGCGCCACTCCGAGCAGCGCCAGCAGGAGCTGGACCACGAGGAGGATAGCCACGCCGGCCAGGACGGCGCCCCATGACATACGGCGCACATTGTCGAGCATGCCGGTCGTGTGTGACGCCGTATGGACATGCGACGGCGTGTCCGTCGCGTAGGCTCGAGCCATTGGTTTTACCTTCTCGGAGAGGAACGCAGGGCTTCCAGAACCCCGGAGCGCCGTCGCGGGTTCCGCACGGCAGCATGATCGGTGCCGGCTACTCGCCGCTTTGCAGCAGAAGCCCCCGGTCGCGGGCGCTGCGGAAGAGGAGGAGGAAGACCACGCCCGCCACCACGAGCCAGCAGGCGAGCAGGCCCACGGCGGTCAGGAAGAGCCCGACATCGAACCGGTTCTCGATCAGCACGGTCCGCATGCCTTCGAACACCGGGGCCGCGGGCAGGAGCCAGCCCACATGCTGCAGCGGCTGCGGCAGGGTGGAGAGCGGGTAGAACACGCCCGAGAGGGGCTGGATGAAGAAGATCGCGGCCCAGGCCAGGCTCTCGGCCCCGATGCCCAGGCGCAGGATCAGGCCGGCGATGATGATGCCCAGCGCCCAGCCGAACATCAGGAGGACGGCGAAGAAGGGGATCATCGCCCAGCCCAGGGTGCCGACCAGGGAGAAATGGTGGATCGGCCAGGCCAGGAGGGCGGCCCCGCCGACGCCGATCGTCACCCGCACCAGGCTGATCAGGAAGACGGCCAGCACGAACTCGTGCGGCCGCAGGGGGCTGACGAAGAGATGGCCCAGATGGCGGGAGTACATCTCCTCGAGGAACGCCATCGAGACGCCGAGCTGGCCGCGGAAGAGCGAGTCCCAGAGGAGGACGGCGGCCAGGAAGATGCCGGTGGCCTGGGCCACGAGCCCGCTCTGCCCGGCCAGGAACTTGGTGATGAAGCCCCACAAGACCATCTGCACCGTGGGCCAGTAGACCAGATCCAGGATGCGCGGCCAGGAGCCCAGCAGCAGATAGAGATGCCGGCGCAGGATGGCGCCGATCCGGCGCAGCGCCAGCCTCATGCGGCGGACCGGCGGTCGCGGGCGATGTCCAGGAACACCTGCTCGAGGTCGCCGCGGCCGTAGCGCTCGAGCAGCGCCTGCGGGCTGCCCTGGTCGACGAGGCGGCCCTGCTTCATCATCAGCACATGGTCGGCCAGGCGCTCGACCTCCTGCATGTTGTGCGAGGCCAGGAGCACGGTGGACTGCGCCTCGGCCTGGAAGGCCTGGAGCTGGCCGCGCAGCCGGTCGGCCGTGTCGGGGTCGAGCGAGGCCGTGGGCTCGTCGAGGAACAGCAGCTCCGGGCGGTTGATCAGCGCCTTGGCGAGCAGCACCCGGGTCTTCTGCCCGGCCGACAGCCGGCCGTAGGGCCGGCTCAGGAAGGGCTCGAAGTCGAGGCTGGCCGCCAGCTCGGCGATCCGGGCGCGCGGCTGCGCCAGGCCATAGAGCTCGGCATAGACGCGCAGGTTCTGCTCGACCGAGAGCCGCTGCGGCAGGTCCACATAGGGGCTGGAGAAGTTGATCCGGCCCAGGACCTGGTAGCGCCGGGCCGGCATCGGCAGGCCGAAGATGCGGATGGTGCCGGCCGTGGGTGCCAAGAGGCCCAGCAGCATGGCGATGGTCGTGGTCTTGCCGGCACCGTTGGCACCCAGCAGGGCCACGGTCGCACCGCGCGGGAGCTGGAAGCTCAGCTCCGCGACCGCCACCACCTCGCCATAGGTCTTGCGCAAGCCCGCGACCTCGACCGCCGGCCCGGTCGCAGCGGAGAAGGCGGGGCTCACAAGCGCAGGCCGCGCTCGCCGTAGTAGCGCTCGGCACCGGGGTGGAGGGGCAGGGCGATCCCGGTCAGCGCCGTCTCGAGGCGGATGCTCCGGCCGCGCGGATGGCCGGCATCCAGCCGCTCGCGGGCGCGCGGGTGCCACAAGGCCGTCGCCAGCGCGTAGACCAGCTCGTCCGGCAGCTCCCGATTCACGAACCACTGGGCACCCACGGCGATCGTCGGCGTGGCGTCGGTGCCGGGATAGGCGCCGGCCGGGATGACGTCGCTGGAGAAGAAGCCGTGGGTGGCCAGCACGGCCTCGACCTGGGGGCCGGTGATCGGCACCAGCCGGATGCCCAGATCGTGGGCGAGCTCGCTCACCGCCGGGGCCGGCCAGCCGGCCACCAGGAAGAAGGCGTCGAGCTCGCCCGCCTTCATCCGGTCGACCGAGGGCCCGAGCGGGGTGTAGGAGAGGTCGAGCTCGCTCTCGGCGACCCCGAAGGCCGCAAGGACGAGCCGCGCGTCGACCAGCGTCCCTGAGCCTTCCGCATCCAGCGAGACCCGCTTGCCGCGCAGCGAGGTCACGTCGCCGATCCCGGCATCGGCGCGCACGACCAGGTGCACATGCTCGAAATAGAGGTTCGCCAGCACCTGCAGGTGCGTGGCCCGTGGCCGGCCGGCGAACGGGCCCGTGGCCGTGGCCGCATAGTAGGCGACGTCGCTCTGTGCCAGCCCGGTCTCGACCTCGCCCTGCTCGATGGCCTCGACATTGGCCACCGAGCCGCTCGAGGACTGGGCGATCGCGATCAGCCCCGGCACGCCGCAGCTCCCGCCGCGATCGCAGGGGCGCGAGCCCGGGGGATTGCTGACGATGTCGGCGAGCAGGCCGCCGATCTGGTAGTAGGTGCCGTTGACGTTGCCGGTGCCGATCCGCAGGAACCGGTTCTCCTGGTCCGCCGCCCACGTGGCCACGGGCACCGAGGCGGCACAGAGGCCGGCAAGGACCGCAAGCGCCCGGCGCCGGTCACATGCCACCGTCACGACGCATGTCTGCAACCCGGGGGCCGGGCAGGCTGCGGCGTTGTCGGGCGGAGCCGGAGCGGGCACCGGCCTGCGTCCGTCCCGATCGCGCGGACCAGCCCTAGTCGGCACGAACGGCCTTGCCGGTCATGTGGCGCAGGCGCTGGCCGTCGACGATCCGCTGCCACTCCAGCTCCATTCCCTCCTCGGTCGTGGCACGGGTATAGGCCTGGAGCTCGTAGCGCCCGTCATCGAGGACCACGAGCGAGTAGACCTTGATGTCGTCCTGGCCGACCGTGGCCCAGCGCAGTGGATCGCCGGCCAGGACGTTGGGACTGCGCTTCTCGGCGAAGGGGTCGTAGGCCGCGCGCGCCAGAAAGAACTGCCGGTCGGGTGCGGGGACCAGGCGGACCTCGTCCGCCCGGCGCTTGACGCCCGGCACGTCGCGCCTTCCGTTCACCAGGGTGACGTTGGTCCAGCTGAGCGCGATGCCCACTTTGCCCTCGGGCCTGACCATGAGGTCGATGTCGCGCTCCTCGCGCGGGCTGTTGTCCGGCCCAGCCTCCAGGGCCCGGCCCACGAAGGTGCCGAAGAAGCGCTTGAAGTCGGCCCCCTGGGCCGGCGGCAGGAAGGCGGCGGCTGCCGCTGCCGCGACAACGATGGCGAGCATGAGGGGACGTCTCATCGGTCCTGTCGCTCCAGCTCGGCCCGGGCCTCACCCAGGCTCTCGCCACCGGCTCCCGTCCGGCTGATGCCGAACGACATGTGGCTCCCGTCGGCGCCGGGCTCGAAGGCGTAACGGTCCAGAGCCAGGCTGCCGTCGGCAGCAAGCTCCAGCCGGTAGATGTAGAAGCCCTTCTCGTCGCGCCGGCCCCAGAGCAGCGGCTCGCCTTCGAGGGGGTCTGGGAACCTTGGTGTTGCCCAGCATGGCCTGGAAGCCGCCGGCGGCCGGGGCAAGCACGTCCGGCCGCTTGCCGGGAACGAGCTCCGCCGACTGGGCGGTTCCGTCCAGGGCCGGCCAGCGGGCCACCACACCCCTCCCGTCGGCCTTGAGCTCGACCTCGACCTCGCCCTGCGATGTCTGCGCCGACTTCCCGCTCAGGGTCCCCCGCCAGGTACCGACAAGGGATTGCGCAAGCTCGTCCGCAGCATCGGCGGCAGATGCCATGAGGCCGACACCGGCAAGGACGAGAACGGGCCATGAGAGCCGCGACCTCGCGACCCGTATGCTGGACATAGAGGTGCCAACCCCTGTGGTACGCCCCCGTTTCTGACATGCGCCGGTCCTGCTCGCCAGCCGTTTCGGCTCACGCCGCCGCTATCGCCGCAGCACCGCATGCCGTCGCGGCAGGGCTGCCGGCGGAGCAACCGCAGGGCGCCGACCACCCTGCTCGAAGCGACGGTGAGCCCGGCCTGCGGCGTCGCTCAGGATGCGGCTGCCTCGACCTCGTCGGTCATCTCGGCATTGGCCAGGGCGCGGGCCAGGTTGCACATGGCCTCCTGGTGCCGGCGGCTCGGCATGCCGATGAAGTTGCGCGCGAGCTCGAGCAGCAGCCGCTGCTGGGGCGTCGGCTTGAACTGCTGCTCCGCCTCCATGCCGTCGAAGAAGTAGTTGATGTCGACGCCCAGCGCCTGGGCGATGTTGTAGAGCCGGCCGGCGGCGACCCGGTTGATCCCCTTCTCGTACTTGTGCGCCTGCTGATAGGTGACCCCGATCAGCTCCGCCATCTGCTGCTGGGTCAGCCCGAGCATGATCCGCCGTTCCCGCATCTTCATGCCGACGAAGCGGTCGACGTCCTGGGCTCGGGAACGCCCCGGCTTCGGCGCCCGCCTGTCCTTGATGAGAGTGACCGACATCTCCCCCTCCACACCACGGCCATGCGGCATCGGCCGCATGGAGGCGCCGCTACCGCTGCTTCGGCGCGGAACCAGGAGGCCCGCGCTCTACCGCCAATTTAGCGGGGATGGCTTGCGAAATAGTTAAGGCCACGGAGCCATAAACAGTTTTCGAGCGGCCCGCCTCGGCGACGGCGACGGGGGGCGCTATGCTCAGGCGAGACGGTCGAGCCGAGGAGGGAAGAATGCGCGTGCAGGCGGAGCTGCGGCGGCGTCTGGAGGCGGAGCTCAGCCCCCAGCAGCTGGAGATCGAGGACCAGTCGGGGCAGCACGCGGGTCACGCCGGGGCCCGGCCCGCCGGCGAGACGCATTTCCGGGTAGCACTCGTGAGCCCGCTCTTTGCCGGGCGCAGCCGGATCGACCGCCAGCGCCTCGTCTACAAGGCGGCCGGCGATCTGCTCGTGACCGACATCCACGCCCTCTCGATCACGGCACTGGCCCCGGGCGAGCCCGGGGTCGGGTCCTGAAGCGCGGCCTCAGGCCGATGGGGCGCTGACGCGGGCGATGCCTTCGAGGATCAGCCGCTGCGCCACGTCGGCGTCCTCCCAGCCCAGCACCTTCACCCACTTGTTGGGCTCCAGGTCCTTGTAGTGCTCGAAGAAGTGGGTGATCCGGGCGAGGTCGATCGGCGGAACGTCCTTGTAGGACTGGACGTTGCGGTGGACCTGGGTGATCTTGTCGATGGGTACCGCCAGGATCTTCTCGTCCTGCCCGGCCTCGTCCTCCATCATCAGCACGCCGATCGGCCGTGCGCGCAGGATCGCACCCGGCACCACCGGCATCCGCCCGATCACCATCACGTCGACCGGGTCGCCATCCAAGGACAGCGTGTTCGGGATGAAGCCGTAATTGCAGGGATAGAACATCGCCGTGTAGAGATACCGGTCGACGAAGATGAAGCCGTTCTCCTTGTCGTACTCGTACTTGATCGGATCGGAGCGCAAGGGGACCTCGATCAGGACGTTGATCTCGTGCGGCGGGTTGCGCCCGGGCGGCAGCTTGTTGATGTCCATCGGATCGGCTCCTGTGGTGGTTGGCTCAGGGCCAGGCAACCGCGGGCGGCAGCGACATCAAGATCGCCTCCGGGTTGCCGCCGGTCCGCAGCCCGAACTGCGTGCCCCGATCGTAGAGGAGATTGAACTCGACGTAGCGCCCGCGGCGGACCAGCTGGTGCTGTCGCTCCTCGGCCGTCCAGGGCCGGTCCATGTGCCGGCGCACCAGCTGCGGGTAGATGTCGAGGAAGGCCTCGCCCACGGACCGGGTGAAGGCGAAGGCCTGCTCGATGTCGTCTTCCAGATAGTCGTAGAAGATGCCGCCGACGCCGCGCGCCTCGTTCCGATGCGGGATGAAGAAATACTCGTCGGCCCAGGCCTTGTAGCGCGGATACCAGGTGGGATCGCTGGCATCGCAGGCGGCCTTGAGCCGGGCGTGGAAGGCGGCGGTGTCGGCCTCGTCCGGATAGATGGGGTTGAGATCGGCGCCGCCGCCGAACCAGGCCCGCGCGGTGCGGATATGGCGGGTGTTCATGTGCGCGGGCGGGCAGTGCGGGCTGCGCAGGTGGGCCACCAGCGAGATGCCGCTGGCCCAGAACCGCCGCTCGGCCTCGGCACCGGGGATCGCCTTCGCGAACTCGGGCGAGAGCTCGCCCCAGACGGTGGAGACGTTCACGCCCACCTTCTCGAACACCCGGCCGCGCATCACGCCCATGACGCCACCGCCGCCGCCGGGCCGGTCCCATGGCTGGCGCTCGAAGCGGCCGGGCGGAAGCCCCTCGCTGCCCGGCAGGCGGCAGTCGTCCTCGATCGCCTCGAAGGCGGCGCAGATCCGATCCCGCAGCGTCTCGAACCAGGTCCGTGCCCGATCCTGGAGGTCGGTGCCGGTCATGGGGAGGCGTCCGCCAGGGTCTCCAGGCTGCCGGTCTGCCGCAGCGCCTCGCCCAGCACGATGGCTGCCGCGGTCACCACGTTGAGCGAGCGCAGGCCGGGCCGCAGCGGTACCCGGACGGCACAGTCGACACTGTCGCGAACCTTGTCCGGCACGCCCGCACTCTCCCGGCCCAGAAGAAGGATATCGTCATCACGAAAGGCGAGCCGATGGTAGGGAAGGCTTGCGGCCGTGCTCAATAGGACCAAACGGCGCTTCGCGGCTCGCACCTCGTCCAGGAACCGGGCAAAGCCCTGGTGCCGGCACCACTCGACCCGGGCCAGATAATCCAAGGCGCCGAACCGGATACGGCGGTCGTCGAGCGGGAAACCGCACGGCTCGATCACGTCCACGGCCACGTCCAGACAGGCGCCGAGACGCAGCATCATGCCCAGATTGTGCGGTCGATCGGGCTCGAAGAGAGCCACCCGCAACCCATCCCGCATCACCCCTCCAGCTGGAAAACGCGCGCCTTTACGGGCCTTTATGCGACCAATGGCCGCTTGTTCGACCACCGGCTCGAACCTAAACTCGCGGCCGGGCTGGCGGGAGGCCATCCCGGCATCTCTGGCTCGCAAACGGATCGCCGATGGCCGATACAGCCAACCCCTATCATTCGCCGGCCCATGAGGGCTCGCGCCGCGACTTCCTGGAGCTGGTCACCTGGTCGGCCACGGCGATCGGCGCCGCCGCCCTGGTGTGGCCGCTCGTCGACAACATGAACCCGTCGGCCGACGTGCTGGCCCTGTCCTCGACCGAGGTCGACCTCGCCAACATTCCCGAAGGCATGGCGATCACGGCGGTCTGGCGCGGCAAGCCCGTCTTCGTACGTCATCGTACGGCGGCCGAGATCCAGGAGGCGGCCGAGGTGCCGCTGGGCGAGCTGCGCGACCCGCAGCCGGACACCGCCCGGGCTCAGAAGCCCGAGTGGCTGATCGTGATCGGCATCTGCACCCATCTCGGCTGCGTGCCGCTGGGCAACAAGCCCACCGAGCAGCGCGGGAGCTTCGGTGGCTGGTTCTGCCCCTGCCATGGCTCGCACTACGATACTTCCGGCCGGATCAGGCAGGGCCCGGCGCCGGTGAACCTGACCGTGCCCGAGTACGCGTTCCTCACCGATACCTCGATCCGCATCGGCTGAGCCCTACGAGGGAGGCCGAGCGGCAGCAAGGCAGCCGCGCGCTCGCGAGCCCAGCTCGGTTGAGCGACAGGAAAGAATGATGGCCGACAGCACGACCCCGATCTTCAAGAGTGGCGTCCTGCGCTGGATCGACGACCGCCTGCCGATTCCCAGCCTGCTCTATCGCGAGCTCGTCGCCTATCCGACGCCGAAGAACCTGAACTACTGGTGGAACTTCGGCTCGCTCGCCGGCATCGCGCTGGCGCTGCAGATCGTCACCGGCATCGTGCTGGCGATGCACTACACGCCGCATACGTCGATGGCGTTCGACAGCGTCGAGCACATCATGCGCGACGTGAACTATGGCTGGCTCCTGCGCTACGCGCACGCCAACGGCGCCTCGATGTTCTTCATCGTGGTCTTCATCCACACCTTCCGCGGGCTTTATTTCGGCTCCTACAAGGCGCCGCGCGAGCTCTTGTGGATGCTGGGCGTCGTCATCCTGCTCTTGATGATGGCCACGGCCTTCATGGGCTACGTGCTGCCCTGGGGCCAGATGAGCTTCTGGGGTGCGACCGTCATCACCAATCTCTTCTCGGCCGTCCCCTATGTCGGCGAGGGCATCGTCACCTGGCTGTGGGGCGGGTTCTCGGTCGACAACCCGACCCTCAACCGCTTCTACTCGCTGCACTACCTGCTGCCGTTCGTGATCTTCGCGGTGGTGTTCCTCCATCTGGTCGCCCTGCACCAGTTCGGCTCGAACAACCCGGTCGGCATCGACATCACCAAGAAGGACAAGATACCCTTCCATCCTTACTACACGGTCAAGGACACGCTCGGCCTGTGCGTGTTCCTGCTCGTGTTCGCTGCCTTCGTCTTCTACCAGCCGAACCTGCTGGGCCATCCCGACAACTATATCCCGGCCGACCCGCTGGTGACCCCGCCGCACATCGTGCCGGAATGGTACTTCCTGCCCTTCTACGCCATCCTGCGCTCGATCACCTTCGACATCTTCTGGATCATCCCGGCCAAGCTCGGCGGCGTGATCGCCATGTTCGGCTCGATCCTGGTCCTGCTCTTCCTGCCCTGGCTCGACCGCTCGCCGGTGCGCAGCGCCCGGTTTCGACCGATCTACAAGTGGGTGTTCTGGCTGCTCGTGATCGACTGCTTCATCCTGGGCTATGTCGGCGCCAATCCGCCCGAGGGCTGGCTGCCGGTGATCGGCCTGCTCGGCACGATCTACTACTTCGCCCATTTCCTGATCATCATGCCGCTGCTCGGCAAGCTGGAGCGGCCCATGCGCCTGCCGGAGAGCATCGACAAGCCGGTGCTGTCGCGTGGCGGCCTTGCCGCTCAGCCGGCGGAGTGAGGACGATGCGCAAGCTGATCACCGGGCTCCTGCCGGCCGCCGTGCTTTCGGTCGGTCACCTGGACCGCCGCGATGGCGGCCGAGGGCCATGTCGAGCACAAGGAGTCGCACTGGCCGCATGCCGGGCTGTTCGGCAGCTTCGACCGTGCGGCCCTGCAGCGCGGCTTCCAGGTCTATCAGAACGTCTGCCAGGCCTGTCACTCGCTGAAGTACCTCTCCTTCCGCAACCTGGAGGCGCTGGGCTACAGCGAGGACGAGGTCAAGGCGATCGCGGCCCAGTACAATGTGCAGGACGGGCCGAACGACAGCGGCGAGATGTTCGAACGGCCCGCCCGCCCGTCCGACCATGCGCCGGGACCCTACAAGAACCCGAACGAGGCTCGTGCCGCCAACGGCGGGGCCCTGCCGCCCGACCTGTCGCTGATCACCAAGGCTCGGGAGGGCCACGAGGACTATCTCTACAGCCTGCTCACCGGCTACGTGGACCCGCCGGAAGGGGTCACCGTGCCGGAGGGCATGCAGTACAACCTCTATTATCCCGGGCACATGATCGCGATGCCGCCGCCGCTGCAGCCGGACGTCGTGACCTACGAGGACGGTACGCCCGCCACGGTCGAGCAGACGGCGCACGACGTGACCCAGTTCCTGGCCTGGATCGCCGAGCCGAAGCTCGAAGAGCGCAAGCAGATGGGCCTCAAGGTGATGCTGTTCCTGATCGTGATCACCGGCCTGTTCGTGGCCTACAAGCGGCGGATCTGGGCGGACCAGCACTAGGGGCGCCCAGCGAATCTCGCCGTAGCGTTGAAATAGAGCGCTGAATTTCGCTTGCTAGGCGTGCGAACGCCCCATAGCCTGCTCCTGCGGGTGATGCCGGCCTTCGTGCAGAGGGCCGGGCACTGCCCTAGGGGCCTTTGCTGGAGCGAGCGTGCGGCAGCGACTGATCGGGATCGTCACGGCTGGCTTGGGCGTCCTTCTCCTGTGGATCGCCGTCCCGCGGATGGTCGCCAATCTGCTGCTGCTGCCCGGCAACTCCGCTCTGCAACTGCTGACGACCGGCAACACGATCACGCTCGACGGCTATGACCGGATCCTGCGCAGCCGGGATGCGGCACTGGCCTGGGTGGAGCTGCCACAGGCGCGGATCGATCTCGGCGAGACTCTTTATCTTATGGCACGCGCCGAGGACGAGACCGGTGTGGATGCCGGTACGGCACTCCGCGAGGCGCGCAACCAGTTCCGGCAGGGCCTCGCCCAGGCGCCGGCCAGCACCCGGGCATGGCTGTGGCTCGCGGACGTGAACCAGGCGTTGGGCGACGCAGAAGGGGCGGCGGCGGCCGTGCGGCTGTCGTTGCTTTCCGCACCGCATGAGGTCAACATCGCCTACGCCCGGGCCATCCTGGCCTTCCTCTACTGGGACCGGCTGGCGCCCGAGATCCGGGCGATCGCAGCGGGCGATGTGCGCACGGCATTGAGCCAGCCCGAGGCTGCGGAGTTCATCGATCACGCGGCCGAGATCGACCGGCTCCATCTGGTCGAGGAACTGGTGACCGAGGATCCGAATTTGAGCAAGCGGCTGGCCACGCTCCTGGCGAAGCGGCAGCCTGCGGGTTGAGGAGATGATGGTGCGGCATTCGCTATTCCGCCTCGTGCTGGGCTCGGCCCTCGTCATCGGGGCCGGTTCCGTGGCCGAGGCGGCGATGTCGGTGAAGGACTTCATGCGCCCGGCCGCAGCGGCGCCGGCCGAGGGTGCTGCGGCGGGGCCCGGCAGCTCGATGACGCTCCAGGAGTTCCTGCGCCTCTCCGAGCAGAAGGAGGACGACCCGGGGCTGGTGCGCTACTTCGATGGGTTCCGGGACGCGCTCTACCAGTTCAACAACGTGCTGCAGGACGTAGGCGTGCAGGTGTTCTGCCCGGCCGACGGTGAGCCGCCGATCGCCACGGCCGAGCTGCGGCGGCGGCTCGAGGCCGACCTCAGCGAGAAGCGGGCGAAGGAGCGGGACTTCGACGCCTATGTCCGCAGCACCAGCGTGGGCCTCGTGGCGCTCGAGGTCCTGGCGGCCATCCATCCCTGCGAGGGCGACGACGAGTCGGACGGGGAGGAAGGCCCGGCGCAGTAGCCGGGCCGCCGCTCAGCCGTAGATCGGGAACCGCTCGCACAGCTCCTGCACCTGGGCCCGGACCTTGGCCTCGGCCGCCGCATTGTCCTCGTCATCCCGGGCGAGGCCGTCCAGCACGTCGCTCACCAGGTGGCCCACGGCCTGGAACTCGGCCACGCCGAAGCCGCGGGTGGTGCAGGCGGGCGTGCCCAGGCGGATGCCCGAGGTGACGGCCGGCTTTTCCGGATCGAACGGCACGCCGTTCTTGTTGCAGGTGATGGAGGCGCGCTCCAGGCTCTGCTCGGCGGCGTTGCCCTTCACCCCCTTGGGCCGCAGGTCGACCAGCATCAGGTGGTTGTCGGTGCCGCCGGAGACGATGGCACAGCCGCGCTCGATCATCACCGCGGCAAGCGCCCGCGCGTTCTCCAGCACGGCGCGGGCGTAGAGCTTGAACTCGGGCCGCAGCGCCTCGCCGAAGGCCACGGCCTTGGCGGCGATGACGTGCATCAGCGGCCCGCCCTGGAGGCCCGGGAAGACGGCCGAGTTGATCCGCTTCCCCAGCTCGGGGTCGTCGGCCAGGATCAGGCCGCCGCGGGGCCCGCGCAGGGTCTTGTGCGTGGTCGAGGTCACGACGTGCGCGTGCGGGAAGGGCGAGGGGTGCAGGCCCGCGGCCACGAGGCCCGCGATATGGGCCATGTCGACCATGAGGTAGGCGCCGACCTGGTCGGCCACGCCGCGGAAGCGGGCGAAGTCGATGATCCGCGAGTAGGCCGAGGCACCGGCGATGATCAGGCGCGGGCGGTGCTCGAGTGCCAGCTTCTCGAGCTGGTCGTAGTCGATGCAGCCATCGTCGGCCCGCACGCCGTACTGGACGGCGTTGAACCACTTCCCCGAGAGGGCGGGCCGGGCCCCGTGGGTGAGGTGGCCGCCGGCAGCGAGGCCCATGCCCAGGATGGTGTCGCCGGGCTGGAGCAGCGCCAGCATCACCGCCCCGTTGGCCTGGGCGCCGGAATGCGGCTGGACGTTGGCGAACGAGCAGCCGAACAGGCGCTGCACGCGGGCGATCGCCAGGGCCTCGGCCTCGTCGACGAACTCGCAGCCGCCATAGTAGCGCTTGCCGGGATAGCCCTCGGCATACTTGTTGGTGAGCACGGTGCCCTGGGCTTCCAGGACCGCGCGGCTGACGATGTTCTCGCTGGCGATCAGCTCGAGCTGGCTCTGCTCGCGGTGCAGCTCGGCCTCGACGGTCCGGAACAGCTCGGGATCGGCCTGGGCCAGCGGGGTCGTGAAGAAGCCGCTCGTGAGGGAGCCGTCCAGGGCCGCTGCCGTACCGTTCGCCATGCTCGCTCCTCCATCGCAGGCCGCAACACGGCGCACTCTCTCGCATCGCCGCCGCCGCTTGTCGAGACGAAGGCGGGCGGCTGCGATGCCTTGCCTTACGCCGTGCTTTGCGCCACCTCCCCTTGCGGGCCAGGTCCGGCCCGGTGCTCGGAAGGGGCGAGGAGCTCATGCTAGGTGCGATCCGCCGTCTCTTCGGCGGCGGCAGCGAGGCCCCGGCCGCGGCGGCTGCCGACGCGGTCGAGTACAAGGGCTACCAGATCATCGCCCAGCCGCAGAAGGCGCCGGGCGGTTTCCTGACCTCGGGCCTGATCGTGCTCGATAACGACGCCGGCCGGCGCGAGCACCGCTTCGTCCGCGCCGACACCCATTCGAGCGCCGACGACGCCCGCCACTTCACCGTGCTGAAGGCGCAGCGCCTGATCGACGAGCAGGGCGAGCGCCTGTTCGGCGGCTGAGGCGGCCTGGCGTCAGAGCCCGGCCAGCTGCTTCACCTTCTGGATGTCCCAGTGGCTGGCGAGCTCGACCAGGGGCTCGGTGCCGGAGAGGCCCTTGCCGTCGAGCATGATGCTGACCTTGCCGCCGACGTCGAGCATGAGCTGGCCCGTGCGTTCGGCCGGGTCGTAGGTGGCAACCGCGTTCTCGCGCCCGATCCGCACCCGCTTCGCACCCGGCTGGGCCGCCAGCACCTGCGGGCTCATGAACATCGAGGCCAGCCCCTGCAGGAACGAGCCGCCGGTCATGAGCTGGGCGTCGATCGAGGCATCGCCCGCCGCGTTGCGGTACTCGCGCTTGAGCATGTTGCCGCCGCCCAGGAACGGCATGGCACCGCTCGTGGCCTCGGGCTCGGCCGGCACCAGCGTCCACCCGGCAGGCGGCTGCGGGAAGGTCGCGAGATAGGCGGCACCCAGCCGGCCGCGCAGCTCCTGCATCGCGAACTCGAGCTCGCCGATGGCCCCGGCGATGTCGCCCTGGCCATAATACTGCTTCGCCTGGTCGAGCTGGTCGGTGACACTGTCGGCGTGGGCAGGTCCCGCCAGGACGAGCGCCAAGCCGAGGGTAAGCATTGGGCGCATCTGAGCCTCCGGTGCGGTGCCGGTCGGCATCACACCGGGGCTCGTGGCTGTCAAGGAACGTGCGGGGCTGGGGCAGGGGCGGCGGCGAGTAGCTAGGGCGCCTGTGCTCGCGGTGTCGGCGGCTCGTCGGGAGCCGCGTTCTTCAAGAGGAGCAGGGCCTCGATGGCGCGGCTCTGGTAGTCGCTGAGGACCGGGGTCGAGGACGGCCGAGGCGAGCGGCGCTGCCGCTGCGGCGGCTCCGGCTCGGGGGCTGGTTCCTCAATGGGAGGGGCCTCGTCCGCCGCCACAGCGGCGTGAACCGCCGCATGCTCCTGCTGCAGCTCGCCGCGCAGGCGGCTCTCCACCCGCTGCATCGTCCGCAGCTCGGGAGTCGTCGGACGGGCGAGGGCGACGTGGCGAGGGGCTGGGTGAGCGGGGTGCTGGAGCAGGAGCGGCGGCGCGCCTGTTGGCGGCGATCACGCCGTCGGCCAGCGTCCGGGCCGGGTCCTTGCCCATGCGCTCCTGGAGCAGGATGAACATGGCCACCCGCACGTCGCCCAGCGCTGTCGCCTCCATCAGCAGGTGGCGGGCGAGCTGGGTGAGGATGCGGCGCTGCTCGTCCTCGGGCATGGCGTGCAGGGTGTTGTAGCCGTCGACCAGCGCCTTGAACTCGGGCTCGGCGACGAGGGACTCGACGTCGGCCGGGACCATGCCCTCCAGCCGTGCCACCTGCTTGGGCGTGAGGCCCATGGAGAGCTTCTGGCCCATGCGGCGGTCGCGGGCCGTGACCCGGGCGAAGGGGCGGTTGAGGCCCTTGCGGGTGGCGTAGTGGGCGGTGGCGAGCATGTGCAAGAAGTAGCGCAAGGACCCGAGAGGATCAAGGACTTTGATCCTATGTCGGCTTTGGCGAGTCAGGCCAGTGTCGTGGCCTGCTGGACGGGCACGCATCCGGCAACAGGGGCGGAGCGGATCAGTAGACGTCGTTCCCGCCGACAGCCGCCGCACTCCGGCTCGCCTCCGGCAGGACCGACTCGCCCGGACCTGGCGTCCAGCCGGGCTCGACCGACATGCGGGCGACGGCGATGAAGGCTTCGCCGGCGTGGCGGCCCAGGGGGTGGCGCTGGAGGTAGCGTTCGAAGGCGCGGCGGGAGCCGTCGGCGCGGGCGGCCAGCCAGTCGCTCTCGTCGCGATCGGACTGGGCAAGTGCTGGCTCCGGAGCCGCGACATGGGTGCCGGCGAGCGTGGCCAGGAGCAGCGTGCGCAGGGCGGTGACCAGGCGGCCCAGGCGGTCCATGCGGCTCCCTCGGACAGGCTTCAGGCCCTGAAGCGGGCCCGAAGAGGATAGTGGGGCGGGGGCGGGGGTGCAACGCGCGGCGACATTGCACCCCTCGACCGGAGGTCAGCTGCCGCCAGCGACGGGGCCGGCGAGGCCGTCGCGCAGGCCCTCGTCGAGGTCGCGGGCGACGCGGAAGCCGTCATAGGCGGTGCGGGAGTTGGCGGGGGCGGCGGCGCGCTGGGCGAAGCGCATGGCATCGAGGTTGGCGCGCCAGTCGCCGCCGCGGACGGCGTGCTGGCTGCAGTCGCCGCCCTGGGCCGGGGTGCCGTCGGCCGGGATGGCGGCGAGGTCGTCGTTCCAGCAGTCGGCGGTGTACTCGGCGACGTTGCCCAGCATGTCCATGAGGCCGAACGGGTTGGCCGCGTAGATGCCGACCGGGGCCGTGCGCGGCTGGCCGTCGGTGCAGCGGGCCCAGGTCCAGCCGTAGGCGTTGGTGCGGGCGCTGGTCTCGTCGTGCAGGTTGGCGAAGCGGCAGGCGGCACTGTCGTCCTCGCCCCAGGGGCTGGCGGCGGTGGAGCCGGCGCGGGCGGCATATTCCCACTCGGCCTCGGAGAGGAGGCGGTAGCGCTTGCCGGACTTCTGGCCGAGCCAGGCGAGATAGGCCTGCGTGTCGGCGTAGCTGACATGGATCACGGGCCGGCGCGCCCGCCCCCAGCCGCGGTCGGGCGGCTGGTAGAGGTTGCAGCCGCCGCCGGCGACGCAGGCGTCCCACTCGGCGAAGGTGACCTCGAAGCGGCCGACGGCGATCGGCCGGCCCAGCGTGATCTCGCCGCGGGGGCCCTCGTCCAGGTCGCGGCCGATCTCGTCCAGGCTCGAGCCCATGCTGAAGGCGCCGGTCGGGAGGGCTGCGAGCTCGGGGCAGTCCGGGCAGTCGCGGAAGATCTCGCCGGGCGGCGGGGCGGGACCTTGGGCACCTTCGCGGCCTCGATCGCCGCCAGCTGCTCGGCCGTGGGGGCGAGATAGGACTCGGCGACGAAGCCGTGCTGGTCGCCCGGTGCCCAGACCTCGACCCAGCCGCTCCGCCGGTTCGCGACCTTGAGCTCGGTGCCGCCGCGCAGGAAGGTGACCCGGGCGGCCTTGCCGTTGCGGGCGGCGCGCAGGTTCACCCCGCCGGAGACGACCTGGCGGACCTCGGCATTGGCCGGTGCCGGGGGCGGGGGTGGCGGGAGCTCGGGCGGCAGCGCTGCCATGACGGGCGGCGGTGCCGGGCGAGGTGCTGCGGCCGCTCCCGGCTCGGGTCGGGCAGTCGGCCGGGACGGCGGGTCGAGGCGGGCGATGGTGGTCTCGGGCGCGGGCGGCGCCGTTCTCGGCTCGACCCCCGTCCGCAGGCCGCCAAGGGCCATGGCACCGCGCAGGTTGACCAGCCGGCGCTGCGCCAGGGGCACCAGCGGGCTGGTCGGGAACTGGTCGAGGAAGAGCTGGATGTCGGAGGGGTCGGTGCTGCCCTGGACCGCGTTCCAGAACACGAAGTCGGAACGGTCGGCGAGCGAGCCCGGGCCCGTGGGGCCGGCCACCGGCTGCTGCGGCTCGGGCTGCTTGAAGTAGAAGTCGCCCAGCAGGCGGTCGGAGGTCTCCGAGAGCTGCCGGCCGCCGCTCGTGATCAGCTCCTGGCGGACCCGGGTCAGCATGGACTTCACCTCGAGCCCGGGGGTGCCCAGGTGGCTCAGCAGGGCCTTGGTGAAGGGGCTGTTGCGCTGGCGGCCGTCATCGGCCGTGTCGCCCTCGCCGGTGGCGTAGGCGATCAGCATGCCGGCCCCGGCGCTGGGGGCACCGAGGCCGCTCGAGGCCACGAGCCCGCGGCTGGCATCGCCCTCGCCGGCGAAAGGATCGTTGCGGCAGGCATCGAGGAAGACGAGGGTCGGGCGGCGCCTGCCGTCGAGCGGAGCCAGGAGCTCGTTCAGGCGCACGGCGAAGGCCGGCAGGTCGACCTCGCTGTCGAGCATGGCGTCGGTCGGGATCAGGTAGGCGAGGCGGTCCTTCTGCACGCCGTGCCCGGCATAGAAGAAGAGGGCGGCATCGGCATCCTTGGCGCGGCGGGCCAGGGTCTTCACCGCCCGCCACATGCCCGCACGGTCGAGGTCGAGCTGGAGGTCGACGTCGAAGCCCAGCGCCCTCAGCGCCTTGGCGACGTCCCCCGCATCGTTGCGTGGGTTCGCCAGGCGCTGGACGTGCTGGTAGTCGCCGTTGCCGATGACGAGCGCCACGCGCTCGCCCGCGATCGCAGCCCGGGTGCCGAGGACGAGCAGCACGAGAACTGCCATCCTGATCAGGTGCCGGGTCAGGCCTCTACGCATCCTCCCTCCGCCGAGCCACTCCAGGCTCGAACGGACAATAGCACGGCCAGCGCAGAAGGAACGTGATAAATACCACGCGATTTCAACCCCCAGTTTAGTCTCTCGCCGGCAAGTCATGCCATAGTTGTCGTGGCCAGCCCTGTTGATGACGTTGACGTGGCGCTGGACTATGATCCTCGTGACCTGACGCGGGAGAGGCGGGATGGGGCGGACGAGGATGGGCCTCGCGGGCGCAGCTCTTGGCGCCATGCTGCTCGGGGGCTGCGGCATCGTCGGCGGCGGCGACGAGCCGTCCGTCAGCCCTGCCGCCGCGGCGGCTCCGGCAGCCCCGCGCGGGACGGCAGCCCCGGCCGAGCTGGTCGACGCCACGGCGACGCTGGCGCGGGTGGCACCGGCCCAGCCGGAGCGGCTGACCTATCTCCCGCCCACAGGCGACGCGGCGCCGGCCCTCGACCAGCAGCTGGCGCAGGATCCGGCCACGGTGTTCGACTCGGTGCAGCGGGCACTCCGCGATGGGGGCCTGCGGATCACGCATCTGGACGAGCGGGCGGGCATCATCACCGCCACCTATGCCGGCGATGGCTCGGCGTTCGTCGATTGCGGGACGATCACGGCCGTGCCGATCCGCGGCGAGCCACGGCTGCTCGAGGCCTCGGCCGAGGCGATCAGCTTCCGGCGCGGGCAGGAGCGCGACGCCGCCGTGGTCGAGCGCGAGCTCGTGCTCAACGCCCGTCTCGTGCTCCGGCTGCGTCCGGACGGGGCCGGCACCCGCCTGCGCAGCAGCGTGACCTACGTGCTGACCAAGCGGCTGACCAGGAGCGAGCAGCTCCAGGCCGAGACGGTGGCGTTCGAGAGCGGCGGCCGCGGCAGCTTCGCCAAGGGCACCATCTGCCAGCCGACCGGGGCGCTCGAGCGGCTGCCGCTGGTCACGGTCGGAGCGTGAGGGCGGATCGGCCCGGCCCTGTGAAGCAGGCCACAGCGGCGGCGTGCGTACTCCGTTAGGAAGTGGTCAAGCACACACTTCCAGCCAAAGCAGCACGCACCACCGGCCTTGCCGAGGAGCCGCGTCATGCCGCCTTTTGCTTCCGAGCTGCACCACCTTTCCGCCTCCGACGAGCTTGTCCTGGACAAGCGGCTGGAGCCCGGCAGCGCCGTCCGCTCGCTGGTGTTGGCCGTGCTGCTGGTGGCTCTCCTGGCGCTGCCCTGCGTCATCCGCCCGGCCGTGGTCGAGGTGGTGCGCGTCGCCACCATGACGTTCGGCGGGTCGACCAGCATGAACTCGGGCGAGAGCGGCCCGGGCCTGACCCGGGTCGCGTGAGGAGGTTAGCCCTTCTCGTGCCTACCGGCCTTCGGCCTGCTTGAGGCTGCACTTCCACGCTCTGCGTGAAAGTGCTTTAGCGGCCGCCGGAGATGTTGAAGAGCGTCGCCGTCACGTAGGACGCCTTCTCGGAGAGGAGCCAGAGCACGGCCTCGGCCACCTCGTCCGTGGTGCCCGAGCGACCGATGCGGCACGGTCGGGCCGAAGCGCTCGATGCGGTTTTCGATCCCGGTGTCGACCTGGATGTCGGTGTCGATCAGGCCGGGGCGCAGGCCGGTGACGCGGACACCCTCGGATGCCGCCTCCTTGCCCAGGCCTTCGACCAGGATGTCGATCCCGCCCTTGGCGGCGGCGTAGGGGACGAAGCCGCCGGCACCGGCGAGCTTGGAGGCCATGGACGAGATGACGACGATGGCCCCGCCCTTGCCGCCGCGCGAGCGCGCCATCCGGCGCACCGCCTCGCGGGTGGAGTAGAGGTGGCCGGTGAGGTCGACGTCGATCACCCGGCGGATCTCCTCGACCGGGATGTCCATGAGCGGTGCCGAGCGGTTGATGATGCCGGCATTGCTGACCAGGGCGTCGATGTAGCCGAGCTCGGATGTGGCCTCGTCGAACATGGCGGCGACCTGGGCCGGATCGGCGATGTCGCCCTTGATGGTGCAGGCGCGGCGGCCCTGCGCGCGGACCTCCTCCGCCACGGCCTCCGCCGCCTCGGCCCGGCCCGCATAGTTCACGGCCACGTCATAGCCCTCGCGTGCCGCGAGCCGGCAGCAAGCCGCCCCGATCCCCCGCGAGCCGCCCGTGACCAACACGACGCCCATGAATTTTCCTCCCTGGCCTCCGCCGGCTTATGCCCCCATCTGGGCTCGTGGCAAGCGCGGTACCGGGAGGAAGGCATGCACGCAGTGAACGGCAACGGGGTTGCGATCCCCGCCCTGGGCTTCGGCACCTGGGAGCTGCGCGGGAGCACGGCGCAGCGGCTGGTCGAGGCGGCGCTGGCGATCGGCTACCGCCACATCGACACCGCGCAGATGTACGGCAACGAGGCCGAGGTCGGGGCGGGCCTGAAGGCAAGCGGCCTGGCGCGGGATGCCTACTTCCTCACCACCAAGATCTGGCCCGACCATTTCCGCCGCGGCGAGCTGGAGCGGGCGGCGGCCGAGCGGGTACGGCTCCTGGGCACCGTGCCCGACCTCCTCCTGCTGCACTGGCCCAGCCCCACGGTCCCGCTCTCGGAGACGATCCCGGCGCTGAACCACGCCGTGGAGCTGGGGCACGCGAAGCATATCGGGATCAGCAACTTCACGACGGCGATGATCGAGGAGGCGGCCCGGCTCTCGGAGCGGAAGCTGGTGACCGACCAGGTCGAGTATCACCCCTTCCTCAGCCAGGCGCCGGTGCTGGGCCGCTGCCGCGAGCACGGGCTCTCGCTCACCGCCTATTGCCCGCTCGCCCGCGGCCGCGTGTTCAAGGACCCGACACTGGCCCGGATCGGCCAGAAGCACGGCAAGGGGCCGGGGCAGGTGGCGCTGCGCTGGCTGGTGCAGCAGGAAGGCGTGATCGCGATCCCGCGCTCGTCCTCGGAGGCGCATGCGCGTACCAACTTCGAGATCTTCGACTTCGAGCTCTCGGCGGCGGAGATGGGCGAGATCACGGAGCTCGGAAACCCGAGCGGGCGGGTGGTGAACGTGGCGGGGGTAGCGCCGGTCTGGGATTGACGCCTCTAGTCAGGGCCGGCGGTGAGCACCTTACGCGATGCCACGTTGTGGCCGGCGAAGAACTGGCATGAGCGGTTCTGCCGGAGCACCATGTCGCCGGGCTGGTCGTTCACCCGCACCCAAACGTCGTAGCCCTGGAGGTTGCTTCTCGTGCCAGTGGTCCGCCGATCGTAGGTGATCGACTGGATCTGGTCGGCCGGCACGCCCAGCTCGTCGAGGGTCGCGGCCGTGGTAGCACTGCACTTGTGCGGAGCGAGCTTCTGCACGGCTGCGAGGGTGACCGAGGTCGGCTGCTCCACCTTCCCTGGCACCGACGAGCAAGCCGCCAGCAACAGGCTGAGGGCGAGTGGCGCTGCATTCGTCAGCGATCCTCGTGCTTCTTTAGTCTGCATGGCGTGATCCTCTGATATGCTGGCAGGTTCTTGCAGTCATCAGGGGATCGACAGGCCCTGCTCCCCTGTCGCTCGACAGGACGAGAGGCGCATATCTTTCGGTACCCCGATCAGCAGCTGGGCCTGCCGGATCCTTCCTGTCCGGAGCACCTTGCCCCGGCGCCTGTCAGACTCGGACGGTGTTGTTGCGAGCGTGTGCTGTCCGGAACCGCTGCTGTTTCGATCGTCGCGGCTCAACCGGAGGCACACCCTCACACGTAGTGCTCGGCCAGCGGTGCGAAGCCGTTGAAGCCGGTGGCGCAGTAGGTGGTGGTGTAGGCGCCGGTGGAGGCGAGCTCGAGGCGGTCGCCGATCTCCAGGGTGAGGGGGAGGTGGTAGGCGGAGCGGTCGTAGAGGACGTCGGCGCTGTCGCAGGTGGGGCCGGCCAGGATGACGGGGGCGGTGGGGCCCTGGCGGGTGGAGCGGATGGGATAGCGGATGGCCTCGTCCATGGTCTCGGCCAGGCCGCCGAACTTGCCGATGTCGAGGAAGACCCAGCGGCGGGGGTCGTCGTCGCCCTTCTGGGCGATGAGGACGACCTCGGTGCTGATGACGCCGGCATTGCCGACGAGGCCGCGGCCGGGCTCGGCGATCAGGAACGGGACGCGGTTGCCGAAGTGGCGGCGCACGGAGGCCAGGATGGCCTCGCCGTAGGCGGCGGGGTCGGGGACGTCGGTCTGGTAGGGGGTGGGGAAGCCGCCGCCGAGGTTGACCATGCCGAGCTCGATGCCGACGGCGTCGAGGTCGCGGAAGAGGACGGCGCACTGGGCCAGCGCCGCGTCCCACTGGGCCGGGTCCTTCTGCTGCGAGCCGACATGGAAGGAGACGCCCCAGGGCACCACGCCGAGATCGCGGGCACGGGCCAGGAGGCCGGCAGCCATGGCAGGCGTGCAGCCGAACTTGCGCGACAGCGGCCAGTCCGCACCCTCGCCGGTGGTGAGGATGCGGCAGAAGACGCGGGCACCGGGGGCGGCGCGGGCGATCTTCTTGAGCTCGGCCTCGCTGTCGAAGGCGTAGAGCTCGACCCCGCGGGCGTGCGCCCAGGCGATGTCGGCCTCCTTCTTGATCGTGTTGCCGAAGGAGATGCGCGACGGGTCGACGCCCAGCGCCAGGACGGCGGCGATCTCGCCCGGGCTCGCCACGTCGAACGAGCTGCCCAGCGCCGCCAGGCGTGCGAGCACGGCCGGCGCCGGGTTCGCCTTCACCGCGTAGAAGATCGCGACGTCGGGCAGCGCCTGCGCCAGGGCCGTGTAGTTCGCCTCGACCACGTCGACATCGAACACAAGGCACGGCGTGGCCGGCCGCACCTCGTCGAGAAAGCTGCGAAGCTTCTGGGTCATCTAAGACCCTCCGAAAGCGAGTGTGGGGCGGGTTCGGGAGGGGAGCGGGCTCCCCTCCCGGGTGTCAGGCGACGAGGACGTTCTTGAACTGCCAGGGATCGGACGGGTCCGTATCCTCGGGGAAGAGGAAGCCGCGGCCCTGGAGCGGGGTCCAGTCGCTGTAGGCGCCGACGACGGGACCCAAATAGGGTCTGGCGACTTCGAGGACGCGTTTATGGTCGAGCTCGTCGGCCTCGACGATGCCGGCCTGCGGGTTCTCGATCGCCCAGACCATGCCGCCCAGCACGCCGGCCACGACCTGGAGCGAGGTGGCGCTGTTGTAGGGGGCGAGCTCGCGCGCCTCGTCGATCGAGAGCTGGGAGCCGTACCAGTAGGCACCGCGCCCATGGCCCATGAGGAGGACGCCCAGCTCGTCGACGCCGGTGACGATCTCCTCGACGATCAGGCGCTGCTCTTCCTGCGGGCGCCAGTTGCGGCCGGCCATCTCGTGCAGCGACAGCACCGCACCGTCGCAGGGGTGGTAGGCGTAGTGGACGGTGGGGCGGTAGAGGACCCGGTCGCCGTCGCGGAGGGTCAGGTAGTCGGAGATCGAGATCGAACTCGTTGTGGGTGACGAGGAAGCCGTGGAAGGGGCCGGCGAGCGGGGTCCAGGTGCGGACACGGGTGCCGGCACCGGGGCGCTGGAGGTAGATGGCCGAGCCGCAGCCGCTCTCGTGGTGGCGGCCGCCGGGCGGGAGCTGACGCTCGTGCGTGCCCCAGCCGAGCTCGGCCGGCTGGCAGCCCTCGGAGACGAAGCCGTCGATCGACCAGGTGTTGACGAACTCGCCCGGGCGCTTGGGCGTGGCGCTGGTCTGGGTGTCGCGCTCGGCGATGTGGATCGCCTTCACGCCGAGGTCGCGGAACAGGCGGGCCCAGCCTTCGCGGGTGGTGGGCTCCTGGTGCGGCAGGCCGGTGTCGCGGGCGACGGTGAGGGCCGCCTCCTTCGCGAGCTGGGAGACGATGCCGGGGTTGGCACCCTGGGCGCTGACGGCGGTGGGGCCGGGGCCGAGCTCGCGGCGCAGCGCCAGCATGCCCTCGCGAAGGGCGTAGTTCGAGCGCTGGGCCGGGGTGAGGTGGCTGTCGAAGTAGAGGCCGCCCCAGGGCTCGACGACGGTGTCGAGGTAGAGGACGCCGCGCTCGTGGCACAGGCGTGCCACCGCGGTGCTGGAGACGTCGACCGAGAGGTTGAGGAGGAAATCGCCCGCACCCACGCGCCGCTCGATCTCGTGGCGGTAGTTCTCGGGCGTGAGGGCCAGCTCGGTGAAGCGGATGCCGTAATGGTCCGCGACCTCGCGGCCGCGCGCGTCGGCGGTGACGATCTCGATCCGGTCGGGGCCGACGCCGAGATGGCGGAGGATGAGCGGCAGGACGGCCTGGCCGATGCTGCCGCAGCCGACCATGAGCAGACGGCCTTGGAGGTAGCTGTGAACCTTGTGCTGCGTCATCGGGCGACACTCCAGCGTGTAGCCGGCATCCGCTGCCGGTGACGAACGTTGAGGAATGAGGTCGAGATGCAGGCGGGCGGGGCACCGGCCCCGCCCGCCATCCCGGCCGCGCTACCAGGGTGGGTTAGGCTTCGCTCTCGCTCAGTGCGCGGCCGACCCGGCGGCGGTCGTCTCGGCCGGCCTGCCGGCCAGCACCGCCTGCTCGAGCCGCAGGAGCCGCTGCTCGATCGCCTCCGTCCACCCCATCGCGGCCGTTGCCGGCGGGGCATCCCGCGCCACGCAGGCCGCCAGCGCCTCGGTCAGCCATTGACCGAGGGTGAGCCCACGCGCGCGAGCCGCATCGCCGGCCGCTTTCTGCAGTTCCACCGGAACGCCGCGCACCGTCCAGCGACCGTCCTTGTTGGCCGATGCCGGGCGCGCGACCCTCCTGCCCTTCTTCGCCATGTCGGTGGCGTCTCTCCTGTCTGCCATGGCAGACGCGGCTGCCCGAGGGAGCGCGGTATATGGCGGCAGACATGGCAGACGCAAGAGAATTGTCCGACCTGTCTGCCGCGGCTGCCAAACTGTCGCATCTCGACCACAGGACAGGGCACGCTCTATCGTCGGCGCCACGGTTGGGGAGAGGTGCGGATGGCCGTGGTGAGCTTCGAGCAGGTCGAGGAGGCGGCACTGCGGCGGCATGGGCCCGAGGGAGTCGAGGCCCGGCTGGGCGTGCCGAAGACGGAGGCCGAGCTCGCCGCCATGCCGGACGACCGGCATCTCTCCCTGATGTCGCTCAGGACCTTCCGGGCCGGGCTCAAGCACGAGCTGGTGGACCGGAAGTGGCCGGCGTTCGAGGAGGTGTTCAAGGGGTTCGATCCCGCGGCCTGCGCCCGGCTCTATGACGAGGACTATGAGGCGATGCTGGAGGACAGGCGCCTCGTGCGGCACATGGGCAAGCTGCGGGCGGTGCGGGCGAACGCGGCTGCCATGCTGGAGATCGCGGGCGAGCATGGCTCGTTCGGGCGCTGGCTGGGGGCCTGGCCGGTGTCGGACATCGTGGGCCTGTGGGACGAGCTCGGGCGGCGGTTCCAGCAGCTGGGCGGGAACAGTGCGGCGGCCTTCCTGCGCATGGCGGGGAAGGACACGTTCATCCTCACCGACCATGTCGGGCGGGCGCTGGCCCGGCTGGGCGTGGTCGAGGGGCAGGTGAAGACCAAGGCGGACCGTCGCCGGGTGCAGGACGCGTTCAACGGCTGGATGGACGAGACCGATCGTCCATTGTGCCAGCTGTCGCAGATCCTGGCGATGTCGGGTGACTGACGCAGCTGCCGAGGGGTCGGTCGCCGGGCGGGAGCTGGGCTATCTCCTGGCGCTGGCACGGGCGGCGGCGGGTGCCCTGATCTTCGCCCTGCCGCTGTTCATGACCCAGGAGATGTGGGAGCTGGGCGCCGGGCTCGACCGGTATCGGATGGCACTCTTCCTCGTGCTCGCGATACCGCTGCTGACGGGGCTCAACTGGTATGCCGGGTTCAGGGACGAGGTGGGCTGGAAGGATGCGCTGGTCGACGCGTTCGCCTCCTATGCGGTGGGCTTTCCTGGTCTCGGCCGCTCTGCCTCCTCATGCTGGGCGTGCTCGAGCTGACCACGCTTCTCGCTCTCCGACATCGGCACGGTGGCGATCCAGGCGGTGCCGTCCGCGTTCGGCGCGGCGCTGGCGCAGAGCCAGCTCCAGGCCACGAGCGAGGACTGCAAGGACCGCCGGAACCGGACCAGCTACTGGGGCGAGCTCTTCCTGATGACTGGCGGGCGCGCTGTTCATCGCCTTCAACATCGCACCGACGGAGGAGGTGCAGCTGACTGACCTACGGGCTGGAGGGCTGGCAGTTCCCGGTCATCGTGCTGCGTCACGCCTCTGGTCATGCATGCCTTCGTCTATGGGGTGGACTTCAGCGGGCAGGAGGCCCGGCCGGAGCATCGGGGGCTTCATGAGCGAGCTCGTGCTCTACACGGTCGCGGGCTACGTGCTCTCGCTGCTCGTCTGCGCCTACATCCTGTGGATGCTGGGGCGGCTGGACGGGCAGGCGTGTCCTGCCCTGCTGCAGATGCTGGTGGTCCTTGGCTTCCCGGCGGCCATCGGGGCCGCGGCGGCGCGGCTGATCCTCTGATGGCGAAGCCGGCGCCGGGGACACCCCATCCTCGAGAAGATCACGGGCGGGATCGGTGCCGTCCTCCTGCTCGGCGTCTGCCTCGCCCTGGTCTGGGACGCGTGGCGGAGCGACGATCACCCGCCGAGCTTTGCCTTCGCGGTCGACCAAATCCTGCCCAGCTCCGGGCGCCATCTGGTGCGCTTCCGGGTCCAGAACACCGGTGCTAAGGCGGCCGAGACCATCACCGTGCGCGGCCGGCTGATGGCGGATCCGGTGGAAGAGGCGGAGATTGGAGCTCGACTTCCTGGCCGCGGGCGAGGAGCGGGAGGCCGCACTCCTGTTCACCGCAGATCCGCGCGCATATCCTCTGGAGTTATCTACCGTAAGTTTCTCCGATCCCTGACCGGGAATAAAGGTTCCACACCGCCGTCTGTGCTCTCGAGGCATTGCAACGAAGACGAGCAAGGTGCGGATGGCAGCCCATCGAGGCCGCCCTACCGGACCGCCGTCGAGGCATTGGGAGCAACAGACCCGTGCGAGGATGCGCAAGCATCGTGTTCGCCATGCTGGTGGCGTGCGCGATGACGAAAGAGGTCGGCGCCGTCAGCGCAACCAGCGTCAAGCCCGTGCCGGACCCGGCGGCGGTAAGGCTGCTGGCCCTCAACATGTACCACGAGGCCGGCGGGGAAGGCCGCAAGGGCATGCTGGCCGTGGGCTGGGTGGTGCTGAACCGGATGGCCGGCCGCAGCTTCCCGAAGACGGTCGAGGGCGTGGTCGAGCAGGGCTGCCAGTTCGGCTGGCGCTGCGACGACCGCTCGGACGAGCCGACCCACCGCGCCCACTGGCTCCAGGCCCAAAGCATCGCCCGCGAGCTGCTGACCGAGCCGCCGCCGGACCCGACCCGCGGGGCGATGTGGTTCCATCACGCCACCAACGAGCACCCGGGCTGGGGCGGCCGCATGGCGGCCTCGGTGCGGATCGGGAACCACCTCTTCTACGCGCCCGCGAGCCGCCTGCCGAAGCCGCGGGTGAAGCCCTGGCGTGCGCTTCAGGTCGCTTCGCGCTGACCGATCCCCGGACGGGGCTTGAGGCCCGGCTGGTTTTCACCTATCGGTTGAGCTGGTGACGTCATCGGGAAGAAGGCGATGGACGGGAAGCTCAACGTGGATCCTGCCGGTACCGGCGAGGCCGAGCTCGAGAAGGTCCGCGCCCGGCGCGAGCTGGTCCGGCGCCTGGCATTGTCGGCGCTCGTACCTGCCGTGATCGCCGTCACGGTCTGCGCACCGAAGGCGGCGAAGGCCTGTTGAGCGCCCGGGCAGGGATGACGGGATGCAACCTGACACGCCCGAGGCCGAGCTCATGCGCATCAGGCAGCGGCGTGAGCTCGTTCCGGCGGCTGTGCCGGCCGTGGTTGCCACCGTGGCTGGCATTCCTCGGCCGGCTGGAGCGCGCTGACCGGCTACATCGGCGGGGTGTAGCCGTCCTTGCCCACGGCGATGAGGGCCGCCGTCAGCGTGTCGCCGCCGCCCGCCGCCTGCTCGGCATTGGGGATGACGATGTGGGCGCCCTGCTTCAGGATGCTGGCGTCGGCGAGCTCCAGGGTCATGAAGGGAGTTCCGGGCGGTACGATCAGCGTGGCACCGGCCTGCGGGTAGTAGATCTGCACGACCTGACCGTCGGCACCCAACTCGACGCTCTTCACCTCGCCCTGCACCATCTGGCTGTCGGCAGCCAGATCCCAGCTGAGATAGCCTTCACCGGTGGTGCCAGGGTCGGCCGGATAGACGATGATCATCAGCGCCTTCATCCTGCCGTCCGGCTGCGGGACGGCAGCGGCACCCACGACCGACTTCTCGGCCAGGGACTCGGCACGGCCCGGAGCCATGGCCATCACCTTGGCATCGGCGGCGAGATCGACCCGCACGGCCTTGCCGTCACGGGTCTGGACCGTGACCTGGCGGTCCTTCACGCTGGCGATCTCGCCGTTCACCCGCAGCGGCGTCGCCTCGTCGGCCACGGCCCCGGCGGCCGCCAGCGCCAGCGGTCCCAGGATGGCCGCGGTCCGTGCCAATCCGGTGCCCAGAATTCTCATGCGCGTTCCCCCCTGGTGCGAACCCGTTCGGACGGCCCCAGGCCGTCGAGCGTGCGAAGGTAACTCACGGGCAGGCGCGTAGTTTCCGCATCGCTACAAACAAAAACCCCGCGCCGCCCAGTGGGCGCGCGGGGTAGCAGAATCAAGCGGCAGACGGGGGAGAGATGCTCTCCCCCGCTGCTGTCAGATCGACTTCAGGTCGTGCTTGGCGATCGGGAGCGCCCGGATGCGCTTGCCGGTGGCGGCGAAGATCGCGTTGGCCAGGGCCGGCGCGAACGGTGGCAGCGGCGGCTCGCCGACACCGCTGGCCGGCGTGTCGAAGCCATGCTCGACGATGTGCGTGCGCACGTCGAGCGGCGTGTTGTCCATGCGGGCGAGCTCGTAGGTGTCGAAGTTGCTCTGCTCGGCCCGCCCGTTCTTGAACGAGACCTCGCTATACATGGCGAGGCTCATGCCCATGACGGCAGCGCCCTCGACCTGCGAGCGGATGCGCTCGGGGTTGACCGCGAAGCCGCAGTCGATCGCGGTGTCGACGCGCGGCACGCTGACCCGGCCCTCCGGCGTCACCTCGACCTCGATCGCGGTCGCGACGTAGGTGAGGAAGCTCCGGTGCACGGCGATGCCGAGCCCCCGACCCTTGGGCAGCTGGCGGCCCCATCCGATGCCATCGGCCGCCATCTTGACGACATTGGCGAGCCGGCCCGTGTCGATCGGGTAGACGTCGTAGGGATCGCCATAGTTCCAGTAGTCGTCGACGATGCCGGCGGCCTTGATGTCGATCTTCCGTGCCGGGCCGATCAGCTCGAGGAGCATGTCCTTCGGGTCCTTGCCCAACTCGTGGGCAAGCTCGGCCACGAAGGACTGCACCGCGAAGCCGTGCGGGATGTTCGAGACGGAGCGGAACCAGCCGATACGGACGTGCGCCTGCGCCTCGCCGTTCTCGCAGCGGAGATTGGCGATATCGAAGGGCACGTCGACGAGGCCCATGCCGAGCTCGAAGGCCGCCTGCAGCTTCGGATCGGGCATGAAGGTCGACATGATGGTCGGAGCGACGCTCCGGTGCCGCCACGCCACCACCTTGCCCGACTGGTCGACGCCGGCCTCGATCCGCTCCACCGAGGTGGTGTGGAAGAAGCCGCTCTGGATGTCGTCCTCGCGGGTCCAGGTGACCTTGACCGGTGCTCCCCCCATCTCCTTGGAGAGGTGGGCAGCCTCCAGCGCGAAGTCGCACTTCGACTTGCGGCCGAAGCCACCGCCGAGCAACGTGACATGCACGGTCACGTTCTCGATCGGCATGCCGAGCGCCTTGGCGGCATCCTCGCGGGTGCCGTAGGGGCTCTGCACCGGGGCCCAGATCTCGCACTTGTCGCCGGTCACGGTGGCCGTGGCCGCCGGCGGCTCCATGGGCGCATGCGCCATGTGCGGCTGGTAGTACTCGGCCGTCACCACCTTGGCGGCGGAGCCCAGCGTCCCTTCCGCGTCGCCCTGGTTGCGGACGACCTTGGCCGGCTTGCGCGCGGTCTCTTCCATCTGCGCCTTGAAGGCGGCGCTGTCATAAGATGCGTTGGGGCCGTCGTCCCAGTCGATCTTGAGGGCTTCGCGGCCCTTGATCGCGGCGTAGGTGTTGCTGGCGATCACGGCCACGCCGCCCAACGGCGCGAACTTCGCCGCCAGACCGCCGCCGCCCGGGATCTCGATCACCTTCTCGACACCCGGGACCTTCAGGGCATCGGCGGAGTCGAACGACTTCACCTTGCCGCCGACCACGGGCGGATGCGCCACCACGGCATACTTCATGCCTTCCAGGCGGATGTCCTGGCCGTAGATGGCGTGACCGGTGGTGATGTTGTGGATGTCGTAGGCCGGGACGTTGCCCTTGCCCATGTAGCGGAAGGCGGATGCGTCCTTCAGCTTCAGCTGGTCGAGCGGCGGGGTCGGCAGGTCCATGGCGGCCTTGGCGAGCTCGCCATAGCCCAGCTTCTTGCCCGAAGCCTGGTGGACGACCTCGTGGTGGACGGCCGCGACCTCGGTCACCGGCACGCCCCACTGCTTGGCCGCCGCCTGCTCCAGCATCTGGCGCATGGCAGCGCCGCACTGGCGCATGGGCTGGATATAGTGGCGGACGCTGCGCGAGCCGTCGGTGTCCTGGTTGCCGTACTTGGGCTCGTCGCCGGGGGCCTGGATGAGCTTCACCCGGCTCCAGTCGGCCTCCATCTCGTCGGCCAGGATCATCGGCACGCCGGTGCTGGCGCCCGTACCCATCTCCGAGCGGTGGCGGACGATGGTGACGGTGCCGTCCTCGGCGATCGAGACGAAGATGTGCGGGTCGTTGACCGTCCCGTGCGGCATCTCGCCGGCGCCGGTCTCGTAGGCGAAGGCGCTGCGGAACGGGATGAACTGCAGGGCGACGACGAAGCCCGCGGCGGTGGCCACCGACGACAGGAAGCGGCGGCGGCTGACATTCTCGATGACGGCGTGCATGGTCATGGCCTTACGCTCCCGTGCCGGCCGACTTCACGGCCGCATGGATGCGCTGGTAGCAGCCGCAACGGCAGATGTTCCCGGCCATGGCCTCGGTGATCTGCTCGTCGGTGGGATTCTTGGTCGAGGCCAGGAACGCGGCTGCGTTCATGATCTGGCCGCACTGGCAGAAGCCGCACTGGGGCACGTTGTGGTCGCGCCATGCCCGCTGGACGGGATGGTTGCCTTCCGGATCGAGCCCCTCGATCGTCACCACCGGGTCGGCGATGTCGCCCACGGCAGTGATGCACGAGCGCACGGCCTCGCCGCCGACATGCACGGTGCAGGCGCCGCAGGCGGCGATGCCGCAGCCATACTTCGTGCCGGTAAGGCCGATCACGTCGCGCAGCACCCACAGCAGCGGGGTGTCGGGCGACACATCCACGTCGTGCTGCTTTCCATTCACCTGAAGCGAGATTGGCATCTCGGCGCCTCCCTTAAATCGTCACGCTAAGCCAGCACCCTAGGGCACTTAGTATTGGACTTGTTCTAACTTCCGCACAAGGGGGCGAGCCGATCGAGCTTTGTATTCAAGTGGATATAGCGCGGTGACGGGAACGAGATGCTGGCTGGGAAATTGCTTGGTGGGGCACGTACAATCGTGACCTGTGACTCCGAGGTGCAGGATGCTGGCGACCATGACGCTCGTGATCTGTCTGCAGGCCACGCCCGAGGTCTGCGAGCTGAAGGAGGTGAAGGTCGACGCCCAGCTCTGCTTCTACGGCAGCAGCAACGTCGCCCGCTCCCATGTGCCCGAGGGATACCGGCTGCGCGCCTCCCGCTGCGTGCCGGCGCGCCTCTCAGTCCAGCCGCGCCCGACGGCCTAGCGGGAACCTGGCGCCGGCTCCCGATGTTCCGGGCTTGGCCCCATATGGGGTTCTCAGGGGGGAGCGACGATGCGCAAGCCTTTTCTCGGAAGTGCCTTCGCCTTGACGTTCGCAACCATGGTCGGGGCCTCGCCGGCGCTGGCGGCGGACGAGGGCAAGATGGTCACCGGCACGGTGACCGAGGCCAGCAGCGAGACCGGGATGATCACGGTCGACGGCCAGACCTACAAGATGCCCCAGCAGTCGGGCACGGCGATGATGCCGGCACCCGGCGACAAGATCTCCCTCTTCTATAGGGAAGAGGGCGGGCAGAAGGTGATCACGAGGATCGGCCAGGCGGCGCAGTAGGCGCCCGGCCCTCGCCGCGGCCCGCAGCCGGTACGACCCGGCGGCGGGCCGAACCGCACGCAGGGCTGGACATCCTCGGCCCATCGTGCATGAAACTCCCGCTAACGAAAGGGAGGCTCGTTGATGCAGGATGGCGATCCACTCGCCGCCGCCTCGTGCAGCCGTCGCACCGTCCTCGAGGTCGGTCTCGGCGTCGGTCTCGGGCTCGCTTCGGTGGCCGGCACCGCCGCCGCCGCAACGGCGACCGACCCGGCGAAGTCTCCGCCACAGGCCGGCGACCGCCTGTCCTACATGAGCGGTCCGAACAAGGGCCAGATCGTCAAGGCGGCCGATCTGAAGGTCGGCGACCAGCAGGTGCTGGTGTTCCCGGTCGATCCGGCCACCAGCAAGCCGCGCAGCGGCACCCGCCTCAACCAGGCCCTGCTCATCCGTATGGATCCGGCCAATCTGGCGGAGGACGTCAGGGCGGCTTCGGCCGACGGCATTGTCGCCTACTCGGCGGTCTGCACCCACCAGGGTTGCCCGGTGAACATGTACAAGAAGGACAAGGACGTCCTCTTCTGCTCCTGCCACGGGTCGGAGTTCGACCCAAAGGCCGGAGCCAAGGTGGTGGGCGGGCCGGCGCAGCGCCGGCTGGCGGCCCTGCCGATCAAGATCGAGAATGGCGAGATCGTCGTCGCCGGAGGGTTTTCCGGGCGCGTGGGGTTCAAGTAAGCGATCCGCAGCACGCCCGTTTTGTCGCAGTCCAGCAACGCACCGTATCAGGGGGGTTATCGGATCATGGGATCCAGGAGTGGCTCGACACTGGCCGCGCTCGGCCTGCTGCTGCTCAGCAGCAGCGCCTTCGCCGCAAGGCCTCACCAACTACAGCCCGGTCACCGACGCGCGGCTCACCAATCCCGAGCCCCGCAACTGGCTGATGACCAAGGGTCGCTACCAGGGCTGGAGCTACAGCGACCTCGACCAGGTCAACACCACCAACGTCCGCAACCTGGTCCCGGTCTGGAGCATGTCGACCGGCGTCGATTCCGGGCACGAGGCGCCGCCGATCGTCAATGACGGCGTGATGTTCGTCTCCACACCCCACAACCAGGTCCTGGCCCTCGATGCGAAGAGCGGCGACCTGCTGTGGCGCTACAAGCGCGAGCTGCCGGAAGAGTTCAGCGCGCTGCACAACACCAATCGCGGCGTGGCGCTCTACGGCGACAAGGTTTACTTCGCCGCGCTCGAGGCCACGCTGGTGGCGCTCGATGCCAAGACCGGCAAGGTGGCCTGGGAAGCCAATGTCGGCGACTGGCAGATCGGCGAGTACATGACGCTCGCCCCGCTGATCGTGAACGGCAAGGTCATGGTCGGCATTTCGGGCGGCGAGTTCGGCGTGCGCGGCCGGGTGATGGCCTTCGACGCCGAGACCGGCAAGCCGGCCTGGACGACCCACACCATCCCGGAGCCCGGCCAGCCCGGCAGCGAGACCTGGCGCGGCGAGGACTGGAAGCGCGGCGGCGCCTCGGTCTGGATGTCCGGGCAACTACGATCCCGAGACCAAGACCGTGCTGTTCGGCACCGGCAACGCCTCGCCCTGGTTCGGCGACCAGCGCCCGGGCGACAATCTCTACACCTCGTCCACGATCGGCCTCGACCCGGATACGGGTGCGATCAAGACCCACTACCAGTATCACTGGAACGACTTCGTGGGACTGGGACGAGATGAACCCGCCCATGGTCGTCAAGTACCAGAAGGACGGCCAGGAGGTTGACGGCCTAGTCAAGGTCTCGCGCAACGGCTACCTCTATCGTCTGTCGATGGAGGGCGGCAAGATCGGCTATGTCGACGCCCAGCCCTACGTGAAGCAGGACGTCTTCAAGAGCCTCGACCCGAAGACCGGGCGGCCGACCTACAACGACGACAAGAAGCCCGGCACCGGCAAGAAGGCCAGCTTCTGCCCGTCGCTCTGGGGTGGCAAGGACTGGCCGTACGAAGCCTACAATCCGAAGACGGGGATGGTCTACATTCCTGCCAACGACAACCACTGCGGCTACCTGGAAGGCCGGGTCCAGGAGTATGTGGCCGGTCAGTGGTGGACCGGCGTCGACATCCCCGACATCGGCTTCACGGTCGACAAGGGCGCCAAGTCGTTCGGCGAGATCCAGGCCTGGGACATCAACAGCGGCAAGAAGAGCTGGACCCAGCTCTACTGCGCACTCGATGAACTGGGGCTCGATCCTGACCACGGGCGGCGGGCTCGTCTTCAACGGCGGGACCAACGACCGCTACTTCCGCGCCTATGACGCCGAAGACCGGCGAGCAGCTCTGGCAGTTCCGGACCAACTCCGGGATCATCGCCCCGCCCTCGAGCTTCGAGGTCGACGGCGTGCAGTACATCTCTGTCGTGTCCGGCTGGGGCGTCGATCCGCAGTTCCAGCAGGGCCTGCTCAGCGACCTGGTCGGCTGGCAGAAGTCGGTGCCGGAAGGCGGCGTGATCTGGGTGTTCGCGGTCACGAAGTGACGGCGGAGGCCATGCGCCCGCCGGCGCTGACCGGCGGGCGATGTGAGGGAAGGCCGGGCGTGCGCAACGCGCCCGGCCCTTTCCGTCAGCACCATTCGATCGAGGCTGAAAGGAACGCAGTCGATGTTGCACAAGTGCCCGCCACCTCGCTGCCGTAGCGGCAGTGGCCGTCGTTCTCGGTGTGGCGGCGAAGCCATTGCCGACCCTAGCTGCCGACCAAGGCTGCTCCGCTGCTGAACGACCCGAACTCGCCTTTCTCGCTGGAGGTGAGCGAGGTCTCGGCCAAGGTCGGCGAGGTGGCGACCCTGCAAGCCAGGCTGCGCCTGCGCGACCAGGGCCTGCGCGTGCTGGAGCACTACAACAACCGGGTGAGCCGCCTCACGACCGAGGACAAGGGGGTCACCTTCCCGCGCAAGATGGTGCTGGGCGACTATCGCGACGGCGAGCTCGTCTTCGCCATCCCGGTGCAGCCGACCAAGCCCGGACGGCACGCGATCAACGGCGTCTTCCGTGTCGGCTATGCCGAGGACACCACCACGATGCGGCATGATCACGGTGCCGCTGATGACCGGCGTCACCGGGACCGAGTAGACTCGTTCCGGGAGACAGAAGTGGCCATCCGGTCCCTCTTTGCCGCCGCAGCGCTCCTGGTCACGGCGGCGACCTGCCGCACGCGGACACGCCCAGCTGGCTCACCAGCGACCCGGCCGGCAAGAAGGCCGCGATCGACGTGGTCGCCGCCTTCAATGAGAACAACAGCAACTGGAACTTCAACGGCTACCACACCGGCAACGCCACCGTGCTCGTGCCCATAGGCTGGTCGGTCGACATCGTCTTCCACAACAAGGAGGAGGAGGTCACCCACAGCCTGGTGGTGATCGCCGACCCGAACGACGAGATGGAGCACCCGCAGGAGGCGGGCCCGGATCTCGCGGCCTTCCCGCAGGCCTACACCGAGCACCCGATCGAGGGCACGGCGGTGAAGGACAGCGGCGGCAAGGCCACCTTCACGGCCGAGAAGGCCGGCGACTATCTCTGGTACTGCGGCGTCCCGGGCCACGGCATTGCCGGCATGTGGATCCGCTTCAAGGTCGGCGATGACGTCGAGGCGCCCTCGATGACCGTCGCCGCCGACGCGGAAGCCGGGCGCGAGTAGTCAGGCGAGGGCTGCTTCCAGCACGCGCGCGACGTGGACGGCCTCGCGGCCGGCCCCGTCGCGGATCTGGTGGCGGCAGCTGGTACCGTCGGCGACCAGGACGGTGTCGGGGCCGGCTGCGCGCACCGCAGGCAGCAGGTCGCGCTCGGCCATGCGCATCGAGACCTCGTGGTGGCGGGCTTCGTAGCCGAAGGCACCCGCCATGCCGCAGCAGCTGGACTCGATGACGCCCACCTCCAGGCCTGGCACCTGGCGCAGGGTCTTCTCGACTGCCCCCATGGCGCCGAACGCCTTCTGGTGACAATGGCCATGGACCAGCGCCCGCCGCCAGCCTGACGGCCGCAGCGGCAGGGGCTTGGCTGCCGTCGCCAGAAACTCCTCCAACAGAACCGCGCGCTCGGCGAGCGCAGAAGTGCTTTCGCCTGGGAGCATGGCCAGGAACTCGTCGCGCAAGGTGAGGAGACAGGCCGGCTCGAGCCCGACCACCGGCAGGCCGCGCTCGACATAGGGGGCCAGCGTGTCGAGGACGCGCCGGGCTTCGTTGCGGGCCTCGTCGACGAGGCCGGCGGCGAGGAAGGTGCGGCCGCAGCACAAGGGGCGGCCGTCCGGGGGGACGGGCACGGTCACGCGGTAGCCGGCGGCCTCGAGGACGCGCAGGGCGGCGCGGGCGTTCTCGGGCTCGAAGTAGGTCGTGAAGGTGTCCGGCAGGAGGACGAGGTCGGGCTGGTCCGTCGGAGCAGCTTCGGACTGGCCGGAAGACGTCGCGGCGCCAGCGGGGGAGGGAGCGGCGGGCGCTGAGGCCGAAGAGGCGCTCGCCGGCGCGGCGCATGCCCGGCACGGTTTCGCGCAGGTTGGCGAGGCCGGCCATGCGGGCGGCCTGGGGTGCCAGGCGGGGCAGGTAGGCGACCAGCCGGTCCTTCGGGCGCAGCCCGTGGCGCTGGCGGTAGTGGTGCAGGAACTCGATCTTCATCCGCGCCATGTCGACGCCGGTGGGGCATTCGCGGCGGCAGGCCTTGCAGCTCACGCAGAGCTCCAGCGTCTCCATCATGGCGTCTGAGGTGAAGGCGTCCGGGCCGAGCTGGCCCGTGAGGGCGAGGCGGAGCGTGTTGGCGCGGCCGCGGGTGACGTGCTGCTCGTCGGCGGTGACCCGGTAGGAGGGGCACATCACGCCGGGGTCGGCCTTCCGGCAGGCGCCGTTGTTGTTGCACATCTCGACCGCCCCGGTGAGCCCGCCCCAGGCGGACCAGTCGAGGGCGGTGGCGAGCGGGAGCGGCTGATAGCCGGGCCGGTAGCGGAAGAGGCTGCGGTCGTCCATGCGCGGGGGGCGCACGATCCGGCCGGGGTTGAAGAGGCCGGCGGGGTCGAAGCTGTCCTTCACCTCCTCGAAGGCGCGGACGATGCGTGGGCCCAGCATGGCCTCGTGGAACTCGGAGCGGACGATGCCGTCGCCATGCTCGCCCGAGTGGGTGCCCTTGTACTCGCGGACGATGGCGAAGGCTTCCTCCGCGATGCTGCGCATCTTGCGGACGTCGCCTTCGTCCTTGAGGTTGAGGATGGGGCGCACGTGCAGGCAGCCCACCGAGGCGTGCGCGTACCAAGTGCCGCGGGTGCCGTGGCGGGCGAAGAGGCGGGTGAGGCGGTCGGTGAACTCGGCCAGGTCCTCCAGCCGGACCGCACAGTCCTCGATGAAGGAGACGGGCTTACCGTCGCCCTTCATCGACATCATGATGTTGAGCCCGGCCTCGCGCAGCTCCCAGATCCGGCGCTGCATCGCCGGGTCGACGGCCTCGACCACGGCGTCGGGGTAGCCGAGATCGGCCATCAGCTCGCCCAGCCGGCGCAGGCCCTGGAGCTGATCGTCCAGCTCGTCGCCCGCGAACTCGACCAGGAGGAGGGCGTCGGGCGTGCCGCGGACGAAGGTCTCCAGGGCGGGCCGGAAGATCGGGATGTCGCGGGCAAGCGCCAGGAGCGTGCTGTCCACGACCTCGACCGCGGAGGGGCCCAGGGCCACGATGTGCCGGGTCGCGTCCATGGCGGCGTAGAAGGTGGGGAAGTGGCACACGCCCACGACCTTGTGGGCGGGCAGCGGCTCGAGGTTGAGCTCGAGGGCGGTGAAGAAGGCGAGGGTGCCCTCGGAGCCCACAAGCAGCTTCGCCATGTTGTGGCCGGCTGGATCGATGGTCGTGATGTTGTAGCCGGCGACCTGGCGCAGGACGTGCGGGAAGCGCAGGCCGATCTCGTCGGCCTCGCGGGTGGCCAGGGCGCGCATCCGCTGGACGAGATCGAGATAGCGGGGATCGAGGGTCTCGCCGTCCGGGTTGCCGGGGACCCAGCCGAAGCGCTGGCTGGTGCCGTCGGCCAGGATGGCGTCGATGCCGGTGACGTGGTCGACCATCTGGCCGTAGCGGAGCGAGCGCGAGCCGCAGGAGTTGTTGGCGGCCATGCCGCCCAGGGTGGCGCGGCTGGCGGTCGAGGGGTCGACCGGGAAGAACAGGCCGTGCGGCTTCAGGGCCTTGTTGAGGTCGTTGAGGACGATGCCGGGCTCGACCCGGACCTTGCGCGCGGCGGGGTCGATCTCCAGCACGCGGTTGAGGTGGCGGCTGGTGTCGACGACGACGGCGCGGTTGACGGTCTGCCCGCATTGCGAGGTGCCGCCGCCGCGCGGGAGGACCGGGACGCCCTCTTCGCGTGCGATCGCGATCGCGGCGGCGATGCCCTGGCTGGTCGCGGGGATGACCACGCCCAGGGGCTCGATCTGGTAGATCGAGGCGTCGGTGCTGTAGCGGCCACGGCTGAAGGCGTCGAACAGGACCTCGCCCTCGATCTCGCGGCGCAGGCGCTGGGCCAGGCCGCTCTCGGCCTCAGGCCCGCGATGCACGGTCACGGTTGCCATCGTCACCTCCCCGGAGCGGACCTTGCATCGCGCGGCTCCGGAGGCAAGATGGCCCGCCTTTGGGATCGGGGAGAGGGCCATGCCGGGCGGACGTCATTTTCTGCAGATTCCTGGTCCGACCAATGTGCCCGACCGGATCCTGCGTGCCATCGCAGCACCCACCATGGACCATCGGGGGCCGGAGTTCGGGCGGCTCGGACGCCAGGTGCTGGACGGGCTGAAGCCGATCTTCGGCACGGCCGGGCCGGTGGTGATCTATCCCGCGTCGGGGACCGGGGCCTGGGAGGCGGCGCTGGTCAACACGCTCTCGCCCGGCGACCGGGTGCTGATGTTCGAGACCGGCCAGTTCGCCACCCTGTGGCACGAGCTGGCGGGCCGTCTGGGCCTGGAAGCCGAGCTGGTCCCCGGCGACTGGCGACGAGGTGCCGAGCCCGAAGCGCTCGAAGAAAAGCTGAACCAGGACCGGGCACGGTCAATAAAAGCTGTCTGCGTCGTCCACAACGAGACCTCGACCGGGGTGGCGAGCCGGATCGCCGAGCTGCGGCGGGCGATCGACCGGGCCGGCCATCCGGCCCTCTTCATGGTCGACACCATCTCGTCCCTGGCCTCGATCGACTACCGGCAGGACGAGTGGGGCGTGGACGTGACGGTGGCGGGCTCGCAGAAAGGGCTGATGCTGCCGCCGGGACTGTCGTTCAACGGCATCAGCGAGAAGGCGCTGGTGGCGCATCGGACGGCACGGCTGCCGCGCTCCTACTGGGACTGGGGCACGATGCTGGCCGCCAACCAGGGCGGCTACTTCCCCTACACGCCCGCCACCAACCTGCTCTACGGCCTGCGCGAGGCGATCGCCATGCTGGTCGAGGAGGAGGGGCTGCCGGCCGTGTTCGCGCGCCACGACCGGCTGGCGGCGGCCACGCGGGCGGCGGTCGAGGCCTGGGGTCTGGAGATCCAGTGCGCCGATCCGCGCGAGCACAGCAGCTCGCTCACCGCCGTCCGGGTGCCGGAGGGTCACGACGCGGACGAGCTGCGGCGCGTGATCCTGGAACGCTGCGACACCTCGCTCGGCAACGGGCTCGGCAAGCTCAAGGGCCGCGTCTTCCGCATCGGCCATCTTGGCTCCTTCAACGAGCCGATGCTGGCGGGCACGCTGGGGGCGGTGGAGGTCGGCCTCAGCGTGGCCGGCGTGCCGTTCCGGCCGGGCGGCGTGCAGGCGGCGCTGGAACAGCTGGCGTCGGCCGGAGGCAACGCTGCCGGTGGCTGATCGGGATGAGGTCACGGCCTGGCATGCGCTGTCGGCCGACGAGGTGCAGGGGGCACTTTCGACCGGGCCCGAGGGTCTGACGGAAGAGGAAGCGCGAGCGCGCCTAGTGCGGCACGGGGCCAACCGCCTGCCGGCGGCCAAGCCGCGCAGCCCGCTGCTGCGCTTGCTCGCCCAGTTCAACAACGTCCTGATCTACGCGCTCTTGGGCTCGGCCGCGGTGACGGCGCTCCTCGGGCACCTCACGGACACGGCGGTGATCCTGGGTGTGGTGGTGCTCAACGCCGTCATCGGCTTCGTCCAGGAGGGGCGGGCCGAGAGTGCGCTGGATGCGATCCGCAGCATGCTCACGCCGATGGCCTCGCTGGTCCGCGGCGGGCGGCGGCTCACGCTGGAGGCGGAGACGCTGGTGCCGGGCGACCTCGTGCTGCTCGAGGCCGGCGACCGGGTGCCGGCCGACCTGCGTCTGGTGCGGGCGCGGAGCCTGCGGGTCGACGAGGCCGTGCTGACCGGGGAATCGGTCGCGGCCGAGAAGTCGGCCCTGCCGGTGGCGGCCGAGGTGCCGCTGGGCGATCGCAGCTCGATGGCGTTCTCGGGCACGCTGGTCGCGGCGGGTCAGGGGGCGGGCGTGGTGGTCGCCACCGGCAGCGGCACCGAGCTCGGCCGCATCAGCACGCTGCTGGGGACGGTGGAGACGCTGACCACCCCGCTCGTGCGGCAGATGAACGAGTTCGGCCGCCGGCTCACGGCGGTGATCTTCGTGGCGGCAGCGCTGATCCTGGCCTTCGCCGTCTTCGTCCGCTCCTACTCGCTGGCGGACGCCTTCATGGCCGTGGTCGGCATTGCCGTGGCCGCGATCCCCGAGGGCCTGCCGGCCGTGCTCACCATCACGCTGGCGATCGGCGTGCGGCGGATGGCGGCCCGCCACGCCATCATCCGGCGCCTGCCCGCGGTCGAGACCCTGGGCTCGGTCTCGGTCATCTGCTCGGACAAGACGGGCACCCTGACGCGCAACGAGATGACGGTGCGCGCGGCTGTGACGGCGGCCGGCGACTTCGCGGTGACCGGATCGGGCTACGAGCCGGTCGGCGCCATCCGGCTCGGCGCGGAGGAGGTCGATCCCGCCTCGCAGCCGGTCCTGCGCGAGCTCGGCCGTGCCGCTGCGTTGTGCAGCGACGCGGCCCTGCGGCGGAGCGGGGACGCCTGGGTCGTCGACGGCGACCCGATGGAGGGGGCGCTCCTCTCGTTCGCGATCAAGGCCGGCCACGAGCCTGCGGCGCTGACGGGCGAGCTGCCGCGCGACGACGCGATCCCGTTCGACGCCGTGCACCGCTTCATGGCGACGCTGCACCACGACCATGAGAGCGGGAGCGCCTTCGTCTGCGTCAAGGGTGCGCCCGAGCGCGTGGTCGCGATGTGCGCGCACCAGCGCGGCTCCGGTGGCCTGGAGCCGCTGGACGCGGCCTTGTGGCTCGGGCGGGTCGAGGCCCTGGCGGCCGAGGGGCAGCGGGTGCTGGCGCTGGCGACCGGGCCGATGCCGGCCGGCAGGCGCGAGCTCACCTTCGCCGATGTCGAGGGCGGGCTGGTGCTCCTGGGCCTGCTGGGGCTCATCGACCCGCCGCGCGAGGAGGCGATGGCGGCCGTGCGCGACTGCCGGGCTGCCGGCATTGCGGTGAAGATGATCACCGGCGACCATGCCGCCACCGCGCGCGCGATCGCGGTGCAGCTCGGGCTGGCCGAGGCGCCTGTGGTGGTCACGGGTGCGGAGCTCGACGGGGTCGACGACACGGCGCTGCGGCAGGTGGCGCGCGAGGCCACGGTGTTCGCGCGCACCAGCCCGGAGCACAAGCTGCGCCTCGTCCAGGCCCTGCAGGCGGAGGGTGCGGTCGTCGCCATGACCGGCGACGGGGTCAACGACGCGCCGGCGCTGAAGCGGGCGGATATCGGGATCGCCATGGGCCGCAAGGGGACCGAGGCCGCGAAGGAGGCCGCCGGCATGGTCCTGGCCGACGACAACTTCGCCTCGATCGTGGCCGCGGTGAAGGAAGGCCGGACGGTCTACGACAACCTGCAGAAGGTGATCGCCTGGTCCCTGCCGACCAATATCGGCGAGGCGTTCGCGATCATCATGGCGATCCTCCTGGGGCTGACCCTGCCGATCACGCCGGTCCAGATCCTGTGGATCAACATGGTCACGGCGGTGACGCTGGGGCTGGCGCTGGCCTTCGAGCCCGCCGAGCCCGATTCGATGCAGCCGCCCGCCCCGTGCCGCGAAGGCACCCCTGGTCTCCGGCTTCGTGCTCTGGCGCGTCGGGCTGGTCTCGGCCCTGATCGTGATCGGCACCTTCGGCATGTTCGCCTGGGCCATGCGGCGCGGGCTGTCCTTGGAGGAGGCGCGCACCATCGCCGTGAACACCATCGTCGTGCTCGAGATCGCCTACCTCTTCAGCGTCCGCTTCCTGCACCTGACCTCGGTCACGGTGCAGGGCGTGCTGGGTACTCCCGCCGTGCTGATCACCGTCGGGCTGGTCATCATGCTCCAGCTCGTCCTCACCTACGCGCCCTTCATGCACGTGCTGTTCGCGACCCGGCCGCTGGCCTTCCTGGACGGGCTGGCGATCATCGGCGTGGGCGCGGCGCTCCTGGCGATCCTGGAGATCGAGAAGCTCGTCCGCCGGCGGCTTGCCGTCTCCTCCCGTCAGGGACCGGGATCGGCCATGGCCGCCAGGCCATAGCCGACCGCGAAGGCGAGGCCGGCGGCGGCGAGGCCGATCGCCAGCGTCTCCAGACCCCGAGCGCCACCAGCTCGTCACCGACCAGCGGCTCTTGGCCGAGCCGATGCCGAAGAAGACCAGGGCCGTGGCACCGAGGGCCAGGGAGGAGCTGCCGGGAAGGCCCGCGGCGAACGGCAAAAGCGGGATCGAGCCGCAGAGCAGGAAGGCGGCGAAGGTGCCGAGCGCTGCCTTCCAGGGCGTGCGCAGCACCGCCGGTTGCCCATGCTCCTCGGTCATCATGGCGTCGATCCAGCGGGCGCGGTCGGCGGTGACGACGGCGACGGCGCGCTCGAGGTCGCCGGCCTCGAAGCCCTTGCGGCGGTAGATCTGGCGCACCTCCTCGCGCTCGCCTTCCGGCACCAGGTCGAGGTGGCGCTCCTCCATGGCGCGCAGGCGGGCATACTCGTCGACCTCGGCGCGGGTGCCGCTGAAGTTGGCGGCGGCCATCGAGAACCCGTCGCCCACCAGGTTGGCCATGCCCATGATCAGGACGACACGGGCCGAGAGGTCGGCCCCCATGGCACCTGCCACCACGGCCAGGGTGGTGATCGCACCGTCGATGCCGCCATAGACGAGATCGCGCAGGTAGCTGACGTGGGGGCCGGCGGCGAGCCGGCGCCGGATCGAGGCGCTGTCGTGGAGATGCTCGAGCCTGCTCATGGCGGCGTCCGCGCCGGCTGCGGGCCTGGAGCCTGCTCGGGCAGCCGGTAGCGGTAGCAGAGCCAGTAGACCCCGGCGACGAAGAGGCCGCCGCCGACGATGTTGCCGGCGGTGACCGGGAGCAGGTTGCGCACGAGCCCGCCCATCGTGACGCCCTCGGCACCGCTCATCAGGGCCACGGCGATCAGGTACATGTTGGCGATCGAGTGCTCGAAGCCGAGGGCGACGAAGGCCGAGATCGGGAAGGTGATGGCCAGGATCTTCCCGGCGACGTCGCGCGCGGCGAAGCTCAGCCAGACCGCGAGGCAGACGAGCGCGTTGCAGAGGATGCCGCGGAAGAACCCGGTGCCCCAGCCCAGCGCCACCTTGGCGCGCGCGATGCCGGCGGCGGTCTCGCCCACCCGGCCGTCGGCAAGGGAGAGCCCGTCGGCCAGAACGACCAGGGCGGCGGCACCGACGGCTCCTACGAAGTTCGCGGCGTAGACGAGGGACCAGTTGCGGGCGAGCTCGGGCAGGCTGACCCGGCCGTCGACCCAGGCCATCACGATCAGCGTGTTGCCGGTGAAAAGCTCGGCACCGGCCAGGATGACGAGGACGAGGCCCAGGGAGAAGGCCAGCCCGGCCAGCAGGCGCGAGGGGCCGAAGCCGAGGCCGTGGTCGGTCAGGACGAGGGTGGAGTACATGGCGCCGAAGGCGATGAAGGCGCCGGCCAGGATGCCCAGCGTGACCGTCTGCAAGGGCGGCAGCCGGGCCTTGGCGACGCCGGCCTGCTCGACCCGCAGGGCGATCTGCTGCGGGCTGTAGGCATCGATCAGAGTCTCGGGCAGCATCAGGCACACCTCGCCAGCGGCCGGCGGTGCCGCCAGCACAGTCGGTCCTTATGTGCGGCCAGTTCCGGGCCTGCCTTGCGCCAGGTCAAGGGCTGCCCGAGCCGAGCCCGACAGGAGGCAGCAGGGATGACCGATGTGAGCAAGGTGGAGGCGGGTCCGGCACGCGGTCCCGGCCGGCACGCGGAATGTGCCGTGTGCAAGCGCTCGAAGCGGCTCTCGGACCTGGTGCCGGCCAGCATCCTGCGGCCGCAGCTCGCCCAGCAGATCGCCCTGCGCGTGCCCGGCTGGTCGGCGGAGAGCTTCATCTGCCATGCCGACCTCGCCCACTTCCGGGCCGACTACGTGCAGGACCTGCTGCGGCAGGAGCTGGGCGACGTCGACCGGCTGGAGCGCTCGATCGTCGAGCGGATCGCCCGGCACGAGACCCTGTCGACCAATGCCGACGCCGAGTTCGCCAAGGACCGCAGCCTGGGGGAGAGGCTGGCCGACAGGGTCGCCAGCTTCGGCGGCAGCTGGATGTTCATCAGCATGTTCGCGGTCCTGCTCCTCGCCTGGATGGCGCTGAACACGGCCCTCCTCGCCACCCGTGCCTTCGATCCCTTCCCCTATATCCTCCTCAACCTCATCCTCTCCTGCCTCGCCGCCGTGCAGGCGCCGATCATCATGATGAGCCAGAAGCGCCAGGAGGCCCGCGACCGGGGCCGGGCGCAGAACGACTATCTCGTCAACCTCAAGGCCGAGCTCGAGAATCCGGCTCCTGCACGAGAAGCTGGACCACCTCCTGCGCGAGCAGTGGGAGCGGCTGACCGAGATCCAGCAGGTGCAGATCGAGCTCATGGCCGACCTCGAGCGGCGGAAGCGCTGAGCTCGCCGTCCCGCCGTTGACCTGGATCAACAAAGGGATGGGCGAAGCGTGCGAGGCTTCCGCCGTGCCCTTGGGAGCCGAACGATGAGCTACCGCACGATCCTGGTCGATCTCTGCGCCAACGAGCCGGTCGAGCAGCGGCTGACGGCCGCGCGCAGCCTGGCGCGGCGCTTCGATGCAGCGCTGATGGGCATGCATGTGGTGCCGCCACCATTCGTGCCCACGATGTGGGAGGGCACCGGCGCCGTCTACCTGCCCGTCGAGCTCATGGAGGCGGAGCGCGTGGCCAGCATGGAAGCCAGGGACCGGATCCATGCCGCCTTCGAGCGCCTCCGCAACAATGACCCGTCCATGAGCTGGCTGGAGGCGGAAGGTCTGCCTGCCCTCCTCGTCCCGGAGGCGGCGCATGCCGCCGACCTTGTGGTCACGGCCAGGGAACCCGGTGGCGGCGACAGCATGCTCGGCATGAGTCAGGCCCTGATCCTGGGGGCCGGCGTGCCGGTGCTGGTGCTGCCGCAGAGCGGCCATGCCGGCGAGCTCGGCTCGACCGTCCTTGTCGCCTGGAACGGCTCCCGCGAGGCCGCCCGGGCCGTGCACGACGCCCTGCCGTTCCTCCAGGCGAGCGAGAGGCCGGTCGTGCTGTGCGCCATCGGCGAGGGGGCCCTGGCTGGCCTGGACCGGGCGGTCGCCATGCTGGAGCGGCACAAGGTCCGGGTCCGCCCCGAGCGGCTGCAGGGTGCCGACGCGCATGCGGGCGAGATCCTGCTGGCCCAGGCCGTGGCGCACGAGGCCGACCTGCTGGTGATGGGCGCCTATGGCCACTCGCGGCTGCGGGAGCTCATCCTGGGCGGCGCCACAAGGCATCTGCTCCGCCACGCCACCTTGCCGGTGCTGTTCAGCAGCTGAGCACCGCTGCTGCGACCAAGCGGGCTGGGCGGTCAGTCCGACGGGACGGCGAGCACCGCCCGGCCCGCCTGTCGCAGGACCTGCTCGGTCGTGCTGCCCCTGAGCGCGTCGAGGAAGCCCTCACGGCCGCGCGTGGCCATGACGATGAGGTCGGCGTCGACCTCCCGGGCCGTGTCGACGATCGTCTCCACGACCGGGCCCTCCTTCTGCAAGCGGCGCAGGCGGAACTTGTCGGGCGGGTCGAACCGGAGCTGGGGCGGCTCGGTGCCGACATGGAGGAGGTGGAAGACGGTGTCGCTTGCCTCGAGCATCCGGGCCAGCTCGAAGGCGAGCTCGAGCGCCGGGCCGGCACCGGGCGAATGATCGACCGGAACGAGGATGCTCCGCAGCTGCCGTGCGCCGGTGTCCTCGTTGACGAAGCCGCGAGCACCGTGCGCCAGGAACAGGGCGGGAAGCCGGGCCTCGCGCGCCAGGGGCTCGGCGACCGAGCCCTGCAGCCAGCGGGGCAGGCCTTCGCGCGCATGGGTTGCCAGCACCATCAGGTCGCACGGGTGATCTTCCAGAAAGCGGAGCACCGCGTGCACCGGGTCGCGCTCTGCGATATCGGTCTTGGTCACCCGGAGGCCGAGCCTGTCCGCGACTGCGGTCGCGGGTGCCCCCTTCTCCAGCAGGCCCCAGCGCGTGAGCGTGTCGCGCACGCCGGGAAAGCCCGACCAGTCGACTTCGTCGAGTGCCTCGGGCTTGTCGGCATGCACGATGTAGAAGTGGCCCTTGGCGGCCAGCGCCAGCCCGAGACCGTGCGCGAAAGCGCTTTCGCCGCCTGCGCTGAGGTCCGTCGGCTGCACGATGCGGCCAAGCGCATGCGGCACGGCGTGGCTTGGCTCGCTCATGGGCTGCTGCTCCGTTCTGGAGAAATGGCCGGTGCGCTGGCTAGGGGCAGGGATAACGTCCCTTGAGCGCGGCGCCCAGGCCCTCCACCCCGGATACGTCGCCAGCCGTCCCGCTTCCCGCGGCGTAGGCGCGGACCACGCGGATGATCTCGTTCCGGTCGGCGTCCGGAGGCACACATGCCCGGTTGCCGCCGTTCATCACCGGGTCGGTCGAGGCCAGGCCTTCGATATAGGTCTCGAGGTAGGTCTGGCAGAGCCGCTCCCTGCCGCCTTCGGGCGCGCACCAGCTGGCAAACTCTGCCAAGGTCGCGGCGTGCGCAGGTCCGCCTGCTGTTATCGAAAGCAGGATCATCCACAGTTGCGCGTGCCGTCGTCCCATCGCGACGAGCCTCCCCTTCTCCGGTCGGCCCCGATCAGGCCAAAGCCGTGGTGCGCGAAAGACAGCGATCCGCGTCAGCACGCGAATGCTCTACACCCCGCCCCCGAGCCCGTGAACATAGATCGCCAGCATCTTGATCGAGCTGTCGTCGAGGCGGCCCTGCCAGAAGGGCATGACCCCGAGCTTGGGGCGGGCGACCTGGGCGGCGATGGCGTGCGGGTCGCTGCCGTAGAGCCAGACCTGGTCGTTGAGGGCGGGGGCACCCTGCTCCTGCATGCCGGCACCGCCCTCGCCGTGGCAGGCGACGCAGTTCTCGGAGAAGAGCGCCTCGCCCGCGGCACAGCCTCCGGGTTGGTGGCCCGGTCGGTCAGCGAGAGGACGTACTGCGCCACTTCCTCGATCTGCGGCCGGGTCAGGATGCCGTCCGCACCGAAGGCCGGCATGATGCTGTCGCGGGCTTCGGCATCCAGGCCGTTGCGGACCCCATGGCGGATGGTCTGCTCGACCGCGTCGAGCGTGCCGCCCCAGATCCAGTCGTCGTCGGCGAGCGAGGGGAAGGCCAGCTGGCCGGCACCGCCCAGCCCATGGCAGCCGGCGCAGTTTTCCTTGAACAGGACCTCACCGCCGACCAGCGCGAAGCCGCGCAGCTCCGGGTCGGCCTGGACGGCGGCCGTGTCCTGGTTGGCGATCCGCTCGAGATAGACGGCCTGCCGCGCCTTGCCGGCGGCCAGATGGCGCACGACGTCCTCGCGCTGGTCGTAGCCGAGGATGCCCGGCGAGTAGGTGTTGAAGAACGGCCAGGACGGATAGAGGACCCACCAGACGACGGCGAAGATGAAGCAGGCCCAGAAGGTCAGCACCCACCAGCGCGGCGGCGGGTAGTCCAGCTTGCGGATGCCGTCCCATTCCAGGTCGGCCGTGGACTTGCCGAAGGCGAGCCGGTCCTGCTCCTCCTTGATCTCCTGCTTGGCCCGGGTCTCGTCGCGCTCCATCCCGCCGGCTCCGCCGCGCACGTCGCTCGCCATGGTCAGCGTTCCTCATCCTGCTCGAACGGGATCCGGGCATGGGCTTCCATCTCCCGCTTCCGGGAAGGCCAGAACACCCAGGCGATGATGACTACGAACACCAGCACGACCCATAAGAGCCAGAACGAGCGGATCGTGGCGTAGAGCTCGCCCATCTGCTTGGACGTTACTGCTTCAGATCTTCGGCACGCACGCCGGTGAAGTCGACCATGCGCCCGAGGATCTGGAGGTAGGCGACCAGCGCGTCCATCTCGGTGAGCCGGTTCGGCTGGCCGTCGAAGTCGCCCACGGCGGCCTTGGGGTAGCGGGTCTGCACGGCCTCGTGGTCACCGTCGACCGAGGCCTGCGCCACGAGGTCCGCGCGTGCCTGCTGGATCTGCTCGTCCGTGTAGGGCACCCGGACGGCGCGCAGGGCTTCCAGATGCTGGGCGATGTCGCTGGCGTCGAGGTCCTTCGCGAGCAGGAAGGCGTAAGTGGGCATGACGCTCTCGGGCACCACGTCCCGCGGGTTCACGAGATGCGCCACCTGCCACTGGTTCGAGTACTTGCCGCCGATCCGGGCGAGGTCGGGCCCGGTGCGCTTGCTGCCCCACTGGAAGGGGTGGTCGTACATGCTCTCGGCAGCGAGGCTGTAGTGGCCGTAGCGCTCGACCTCGTCGCGGAAGGGCCGGATCATCTGGCTGTGGCAGGTGTAGCAGCCCTCGCGGATGTAGATGTTGCGGCCCACCTGCTCGAGCGGCGAGTAGGGCCTGACACCCTGCACCCGCTCGATCGTGCTCTCGATCGAGAACAGAGGTGCGATCTCGACGATGCCGCCGACCGAGACCGTGGCCAGGATGCAGACGGAGAGGAAGAGGCCGCGCTGCTCGGCCTTGGTGTGGAGACGGTAGAGCATGGGCGTCCCCTCACTCGGCCGGCACGGGCATGGCCATGCGCCTGGCGGTGGGTGCTTCCTCCTCGCGGACCTCGCCGCGGATCGTGCGCACCAGGTTGTAGGCCATCAGCACGGCACCGCTGAGGAACAGCACGCCGCCCAAGGCCCGGATCACGTAGAACGGGTGCATGGCCACGACCGACTCGACGAAGGAGAACTGCAGGAAGCCCAGATGGTCGTAGGAGCGCCACATCAGGCCCTGCATGATGCCCGAGACCCACATCGCCGTGATGTAGAGGACGATGCCGAGGCTCGCGATCCAGAAGTGCCACTCGACGAAGCGGTAGGAGTAGAGCCGCTCCCGCCGCCACAGGCGCGGCACCAGGTAGTAGATCGCGCCGAAGCTGATGAAGGCGACCCAGCCGAGCGCCCCGGAATGGACGTGGCCCACGGTCCAGTCGGTGTAGTGGCTGAGCGCATTCACCTGCCGCACGCCCATGAGCGGGCCTTCGAGCGTGCTCATGCCGTAGAAGGCCACGGCCGCCACCATGAAGCGCAGGATCGGGTCGGTGCGCAGCTTGTCCCAGGCACCCGAGAGGGTCATGACGCCGTTCACCGCACTGCCCCAGGACGGCATCCAGAGCATGATGGTGAAGGTCATGCCCATGTACTGGGCCCAGTCGGGCAGGGCCGTGTAGTGCAGGTGATGCGGGCCCGCCCAGATATAGAGGAAGATCAGGGCCCAGAAATTGATGATCGACAGCCGGTACGACCACACCGGCCGGTTCGCCTGCTTGGGCAGGAAATAGTACATCATGCCGAGGAAGCCGGCGGTGAGGAAGAAGCCGACGGCGTTGTGCCCGTACCACCATTCCGACATCGCATCCTGGACGCCGGAGAACAGCGAGTAGCTCTTCACCCCGAAGAACGAGACCGGCACCGCCAGGTTGTTGACGATGTGCAGCATGGCGATGGTGATGATGAAGGCGAGATAATACCAGTTCGAGACATAGATGTGCGGCTCCTTGCGCCGCAGGATCGTGCCCAGGAAGATGATCAGGTAGACGACCCAGACGATGGTGAGCCAGACGTCGACATACCATTCCGGCTCGGCATATTCGCGGCTCTGGGTGATGCCCAGCACGTAGCCCGAGGCGGCCAGCACGATGAAGAGCTGGTAGCCCCAGAAGAGGAAGCGGGCGAGCTCCGGCCCGCCGAAGAGCGGCACCCGGCAGGTGCGCTGGACCACGTAGAGCGAGGTGCCGAGCAGCGCGTTGCCGCCGAAGGCGAAGATCACGGCCGAGGTGTGGACCGGCCGCAGCCGGCCGAAGGTGGTCCATTCCAGGCCGAGATTGAGGGCGGGGTAGGCGAGCTGGAAGGCGATGATGACGCCGACCGCCATGCCGACCAGCCCCCAGCTCATGGCGGCGATCGTGAACAGCCGCACCACGTCCTCGTTGTAGGACGCAGGTGCAGCCTCCGCTCGTGCCGCGAGCGCTGTCGCCATCCCGATCTCCTCACTCCGCGCGCCCGGCCGTGGCACCTCCAGGCGGTTGCCGGCCGGCGCGGGTCTTCTTGCCGCCGATGATGGCGGATGCCTTGATCTGCATCAAAGCGAGCCTGCAATCTCCAGGCTACTTGCCGCAGGCGCTGGCGTGTTCCGCCCGATCCAGGCAATCTGGAGGCGGGTAGCGGCCGCGTCGCCAGGCAGCACCCAGGGGGTGGCAGGAAGTTGCAGATGACCGAGCTCGTTCCTTCGTTCGACGTGGTGGTGCCGCAGACGCGGAAGATCGAGCTGGATCGCCCCTGGCAATGGCTGGCGGCCGGTTGGCGCGACCTCGTGCGCTCGCCGGGGCCCAGCCTCACGATCGGCGCCGTCTTCGCCATCGTCGGCTATGCCGTGACCGTGGGCCTGTGGTGGTTCGGGCTCCTCTACCTCGCCATGCCGCTGGCCTCGGGCTTCATGATCGTGGCCCCGGTCTTCGCCGTCGGGCTCTACGAGATCAGCCGGCTGCACCAGCGCGGCCAGCCCGTCACCCTGACCGAGGCGCTGCGCCCGTTCTGGGACCGGCCGCGGCGGCTCCTGGTGATGGGCTTCATCCTGCTCCTGATCCTGCTCACCTGGATCCGGATCGCGGCCATGATCTTCATGCTCTACTGGGGCCTGGAGCCGCCCTCGTTCGAGGACCTGATCGTCAGCACCTTCCTCCGCCCCGAGAGCCTGCCGTTCCTCGTCTTCGGCACCGCCATCGGTGCCGTGTTCGCGACCATCGCCTATGCGGTGAGCGTGGTCTCGATCCCGATGATCCTCGACCGGCACGACGTCGACGTGATCACGGCCGTCGTCACCAGCGTGAAGGCGGTGCAGCAGAATCCTGTGCCGATGCTGTTCTGGGCGGTGCTGGTGGCGGCGTTCACGGGCTTGGGCATGCTGGCCCTCTATGTCGGCCTGATCGTCACCCTGCCGCTCATCGGGCACGCCTCCTGGCACGCCTATCGGGATCTGGTGCAGTTCTCCGACCGCGGCTAGAGCGTCCTCGGACGCAACGATAAAAGCGGGGTTTAGGGAACGATGGGCACCTGGATCGTGGGCGCCGTCATGGGCGTCGTGGCCTTGCTTGGGCTGTTCCTGGCAAGTCGCGCGCATGACGACATGTTCGGCTATTTCGGCCTCGCGGTCTTCGCGTTCGGGGTGCTGTTCATCTTCGGCATGGTCCTGCGCGGCACGGCACCTGCGCCCGGCCCGCACGAGCCCCACTGAGCCTAAGCCGGGCTCAGCTCCTGCCCGGGGCAGGCGGCTCGTCCTCGTCGTCGTAGATGATCCGCTGGCCGGCCCCCTCCAGATCCTCGAACTGGCCGCTCCTCAGCGCCCAGAGGAAGGCGATGAGGCCGATCAGGCCCAGGAGGAGGGCGATCGGGATCAGATAGAGGAGGCCGCTCATCCGGCTGGCCTGTCCCGATCAGGCCCGGCGCCAGCTCAGGCGCAGGGAGTTCAGCACCACGGCGATCGAGCTCGTGCTCATGGCGATCGCGGCCACCAGCGGGGTGACGAAGCCCGCCATGGCGAGCGGGACGGTGAAGACGTTGTAGCCGAACGAGAGCGCCATGTTCTGCTTGACCAGCCTCTGCGCCCGGCGGGCGACGCTCAGCACCTCGAGGATGGGTGCCAGGGCCCGGCCCTGGAACACCGCGTCGGCCGCGGTCTGGCTGATGTCCACGGCCGTGGACGGCGAGAGGGAGACGTGCGCCGCGGCCAGGGCTGGGGCGTCGTTGAGCCCGTCGCCCACCATCAGCACCCGCCGGCCCTGGGCTGCCAGCGCTTCCAGCTCGGCCGTCTTCCCGGCGGGCGTGCAGCCGGCCTGCCAGCGCTCGATGCCGGTGGCGGCCGCCACGGCGCGGACGGTGGGCTCGCGATCGCCCGAGAGCAGGGCCACGCCATAGCCGCGGCGCTTGAGCTCGGCCACGACCTCGGCCGCATCCTCGCGGAGCGTGTCCTCGAAGCGGAAAGCGGACGGGCGCCTGGCCGGGCCGTGACAGCCAGAGCTCGAGGTCGGTGCTCGCATCCTCGCTCATGTCGACGGCCCAGCCGCGGCGGCCGAGGCGAATCTCGCCCTCGGGCGTCACGAGGCGAAGGCCGCAGCCGGCGACCTCCTCGATGCCTTTTGCTGGTCGGGCAGCGGGGCAGGCGGCGGCGAGCGCACGGGCGATCGGGTGGCGGGAGGTCAGGGCCAGCGTGGCCGCCGCTTCCAGGTCGGCTGCGGCCACGCCGTCCGGCACGAGGCGGAGGCGGCCCAGCGTGAGCGTGCCCGTCTTGTCGAAGACAACGGTATCGGCGGCGGCGAACCGTTCGAGGGCCGTGGCCGACTTCAGGAGGATGCCCTTCTGCATCAGCCGGGCGCTCGCCAGCACCTGGACGACCGGCACGGCCAGGCCCAGGGCGCAGGGGCAGGTGATGATCAGGACGGCGACCGCGATCATCAGCGCCGGCTGCCAAGCCATGCCGCCCAAGAGGGTCCAGCCGAGGAAGGCGGTCAGCGCCAGGCTGTGCACGACGGGGGCGTAGGCCCGCGCCACGCGGTCGGCCAGCGCCACGAAGCGGCCGCGGCGCTGCTCGGCCACCTCCATGAGGCGGACGATCTCGGCCAGGAGCGTGCCTTCGCCCACGGCCCGGACGCGCACGCGCAAGGGGGCCACGAGGTTGATGGTGCCGGCAAAGACGCGGTCGCCAGGTGCTACGCGCTGCGGGACGGTCTCGCCGGTGATCAGGCTGGTGTCGACCTCGCCCGTGCCGGAGAGGACGGCACCGTCGATGCCGATCCGTTCGCCGGCCGCCACCAGCACCTCCTGCCCGGCCTCGAGGTCCGTCGGGCGCACGCTCCGCGTGGTGCCGTCGGGCAGGACGAGGGTGACGGCGGTGGCGTCCAGCGCCAGCAGGCGCTCGGCGGCAGAGCGGGCGCTGCCGCGGGCGCGCTGGTCGAGATAGCGGCCGACCAGGAGGAAGAAGAGGAGGGTGATGGCGCTGTCGAAATAGGCGTGCTGGCCGCCGTGGATGGTCTCCCACAGGCTCATGCCCGGGGCCAGGATCACCGCCAGCGAGATCGGCACGTCCATGTTGGTGTGCCCGGCGCGGAGGGCGCGCAGGGCCGAGCCGAAGAAGGGCTGGGCGGCGTAGGCGATGGCCGGCAGGGCGATCAGCGCCTCGAACCAGTGCAGGAGCGTGCGGGTGGCATCCCCCATGCCGGTGGCGTGACCGGCCCAGACCGAGACTGCCAGCAGCATGACGTTGGCGGCGGCGAAGCCGGCGACGGCGAGGCAGCGCAGGAGCATGGCCTCGCGCAGGCGGTCGGCGGCGGTGAGCCGGTCGGGGTCGAACGGGACGACGCCGTAGCCGAGGCCGGCCACGAGCCCGGCCAGCTCGTTGCCGCGTCCGGCCTCGCCCGCCCAGCGCAGCGTCAGCCGGCGGGTGGTGAGGTTGACCCGGCCGGTCTCGAGGCCGCCCGCATGCTCGAGCGTGCGCTCGATCCGCCGCACGCAGCCGCCGCAATGCACGCCCTCGACCAGGAGGTGCAGTGCCTTGAGGCCGCTCGCGGGCTCGGTGCGGACGAACGGCACCACGTCGAGGCGGTCGGGGCGCTCGGCGTCGATCGGGCCGGGGAGGCTGAGGGCGGCCTCGGTCATGTCAGCGGAGGATCACCCGCTCGTCGGCGACGTAGAGCTCACCCCGATGCCGCACCGTGAGGTGGATGTTCCAGGCACCCGGCACCGGCACCGTGAAGCCGGCCCGGTAGGTGCCGGGTGCTGCCGGCTGCAGCGGTATGGCGAAGTCGAGATGCTCCTCGATCGGCCGCTCGAAGGTGGCCAGCACATCGGCACCGGCGAGCGGCGCGCCGGACCGGTCGCGCAGGTCGAGCGCGGCCTCGCCGTCGAGGGCACCCGTCAGGCGCGCCGTGAGCCTGGTCTGCCAGCCGAGGTCGGCCTGCCGGGCGGCGGCTTCGAGGTTGCGGTTGTAGGTCAGGCCCTTGTCGTAGGGGCTCTCGGTCACGAGCCCGGGCCAGCTCGCCGCGGCGTACCAGATGAGGGCACCGTTGGCCCCCAGCACCACGGCCCCGAACAGGAGGAAGGAGAGGGCGACCCAGACCCCGTCGCGCTGGCTGGTACTGCCGTTGCCGATCATCGTTTCGGCCCCCGGAAGATGGTCTCGAACCGCTCGCTGCGGCCGGTCGCGGTGTCGGTGAGGACGAAGGTGACGTCGCTCACCTCGGCCGTCACCTGCTCCCGCGGCAGGCGGAGATAGACCCGGTGCGTGCCCACGCCGTCCGGCGGTGCGGCGAGATCGAGCGTGGCGCTCGCACCACCCTGGCCCGCGAGGGTGAGGAGCCCCTCCCCGTCGGCGAGGCCCAGGCGGTAGGTGGTCTCCGCGTGCGCCTTGTTCATGACCTTGATGGTATAGCCGTTGCGGATGCTGCCGTCGGCCAGGGTGACGAAGAGCGGGTTGCGCTCGGGCAGGATGTTCACGTCCACGGTCGAGCGGGAGAGCAGCACGCCCAGCATGACGAGGCCCACGACCGAGAAGACGGCGGCGTAGAGGATCGTGCGCGGGCGGACGAGGCGGTAGGCCGACGGCTTGCCCTCGGCCCGGAGCTCCTGGTTGCGCTCGCTGTCGTAGGCGATGAGGTCGGGCGGGCGGCCGACCTTGGCCATGACATCGTTGCAGGCGTCGACGCAGAGGCCGCAGCCGATGCATTCGAGCTGGAAGCCGTCGCGGATGTCGATGCCCGTCGGGCAGACCGCGACGCACTGCTTGCAGTCGATGCAGTCGCCCCGGCCCTCCCAGCTCTCGCCCTTGCGGTACTTGCCGCGCGGCTCGCCGCGCCAGCCCTCGTAGGTGACGGCCAGCGTGTCCTTGTCGACCAGCGCACCCTGGATGCGCGGCCACGGGCACATGTAGGTGCAGACCTGCTCGCGCGCGAAGCCGGCCAGGAGGTAGGTGGTGGCGGTGAACAGGCCCACGAAGAAGTAGGAGGTGACGCCGGCCTCGCCGGTGAAGAAGTCGTGCAGGACCGTGGGCGCGTCGCCGAAATAGAGGATCCAGGCGCCGCCGGTGACGAAGGCGATCAGCAGCCAGACGACGTGCTTGAGGGCGCGCTTCCCGACCTTGCCCGATGACCACGGTGCCTTGTCGAGCCGGATGCGCTGGGCCCGGTCGCCCTCGATCCAGCGCTCGACCTGCATGAAGAGGTCGGTCCAGACGGTCTGCGGGCAGGCGAAGCCGCACCAGAGGCGGCCGAAGAGGGCCGTGGCGAGGAAGAGGCCGAAGGCCGCCAGGATCAGGATGCCGGTGAGGTAGTAGACCTCCTGCGGCCAGATCTCGATCCCGAAGAAGTAGGCCCGCCCTCCGTCCATGTCGATCAGCACCGCCTGGTCCGGGGCACCCGGGCCGCGGTCCCAGCGGAGCCAGGGTACGAGATAGTAAAGGCCGAGGAGCGCGATCAGCGCCGCCCACTTGATGGTGCGGAAGCGGCCCTTGACGGCCTTGGCGTAGACCTCGACCCGCCCGGCATAGAGCGGGGAGGCCTTCTGCTCGGCCCGCGAGAGCGCCTGCTCGGCCTGGATCACATCGGTGCTCATCGGGCCCGGCTCGGACGATGGAGGTAGAGCAGCAGAAGACCCGGACAGACCTTTCCGATCCAGGTGACCCGGGGTCGCGGCAGGCGAAACTCCGGCCCGGCTCGCCGGTTGTGGCCGATAAGGTGCGGTCCGGGAGGCACCCGGTTGATCTCCAACGCGATCTTCACCCCGCGCGGCCTGCATGTCCGGCTGCCCACCCATGTGGCGTTCGGCCTGATGGCGCAGCTGCGCCCCAAGGTCCGCCCGGCGGAGGTGCTGGCCACCACGGAGGCCATCGAGTTCACGCCCACGGCTGTCGGCAAGCTGCTGGCGCTCGCGGGCTTCCTCCTCGACCTCCCGCCCGCGGCGATCGCCACGCTCTGCGTGCTCGGCCGCGTGGTCCCCAACCTGCTCGCGATCGCCGGGCTCGGTCGGCACCTCTCCGTCATCGGCCGCCTCTATCGCCCGCTCGCGGGCTATGGGCTGACACTGCTGGCCGTGGCCGTCATCGGCGCCCTCGTCGCCGGCCCGCTCGCTGCCCTGGGCTTCCTGGTCGGCACGCTGGTCGGCGGTCTGATCAACATGCTCGTCGACTTCCTGCTGATGCGCCGGCCGACCGCTCCGATGAAGCAGCCGCTCAGCAGCACGGAGAGGTTCTTCCTTCAGGCCCTGCGCCAGCATGCCGCCACCTCGGGCCAGCGCCTTGATCTGGATCATCCGCCCGTCACGGCGGACGAGGGAGCATGGCGCGCAGCGCTCGCCGACTATGCCGCCCAGCACCCGAAGCGGGCGCGGCAGAGCCATGCCGGGGGCGAGGGCGAGCCGCCGCGCTAGAGCTGGAGCGCTCCATGCCCACTCTGCACATCACGAACGGCGACCTCGCGGCCGAGCGGATCGCCCCACTCGTGACCCCCGACCCGGTGCTGCCCTGGCGCGACGTGCTGCACGAGGGGCCGGTGCGCCAGGGGCTCACCATTGAGCAGCTCTCCGCGGAGCGCGCCGCGTTCCTCGCCGCCCGGTTCCGCCTCGACCCCGAGGCTACCCGTGCCGCCTTCCAGGACCGCGACCGCCGCTTGCGCGAGGCCATCGAGGCAGGGTCCGAGCTGGTCTTGTGGTTCGAGCACGACCTCTACGACCAGCTGCAGCTCCTCCAGCTGCTCGACCTCGTGGCCCGCGAGACGGTCCCGCCGACCCGGGTCCGCCTCGCGCAGGCCAGCACCTACCTGACCGACCTCGGGCCGGAGGTGCTGGCCGAGCTGGGAGCGCAGGCGGCACAGGTAACTCCAAGCCAACTGGCGCTCGCACGCGAGGCCTGGTCGGCGTTCAGGTCGCCCACACCCGAGGCGCTGGCTGGGCTCGGCCAGGCGGACACGAGCGCGCTACCCTGGCTCGGACCCGCGATCGGACGGCTCCTGGAAGAGCTGCCGACCGACTATCCGGGCCTGTCCGCGAGCGAGCGCTACATCCTGGAGGAGCTGGAGCCCGGCCCCATGCCGGCAGCCGAGCTCTATGCAAGCTGCCAGCGCCGCGAGCGCGCCCGGTTCATGGGCGACCTCTCGTTCTTCGCCATCCTGGACGAGCTGGCGGCCGAGCCGCTGGCGCTGGTGGCGGGCCTGCCGGGCCCGTTCTTCGACGACCGGGAGGCTTATCTCGCGTCCAAGGTCCGCCTCACCCACGACGGCCTCCTGGTGCGCGAAGGCCGCCTCGACCGCGCCATCGCCAAGCCCCTCGACCGCTGGCTCGGCGGCACGCACCTCACCAACGACAATGTCTGGCGCTGGGAGCCGGCGACGGCGACCTTGCGGAGCGGGTGATGACGAGCGCCGTGGCGCCAAGGCTCCTATATCGGTAAGATTGCCGCGCTGCGGGAGTGCTGCGGATGACGCTCGTGAAGGTGGTTGGTGACGGCCAGATGACACTGCCGGCCGAGGCACGCGAGGCGCTGCAGGTGAACGGGGACGCTTATCTGGAAGCCGAGGTCGTCGAGAACGGGGTTATGCTCACACGGGCGGCAGCGCCGGATCGGGCGAGGGCGTGGCGCGAGCTGAGCACCATTCTCAAGGAGCGGAAGTGGCGGGGTCCCGGACCGGAGCCTTCGGACGACGAGCTCCTGGAGATGGCAGTCGACGCCATCCATGAGATGCGCCGAGAAGATGATCAGAGCCGTTCTTGACAGCTCGGTTCTCTTCAGCGCGTTCATCAAACCCGACAGGCTTCCTGGGATGCTCCTCGACCGCGCGGGTGAGGGCGCGTTTGCGCTGTACCTCTCAACCTACATTCTGGACGAGACTGCGCGGGCGCTTCTTCGAGCGAAGCATCGTGCCCGATATGGATATTCACCTGCGGAAGTAGCCGGCTTCCGAGCCTCTCTTGTGGTACTGGCTGAGATGGTAGGCGAGCTTCCAGCACTCGAAGCGGTGCCGGATGATCCCAAAGACAATCCGTTCTCGCGACGGCCATCGCCGCAAGAGCAGGATACCTGGTTACAGGCGATCGTCGCCACCTGCTTCCGCTCAGGACTTACGAGGGCGTTCGCATCCTGAGCCCACGAGATTTCATCGATCTTCTCTGATCGACAGTGCTGACCTAACTCCTACTCCGTCGTGCTCTCAGCCACCCTCCGCCGCTCGAACGTCAGCAACCCATGCGGCCGGAAGATCATCAGCACCATGAGCATGAAGCCGAAGGCCAGCATCCGGTAGAGCTCGAATCCTCTGAAGACTTCGGGCAAGGCCACGATGATGACGGCCCCCAGGATCGACGCCCAGGCAGGTTGCCCATGCCGCCCAGGATCACCATGGCGAGGATGCTGATCGAATTCCGTGAACAGGAAGTTGGCCGGGAAGACCGAGTGTTGCCAGCTGGCGAGGAGCGCACCGGCAACGCCGGCGAAGCAGGCGCCGGTGGCGAAGGCCTGGAGCTTGGCCACGGTGGTGTTCACGCCCATGGCCTGGGCGGCGAGCTCGTCCTCGCGGATCGCCTGCCAGGCCCAGCCCACCCGGGAGTGGCGCAGGCGGGCGGAGGCCAGGAGGACGGCCAGCGTGAAGGCCAGGAAGAGATAGTAGTAGTGGACGTTGGTGCGGGCGGTGAAGCCGAGGAGGGACGGAGGGTCGATCGAGATGATGCCGCTCGGGCCGCCGGTGATGTTCACCGGGCGGTCGAGGTTGATCAGGAGGACGTAGACGATCTCGCCGAAGCCCAGGGTGACGATGGCCAGATAGTCGCCGCGCAGGCGCAGGGTGGGTGCGCCGATCAGGAGGCCGGAGAAGGCGGTGACCAGGGCCACGACCAGGAGGGCGGCGACGAACGGCACGTGCAGGCCGAAATGGGGCGAGGCCAGGAAGGCATAGGTGTAGGAGCCGATGCCGAAGAAGGCGACGTAGCCGATGTCGAGCAGGCCGGCGAAGCCGACGACGATGTTGAGCCCCAGGGCCAGGAGCGAATAGAGGCAGATGCGGGCGATGACGCCCATGACGTAGTTGTTGGGCACGACCAGCGGCAGGGCGATGGCCGCGAGCAGGGCACCGGCCACGAGGAGTCGCTGCTGGGCCGGCTTCATACCTTTTTCCAGTCGGCCAGCGCTTCCCCGAAAAGTCCTTCGGGGCGGAAGGTGAGGACGAGGATGAGGACGGCGAACGCGACCACGTCCTTGTAGGCCGGGTCGAGGAAGGTGACGGCCAGGCTCTCGATGACGCCCAGGAGGATGCCGCCGACCATGGCCCCCTTGATGTTGCCGATGCCGCCCAGGACGGCCGCGGTGAAGGCCTTGAGCCCGGCGGAGAAGCCCATCACGAAGTCGATCTGGGTGTAGTAGAGGCCGACCAGGACCCCGGCCGCACCGCCCAGGGCGGACCCCAGGAAGAAGGTGGTGGCGATCACCTTGGAGACGTCGACGCCCATGATGGCCGCCATCTCGCGGTCCTCGGCCACGGCCCGGATCGAGCGGCCGAGTGCTGTGCGCTGGACCAGGGCGTTGAGCGCCCACATCATGAAGCCGGCGACGGTGGCCATGACCAGGACCAGCACCGAGACCCGCACGCCCAGCACGTCGAACGACCAGCTGCGCGGGAACAGGGTGAAGGTCTTGTAGGTCTTCATCCGCGCGCCCTGGGTGAGCATCACGGCGTTCTGGAGGAAGATCGAGGCGCCGACGGCGCTGATCAGCGGGCCCAGGCGGGTGGCGCCCTTGAGGTAGAGCGGGCGATAGGCGAACCGCTCCAGCGCCACGCCCAGGGCACCGCAGCCGATCATGGCCGGCGCCAGCATCAGCGGCAGGACCCAGGCCGGGTGGATGCCGCCGATATGGCTGGCGGTGATCCCGGTCAGCACGCCCCAGCCGATATAGGCGCCGATCATGAAGACCTCGCCGTGGGCGAAGTTGATCATGAACAAGACACCGTAGACCATGGTGTAGCCGATCGCGATCAGCCCGTAGACGGTGCCGAGCACGATGCCGAAGACGAGCTGCTGGGGGAGGATGGCCAGGAGATCCATGAGCGTCGTCAGACCTCGCCCAGATAGGCGCGCTTGATCTCGTCGGTGGCGAGCAGCGCCTTGGCGTCGTCGGCCATCACGATCTTCCCGTTCTGGAGCACGTAGCCTCGATGGCCGATGCCGAGTGCCACGGCCGCGTTCTGCTCGACCACGAGGATCGCCACCCCCTGGCGGTTGATGGTCCTGATGATGTCGAACACCTGATCGACGAAGGCGGGCGAGAGGCCCATCGAGGGCTCGTCCATCAGCATCAGCTTCGGGCGGGCCATCAGCGCCCGGCCCATCGCCACCATCTGCTGCTCGCCGCCGGACATGGTGCCGGCGCGCTGGCCCGTGCGCTCCTTGAGGCGCGGGAAGAGCGTGAACACCCGCTCCATGTCCGCATCGATCTCGGCCTTGGGTGCCGTGCGCCTCGTGAAGGCGCCCATCATCAGGTTCTCGAGCACGGTCATCCGGCCGAACAGGCGGCGGGCCTCGGGCACCAGCGTGATGCCGCGGCTGACGATCGCCTGGGTGGCCAGGCCGTCGATGCGCTGGCCGGCGAAGTGGACGCTGCCCTGGCGCGGGCGGACCACGCCCAGGATGGTCTTCATGGTGGTCGACTTGCCGGACGCGTTGCCGCCGAGCAGGCAGACGATCTCGCCCTCGCGGACCTCGATGCTGACACCCTTCAGCGCCTGGATCGGGCCGTAATAGGTGACGACGTCCTGGAGCTGGAGGAGCGGGGCCGTCTCAGGCATGGGCCGCGCGCTTGCCGAGATAGGCCTCCAGCACGGCCGGGTGGTCGTGCACGGTGGCGAAGTCGCCTTCCGCGATCTTGACCCCGTGGTCCAGGGCCACGACCCGGCTGCACACGCCGCGGACGAGGCCCATGTCGTGCTCGATCAGGAGGATGGTGAAGCCGCGCTCCTTGAGGCGGACGATGTCGCCCATCAGCTCCCGGGTCTCGGCCGGGTTCATGCCGGCGGCGGGCTCGTCGAGGAGGATCATGGCGGGCTCGGTCGCCATGGCACGGGTGATCTCGAGCCTGCGGCGGTTGGCATAGGAGAGGGAGTAGGCCGGCCGGTCGGCCCGCGGCACCAGCCGCTCGCGGAAGAAGCCCAGGATCTCCATGGCCCTGGCACGGGACCGCTCCTGCTCGGCCCGGGTGCCGGGGGTGCCGAGGACGATCCCGGCAAGCCCGCTCCTGGTCCGGCAGTGCATGCCGACCAGCACGTTCTCGAGCACGCTCATCTGGTTGAAGAGGCGCTGGTTCTGGAAGGTGCGGGCGAGGCCCGCCGCGGTGATGCGGTGCGGCGGCAGGCGGGTGATGTCCTTGTCCTTGAACCGCACCGAGCCCGCCGTCGCCGGGAAGAGCCCGGTGAGCGCGTTGAAGAAGGTGGTCTTGCCCGAGCCGTTGGGGCCGATCATGCCCACGATCTCGCCGGGCTCGACCACGAGGTCGATGGCCTGCAGGGCCTGCAGGCCGCCGAACGTGCGCGACAGGCCGCGCACCTCGAGCAGGGGGGCCAAGAGCGCCTCCTGTTGCCGGTTTGTGCCCTTGCCCCCTGCCGATCGGCTACTTGACCGAGATGCCCTTCAGGAACTCGAACCCGTCACCCTTGACCTGGTAGACGAAGACGGTGGCACCGCTCACGTCGCCCTTCTCGTTGAGCGTGATCGGGAAGCCCAGGATGCCGGTATAGTCCTTGGTGGCGCGCATGGCGTCGCGCACGGCCGCCCGGTCGGCCTTGCCGGCCTTCTGGATGGCGGTGAGCAGGATGTTGGCACCCTCGTAGGCCAGCGGCCCATAGGAGCTGAGCGTGCCGTACTCGGCCTCGAACGCCTTCACGAACTCCACGGCCGTCGGCACCTTCGCCATCTCGGGCACGAAGAAGGTGACGTAGTTGCCCTCGGCGGCACCGCCCGAGGCCTCGACATAGTCGACGGGCTCGTACTGCCCGTCGGGGCCGACCATCCGCACGTCCAGGCCGACGTCCGGCAGCTGCTTCGCGAACAGGGCGGCATCGGGCGCCCACATCGAGGCATAGATGATGTCGATATCCTTGGGCACGGTGCCGAGGATGGCGCGGAAGTCCTTGTCGCCCGAGCGGAAGACGAAGCGCAGCGCCTCGGCCCCCATGGCCTTGGCCTTCTTCTCGGCCTCGTCGGCCGCACCGCGCGGGCCGGTGGTGCCGTCGTCGAAGATGGCGATCTTCTTGGCCTTCAGCTCGTCGACCGCGAACTGGATGCCGGCCGGGCCCTGCAGGTCGTCACGGGCGCACAGCCGTGCCACCGACTTCAGCCCGCGATCGGTGACCTTGGGGTTGCTGCAGCCGGGCGTGATCAGGGCGAGATCCGACCTTCTCGAAGATCTCGGAGACCGGGATGCAGGTGACGCTGGTGATGCCCCAGACCGCACCCATCACCGCGGGGTCGCCCGCCACCTTCTCGCCGGCCGCCACACCGACCTGCGGGTTGCCCTGATCGTCGGCCTCGACCACCTCGATCTGCTTGCCCAGCACGCCGCCCTTCTTGTTCCACTCGGCGGCCGCGAGCTTGACCGCGTTGGCCACCTCCTGGCCCTGCTTGGCCAGAGGCACCGGTCAGCGGTGCGCCGGCCGCGATCTTGATCACCTCCTGGGCCGAGGCCGTGGCCGCAGCCAGCATGAGCGCGGCGCCGCACAGAAGTGCTGCCGCCCTTCTTGTGTGCTCCCCAACCCCCCGCATGGTCGTTTCCTCATTGTGCTAGGGTGAACAGACAACCGGAAAGCAAGCCGCGTGCCGCAGGCTCAGGCGGTCTCGGTGACCGGCTTGTAGGCCACGGCCTCGATCTCGATCTTGCAGTCGACCATGAGGCGGGCCTCCACGGTCGAGCGCGCCGGCGGGTCCTTGGGGAAGAACTCGGCGTAGGTGCTGTTGAACCGGCCGAAGTCGCGGGCGTCGGCCAGCCAGACCGTGGTCTTGACCACGTCGGCCAGCGTGCAGCCGGCGAGGCCCAGGATCATCTCGATCCGCTTCAGCGTGGCCCGGGTCTGCTCCTCGATCGTGCCGCCGAGGAAGCGGCCCTGCTCGTCCTGGGGCACCTGGCCCGAGGTGAAGACGAAGTCACCCGCCCGCCAGCCGAGCGAAAGCGGGATGCTGAGCGGCTCGCCCAGGCGCTTCTTGGTCATTGTTCCTCCCAAACCCTTCTTGCTCTAGGCGGCTGCCGCGAGCCGCACCGTATCCTTGCTCGACGTCGGCGGACGGCCGGCCACGATGTTGGCGAGCCTGTGGCCCGAGCCGCAGGCGAGCGTCCAGCCCGTGTGGCCATGGCCGCTGTTGATGTAGAGATTGCGCACGGCGGTAGGGCCGATGATCGGCCGGCCGCTGGGCGTCGCCGGCCGCAGGCCAGCCCAGGGCCTGGCGTCCGGGTGCTCGAAGCAGCGGCGCAGCTCCGGGAACAGGGCCACCGCCTGGTCGGTCACCGCCCGGAGCCGGGCCGGATCGGGCGTGGTGTCGTAGCCGGTGATCTCGGCCGAGCCCGCAATCCGGATCCGGTCACCGATCGGGACCAGCCCGAACTTGCGTGCCTCGTCGAGGAGAGCCGTGCGCGGAGCACCCGGCCAGGGTGCGCGCGGGGCCGTCATCGAGACGCCCTTGACCGGGTAGATCGGCGCGTCGAGCCCGGCCGTGCGGAGAAGGAAGGGCGTCCAGCAGCCGAGTGCCACCACGACGGCATCGGCCGCGATCCGCTCGCCGCTCGCTGTCACGGCACCCTGCACCACGCCGGCCTTGACCTCGAGGGACTTGACCTCGGTGCGGTAGCGAAAGCGCGTGCCCCTGGCGGTCAGGATCGCGGCCAGGCCTTGGGTGAACTTGTTGCAGTCGCCGAGCTCGTCCTGGGGGAAGTAGAGGCCGCCGCCGAACCGATCCGCCACCGGGCTCCAGTGCCGGCTCCATGGCCACGCACTCGTCCCGGTCCAGCCGCTCGACGGTGAGGCCGGCCTCCATGAGCCAGTCATGGGCCGCCAGCGCGCCGTCGAGATAATCCTTGTCGGGGTAGGTCTTGAGCACGCACTGCTTGGCGAAGTCGTACTCGATGCCGGTCTCGGCCCGGATCTCGGCCATGCGGGCCAGGCTCTCGAAGGCCAGCTCCAGGTTGGCGAGCGCACTGGCGCGGTGCAGGGCGGGGGCGCAGTTGCGCAGGAAACCCAGGCCCCAGCGCCACATGTGCGGCAGCGCCTGCAGGCGGAGCAGCATGGGCGCGTCGACCTTGCCGAGCCAGCCCAGGATCTTGCGCGGCATGCCGGGTGCCGCCCAGGGCTGGACCGAGCTCGCGTGGATGATCCCGCCATTGCCCCAGCTGGTCTCGAGCCCGGCCGCCTCGCGGCGCTCGATCACCTCGACCTCGTGGCCGTCGCGGGCGAGGAACCAGGCGCTGGCCGTCCCGATCACGCCGGCGCCGAGGATGAGGATCCGCATTGTTCTTTCCCGCGCCCTGGGCCGGAACCGGGCGATCCCGGACACTCCTCCCTGATCGCCCGGCGGCAGTATCGACGCGAAAGGCCGCCCTGTTCAAGCGGCGTCGCGGGGTCGGCTGCGAACGAGGTGGCGGCGGCCGGGCACGGCCGCCGCGCAGGCGAGGTCAGGCGGCGTGGGCCACCAGCTCCGGGGTACGCACGGGCCGCCGCGGCAGGTACCAGCCGCGATCGTCGATGAAGGCCATCCCGTCGGTGCGGAAGCCGTTGAAGCGGGTCTTCAGCGCGTTCGAGTAGGCGCCCATCATCCCGATCTCGACCCAGTCCCCGTCATCGGCATCGGCCGGCAGCCAGTGCGGGCCCGGCATGCTGTCGATGCTGTCGCAGGTGGGGCCGTAGAGGTCGAAGGCCTCGTTGCGGTTGGCGTGGTTGCGGCCCAGGCGAACGAGGCGGAGCGGGAACTGCGGGCCGATCCACTTCAGCTCGGCCAGGTTCCCGTAGACGCCGTCGTTCAGGTACAGGCTCTGGTCGCGGCGCAGCTCGACCCGGGTCAGGATCGAGGCCCCGTCCGCCACCAGCACGCGGCCCGGCTCGCAATGCAGCTCGCAGGTGAGCCCGTGCCGGGCGACGGAGCGCTCGATCGCCGCCACGAAGGCCTCGAACGAGGGCTCGTCGCCCTTGTAGGCGGCAGGGAAGCCGCCGCCGACATCGATCGCGTCGACGGAGCCGGCACGGCGCACCACCTCGGCGCAGAGTGCGAAGGCCCGCTCGAACGCCACGGGGTCGACGCACTGCGAGCCGACATGGAAGGTGAGGCCCAGGCGATGCGCGTAGGGCCGTACGGCGCGCAGGAGCGTCGCGGCCTGCTCGACCGGCACGCCGAACTTGCCCGTGAGGGTGAGGACGGCCCCGTCGCCAGGCACGGCAAGACGCACGAACAGCTCGAGGTCACCGGCCCCGCCGGTGGCGGCCAGGATCTTCGCCAGCTCGTCCGCATGGTCGAGCACGAAGCGGCGCACGCCGTGGCGATGGTACGCCTCGGCGATGGCCTCGGTGCTCTTCACCGGGTGCATGAAGTGGCACGACGCATCGGGCAGCAGGGCGCGCACCGCCCGGACCTCGCCGATCGAGGCGGTGTCGAAATGGCGGATTCCGCCTTCGGCCAGCGCGCGGAGGACTTCCGGCGCATCGTTGCATTTGACGGCGTACAGAACGTCGCCAGGGAACGCCGCCACGATCCGACGCGCCCGTGCCGCAATCAGATGCGGCCGGAGGCAGACGACGGGATCGATGGGGGCGCGAGCGTGAAGCAGCGCCTCGGCACTGCTGTAGGACTGGCCCATACCGACCTCCCAACAACCCCCGGGCAGGGGGAGCCAAGATGATCAGACAGCCGCCGCCGCGCGATCCGCAGTGCTTAGGCGTCAACGTGAAGAGGGCGGCTTATGCTGCACGCAGAGCACTCATGTAAAGCCAATTCGTGCCCTGCGGCCCAGGCCGCCTCCGAGGCCCCGATATGGGCCCGGTGACGGGGCGATCAAGGCTTCGGGCCTCACAGCCTTCGACCGCTGCGCCCCGAAGGCGGCGGGTCGAGGTGCAGCTCAACCCGGCCGGCATCCTGGATGGGCGTCCGCGAAGCGGCGCAGGCGTAGGCAAGCGGCCGTCCGACCGCTAGCCTGTGGCCAGCAATGCCGACGCCCATTCGGTGGTCGGTAGCACCAAGCACAAAGCCGAGGATGGCACCCGATGATCGATCTCTACACCTGGAGCACGCCCAACGGCCGCAAGGTCTCGATCATGCTCGAGGAGTGCGGGCTGCCCTACGAGGTGCACCCGATCGACATCACCAAGGACCAGCAGTTCCAGCCCGAGTTCCTGAAGATCAGCCCCAACAACAAGATCCCGGCGATCGTCGACCGCGACAATGGCTGGAGCGTGTTCGAAGTCGGGCGCCATCCTGATCTATCTGGCCGAGAAGACCGGCCGGATGATGCCCAGCGATCCGCGGCTGCGGGTGCAGACGCTCGAGTGGCTGATGTTCCAGATGGGCGGGGTCGGCCCGATGCTGGGGCAGGCGCACCATTTCCTGCGCTTCAATCCCGGCAAGGCGCCCTATGCCGAGAAGCGCTACGGCGACGAGGCGAAGCGGCTCTATGGCGTGATGGACCGGCAGCTGGGCCAGAGCCGCTATCTCGCAGCCGACGAGTGCACGATCGCCGACATCGCCACCTGGCCCTGGATCTCGCGCTACGAGTGGCAGGGGGTGGAGTTCGCGGACTACCCGAACGTGCGCCGCTGGTACGACGAGATGCGGGCCCGGCCCGGCGTGCAGCGCGGCTACGATGTCCCCAAGATGGGGCACCAGATCCCGGCATGACGGCTCTGGATGGCGCCTCGGTGAGGCGCGTGCGGGCGGTGCTCGAGCTAGCCGGCTCACCCGCCCAGGTGGTCGAGCTTGCGGCGACTGCCCGCACCGCTCGCGATGCCGCGGCCGCCCTGGGCGTCGAGGTCGGCGCCATCGTCAAGTCGCTCGTCTTCCTGGCCGGCGGACAGCCGGTGATGGCGCTCGTGGCGGGCGACCGGCAGTGCGATCCGGCGGCCCTGGTGGCGGTGCTCGGCCTGGAGGGCCCGCCCGGCCGTGCCGATGCCGACCTGGTCCGCGAGGCTACCGGCTTCGCGATCGGCGGGGTGGCGCCCGTCGGCCATCCGGAGCCGCTGCCGACCGCGATCGACGCCAGCCTCGGCCGGTTCGGGACCGTCTATGCCGCCGCGGGCCACCCTCACTGCGTCTTCGGCACGAGCCTGGACGAGCTGCAGCGCCTGACCGGCGGGACGGTGTCGGATCGGCTGGGCAAAGCGGGGTCGTAGGTGCTGGGGCCGCCTCATGCAGCACCCCGTCGGAGCGTGGGTCGGACCCGGCGGACGAGTGCCGGCTGGAGCTCGTCGGCCACCAGGTGCTCGGTGAGGCCGCGCGCGGTCTCCGTCCCGCCCAGGACCAGATAGCCGTCCTCCGCGAGCACGGCCGCGATGCGCTCGAGGACCCGCCGGCGCGTGGGCGGGTCGAAGTAGATGAGCACGTTGCGCAGGAAGACGATGTCGAACCGGCCGAGCCAGGCGGCGTCGTCGAGGAGGTTGTGGCGCTCGAAGCGGATCCGGGCACGCAGCCCGGGCCGGACCCGCCAGTCCTGGCCGGAGCGCTCGAAATGGCGGACCAGGAGCTGGATCGGCAGCCCGCGCTGGACCTCGAAGTGAGAGTAGCGGCCCTCGCGCGCCCGGGCGATGGCGCCGGCGGCGAGATCGGTGCCGACAACCTCCAGCCGCCAGCCTTCGACGGCTGGCCCCAGCTCCTCCAGGCAGAAGCCGATCGAGTAGGCTTCCTGGCCGGTGGCGGCAGCAGCGCTCCAGATGCGCAGCTGCCGTTCCGCCGCCCGCCGCTGCAGGAGGTCGGGCAGCATGACCCGGCGCAGGAGGTCGAACGGATAGCCGTCGCGGAAGAACGAGGTCTCGGGCGTGGTGAGCGCCTCGACCACGGCCTCGGCCAGCGCCTCGGCCGGATGCCGGGCGATCGCGGCCGCCAGCTCGCCCAGGGAGCCGAAGCCGAAGGTGGCGGCGACGGGAGCGAGGCGGGCCTCGAGCAGGTAGCCCTGCTCGTCGGTGATCACGATCCCGGCCCGCCGTCGGGCGAGCTCGGCGATCGCACGCAGGCTGGCGGGCGGGAGCTGCACTGCCGTGCTCAGCGTGCCAGGGCCGCGGCGACCAGCCGGGCGATCTCGTCCGGGGGCAGGGTCGCGTGTGCCAGCCCCCGCCGTGCGACGGCACCGGGCATCCCCCAGACCACGCTGCTGCCCTCGTCCTGGACGATCACGCCTCCGCCCGCGGCCCGGATCGCAGCACAGCCGGCAAGGCCGTCCTCGCCGATCCCGGTGAGGACGATGGCAAGGCTGCGAGCCCGGTAGACTGCGGCGATGCTGGCCAGCATCGGATCGGCCGCCGGCCGGCAGTAATGGACCGGCGCCTCGTTGCTGAGTCGCAGGACCGGCCCGCCGCGTCCGGCCTGGACCAGCATGTGGTGGCCGCCGGGGGCCAGATAGACGCCGTCGCGATGGACGGGCTCGCGGTCGACCGCTTCGGTGCAGGGGCGACCGATCGCGTCCTCGAGCTGGCCCGCCAGCATGGCGGTGAAGCTTGGCCTGATGTGCTGGGTGATGAAGATCGGCACCGGGCGGGCATCGCGCAGGCCGGCCAGCACGATCTTCAGGGCCTGCGGCCCTCCGGTCGAGCTCGCGACGGCGATGGCCTCGACGGGCGTCGGCACGCCCAGGCGCCCGGGTCCCTGGCCCCCGTGCGCCGGTGCCGACGGCGGCAGAATTCTGGCAGATCCGAGGGCTTGCCTGGACATTGTCGCGGCGATCGCTGGAGGCTCAGAGCAGGCCGGTCTGCTGGAGCTTGCCGCGCAGTATCTCCTCGTCGAACGGCTTCATGATGTACTCGTCCGCCCCGGCGCCGAGGGCCGCCTCGATCTGCGGCAGGGCACTGTTGGTGGTGCAGAAGATGACCACGGGCCTCGTGCCGCCGTGCACCGCCCGCAGCGCCTTGACGAAGGCCAGGCCATCCATCCCGGGCATGTTCCAGTCCACCATGATCAGCTCGGGCAGCCTGCCGCGGCAGGCTTGGAGCGCGTCCCCACCCGTGCCGGCCTCGTCCACGCTCCAGCCCAGCCGCTCCAGGATCCCGCGCAGCACCCGGCGCACCGTCACCGAGTCGTCGACGACGAGGCAAGCCCGCTGGCGCCCGGTGGCGGAGCCGCTCATGCGGCGGTCCTGAAGTCGAGCACCCGGGCGATGTCGAGCGCCACCAGAAGCCGATCCTGGAGGGCGTAGATCCCGGTCGCGAGCCGGCGCCAGGCGGGGCTCAGCAGGGTGACCTCGCGGGCGAGGCTGCTGTCCGGCGGCTCGATCACCTCGCCCACGGCGTCGACCAGGAGGCTGTAGAGCTCGCCGTCATGCTCGAGGACGATGTTCATGGGCGGGCGCTCGCCGGCCTCGGGCTGGATGCCGAGCCTCGGCCGCAGGTCGATCGCAGTGACGATCCGCCCGCGCAGGTTGAGCAGTCCTGCCACCTCGCTCACGGCGCGGGGCACGGGCGTCAGCGACTGGGGTCCCAGCACGTCCTGGACCGCGGTCACCGGCATGGCGATCTCCTGCCCCGCCAGGGTCGCCGTCACCAGCTCGCTGGCAGCCGGGCCTGGCCTGAGCCCGATCCACGACCGCGCTCATGCCGCCTCCCTGTCGATCCGGCGTGCCTCACCCAGCGCTTCCAGGAGGCCCGTGCGGTCGAGCTTGCCGACATGGCTCGTGAACCCGACCGACCGGCTGCGGGCGATGTCGTCGGCAGCGGTGTGGGAGCTCAGCGCAATCATCGGCGTGGATCGCCATCGGCCACCGGCGCGACAGGCCGCGGCGAAATCGAACCCGTTCATGTCCGGCATCTCGATGTCGGAGACGATGACGTCGAAGCGCTCGCCGGAATCCCGCAGCCTGAGCGCCTGGGTCGGCCCGTTGGCGCTCACCACCTTGTAGCCGCTGGATTCCAGGATCGGCTTCAGGAGGTTGCGGAAGAAGGCGCTGTCGTCGACGAGCAGGATCCGGCTCTGCTCCCCGCTCGGGGCGGCTGCGAACGGCGGCTGCTCCCGATCCGCGAACCAGCCGCCGAAGACGCTGTGCACGAAGTGGGCGACATCGAGCAGGTCCGTCGTCCGGCCCCGGATCACCGCTCCCCCGAGGCTCCCGGGACTGCTTGCCTTCAGCTCAAGGCCGACGCCGGCCTCGGCGATGTCGAGGATCTCGTCGACGACGAGGCCCATGTGCCGGCCGGAGTTGGTGAACACGATCACCGGCCGGGAGCCGCCCTCGAAGCGTGCAGGCGTGCCGTCGATCTCCACCAGCGGCATCAGGCGGCCGCGATACTGGACCACGCTGCGCCCGTCGCAATGCTCGGCCTCCTGGGCGGCGACCTCCTCCAGGCGGGTCACGAGCCCAAGCGGCACCGCGCGCGGGGCCGGCCCGCCAGCACGGAACAGCAGCAGGCTCGTCCGCTCCTCGGCAAGCGCCGCTTCGGTCGAGCCGTCCCCGGCTTCGGCCGGGCGGCTCGCCACCATCTCCTGGAAGCCCTCGAGATCCAGGATCATGATCACGCCGCCGTCCCCGAGAATCGTGTTGCCGGCATAGATGCGGGCGGTGCGCAGCACGGGTGCCAGCGGCTTGACCACGACCTCCTCGGTGTCGAACACGTGATCGACGATGAGCCCGACGCAGCCGGAGCCGATCCGGGCCAGGACCACGTAGACGGCCCGGGCAGGGTCCGGCGGCTCGCCCGGCAGGCCCAGCAGACGGGTCAGGGTCAAAAGCGGGAAGAGCCGGTCGCGCAGCCGCAGCATCGGCGCATCGCCGACCCGCTCGATCGAATGCTCGGTGCCGGCTCCGGCGCGGACCAGCTCGACCACGTCGAGCTGACGGATGCCGAAGCGCTGGCCACCGGCACCGACGATCAGCACCGAGACGATGGCCAGGGTGAGCGGGATGCGGACCGTGAAGGTGGTCCCCCGGCCAGGCTCGGAGGAGAGGTCGATGATGCCGCCCAGCCGCTCGATGTTGCTGCGGACGACGTCCATCCCGACGCCGCGGCCGGAAACGCTGCTCACCCGTTCGGCCGTGGAGAGGCCCGGGTGGAAGATCAGGCGGCCAAGCTGCTCCGGGCTCATGGCGGCGAGCTCGTCCTGGCTCGCGAGCCGGCCTGCCAGGGCCTTGGCGGCGATGGCCTCGAGGTCGAGGCCGCGGCCGTCGTCGGCGAGGCGGATCACGACATAGCCGCCCTCGTGCCCGGCGGCGAGCCGGATGCGGCCGCGCTCGGGCTTGCCGGCCCGGCGCCGCTCGGCCGGGTTTTCCAGCCCGTGATCGGCCGAGTTCCGGACCATGTGGGTGAGCGGGTCCTTGATGTGCTCCAGGATCTCGCGATCGAGCTCGGTGTCGCCGCCGTCGAGCACGAGCTCGATGTCCTTGCCCAACTCCTGGGCGAGGTCGCGGACGAGGCGCGGCAGGCGGGTCCAGGCATTGCCGATCGGCTGCAGCCGGGTCCGCATCACCGTCTCCTGCAGCTCGGTGGTGATGCGGTTGAGGCGCTGGACGGTGCTGGCGATATCGCCGTCGCCGGCGTGCCGGGCCGCCTGCAGGAGCTGGTTGCGGGCGAGGACGAGCTCGCCCACGAGAGTCATCAGGGTCTCCAGATGGTCGAGGCGGACGCGCAGCGTGTGAGCGGCGCTCGACTCCGAGGCCATGTCCACGGCACCGACCGCGGCCGAGGCGACCGTGCCCGGCGGTTCGTCGGCGGCCGCAGGCTCATCCTGCACCAGCGTCAGGGCGGGCCGGTCGGCGCTGGCGAGGGCGCCGAGGCTGGCGATGACGTCCGTGTCGTCCCCGATGGGCTCGGCTCCGTTGCCGGCAAGGCCGTCGAGGATGATCCGGATCCGGTCCACGGCAGCGAACACGGCGGCCATCACTTCGGGCGTGGGGGCCAGACGGCCCTCGCGCAGCAGGCCCAGCACGTTCTCGGCTGCATGGGCCACACGCTCGAGGCGGGCCAGACCGAGGAAGCCGCAGGTGCCCTTGATGGTGTGGATGACGCGGAAGATCGAATCCAGGCGCTGGCCGTCCGCGGGCTGCCGCTCGAGCAGCACGAGCTCGGCATCGAGCGTCGCCATGCTCTCACAGCATTCGGTCAGGAACTCCGATAGGAGCTCATCCATTGCCACCGCCGCGCAGTATCATTCCTGCCGGCATTCTGGCGCCCGTTTCCTAATTTCCCCTTAAGCCACAGGAGTTCCGCCCGATGGAGCTGATGCTGACCCCAGGCGCCCTCGTCCGCCACCCGCAGCAGCCGGACTGGGGCCTGGGGCAGGTGCAGTCCGCGATCGGGCATCGGGTGACGGTGAACTTCGAGCATCAGGGCAAGGTGGTGCTCGAATTCGCGCCACGTGCGGCTGGAGCTGGTCCGGTCGGCGGAGGACCGGGCGGACCCTTGAAGGCGCTAGGGCTCGGCCTCGGCGATGAAGCGGACCAGGGCCGGCGCCAGGTGGCGGAGGAACAGCGGGCCCGTGAACAGGTCGGCATGGCGCGCGCCGGGCAGGTCGAGCGCCACATGCCGCACGCCGTGGCCGATGGCCTCGGCCGCGGCGTGGGTCTGGCCCGGGCCGATCAGCTCGTCGGCGGCAGCTTCCACGGTCAGGAGCGGGGCTGCGGCCAGGGGTGCCAGCGGGATCGTGTCGGTGCCGAGGTGGATCGCACCGGCGGCGAGGGCTGGGCGGTAGACCACCCAGTCCAGCATGTCGGTGAAGAGCTCGGCCGGGACGTCGATCACGTTGTGCAGGTCTGCGTGCATGCGGCGGAAGCCACGGTCGTGGCCCTCGAGGAGATCGCGCAGGAGGCCCTGCTGGACGCCGAGATAGCTGTCGGGGCTGGCGAGGCTCAGGGCCAGGAGCTGCACCAGGCCGGGAAAGACGGGTCGGCCGGCACCTTCATAGCCGTGCGGGACGCGCCCGGTGAGCTGGGCGATGGTGGTGGAGCGCGGCCACCCCGAGACCAGGCGCTGGTAGGGTGACGGCGAGCGCACGGCATCGATCGGGCTGCCGAGCAGGGCGATGCTGGCCGCCCGTGCCGGGCCGAGTGCCGCGGCCATGAGGAGGGCCGGGCCCGACTGGGAGAAGGCTACCAGATGGGCCGGGCGGCGGTCGGCGGCGAGGAGGGCTGCGGCGAGCCCGGTCTGCTGGGCGAGGCCCAGCCCGCCGGCCGCGGCCGGGACCAGGCGCGCGTCGCGCCAGTCCGTGACCCAGACCTCGCCCACGGTCAGAAGGGCAGCCACCAGCGGGCTCAGCACCGAGGCGGCGAAGCCGGAATGGGGTGCGAGGAGGATGATCCGCCGCCGGCCGTGCCCGCGCCTGAAGCGCTGCGCATGGACGAACGGCGTCTCCAGCACCGTGGAGCTTGCCACGCCCCAGCCGGCATCGACGCGCAGGGCCGCTTCGAGCGACGGCTCCTTGGCCGCGATCGCGGTCAGGGTCTCCGCCAGCAGCTGGCGCAGTGCGGTCCAGCCCGGATGATGGGGCCACGGTGCGGGCAGGCTCAGGAGGGCCGCGAGGCCGCGGCTCTGCCAATCGAGCAGGGGATAGGGCAACTGGCGGGGTGCTCGATCAGGCGGCGGCGAGGCCGGCCTCGATCGCGGCGATGGCCTCGGCGGCGCGGCCGCCTTCCGGCCCGCCACCTTGGGCGAAGTCGCGCCGGCCACCGCCGCCGCTGCCGCCCACGGCCTCGACCCCGCGGCGGACCAGGGCCACGGCATCGAGGCGCTGGGCCAGGTCGTCGGTGACGCTGACCACGACCGCGGCCTTGCCGTCGTTGACGCTGACGAGCGCGACGACGCCCGAGCCCAGCTGCTTCTTGATCGCGTCCGCGGTGCCGCGCAGCTCCTTGGCCGGGACGCCGTCCAGGGTGCGGCCGGCGAAGCGGATCTCGCCCACCTGCTTGACGCCGTTGCCCCCGGCCATCGCCGGTGGCGAGCTTGCGGCGCAGCTCGGCCACCTCGCGCTCCAGCCGGCGGCGGTCCTCGACCAGGGCCTCGATACGGGCGGGAAGCTCGGGCACGCCGACACGGATCGATTGGGCGAGATCGGCCAGCAGCTCGTGCTCGCGGCGGGCCTCCTCGAAGGCGGCCTCGCCGGTCAGCGCCTCGATCCGGCGCACGCCGGCGGCGACGGCACCCTCGCCGGTGATGCGGAAGAGGGCGATGTCGCCGGTGCGGCGGACGTGGGTGCCGCCGCAGAGCTCGACCGAGTAGGTGCGGCCGTCCTCGCCGATACCCATGGAGACGACGCGGACCTGGTCGCCATACTTCTCGCCGAAGAGGGCCATCGCACCCTCGGCGATGGCGGCGTCGCGGTCGGTGACGCGGACGCGCGCTTCCTCGTTGCGGCGGAGGTGGAAGTTCACCTCGGCCTCGATCAGGCGCAGCTCGTCGGGTGTCACCGGCCTCGGCTGGCTGAAGTCGAAGCGCAGCCGGTCGGGGGCGACCAGCGAGCCCTTCTGGGTCACGTGCGTGCCGAGATGGCGGCGGAGGGCGGCGTGCAGGAGGTGGGTGGCGGAGTGGGCGCGGCGCAGGCGGCTGCGGCGCTCGACGTCGACGGCCAGCTCGACGGCATCGCCGACCCGCAGAGTGCCGCCCTCGATGCGGCCGACATGGACGTGGAGGTCGCCCAGCTTCTTCAGTGTGTCGGTGACCGCAACGATCACTGTACCGGCGCGAATCGGTGCCGGTGTCGCCGATCTGGCCGCCCAATTCGCCATAGAAGGGCGTCTGGTTGGTGACGATCAGCACGTCCTGGCCGGGACCGGCTTCGTCGACCAGCTCGCCGCCTTGGACCAGGGCCAGCACGCGGCCCTCGGCACGGTGGGTCTCGTAGCCCAGGAACTCGGTGGGGCCGTGCTGGTCGCGGATGTCGAACCAGACGCGCTCGACCGCAGCCTCGCCCGAGCCCTTCCAGGCGGCGCGCGCAGCCTCGCGCTGGCGGGCCATGGCGGTGTCGAAGCCGGCGGTATCGACGGCACGGCCTTCGGCGCGGAGCGCGTCCTGGGTGAGGTCGAGCGGGAAGCCGAACGTGTCGTAGAGACGGAAGGCGACCTCGCCGGGGAGGGGCTGGCCGGCGCCGAGACGGCCGGTCTCCTCCTCGAGGAGCCGCAGGCCACGCTCCAGCGTGCGGCGGAAGCTGGTCTCCTCCAGGCGCAGCATCTCGGTGATCAGGCTTTCGGCCCGGACCAGCTCGGGGAAGGCCTTGCCCATCTCGGCCACGAGGACGGGCACCATGCGCCACAGCACGGGCTCGCGGGCACCCAGGAGCTGGGCGTGGCGCATGCCGCGGCGCATGATCCGGCGCAGCACGTAGCCGCGGCCCTCGTTGGCCGGCATGACGCCGTCGGCGATCAGGAAGGAGGAGGCGCGCAGGTGGTCGGCGATCACCTTGTGCGAGGGCTTGCTCTGGCCTTCGGCCTTGGTGCCGGTGAGCGCCTCCGAGGCGCCGATCAGCGCCCGGAAGAGGTCGATATCGTAATTGTCGTGGTAGCCCTGGAGGACGGCGGCGATGCGCTCGAGGCCCATGCCGGTGTCGATCGAGGGCCGGGGCAGCGGCACGCGGGTGGCCTTGTCCACCTGCTCGTACTGCATGAAGACGAGGTTCCAGAATCTCGATGAACCGGTCGCCGTCCTCGTCCGGGCTGCCGGGCGGTCCACCGGGCACGCCGGGCCCGTGGTCGTAGAAGATCTCGGAGCAGGGGCCGCAGGGACCGGTGTCGCCCATCGCCCAGAAGTTGTCGGACGTGGCGATGCGGATGATCCGGCTCTCGGGCAGGCCCGCGATCTTCTTCCACAGCTGGAAGGCGTCGTCGTCCTCGGCATAGACGGTGGCGAGGAGCCGGTCGGCCGGGAGCCCGTAGACCTGGGTGACGAGCTTCCAGGCGAGCTCGATCGCCACGTCCTTGAAGTAGTCGCCGAACGAGAAGTTGCCCAGCATCTCGAAGAAGGTGTGGTGCCGGGCGGTGTAGCCGACATTGTCGAGGTCGTTGTGCTTGCCGCCGGCGCGCACGCATTTCTGCGAGGTGACGGCACGGCGGTAGGGCCGGTGCTCGACGCCGGTGAAGACGTTCTTGAACTGGACCATGCCTGCGTTGGTGAAGAGCAGGGTGGGGTCGTTGTGCGGCACCAGCGGGCTCGACGAGACGACCTCGTGGCCGTGCTCGCGGAAGTAGCCCTGGAAGGTCGAGCGGATCTCGTTGGTCGTCGGCATGAGGTCAGCCATCGGCACCGGCGGGGGCGGCAGGGCCGGTCCCGGCCGGGTGCGAAGCGGGCTCTCCCAGGAAAGCGGTTATGCCGGACGCAAGCGCGCCCGGCCTTGCCGCTTATAGGCCGGCTGTGGCGCGGGCGCCAAGGCTCAGCGCGGATCGGCCCGGCAAGGTGCTGGGCTCAGTCGTCGCAGATGGCGAGGAAATCCTCGAGGCTGCTCTTCGTGCCGGGCAGCCGATCCTCGCAGGGCTGCCCGGGCTTGCACTGCGCCATGAGCCGACCAGTGTGCGACGATGCTGGTCGAGCCCGAGGACATCTGCATCTCCTCGAACACCCAACCGCCGCCCTTGGTCCGGACAAGCCTGCCGGTGCCGCGCACGGCCGTCAGCGCCGTCTCCTGGTCCTTGTTGACGAAGGTGATGTGGACCTTCCCGCTGGGCGTCACGCTGCCCACCATGTGCATGCACGCCGACGAGACCAGCTTGCCGGTGGACGCGTCCCTCATCTGGGCTGCGGTCTGGCCCCAGAAATAGCCGTCCCGGTAATCGGTGATGTCCCACACGGTCTGGTCGACGATGGCCGTGGCGGTCCCGGTTTCCAGATCGAAGCTGATTGCGGGCAGGGTTGCCGGCGGGACGATCCACTTGCTGTTCTCGAGGAAGCGGTACTTCGCCACCTCCGACGGTGCCGCGAGCGCGGGCGCGGCCGGCGCCAGCGCTGCGGCGCAGAAGATCGACGCGGCGACAGCCGTGCGAAGGTGACCGTGCAACAACATGTCTGCGACCCCGCTTCCCTGATGCGAGCTACCGCCGCTCAGTTTGCACGAGTGCAGGGGTTAACGCCAGAGTTGAGTGCGATTAAAGAATTTCGCTTATTTGGCGACAGCCTCGGCGACTGCCCCTCAGGTCGCCTCGTGCAATCCGCGCGCTGCCCGTACTGCCGCCAGGGCTCGGCCGACGAGATCGGGATGCTGCGAAGCGTGCTCGATCTCCCATGCCCATGCCCGGCCATCGGGAGCGTAGTGGATCACGAGGTCCTCGCCCGCGTCCTCGCCGCCGACCCTGAGGCCACCACCTTCGCCGAGCCATGCCGCTGGCCTCCACCGCTGCGACCCGGTCTGCTAGGTTCCCGCCTGACGCGAACCTAAATCCTGGCTCTCGCATGACCCTCTCCGACGCCACGCGCCGCTGGCAGGCGCTGGATGCGCGGCATCATCTGCATCCCTTCACCCACCACTGGGAGCTGGCCCGGAAGGGGGCGCGGGTCATCACGCGCGCCGAGGGCTGCTACGTCTGGGACAGCGAGGGGAACCGCATCCTGGACGGGATGTCGGGGCTGTGGTGCGTGCAGGTGGGGCACGGGCGGGAGCGTCTGGCGGCTGCGGCCTACGCGCAGATGCGGCAGCTCGACTACTACAACGCCTTCTTCCAGTGCGCGGCACCGCCGACGATCGAGCTCGCGGCCAAGCTCGCCTCGCTGCTGCCGGACGGGATGGAGCGGATCGTCTTCGCCAACTCGGGCTCGGAGGCGAACGACGCCGCGATCAAGACCGTCTGGTACTTCTGGAACCTGATGGGCAAGCCGCGGAAGAAGCAGATCATCAGCCGCACGCTGGGCTATCACGGCGTCGGCCTGGGCTCGGCCAGCCTTACCGGCATGCGCCTGATGCACGAGCCCTTCGACCTGCCGCTGCCGGGGTTCCACCATGTCGGCGACCCCTATCCCTGGGGCGTGGGCTGGGGAAAGGACCCGGCCGCCTTCGGGCGCGAGGCCGCGGGCTGGCTCGAGGCCAAGATCCTGGAGCTGGGGCCGGAGAACGTGGCGGCCTTCATCGGCGAGCCCATCCAGGGTGCCGGCGGCGTCATCATCCCGCCCGAGACCTACTGGCCCGAGGTGCAGCGCATCTGCCGCGAGCATGACGTGCTGCTGATCGCGGACGAGGTGATCTGCGGCTTCGGGCGGACGGGCAACTGGTGGGGCTTCGAGACCCTGGGCTTCGAGCCCGACATCGTCACCATGGCCAAGGGGCTCTCGTCGGGCTGCGTGCCGATCGCGGCCATGGCGCTGGGCAGGCGGGTGGGTGACGCGGTCTTCCATGCCGAGAAGGAGTTCACGCACGGGGTGACCTATGCCGGCCATCCGCTGGCAGCCGCCGTGGCGCTCGAGAACATCGCGATCATGGAGGAGGAGGGGCTCGCCACGCGGGCGGCGGGGCCGATCGGCGCTGCCTTCCGCGACGGGCTCTTCAGCCTCGCCGACCATCCACTCGTCGGCGAGGTGCGGACCTGCGGGCTGATCGGCTGCGTCGAGCTCTGCTCCGACAAGGAGCGGCACGTGCTGTTCGAGCCCGCGGGCCAGGTGGGCCTTCTCTGCCGCGACCGCTGCGTCGAGAATGGGCTGGTGATGCGGGCGATCCGCGACGGGATGGTGCTGGCCCCCCCGCTCGTGATCACGGAGGCGCAGATCGGCGAGATCGTGGCGGCGGCACGCAAGAGTCTCGACGAGACGGCACGGCTTATCGGCCGCGGCTGAGCTGGAGCAATCCTGTGATCCGTCGCGCCAACCTGCGCCTCCTGCTCGTGCTGCGCGACACCTGGTCGTTGCTGCTGGGCATCGCCCTCCTGATGCTGGGGCACGGGCTCCAGGGCACGCTCCTGGGCGTGCGTGCTGGGCTCGAGCATTTCCAGCCCGCGGTCACCGGCGTGGTGATGTCCGGCTACTATGTCGGGCTTCTCCTGGGGTCCTTCCACGTCCCCCGGCTGGTGGCGCGCGTGGGCCATGTCCGGGTGTTCGCGGCCCTCCTCTCCCTGGGCTCCACCGCCTCCCTGTTCCACGCGCTGATGGTGGAGCCCGCGACCTGGTTCCTGATGCGCCTGATGACCGGCTACTGCTTCGCCGGGGCCTTCATCGTGGCGGAGAGCTGGCTCAACGGGGCCGCCAGCAACGCCAATCGCGGCACGCTGCTCTCGCTCTACATGGTGGACCAGTTTGGTGCCCTGGCCGCGGGCCAGTTCCTGCTCAACGTGGCCGATCCCAGAGGGTTCGACCTGTTCGCGCTCGCCTCGGTCCTGATCTCGGTGGCGGCCGTGCCGCTGCTGCTGGCCTCGAGCCCGGCACCGCAGATCCGGACCCCGCGCGCGGTCAGGCTGCGCGAGCTCTACCTCCTCTCGCCTTTGGGCGTGGTGGGGGTGATCGGGATCGGCTTCTCGCACAGCGCCCTCTACGCGATGGGGCCGGTGTTCGCGCAGAGCTCGGGCTTGTCGCTGGCGCTGACCTCCACCTTCATGGCGGTGCTGATCGCGGGCGGCGTGCTGCTGCAGTGGCCGGTGGGGATGCTTTCGGACCGGTTCGACCGCCGGGTCGTCATCGTCGCCGTGACCCTGCTGGCAGCCCTGGCTGCCATGTCCTCGCTGCCGATCGCGCGGCCCCCGGCCTGGTGGCTGTTCGTGCAGTTCTTCATCATCGGCGGGATGTCCTTGCCGATGTATGCGCTCTGCGCGGCGCACGCGAACGACTTCCTCTCCCGCGAGCAGATGGTGGGGGCCTCCAGCGCGCTGCTACTCTCCTACGGCATCGGTGCTGCGCTCGGGCCCACGGCCGCGGCCTTCACGATGCAGGCGCTGGGTCCCGCGGGCCTGCCGCTGTTCCTGCTCGTGATCCACGCTTCGATCGGCGGCTTCGCCTTGTGGCGGATGACCCGCAGGCCCGTGGTGCCGGCCGAGGAGCGGGTGCCGCACGTGCTGGTGCCCACGCCCTCGTCGGTGATGACCACCCTGGCGCAGTCGCTGAAGGAGGCGGGCCGTGCCGATGCGCGGCAAACCGCGCAACCGGCCGTGCCAGAGGCCGCCTGATAGATTTCTTCTCGCGCCCAGTCGCGGTTGCTACTATAGTGTGCGTGCGACTGTGGATCATCACCGCACGGGACTGCCGCCGCTATCTTGCCTCTCTCCGCGTCCAGCACGCCGATACCCGCCTGCCAGCGGGATCCGGCATGATCCCGTCGATGCAGCAGGCGGCCACGGGCGCGGTTCGTGTCAGGACATCGGTGTCTTTTCCGGTCGGGTTCCGCTGAACGCGCGTTTCTACTTCCTGCCCTGGGTATCCCGATGTCTTGTAAGCTGTTCGTCGCCAACTTTCCCTACTCGACTACCAACGAAGAGCTGACCTCGCTCTTCGGCAGCCACGGCGAAGTGGTCACCGTCAAGGTCGCGACCGACCGGGAGACTGGCCGGTCGCGCGGGTTCGGCTTCGTCGAGATGAGCACGCAGGAGGGAGCTGACGCGGCGATCCGCGAGCTCGACGGCTTCCAGATCGGCGGTCGGCCGCTGGCGGTCCGGGTGGCCGAGGAGCGCGAGCGTCCGCAGCGGCCCGACCGTGGCCCGCGGCCCGGCGGTGGCGGCGGCTTCGGCGGCCCGCGCGGCGGTGGCGGCATGTACGGTGACCGCGCTGGCGGCGGTGGTGGCGGCTTCGGTGACCGCGGTGGCGGCGGTGGCTTTGGCGACCGCGGCGGCTTCGGCGACCGCGGCGGCGGCGATCGTGGCGGCCTGGGTGGCCCGCGTGGCCCCCGCGGCCCGCGAGGCCCGCGCTACTGATCAGGCGGCGGCCGGCGCTCACGCGGGCGCCGGCCCCGCTTTCCTTCTGTCCCCTGCCGGGCGGTGCCGGGCCTTCGGGTGCCATCCGTTGACGGCAGGAGCGGTCGTTCCCAGATACCGGCGAGCGGTCAGCATCCCGATCCTCCGCCTCCGATGATTGTCGAACTCAACGCCCGCTCGCGCGAAGTCTTCCGTCATATCGTCGACGGCTACGTGGCTACCGGGGAGCCGGTGGGCTCGCGTACGATCGCGCGCCGGCTGGAGGAGCAGCTCTCCCCGGCCACGATCCGCAACGTCATGGCCGACCTCGAGGAGCTGGGGCTGCTCTATGCCCCGCACACCTCGGCCGGCCGCCTGCCGACCGAGGCGGGCTTAAGGTTCTATGTCGACGGCCTGCTCGAGGTCGGGAATGTCAGCGAGGACGAGCGGCGCACGATCGGCGCCCAGTGCAGCGGCCGCGGGCGCAGCGTCGAGGCGGTGCTGAGCGACGCCAGCGACGCGCTCTCCGACCTCACCCGCTATGCCGGCCTCGTGGCCGCCCCCAGCAGCGAGCGGCCGTTCAAGCATATCGAGTTCGTCTCGCTGGGGCCGACGCGGGCCCTCGTGATCGTGGTCTCGGACAATGGCCTGGTCGAGAACCGCGTGGTCGACATCCCGCTCGGCATGTCGGCGTCGCGCTTCGTCGAGGCCGGCAACTACCTGACCGCGAGGCTTGCCGGCCGCAGCATCGGCGAGGCCCGCGCCCGCATCCTGGACGAGATCGAGCAGCGCAGCACCGAGCTCGACGAGCTGACCACGAAGGTGGTCTCGGCCGGGCTCGCCACCTGGTCGCAGCCGCCGCAGGAGGGCAGGGAGGGAGGGCTCCTCATCGTCCGCGGGCATGCCAAGCTGCTGCAGGACGTCACCAGCCTTGCGGACCTCGAGCGCATCCGGACCCTGTTCGAGATGCTGGAGACCCGGAAAAGCACGCTGCGCCTCCTGGAGCTGACCCAGCAGGCGCGCGGAGTGCAGATCTTCATCGGGGCCGAGAACCAGCTGTTCAGCCTCTCCGGCTGCTCGATGGTGGTGGCCCCCTACCATACGGGCGGCGGCAACGGGCAGGCGCCTTCCGTGGTGGGTGCGATCGGCGTGATCGGCCCCACGCGCATGAACTATGCCCGGATCATCCCCCTCGTCGACTATACGGCGAGGGTGGTGAGCCGGCTTCTTGGGACACCGGATACCGAGACGGATCGATGACCGACCAGACACATACCAACGAACAGGACGCCCAGGCGGACGGGCCCCAGCAGGCGGCGAACGACGACCTGGGCGAGGGCGTGGCCGAGATCCGGGAGCCGGCACCCAGTGCCGAGGAGATGGCCGAGATGAAGGACCGTCTCCTGCGCACGCTGGCCGAGATGGAGAACCTGCGCGCCCGTACCGCCCGCGAGGTCGAGGACGTGCGCAAATACGCGATCACCGGCTTCGCCCGCGACGTGCTCGAGGTGGCGGACAATCTTGGCCGGGCACTGGCCAGCGTGCCGGCCGGTGCGCGCGAGGGCGACGAGGCCGTGCGCAACCTGATGCTCGGGGTGGAGATGACCGAGCGCTCGCTGCAGGGGGTGATGGAGAAGCAGCGCGTGCGCCGGATCGCACCGCAGAAGGGCGACAGGTTCGACCCCAACCTGCACCAGGCGATGTTCGAGGTGCCGACGGCGGAGCTGCCGCCCGGTACCGTTGCCGAGGTGATGCAGGCCGGCTATGTGCTCGCCGACCGCCTGCTGCGCCCGGCACTCGTGGGCGTGGCGAAGTCGGCCGGCACGGCACCGGCACCCGGGGCAGGCGGGCAGCTCGACACTTCCGCCTGAGGGAGGCGCCCGCGGCTGGGCGCAGCCGGGCACTAAGCAACAGACAGCAGCGAAGAAGGACCATGCCGATGTCGGGCAGCGTGAAGAAGGTCGTCCTGGCATATTCGGGCGGCCTCGACACCTCCGTCATTCTGCGCTGGCTGCAGGACACCTATCGCTGCGAGGTCGTGACCTTCACTGCCGATCTCGGCCAGGGCGAGGAGCTGGAGCCCGCCCGCAGCAAGGCCGAGATGATGGGAGCCTCGCGGATCTTCGTCGAGGACCTGCAGGAGGAGTTCGTCCGCGACTTCGTCTTCCCGATGTTTCGCGCCAACACGGTCTATGAGGGCTGCTACCTGCTCGGCACCTCGATCGCCCGGCCGCTGATCTCAAAGAGGCTGATCGAGATCGCGCACGAGGTGGGGGCCGATGCCGTCGCGCACGGGGCCACCGGCAAGGGCAACGACCAGGTCCGCTTCGAGCTCTCCTGCTACGCGCTCGACCCGCATATCCGTGTGATCGCCCCCTGGCGCGAGTGGGATCTGACCTCGCGCGAGAAGCTGATCGAGTATGCCGAGAACCGGCAGATCCCGATCCCGCGCGGCAAGCGCGGCGAGCCGCCCTACAGCACCGACGCCAACCTCCTGCACATCTCCTACGAGGGCCGGGCGCTCGAGGACCCGTGGATCGAGCCCGACGAGGAGATGTTCACCCGCACGGTCTCGCCGCACCTCGCCCCCGACAAGCCCACCTATGTCGAGGTCGGCTTCGAGCAGGGCGACGCGGTTGCCGTGGACGGCGAGCGCCTCTCGCCCGCCAGCGTGCTGCGCCGCCTCAACGACCTTGCCGGTGCCAACGGCATCGGCCGCCTCGACCTGGTCGAGAACCGCTTCGTCGGCATGAAGTCGCGCGGCGTCTACGAGACCCCGGGCGGCACCGTCCTCCTGGCCGCCCATCGCGGGATCGAGAGCATCGCCCTCGACCGCGGTGCGGCGCACCTCAAGGACGAGCTGATGCCGCGCTATGCCGAGCTGATCTACAATGGCTTCTGGTTCGCGCCGGAGCGGCTGATGCTCCAGGCGCTGATCGACAAGAGCCAGGATAACGTCACCGGCACGGTGCGGCTCAAGCTCCTCAAGGGTGCCGTCCAGGTGGTCGGACGCAAGGCGCCGGCCAGCCTCTACAGCCACGAGTTCGCGACCTTCGAGACCGACACGGTCTACGACCAGAAGGATGCCGAGGGCTTCATCCGCCTGAACGCGCTGCGCCTGCGGATCGGGGCTCTGGCCAAGGAGATGACAGGCGAGCGGCAGGGCGGTTGACGGCCTCGCCGCTGACCCTCGCGGTCCTGGGCTGCGGCCGGGTCGTCGAGCGCCTCCATTTGCCGGCAATCCGGCGCTGCCCGGAGGTCCGGCTGGTCGGGGCCGTGGAGCCCGACCCGGTCCGCCGCGGCTGGGCCGGCCAGGCCCTTGACCGGGTGCCGGTCGAGGCAAGCCTGGGCCAGCTGCTGGGCCGGGTGCAGCCCGAGGCTGTGCTGATCGCCACGCCGCCCGGCACCCATGCCGGACTGGCGCTGGCCGCGATCAAGGCGGGCTGCCACGTGCTGGTGGAGAAGCCGCTCGCCACCACGGCCGGCGACGCCCGCGAGGTCATGGCGGCAGCTGCCATGGGCCCGTCCCGGCTCGCGGTCGGCTTCAACCGTCGCTTCCGGCGGCCGTACCAGACAGCACGGGCGCTTTTGCAGCGGCAGCCCTTCTCCTTGCGCGCACGGCTGGTCACGGATGCGGCGCGCTGGCCGGGTGCCGTGACCGATCCCGACCGGCACCATCGGGCCATGCTCGAGGACGTGGTGCCGCATCTGCTCGACCTGGTGCCCTGGCTCGCGCGCCGCCCGGTGGAAGCCGTCCGCGCGGATGCGCTGCCGTCGGGTGTGGAGCATGGGGTGGCGTTCACCCTCCGCCTCACAGGCGGCATCGAGGTTCCCTGCACGGCCGGCCACGGGCAGCGCTACGAGGAGGGCTTCCACCTCCGCCAGGGCGAGCGGGCCTGGCTGGCACACCCCTGGGGTCTGACCCGGGCCAACACCTACGGGCGGGCGATCGAGCGGGCGCAGACCGCCCTGCACCTCGTGCTGCCGAAGCTGCTGGGGCGGCCCAATCTGACGGCGCTGAGCATCCAGGCCCAGCTCAAGGCCTTCGTGCGGGCCTGCCGCGGCCAGGAGGCGGGCGAGCTTGCCGGGCCGGAGGCGGGTCTTGCCGCGGCCCTGGCACTTGACGCCCTGGTCGCGAGCCAGGAGCAGGGCGGAAGCTGGATCGAGCTCAACGCAGTGGAGAGAGAATGAGCGCACCCGTCGTGATGGTCGGGTTGGATGCGGCCGATTCCGTGCTGGTCGACAGGCTCGTCGCCGAAGGTGCCATGCCCAACCTCGCGAGCCTGCGCGCAGGAGGCTGCTTCGGCCGCCTGGAGCCCAGGCCGCCCGCCTTTCTCAGCATGGTCTGGCCCAGCCTGATCAACGGCGTGCCGGTGACGCAGCATGGCTGGTACTTCAACAAGGTCTGGAGCCCGGACCGCATGCGCCTCGAGCATGTCGGTCGCGGCTGGCTGCCTCAGCAGCCGTTCTGGGAGCCGCTGGTCAGGGCCGGAGGCCGGGCCGCCATCCTCGACGTGCCGTTCGCGCCCATGCCCGAGCCCGGCTTCCCGGGCCTCTTCGTCACCGGCTGGCAGTGCCACGACGATGCCGCCCACAGTGCCCAGCCCGAGGGGCTGTGGCGCGAGCTGGTCGGCCGTTTCGGCAAGCCTGCGCTCACGCCCGAGATGTTCGGCCCGCAGACGGCCTCGAGCCTGCAGAAGCTGACCCAGGAGCTGCTGGCCGCCACCCGGCAGATGGGCGACATCGCGGCCTCGCTCCTGGCGCGCGAGCGGTTCGACCTCTTCGTCACCGTCCTGGGCGGCACCCATCGCGGCGGCCACTATCTGTGGGACCTCTCGCAGGTGGACACCCGCAATCTCGACAGCGCCACGCGCGCCGAGCTCGAGGGTGCCCTGCGCCGGATCTATGTCGAGGCCGACGAGGCGCTGGGCCGGATCCTGGCCGCGGCCCCGGCCGGGGCGCGGGTAGATCACCTTCGCGCTGCACGGCATGGCGCCGAACGACGGCTGGGCCGACCGCTTCCCGGCGCTGGTCGATCTCGTCCGCGGTGGCGGCGGCAAGGCCAAGGGCGGGCTCGTCTATCGCCTGAAGCGGGCCATTCCCTGGTCGCTGGCGCGCGAGATCACCTCGCGCCTGCCGCAGGCGGTGACCCACCGCCTGGTCCCGCTCTGGTCGGCGCGCATGCACGACTGGACGCGAACCCGCTGGTTCGGCCTCCCGGTCGATGTGAACGGCTATCTCCGGATCAATCTCCGCGGCCGCGATGCCGGCGGTATCGTCGAGCCGGGTGCGGACTACGACCGGGTCTGCGAGGAGCTGACCTCGGCCTTCCTGTCCCTTGAGACCATCGACGGCGGTGAGAAGGTCGTGGCAGCCGTCGATCGCACGGACGAGCTGGCCCCGGGCTCGCCTGCGCTCCGCTACCTGCCCGACCTGGTCGCCCGCTGGGGCGGGATCAGGGCACCGGAGACGAGCGGCGTCCGCCTGCCCGGGCGCGGCGAGATCCGCTGGGAGCGTGGGGCGCCGCTCGCCTCGGGCCGCAGCGGCAACCATGTCGGCCGGGGCTGGTTCGCGGCGGCCGGGCCGGGACTGGCGTCCGGCCAGGTGCCCGGCAGCTACGACGTCTGCGACCTGCCGGCGACGATGCTGCACTGGCTGGGGCTCGAAGGCTCGCCCGGGCTCTCCGGGACGCCGATCCCAGCCCTGTCGCCGGCCGCCCGGGCGATGACGCCGGCATAGACCCGCTCCAGCTGCTCCGCCCGGATCTCCCAGGTCTGCCGGCTCACCACCTGCTCCTGGGCACCATGGCCCAGGCGCGCTGCAAGGGCCGGCTCGTCGAGCAGGGCGGTGACGGCACCGGCCAGCGCATCGACATCGCCGTTGCGCACCCGCAGGCCCGTCTGGCCGTGCCGGATCTCGCCGGCCGAGCCCTCGAAGGCCACGATCGGCCGCCCGGCCGCCATGTAGTTGAGGAGCTTCTGCGGCACGCCCGGGCAGTCGGTGCGCGGGCTGACGGCGACATCGCCGGCCGCGAGCAGGGCCGGGACCTCGCCGGGCTCGACCTGACGCGAGTCGGTGGCCTCGCGCACGCCCAGCTCGCGCGCCAACAGGTCGTAGGGCGTGAACGGCTCGTGCGAGACCAGCAGCAGCCGGGCCTCGGGGCGCCGGCCGCGGATGCGGGCGAAGGCGCGCAAGAGCAGGTCGATGCCCTGATGGGCGCCCATGTTGCCGGTGTAGACGATGGTGCCGCTGCCGGGCCTGCGCGCAGCAGGATCGGGCGGCCCGTGCAGGAAGGCGGCGTCGATCCCGTTGCCCACGACCGAGATTCTGTCCGGCCGCACGGCACCGCTGGCGAGGAGAGTTTCGCGCACGGTTGGGCTCACCGCCACCGTGTGGTCGGCCAGGCGTGGCAGCCAGCGGTCGAGCGAGCGGCCGAGCCACCTCGCGGCTGCCGGTGGCACGAGCTTGAGGTGCGAGGGGAGCTCGGCCGCCAGCGTGGTGTGCGCGTCGTAGATCACCGGCACCGACGGTCGGGCGGTCGCCGCCGCGAGCAGGCCCTCATAATGGTGGGCGTGGACGAGATCGACCGGATGGCGGGCCAGGAAGCGGCGGAGCGAGAGCGCCAGCAGGGGATCGAGCAGCAGCAGCTTGGTGAGCGACGGCCCGGCGCTCATCCGCCGGTAGTGCCGGACGTCGGGGATGCGGTGGACCGGGTAGGGCAGGACCTCGCCGGCACCGTGATGGTAGGCCAGCACCTGCACGTCGTGCCCCCGCAGGGTCAGAGCCTCGGCCAGCCGGCGGATGCGGGCGGGCGTGCCGCGTGGGGCCGGGAACGGGCAGGCGGCGAGCATGGCGATGCGCAAGGCGCGGCTCATCGGGCACTCACCGCCTGCGCTGTTGTCTGCCGCAGGGCCTGGGCGCAGACGGCGGCCATGCCGAGCGCCGACACGATGAGGGAGTGGCCAGAGCCGCGGCAGCACCCGCCGCACCCCAGGCGGGGATCAGCCACGTCGCCAACGCCGCGTGCAGCGCCAGAGCCGCCGCGGCGACCACGAGCGCTCGCCCCTCCAGACCCAGCGCCACGGCGACATAGCCCGCCGCACCGCCCAGGAGGAGCCCGGGCACCGCCAGCATCAGGAGGCGCAGCAGCGGCACGGCGTGGGCATAGTCCGGGCCCAGTAGGACGGCCTGCAGCAGCGGGGCCGCGAGGAAGCCCAGGATGGCAAGGCCGCAGCCGAGCGAGGCTGCGACGGCCAGCGTCGGCCAGGCGAGCCGCCTCACCTCGCCGCGAGCGCCCGCGGCGGCCAGGGCAGCACAGGCCGGGAAGATGACCAGCGTCACCGGCCGGACCAGGAACTGGCTGGCCTCGATGATCCGTCCTCCCATGTCGTAGGCCGCCACCGTGGCATAGCCGGAGAGCGGGCCCAGAAGAAGGCTGCCGAGCTTCAGGTGCACGAGCGGCAGCGTGCTGAGGACGAAGAGGCGCCAGGAGTGCCGGATCAGTCCGCGGGTGGGTGCCAGGCGGATCGGGCCGGCGGTGCGGACGAGGAGGGTCGTGCCGATCGCCAGCGCCAGCAGCGCCGAGCCGAGATAGGCGGCGGCCAGCCCGGGCAGCCCCGGGGCCAGCAAGGTCGCGATGGCGAGGCCCACGACGAGCGCCACCTGGGCGCCGCCGAAGCCCATGACGGTCCAGGCTACCTGCCGCAGCCCGGCGAAGATCGCGGCCAGGCTGCGCCAGCACTCCATGAGGGCGGCATAGAGGGCGGCGACGGCCAGGTAGGGAACGGCGTCGGGTGCCGTGACGAGACCGAAGGCCGGCACCAGCACGAGCAGCCCCGCCAGCAGCGGCAGGCGGGTGCGGGCCAGCGCGCCCAGTGCCTGGGGCAGGCGGCCGGGATCGGCGGCGACCGTGCGGGAGGTGTGGTCCGAAGCGCCCAGGTCGGTGAAGGAGCCGGCCACCGTGGCCAGGGCCAGGGCGTAGAGCCAGGCACCGGCGACATCGGGTGCGAGCCCGCGCGCCAGGAGGGCCAGGATGACGAAGCTCAGCAGCTTGTAGGCGAGCTGGGCCGCGAAGGAGAGGGCGAGGTCGCGGCCGATCGGCCCGCTCATCGGGCTGCCGCTCCGAGCAGGCGGGAGGCAAGCGCCCAGTTCACGTCCACCGTGCGGGCCAGCAGGCGCGCGGCCGCACGCTCGATGCCGCCCGTGAGCAGAGGCCCGGCGAACGGCGGTGGTCCGCCACTGAGGATGGCCGTGTCCGGCAGCTTCCGCCGGCCCTGGATCTGGCGGCGGCGCTCACCGAGGTCGCGGCGGTTGGCGACGATCCAGGCCGCCGCCTGCCAATAATGGCCAAGCCAGCCGCGGCGCAGAGCACCGGCGAGCTGGAAGAGCTCGAACAGCAGGAGGGCCGGCGCCAAGGCCACGAGCGTGCGCGGCTGATAGAACTTGAGGATCACCTGCCAGCGATTGCGGATGGTGTGGTAGACCCGGGCTTGCGTGAACCGGCCGGTGGCGCGCAACGACATGCCGGGCGTGCCCTTGCCGTGCAGCGCCAGCGCCGCTGGCACGGCCAGGAGGCGCCAGCCGAGCAGGCGGGCGCGCAAGCCCAGCTCGTGATCCTCGAAATAGATGAAGAAGGCCGGGTCGCAGAGTGGCTCCTGGCCCCAGCGCTGCCGGTCGGCCATGAAGCAGGCGGTGACCAGCGAGCCGATCTCGCGCACCTCGCCCGCAGCCGAAGCGAGCGGCGTCTCCGCGTGATCCAGCGTCATCATGCCCAGGGCGTGGGCACCGGCACCGTCGAACTGGATGGTCCCCGGCGCGTGGGCATGACAGATGCGGGCCATGGCGAAGGCTGCCGCCGGCTGGGCGTCGAGGGCGCACGACAGGGCGGCGCCGCAGCCGGGGTCCGGGCGCACGTCGTTGTCGATGAAGAGAATGCGGTCCTGCCGTGCGGCCCGGTACCCGGCATCCCTGGCCGGCCCGGGGCCATCGTTCGCGGACAGCCTGACGACGCGCAGCGCCGGCATCATGGCGACGGCAAGCGCCACCCCGTCATCGCCCGAGGCGTTGTCGACCAGGACGACCTCCGCCGGCGGCGGTGCGAGGGCGCGGACTGCCGCGAGCGTCGCCGGGAGGACGGCGGCACCCTCATGGTTCACGATGCATACCGAGTAGGGAGCGTTCGCCCCACTCTGCTCCATGCGGCAGTCCCCGCGGTCCGTCCGGGGCTCGTGGTCCTACCTAGTCCTGTGGCCAACGCCGTCGACGGCTGATCGGGCGCAGGCTTGCCGGGCAGCACCCGCAAAGCTCGTTCCTGGACGCGCGTTGCCGGTCCGCTACAGTCGCCTTGGGAACAAGGACCGAAGCAGAGGACAGGATGACGCTCGGGCAGGCCGGTCTCGGACGGGTGGCGGTCTTCTGCGGCGGCAGCGGGGCGGCCAAGCCGGCGCACAAGGAGGCGGCGGCCGCGGTCGGCCAGCTCCTGGCCCGGCGCGGCATCGGCCTCGTCTATGGCGGCGGGCGGGTCGGCCTCATGGGCGTGCTCGCCGACGCCGCTTTGGCCGAAGGCGGCATGGTCACCGGCGTCATGCCCGGGCATCTCGTCGCCCGCGAGATCGCCCACACCCGCGTGCAGGATCTCCGGGTCGTGGGCTCGATGCTCGAGCGCAAGGCGCTGATGGCCGAGCTCTCGGACGCCTTCCTGGCCCTTCCCGGCGGCTTCGGCACGCTGGACGAGCTGTTCGAGATGCTGACCTGGAGCCAGATCGGCCTCCAGGCCAAGCCCTCGGCCCTCCTCAACGTGGACGGCTTCTGGGACCCGCTCCTGGCCTGGGTCGCCCGCGCGGTCGAGGACGGCCTGCTGCGCCCGGCCCATGCCCAGCTCCTGCTGGCCGGCGACGATCCGGGCGAACTGCTCGATCGCCTCGCCGCCTGGCGGCCTCCGGAGATGCCGGCTCTCGTCTGATCTCGGGAGGAGATGAATGAGCCTGAAGGGAAAGGTAGCCCTCGTTGCGGGTGCCACCCGGGGTGCCGGTCGCGGTATCGCCGTGGAGCTGGGTGCGGCGGGTGCCACCGTGTTCGTGACCGGGCGCACCACCCGGGAGAGCCGTTCGGAGTACAACCGGGCGGAGACGATCGAGGAGACGGCGGATCTCGTGACCGCGGCCGGCGGGCAGGGGATCGCCGTGCAGGTCGATCACCTCGTTCCGGAGCAGGTGGCGGCACTCGTGGCGCGCCTGCGGAGCGAGGCCGGCCGCCTCGACATCCTGGTCAACGACATCTGGGGCGGCGAGCTGCTGTTCGAGTGGAACAAGCCGGTCTGGCAGCACGACCTCGCCAACGGCCTGCGCCTGCTGAGACTCGCCATCGACACCCACCTGATCACGGCCCACCATGCCTTGCCGCTGCTGATCGAGCGGCCGGGCGGGCTGCTGGTGGAGGTCACGGACGGGACGGCCGAGTACAATGCCGAGCACTACCGGCTCTCGGTCTTCTACGACCTCGCCAAGACCTCGGCCATCCGCATGGCCTGGGCGCATGCCAAGGACCTGGAGCCCTACGGGGCGACCTCGGTCTCGATCACGCCCGGCTGGCTGCGCTCGGAGATGATGCTGGAGCACTTTGGCGTGAGCGAGGCCAACTGGCGCGACGCGCTGGCCAGCCCAGCCGCACTTCGTCATCTCCGAGACGCCGCGCTTCGTCGGCCGGGCGGTGGCAGCCCTGGCCGCGGACGAGGAGCGGCGGCGCTGGAACGGCCAGTCCCTCTCCAGCGGCCAGCTCGCCAAGGTCTACGGCTTCACCGACCTCGACGGCTCCCGGCCCGATTGCTGGCGGTACATCAAGGAGGTGCAGGACGCCGGGAAGCCGGCGGACGCGACCGGCTACCGGTGAGGGTGCTCAAGCCGCCTCGGGAAGGGCGATCCGGCGTACCGCCATCGGCGTCTCGATGCCCTGGAACCTGGTCTCGCGCGCCTCGACGGGCGACCTCTCCAGCAGCGCCTGCACGCCCGGATAGCGCCAGACCTCGTCGGTGATCCAGAATCTCGGCCGCATCGGCCATCTCCTGGACCCGGGAGGCGATGTTCACCGTCTGGCCGAAATAGTCGAGCTCGTTGTTGAGCGTGACCGCGATCGCCGCCCCGTGGTGGATGCCGATCTTGATCGACATCGGCCGCTCGGGCTGGTCGCGGTTGTACTGCTCGATGGTGTCGCGCATGTCGAGGGCGGCGGCCACGGCCCGGGCGGCGTCGGGATAGGCTGCCATCACCGCGTCGCCGATCGTCTTCACCACCGCCCCGCCATGGCGCACGGTGGCCTCGCGCAGCTGGTCGAAATGCTGCTGGACGAGCTGGAAGGCGTTGAGGTCGCCGATCCGCTGGTAGAGGGCGGTCGAGCCTTTGATGTCGGTGAAGAGCAGCGCCACGTCGCGGATGGTCAGCCCCTCGGTCCCGCCCACCACCTCGGAGCGGAACAGGCCCTTGAAGGTCTGGGTGGTGATCAGCCGCTTGCCGGTGAGATAGGGCTCGAAGTCCAGAGGCGCCTCCTCGTAGCCCGGAGGCGAGTAGAAGATCGCGAGCACGCTGCGGTCCCGCGAGGCGTTGGTCACCTCCAGCACCGCCGGGCCCCGGCGCAGGGCGGTCTCCTTGGGCTCGTAGCTGGTGCCGTCGTAGGTCAGCTTGAGGCGCTGCGGCTCGGACGCCGTCTCGCTGCCGACGGTCAGGATGAAGTAGGGCCCGGCATGCGTGCCGCCGCCGGCAAGCATCCCCTCCTCCGCCTCGAGCTGGACGGTGACGGTCTCGCCGGCCGCCATGAAGCTGAGCCAGCGCATCGAGAGCTTGGCGGCCTCGAGGAACAGCTCGCCGTTCGGCGTGCGGCCCTCGCGCACACCCTTGAACAGGAACAGGTACTCGTAGGCCTCCAGCGTCTCCGGGCGGTGGAAGCGGATGCTCCGGATCGTGGGCGAGACGTTGAAATAGACCGCGATGAGGTCGTCCATCGCCGCCTCGTACTCGTGCCGGCACATCGGGCACTGGTAGCGGCGGAGCACGGCGCGGAGGTGGGCGAAGCTCTCCACGGCACAGGCGCACATCGGGCAGATCAGGAGCCAGTCCATCTCGAACATGCCCAGCGCCGTCGCGTGCAGGAAGAGGTCGATCGCCTCCTCCTCGGCCAGCCCGCGCTGGCTCGCGAAGGCGAACGGGTTGACCCGGAAGAGCTCGGCCTCGTCGTCGCTGCGGATCAGCGCCTCCAGCCGCGAGACCGTGCGCGGGCTCCAGGGCCGTGCCGCCTCCAGCCGGGCAAGCCGCTCATCCAGTGCCGCCTCGTCGATCAGGGTCGCCATCAGTCCGGCCTTCTCTCGAAACCAACCTTTGGCGCCGATGGTAGGCTCGCAGAGAGGCGGCTCCAACCCGGTGCTTGCGCCCGTGATCAGCGGCCCGTGAGCGCCATCGCGTGCGCCTCGAAGCCTTCGTAGGCGGCAAGCGCCCGCGCGTGCGGGGCGAGCTCGGCATAGCCGCGCGCGGTGACGTGGCCGATGCCGCTGCGCTTCATGAAGTCGAAGACGGAGAGCGGCGACCAGGTCCGCGCGTGCCCCCCTGTGGGCAGCACGCAGTCGGGGCCGAGCACGAAGTTGGCGAGCGTGATGGGCGTGTGGGCCCCGAGCAGGATCTCGCCCGCATGCTCGATCTGGTGCAGGCAGGCCAGCGGCTCCTGGGTCAGGATCTCCAGATGCTCGGGCGCATAATCGTTCACGAAGCGCACGGCCTCGTCCCAGGAGGGGGTGAGGACCACGCCGCCGCGCTCGCCACCCAGCACCGCCTCGACGAAGCCGCGGCGCTGCTGGCCGAGCCGGGCGATCAGCTCCGGCAGCCGTGCGATCACGGCACTTGCCAGCAGGCGCGAGGGTGTCACGAGATAGGCCGAGCTGTCCGGCCCGTGCTCGGCCTCGATCAGGAGGTCGAGGGCGACGATGGCGGCATCCGCACTCTCGTCGGCCAGGATGATGGCCTCGCTGGGTCCGGCAGGCAGGCCGGTGTCGATCCGGTCGGCCAGGAGCTTCTTGGCCGCCACGACCCAGGGGCTGCCCGGGCCCACGATCTTGGCGCAGCGCGGGATGGTGGCGGTGCCGAAGGCGGCAGCGGCCACGGCGACGGCACCGCCGGCCTTGTAGACCCGCTCGACCCCGGCGAGCCGGGCGGCGACCAGGCTCGCGGCGTCGACCCCGCCCTCCGGTGTGGGCGGAGTAAGCACCACGATCTCGCGCACGCCCGCGACCACGGCCGGGATGTGGTCATCATCATCACGCTGGGGAACGCACCCTTGCCGCGCGGCACGTAGCAGGCAACCGAAGGAATCGGCGTCCAGCGCTCCCCGGCGAAGGCGCCGGGCCGGATCTCCATGAGCCACATCGGCTCGGGCTTCTGGCGCTCGTGGAAGCGGCGGATATTGTCCACGGCATACTCGATGGCCGCGCGCACCTCGGGCTCGATCTTGGCAAAGGCGGCATCGAACTCGGCTTCGGTCGCCAGCAGCCGCTCAGGGGCGAGGTCGGCACCGTCGAGCTCGCGGCCGAGCCGGGCCAGGGCGGCATCGCCCTCGTCCCGCACCTGCTCGATGATCCCGCGCACAGGCTCGAGAAAGCCGGAGAGGTCGGACTCGGCCCGCAGCATGAGCCGGGCACGCTCCTCCGCCGTCATCCGCTCGAGCACGAACAGGTTCACCTTGCCCTTCATGCACCGTCCCTTCAGCGCGAGCGGAGGAAGATCTCGAGGCCGACCAGCCGGTCGAGGAGCCAGATCGCGGCGGCCCCGAGCGCTATGTACACGACCGACACGGCGGCGAGGTCCGGCGTGATGACGCTGCGGATGGCGTTGTAGACCAGCACCGGCAGGGTCACCGTGCGCGCGTCCACCAGCATGAGGCTGACCAGGAACTCGTTCACCGCGAGCACGAACATGATCAGCCCGCCGGTGATCACGCCGGGCATGACGGCCGGCAGGGTCACGGTGAAGAAGGCGTGGGTCGGCGGTGCGCCGCAGTTCATGGCGGCATTCTCGAGGTCAGGGTCGAGCCGGTTCGCGGAGGCTGCCACGGCCCAGAGCATGAACGGCAGGTTGATGACGCAGCAGGCGATGCCCACGGGCCAGAGCGAGCCCAGGAGGCCCAGCCTGCCGAAGACCAGCATCAGGCCCAGGCCCGAGACGACGAGCGGGATCGTGAACGGCAGCAGCAGATAGAGCTGCAGCGCCGTGCGCCCGCGGCGCCGCCAGCCGGCCAGGGCCAGGGCGGCGAAGGTGCCGGCCGGCAGGCTGGCGAGGGTGCAGACGGTGGCGACCCACAAGGAGCGCAGCAGGGCATCGGTGAACGCCTGGCGCTCGAGGAGGGAGGCGTACCAGCGCAGCGAGAAGCCCTGCGGCGGGAAGGCGATGATGCTGCCGGGGGTGAAGGATGCCACCAGGATGACGAGCGTCGGCAGGCTGAGGAAGACGAGGTCGAAGGCGACGATCGCCAGCAGCACGCGGCGGACCGGCCCGGTCATGCCGAGCGCCGCTGCACGTAGGCCAGCGTGCCGAGCCCGGCCAGCGTGAAGGCGATGCCGACGAGGAGCGTGCCCAGCAGCGTCAGCGCCACGCCCATCGCACCACCCATGCCGGCATCGCTGAGCTGGAAGAAGGCGTCGTAGACGGCGTTGGCGATGAAGTCGTTGCCGCCGCCGCCCATGATCTCGGGCATGGCGAAGTCGGTGAGCGTGAGCGTGAACACCACGACCCCGGCCGCGACCAGGCCCGGCTTCGCCAGCGGCAGGAGGATATGGCGGAGCGTGGCGGCACCGCTCGCACCCAGGCTCGCCGAGGCAAGCTCGATCTCGGCCGGGATGGCGGTGAGGGCCGGGGCCAGGAGCAGGACGGCGAAGGGCAGCATGTACTGCACGAGGCCGATCAGCACGCCGGGATAGGTGTAGATGAGCTGCACCGTGGGCAGGCCGGCGCCGGCGAGCGTGGCGTTCAGGAGGCCCTGCTTGCCGAGCAGGATCAGCCAGCCATAGGCGCGCACCACCTGGCCCAGGAAGAAGGGCAGGAAGAGCGCCATCAGCAGCAGCTTGCGCACGGCCGGCCGGTCGGTGCGGACCATGAGGTAGGCATAAGGAAAGGCCAGCAGCAGCGTCAGCAGGGTCACGATCAGCCCCGCCGCGACGGTGCGGAGCGCGATCCGCAGATAGACGGGCTCGCGGATGAGCTCGGCATAGTTGGCGAGCGTCCAGGTCTCGCCGAGGCGGAAGGTGTCGCGGTCGAGGAGGCGCAGGCTGCTGTCGAGGATGAGAGCCAGGCCCAGGACGAGCAGGCCGGTGAGCAGCAGCGCCGGCAGCAGCATGAGCCAGGTGGCGAGGTCGCTGCTCCGAGCCGGAACCAATCGGGCGCGGGCGGCCTCGATCAGGTCGAGGAGCGGGTAGGCGCTGGCCAAGGCCCGCCTCAGTGGGCGGGCTTCCAGACCCGCCGCGCCAGCTCCAGCATGTTGCCGCCCAGGATGGCGCGCACGTCCGCCTCGCCGTAGCCGCGGCGGAGCAGGCCATAGGTGATCTCGGGCAGCTGCTCGGGGGCCGCGATCTTGATGCTGGTGAGGCCGCCGCCATAGCCGTGCGCGCGCGGCCACCAGAGATTGTGGTCGAGGCCCGGCGGGTCCTCGTTCAGGCCGTTGGCGGGGTAGGAGTAGTCGATGCCGAGCCCGACCCGGGCTGGGCCGATCCGCTCCACCAGATAGTCGATGCAGTCGAGGATCGCGGGCGTGCCGCCCTTGGGATCGGTGAGGAAGCGGCCGACACCGTTGACGCAGACGATGCCGCCGGTGGCGGCGCAGGCGTCGATCTGCTCGTCGGTGATGTTACGCAGGTCGTGCTGGATGTTGCGCGGGTTGGAGTGGCTGAAGATCACCGGCCCCAGCCCCAAGGCCGCGATGTCGAGGCTGGTGCGATGGCCGGTGTGCGAGAGGTCCATCAGCATGCCGTTGCCGTGGATGGCCTCGACCACCTGCCGGCCGAGCGGGCTCAACGGAATGTCCTCGTCGTAGCAGCCGCCGCCGATCTCGTTGTTGCGGTTGTAGGCGAGATGGACCTGCCGCACGCCCAGCGCGTGGAAGACGCCCACCATCTCCGGCCGGCCGCACAAGGGGACGCCGCCCTCGAGGTCGAACCCGACGGCGAGCCTGCCCTCCGCCTTGGCCCGCTCGACATCGGCCACGGTGTCGACCTGAAGGAACAGCTCGGGGTGGGCGGCGATCTGGGCCCGGAAGCTGGCGATGACCGGGAAGATCTGCTCCAGCGGGTTCATGTCCATCCCGATGTTCACGGAGACGAACGTGGCACCCGCCGCGTGATGCCGGCGGAGCAGCGTCACGTCGCAGTCGGGATGGAGCGGCAGGCAGGCGTGGGCGTCCCAGACGAGGGCGTCACGATGCAGCCGGCTGGCTTCGGTGAAGAGGTCGGGGGCGGTCATGGCGCCCGGATCAAGCACGGGCACCGCTACCCCGGCAAGGGCTGCCGCGCCTGCTCAGTCCTTGTCGACCTTCCGTGCGGCCTTCCTGCCGAACTGGTCGCGGGTGGCCTGCCGGTCCGGCTTGCCGCCGCGATAGCAGGTGTTGCTGCCGCCATCGCAGACCACGTTCCGGCGCGGCAGGTAGATGTCCTTGGTGTCGTAGCGCTCGCGCAGCCTTGTCGTCCGGCGGGCAGCGTCCCGGCCGAACTCGTCCCGCGTCTCGGCGGTGTTCAGCTTGCCGCCCTTGTAGCAGACCTGGGTGCGTTCATCGCAGCTCGTCCTTCGCCCGGCGCTCTCCGAGCGGCCGTCCTGCGAGCGATCACGGTCGGCGCGATCCTGGTCGTGATCGTGGTTTCGTGGTCATGATCATCATCGTCGTCGTCATGATCGTGGTCGTAGTACCGCCGATTGTCGTAATATCGGTACGGGTACCCGTAGTAGCGGGACGGATAACCGTAATAGCCGCCGGAGCGGTTGCCCCAGCCGTCATAGGCATAGGTGCGGTTCTCGTAGCGGTCACCATCCGTGCAACCGGCGAGCATCAGGCCGCCCATCAGAGCGGCAAGAACACGTGTCGGGCCCATTGTCGTGGCTCAGCCTGTGAGGCGCTTCTGCAACTACAATATCATGCCGAGCCACAAGTTCCGCAAGCAGCCGTGAAGGGGCCGGTCAGCCGATGATCCCCTGCTCGCGCAGGCGTCCACGCTCCCCGGCATCGAGGCCCAGCAGCTCCTCCAGCACCTCGTCCGTGTGCTGGCCCAGGGTCGGTGGCGCGTGGCGGTAGCTGGGCGGCGTGGCGCTCATCTTGATCGGGCTCGCGATCAGCGGGACGGTGCCGGAGGCGGCTTGCGGATGCGGCATCTCGATCCGCATGCCGCGGGCCACCACCTGCGGGTCGGCGAAGACCTGGTCCAGATTGTTGACCGGCCCGCAGGGCACGCCCAGCGCTGCCAGCCCGTCGACCCAGGCCTGCGTGGTCTTGCGCCGGGTGTAGTCCGGCATCAGCGCATAGAGCGCCTCCCGGTTCGTCACCCGCAGGGGATTGGTCAGGAAGCGCGGATCGGCGGCAAGCTCGTCGGCCCCGGCGAAGGCGCACCAGCGGCGGAACTGGGCGTCGTTGCCGACGGCCAGGATGACGTAGCCGTCCGCACTCTCGAACACCTTGTAGGGGACGATGTTGGCGTGCTCGTTGCCGAGCCGGCGCGGCACCTGGCCCGAGACCAGGTAGTTCATGCCCTCGTTCACCAGCCAGGCCACCTGCGTGTCGAGCAGCGCCATGTCGACATGCTGGCCCTGGCCCGTCCGCTCGGCGTGCCGCAGGGCAGCCAGGACGGCCACCGAGCCGTACATGGCGCACATGAGATCGCAGATGCCCACCCCCACCTTCACCGGCTCGCCGTCGGGCTCGCCGGTGAGGCTCATGATCCCGCCATAGCCCTGGGCCAGGTAGTCGTAGCCCGCGCGCGGGGCGTAGGGGCCCGTCTGGCCGAAGCCGGTGACCGAGCAGTAGACCAGGGCCGGGAACTCGGCCTGGAGGCTTTGAAAGTCGAGGCCGAACTTGGCGAGCCCGCCGACCTTGAAGTTCTCGACCAGGATCTGGCAGCCGGTGAGCAGCCGGCGGACGAGGCGCTGGCCCTCGGGATGGGCGATGTCGATGGCGACCGAGCGCTTGTTGCGGTTGGCGCTCAGATAATAGGCGCTCTCGCGGGTGGGCTCTCCGTCCTTGCCCTGCACATAGGGCGGGCCCCACTTGCGGGTGTCGTCGCCCTCGCCCGGGCGCTCGATCTTGATGATGTCGGCGCCGAGATCGCCCAGGAGCTGGGTGAGGCTGGGGCCGGCCAGGATGCGGGTGAGATCGAGGACCCTGATACCCGCCAATGCCTGCTCGGCCATCGCCACACCCCCTCCCTATGGTGGCGCGCCCCGCAGCTCATGGGAGCGCGTGCCTTTAAAGGGGCAAGCCGCCGCCCAACTCAAGCGACGTTGAGCTTGACGTCCACATTGCCACGGGTGGCGTTCGAGTAGGGGCAGACCTGGTGCGCCTTCTCCACCAGCTCCTGCGCCTGCGCCTTGTCCACGCCGGGGAGCCCGATGTCGAGGGCCACGGTGATGCCGAAGCCGCCCTCCGAGCGCGGGCCGATGCCCACCGTCGAGGTCACCGTGGCATCGTTCGGCACCTTGGCCGTCCCGCCCTGCGAGGCCACGAACTTCATGGCCCCCAGGAAGCAGGCGGCATAGCCGGCCGCGAACAGCTGCTCCGGGTTGTTGCCCGGGCCACCACCGCCGCCCAGCTCCTTGGGCGTGGCCAGCTTCACGTCCAGGCTGCCGTCCTTGGTGGCGGAGCGGCCGTCACGGCCGCCGGTGGCCGTGGCGCTGGTGGTGTACTTCACGTCGACGGACATGGCTTGGCCTCCTGCTGCTTCTTCGGGAAGTGGTCGCGGCCGCGCACCGCCGGCCTCATCCGTGCAGTCCCGGCGCCGGCCATAACATGTCCGGCCGTCGAGCGAGTTCAACCGCATCCCGCGGCCGGGGCCCGCCCGACGAAGCGGTCAGGCTGCCTGCTCGTCCGGCATGGCGCGGCAGACCCGGTCCGTGCTCGCGATGTAGATCGCGACAGCGGCGTCGGCCTGGGCCTCGGACATCGGCTGCTCGGGGGTGGGCGGGGCTTCCGGCGCGCTGTCGCGATCGTCCCAGAACCATGCCGTGCAGTCCTGGCGGCCGAAGCAGGCGCGGCGGCCGATCATGCGCAGCTCGGCGTCGCCCAGCCCCGGCGGGCAGACGACGACCGCCATCCCTCCATGCGCGCCGCGAAACTCGCAAGCCTGTGGCACATGCATTGCTGTTGCCTCCTCCTGCCGGAGCGGGGAAATGCCATAGGCTTGCCACAAGGTCGCGAAATTTGTCGGGGTGCTTCAACAGGCCGCAATCCGGATGCGCCTGATTGCGGCCGTCCGAGAACGGGCCTTGTTGCGCTGCGCTCGCTTCCCGCCGATGGCGGCCTGCCCTAACACTGAGGCGGGGCCGCGGGCAGGTAGAGAGGATGGCGATGAGGCGGATGCGCGGAATCGGGATGCTGGCGGCCTTCTGGCTGGTGCTGGGAAGCGGTGCCGCCCAGGCGGCGGAACCCGTGGAGGTGGGGATCGGGATCAGCGGGTGGACGGGGTTCGCGCCGCTGACGCTGGCGAAGCAGGCGGGGATCTTCGAGCGCAACGGGCTCGACGTGACGATCAAGAAGATCCCGCAGAAGGACCGGCACCTCGCGATCGCCTCGGGCGACATCGAGTGCGCGGCCACGACCGTCGAGACCTGGATCGTCTGGAACGCCAACGGCGTGCCGACCCGGCAAATCTTCCAGCTCGACAAGTCCTACGGTGCGGACGGCATGGTCGTCCGCAACGAGATCGGCTCGATCAAGGAGCTCAAGGGCAAGACCGTGGCGGCCTCGGCGCCCGGGACCGCACCCTTCTTCACGCTTGCCTGGTTCCTCTCCAAGAACGGCCTCTCGGTGAAGGACGTCACGGTCTTGAACCTGGAACCGGCGGCGGCGGCCCAGGCCTTCATCGCCGGGCAGAACGACGCCGCCATGACCTACGAGCCCTATCTCTCGGCCGTGCGCGACAAGCCCGAGGCCGGCAAGATCATCGCCACCACGCTCGACTACCCGATGATCATGGACACGTTCGGCTGCACGCCCGCCTTCCTCGACGGCAACGCCGAGGCCGGCAAGGCGCTGGCCCAAAGCTACTTCCAGGCCCTGGAGATGATCGCGCAGCAGCCCGAGCAGGCCTACGGGATCATGGGTGCCGACGTGAAGCAGACGGGCGAGCAGTTCGCCGCTTCCGCCAAATACCTCCGCTGGCAGGACCGCGCGGCCAACAAGACCTTCTTCGCGGGCGAGATCCAGAGCTTCAGCAAGGAGGCGGCCCAGCTGCTCCTGGATCTGGGGATCATCCGCCAGGTGCCGGCGATCGAGAGCATCATCGACACGAGGTTCATCGACTGATCTCCGGCCGATAGTTCCCCAGTCGTCCCATGCCCCGGCCGCTTGAGCCCATCCCGCCTCTGGCCCGCGTCGGGCTGGGGGCGGCGTTCTTCATCCTCTTCATCGGCCTGTGGTCGCTCGCGACCTTCGGCGGGTGGGTGTCGCCGTTCTTCCTGGCCGACCCGCTCACCATGGTGCGGGAAGGCGTCAACCTGCTGGTGGCGTTCGGCTTCGCCTACGACATCGCGGTCACGATCTGGCGCGTGGTGGGCGGGTTCGCGCTCGCGGCCGCTGATCGGGGTGCCGCTGGGCATCCTCATGGGGGCGTTCAAGCCGGTCGAGGCGTTCCTGGAGCCCTTCGTCTCGTTCGCGCGCTACCTGCCGGCCTCGGCCTTCATCCCGCTGCTCATCCTCTGGGCGGGGCTGGGGGAGATGCAGAAGCTGCTCGTGATCTTCATCGGCTCCTTCTTCCAGCTCGTGATCATGGTCTCGGTCGCCGTGGGCTCCGTACGGCGGGACCTGGTGGAGGCGGCCTACACGCTGGGGGCGCGGCCTTCGGGGATCGTGCAGCCGCGTGCTGCTGCCGGCCTCGGCACCGGGCATCGCCGAGATCCTGCGGCTCGTCCTGGGCTGGGCCTGGACCTACGTGATCGTGGCCGAGCTGATCGGGTCCTCGTCCGGCATCGGGCACATGATCGTCGACAGCCAGGCGCTCCTGAACACCGGCCAGATCATCTTCGGCATCATCGTCATCGGGGTGATCGGGCTCGTCTCCGACTTCCTGTTCAAGGCGCTGAACCGCCGGCTCTTCCCCTGGAGCCTGGCTTGAGCGGGCTCGTGCTGGAGGGGGTGTCGCGCACGTTCCCGGGTGCGCGCGGCGCGCCCTCCACCCGGGCGCTGGAGCCGACCAGCCTCGCCGTGCCGGACAACGACTTCGTGGCCATCCTGGGACCCTCGGGCTGCGGGAAGTCGACCTTGCTGCGCATCGTGGCCGGGCTCGACCGGCCGAGCGCGGGCCGCGTGCTGCTGGATGGGCGGGAGGTGAGCGGGCCGGGGCCGGACCGGGGCATGGTGTTCCAGTCCTACACGCTCTTCCCCTGGCTCACGGTGGCGCGGAACATCGCCTTCGGCCTGCGCGAGCGCGGCGTGCCGGCAGCCGAGCGGGAACGGATCGTGGCCGCGTACGTGGCCAAGGTCGGGCTCACGGGCTTCGAGCGGCATTTTCCGCGGCAGCTCTCGGGCGGGATGCAGCAGCGGACGGCGATCGCCCGGGCGCTGGCGAACGAGCCCTTGATCCTCCTGCTCGACGAGCCGTTCGGGGCGCTCGACAACCAGACCCGCTCGCTCATGCAGGAGCTGCTGCTGGCGATCTGGGAGGCGGAGCGGACGACGGTGCTGTTCGTCACCCACGACATCGAGGAGGCGATCTTCCTCGCCAACCGGGTGGTGGTGATGACGGCGCGGCCGGGGCGGATCAAGGCCGACGTGGCGGTGCCCCTGCCGCATCCGCGGGACTACCGGATGAAGACCGGGGCCGAGTTCTCGGACCTCAAGGCGCGGCTGGTGGAGGAGATCAGGGTGGAGGCGATCCGGGCCGGCTGAGCGCCTGGGCGCGGCAGCACAGCGCGCTTCCGGCCGGCACCCTTCCGGATCCCAGCTCTTTCGGCCACTGTCCGAGCTCCACGGGAGGTGGCAGGCGATGAACGAGGACGCGGCCGCTCAGGATCAGCCGGCCGTCAGCCGGCCCTTGGAGCTGGTGCCGGAGCGGGTGCTCCGGCGCGAGCAGCAGCATTATGCCATCGTCGACATCGGCTCGAACTCGGTCCGGCTCGTGGTCTACGACCAGCTGGGCCGGGCACCGTTCCCGCGCTTCAACGAGAAGTCCTTGTGCCGGCTGGCGGAAGGGCTGGACGAGACCGGCGAGCTTCCGGCCGAAGGGGCGCGGCGCACGGTCGAGGCGGTGCGCCGGTTCCAGGCCGTGGCCACGGCGATGGAGGCCGCGCGCATCGACGTGCTGGCGACCGAGGCCATGCGCCGGGCCAGCAACGGGCCGGCCCTGGCAGCCGAGATCGCGAAGGAGACCGGGCTCGCCGTCCGCGTGCTGAGCGGCGGCGAGGAGGCCCGTTATGCGGGGCTGGGCGTGGTTTCCGGCTTCTATCGGCCGACCGGTCTCGTGGGCGACATGGGCGGCGGCAGCCTCGAGGTGGTCGAGGTGATCGACGACCGGGTGGGCGAGCGCTCGGTGAGCCTGCCCCTGGGGGCCCTGCCGGTGCAGTCGCTGCTGGCCAGGCACGGGGTCAAGGCCAAGGACCATGTCGACAAGCTCCTGAAGGCGCGGCTGCCGCCGAACCTCACAGGTGCCGTGTTCCATGCCGTGGGCGGGGGCTGGCGGGCGCTGGCCAAGGTGCACATGGCGAACGTCGATGCACCGGTGCGGGTTGTGCACGGCTACACGCTGAAGGCGGCCAAGGCGCGCAAGTTCATCCGCAAGCTGTGGCGGATGCCGGAGGAGGAGGTCGCGAAGGTGCCGGGCGTGCCCTCGCGCCGGGTGCCGACGATCAGGGCGGCGGCCCTGGTCCTGGACCGGGTGCTGAAGCGGCTGGAGCCGGACCAGCTGGTGTTCTCTGCCTTGGGCGTGCGCGAGGGCTGGCTCTACACCCAGCTCGATGCCGAGGAGCGCTATCTCGACCCGCTGATCGAGGGGGCGCAGGTGCTGGGGGTGCCGCTGGCGCGCGTGGCCGGCTTCGGCCGGGCGCTGACGCGCTGGACGGACGACCTCTTCCCCGGCGAGACCGCTTCCGAGCGGCGCCTGCGGGTGGCGGCCTGCGCCCTTTCCGACATCGCCTGGCGCGACCATGCCGACCTGCAGGGCCTGGAGAGCTTCCGCCGCCTGCTCCAGTTCCCGTTCATCGGCATCGACCACACCGAGCGGGTCTTCCTCGCCGCCGCCATCCACGCCCGCTACCCGGGCCGGCTGAACGACCCGCGGCTGGAGCCCGCCATCGGCCTCCTGAGCCCGACCGCGCGCCGGCGGGCGCAGATCCTGGGCCGCACCATGCTGCTGGGCTACCGCATCTCCGGCAGCGTGCCGGAAATCCTGGAAGGGGCCCGGCTCCGGATCGACACGGACGGCCTGCACCTGGAGGTGGGCCGAAGTGCCCGGGTGCCGGACAGCGAGGTGGTCGCCGACCGGCTGACGCTGCTGGCCAGTGCTGTGGGCGTGCGCCGGACGGAGATCGTCGAGGCAGCCGAGCCGGGCTGACGCCGGCTGACCTGCGCTTCTAGAGGCCGGTCGGCGCCACCGGGGGCGGAGGCATCGCCGGGGCCTCGTTCGCGGCGACCGTGCCGGCGGAAGGCAGCGACGGCTGGGGGGCCGTCGGCACCGGCGGCGGGGCGGGTGCCGGCGGGTTCTCGGGCGGCAGGCCCTTGCCGGCGAAGCGCAGGACACCCTTGGCGTCGAAGTCGTAGATGTCCTGCCAGAGCTGGAGACGGCCGTCCGGATCGACGGTCGCGGTACGGTAGTCGAGGAAGACCGGGACGGGCTTCTCCAGGAGCAGCCGGCGGGTGCCGGGCTTCTCCAGCGCCATCTCGATCCGGGCCGCGTCCCAGCCCTGGCTGCCGAGCAGCGCCACGGCAAGGCCCATCGGCTGCTCCAGCCTGATGCAGCCATGGCTCAGCGTGCGGTCGTGGCGGCTGAACAGACCGCGGTTCGGCGTGTCGTGGATGTAGACCGCGTGATGGTTCGGGAACACGAACTTGAGCCGGCCCAGGGCGTTCTCCGCCCCCGGCCGCTGGATCAGCCTGGCAGGGGCCCCGTTCTCGCCGCCGCCGCGCCAGGTGAAGCCGGCCTTGCTCATGTAGCCCGGCTCCTTGACCTCCTTGTCCAGCACCTCCTTCACGATGCTCCGCGGCACGTACCAGGAGGGGTTGAGCTCGATGTAGCGCATCCAGTCGTCGAACAGCGGAGTTGGCGTGTCGCTGTCGCCGACGATGATCCGCGAGCGCCAGGTGGTCCGCCCGGACTCGACCAGACGCAGCTCGAAGGCCGGGACATTGACCTCGATGTAGCGGGCGAGGCGGGCGCGCCCCTCGGTCCCGGGGCGAGCCATGTTGAGCTCGACCTGCCGGATCTGGGCGCCGACGCTCTCGTTCATCACCGCGGCGGTCCGGGCGCCGACGACACCGTCCGGGATCAGCCCGTGCCGGGTCTGGAAGCTGCGGACCGCCTCCTGGACACTCCCGTCCATCTCGTCGCCGGCGAGGTAGCGGCTGTCGAGATCGAGCGACTGGACCAGACGGCGGCGCAGGCCTGCCATCTCCGGCTGCGGCTTGGGGCGCAGCTCGTAGGGCAGGGCCAGCTCGAGCTCCGGGCGGATGGGCGTCAGCGGCGGGAGCAGGGCCGAGGGCGGCGGCAGCATGCGGACCATGGACCAGCCGCCCAGGGCCTCGACCACGCGCAGCTCGGCAAGGCCGAGCTCGAGGTCCGAGCCGGGCCTGGCGCGACCGAGCGCTGCCAGCGCATTGGTGACGGCGGCCGTCGACAGCGAGCGGCCGGCGGCACGGCGCTCCATGTAGGCCATGGCGGCACGGGTGAGCCCCAGCTCGGCCTCGGCCTGTGTCCCGGCCTGCGCGAAGACGCGGGTGAGCTTGTCGACCGCGGCACCGCCGCCGACATGGCGCTGCTCGCGGCCGAGAAGGGCCAGCATGACGGAGCGCCGGAGCGCCGCGTCGGGGCTGCCGGACCATAGCGGGCTGAACGCGCGCGCGGCATAGATCGGCGTCAGGCCGGCATCGGCCCGCGCCGCCGCCTCGATCGCCAGGGCCGGTGCGGCAACCTTCTTGGCGGCCGTCGCGGGTGCTGCGGTCTTCCTGGCAGCCGGTGCGGGTGCGGTCGTCTTTTTGACAGTCGCCGCCGGTACCGGGGCCTGCTGCGTGGCCGCTTGTGCCGGGAGCCAGGGCACCGTGGCCAAAGTCAGGGTCAGGAGCAGCCGCGAAGTAGCTATGTGCATGCGAGCCTGCGTCGACGGCGGTTAGCGCGGAAGTGAATCTACCCTTCCCGACCGCGCGCGGGAAGCGGATAGAGGATACAAATTAAGAAACTGTGATAACGACCTGTCGAGGTGGGCCGCAAGCCTGCCGACGTGTCGACCGGTCCGTCAGGCCTCGAGGCCGCCCATCCGCAGGCACCAGGTCTGGGTCACCCGCCGCTCCGGATGGCGGTTCTCGAAGTCGCGGGCCTCCGCCCGCGCGAAGTTCCGGCACTGGTCGACGGGATAGCGGCCCGGCAGGTTGACCGAGGTGCATTCCTGCGGCTGGCCCGCGAGGCAGGCCCACAAGACCAGGACCGTCATGGCCGGGCGCCCGGCAGGCGGACGGCCGCGGTTCTCCTCGACGCCGGCGAGGACAGCGCCTCGCCCCACTGCGCCACGTTCATTGCTTTAACTCCCGCTCCACGCTCGCCTTGATGGCGAGTTCAATGGCAGCAATCTATACTACCAAGCGAGAGCCTCCGCGACGGCGAAGCCGGCGGCAGAGGCCCGCGCCGGGTCCTTCATAGCCCAATCGTGTCATGCAACCGACGTGCCGCCGCAACACTCGAGGGGTCAAATGTTGAAGTAGCGCGCCTCGGGATGGTGGAGGACGATGGCCGAGGTGCTCTGCTCGGGCCAGAGCTGCCATTCCTCGCCGAGCTCGACGCCTATTCGTGAGGCACCGAGAAGCTCAAGAAGCGGCACCTGGTCGGCGAGGTTGGGGCAGGCGGGATAGCCGAAGCTGTAGCGGCTGCCGCGATAGCCCTGCTTCAGGAGCAGCCGCATCTCGCGTGCGTCCTCGTGGCCGAAGCCGAGCTCGGCGCGGATGCGGGCGTGGACATACTCCGCCAGCGCCTCGGCCAGCTCCACGCCCAGCCCGTGCAGCCGCACATAGTCCTGGTAGCGGTTCTGCGCGAACCACTCCCGGGCGACCTCGGAGGCGCGCTGGCCGACGGTGACGACCTGAAGGCCCAGCACGTCGCGCTGGCCCTCGCCGACGTCGCGCAGGAAGTCGGCGACGCACAGGCCGCCCTCCTTGGCCTGACGCGGCAGGGCGAAGCGGGCGAGCTCCTGCCTGCCGTCCTCGGCGAAGAGGACGATATCGTTGCCGTCGCCCGCGGCCTTGAAGTAGCCGTAGGCCGCCTGGGGCGTGAAGATCGCCTCCCGCTCGGCCTCGGCCACGAGGTCGGCCAGCACCGGCCGCAGCTCCTTGTGCGCCCAGCGCAGGAACTCCTCCGGCCGCCTGCCCTGCTTCTCGTAGCCCCAGTGGAATTGATAGAGCATCTGCTCGTTGAGGTAGGGCAGCAGCGCCTTGACCGGCACCCGCTCGACCACGGCCGTGCCCCAGAAGGGTGGGGTCGGCACCGGCACGTCCCGGGTCAGCTCGTGGCGGCGGAGGCGGATCTCCTCGTGCTCGACAGGCCGCAGGATCGAAGGCTGGGCACCTTCCGCGGCTTCCAGCGTGCGCGGGCGCTTGCTGCTCCGCGCGGCCTTGCTGCCGGCGCGGGCGGTGCAATGGGCCTCGTACGTGCCGGTCATGACCTTGTCCATGAGCGCCAGCCCGTCGAAGGCATCGCGGGCATAGGCGACCGGCGCCTCGCCATAGGCCTTGAAGCAGTCCTCCTCGACATAGGCGCGGGTGAGGGCGGCACCGCCCAGGAGCACCGGCGTGCGCAGGCCCTGACGCGCCATCTCCTCCAGGTTCTCGCGCATGATCACGGTCGACTTCACCAGCAGGCCCGACATGCCGACGGCGTTGGCGCGGTTGGCCTCCGCCGCCTCCAGGATCGAGGCCAGCGGCTGCTTGATGCCGAGATTGACGACCCGGTAGCCGTTGTTGGTGAGGATGATGTCGACCAGGTTCTTGCCGATGTCGTGGACGTCGCCCTTCACGGTGGCGAGCACGATGGTGCCCTTCTGCGTGCCCTCGACCCGCTCCATCAGCGGCTCCAGGTAGGCCACCGCCTTCTTCATCGTCTCGGCCGACTGGAGGACGAAGGGCAGCTGCATCTTGCCGGCACCGAACAGCTCGCCCACGGTCTTCATCCCGTCGAGCAGCAGCGTGTTGATGATGTCGAGCGGGCTGTAGCGCTGCAGCGCCTCCTCGAGCTCGGCTTCCAGGCCCTGCTTGTCGCCGTCCACGATCCGCAGCTTCAGACGCTCCTCGACCGTCTCGGGCCGGGCCCGCTTGGCCGAGGCCTCGGCCTTGCGATCGGCGAAGAGGGCGATGAAGGCGTGCAGGGGGTCGTAGCCGTCGCGGCGGCGGTCGAAGATCAGGTCCTCGGCGGTGCGCGCCTCCTCCTCCGGGATCTTGTGCAGCGGCATGATCTTGCTGCTGTGGACGATGGCCCCGGTGAGACCACGGCGCATGGCGTGGTCGAGCATGACCGAATTCAGCACGTGCCGGGCGGCGGCGTTGAGGCCGAAGGAGATGTTGGAGAGGCCCAGGATGATCTGGAGCTCGGGGAACTCGGCCCGGATCGTCTCGATCGCGTCCAGGGTCCACAGGCCCAGCTTGCGGTCGTCCTCGTTGCCGGTGCAGACGGTGAAGGTGAGCGGGTCGATCAGCAGGTCCGACTGCGGCAGGCCGTAGCGGCCGCAGGCGAAGTCGACCAGGCGGCGGGCGACGCGGAGCTTGTCCTCCGCCGTCTTCGCCATGCCCACCTCGTCGATGGTGAGTGCTATCACCGCACTGCCGTGCTTCCTGGCCAGCGCCATCCGCTTCTCGGCCGGGCCCTCCCCGTCCTCGAAGTTGATCGAGTTCAGGACGGCCTTGCCGCCATAGAGCTCGAGGGCGAACTCGAGCACCGGCAGCTCGGTCGAAATCGATCACCAGCGGCGCATCGACCTGGCCGCGCATGCGCGAGATCACCTCGCGCATGTCGCTCACCTCGTCGCGGCCGACATAGGCGGTGCAGACGTCGAGGGCATGGCTGGCCTCGCGTGCCTGCTCCTTGCCCATGGCCACACAGCCGTCCCAGTCGCCGGACGCCTGCAGCTCCCTGAACTTCTTCGAGCCATTGGCATTGCAGCGCTCGCCGATGGCCAGAAAGGCGCTCTCCTGGCGCAGCGGCACGGGCGAGAACAGGGAGGCGAGCGAGGGGGTCCAGACCGGCTGGCGGGCCTTCGGCCGAGGCCGGTAGCCGTCCTCGGCGATCCGGCGCAGCATGGCGTCGACGGCGGCGATGTGCTCGGCCCCGGTGCCGCAGCAGCCGCCGACGATGTTGACGCCGTCCTCCTGGATGAAGCGCTCGAGCCAGCGTGCCAGCTCCTCCGCACCCAGGGGATAGTGCGGGTGGCCGCAGCGCAGCTCGGGCAGGCCGGCATTGGGCAGGACCGAGATCAGGCCCGGCCAGCTCTGGCCCAGATGGCGGATATGCTCGGCCATCTCCTTGGGGCCGGTGGCACAGTTCAGGCCCAGGACGGGCACATCGAGCGCGCCCATGATGGTGGCGGCAGCGGCGATGTCGGTGCCGACCAGCATCGCACCCGTGGTCTCGATCGTGACCTGGACCATGAGCGGCAGCTCGCGGCCGGCGGCGGCGAAGGCCGCTCGCGCACCGTTCACGGCGGCCTTGGCCTGGAGCGGGTCCTGGCAGGTCTCGATCAGGATCGCATCCGAGCCGCCCTCGATCAGCCCCTGGGTCTGGACAGCGAAGGCGCTCTCCAGCTCGCGATAGGCCACATGGCCCAGGCTCGGGAGCCGCGTGCCGGGGCCGATCGCACCGATGACGAAGCGGGCACGGCCGTCGCCGGCCAGGGTCTCGACCGCCTCCCGTGCAAGCTGGGCCGCCAGTCGGTTGATCTCGACCGCACGCTCCTGGAGGCCGAACTCGCCCAGCGTGATCGGCGAGCCGCCGAAGCTGTTGGTCTCGACCGCGTCGGCCCCGGCCCGGAGGTAGCCCAGGTGGATCTCGCGGATCAGGTCGGGCCGGCTGAGGTTCAGGACCTCCGAGCAGTTCTCCTGGCCCCAGAAGTCGTCGAGCGTGAGGTCGCGGCCCTGGATCTGCGTCCCCATCGCCCCGTCGAGGAGAAGGACGCGTTCGCGGGCGTGGTCGAGGAAGTCGGTCAAGAGGTACTCCCGCTTCAGGCGGCGGCAGGAATGGGTGCCGTGATGCCGAGGAGGCGGAGAAGGGCCAGCGGCAGCTCGGCGCGGTTGAGGGCATAGACGTGGAACTGCGTCAGGCCTTCGGCCGCGAGCCGGCGGCACTGCTCGACCGCCACGCTGGCGGCCAGCATCGAGTGCAGCGGCGAGCTCTCGTCCACCCCTGCGAAGAGCTGCTCGAGCCACGCCGGGATCGAGGCCCCGCAGCCCTGGCTGAAGCGCCTGATCTGGGTGAAGTTGTGGATCGGCATGATGCCCGGCACGAACTCGGCCCGGATGCCGGCAATCTCCATCGCGTCGCGGAAACGGAGGATGCGGTCGGTGTCGAAGCAGTACTGCGTCACGACGCGGGTGGCCCCGGCCTCGACCTTGCGCTTCAGGTTCTCGAGGTCGGCAAGGGCACTTTCGGCCTCGGGGTGCACTTCCGGATAGCAGGCGGCGTTGATCTCGAAGTCGGCGATGCGGCGCAGGCCCGTGATCAGGTCGCTGGCATAGGCATAGCCGTCGGCGCGCGGCCGATAGGGGCCGCCATCCTTGGGCGCGTCGCCGCGGAGCGCCACGATCCGGCGGATGCCGGCGGCCCAGTAGCGGCGTGCGATCCCGTCGATCTCCTCGCGCGATGCGCAGGCGCAGGTGAGATGGGCCGCCGCCGGCGTGCCCAGCCGCTCCTGCACCCCGCGCACGAGCGGGAAGGTGCCGTCGCTGCCCGTCCCGCCCGCACCGCAGGTGACCGAGATGAAGCGCGGGCTCGCAGCCGCGAACAGCTCGAGGTTGCGCCACAGCCGGGCCTCGGCCTCGGCGGTCTTGGGCGGGAAGATCTCGATCGACAGCTCGATCGGCGGCAGCGGTGCCCCCAGCGAGCTCACGGCATGAGCCTTGCCGTCCACGATCCTCATGCCGCGTCCCTCCGCTCCACATCGATGTTGGCGGCACGGGCGGCACCCGGCCGCCGTGCGATCCAGATCATGACCGTCAGGCCCTGGCCGGCGACCTGCACGGCGGGCTCCTCGGCCAGGCCCAGCTCGCGGAACCAGGCCGACATCTCGCCCGGCCCGAAGCCCAGGCGCCGGTGCGCCTTCAGGGTCCGCAGCTGCTCCTGCCCATGGTTCAGGAGGTCCACGACCACCAGCCGCCCGCCGGGCCCCAGCACGCGCGCGGCCTCGGTCAGCACCCGCAACGGGTCGTCCGCGAAATGCAGCACCTGGTGCAGCAGCACGGCCGCGAAGCTGCGGTCGGGCAGCGGCAGCTGGTACATGTCGCCATGGCGGACCTGGCAGTTGCGCGCCTCGCGCTGGTCCAGGCTGGCACGGGCAGCGGCCAGCATGTCGTGGCTGATGTCGATGCCGAGCCCGAAGCCGACATGCCGGGCCAGGAGGCGCAGCAGGCGGCCGGTGCCGGTGCCCACATCCAGCAGGTTGGCGGGCCGGTCGGTCTCGAACAGGCGCTGCAGCTCGGTCTCGACCAGGGCACCGTCGATGCCGAGGTCCCGCTCGCTGTCCCAGCCCGCGGCCCGGCCGTCGAAATAGCGTTCGGCCTGCTGGCGGCGGGCCTCACGCACGGCGGCGAGACGCTGCCGGTCGAGCACCAGCGCCGGATCGTCGTCGGGGAGGAGGCGGCAGAGCGAGCGCGCCACCCGCGCACCCTCGCCGCCCTGGGCCCGGCGGTAGAACACCCAGCCGCCCTCGCGGAAGCGGTCGAGCAGGCCGGCCTCGGCCAGGATCTTGAGGTGGCGCGAGATGCGCGGCTGGCTCTGACCCAGCACCTGGACCAGCTCGCTCACCGTCCACTCGCCCTGCGAGCAGATCGCGAGCAGGCGCAGCCGCGACGGGTCGGCAGCGGCCCTGATCCCGGTCAGCAGATGCGCCAGCGGCTCGGCCAAGGATCCTCCCCCAGCAGGTTTGCAAGATCGAGGATATCTACATTTCTTTATATGATCGGGTCAAGGCCCTGCTGTGTTCCCGGTCGCCTAGTCCAGTGTGCTCGGGACAGCGTAGTTAGCCCTGGCATGTGGCCGGACGGACAGCCTACGGTCGAGGAGGAGGATGTCCCGCTGCCAGTCATGGTAGCAGCGTCGGCGGGCCCTGGAGCGACAGACGTGCGGCTGCAACAGGATCGGACGGATACGATGACTGCCCGACAGGTCCACACCCACGGCCACGGTGGCGCGGTGGCGGCCGCCCTTCTGCTGGGCCTGCTTGCCGGCTGCGCCAGCAAGTCCCAGGAGGTCTACGATCCGCTCGAGCCCATGAACCGGGCCATCTTCCGCTTCAACGATACGGTCGACCGGGCCGTGCTGGAGCCCGTGGCACGCGGCTACCGCTACGTCACGCCGGAGCCGGTGCGGGGCTCGGTCCGCAACTTCCTGGGCAACCTGCGCTCGCCCGTGATCTTCGCCAACGACCTGCTCCAGGGCGAGGGCGAGCGCGCCGGCGTCACGCTCAGCCGCTTCATGATCAACACCAGCCTGGGCCTTGCCGGCCTCTTCGACGTGGCGGGGCCCTTGGGCTACCAGCAGCACGAGGAGGATTTCGGGCAGACGCTGGGCTCCTACGGCCTCAAGCCGGGCGCCTACCTGATGCTGCCCTTCCTCGGGCCTTCGAACGTGCGCGATGCGGGCGGACGGGTAGGGGACTACTTCATCGACCCGTTCAACAGCTGCTGCATCGGCACCACGGAGCGCTACGCCCGTTTCGGTACGGGTACGGTATCCGACCGTGAGCAGGCCATCGAGGTGGTGGACGACCTCCGCCGCAACACGCTGGACATGTATTCGACCGTGCGCTCGGCCTACAGTCAGCGGCGCGCGGCCCAGATCCGCAACGGTGCAGCACCGGTTGACGACCAGAGCTACGACGACATCTTCAAGGACCCGGAAGGCGGTGGTGACGATGCGCAATAGCGTTCCTGGCCCAGCACTCGGCCGGCGGCATCTCCTGCTGGCCGCGGGCGCGATCGCGGCCTTGCCCGTGGCGCGGGCCGGTGCTGCCGATGCCAGTGCCGAGACCTTCATCGAGCGCCTCGGGCAGGAGACGATCGAGATCCTGAAGCAGCGCTCGCTGCCGCCCGAGGAGCGGGCGAAGAAGCTGAAGGCCGTCCTCAACCAGTCGACCGACATGCAATACGTGGCCAGGGTCATCCTCGGCCGGCACTGGCGCTCGGCCAGCGAGGATCAGCGCAAGGAGTATCTGCGCCTGTTCGACGCCCTGGTGCTCCAGGCGATGGCCGAGCGGATCGATTCCTATGCCGGCCAGACCTTCGACATCTCGGGCTCGCGCAAGGTGGACGACACCGACACCGTGGTCTCGACCAACATCGCCCAGCCGTCCGGCGGCCCGACCTACCGGGTCGACTGGCGGGTGCGCAAGGGCGAGAACGGGCAGTCCCTGCTGATCGACATCGTGGCCGAAGGGGTGAGCCTGGTGATCACCCAGCGCTCCGAGGCCAACGACATCGTCAACCGCGGCGGGGTGGACGGCCTCCTGTCCGAGATGCGCCGCAGGCTCGAGCAGCGCAACGTCACCGGGGCTCAGCCCCCCGCCTGATCGGTCCCGATATCGGGCGTTGTGATCGGCATCACAGCGGCGCGAAGCGCTTCCTGCTTTACGGAATGGTAATGGAGGTGGGCCAAGAATGCGGCCCGCCGATTGGTCTCAATGAGGCTGTGCACCGATGCGACGCTTGCCGATCACCGCCACCTTGCGACGCCGGGCGATACCGCTCCTGCTGGCTGCCCTGTTCCTCCTGCCCGCCGGCCTTGCCAAGGCGGCACCCGTGGCGGAGGCCGAGCGCTTCATCAACGCCTTGGGCATGCGCACGCTCGACGTGCTGAGCCGGCCCGGTGCCGACGACCGGCAGCGGGTCGATGAGCTGGCCGGCATCCTGGACCAGGCGGCCGACCTGCAGCTCATCGCGCGCCTCGTGCTCGGCCGTCATTGGCGGGCCGCCAACGAGCAGCAGCGCCAGGAATACGTGGCCCTCTTCCAGGCCTATGCCCGCGACAGCCTCGCCCAGCGCTTCGGTGCCTACAAGGGCGGCCAGCGCTTCGTGATCGCCGGGACCAAGCCCGTGGGCGACGCGGACGCGCTGGTGAGCACCCAGATCTTCCTCGGCCGCAACCAGGCGCCGGTCGCCGTCGACTGGCGTGTGCGCGAAGTGGGCGGCCGGCTCGTGATCGTCGACATCGTGGCCGAGGGCATCAGCATGCTGGTGACCAATCGCTCCGAGTTCGACTCGATCGTCAACAGCCGCGGCATCGAGGGCCTGCTCGTGCAGATGCGCACCTGGCATTCCGGCACCGTGCCGAGCAGGGCCGCCTGACCGAGGAACCGCCGTCCTGCCGGGCGTTTCCTCGCTCGGACCGGGTGCGGATCCGGGGAGATGCGGGATGGCGGAGCGCGCGTGGGAAGCCCCTGCCAGCGGCCGGGCCGATGAGGAAGCGCTGATCCGGCGCATGCTGGCGGAGAGCCGCACGATCGCCGTCGTCGGTGCCTCGATCAAGCCGCACCGGCCGTCCTACTTCGTCAGCAAGTACATGCACGACCAGGGCTACCGCATCCTCCCGGTCAATCCGGGCTGCGCCGGCCGGGTGCTGCATGGCGAGCCTGTCCAGCCCGATCTCGCGAGCCTGCCACTGGTGCCCGACATGGTGGCAATCTTCCGGCGCTCGGAGCATGCGGGTGCGGTCGCCGACACTGCCAGTACGCTCGGTGTCCGCTTCATCTGGATGCAGGTCGGCATCCGCGACGACGAGGCCGCGGAGCGGGTACGGGCCAGAGGCGGCTTCGTCGTGATGGGCCGCTGCCTCATGGTCGAGCATGCCCGGTTGCCGAGGCGGGGCAGCATCAGGCAGTAGCCGCCGCCCACGAACCGACGTCGCAAGGCTCCGCAGCTACTCGCGCGCGCCACTGGTCAAGACACTGGCCTGGGCTGGCGCCGGCTCCCACACCGCAAGCTGCGGTGAGCCCTTGGCCCGCTGCATCGTCCAGCCGACGACGAGACAGATCGCCGTCACGGCGGCGAACACCACCGCAAGTCCTTTCCCCATCGCCAATTCCTGCTCAGCTCTGCCAAGGAACTGGCAATCAAACAGAGCTTGTTGAGCGGCGTTCCGCCGAGCTCAGAAGTAATGGCAAGGAACTGTGAAAATATGAGTGGAGAAGATAGTGCGCCAGCCTGCTGGCTTCCTGTGTACGAAGTGTGGATAAGCGGCGAGCTCAGGCTGCGGCACGCGCGGTCTGAGCTTCCGGCAGGGTGAAGCAGACGGCAGCACCGCCGAGCGAGGCCCCCTCGAGCCAGATGCGGCCACCGAAGCGCTCGATGATCGTGCGCGAGATGGTGAGGCCCAGGCCGGTGCCCTTGGGCTTGCTCTTGAGGCCGCCGCCGACCTGCCGGAACTTCTCGAAGGCGGCCTCGCGATAGGCCTCGGGCACGCCGGGGCCGTTGTCCTCGACGCGGAGGGTGAAACCGCCGTCCTGGCGCAGGAGCTGGACCAGCACGCGGCCGCCCTGATCGGGCACGAACTTGGCCGCATTCGAGAGCAGGTTGACCACGACCTGGACCAGACGGTCGCGGTCGGCGTGGACGACCGCATGGGCGGGCCTGAGGTCGAGCGTGACCTCGATCCCTCGCTCGGCCATGACGCCGCTCGTGGCGGCGACGGCGTCCTCGACGATCTGGCCCAGATCGTGGTCGTCCACGCGCCAGTCCATCCGGCCGGATTCGATCTTCGAGAGGTCGAGCATGTCGTTGATGAGACGGGTGAGCCGGTCGGTCTCGCGGACGACGATCTGCAGGAACTGCCGGCGCTCCGTCTCGGCCAGATCGGGGGTATCCAGGAGGATTTCCGAGAAGGAGCGGATCGAGGTCAGAGGCGTGCGCAGCTCGTGGCTGACGGTGGCCACGAAATCGTCCTTGAGCTGGTCCAGCTGCTGCAGCCGCTCGTAGGCCACCCGCAGCTCCTCGGTCGCCTTCTCGAGCTCGGCCTGCTTCTGCTCCAGGCGCCGGCTGTACTCGATCAGCTGCGAGGCCTCGTCCAGGATCTGCATCAGGTCGCCGGGCCCGATCACCTCGCCCCGCACGACCGAGCCCACCATGATCCGGGCCGAGGCGGCACCGATGGCGCGCGCCAGCTGGCGTTCGATCAGCTGGACCAGGGCCGCGTCCGCCGTGGCCGAGGGTGCGAGGTCGTAGCCGCGGCGGCGGGCGTCCGTGGCGAAGACCGTCTCGCAGCGCGCAGGCCCCAGGAAGCGCGTCAGCAGCGCGCGCAGCGCCTCGACCTGCGCCTCGCCGCGCCAGAGCTCGGCCTGCGCCTGCTCCTGGCCGACATCGACGAAGCACACCGCCTGCACCTGCTCGAGGCTGCTCTGCCGGCTGAGCAGGGAGACCAGCACCAGGAGCGTGAGGTTGACGGCGAGGCTCCAGAAGACCGCATGGGCCGTGACGTCGAGGCCGCTGAGGCCCAAGAGCGCATGCGGGCGCAGCAGCTCGATCCCGAAGGCACCCTGCCCGACGAAGCTGGCACCGATCAGCCCGACCGAGGCCAAGGCCGGCAGGACCAGCGTGTAGAGCCAGACCGCGACCCCGGCCGTGATGCCGGCCAGCGCACCGAGGCGGCTGGCCCCGCGCCAGTAGATACCCAGCAGGATGGCGGGCGCGAACTGGGCCACGCCGGTGAAGGCGATGAAGCCGATATTGGCGAGGCCGTAATGGCTGCCGACCAGGCGCGAGAAGACGTAGCCCAGCACCAGGATGAGCAGGATGGCACCGCGGCGGATGGCGATGATGAGCCGGCTCAGATCCTGCCGCTGGCGCAGGCCCAGCCGCTCGTAGCGGAGCAGGACCGGCATCAGGAGGTCGTTCGAGATCATGGTGCTCAGCGCCACGCTGGCCACCACCACCATGGCGGCCGCGGCCGAGAGCCCGCCGATATAGGCCACCAGCGCCAGCCCCTCGTGGCCGGCCGCCAGCGGCACGCCCAGGACGAAGAGGTCGCCGTCGCCGGCGTTCATCAGCGTGCCGGCCAGCGCCAGCGGCAGGACGAAGAGGTTGATCACCAGCAGATAGAGCGGGAGGAGCCAGCTCGCGGTGAGGACATGGTCCTCGCGCACGTTCTCGATCACCGCCACCTGGAACTGCCGCGGCAGGACCAGGAAGGCGAGGCCGGAGAGCAGCGTGATCAGCGCCCAGTCGGCAGGCCCCACCCCGTCGCCGGAGAGACTGAGCCGGGGGCCGCCGCCGCTGGCAGCATGGCGGGCCAGGAGATCGCCGAAGCCGTCGAACAGGCCCCAGGTCACGACGACGCCGACCACCAGGAAGGCCAGGAGCTTGACCAGGCTCTCCAGGGCCACGGCCACCACCAGCCCCTCGTGCTGCTCGGTGGCGTCGATGTGCCGGGTGCCGAACAGGATGGCGAAGGCGGCCAGCAGCAGGGCCACGAAGAGGGCGGTGCCGGCACCGTCGCTCGCCAGGAGCGTGCCGTCGGTGCCCGGCAGGAGGGCCGAGACGCTGGCCGCCACCGCCTTGAGCTGGAGGGCGATGTAGGGGATGGCGGCGATGAACGCGACCACGGCCACGAGCCCGGAGAGAAGGCTGCTCTTGCCGTAGCGGGCGCCGATGAAGTCGGCGATCGAGGTGATGCCCTGCGCCTTGGCGATGCGCAGGATCTTGCGCATCAGGAAAGGGTAGAGGAGGGCCACCAGCGTGGGGCCGAGATAGACCGGCAGGAACGCCAGGCCCTGCCGGCTGGCGAGCCCGACGCTGCCGTAGAAGGTCCAGGCGCTGCAGTAGAGCGCAAGGCTCAGCGTGTAGACATAAGGGCTCCGGATCAGGCTCCGGCCCGCCTCGGCCCGCCGGTCGGCCCAGGTCGCGACCGCGAACAGCAGGCCCAGATAGAGCACCGAGATCCCGAGGATCGAGCTCGGCGTGAGCATCAGGGCCGCCGCTCGCGCAGGTTGAGGGCGCAGAGCAGGATGACGGCGAGCCAGGCCGTGAAGAGGTAGACCGGGGTGAGCGGCACCCCCGGGAGGAGGGCCAGCCGGTCGGCAACCGCGAGCACGGGCGCATTGAAGAGGAGGGCCGCCACGATCAGGAGCGCGAGCTGCCGGCGGCGGGAGCGGTCACCCTGCATGGCGCTGCCCTCAGGCGACGCCCAGCATTCCCTTCACCTGGTCGACCAGCTCGCGGGTGGAGAAGGGCTTGGTGACGTAGGCGTCGGCACCGAGCTTCAGGCCGCGCTCGCGCTCGGTCTCGCGGCCGCGGGCGGTGAGCATGACGATCTTGGTGGCGTTCCACTCGGGCCGGGCACGGATCCGCTCGCAGACCTCGTAGCCGTCGAACTCGGGCATCATCACGTCGAGCAGCATCAGGTCCGGCGGCGTGCCGTCGAGGGCCGTGAGCGCTTCCCGCCCGTTGCGCGCCACCTGCACCTCGAAGCCGGCCCGGCGCATCAGGAACTCGAGCGACATCACGATATTGGGCTCGTCATCGACGACGAGCACGCGCTTCTGCATGACGCCTCCCCGCGGGCATGGCTCCCACCGGACCTGCCCCCTGTTCCATCACTTAGCCTAGCGGCTGGGGCCGAAGCGGCGTGACGCAGCTTATTGTCTCAGGGTGCCGGGGCATCCCGATAGCGGGCAAACGTCGCGCAGCTCAACGAGGTGCAGGCCCGCCCGCCGGCTCGATCCGCACCTCCAGCCCGGACGGGTCGGTCAGCCGCTCCGTCCGGTCGGCGAGCAGCGTATAGTAAAGAATCCCGATCCGGCCCGGCCGGTCCTCGGCCGGGCGCTGGCGACGGTTCCAGCGATTGACCGCCAAGTGATGGTGGTAGCGGGCGCGTGCCAGGAAGAGGGCCTGGGGCACGGTCGCCATGACCTCGAGGCCCAGCCCGTCGACATAGAAGCCGCGCGCGGCGGCGAGATCGTGGGTCTCCAGATGGACGTGGCCAACCACCGTTGCGGACGGCAGGGCCGCCGGGCCCTCGGCTGCCGCCAGCAGGTCGCGCCCGTCGAGCGGGAGGGTCGCCAGGCGGAGCTTGCCGTCCTGGAACCAGCCGTCGCGGGGGCGGTCGGCATAGATCTCCAGCCCGTGCCCATCGGGGTCGTCGAGGTAGAGGGCTTCGCTGACGATGTGGTCGGACGCACCCGTCAGTGGGACATCGGCGGCAAGGAGGCGGCGCAGGATGCCCGCCAGGGCGGCACGGTCCGGCACGCGCAGGGCCACGTGGAAGAGGCCGGCCTCGGTCCCGTCGCGCTCGCCGCCGCGGCGCTCGACCAGCTCGAGGAGCGGGCTGGGACCGGCGCCGAGGACGGCGCGGCCCGGCTCACGTTCCAGCGTGCCGAGTCCCAGGCGGTCGCCGTAGAAGACCAGCGAGCGGTCGAGGTCGCGGACGGCGAGCCCGACCCGCCCCAGGCTGAGATCGTCGGGGAGAGGTAGCGGCATCGGGCTTGTCCGGGGTTGCGGCAGTAGCCCACTGGAGCTAGGTGCACGCGACCGGCTGGGCCAGTGCTCGTTGCGGCAACGATCTGTTTCGTGCGCGGGTGCTGCCGTCGTCCGGCAAAAAAATGCCCGGGAGGTAGGCCTCCCGGGCTTGAGGTGGCCGCACCGGCCGCGTATCGACCGGGAACGGCGCTCGGGCCAAACACGTCGAAGGCACCGCGGAACCGGCGCCGCCGCCGGCGGGGGAGCCGGACCATCCGGCGGCGGCGCGGCTACGGTGACCAGCGATCTGCGACAGCATTCCCGAGGAGGGCAGCACGCCGCGCGATCGCGATTCCATCTTCGCAAGCGGCGTGCCAACACGCTCCGTACAGGGTCCCCGGCCGGGATCGGCCTTGGCGGGCGGGATCGTTGCCCGCCCGGTAAGCAGCCGCTCAACCGTTGAGCAGATGGTACGAAACCCATGCCCGAACGGGTCGATGTCATCGTCCTCGGCGGGGGCCTGACCGGCCTGGCGCTTGCCGACGCGCTGGGCAGCGCCGGCTTCGAGGTCGCCGTGATCGAGCGGGCAGCGCTGTCATCGCTGACGGCAGCCCCGTTCGACGGCCGCGTCACCGCCATCGCCCGGGGCGGGCAGCGCCTGCTGGAGACGAGTGGCGTCTGGCCGCATCTCGAGGGTGCCGCCCAGCCGATCCTCGACATCGTGGTCCGCGAGGGCTTCTCGCCCTTGGGCGTGCGCTACGATCACCGCGAGGTCGGCGGCGAGCCCTTGGGCTTCATCGTCGAGAACCGGGCGATCCGCGGCGGCCTGCTCGCCCGTGCCGGCGAGCTTCGGGGCGTGCGGCTCCTGGCCCCGGCGGAGGTGGCCTCGCTCGACATCCAGGCGGGCGGGGTCAAGGCAACGCTCGCCGACGGAAGGCAGGTCGCGGCCCCGCTCCTCGCCGTCTGCGAAGGCAAATTCTCCCGGACCCGCGAGCAGCTGGGAATCCGGGTGCGGCAGCAACCCTACCAGCAGACCGGGATCGTCTGCACGTTGGGGCACGAGCGCCCGCATCATGGCGTCGCCATCGAGCGCTTCTTCCCGGACGGCCCGTTCGCACGCCTGCCGATGCAGGGCAACCGCTGCTCCTTGGTCTGGGCGCTGGACGACGCGCTGGCCCGCACCGTCTGCGGGCTCGACGACAAGGCCTTCCTGGGCGAGGTGGCCGAGCGCTTCGGCGACGATCTGGGGGAGCTCACGCTGGAGGGCCGGCGCTGGCACTACCCGCTCGTGCTCACCTTCGCGGATGCCTACACGGCGCCACGGGCGGTGCTGGTGGGCGATGCGGCGCGGGGCATCCACCCGATCGCCGGCCAGGGCTGGAACCTGGCCTTGCGCGACGTGGCCGCGGTGGCCGAGATCGTGGCCGACCGGCTGCGGCTGGGGCTCGATCCGGGGGACGCCATGGCCCTCGAGCGCTACGCCGCCTGGCGCAGGTTCGACGGCCTGGCGCTGGTCGGCATCACCGACGGCATCAACCGCCTGTTCGCGAACGATCTCTTCCCGCTGAGGGTCGCGCGCGAGGCCGGCCTGGCGCTGGTCGACCGGCTGCCGCCGGTCAAGCGCTTCTTCATGCGGCACGCGATGGGGCTGGTCGGCGACCTGCCGCGCGCGATGCGCGGGCTGCCGATCTGAGCGGCGGGCGCTGACCTGGCGAAAAGCACGGCGCCCGCCCCCGATCCCGCATGCGCGGAACCGGGGGCGGGCTGACCGGGGAGGCGAAGCGAGGGAGCGAAGGGCTCGCCTACGCCACCGTCTCGCCGTGCAGGGCCACGTCCAGGCCCTCGCGCTCGCTGTCCTTGTCGACGCGCAGGCCGATGACGAGATCGACCAGCTTCAAGATCACGCCCGTGGCGACGGCACACCAGATGCCGGTCCAGAGGATGCCCTTGACCTGGATCCAGATCTGCCCGGCATTGCCGTCGATCAGGCCCTTCACCGCATCGCCGCCGACCGCCGAGGTGGCGAAGACGCCGGTGAGCAAGGCACCCAGGATGCCGCCGATGCCGTGGACGCCGAACACGTCGAGGCTGTCGTCATAGCCCAGCGCGTTCTTCAGCGAGGTGGCGCCGAAGTAGCAGGCGATGCCGGCCAGGAGCCCGATCACGAGGGCGCCGTTCGGCAGCACGTAGCCCGAGGCAGGGGTGATGGCGACCAGACCCGCCACGGCACCGGAGGCTGCACCCAGGAGCGACGGCTTGCCCTTGGCGGCCCACTCCACCAGCATCCACGACACGGTGGCACCGGCAGCGGCGATGTGGGTGACCGCCAGCGCCATGCCGGCACGGCCGTCGGCTGCAACCTGCGAGCCGGCGTTGAAGCCGAACCAGCCGACCCAGAGCAGGCCGGTCCCGACCAGCGTCAGGACCAGGTTGTGCGGCGGCATCGGCTCGTGGCCATAGCCCAGGCGCTTGCCGAGGATGAGGCAGCACATCAGGCCGGCGATGCCGCCGTTGATGTGGACCACGGTCCCGCCCGCGAAGTCGAGCACGCCCTCGCTGAACAGGAAGCCGTTGGGCGACCACACCCAATGCGCGATCGGCGCATAGACGATGATCGACCAGAGGATCATGAACACCAGCATCGCCGAGAACTTCATCCGGTCGACGAAGGCGCCCACGATCAGGGCCGGGGTGATGGCGGCGAAGGTCATCTGGAACGTCATGAACACCGATTCGGGGATGACGTTCGAGAACCAGGGTGACCCTGCGGTGACCGTCTGCAGGCCGAGCGGTCGACTGTCGACCCCGATGCCCGCCAGCAGGAAGCGGTCCAGCCCGCCGACCCATATGCTGCCGTCGGTGAAGGCCAGGCTGTAGCCGATCACCATCCAGACGATGGAGATCACGGCGAAGGTCGCGAAGACCTGCATCAGCGTGGCGAGCACGTTCTTCTTGCGCACCATGCCGGAATAGAAGAGTGCCAGCCCGGGCACGGTCATCAGGACGACCAGTGCCGTCGCCGTGATCATCCAGGCCGTGCTGCCCGAATCGATCGCCGGCAGCTCGACCGCCGGCGCTGCGGCGGCGGCCGCGGCCGGCTCCGGCATCGTACCCGTCTGTTGCGCCATCATCGCCGCCCCGCCGGCGACGATGATGAACAAGGTCATCAAGAGACCCCGGCCCCATGATTGTGCGGTGTGCATCCTCGCTTCCCGTTTGTGCTGTAAGACCGCCCATCCGTCAGCACCGTGCCTGCTGCCGGAGGCCCGGTATGCCTACAAAAGAGGCAGATTACCCGGCAGCCACCGACCACAAGCACACCTCCGGCCCGACGCCGGATAGGCTGCCCAAAAAGATAGCAAGTTTGATGCCATGCGCGCGGCGCGTGCACCACGCACGGTGACCAACCAGCCATCAGGCGATGGCCTGGAGCCCTTTCCTCTGCACCAGGGTCAGCAGACGGAGGGCCGGCCCGGTGGGTCCCGACCCCGCCCTGCTCCGCGATCGCCCCCTCAGGTCACCCAGGCGATCCGCAGCAGGTTGGTGGCGCCCGGCGTGCCGAACGGCAGGCCCGCGGTGATGACGATGCTCTCGCCGGGCTGGGCGAAGCCTTCCGAGCGGGCGAACTGGCGGGCCTTGGCCACCATCTCGTCGAGGTCGTGGGCGTCGCTGGTGTGGATCGGGTGGACGCCCCAGGCGAGCGAGAGCTTGCGGGCCGTCACCATGCGGGTGATCAGGCCCAGGATCGGCCGGTCGGGGCGCTCGCGCGAGGCCCGGATCGCGGTCGCACCCGAGGTCGTGTAGGTGACGATGGCGGCCGCCCCCAGCGTGCGCGCCACCTGGCCCGCCGCCTGGGTGATGGCGTCGGCCGAGGTGCGCTCGGCCTGGGCGTGGTAGGCGTCGAGATAGGAGCGGTAGAGCTCGTCCTTCTCCACGCTGGCGATGATCCGGTCCATGACCGCCACCGCCTCGACCGGGTAGTCGCCGGCGGCACTCTCGGCCGAGAGCATGACGGCGTCCGCCCCGTCATAGACGGCGGTGGCCACGTCCGAGGCCTCGGCCCGGGTGGGTGCCGGCGAGTGGATCATGCTCTCGAGCATCTGCGTCGCCACCACGACCGGCTTCCCGGCATCGCGCGCCCGGCGGATGATCCGCTTCTGCAGCCGCGGCACCAGCTCGGCCGGCATCTCCACGCCGAGGTCGCCGCGCGCCACCATCACCGCGTCCGAGAGCTCGATGATCTCGTCCAGGCGCTCGATCGCCGCCGGCTTCTCGATCTTGGAGAGGACGGCGGCCCGGCCGGCGATCAGGCGCCGCGCCTCGGCCACGTCGTCCGGCCGCTGCACGAAGGAGAGGGCCACGAAGTCGAAGCCCGTCTCCAGCGCGAACTGCAGGTCGCCCCGGTCCTTCTCGGTCATGGCCGAGATCGGCAGCACGGCGTTGGGGACGTTCACCCCCTTGCGGTCGGAGAGCCCGCCGCCCGTGACCACCGTGGTCTGCGCGAAGTCGGGGCCGCATTGGTCGACCCGGAGCCGGATGCGGCCATCATCCAGCAGCAGCTCGTGCTCGGGCACCAGCACCGAGAGGATCTCCGGATGGGGGAGATGCACCCGGGTCCGGTCACCCAGCGCCGGATCGAGGTCGAGGCGGAATGCGTCGCCCGGGCTCAGGGCGACGCGGCCCTCGGCGAAGCGCCCGACCCGGAGCTTCGGGCCCTGCAGGTCCGCCACCGTGCCAACCGGCCGGCCACGCGCCGCCTCCACCTCGCGCACGAGCTTGAACCGGGCCGCATGCTCCTCGTGGCTGCCGTGGCTGAAGTTGAAGCGGAACACGTCGACGCCCGCGTCGGCGAGCGCGGTTATCCGCTCCCGCGTCGAGCTCGACGGCCCCAGCGTCGCCACGATCTTCCCGCTACGATTGCGACGCATGCCACCTCCTGGCCCCGACCGCTGTCGGCGGCATCAGACAGTAGGGATGTGACGGTCGTGGGCCAACCGGGGCGGGCATCTGGCCGCGGGACCCGGCGGGCACGCGCGGCTGGCGAGCCGCATCAGCCATTGCCGAAACCGTCCGGCTGATTCACAGTCCGCGCCGTGGGGGGCTGGCGGCCAGCGTGTGCCGCTTGAGGATCTATCGTGCAATCCGGCTCCAGGGCCGCGATCGCCTCGTGGGGAGCAAGCCTGTCGCCGCCTCCATCGACGGCATGGCCTGGCAGGACCACCGGTCCGCCGGGGCATCGCCCTTGCCGACACATAATGGAGGCTAAACCGCATGCAGTACGATCCGTCGGACGACACCGCACCGGATGACGACGGCCAGCCGGACCGCGCCCTGTCGCGGCGCAGGCTGGTCCAGGCCCTGGGGGTAGGGGCGGGCGTCATGGCCGTAGGCGCCAAGGCGGCGCTGGCGCAGACCGGGCCGATGGCGCCGCCCAGCACCGTCACCACCCCGCCGCGCGACTTCGGGCCCAACGGCGCCCCCACCACCTACTTCTGGGATCCTGACGTCATCGCCGTCGATCCGGCTTTCAACGGCTTGGCCCAGCCCAACAGCGCCATCCAGCGCCTGTGGACCGGTGCCTTGTGGGCCGAGGGCCCGGCCTGGTGCGCGCAAGGCCGCTATCTTCTCTGGAGCGACATTCCGAACAACCGGCAGCTGCGCTGGCTCGAGGATGACGGCCATGTCAGCGTGTTCCGCTACCCGTCGAACAACAGCAACGGCAACATGTTCGATTTCCAGGGCAGGCAGCTCTCCTGCGAGCACCTGACCCGGCGCGTGGTCCGCTACGAGCTCGACGGCTCGATCACCGTCCTCGCCGAATCGTTCGAGGGCAAGCGCCTCAACTCGCCCAACGACATCGCCCCGCATCCGGACGGCAGCTACTGGTTCACCGACCCACCCGTATGGTGGCCAGCTCTATGAGGGCGCGCCCGATGCCGCCGGCGGCCCCAGCAACGCGCAAGGCCGGCTCAATCCCCGCCTCGGCCAACCGCCGGGCGTGAGCAACGGCAAGCGCGAGCTGCCGACCAACTGCTACCGCATCGACCCCAGCGGCCGGATCGACCTCGTCATCACCGAGGACCAGGTGCCGGACCCGAACGGCATCTGCTTCTCGCACGACTACAAGCGGGTCTACGTCGCCAGCACAGGCAAAGGGCCGGGCGACCAGGGGCCGGGCGGCCAAGGCCTGATCTTCGTCTTTGACGTCGGCAGCGACAACAAGCTCTCGAACGGGCGCGTCTTCACCGACTGCATCATCGACGGCGTGAAGTGCGGCCCCGACGGCGTGCGCTGCGACGTGAACGGCAATCTCTGGGCGGCGAGCAATGCTGGCCGTGCCGTCGGCTATAGCGGTGTCACCGTCTGGAACCCGGACGGCAAGCTGATCGGCCGCATCCGCATACCCGAGATCTGCGGCAACGTCACCTTCGGCGGACCCAAGCGCAACCGGCTGTTCATGGCCGGAAGCCAGTCGATCTACGCCGTCTACACCAGCACCCAGGGTGCCTCGCCGGGCTGATCTCGTCCGCCGGCCCGGGTTGTACCCGGGCCGGTGAGCTCTGCGGGCAGCACACGCAACCTCCTTGTCGCAAGCTTGACACGAAACAACGCAGTCTCACACTGGGCGATGTGATCAGGTATGGGTGAGCGCGGTGTCGATTCAGATCTCACTTCCTAAGCCGCTTGAGGATTATGTGCAGGCCAGGGTTGCGGAGGGACTCTTCGACAGCCCGAGCGACTATCTTCAGGCGCTGGTCCTTGCCGATCAGGAGAAGGAGGTACGGCTGGAGGCGCTGCGTCGGGACATCGATGTCGGGTTGGCTGAGCTGGACCGCGGCCAAGGTATTCCAGCCGAAGAGGTCTTTCGTCGGCTCGAGGAAAAGTATGGCCGGGCCGAGTAGGGAATGGCCGGCGTCGAGTTCGCTCCGGCGGCGGAGGCAGATTTCGACGCTATCGCGGACTACATCGCTCGAGCGGATCCGGCGGCCGCAGCTAAGCTCATCGCCAGGATGAAACGGATGGCCGCGTTGATCGCATCGCGCCCGCGGATCGGCAGGCCACGCGAGGACTTGTGCGCGGGCTTCGGAGGCGAAGATGAGCGCTTGGAGACGCACCGCCCTTTGGGGCGCAGGAGGTCGAGACGATGAGTCGGCAGGTCTCGCCCTCCACCGCCCAAGTCTACGGTCTTTTGCGGGTCACGCACCTCTGGGGCGTCTCACGGGCGACACTCTATCGCCACCGTCATCGCTCGGCGGAGGCCGTCCGCAGGCGGCCCGGGCCGCAAGGCGCGATGGCGGACGAAGGCCTCGTGGCGGCAATCCGACAGCTGCTCGAAGACAGCCCCTTTCATGGTGAGGGCTACCGCAAGCTGTGGGCCCGGCTACGCTTTGCCGGCATCCGCACCAGCCGGCGCCGCGTTCTGCGGCTCATGCGCGAGAACCGCCTGTTGGCGCACCAGCGTGCCGGCCGACCGCACGGCTCGAGGGCCCACGACGGCACGATCATCACCGAGCAGGTGGATGTCATGTGGGGCACCGACCTGACCTCGGTCATGACGGGCGAGGGCCAGGCCGCTGTGTTGCTCAGGTCGTTCCCGATCGAGAGCTACATCCTGTTCTACCGTATCGTCGACGACGGCATCGAGGTTGCGCGTGTTCTTCACGGCAGACGAGACATTGACGCGGTCTTTCGTGCAGAGAGCAACTGATCTTCCCCTCAGCGGCTGGATCACGCCGGTGCTTCGAGCCCTGCTGCTCGCGGCGCTTTGCTTGAGCCTCTCTGCCGGCAAGCTCCGGGCCGCCGCCCGAGATCGTCTCACCATCGGCATCAGCCAGTTCCCTGCGACCCTCCACCCGAACATCGAGGCGATGGCGGCCAAGTCCTACGTGCACGGGCTGACGCAGCGGCCGTTCACGACCTACGACGCCAAGTGGCAGCTGGCCTGCATGCTCTGCACCGAGCTGCCGACATTCGAGAACGGGCGTGCCGCGATCGAGCCGCAGGAGGACGGCAGCAAAGGGGTGTCGCTCACCTACACGATCCAGCCCGGGGCCACCTGGGGCGACGGCGTGCCGGTGAGCACGGACGACGTGCTCTTCACCTGGGAAGTCGGGCGGCATCCGCAGAGCGGGGTCGGGAATGCCGAGCTCTACCGGCGGATCACCCGGATCGATGTCGTGGACGCTAAGACGTTCACGATGCACGATCGCAAGCTCTCCTTCAGCTACAACGCCATCAACGACTTCCGACTTCTGCCGGCACATCTCGATCGGGCCGCGTTCGAGAGCGACCCCGCCACCTACCGCAACCGCACGCTGTTCGATACCGACCCCACCAACAAGGGGCTCGCCTTCGGGCCCTATCGGATCGCTTCGATTTCCCCCGGCAGCCGCATCGACCTCGAGCGCAACCCGACCTGGTGGGGGCCGGCCCCGGCCTTCGAGCGGATCACGGTCAAGGCGATCGAGAACACGGCCGCCCTCGAGGCCAACCTGCTGGCCGGCGAGATCGACATGATCGAGGGCTCGCTCGGGCTCGCGCTCGACCAGGCGCTGGCCTTCGAGCGCCGGCATGGCGACCGGTTCAAGGTCCACTACCAGCCGGGCCTGATCTACGAGCATATCGAGCCCCGGCTCGAGAACCCGATCCTGGCCGACCTGCGCGTGCGCCAGGCCCTCCTCCTCGCCACCGACCGCGAGGCCCTGAACCAGAAGCTGTTCGGCGGCCGGCAGCCCGTGGCCGCGACCCTCGTCAACCCGCTGGACTGGGTGCACGCGGACGACCTCAAGCCCTACCCGTACGACCCCGCCCGGGCGGCTGCCCTCCTCGACGAGGCGGGCTGGCGCAAGGGTGCCGGCGGCACCCGCGCCGACGCGCAAGGGCGGCCGCTGCGCCTGGAGCTCCTGACCACCGCCGGCAACCGCACCCGCGAGCTGGTGCAGCAGGTGCTGCAGAGCCAGTGGCGGCAGCTGGGCGTCGACGTGGTGCTGAAGTCGGAGCCGCCGCGGGTCTTCTTCGCCGAGACGCTGAGCAAGCGCCGCTTCACGGGCCTGGCCCTCTTCGCCTTCATCTCCAGCCCCGAGAACCCGCCGCGCACGCTCCTGCACTCGGAGGAGATCACCACGCCCGAGAACGGCTGGTCGGGGCAGAACTATACCGGCTACCGCAACCCGCGCATGGACCAGCTCCTGGACGGGATCGAGGTCGAGCTCGACCGCGAGAAGCGCCGCGCCATGTGGCACGAGGTGCAGGAGATTCTATCTCCGCGACCTCCCGGCCCTGCCGCTCTTCCACCGCGCCGACGCCCATATCTGGCCCAAATGGCTCGACGGGATCGAGCCCACCGGCCACCTGGCGCCGGTGACGCTCTGGGTCGAGCGCTGGCGGGCGTCGCAGCCCTGAGCAAACCTCTTCGGATTTCCGCTGACGTCTGATGCGCGTCTGACGCCCGTTCGTCACACTTCACGATTGGCAATCACGCGTGGAGGTCAGTTGTCAGCGTTGAAGCTGAGCCTCGATGGCAGCCTTATCGATCACCGACCATACTTGCGCGATTCTTTCTCTCCGAAATTCATAGAACACGTTCTCGGCAAAGGAGACTCTCTTCCCGTTTACAGGAAGGCCGAGGAACTCTCCCTTTGGCTTGCAGTCGAAGCCTAGCCGAGCCGCTATGTAGGGTGGATCGGAGATCATCAGTTGAATGTCGAAGTGAAGATCCGGAATTTCCCGAAAATCTCTCTCCAGCATCTCGCGATAACCTGACAGCCCAATACGCTGGCCATTGTAGTGGACATCATTGTCAACAAACTGGCCCAGCTTCGGCCAGTCCTGCTTATTCAGGCAGTCGATATAGCCTCGGTAGTGATCGGAGAGGTTGGTTCCAGTCATGGCGATCAGCCCCTGCACTCATCTAATTGCCAGTACATGGCGTGGCGGGGCCGGGACGCACCCTAGCGGACCTCGATCCGGGCCGGAGGCTGGTCGCCGCCGGCCGGTGCCTGCTCCAGCATGCCGGAGCAGGGTCCTTGGGTCTGGGCGCCGATGCCCAGCTGGTTGGCGAGGCCGGTCAGCGGCCCGAGCAGGAGGCCGAAGGTGCCGGCGGCGGCACCGCGGGCGAGGAGGCGGCCGGGGCTGACCTGGATACGGGGGTCGGCCAGAGTGCCTTCGATGCTGATGCCGGTGCGCCCGCCCGGGATGGCGGCCCCCTTGGGGTTGGCGAAGAGGTCGAGGTCGATGCGCTCGCTGCCGAGGTCGATGGTACCCTGGCCGGCGATCTCGGCCACGGCGGTGTCGATCGCCAGCGAGCGGGTCTCGAGGATGCCGTTCTTGAGGGTGAGGTCCGCCAGCGCACAGGTCATCCGAACCTCCTGCGGGGCGGCACCCAGGATCGAGCCGAAGAGGCGCAGGAGGTCGAAGCCGAGCGCGGTCACCAGCTGCCGGTTGAGCGTGCCGCCCTCCATCAGCAGCGAGATCTGGCCGTCGCCGTTGCTCAGGATCTGCTTCACGCTGAGCCCTTCGCCGCCGACCGACATGCCGCCCCGCGCCCGGCCCGAGAGCGTGCCGAACGACCTCGTATCCACCTCCAGCCGGTTCAGCAGCCGGCCGACCGGCAGGCGCTGCAGGTCGAGGTCGAGGGTTGCGGCACCCGGGGCCTTGCGCGCGTCGAGCTGGGCCCAGCCTTCCACCCGGCCCTCGCCCAGGCGCAGCACCAGGGGCTCGACCCTGAGCTTGCCGGCATCGAGGACGGTGTGCAGCTCGAAGGCATCGAGCGGGATGCGGCCGGCCCGCACCTCGCCCGCCCTGAGCTTGACGTCGGCGTCGAGCTGCTGCCAGCGCGCAGGGTCGAGCGGCTTGTCCGGCAGCACCTCGCGGTCCCGCTCCTCCTGCTTCGCTTCCGCCTTCTGGCCCTGCGAGGCGGTCTCGCCAGGGCCGGTGGCGGGCTGGCTGCCGATCAGGCCGCCCAGATCGTCGATGTCCAGGAGAGCCGAGCGCAGGTCGCCCGTCACCTTGGGCCGCGCCCCATCGAGCCGCAGCTGGAGCGTGCCGCCGAGATCGCTGTCGCCGACCTTGCCCGCGATGTCGCTGAAGCTGAAGGTCTGGCCGCGGCGGGCGAGCTTGCCGGCGAGGCTGTAGGGCGGCAGCTCGATCGCCGGCATCTCCAGGAGAGCCAGGATCGGGCCCGGGTTCGGGCCCTCCACCTTGAGCGCCAGATCGAGCCGCCCGGCCTCGAGCGGCAGGGTCACGGTGCCCGAGGCTCCTGCCCGGCTCTGGCCCAGCGTCACGTCGAGTGCCACCGGCACGGCACCCTTGCCTGCCAGCAGCACCGGCAGGTCGCGGCCGCGCAGCTCGATGCGCAGGGGCGCACCGCCCAAGGTGCCCTGGGCGGTAACGAGCAGCGGCTGCTCGCCCTTGGGCTGCAGGTTCGCGGTGAGATTGAGCGTGCCCATCTCGCCCTGGAGGCGCGGCACCTTCGGGCGCTCGATCGTGCCGGTGAAGCCCAGCTGGCTCTGCGCCAGGATTTGCGCCGGCTCCTGCCCTCGGACGACGCCCTTCAGCTCGCCGCTGAGCACGCCGCCGACCCCGCTCTCCGCACCCAGGATGGCCGCGAGGTCGACGCCGGTGCCGGTGAGGTCGATCTCGCTCGTGAGCGGCTTGTCGAGGGGGCCGGTCGCAACCCGTCCGGTCAGGCCGCCTTCCGGCAGGACCAGCCGCACGGGATCGAGCGTGAGCTGGCCGCCCGTGAGCTTGGCACCCAGCCTTGCCTCGCGCGCCACGAGGTCGGTGTAGCGCAGCCCCTCGAACCCGCCCTCCAGGGTGAGCTCGCTTTCCTTCAGCAGGGCCTCGGGCGTGGCACCCCGGATCGTCCCCTCCAGCGTGCCGGTGAACCGGCCGGCGAGGTTGCGGTCCTTCGGCACGACCGTGGGCACCAGGAACGGCGTGAGGTCGAGCTGCTTGGCCTCGAGATCGACCGTTGCCTCGGGTGCCTGGCCGCCGCCGAGCTGGCCCGTGGCGACCCGGCCGCCGAGCTCGCCCTGCGGCATCACCAGCCGGACCGGATCGAGCACCGCCTTGCCGTCGGCCAGCTGCGCGGTGAAGCCGACCTCGCGCGCGGCATAGGGGCCATAGGCCGGACCGGCGAGCGTGCCCTGGAACGCAAGCTCGCTCTCGGCCAGGATCGTCTCGGGAGCCGTGCCCTCGACCGTGCCCGTGAGCGTCCCGGTCAGGCGGCCGGCTACCTTCTGGTCCAGCCCGGCCAGTGCAGCCAGCGGCGCCAGGTCGACCCCGTCCGCCTTCATGTCCACCGTGGCCGCGAGCGGCTCCTGCGTCAGGTCCGCGGCCTCGATCCGGCCCTCCAGCCGGCCTTGCGGGAAGCCGACCCGCACCGGCTCCGCCAGCAGCCGCCCGTCCGCCAGGGCCAGCGTGGCGGCCAGGTCGTGCAGCTCGATCCCCGGCGCGCGCAGCCGGTCCACGGTGAGCGCAAGCTGGCCGTCATGCGTGACGAGCGGGCCCGGAGCAGGGGTGTCGCCTCCACCGGAAGCGGGCTCGTTGCTCGCCGGCTCAGGGGCCTGGGCCGTCAGCACCGGCTGGAGGGCCACAAGGTCGAGCAGCGCGCTGTGCAGCCGGCCGTCTATGCGCGGCCGCTCCGGTCGCGGATCATAAGCGATCTCGCCGTCGATCCGGCTCTCACCCCAGCGCACTTCGAGTCCGGAGAGGGAGAGAGCCGCATCGTCCCTGGTGAACCGCCCCTTGATGGCAAGATCCGGCGGCGCGCTCGGCACCGGCTGGCCCAGCAGAGCTAACAGCTTGGTCGGGTCCGGGCTCGCCAGGTCGAGGGCCAGGCTCAGGCCCTTGAGGGTGAGGGGATCGCGCGCCTCGCCGTCGAGCCGCAAACGGGTATCGGCCAGCCGCAGCTCGCCCTTGATCGGGAAGGGCGCGCCGGCCTGGGTCAGCAGGACCGGTGAGCCCACCTCCAGGTCGAACGTGACCTGGTCGCCGCGGACCCGGCCCTGGCCGTCGAGCCTGAGGCCCCCGAAGTCGCGCGCCGAGCCCGCCTGCGGGGCGGTCGTCGCCAGGGCGGTCGCGACCTCGACGCCCGTGACCGCATCCTTGTAGCTCACCGACCCGTCGGTGATCGTCAGGTCGTGGATCTCGGGCAGGGTCGGTCCGCCCTGGCCCGAGCCGCTGCCTTCCGTCTCGTCCTGCGACCCGCCGCCGGACGGCCAGCTCGTCCGCCCCTGCGCGTCGCGCTCCAGTGCTGCCTGTGGCTGGTCCAGGCGCAGCTCGGTCACGACCAGGCTGCCATCCTGCCACCAGCGGCCGAGATCGACGCCCAGCCGGAGCTGCCGCACCGTCGCCAGCGTCGGCGCTTGCGCCCATTCCGGTGCCGCCACCCGAAGCCCGCTCACCTCGACCGTGGTCACCCGGCCCGGGTGGACGGCCAGCGGCCCCTCGATCGTGACCGGCAGGCCCAGCTGCGCGCTGGCGAGCCGCTCGATCTGGCCCTTGACCAGGTCCGGCCGCCACAGCGCCACCGCCACGGCACCGACGACCACGACCAGCACCAGGGCCAGCACGCCGAGCAGGACGAACAGCGATCGTCGGAGCATGAGTGTCCACACGCAGGAAGCCGGCCCGTGAAGGCAAAACGAGACCCACCGCATGCGGGTTCCGGTACGCCCTGAGCGGTTGAGGACAGGTTAATCGCTCGGAACGATTCGCTGACCCTGACCGTTAGACGCGGCATGGAGCCGGTTGCCCGCCGGCACCCACCCCCATCATCAACGACTCCAGGAGACTGACGCGATGAGCGTTAAGACGGTGCAGGATCTGTTCGTGAACGAGCTGCGCGACATCTACCATGCCGAGAAGCAGCTCCTGAGGGCGCTGCCGAAGATGGCAAAGTCGTCGACCCATCCCGAGTTGAAGCAGGCCTTCGAGAGCCATCTCGAGGAGACGCGCGGCCAGGTAGAGCGGCTGGAGCAGGTGTTCGACCAGCTCGACGTCAGCAAGCGCGCCAAGCCCTGCCAGGCGATGGAGGGGCTGATCGAGGAGGCGAAGGAGCATATGGGCGAGATCGAGGACAAGTCGGTCCTCGATGTCGGGATGATCATTTCGGCCCAGAAGGTCGAGCACTACGAGATCGCCGGCTATGGCAGCCTCGTCGCCCTGGCGAAGCAGCTGGGCCACAACGAGGTCGTCCAGCTCCTCGAGCAGACCCTCCAGGAGGAGAAGGCTGCCGACGAGAAGCTGAACCAGGTAGCACTCAACGTCGCCAACAAGGATGCGAGCACGGGCGCCAAGAAGAAGGCCGCCTGAGCGTTGGCATGACGGAGAGGGGGCCGCTGCTCCGGCAGCGGCCCCTTTTCTTTTGCGGCCCGCCTTACCGCAGCGACCGGTAGAGCTCGACCGTCTTCTGCGCGATCGCGTCCCAGCTGAACTGCTCGACCGCGCGGCGCCGGCCGGCACGGCCGAACCTCTCCCTGAGCTCAGGCTCGCGGGCCAGGCGATTGATGGCGGCCGCGAGTGCCGACGAGAACCCGGCCGGGTCGGCCGGATCGAAGCTGCCGGGCTTGAGCCCCGGGTCGACCAGCAGGCCCGTCTCCTCCGGCACCACCACCTCCGGGATCCCGCCCACTGCCGAGGCCACCACCGCCGTCTCGCAGGCCATGGCCTCGAGGTTGATGATCCCGAAGGGCTCGTAGACCGAGGGGCAGCAGAAGACCGCGGCGTGGTTGTAGAGCTGGATGACCTCGGGCCGCGGCAGCATCTCGCGCACCCAGATCACGCCCGGGCGCGTGGCCGAGACCTCGGCCACCCGCGTCTCCATCTCCCGCCCGATCTCGGGCGTGTCGGGAGCACCGGCACAGAGCACGATCTGCAGCCCCGGGTCGATCTCCGGGATGGCGTTGACGAGATGGATGATGCCCTTCTGGCGGGTGATCCGGCCGACGAAGAGAAGGTAGGGCTTCTCCGGGTCGATGCCGTGCCGCAGGAGCGCATCCTTGGTCGCGGCGGGGCGATACTCCTCGGGGTCGATCCCGTTATGGATCACATGCACCCGCGCCGGGTCGACCTTGAAGTGCTGCAGCACGTCCTCGCGGGTCTGCTGCGAGACCGCGACGATGGCGTCCGCCTGCTCGATGGCGGTCCGCTCCATCCAGGCGCTCAGATGGTAGGCATTGCCCAGCTGCTCGACCTTCCAGGGCCGCAAGGGCTCCAGCGAGTGGATGGTGAGGACGTAGGGAACGGCCCAGAGGCGGCTCGCCAGCACGCCGCCCATGTCGGTGTACCAAGTGTGGCAGTGGACCACGTCCGCATCGAGCGTGTCCTTGGCCATCGCCAGCGAGCGGTGGAAGGCGTCCAGCGCCGAGCCGAAGCGCGGGTCCGTTCCTTGCTTGGCTTCCGCCCAGGCCGGATAGCCCCGCACGCGGATGTTGCCCTGGTCGCTCTCCTGGCTGCCGAAGCAGCGCACCTCGACCGCGATCAGCTTCGCCATGGCGCGGGCGAGGTACTCCACGTGCACGCCGGCACCGCCATAGACGTTGGGCGGGTACTCGTTGGTGAACAGCGCCGCCTTGCCTATCGCCGGCATGATGCCTCCCCTCCGCCCTCATGCTGCATTGCAGCAACACTCGCCTCAGCCCTAAGTAACTGTTGGAGAACGAAACTCCTCCGACAGCTTTTTTGCATTGTTGCGTTGCGCCAACGCGGCTGGCATTAGGCCCACCGCAGGCTCAGCTGTAGACCCGTGGGGCCTGCAAGAGGCCTCCGGGATCAGGGGGACCAGGGCCGCAGGCTTGCGGCCGTCGTCAACCTCCCCGGCCGCGAAGGAACTGCGTGCCTTCCGACGACCGGGCAACTTGGAGTTAACAGCATGGACCGACTCACTGTCGGCCTGCCCGTGGTCGATGACCTCATCGGCCGCATCAACCTCGCCCTTGTCTGGCACCGCGAGTATCGCCGGGTCAGCACCGAGCTCGGCGCCTACACCAGGCACGAGCTCTCGTCCGACCTGCGCTTGTGCCCTTCGGACATCCCCGACCTCGCCAGCCGTGCTGCCGACGAGCGCGTGGCCGACCTTGCCCGCAGCCAGGCTCGTCTGCCCCGGGCCGGCGGCCCCAGGCTCGCCCCGGCCGGCGCCTGACGGCCCGGCCCGCCCTCCCACACACCTGCTAAAGGACTGCGCCATGACGCCTGTCTCGTCCGACGCGGACCTCCTCCACGCGGCCTCGCAGCAGCTCGCGATCGACGCGGAAGCGCTGATGACCCGCTACTACGGCTCGCCAGGCGACGTCCGCCTCGAGTTCGAGGAGTTCATGCGCACCGGCAGGCTGCAGCCCAGCTTCGCCGAGCTGCTCCGGGTCGAGCTCTCCAAGCTCGCCCAGGCTCCTGCCGAGTAGGCTCACGAGCCCCCCGCCGAGTAGGCTCACGAGCTTAATGACCCCCGTGGCCGCGGCGCACGCTTGCTCAGGATCCGCTGCAGCGTGCGCCGATGCATGCGCAGGCGGCGCGCCGCCTCGCTCATGTTGCGGCCGCACTGCTCCAGCACGCGCTGGATGTGCTCCCAGCGCACGCGCTGGATGCCCAAGGGCGTGACCGGCACCTGAGGCATCGCCCGTGCCCGCCCGAACAGGGCATCCATGAGGTCGGTCTCGTCGACCGGCTTCGGCAGATAGTCGTCGGCACCGGCCCGGAGTGCCAGGATCACGGTGGCGAAGCTGTCGTGATCGGTGACGACGACGATACGCATCAAGGGATAGCGCCGGCGCAGCTGCCGCACGAGGTCGAGGTCGTTGCCGCGCCCGAATTGCAGCTCGATCACGGCGCAGTGGAACTCGGCCCGGGTGCCGGGATGGAGGGCAGCACTCATGCCGGCGAGGCAGGTGACGGTGAACCCGTTGGCCGTCAGCGCCCGCTGCAGCTGGCCGCGCGTGGCCGGGCTGCTCTCGATCAGCAGCAGCGAGCGCCCCGTCCGGGAAGCTCGTCCGGCACCCGCTCACCGCGAGGGTCGTGGCGGACGGGATCGAGGCCATGCCGCTCGGCGTACTCGGCACGCCAGCCTGCATCTTGGGTGTGGTCCAGGGCCCTCATGGTCATGCCGACTTCGCCTTGCCCTGGTTTGCCACGGCCTGCATCGCCGCCTCGACAGCGGCCGGGTCGCCCAGATAGCGGTGGCCCTGCGGCCTGAGCCCGTCATCCAGCTCGTAGACCAGCGGTATGCCGGTCGGGATGTTGAGCTCCACGATCTCGTCGTCCGAGACCTCGTCCAGATATTTGACCAAGGCTCTCAGGCTGTTGCCGTGGGCTGCGATCAGCACTTGCCGCCCGGAGCGGATCGAGGGTGCGATGGTCTCGTGCCAGTAGGGCAGGAAGCGCGCCACCGTGTCCTTCAGGCACTCGGTCCTGGGGAACTCATCAGGCGTCAGATCGGCATAGCGCGGGTTGTCCAGCTCCAGCCGCGGGTCGCCCTCCTCGAGCGGCGGCGGCGGAGTGGCATAGGCGCGGCGCCAGATCTTCACCTGCGCCTCGCCGAACTTGGCCGCGGTCTCGGCCTTGTTCAGGCCCTGCAGCGCACCGTAGTGGCGCTCGTTCAGGCGCCAGGAGTGATGCACCGGGATCCACATCCGGTCCATCTCCTCCAGCGCCAGCCACAGCGTCTTGATCGCCCGCCGCAGCACCGAGGTGTAGGCGAGGTCGAAGGCGAAGCCCTCCTCGCGCATCAGCCGGCCGGCGCGCTGCGCCTCGCCCTTGCCCTTCTCGGTCAGGTCGACGTCGGTCCAGCCGCTGAAGCGGTTCTCCTGGTTCCAGGCCGATTTGCCGTGGCGCACCAGAACGAGCTTGTGCATTCCCTTTTTCCTCATCCTGGCAGCCGCTCGAGCCTGAGCAGGTTGGTGGTGCCGGCGACCCCGAAGGGGACACCGGCGGCGATCGCGATCAGCTCGCCAGGGCCTGCCAGGCCCTCGCTCGCGGCCGTCTCGCAGGCGAACTCCACGATCGCCGACATCCGGTCGGCCTCGGGCGTGCGGATGGCATGGATGCCCCAGACCAGGCACAGGCGGCGGGCCGTGCGCACCTCGGGGCTGAGGCTCAGGATCGGGGCCGCGGGCCGGGCGCGCGCGGCCCGCAGGGCAGTGGCACCGGAGGTGGTGTAGGTGACGATGGCCTTGACCGGCAGCATCGAGGCCGACCGGCGCAGTGCCATGCAGATCACGTCGGCCACCGTGGGCTCCGGCTCGGGGTGGGCGGCGTCGGTGGCCTTGCGGTAGTAGGGGTCCTGCTCCACCTCGGCGATGATCCGGTCCATCATCCGGACCGCCTCGACCGGGTACCTGCCGGCCGCGGACTCGGCCGAGAGCATGACGGCGTCGGCCCCATCGTAGACGGCCGTCGCCACGTCCGACGCCTCGGCCCGGGTCGGCGTCGGGGCCTCGATCATGCTTTCGAGCATCTGGGTGGCGACGATCACGGGCTTTCCGGCCGCCCGTGCCGTGCGCAGGATCAGGCGCTGGATCGTGGGCACGCGCTCGGGCGCCATCTCCACGCCGAGATCGCCACGCGCCACCATCACCGCGTCCGAGCGGGCGACGATCGCCTCCAGCTGCTCGATGGCGGCCGGCTTCTCCAGCTTCGCCAGCACGCCGGCCCGGCCCTGCACGATGGCCCTGACCTCGTCCATGTCCTCCGGGCGCTGGACGAAGGAGAGGGCCACCCAGTCGACACCGAGGGAGAGCGCGAAATCCAGGTCGGTGCGGTCCTTGGGCGTCAGGGCCGAGACCGGGAGGACGGCGCCCACGACGCTGACGCCCTTGCGCTCCGAGAGCTTGCCGCCGACGATCACGCGGGCCGTGGCCGTGCTCTTGTCGGCCTTCTCGACCTCGAGCCGGATCTTGCCGTCGTCGATGAGGAGCTGGACGCCGGGCGAGAGGGCGGCGAACACTTCCGGATGGGGAAGCGGGACCCGCTCGGGCGTGCCCGGGCGCATCGTCCATGTCGAAGCGGAGCCGCTCACCCTCGCGCAGCTCGAACGGGCCTGCGGCCATCCTGCCCACCCGGAGCTTGGGCCCCTGCAGGTCGGCCAGGATGCCGATCGGCAGGCCGTTCTCCTGTTCCAGCGCACGAATGATGTCGTAGCGCTGGCGATGCTCCTCGTGGCTGCCGTGGCTGAAGTTGAGGCGGAACACGTCGGCCCCGGCCTCGGCAAGCGCAGCGATCATCTCGCGCGTGGAGCTTGCCGGCCCCAGCGTGGCCACGATCTTGGCCCTGTTCTGACGGGGCATTCCCTCCTCCTCCGTTGAACCGGTCAAGACATCGGTCAGAAGATGTACCCGGTGTTGATGAAGTTCGACTTGTGGTGCTGGACGATCGTGTCGAGCAGGCGTTTGCTCTCGTCGGTCTGCTTGGCGGCGATCATCGAGCGGATGGAGAACGAGCGGAGCGCGTCGGTGACCGACAGCGTGCCTTCGGCCGAATCCTTGCGGCCGGTGAAGGGGAACACGTCGGGACCGCGCTGGCACTGGCAGTTGATGTTCACCCGGCAGACCTGGTTCACCAGGGGATCGACCAGGCTGCCGATCCGGTCCGGGTTGGAGCTGAAGACGCTGACCTGCTGGCCGTGCTCGGAGGTGATGACGTAGTCGAGCGCCGTCTCCAGATCCTCGAACGGCATCACCGGCACCACCGGCCCGAACTGCTCCTCGCGGTAGAGCCGCATCCCCTCGCGCACCGGGTAGACCACGGCCGGGTAGAACAGCGTGCCCGCCGTGGCACCGCCGCCCTCGTTGACCACCCGCGCACCCTGGCTCGACCGCGTCCTCGACCATCTCCGCCATCGAGGCCGCCTTGGCGGGCTCGGGCAGGGGCGTGATCGACACCCCCTTCTCCCACGGCATGCCGATCTTGACCTTGGCCAGCTCCTCGCAGAACCGGCGCAGGAAGGGCTCGGCCACCGACTGGTGGACCAGCAGCATCTTGAGCGCGGTGCAGCGCTGGCCGTTGAAGGAGAGCGAGCCCAGGAGGCACTCCTTCACCGCGAGCTCGATGTCGGCATCGGGCAGGACGATGGCCGCGTTCTTGGCGTCGAGCCCCAGGATCGCGCGCAGCCGGTGCGCCTTGGGCGGCAGCTTCTTCAGGTGGTCGGCCACCTTGCTGGATCCGATCAGGGTCAGGACGTTGATCTTGCCCGAGCCCAGGAGGCGGGGGACCACGACCGAGCCGCGGCCGTAGACGGTGTTGATCACCCCCTTGGGAAAGGCGCTGCGGAACGCCTCCAGCAAGGGATAGAACAGCAGCACCCCGTGCCGCGGCGGCTTGAAGACCATGGTGTTGCCCATGATCAGCGCCGGGATCAGGGTCGCGAAGGTCTCGTTCAGCGGGTAGTTGTAGGGCCCCATGCACAGCACGACGCCCGAGCGGCGTGCGCCGGATCTGGCCGATCGTGCCCTCGACCACCGTGAAGCGCGAGTTGCTGTTGTCCTGCTCCTTCAGGGCCTCGATGGTGGCGCGGATATAGTCGACCGTGCGGTCGAACTCCTTCTCCGAGTTGGCAAGGCTCTTGCCGATCTCCCACATGATCAGGCGCACGACCTCCTGCCGCCGCGCCTGCATCTGCCTGGCGAAGTCCTGCATGCAGGCGATGCGCTGCGCCACCTGCATGGTGGGCCACTGGCCCCGGCCATTGTCGTAGGCCGCCACGGCCGCCGCCAGCGCCGCATCGGCCTGCGCCTCGTCGGTCTCGGGATGGCTGCCGAGCTCGACCTGCCTCAGCTCCCCATCGGCATCGCGGACGCAGACCGCCGAGAGCACGGTGTGGACCTTGCCCGTCCAGGGGCGGAGCTCGCCGTCGAGGAGGTAGCTGCGCTGATGGATCGGCCCCAGGAGCCGGTGCTCGGCCGGGATCTCCTGCTCCAGCGGGAAGAGTGCCCGCAGCTGGGCCGCGTCCATCATGGCAGGCTCCCCGCGGCGGTCATCCCTGACGCCACTCCTTGATCCGGTTGATCAGCCCGTTGGTCGAGCTGTCGTGGCGTGCTCACCGGCGCCGGCCCCGCCAGCTCCGGCAGGATGCGGCCCGCCAGCTGCTTGCCCAGCTCCACGCCCCACTGGTCGTAGCTGTTGATCTGCCAGACGATCCCCTGGGTGAAGATCTTGTGCTCGTAGAGCGCCACCAGCCTCCCCAGCGTGTGCGGGTCGAGGCGGCGATAGAGGATCGCGTTGGTGGGCCGGTTGCCCTCGAACACCTTGTGCGGGACCAGCGCCTCCAGCGCCGCCCCGCTCATCCCCTGGCCCTGGAGCTCCGCCCGCGCCTCCTCGGCGGTCTTGCCGAAGGCCAGCGCCTCGGGCTGGGCCAGGAAGTTGGCCAGCAGCTTGTCGTGATGGTCGCCGAGCGGCGTCTGGCTCTGCGCCGCGGCGATGAAGTCGGCCGGGATCAGCTCCGTGCCCTGGTGGATGAGCTGGTAGAAGGCGTGCTGCCCGTTGGTCCCAGGCTCGCCCCAGATGATCGGCCCGGTGGCATAGTCGACCCGCTGTCCGTCGCGACGGACGAACTTGCCGTTGCTCTCCATGTCGCCCTGCTGGAGGTAGGCGGCGAGGCGCAGGAGATGCTGGTCGTAGGGCAGGACGGCGTGGCTCGTGGCGCCCAGGAAGTTGCGGTACCAGACGCCGATCAGGCCCAGCAGCGCCGGCATGTTCCGCTCGAGCGGCGCGGTGCGGAAATGCTCGTCCATGGCATGCGCACCGGCCAGCAGCTCCTCGAACCGGTCCATGCCGACGGCGAGTGCAATGGGCAGGCCGATCGCCGACCAGAGCGAGTAGCGGCCGCCGACCCAGTCCCAGAAGCCGAACATGTTGGCGGTGTCGATGCCGAAGGCGGAGACCGCCTTGGCGTTGGTCGAGACGGCGACGAAGTGCTTGGCCACCGCCTCCGCACTGCCCAGCCGCTCGATCAGCCAGGCCCGGGCCGAGCCCGCGTTGGTCATCGTCTCCTGGGTGGTGAAGGTCTTGGAGGCGACGATGAACAGTGTGCGCGCCGGGTCGAGCCCGGCCAGCGTATCGACAAGGTGCGCGCCGTCGACGTTCGACACGAAGTGCGGCCTGAGATCGGCGCGCTGGTAGGGCCTGAGCGCCTCGCAGATCATCACCGGCCCGAGGTCCGAGCCGCCGATCCCGATATTGACGATGTCGGTGATCCGCTCGCCCGTGGCCCCCTTCCACTCCCCGCTGCGCACGCGCTCGGTGAACTCGCGCATCCGCCCCAGCACGGCGTTGACGTCCGGCATCACGTCCGCACCGTCGACCATGACCGGCCGGTTGGAGCGGTTGCGCAGGGCCACGTGCAGGACCGCACGGTCCTCGGTGATGTTGATCTTCTCGCCGGCGAACATCCTGTCCCGCCAGCCCTCGACATCGGCCTCGCGGCCCAGCGCCAGCAGCAGATCCAGTGTCTCGGCCGTGATCCGGTTCTTCGAGTAGTCGAGGAGGAACCCGTCCTCGGTCAGCGAGAAGCGCTCGAACCGTTTGGGATCGTCCTGGAACAGCTCCCGCAGGTGGACGCCGCGCATGCTCTCCGCGTGGCGGGCGAGATCCTTCCAGGCGGGCGAGGAGGTGAGTGCCGTCATCTCAGCCCCTCAGCGCCAGGGTCTCACGGGCCAGGCCAGTGATCCCGTCCCAGTCGCCGGCCGCCATCTTCGCCTTGGGCACCAGCCATGAGCCGCCGACACAGACCACGTTCGGCAGCGACAGGTAACGCTTGGCCTTCTCGGGGTTGACGCCCCCGGTCGGGCAGAAACGCGCCTCCGGCAAGGGTGAGGCCAGGGCCGCCAGGAAGTCCGCCCCGCCCGACTGCTCGGCCGGGAACAGCTTCATGTAGCGGTAGCCATTCTCCAGCAGGACCATGACCTCGCTGGCGGTGGCACTGCCGGGCAGGAGCGGCACCGACGAGCCCTTGGCGGCATCGAGCAGGCTGGGTGTCACACCGGGGCTGACCGCGAAGGCGCAGCCCAGCTTCTCGACCTCTGCCAGCTGCGCCGGGCCCAGCACCGTGCCGGCCCCGACGATGGCGTCCGGCACCTCGGCCATGATCGCCCGCATCGAGTCCATGGCGGCGGCCGTGCGCAGCGTGATCTCGAGGACGCGCACGCCGCCGGCGACCAGCGCCTTCGCCAGCGGCACGGCATGGGCCAGCTCGTCCAGCACGATGACCGGGACGACCGGCGCCAGCTTGAGGATGTCTTCCAGCTTCATGGCACTCACGCCGCCCAGAGGTCGCCAAGGACCGAGGCACCTTCCTCGGCCGGGCCCACGATCGCGCGGAAGCCGGCGAACAGCTCGCGGCCGACGCCGGTGTGGTAGTGCGTGAGGTCGGCGGTGACCGGCTCGCGGGCCGCCCACTCCGCCTCGTCCACGAGCGCCTCCAGCCTGCCGGCCTTGGCGTCGAGGCGGATGATGTCGCCGTCGCGGACCCGGGCGAGCGGCCCGCCGGCCGAGGCCTCGGGCGTCACGTGGATGGCGGCCGGCACCTTGCCCGAGGCGCCGGACATGCGCCCGTCGGTGACCAGCGCCACCTTGAAGCCACGGTCCTGGAGCACGCCCAGGCCGGGCGTGAGCTTGTGCAGCTCCGGCATGCCGTTGGCCCTGGGCCCCTGGAAGCGGACCACCGCCACCACGTCCCGCTCCAGCTCGCCATTGCTGAAGGCGGCCTGCATCTCGTTCTGGTCGTGGAAGACCCGGGCCGGCGCCTCGATCAGCCAGCGGTCGGGCTTCACCGCCGAGACCTTGATCACCGCCCGGCCGAGATTGCCGGCCAGGAGGCGCAGGCCCCCGTCGGCGCTGAACGGCGTCGCCACCGGGGAGAGGATGGTCTTGTCGCCGGTGGCGTCGGGCCCGTCGCCCCAGACCAGGGCGTCGCCCTCCAGCCGCGGCGCCTGCCGGTACTGGCCGAGCCCGCCATCGCCCGCCACCGTGCGCACGTCGGGATGAAGGAGGCCGGCACCCAGGAGCTCGCGGATCAGGAAGCTCATCCCGCCCGCGGCGTGGAAGTGGTTCACGTCCGCAAGGCCGTTCGGGTAGATGCGGCAGAGGAGCGGCACCACCTCGGAGAGGTCGGCGATGTCGTCCCAGGTGAGCCGGATGCCGGCGGCCTTGGCCATCGCCACCAGATGCAGCGTGTGGTTGGTCGAGCCGCCGGTGGCGTGCAGGCCCACCACCCCGTTCACCACCGCCCGCTCGTCCACCAGCTCGCCCATGGGCGTGTACTCGTTGCCGAGCGCCGTGATCTCGCTCACCCGCTTGGCCGCGGCCTTGGTCAGCGCGTCGCGGAGCGGCGTGTTCGGGTTGACGAAGCTCGCACCCGGCAGGTGCAGGCCCATGATCTCCATCAGCATCTGGTTGGTGTTGGCGGTGCCGTAGAAGGTGCAGGTGCCGGGCGAGTGATAGGAGGCGCTCTCGGCCTCCAGCAGCTCGGCCCGGCCGATCTTCTTCTCGGCATAGAGCTGGCGGATGCGCGACTTCTCGCTGTTCGACATGCCGGACGGCATCGGCCCGCCGGGGACGAACACGGCCGGCAGATGGCCGAAGGAGAGGGCGCCGATGACCAGGCCCGGCACGATCTTGTCGCAGACGCCCAGATAGAGGGCGCCATCGAACATGTCGTGGCTGAGCGAGACGGCGGTGGCGAGTGCGATCACGTCGCGCGAGAAGAGCGAGAGCTCCATCCCGGCCTGGCCCTGGGTCACGCCATCGCACATGGCGGGAACCCCGCCCGCGAACTGTGCAACCGCCCCCGCCTCGCGTGCCGCCTCCTTGAGCAGGGCCGGGAAGCGCTCCAGCGGCTGGTGCGCGCTCAGCATGTCGTTGTAGCTGCTGACGATGGCGATGTTGGCCTTGGTGTCGCCCTTGAGGTCGGCCTTGTCGGCGGTCCCGCAGGCGGCGAAGCCGTGCGCCAGGTTCCCGCAGGAGAGCTTCGTGCGCTGCGGCCCGCGCCGGGCCGCTTCCGCGATATGGTCCTGATAGCGGCGCCTGCCGTCGGCACTCCGCTTCCGGATGCGCTCGGTGACCTCGCCGATCCGCGCCTGCACTGTCATCACGGTACCTCGCTTTTCCTCAGGCCGCGGCCTCGAGCCAGCTCCGGTCGTCGCGGGCCACCATGGCGATCGCCTGCGACGGGCCCCAGGAGCCGGCTGCATAGGGTTGCGGCCCACTGTCCGCATCGGCCCAGCTTGCAAGAATCGGGTCGATCCAGCGCCAGGCCGCCTCGACCTCGTCCTTGCGCATGAAGAGAGTGGCGTTGCCGCGCACCACGTCGAGCAGGAGCCGCTCGTAGGCGTCGGGGTAGCGGATCTTGAAGGTCTCGGCGAAGGAGAGGTTGAGCGGCGTCTGGCGCAGCCGCATCCCGCCCGGGCCCGGGTCCTTGCTCATCAGGACCAGCTTCACGCCCTCGTCCGGCTGCAGGCGGATGATCAGCCGGTTGGGCTCGATCACGCCGGCCGAGCGCTCGAACACCGAGTGCGGCACCGCCTTGAACTGGATCGCGATCTCGGACAGGCGCGCCGCCAGGCGCTTGCCGGTGCGCAGGTAGAACGGCACCCCGGCCCAGCGCCAGGTCGCGACCTCGGCCTTGATGGCGACGAAGGTCTCGGTCCGGCTGCCATTGGCCTCGCCCAGATCCTCGAGATAGCCGCGCACCGGCGCCCCGTCGATCGCACCCGCCCGGTACTGGCCGCGCACGGTCATGCGCAAGGCCGCCTGGCCGGTGATCGGGACCAGGGCCCTGAGCACCTTGATCTTCTCGTCGCGCACGGCCTGGGCGTTGAGAGCGCTGGGCGGCTCCATGGCGACGAGGCAGAGGAGCTGCAGGATATGGTTCTGGACCATGTCCCGGAGCGCACCCGACTTGTCGTAGTAGGCGGCCCGGGTCTCCAGGCCCACGGTCTCCGACACCGTGATCTGGACGTGATCGATGGCGGACTGGTTCCACAACGGCTCGAAGAGCGAGTTGGCGAAGCGCAGCGCCATCAGGTTCTGGACGGTCTCCTTGCCCAGATAGTGGTCGATGCGGAAGATCTGGCTCTCGTCGAAGATCTCACCCACGGCCGTGTTGATGGCCCGGGCCGATTCGAGGTCGCGCCCGATCGGCTTCTCGAGCACCACGCGCGAATGCTCGGTGGCGAGGCCGGCCGCCGCCAGCTTCTGGCAGACCGGCCCGAACAGATCCGCCGCGGTCGCCAGATAGAAGACCCGCACCCGGTGGTCATCCGCCGGCAGCAGGCGGGCGAGGTTGTCCCAGCCGCGATCGCCGGAGACGTCGGTGTAGACATAGTCGAGCCGGCCCAGGAAGCTCGCGACCCGGTCGTGCGGCAGCTCCTCCGCGGCCACGTACTGCCGGAGCGCTGCCTCGACCCGCTGTGCGAAGGCCTCGCGGTCGAGCTCGCTGCGGGCGACGCCGATGATCCGGCTGCCGGGTGCTATCTGCCCGTCGACGTCGCGGTGGTAGAGGCCGGGCAGGAGCTTGCGCATGGCAAGGTCGCCCGTGCCGCCGAAGACGACGAGGTCGAAGGGCTCGACCGGGATGAGGCGTGCGGTCATGCTTCGGTCTTTGCCTCGTGCTCGCGCAAGGCCGCCTCGACCCGGCCCCTTGTCGGCAGGGAGGGGATGGCGCCACGCTCGGTGGTGGTGATCGCCCCCACGGCGTTGGCGAAGCGGCAGATCGCGACCAGGGAGTTGTCGTCGCGCAGCCCGCTGCGCTCGAGGAGGCCCGCCAGAAGGCCGGCCACGAACCCGTCGCCGGCTCCTGTGGTGTCGACGGCCGTGACCGGGATGCTGGGCACGTGCCACTCGCCCCGGGCGGTGAACAGGATGCAGCCCTTGCCGCCCATCGTCAGCACGGCGAGCTGGAGCGAATCGTGCCAGAGCGTGCGGCGGAGCGTGGCGGGCTCGCGGCTGCCGGTCAGGAAGTCGAGCTCGTCGTCGCTCAGCTTGACCACGTCCGCCCGGGCCAGGCCCTCGCGGATGACCCGGTTGGCAGTGCCGGCATCCGCCCAGAGCGGCAGCCGGAGGTTCACGTCATAGGAGATGAGCTTGCCCCGCGCCTGGGCCAGGCTCACCGCATGCAGCGCCGTCTGGCGCGGCTGCTCGGCGGCCAGGCTGATCGAATCGAAGTGGAGGGCGCGGGCCGCCGCGATCACGCTCTCGTCGACCTCGTCGGGCCGGAACAGCATGTCGGCGCTGGGGTGGCGGTAGAAGAGGAACTCGCGCTCGCCGTCGGCGCGCAGGGAGACGAAGGCCAGGGCGGTCCGGGCGGCGGTCTCGAAGCGGAGCGCACCCACGCCCACACCCTCGGCCGCCAGCGTGTCGGCCAGGAAATGGCCGAACGGGTCCTCGCCGACCTTGCCCATGAAGGCGCTGGAGACGCCCAGCCGGGCCAGGCCCACGGCGACGTTGGCGGCAGCCCCGCCCGGTGCCTTCACGAAGGCCGGCGCATCCGCCAACCCCTTGCCGGTGACCGTCGGCACGAAGTCGATCAGCAGATCGCCAAAGCAAACCACGTCAGCCATGTTCGTTCTCTTCGGCGAAAGGTGCCTGGGAACCTCGCGGTCCCCAGGCCCAGTCGAGGCGCCGGCCAGGGAGGCAAAGCCGGCCGCCTGTCCGGCTTACTTCGAGGTCCAGCCCTTGTAGCTGCCGACATTGTCCCGGGTGATGAGGTCGGCCGGGATCAGGGTCACCTGCTGGGCCGGGGTCTTGCCCTGCAGGATCTCGTTGCCGATCTCGACCGCCATCTGCGCCATCTTGAACGGATCCTGGGCCGAGGAGGCCTGGATCAGCGTCTCGCTCTTGAGCGCATCCTCGATGTCCGGCGCACCATCCACCGAGGTGATGACGAGGTCGGTGCGGCCCAGCTGCTTGGCCGCCAGGTCGGCGCCGATCGCCTGCGGGTCGTTGATGGTGAAGACCCCGGCAAGGTCCGGGGTGGCGGTCAGCAGGCCGATCATCACCTCGAGGCCGCCCTCGCGGGAGCCCTTGCCGTTCTGGGTGTCGGAGACGACGGTGATGTCGGGTGACTTCGCCAGCACCTCCTTGCAGCCGTTCACGCGGTCGATCACGGCCGAGACCGGCGGGCCGTTCATGATCGCGACATTGCCCTTCCCGCCCAGCTTCTGGGACAGGTACTCGCAGGCCTTCTGCCCGGCCTCGACATTGTTGGTCTGCACGGTGGCGTCGGCACCCGCAGCGCTCACGTCGACGGCCACGACCACGATGCCGGCGTCCTTCGCCCGCTGGATCGCGGGCTGGATGGCCTCCGGATCCGAGGCGTTGACCACGATCATGTCGACGCCCGACGCGATGAAGTTGTCGAACTGGGTGAACTGCTTGGCGAGGTCGTAGTCGGCCGAGACCGCGGTCACCGTGACCCCGTCGCCGCCGATCTCCTTGGCCTTGGCCTCGGCCCCCTTCACCACCTGGACGAAGAACGGGTTGCCGAGATTGCCGACGGTGATGCCCACGCCCTTGAGGTCCTTGGCACCGGCGGGTGCGGCAAGCGCAAGGGTGGCGGCGGCTCCGAGCAGCATGGTTCTGATCAGCACTGGTTCAGTCTCCCTCTTGGGTTCGTTTGCAAGTTCACGTCAGGTGCGGGCACTGCCCTTCTGCCGGTACTTGTCGAGCGCCACGGCACCGATGATGACCAGGCCCTTGATGATGAACTGCCAGATCTCGCTGACATTCATCAGGATCAGGCCGTTCGAGAGCACGGCGATGATCAGGGCACCGATCAGGGTGCCGAAGATGGTCCCGACGCCGCCCACGAAGCTGGTGCCGCCCAGGATCACCGCGGCGATGGCATCGAGCTCGTAGGCCAGGCCCAGCTGGGCGCCGTTGGCGGAGAAGGTGCGGGCGGCCGCCATCACCCCGCCCAGGCCCGAGAGCAGGCCCGACATGCAGTAGACGAAGAGCAGGATCGCCCAGACCTTGATGCCGGAGAGGCGCGCCGCGTTCGGGTTGCCGCCCACGGCGTAGATCCGCACGCCCAAGACGGTCCGCCGCAGGATGAACCAGCTGGCGATGATCACGAGAAGGGCGATGATGACCAGCCACGGTATGCCGAAGAGGCGGGCATTGCCGATCCAGGAGAAGCCCAGCTTCGGGTTGAAGACCGTGGTGTCGTTGCCGAGAAGGCGGGCGAAGCCGCGCACGGCGGTCATCGCACCCAGGGTGACGATGAAGGGCGGCAGCTTGACGAAGGCGATGAGCGAGCCGTTGAGGAAGCCGAAGAAGAGGCCCACGACCAGGGCGGCAGGGATCGCCAGCAGCGAGAACGACGTCAGCGACACCGAGACGGCGGCGATGGCGGAGATCGCCAGCACCGAGCCCACGGCGAGGTCGATGCCGCCGGTCAGGATGACGAAGGTCATGCCGGCGGCCAGCACGATGTTGACCGAGGCCTGCTGGGCCACGATCGCGATGTTGGTGGCGGTCAGGAACTTGCCGGTGGCGAGATGGAAGCCGATCGCGATCAGGATCAGCACCGGCAGCATCCCGATCGCCTGGATGATGCTGCGCATCTGCACGGCCCGTGCCGACAGGCCCTGGCCGCCCGATGGCATCGCCGCTGGTGGTGCCGGTGCCGTCTCCGTGGTCGTCATTCTTCCCTCCCTGCGCTCGCCTTGAAGTGCCCGATCAGGCGCCGACGCCCGCCGCATAGGCCATGATGTTCTCCTGGGTGATCGGGCGCCCGCCGGGGCCGCCCACCTCGCCCTCGATATGCCCCTCGCGCATGACCAGCACGCGGTCGCAGGTGCCGATGATCTCGGGCAGCTCGCTCGAGATCACGACCACCCCGATGTTCCGCTTCGCCAGCTCGTCGATCAGGCGGTAGATCTCGGACTTGGCGCCGATGTCGACGCCGCGCGTCGGCTCGTCCAGGATCAGCACCTTGGGGCCGGTCTCCAGCCAGCGCGAGAGCAGCACCTTCTGCTGGTTGCCGCCCGAGAGGCTGCCCACCGTCACCAGCGGGCTCGCCGCCCGCACGCGCAGCGCCTTGAACGCGGCCTCGGAGCGCTGCTTGGCCTTGGCGAGGCTCAGCACCGAGCCGCGGATCGCGTCGCGGTCGACCACGCCGATGTTGATGTTCTCGCCGCAGGACATGTCGAGGAAGAGGCCCAGCCCCTTGCGGTCCTCGGTGAGATAGGCGAGGCCGGCGTCGATCGAAGTCCTTGGGCGTCTTCGCGTTGAGCGGCCTGCCTTCCAGCAGCACCTCGCCGCCCGCCTTCGGATCGGCCCCGTAGATCAGGCGCGCAAGCTCGGTGCGGCCGGAGCCCACGAGGCCGGCGATGCCCAGCACCTCGCCCTCGTGGAGGGTGAAGCTGCAGGGCTTCACCCGCCGCCCGCCGTCGGTCACGTCCTTGACCTCGAGGATCGGCCGGCCGCGGCTGCCGTGCGGGTCGTGCTCCTTCTTGTAGAAGCTGGAGAGGTCGCGCCCGACCATCATCTTGACCAGGGAGTCGGCGCTGAGCCCTTCCCGGTCGAGCGTGCCGACATAGGAGCCGTCGCGCAGCACCGAGACCCGGTCCGAGAGCTCGTAGACCTCGGCCATGCGGTGGCTGATATAGATGAGCGCTATCCCGTCGGCGCGGAGCTGGCGGACCAGCGCGAACAGGCGCTCCGTCTCACGCGAGGAGAGCGCGGTCGTGGGCTCGTCCAGCACCAGGATCTTCGACTTGGAGTGCAGCGCCCGGGCGATCTCGACCAGCTGCTGCTCGGCGATCGAGAGCCCGCCCACCTGGGTCTCGGGGCGGAAGGGTGCGCCCAGCCGCTCCAGCACCGGCCGGCAGCTGTCGTACATGGCCTTGCGGTTGACGAGCCCGCGGGTGTGGATCTCGTCGCCCAGGAACATGTTCTCGGCCACCGACAGGTTCGGGGCCAGGCTCAGCTCCTGGTAGATGATCGACACGCCCAGCCGCTTGGCGGCGATCGGGTCGCTGATCGCCACCGGCTGGCCGTCGATCAGGATCTCGCTGCCGGCATCGGCCTGGTAGGCGCCCGACAGGATCTTCATCAGCGTCGACTTGCCGGCACCGTTCTCGCCCATCAGCGCCAGGACCTCGCCGCCCCAGGCCTTGAGCTGGACGTTGTTGAGCGCCTTCACGCCGGGGAAGGTCTTGGAGACGTTGCGCATCTCGAGCGTCGGCGTCCGCTCGGCGGCCCCTTCGGTCATTCTTTGCCCTCCCTTCGACCTTGCCTCTTCAGGCGACGGCTTTGGCCTGCTCGGATCCTTCGGTGCCCACGAGAATGTCCTGCTTCGGGCTATAGTTCAGGTGCAGCGGCAAGATGGCAGCCCCGATCGCGGCCGCAGCCCTGCCCACCATCCCACGACGCAGGATCGGCGCATCCCGCGCTTCCGGTGCCGCCGCCCCCAGCCCGGCGTTCAGCCGCGCGATCAGGCCGTCGACCACCTCCCCCGGCAGGTCGCCGTCGATGACGACCATGTCGAGGTCGAGCAGCCGGACGGCCGCCAGCAGCGGCGCCAGCATCGCGTCGGCGCAGTCCTCGAGCCACTCTTCCACGAGCCCTGGCTCGCTGCCGATGGCATGATCGAGCTCGGCCCGGCTGCCGACCGGGACGCCGTTGCCGCGCAGGTGGCGGATGAGCGAGCTGATCGAGGCCCGGGTCAGCAGCACGTCGTGCGCGCGCTCGGGCACAGGTGCTGTCTTGAGCCGCGAGGGCCCGACCGGCATCAGCCCGATATCGCCGGCATTGCCCTTGGCCCCGCGATAGTAGTCGCCGCCCAGGACGACGCCGCCGCCGATCGCGGTGCCGACGAAGATGTAGAGGAAGCTGTCGAGGTCGCGGCCGGAGCCGCGGAACAGCTCGGCCACGGAGGCCGCGGTGCCGTCGTTCTCGGTCAGGACCGAGAGGCCGGTCCCGGCACCCAGGCGGCCGGCGAGATCGAACTCGTTCCAGGCGGCATAGGCCTCGTCCGGGATGTCGAGCTCGCGCCGCCAGGAGCCCAGATTGTAGGGCATCGCCAGCCCGACCCCGACCAGCCGGTCGGCCCTGCCCACCGGGATGGCGCGCCTGAGCTCGGCCACGATGTCGAGCGTCAGCGGCAGCGCCTCCTGGGGCAGGGGGAAGGGGCGCTCGATGCGCCGATGCTCCAGCACCTCGCCCGCGAAGTCGACCAGGATGCCGTCCAGCGAGCGCCGCCCGAGCTTCACGCCGATGCCGTAGGCGCCGCTGCTCTCCAGGGAAAGGAGCGTCGCCGGCTGGCCGCGGGCACCGGTGCGGCGGCCCTCGACCCGGATCAGCTGCCGCTCCTGCAGCTCGCGGACGATCACGCCGGCCGTGTTGTCGGTGAACCCGGCCTGCCGGGCGAGGTCGGCCTTCGAGGCCTGCCCCAGCCGCCGGAGCGCGGTGAGGATGACCCGCTCGTGGTACTGGCGCAGGTTGGCCGAGTTGCTGCCCTGGCCCGTCGCTAGCCGACTCAAGGATGCCGTCTCCCGGTGCAGTCGGACGAGATTTCTTATCCCGTCGAAGCTGCGTGGTTTGTGCCGGGAATTCAAGCTTCGTGTCAATTCTTAATTCATGGTGAATTATCTTTTCCTGCCATGTTCGTGCGGAGGTGGCGCGGGTCCGACCCAACAGCACCCGGGCGTTAGCACGGCGCAGTAGCCGGCGACGAAGGTCGCGGCCAAGACGCAGGGCAAGCGGCGAAAAATAACTCATCGTGAGTTAACCCAGCCTCCCAAGATGTTATTAATTCATCGTGAAGTATCTTCGGCAGCAGTGCTGCTGTCTCCATTCCGTACTAAATCCGCGCACCTCGGTCAAAGGACTTGTGCGAGCCTCGGAAAGAGGCATGGTGCGGCGGCCTAAAGAAGATTGGGGAGGAATATGCTGCACTGGGCGAGGTTGGTCGCCGCGCTTGCGGTGTCGGCTGTGGCGACCGGGCCGGCTCTGGCCGGCGAGCATGTCGAGTGGCTGGACGACGGGACGGTGCTGCTCCGCCTGGGTCCGGCCTATGACGACGCGGTGATCGAGACCAGCCGGGACGAGCTGGGCACCCTGTTCGGACCCGACCAGCAGCCCTTCAAGGGCCAGCAGGTCACCATCCTGACGCACGACGAGGGCGACAAGGGCCCCATCTCGGGCCCGATCCTGGCGCTCTCCCAGGTGTTCTCCGAGCTCAGCGGTGCCGCCGTGCAGGTGGACCGGGTGCCGATCGGCGAGCTTTATGCCGCAGCCATGCTCGACCTGCAGCGCGGCGACGCCAAATACGACGCCATCGTGGTCCCGGCCTTCGCCTATGGCGACCTGATCGCCGGCGACTACCTGCGCCCCGTCGACGACCTCAACGCCAGCGGCCGCTTCCCGCGCTGGAGCTACGACGCCATGCCGGCGTCCTTGCGCGGCCTCCATACCTGGAACGGCGTCGGCTACGGCGTGCCGAACGATGCCGACGGCCAGATCCTCTATTACCGCCGCGACATCCTGAGCGACCCGAAATGGCAGGCCGCGTTCAAGGAGGCCGCCGGCTACGACCTGCCGGTCCCGCCCCGCTCCTGGCAGCAGGTGCTCGACATCGCCCGCTTCTTCGACGGCAAGAGCTGGGACGACAGTGACAGCCAGCCCGAGCACGGCATGGTCCTGCACCTGAAGCAGGGCGAGCAGGCGCATTTCCACTTCCAGGCCCTGGCCGCCTCCTTCGCCATCCCCACGGGTGCCGACGGCGAGCAGGCCCGCGGCCAGTTCTGGTTCGATCCCGAGACGATGCGCCCGCTGATCAACGGCCCGGGCCAGGTGGCGGCCCTGGAGCTCCTGGCCCAGCTCAACGAGCTCGGCCCCCCGGAGCAGATCGGCTGGCGCCTGCCCCAGGCCTGGGAATACTACCTGCGCGGCAAGGCGCTGATGATGTTCTCGTTCGGCGATCTCGGGCCCTTGTGCCAGGACAGCGCCGGCTCGACCCTCAAGGGCCGCTGCGGTGCCGCCGTGCTCCCCGGCTCGACCCGGGCCTGGGACGGCCCGAAGAATGCCTGGGTCGACCAGCCCGACCCGCAGCCGGTCGGCAACACGGTCGGCGGCTCCTGGCACGGCGTGGTCTCGAAGCAGGCCAAGAACCCCGAAGGCGCCTACGCCCTCCTCTCGCTGATGGCGATCCCGCCGGTCTCCTCCTGGAACGCGCGGACCGGCTGGACCGGCGTCAATCCCGGCTTCGCCTACCAGCTCCTGCCGCCCGAGGGCACCGGGCGCCTCGCCGACTACATCAAGGCCGGCTGGGACCGTACCGACGTCGAGGACTATCTCCGCGCCTACGCCGCGACCTTCAACGCCCCGACCATGCTCCCCTACCTCCGCATCCGCGGCACGCCCGAATACTGGTCGGTCCTCGACACCCAGCTCGCCGCCGCCATGGGCGGCCGCAAGACGCCCAAGGAAGCCCTCGACGCCACCGCCGCCGCCTGGGAGGGGATCACCGACCGCCTGGGCCGCCAGCAGCAGCTCGACGCCTACCGCAGCGCCATCGGCCTGACCCCCGGCTCCGGCTGACCTGCTCTGTTACCCCGCGGCTCGACCGCGGGGTAACAGGGGAACGGTGGAGCGAGTCGGCACCTCTCGACAGCCAGCTTCTCTCGTCTCGCCGGCCTGCCCGACGTGCAAGGATAATATTCCTTGATCTTCGGCCCGGATTATTCTATCCGTCCGCCATGCGCCCGATGCTCGCCACCGCCCGCTACGCCACCCGCAAGGGCCTCAACCGCCCCTTCGCCCGGGTCACGGCCCGTGACCGCCGCATGGGCCAGAAGCTCTCCATGGGCCTCACGCCCAGCCCAGGTGGCACGGCTGGAAGGCATGGCCTCGGCCGACGTCGAGACCCTCGTCGCCGAGCCAGAGTTCAAGGCCCTCATCGACGGCTACAACACCCTGCACGCCATGCCCGAGGACGAGCAGCGCCGCATCCTCACCCAGCTCGCCCGCCACCTGCTGATGGAGGCCACGGCCCTGGGCGACGTGCGGGTGGCCATGTTCATCCTGCTCCAGGAGCGCATGGGCAAGGACCCGGCCCGGACGCTGGCCGACGGCGTGATCGCCGCCAACAGGCGCGCCGCCCAGCCGGCACCAGCCCCGCGCACGCCCAGCCCCTCGCCGCGTCGCGCCTCGCCCGTCCGACGATCCCGACCTGCGGACGATGCAGCGGGTCGAGAGCCGCCTGCGCGGCGAGCTGCAGCAGGAGCATGCGGCGGTCAACGCCGCGGTGGCGGCGGACGAGGCTCCTCCTGTTGAGGAACCAGCTCCCGACGCGGATCCGCCCCGGCGACAGCGCCGATCGCTGCGGCCTTCCTCGACCCCGGTCCTCAGCGACTACCAGAGCCGCGCCATCGAGGCCCTGCTCCTGCTGAAGAACGCCGCCCCTGACGAGCAGCCCACCCCACGCGCCCAGGCACCGTAGAGAAGGTTAAGCCGTATTTCCTGTCTGCCCGGATCGCAGCCGGAACTTCATCCGCGGCGCAGCATGGGGATGCTTCGCACCCTTGCGCCGGAGCGGCATCTCTGCGCCCTTGCGGTTGCGATGGGCGTTCGCGTAAGCCTCTGGTCTCGCGACTTGCGGCTTTGTGTTGAGGATCGTCGAGGCAGTCGATGACCGACCTCAAGCTCGTGATCGGTGAGCAGAACCGGTCCGCGTGGTCCTTGCGCGCCTGGCTGCTCCTCAAGCAGCTGGGGCTCGAGTTCGAGGAGGTCGTGGTGCCGCTCGGCCGTGCGGACACGGTCGAGCAGATCCTGCGCTACTCGCCCAGCGGCAAGCTTCCGATCCTGATCGCCGACAGCGTCAAGGTCTGGGACGCGATGGCGATCGCCGAGACGCTGGGGGAGCATTTCACCGATGTCTGGCCCGCCAGTGCCGAGGCGCGGGCCGTGGCACGCTCGATCTGTGCGGAGGTGCATGGCGGCTTCCGCGACCAGCAGGTCTTTCTGCCGATGGACTTCACCAGCCGCTTCGCGCCGCCCGGCCGGCTCCTGGCGCCGGTGGCGGCCGACGTGCGCCGCATCGTCGACATCTGGTCCACCTGCCGGTCCCGCTACGGTGCGGGCGGCCCGTTCCTCTTCGGCGAGTTCACCATCCCCGACGCGATGTTCGCACCCATCTGTGCTGCCTTCACCACCCACTCCATCGCCCTGGACGATCTGGCCCGGGCCTATGTCGGGCACATGATGGAGCTGCCGGCGATGCTCGAATGGGCCGATGCGGCCCGTGGCGAGCCGGGCGCACGGCCGACCCGTGCCGCGACGTCGGCGGCACCCGCCGAATTCCTCCAGGAGTCCCCGGCCCGCGACGGCGGCACCGGCGCGCGGCACGCCGTTCCCGCCACCGCCCATGCCGCCCGTGCCGCCGCTGATCGAGCCGGCACCGGGCCCGCGCCCGGCAGCGACATCCTTCATCCCCGTAGGGCGTCCCGGTGGCGAGCCCGCCGCCGACCCGCCCCGGTTCGCAGGACTTCATCCCGCCCGCGCTGCCGCCCGCGCCGCTGCCGGAGCCACCGCCGGCTGCGGCGAGCGAGCCCGAGCCGGCCGAGGAGCCCCCGCTCGAGCTGACGGTGCTCGCACCCGACGAGCCGGAGGACGGGGAGGATGCTGGCCCGCCGGCACTGGGGCTGCCGGGCGTTGTCCCGACCCGACCTTATGTCGAGCCCGCGGCCGAGATGCAGGCCGAGGCGGCGGCCCGACGGCTGGTGCGGCCGCCTGGGGGTACCGGCCTGTTCCGCTGGCGGGCGCCGAAGGCGCAGCCGGCAATGCCCGAACCCGAGCCGGAGCCGGAGCCGGTCCCACGGCCCCGCATGGCACCAGCCCCGGAACCGGGCCGGCCCCTGCGGTCCGAGCCGAACCCGCCGCCGGTGGCACCACTCCAGCCGCGGCCGGCAGCACCAGCACCGGTGCCGCCGGAGCCCGCTCCCGCCGCCGCTGCCGAGGAGCTGATGCCGCCGCTGCCGAGCAGCGGCCGGCCGCTGCTCCGCCCTGGCACGATCAAGCCCATAGGGGACGGAATTCGGCGACGACGCTGAGATAGACCGCGCGCTTGAACGGCACGATCAGCTCGCCCAACCTCGACGGCTCGACCCAGCGCCAGGTGCTGAACTCGGGATGCGGGGCGTCGAGGCGGATGTCGGCATCCTCGCCTTCGAACGCGAAGGCGAGCCACTTCTGGCTCTGCCCGCGATACCGCCCGCCCCAGAGCCTGCCTGCGAGCTCGGCCGGCAGGTCGTAGGCGCGCCAGACCCGGCTCTCCCGGATCAGGCTCGCACGGTCGGTGCCGATCTCCTCGCGCATCTCCCGCAAGCCCGCCGCGGCCGGGTCTTCCCCGGGATCGATGCCGCCCTGCGGCATCTGCCAGGCATCCGGCGTGTCGAGCCGCTGGCCCACGAACACCTGCCGGTCCCGGTTCAGGAGGAAGATCCCGACGCAGGGCCGGTATCCGGCCGGCGGCACCGAGGATTCGAAGACGCTCATGGCGGGCTCCCTATCGGGTTGCCGTCATCCGGTCGCCTTCCGCGAGCAGGGCGCTCACGGGCACGAGGCTCAGGCCCTTCCCGGCCAGGGTCGGGATCCAGGCGGCCAGGCGCTCGAGGGAGACACGGTGGCCGCGCGCCCAGCCCAGCGCCCTGCCGGCACCCAGCGCCTGCGCCTCGATCAGCGCCAGTGCTGTATCGATGCTCTCACCCGCGGCAACCGCGTCGAGGGCAGCGCCGGTCCCGGCAAAGGCCAGGCCCGCAGAGCGCGCAGCAGGCCCGAGATGGGTGCCGCCGAGCTCGATCATGCCAGCGCCATGGGCGGCCAGTGCCTGAGCCACGGGAGCGAACGCCTGAGGTGTGGCCCCGTATGCCCCAGCCTCGGCAACGAACCCGATCGCGCCACCCGCCCGCTCCAGCAGCCAGCCCAGGCGGACCTCCCGTTCCGGGGTGCCGAGCTGCGGCCCGATTGCGCGTGGGCCCGGATCGACGCGAGCCGGATCGGTCGGCTCGAGCGGGAGCATGAGGAAGGCCTCGTGCCCGCCGGCACGTGCCGCCTCGATCCAGCCCGGTGCGTCGTCCGCGTAGGGCGATATCGCCAGCCCGACAGCCGGCGGGAGGCTCAAGGCGGGCTCGCTGAGGGCACGAGCCAACCCGATCCCGGTCACCAGGATGGCGACCTTGGGCTTCTCCGCCGCCGGCGGTCGCTGGATGCCGCTGCCGATGGAGGCCAGGCCGACGGCGTCGAGCCCGCCCGGCGTTGCCGCTGCTCCGGTGGGCACCTTCTTCCCGGGCACGCTCTGACGTTCGCCGGCCACGGCTGCCGAGGCTGCCGGTCCAACCAGAGGCCGCTGCTCGACTGGATTGCCCGCGTAGCGGACCTCACCCCGCCAACCGGCGAGGGTGATGCCGACGAGTGCCAGGACACCGAAGCAGGCAAGAACCGCCAGTGCCAGCCAGGGAAGATGCTCCCGCCGTACCCGGATGGCCATCACGGCTCGCCGGATACGGCGGGGGCGTTGCGGTCAGCCGCGGTCGCTGCCCGGCGTGCGGCCCTCATAGAGGGCGATGCCGCGCAGGAGGTCGAGTGCCCGCGAGAGCTGATAGTCGCGGCCATCCGCGGCGGCTGCCGGATCGGCCGGGTCCGCCGCGGCGTCGGGGCCAGCCGGCGGCGGCTGCAGGGCGCCAGCACCGGGCACGGGCTCCACCTGCTGCTGCTGCTGCCGCTGCTGGTCGTTCTGCAGCCTGCCCCGCAGGTCCGCCTCGCGCCGCCCGCCCGTGTCGTCCACGAACTCGACATTGGCCTGGTGGACCTCGATGTCCGGCGAGATGCCCTTGGCCTGGATGGAAGTGCCGGCCGGCGTGTAGTAGCGGGCGGTCGTCAGGCGGATGGCACCGCCGCCCGAGATCGGCATGATGGTCTGGACCGAGCCCTTGCCGAAGGACTGGGTGCCCATCACGATGGCGCGGCGATGGTCCTGGAGAGCGCCTGCCACGATCTCCGAGGCCGAGGCCGAGCCGCCGTTGATCAGCACCACCATCGGCTTGTTCTCGAGGATGTCGCCGGCACGGGCGTTGAAGCGCTGGATCGTGTCCTCGCGACGGCCGCGCGTGGAGACGATCTCACCCTTGTCGATATAGGCGTCCGCGACCGCGACCGCCTGGTCGAGCAGGCCGCCCGGGTTGTTGCGAAGGTCGAGAACCAGGCCCAGGAAGCGGTCGCCGATCTGTCGCCGGAGCGCCTCGACCCGCTCGCGCATCTCCACGCTGGTCTGCTCGTTGAAGGTCGTCAGGCGGACATAGGCGATGTCGCCCTCGACCCGCGAGCGCACCGGCGAGATCTTGATCACCGCCCGGTTCAGGCTGACGTCGAACGGCTCGTCCTTGCCCTTGCGCAAGAGGCGGAGCTGGATCTTGGTGTCGACCGGCCCGCGCATCTTCTCGACCGCCTCGCTGAGCGAGAGGCCCATCACCGGCTCGTTGTCGATGTGCGTGATCATGTCGCCGGACTCGATCCCGGCCTTGTAGGCTGGCGTGTCGTCGATCGGCGAGACGACCTTGACCAGGCCGTTCTCCATCGTGACCTCGATCCCGAGGCCGCCGAACTCGCCGCGCGTCTGCACCTGCATGTCGCGGTAGCGTTCGGTATCGAGATAGCCGGAATGCGGATCGAGGGCGCTCAGCATGCCGTTGATCGCCGACTCGATCAGCTTCTGATCTGAGACCTCCTCGACATACTCGGCACGCACACGCTCGAACACATCGCCGAACAGCTTGAGCTGGCGGAACGTGTCGCTCGATGCCGCCTCGGCGACCAGCGTGGAGATCGGGCTGAAGGCGGAGCCGGCGGCGAATGCGACGCAGGCGACGACGCCGAACCTTAGGGAGAGCTTGCGCATCAACTGCGAACCTTGTCCTCAGGGAGAGCGAGCCACACGGTCGGATCAACCGGGCTGCCATGCCGGCGCAGCTCAAGATAAAGCCGGCCAGCCCCGCCCTCGACGCCGACTGCGCCTAGTGCCTGCCCGGCGACCACGCGCGCACCCCGGCTGACGCCGAGCTGCGAGAAACCAGACAGCAAGATATGATAGCCGTCGCCTCGATCGATGATCAAGAGCGGGCCAAAGCCCTTGAAGGGCTCGGCGAACACGATCTCGCCGTCGCAGGGCGCGCTGACGGTCTGCGGTGCCGGGCCGGCCAGCAGGAGACCGCGGCGGTACCGCAGGGACTCCTGTCCATCGGGGTCGATCCGCGCGCCGGCGATGGGAAGGAAGAACGGCACCGTCACCGCCGGCGGCGGGCGCTCCGGGCCGGCGCCGAACGCATCCGGGGCGGCACTGCGGGGAGCAGTCACCACGCTGGCGCGTGCCGAGACCAGAAGCTCGCGCAACGGGGCGCCGGTCACCAGATCGGCGTGCAGCATCCGTTCTGCTCTTGTCGGCGGCCGCAGCTCGGCTGCCGACGCTGCAAGGGCAGGCGTTGCTTCGGCAAGCTCGCTGCGGATGCGGAGCTCGGCCAGTTGCCGACCCAAAGCCGCCTCGTGGTTCAGCAACTGGCTGTGCTCGCGCTCGAGGTCGAGCAGCGTCCGGCGCGCCTTGGCCAGCTCGGCCTCATGACGCCGCAGTTCGACGCTGAAGGCCGCCAGACCGGTCGCAAGTCCGCTGTCACGCGCGGTCGATCGCACGGGACGGGTGGAGGCTGCCGAACCGGAAGTCTCGATGCTGGAGAGGAGCGCACGCAGATGGGCTATCGTCCGAGGCGACCGCGCGTCGTCACGACTCCGTGCGGCGAGGGCCGCGATCCGGTCGCTCCGTGTCAGCGCGCGACCCGGCTGAGCCCGCTGCCCCGGATCATCGATGGCGGCTTCAATCGCTCGCCGGGCTGCGAGCAGGCTTGCATTCCGGTCCAGTGCGGCGACCAGACGCTGCATCGCCTCGGCATGCTCATCCTGCCGGATCCGCAGTCTGTCAACCAAGCCCAGGAGACGCTGTGCGGCGGCGCCATGCCGCATTTCCACCCAGCTCGTCAGGTCCTGGAGGCTCCCTACCCGAGCGGCCCGGGCCTCGGCAGCCCTGACCAGACCGCCAAGCATCGGCAACAGGAGCAGGATCAGCAGCATCGAGAGCGCCGTGGGCGCGCGGAAGGATGCGCTCCTCACGCTGGTCACGCCCGGACCGGCATTCACGACGTCACCCGCAGGCAAGCCCGCTCCTCGTTGCGCTCTCGCGCAAGGGTTTAGCACAGCTGCCGTGCTCAAGCGTAGGATCGCCTTCATCCTCGCTGCACGGCAGGCCGGCAGCATTCTCGCCGGAGATGCTGAACTTAGGGTTAAGGCAGGTGTCCCGAGTGCCGGCCGATCAGCGTCTTGTATCTGCTGCCGCCAGGAGGCGGGCCTCATCGACGATCGCGCGGGCATGGCGGCCCTTTCCGATGGTGCCGCCCGCGTCCTCCGCCCAGACCTCGAACCAGTAGAGCTTGCCTTCCCGCCCGGTGAAGCGGGCCCGGGTCGTCACGATGCCTCCGACGGGTGTCGGCGCCACATGACCGACCTCGACCCTGACGCCCACGGACAGCTGGCCGGGCCCGAGCAGCGGCCGCATCAGCTTGGCGGCGGCACGCTCCATCTCCCGGATCATGCAGGCCGTAGCGAGCACCTCGGGATAGTTTTCGCCGACCTCGATGCTGAAACGCGCCGCCGTGTCGGACGGCGTCACCGTCAAGATGACCTCGCCGACGTTGCCGCTGTCGATCGTCATGGAGCCTGCATCCTGCCCAGCTGATCATCGCCGACCTTCGCTCAGGTCCAGCTGTCGTTGCTATGGAAGTCGTCCACCCGGCTCCGAGCTTGGAGGATGCGGCTGCAAGGCTCGCACCAGCCAGGCGGAGGCACCGGATGGACGTCCATGAGAATGCCCGGACGACGCCGCACCGTCGACGGCTGATGGTCGAGCGCCTGGCTGCGGGCTGGACCGTGGCGGCGGTGACGGCGTCGTTTGGGGTCGATCCGAAGACCGTGCGCAAATGGTGCTATCGGCATGCCGCAGAAGGTGAGGCCGGCCTTCTCGACCGCTCCTCGCGCCCGCACCGCAGCCCCAGCCGCCTGGCCGAGGAAGCCGCGGCTGAGCTCGAGACCTTGCGCCGGCAGTGTCTCCCCGGCCTGCCATCGCCCGCCGCCTCGGTCGGCCGGTCTCGACCGTGGGCCTGTTCCTGCGCCGGTGTGGGCTTGGCCGGCTCGCGGCCCTTGAGCCCAAGCCGCCGACGATCCGCTATCAGAAGGAGCAACCGGGCGAGCTCATCCACATCGACATCAAGAAGCTGGGCCGGATCGACGTGTGGGCCATCGGATCACCCGCGACCGGAGCCGGCCGACCAGGGGCAAGGGCTGGGAGTACCTGCACGTCTGCGTCGACGATGCTTTCAGGCTCGCCCACACCGAGCTCCCGCCCGGCGAATGTCAGGAGAGTGCCGTTGCCTGCCTCGTCCGGGCGCTCGCCTGGTTCGCCAGCCTGGGCGTCACCGCCCAGCGGGTAATGACGGAGAATGGCAGCGCCTTCAGGAGTCGTGCCTTCCGCAAGGCCTGCGCAGGAGGCCAGGCTCAAGCACGAGTGCACCCGGCCCTGCATGCCCGGACCAACGGCAAGGCCGAGCGCTTCATCCCAGAGCAGCTTGCGCGAGCGAGCCTATCTCCAATCCTTCGCCAGCTCGGCCGAGCCGGGTGCCGCCATTTCGGCCATGGCCCCACGACTACAACAGCACGCGGCCACACCAGCGCTCGCCGGCAAGCCTCCGCTCTCCAGGCTCAACCGGGACAACCTCCTTGGAAACAACAGCTAGAGCAGTGGCAATCGGGCCGGAGGGGGGACCCGTGCGGAATACAAGCTCCGCGGTCCACGGCCCGCATCTCGCCGGGTCCGATACTGCGCTGATGCCGTACGCTTCGTCGGCTGAAGACAGCTGGGCTCGTCAGCGGCCTGCAATACCGGCCCTGCCAGCTACGCCGCCAAGTCAAACGTGCTGCGATCAACTCCGGCTCTGCGTACCTTGAGGCGCCTGCTCGATATCGCGCCAACCTTCGACCGCGCATCTCATGGCAGCCCGCTTCGATGCCGTTCAGGCGACGGCCGCCTCGGGCCGGTGCGGGATCCTGGATCCTGTCTGCTGCTCCGGATCCTTCAGCATGTACCCGCGACCCCATACCGTGTCGATATAGTGGGGCCCGCTGGTGGCATGGCTGATCTTCCGCCGGAGCTTGCAGATGAACACGTCGATGATCTTCAGCTCCGGCTCGTCGATGCCGCCATAAAGATGGTCGAGGAACATCTCCTTGGTCATCGTGGTGCCTTTGCGTAAGGAAAGCAGCTCCAGGATGCTGTACTCCTTGCCGGTCACATGCAGCCGACGGCCGTCGACCTCGACCGACCGGGCGTCCATGTTCACGACCAGACGGCCGGTGCGGATGATGGATTCGGAGTGGCCCTTGGAGCGGCGGACAATCGCCTGGATGCGCGCCACCAGCTCCGCCCGGTTGAAGGGCTTAGTGAGGTAGTCGTCCGCACCGCTCATCAGGCCACGGACCTTGTCCGTGGTCTCGGTGCGTCCGGAGAGGATCAGCACCGGCGTCTCGACTCGGGCGGTGCGCAGCCGGCGGACCACCTCGTAGCCGTCGATGTCCGGCAGCCGGAGGTCGAGCACGACGATGTCGAAATCGTAGAGCTTGGCGAGCTCGATCCCATCCTCGCCGCAGCTCGCCAGCTCGAACACGATGTTCTCATTCCGGAGCGCGCTCTCGATCAGCCTCGCCGATACCGGATCGTCCTCAATGACCAGCGCTCGCATTGGCAACTCCCTCAACCGGCCTGCACGCTCGCTTCGACCTCGTAACCATAGCGGGTGCATCCTTAATCTTATGTTAATGAGAGTGGTGCAACTCTCCGATCGACGGCTGCGGATCGCTGCTGCCATGTGAGCTGGATGCAGTCATGAGTTGCGCGCATTTGCAACCTGCCGGTGCAGCGCTCCGATGAGCACGGGAAGCCCCCAGCCGTCCGGGTTCAGCCGTGGTGGCTATGTCCGCACTTACGCCGGTGGCGTCATCGTGGCGTCCGGCCTTGAGCGGCATGCGGGCGTGGGCACCATGTGCCGGATCGAAGTCGGGGACGAGCGCGGCGGACCCCGTAGCGAGCCGCGGCAGATGCTGGCGGAGGTAGTGGGGTTCGGTGCCGCCGGCGTCACGCTGCTGCCCTATGCTGCACCGCGTGGCATCCGGGCCGGCTCCAGAGTTGCACTTGACTATGATGTTGCGGTCCTTCGGCCCGATCTGAGCTGGCGCGGTCGCGTGCTGGGGCCTCTGGGCGAGGCGGCCGACAGCGATGAGCCTCTGCAGCCCGGCCCGGTGCCTTACCCCGTCCAGGCCGACCCACCGCCCGCCTCGCGCCGCGGGGGGGTGGGCTCGCGGCTGGCGCTCGGTGTCCGCGCCCTGGACCTGTTCACGCCCTGCTGCGAGGGGCAGCGGATGGGCATCTTCGCAGGCTCGGGCGTGGGCAAGTCGTCGCTCATGTCGATGATCGCGCGGGCGAGCGACGCCGACGTGCTGGTGATCGGCCTGATCGGCGAGCGCGGGCGCGAGCTCAACGAGTTCCTGGAACGCACGCTCGGACCCGAGGGCAGGGCACGCAGCATCGTCGTGGCTGCGACCTCGGACATGCCGGCCATGCTGCGCCGGCGCGCCGCCTACGTGACGCTGACGATCGCCGAGGCCTTGCGCGACCAGGGCCTGCGCGTCCTCTGCCTCATGGACAGCGTGACCCGGTTCGCCATGGCCTTGCGCGAGATCTACCTGGCGGCGGGCGAGGTGCCGACCAGCCGGGGCTACCCGCCCTCGGTCTTCGCCGAGCTGCCGCGGCTGCTGGAGCGGGCCGGGCCCGGCGAAAGGCGCGGCAGCATCACCGGGCTGTTCACCGTGCTGGTCGAGGGCGACGACACCAACGAGCCGGTGAGCGACGCGGTGCGCGGCATCCTCGACGGCCACATCATGCTGGACCGCGGGATCGCGGAATCCGGGCGGTTCCCGGCGGTCGACATCCCGCGCAGCCTCTCGCGCAGTGCCCCCGGCTGCTACCTGCCGACGGAGCGGGAGCTTGCCCGCGAGGCGCGACGGCTGATGCGGGCCTATGCGGAGATGGCGGATCTCGTCAGGCTCGGCGCCTACAAGGCGGGAAGCAACCCGGAGCTGGACGCCGCCATCATGGCACGGCCTGCCTTCGAGCGTCTGTTGCACCAGGAGCTGGACGAGGCGGCGCGCCCGGAGGACGGCTTTGCCGAGCTCGGCCACATCCTGGGCCGGCTCGGGCGGCTGCCCGACAGGGGCACGGCATGAGCCGGCGGGCGCTGGCGCTGCTGGCCCGGCTCGAGCGGGCCGAGCTCGAGCGTGAGCAGCGGGCGCTGGCGTCGGCGCAGGCCGACCTCGCCCGTACGGAGGCCGGCATCGCCGCCCGCGAGGCGGCGTTCGGGGGCGAGCTGATGCTTGCCCTGGAGATGCCGGGCGGGGCGGGGCTGGCCGCAGGTCACGCCGTGGGTCATCGCCGGCAGCAGGCCCGCCTCCGGGCGGAGTGCCGCCGGCTGGACAGCGAGAGCCAGCGGCTCGGCACTGCCCTGCAGGAGCGGGCCGTCGCGCTCAGAACGCTGGAGCTGGCAGCGGCCGATCTCAAAGCCAAGGACGATGCCGTGGTGGCCCAGGCGGAGCAGAAGCGTCTCGATGACGCCGCCGTCATCCGGCACGTCGTGTCGGGGCGATGCGGCTGAGGGAGGCTGAAGCTGGTCGAAGCCACCGTGAGAGTCGATGCAATGCTGCAGCGGTCCGTTCGGGGCTGGAATGCCCGACGATCCCGAAAAAAGGCTGCGATCGCCGGCGGTCCAGGGTCGGCCGCCGCCGCGGCGGGGTTCGTGGAGGAGAACCAGCAGTCCTGTGCGGCAGGGACATCTGTCGGGAAGCTCCCCAGTCGGCAAACCGGGATCGGCAGAGAGATGACCCCTACTCAGTCGTGACAGACGCGGGCAGCCAGGATAGCGGGTGAGCGAGCTGAGCCGCCCTTGCTCGCCCAGGAGCGCGTTCCAGGCGGCGCAGGCGGCATCGATCACCGCCTCGTAGCCGCCGGCGAGCTCGCGATCGCTGAGCTCAGCGTTCTCGGAGGTAGAGCCAGACTCGCTCGAATGCGCTGAGTTCCGGGCTGTACGGCGGCTGGTCGTCCAGGGTCAGGTTCGCCGGCACGCTCTTGCCTTCACTGATGTGCCAGCCGTCCCGGTCGGTGCTCATCACGGCGTGGATCCCGGCCGGCAAGGCGGCGTCGATCTCGGCCAGGTCGAGGTTCAAGGCTGCAGTAGAGAGCTCGGGCATGAACAGGCCCACGCCGGTGTCGCGTGCCGGGCAGACGGCACCGAACAGGGGGGCGACGCGAAGCTGTGCTCGTGCAGCCCGCGCGGCCGGGTGCCTTTCTGGTAGCAGCCGTCGGCGACGCGGCCCTTCTGGCCGATCCGGGCCTTATCCATCAACCCGAGCTCGAGCCGCTCGGTCTCGGGCTGCCGCGCTGCTGCTTCCTGCATCAGGCCGCTCATGCCTTTTTGAACCGCGCTGGTGCCACCGCCTCGGCGTCGTGGTGGACCAGCCGGTCCTTCTGCCAGGAGAGATCGAAGCTCTCGAGCAGCCTCAGCATAGAGATGAGATGCCAAATCTCCTACCTGATTGTCCATCTGACGCATTCGCGACCACCGCCGACTGGACTGGGTCAGGGGTCGGCCGGTGGTTGGGCGCGGCATTATCCCCGTGCCCCGGCGTGGCCGTGGATGGCGGCGACACCGGTGAAAACACTAAAATCGCTGGCTTAAAGCCAGATGCGTGAACTGGACAATCAGGATCTCCTACGTGGCTTGCAGCTCTGAAGCTCGATGGTCGCAGTTCTCGGATGCGCTCGATTGACTTGTGACTTTCTTGGTTGCCAGTGGAGCGAGCGGGGCGCTCCACTCCACTAGAAATTGAACCAGGGCGAGCAGTTAGGTACTAGATATCGGGCGCCATCTGTTCAGACAATCCACTAGAATTGGGACGGTGCCGTCAGTGGTGGATGATAATTTGCCAGTTGATCATTCTACACATTCATAAGGTTTACTGTTAAATCTGAGACAGAATTGTTATGTATTCTTTGGAGCGGCCGATCTTGCCGGCATGTTCTTCGGGACGAGGAAGCTCGACGGGAGATCGGGGCGGGCTTGGTGCTGAAGGTCGTTCGGGGGTCGATGCACCGGTGTTGAGTGCGTCTGCGCTTCGTTCACTGACCAGCCACTTCCACTTCGCAGGTCAGCGACGCTGGGCGACGGAGATTCGTGCCGCCGGCTGCGAGCGCGGGGCTCGTCCACGTCCACGGCTATTTGCTGGCGTCATTGGCGGCGGCCGCACCGAGCATGGCCGACAGTCGCACGGGCGAGGACTTGGGCCGTTCGAATCCCGAAGGAGGCGGTGCGGCCGTCGTCCACGGGAGCGCGTTCGGGCTCGATCCCTGTTTCCGGGTCTCCTGCGCGACCTCGTCCGAGCGGTTGGAGGCGGCCTGCCGGAAGTTCAGCCAGTTCTGCGGGCAGATGGGCGGATGAGCGCTGCCGGCAGGAGATCGGAATCCGGGCCGATCTTCCGCTTGGAGGGCGGCGCAGCGTTCACCTCGCGGCGCGGCGGCGCCCGAACGCGGCTGGGTGCTCGGACCCTTGATGGTAGGGCAGGGCTGTGGGCCGGGGCAGGGCCGGGGAGGGTTAGGGCGCTCCGGCCCGAGGGGTGGGCGGCTCGTTGGGGGCGGCGTTCTTCAGCAGGAGCAGGGCCGGATGGCGCGGGCCTGCTCGTAGCTCGGCAACGTGCTGGGGCGCGGCCGGGGCGAGCGGCGGGTTCGGTGCCCCGCCTTGTCCTGCAACGGCTCGACCGGGGCATCCTCCGGGTCGGGGTCGTCGGCACCGCTCTCCGCGGCTGCTTCGGCGGCTGGAACAGCAGCAGGCTCGTCCGCGGCCATGGCCGCGTGCACCACCGCATGCTCATGCGCCAGCTCACCGCAGAGCCGGTCCTCCACGCGCTGCATGGCGCGGAGGTCGGGGTCGTCGGACGGGCGGGCCGGACGCGGCGAGGCGCTTTCGGTGCGGAGGGCAGGCAGCGGGGCGGGTCGGGGCTCCCGCTTGGCCGCGGCGATCACGCCATCGGCAAGCGTGCGGGCCGGGTCCTTGCCGATGCGCTCCTGGAGCAGGATGTAGGTGGCGACCCGCACGTCGCCGAGGCGGGCCGCGATCATCGGACCCTGATTGATGCCGACGGCTTCCCCGTGCATGAAGCCGAAGAACGTGAGTACGGCGCCGGCCAGAGCGAAGCCCGCGGCTTTCCGAACTCGCGATCGATGATGAACGCGGCTATCGCGCCGAGTATCAAGCCGCCGAGGATGGCGCCGCCGCCAATCACCTCTGAGACCGTGGTAGAGCACGCCCGCCTGGCCGAGCTTGTCGAGGCCGAGCGCTGCGGCGTTGGTGCCCGCGGCGCCGAGCGAGTTGTCGATCTGGTTCTTGCCCCAGGCGGCGAGGTTGCGGCATCAGCGCGAGGATGATGGCCGGCGCGTGCCGCTTGGGCGTCTCCTGGAAAGCCTGCGAGCCGATCAGCATGCCGATGTAGAGGAGGATGGGCGAGATGGCGACGACGGGAATCAAGGCCATGAGCATCAGCGAGATGATGCCGAACCAGGCAAGCACGATGACCATGACGCCCGTCGCGGCGGAGTAGCCGATGCGTCCGCCCATGGCTTTCCAGCCGGGATGACCGATGTACACCGCGTTGATGAACGGATTGCCCATCAGGCAGCCGATGAGGCTGACGACGCCATCGGCGGTGAGCACGCGCGTCGTCGGAAAGTCGTCGCCGGCCGCGGCGGCGCTTTCCACGTTGTCGATCGCCTCGACCAGATCGTAGATGCCGAAGGGAATCGCCGTCACCAGGATGATGCCGAGGAACTCGAAGCCAGAGAACACGTGGCCGAAGGCCGGGAGCGGAATGCGAGAACCCGAAGTTCGGGAACGACTCCGTCAGCCCTCGAGGCTCATGCCGCCGATAGTTGAGGCCGAACGCGGTCGAGCCCCAGGCGATGAGCGTGCCGACGGCGATGGCGACCAGGCCCGCGGGAATGCCCCTGAAGTAACGCACGCCGCCGAACCAGCTCGCCAGAATGATGGCGAAGCAGACCATGCCGATGACGCGGCGTCATGAACATTTCGAGCGCGGGTCGCATGGAGATGAAGGTGATCGAGACGCCCGCGAGCGCGCCGAGCAACGCAGCGCGCGGAGTGATCTTGCGAATGATCGGCGCGATGAATCCGCCGATCATGAGCACGAAGCTCTGGATGAACACCCAGGTGAGGCCCGCCTCCCAGCCTTTGACGGGATCGCCGGTCGTCAGCGTGATCGGCAGCATGATGACGAACGTCACCACGAACATGTGCGGCACGCTGACGCCCGAGGGCAGCGCGCACACGTCGGTTCGGCCCGTCTTCTGTGCCAGTCGATAGGCGAGCCAGGCGTAGTACATCGTGCTCAGGCACAGCATCAGCCCGGTGGCGGGCAGGATGCGGCCGAAGACCAGTTCGTCCGGCATCTTCAGGACGAAACGCAACAGTCCGGTCAGCGTCAGCAGATTGACCAGGATGTTGGTGCCGAAGCCGAAGAACGCGTTCCAGTCGCCCGGCACCCAGATTTTGGGTTTGTTGACGTGGTCATCCATGGTCTCGTTCCTCGATGCGTTGCGGTCAGCGTGTGAGTCGCTGCGAGCACGCGCGTCGAATCCGTTACCCAGCCGAAGATCGCCCCTTGGGCCTTGAATCATTTGAGACCCATTTCGTGGAACTCCGGAAAATACGAGCCGACGCAGTCGTCCGGCACGAGGCACTCGTAGCCGCGATCGTTGGCTTCGCGGACGGTCGTGTGCACGCATACCTCCGTCGTCACGCCACAGACGATGAGCGTGTCGATGCCGCGGTTGCTGAGGATGGCGTGCAGGTCGGTCGCGATAGAACGCACCCTTGCCGGGCTTATCGATCACCGGCTCATCGGGCAGCGGATAGAGCTCCGGAATGATGTCGTGGCCGGCTTCGCCGCGAATCAGAATACGACCCATGGGACCGGCGTCGCCGATGCGCAGTCGGGCGTCGCCGCGCTCCATCTTCGCGGGAGGCGCATCGCTCAGATCGCGGCGATGGCCTTCGCGGGTGTGAATGACGAGCATGCTCTGCGCCGCGCGGTCGTCGAGCAGTCGTTTGCAAGGCTCGATGGCACGGCGTCAGTTGCGAACGTCGTTGCCGAGCGATCTCGCCGAACCCGCCGGGTTCGAGGAAGTCGCGCTGCATGTCGATGATCAGCAGCGCGGTCCGCGCGAGGTCAATGGACAGCGCCTCCGGTTCTGCTGCGACGATCGTGTCACGCAAGATTGACCCCCCGCTCTCGGACCTGATCCGGACTGCAGCAAGATCCGGACCAGTGTTCGCGAGTGTGGAAATCCGCGACGCGGCGCGAGATCTGGGCGCCAAGATCGGGCGCCGCGCACGCGCGAGCGCCACAGAAGCGTGCGGCGTTGCTGCGGCCCACGGCTTCCGTGTTGTCAGTCGCGTACGAGGTATCGAGGATCTACGTAACTCACGTGTGCGGCTGCGATCCTCCAGCCGTCCGGGGTTCTGACCCAGGTTTGGGTCTGGCGGCCGATGAGATCAGAGTCGGAAGAGGTGAACTCAGTGCACACGCTCGCTGCGTCGGTGCCGAAGGTCGCAATGACCGTGTGCTGGAGGTGCCGGCCAGGCGCGATCGGTGTGGCGCGCCGACGATAAGCATGCACGGCCGCAATTCCATACGCGTGCTCGGCAACGCCGAACCGCACCGTGTGGGGGCTGTCTAGGAAGAAGTCATTGAGGACCGCGATCTCGTGAGCGCACAGTGCGGCCTCATAGCGAGCGAATGCGGCGGCGACTTCAGCGACGACGTTCCGGCCGATTGACGTCCCCCATAGCGATCACGCGGTCAGTCGTGCGAGTACGTCCGCCGATTGCGCGACGGCGCCGAAGACGCCGCCTTGCATCTTCACCATCTTGACCGCAGCCTCGTGATTGCCGCGATCGGTCGCCCCACAGCAGTCTTCCAGTAGCAGGCACTCGAAGCCGCGATCGTTGGCCTCGCGCATGGTCGTGTGGACGCACACGTCCGTCGTGATGCCGGTCAGTATGAGATTGCGTATCGAGCGCGCGCGCAGAATGAGCTCGAGATCGGTCGCGCAGAACGACCCCTTGCCGGGCTTGTCGAGCACGATCTCGTTGGGGGCCGGCGCGAGCTCCGGGATGATCTGCCAGCCTGCCTCGCCGCGCACGAGGATCTTCCCGCACGGTCCCGCATCGCCGATGCCAGCCCCGATGCGCTGCGAACGCCAGCGCTTGTTCGCAGGAAGATCGGACAGATCGGGTCGATGGCCCTCGCGTGTGTGCACGATCCAGAAGCCAAGTGCGCGCATTTTTTCGAGAAGTCGTGCGATGGGCTCGATGGGCGCGCGCGTCAGAGACAGGTCGTAGCCCATGCGGTCGACGTAGCCCCCGAGACCGCAGAAGTCCGTCTGCATGTCGATCACGATGAGCGCGGTGTCGGCCGGCGTAAACGCGCCGTCGAAGGGCCAAGGGTACGGATCTGCTGCGATGGTGGTGAATGTCTTGCGAGGCATGTCAGTGGTCAGTTGCGTCGTGGCCCGTAAACAGTGATCCCGTGGCTCAGCTGTAGTACTTCATCAGCGTGCGAGTGTCCGCACCGCGCGCGCCGCCGCCGAGGCGCGATTCTCCACTCCGAGCTTCACGAACATCTGCTCCAGGTGCTTGTTCACCGTGCGCGGGCTGATCGTGAGGATCTCGCCGATTTCGCGGTTGGACTTGCCGCGGCTGATCCACAGCAGCACTTCCGCTTCGCGCGTGGTGAGCGAGAACGTTTGCTGCAGCAGCTGCTCGTCGCCGCCCGTCGCGATCTCGGTCAGACGGAACAGCAGTTCGTCCGGTCCGATCGGGCTGAGCACGAAATCTCGAGCCGGCGTCCGCCAACTTCGAGCAGCGAGCGCGCCTGCGATCTCGGTGCCCTCCTGGCGCAGCTGCAGCAGTTGCTCGACCAGAGCGGCGCCGGCAGGCTTGCGCCATGACTCGCCCTGTGCGGGAAACAGTTCCGCGAGCAGCTGCCTGGCCTTCGGCGTGCACCAGAGCAGCTTCCCGCTCGATCGGTTGCCAGCAGAAAGCGGCCGGTGGCATCGAGCGCCGCGTGCGTGCCGTGGGCGACGCGCGCATTCGCGAGATGCACGCGAATGCGCGCCAGCAGCTCATCGATGACGATCGGCTTGGTGACGTAGTCGACGCCGCCCGCGGCGAGGCCCTCGACGACATGCTCGGTCTCGGCTCAGCCCCGTCATGAAGATCACCGGCAGATTCGCGAGCAGCTTTTCGCGCTTCAGGCGTCGGCAGGTTTCGAAGCCGTTCATGCCTGGCATCACCGCATCCATCAACACGAGATCGGGCGTGATCTGGTCGACGAGTTCCAGCGCGCTCTCGCCATCAGTTGCGATCAGCACGGTGAAGCCGGCGTGATCCAGCGTGTCTGTCAGAAAGCCGAGCGTCTCGGGCGTGTCGTCCACGACCAGCACCGTGTCGCGCCGCATCGGCTGTCGTTAGCCATGTCTTGCGCATCGTCTCCAGCACGTTCATGTAGCGCTTCAGATCGAAGTTGGCGACCAGCTGCCGCAGGTGCGTGGCGAACGGCCGTGTTCGCGGGATCCTCGGCCTCGATCTCTCTGCAGCTTTGCCTGGATGCCGCGCACATGGCCGATCCGCCCGAGCTGATACAGATCATCGATGTGATGGCGCGAGCGGCTCGGCAGGATGCCGACTGGATCGCCTTCATCGTGGCTGATCGCGAGCCGGCGTCTCGTAAATCCACTTCAGACCGAGCAGCGCCGCGACGCAGTCGAGCAGCACTTGCACGTCGATCGGTTTCATCACGAACGCATCGTGCACGCGTCCTGCGCCGCCGGGGGTGTATTCATGCGCGTTGGCGGAAACCATCATGATCTCGCGTCGTGCTCAGCCGCGGCTCGCGCCGCAGCTGCCTGCGCCACTTCCCAACCGGTCATGTCAGGCATCGAGATGATCGATCAGCGCGAGATCGGGCTTGCATTCGGCGGCGAGCTCGATCCCGCCGCGGCCGTCCTGCGCCGTGAAGACGATGAAATCAAGCGGTCGCAGCAGGCTCTGCACGATGTCGAGATGCGCGGGTCGTCGTCGATGAGCAGCAATGCTTCAGCGGCGCCCGCGTAGCCGCTGATGCGCCGCGAGCATGGCTGCGACGGGTGCCGTGAGCGACCTCGGACAGCAGCAGCCGCACGGTGAACGTCGTGCCTTCGCCGAGCGTGCTGCGCGCCAGAATTTCGCCGCCCATGATTTGCGTCAGCAGCTTGGTGATCGTCAGACCGAGTCCCGTCCCGGGAATGGAGCGCACGTTCGGCGCGTTGCCGCGCTCGAAGGGCTGGAAGACGCGCTCGAGATCCTTCGGCGGAATGCCGACGCCGGTGTCGGCGATCTCGAACTCCGCGACCTGGCTGCGATACCGCACGACCAGGCTCGCGTGGCCCGCGCTCGGTGTACTTGATCGCATTGGACAGCAGGTTGATCAGGATCTGGCGCAGGCGTTTCTGATCGGTGTAGACGTAGCGTCGGCAGGTGCGGCGGCGCTGATAGCGAAACTCGATGCCTTTGGCCGCCGCCTGCAGGCGGAACATGTCGACGATCTGGTCGAGAAACTCCACCAGCTGCACCTTGTCGCGATTCAGCCGCAGCATGCCGTTCTCGATTCGCGAGATGTCGAGCAGACCGTCGATCAGATTCGTCAGGTGCTCGGCGCTGCGACGGATCACGCGCATGGCGTTGTCGGTCGGACCGCCGATGCCGCGTTCGAGCAGTTGCGCATAGCCGAAGATGGAATTGAGCGGCGAGCGAATCTCGTGGCTGATGCCGACGATGTAGCGCGTCTTGGCGACGTTGGCGGCTTCGGCGACTTCCTTTGCCTTCTGCAGCGCCGCGTCGGTGCGTTTGTGGGCCTCGATTTCCTCCATGAGCATCGTCGTTTGCCGCGCCGATTCGGCCTCGGCAGCGCGCCGGCTTTCGTGCGCCAGCACGATGAGCCACGCCGCGACGCCCGACAGCACGAACAGCTCAGAAGACCACCCACAGCGTCGTGCCGATCGCCTCGCGCTCCGCCGCCGTCGCCGCCGTACTGATGATAGATAAACGACAAGCAGCAGCCCGATCGTCGGCGTTGAACACCAGCAGCAGACCCGAAGAAATGACCGGCGCGCGTGTTGAGCGTGCAGCGCATCGGCGGCGGCAGATACGCGCAGAAGCTCGTGCAGTTGCTCGGTGAAGCGGCTGTTGGTCTTGCACATGTCGCGGCAACGCGCCTCGAGCGTGCAGCACAGCGAGCAGATCGGGCCGGAGTAGGCCGGACACATCGCCATGTCGCTCCGTCGAAGACGTTCTCGCAGATCGTGCAGCGGATTTCCGTGGTCGCCTTCGGGCAGTCCGCTCGGGCTCGCGCGCGAGGTAGTAGCGTCCCTTCGTCGCCCATGCGATGAGCGGCGCTGCCACGAAGGCGACGCAGCAGCGCGACGAACGGCGACAAGGATCTGCGGCACCTTCGCCGAACACGCCGAGAAACGCGAGGCTCGAGACGACGATCGACAGCAGCAGCGCGCCGACGCCGACCGGATTGATGTCGTACAGGTGCGCGCGCTTGAACTCGATGTACGGCGGGACTGAAGCCGAGCGGCTTGTTGATGACCAGGTCCGCTGTCAGCGCGCCGATCCAGCCGGCAGCGAAATTGGCATAGATGACCAGGATGCTCTCGATCGCCTGGAAGATTCCGGTCTCCATCAGCAGCAGCGCGAGCAGCACGTTGAACACCAGCCACACGACGCGACCCGGGTGACTGTGCGTCAGGCGCGAGAAAAAATTCGACCAGGCGATCGAGCCCGCATAGGCGTTGGTGACGTTGATCTTGAGCTGGCAGACGATGACGAAGATGCCCGTCAGCACCAGCGCAACGGTCGGCGACTGCACGGTCTCGCGAAAGGCGAGGAAGTACATTTCCGTCGGCTCGTCGGCCTGGTCGGCGGCACGCCGTGACGCAAGCGCCAGGAACGCGAGGAACGAGCCCGCGAGGATCTTGAAGCCGCCCATGACCACCCATCCGGGGCCGGTCGCGATCACCGCCGTCCACCAGCCCGACCCGATTGCGCCGGTCGCGGTTCGGAAGGAAACGCAGGTAGTCGACCTGCTCGCCGATCTGCGGCAGCAGCGACAGCAGCACGGACGCGGCCATGCCAAACAGCAACAGATCGAACGATGCCGTCGGGAGCGCCTTGCTTGCCGGTGTAGTCGGTCCAGCGCGCCGACCTCCGCTGGATTCTTCCAGGCGATGTAAGCGATCGGCAGGAACTGCAGCACCAGCCACATCGGCTGCGTCACGAGCTGCATCTGGCTGATCAGGCTGATGCCATAGATCGCGATCGGAATGACGATCAGCGAGCTGATCAGGTGCGCGATGGCGAGCGGAATGTCGAACAGCATCTGCAACGCCATCGACATGATGCTCGCTTCGATCGCAAACAGCAGGAACGTGAAGGAGGCGTAGATCAGCGACGTGATCGTCGAGCCCATGTAGCCGAAGCCTGCACCGCGCGTGAGCAGATCGATGTCCACGCCGTAACGCGCGGCGTAGTAGCAGATCGGCAGGCCGATCAGGAACATCAGCACGCGTGAACGCCAGCGACCGCCCACGCGGTGTTCGGGAAACCATAAGCGATCGTCAGCGCGCCGCCGATCGCCTCGCAGGCGAGAAACGCGATCGGACCGAACGCGGTGTTGCCCACGCGAAACGAAGACTTGCGCGCGCGATCCGCCGTATAGCGCAGCGCATAGTCTTCGAGCGTCTGGCTCGCGACCCACTGGTTGTACTGCCGGCGCTCGCGAACGATGCGTTGTCGTGGGACGTCATGATGATCGTTGTTTCTTGTTGAGTTATCGGCCCGTGCCCCGGCGAGCAGTGAGCAAGCGATGTGCCAGCGCCGCTGCGGCAGCGTCGGCGAGCGGTAAGCGTGTCGAGCACCGGATCGCTGGCTCGTCATCGCACTCGATTCACGGCTGCACGCGTGCGGCACGCGCACGGTGCTGCTGCACTGAATCGAACATGCGACGCTCGGGCGACCATCAGCGCGCCGAGTACGTCAAATGACGCAGAGGCGTACGTCAAATGACGCGTATCGATGCCGCGTGCGCGCTTAGCGTCCGTGCCAGGGAGTCACGAGCTCTGTGGCTCGTGAGCGACGTTCTCAGCACACCCATACCAGAAGGAATCTACATGCGCTTCGAAACCCAGACTCGCCCAGGAGCCTGACGAGCCTGCCCGTCATCGCAATCGGCGACCGCGTTGCTATCGATGCCGCCGCAGTCAGCCGTGCGAGCCGCGGAAGTCAATCTGCCGCCCATCTCGGTCGGCGCCGGCGTCCGGACGAGCTTTCGCGAGCACCGATGTCGACGGCGCCGACGAGGACGTCAACGACTTCGAGCTGAACAGCGCGCGCATCTACATCAGCGGCAAGGCCACCGAGAACATCAGCCTGATGTTCAACACCGAGTACAACTCGGATGGACGAGGAGATCGTCGCGTCATCGACGCCGTGGCGCAGTTCTCGTTCTCCGATCAATTCAACATCTGGGCCGGCCGCTTCCTGCCGCCGAGCGATCGCGCCAACCTCTACGGCCCGTACTACGCGAATCACTGGGGCGTTTACCGCGACGGCGTACAGGACGGCTATCCGTTCGAGACGGAAGGTCGCGACGACGGCGTCATGTACTGGGGCCAGTTCGGCATCGCGAAAGTGTCTGCGGGCGTTTTCGACGTGCGAGGCCTGACCAAGGGCGACTCGGATGTGCTGTACGCCGGCACGCGTGCAGCTCGACTTCTGGGATCCGGAAGGCGGCTACTACCTGAACGGCACGTACTACGGCGACAAGGATCTTGCTCGCCGTTGGCGTCGCTGCACAGACAGCCGCCGGCGACAACGCGTACTCGGTCGACTTCCTGCTCGAGAAGAAGCTCGGCAACGGCGGCGTCGTTACGGTCGAAGCGGAGTACGCCAAGTACGACGGCCTCGGCGGCTATCCGACGCCCGACTTCGACTCGAATCCAGGTCCAGGTGTGACTCTGTCGCCGCTGCCGTATGACTCTGAGGACGGCTACTACGTGCTCGGCGCCTATGTGTTCCCGCAGCGAGTTCGGCATCGGCAAGTTCCAGGTGCTCGCCAAATTCGGCGAGGCGACCTACGACTTCGCCGGCGCCATCGCTGACGTCGACCAGACGACGACGCGAGCTCAATCTGACCTACCTCATCAAGGAATTCAACGCCCGCGTCAGCCTGTTCTACATCGACTCGACTATCGCCGACCTCAACGCTGATCGGTCCGGACGTGCACGCAGATCGGCCTCGGCCTGCAGGTGCAGATCTGAACCCGAGGCCGCATCTCGACACGCGACAAGAGGATCACTCATATGACCAGACAACAACGCACAATCGGCGGCCTCGCGAAGCTCGCAGCCGCCATGGCGCTCGTGGCAGCGACGGCCGCGCAAGCGCGCCGACACGATCAAGGTCGGCGTGCTGCATTCGCTGTCGGGAACGATGGCGATCTCAGAAACGACGCTCAAGGACACCGTGCTGATGCTCATCGACGAGCAGAACAAGAAGGGCGGCGTGCTCGGCAAGAAGCTCGAAGCCGTCGTCGTCGACCCGGCCTCCAACTGGCCGCTGTTCGCCGAGAAGGCCGAGCAACTGCTGGTGAAGGACAAGGTGGCCGTCGTGTTCGGCTGCTGGACATCGGTGTCGCGCAAGTCCGTGCTGCCGGTGTTCGAGAAGAACAACGGCCTGCTGTTCTACCCGGTGCAATACGAAGGCGAGGAGTCGTCGAAGAACGTCTTCTACACCGGCGCTGCGCCGAATCAGCAAGCCATCCCTGCAGTCGACTACCTGATGAAGGAAGTCGGCGTGAAGCGCTGGGTGCTGGCCGGCACCGACTACGTGTATCCGCGCACGACCAACAAGATCCTGGAGGCCTATCTCAAGGCGAAGGGCGTCGCACCCGCGGACATCATGATCAACTACACGCCGTTCGGTCACTCCGACTGGCAGAGCATCGTCGCCGACATCAAGAAGTTCGGCTCGGCGGGCAAGAAGACCGGCGTGGTCTCGACGATCAACGGCGATGCCAACGTGCCGTTCTACAAGGAGCTCGGCAACCAGAAGATCTCGGCGGAAGACATTCCGGTGGTGGCGTTCTCGGTCGGCGAGGAAGAGCTGTCGGGCATCGACACGAAGCCGCTGGTCGGCCATCTCGCCGCCTGGAACTACTTCATGAGCGTCGAGGATCCGGAGAACGCCGAGTTCATCAAGAAATGGCACGCCTTCATCAAGAATCCGAAGCGCGTGACCAACGATCCGATGGAAGCGCACGTCATCGGCTTCAACATGTGGGTCAAGGCGGTGGAGAAGGCCAAGACCACCGACGTGAACAAGGTGACCGACGCCATGATCGGCATCGAAGTCGCCCAACCTGACCGGCGGCATGGCGAAGATGCTGCCGAACCACCACCTCACCAAGCCGGTGCTGATCGGCGAAGTGCGCGCCGACGGCCAGTTCGACACCGTGTGGCAGACCGACGGGCTGGTGCCGGGCGACGCGTGGTCCGACTTCCTGCCGGGCAGCAAGGACATCGAGGCCGACTGGGTGACGCTCAAGTGCGGCAACTACAACACCAAGACCAAGAAGTGCTCCGGACAGAACTACGAATGGGATGATCGACACGATGCGATTGCATGATGAGTGCAGCCCCGGGTAGGTCTCGGGGCTGCTTTTTGCGGCGGCCAAATTCGATGTTCAGCGTGTCCTAACGACGGGAGCTCCGCCTTGATGTTCCTGCTGAGCCTCTTACGGCGTACGCACTCTGCCGTCGTCGTCCGCACGACCCTTCTCGCAACAGCCGCGCTGCTCTGTTTCTGGGCATGCGCCGCGCGCAGCGCCGACGATGCGTGCATTCGCGCAGGCCGTCACGCAGCTCGCGACCCAAAGTTCAAGGACAAGGAGGCCGCGGTTGCAAGCCTTGCAGCCGGGCATCACCCGAACGCGCTGGCGGTATTCAAGGCGCTGCTCGAGGGCAATCTCTACTATCGCCGCGACGATCGTCGCGTGTTCATCGCGCAGACAGCGAGGCGAGGCGTTGACGCTGACCGACCCGATACGCTCAGAAGGCGGCAGGGACAGGCGATCCCGCTGACTATTCGAAGATCACGACGAACAACCAGCTGCGCAAGGCGCTGCGAGGCGCGCATCGCCGGCTTGACCTCTCCGATCCCGATGCGGCCGTGCGACTGGCCGCTGTCAAGGAGATGCTGCGCTCGATGGACGAGGAGAGTGCGGCGATCCTGCGCGCGCGTGTCGGCAAGGAGACAGGACGACGAGGTGCGCCGCCGCGATTCGTGCAGCGCTGGCGCTTGCCGATCTCGGAAGCGAGGAGTCGCGACGCGGCTGGCGGCGGTCGAGCAGCTGGCAGGCAATCTGAGTCCCGACGTTTACAACCGCCTGACGGCGATGGTTCGAGCGCGGCGAGGACGGAAGCTACGGGGAACCGGACGAAACCGTCCGCATCGCCGCGATCAAGGCCATCAACAGCATCGAATCCTGGCGCAGTTTCTACGGCGTCATCGAAACGCTGTTCTTCGGGCTGAGCCTGGGTTCGGTGCTCGTGCTCGCAGCCATCGGCCTCGCCATCACCTTCGGCGTGATGGGCGTCATCAACATGGCGCACGGCGAGCTGATGATGCTCGGCGCGTACACGACGTATGTGATGCAGCTGCTGATGCCGGCAACACATCGGCGCTTCGATGCTCGTGGCGATCCCGGCCGCCTTTCTCGTCGCAGGCGGCGTCGGCATCCTCATCGAGCGCGGAGTCGTGCGCTTTCTGTACGGCCGGCCGCTCGAAACGCTGCTCGCGACATTCGGCGTCAGCCTGGTCCTGCAGCAGATCGTGCGCGACGTCTTCACCGCCAACAATCGCCCCGTCGAAACCCCGCCTGGATGGCCGGCTCGATGCAGATCAACGAGGCGCTCTCGATGACGTACAACCGTCTCTATGTCGTCGCTGTTCATGCTGATCGTGTTCGGCATCCTGCTGGCTGGTCCTGAAGAAGCACGACGCTCGGCCTGAAGGTTCGGGCCGTCGCGCAGAATCGTGCGATGGCGAAGGCCATGGGCGTGCGCACGGAATGGGTCGACGCGCTCACGTTCGGTCTCGGCTCCGGCATCGCAGGCGTCGCCGGGGTCGCGCTTGAGCCAGCTCACCAACGTCGGCCCGAATCTCGGCCAGCAGTACATCATCGACTCCTTCATGGTCGTCGTCTTCGGCGGCGTCGGTAATCTGTGGGGAACCTGATCGGCGGGATGTCGCTCGGCGTCCTCAACAAGGTGCTCGAACCCTATGCCGGCGCGGTGCTCGCGAAGATCCTCGTGCTGCTCGCACTGATCCTCTTCATCCAGCGGCGGCCGCGCGGACTGTTCCCACAGAAAGGACGGGCGGCGGAAGGATGAGCACGCAGATCGCGAACGCCGTTGATCGCTGCAGCTTCTGGGCGAGCGGGGCACGCAGATCTTCCTGGTCGTGCTGTTTGCCGTCGCCGTCGTCGTGCCGCTGTCTGCATCTGACCACTCCCCGGAAGTCTCGCCGCTGCACCTGTCGACGTACACGATGACGCTGATCGGCAAGTACATGACGTACGCGCTGCTCGCGATCGCGGTCGATCTCGTCTGGGGTTACTGCGGCATCCTGAGCCTGGGTCATGCGGCGTTCTTTGCGCTCGGCGGCTATGCGATGGGCATGTATCTGATGCGACAGATCGGCCCACGCGGTGTCTACGGCGATCCGGTCCTGCCGGACTTCATGGTGTTCCTGAACTGGAAGGAGCTGCCGTGGTTCTGGCATGGCTTCGACATGTTCTGGTTCGCCGCGCTGATGGTCGTCGCTCGTGCCGGGTCTGCTGGCACTGGCCTTCGGCTGGCTGGCCTTTCGCTCGCGCGTCACCGGCGTGTATCTCTCGATCATCACGCAGGCGCTCACGTATGCGCTGATGCTCGCCTTCTTCCGCAACGACATGGGATTCGGCGGCAACAACGGCATGACCGACTTCAAGGACATCCTCGGCTTGCCGATCAACGCAGCCGGGCACGCGCGTGGCGCTCTTCCTCGCGACCGCCGTCGCGCTCGGGCTGGGCTATCTCGCGTGCCGATACATCACGTTCTCGCGCGCCGGTCGCGTCGATGCAGGCCATACGCGATGCTGAAAGCCGCACGCGATTCATCGGTTACCGGGTCGAGTCGTACAAGCTCTGGATCTTTGCATTCTCGGCCGTCCTTGCCGGCATCGCGGGCGCGCTTGTACGTGCCCCAAGTCGGCATCATCAATCCCGAGCGAGTTTCAGCCGATCAACTCGATCGAGGTCGTCATCTGGGTCGCCGTCGGCGGACGCGGCACGCTTGTATGGCGCCGTCGCCGGCGCGGTGCTCGTGAACTATGCGAAAACGTACTTCACGGCTGCGATGCCGGAGTTCTGGCTGTACGCGCTGGGCGCGCTGTTCGTGCTCGTCACGCTGTTCCTGCCGCGCGGCGTCGTCGGTCTTGCCGCGAATCGTCGCGCCGCGGCGAACCGAAGAAAGTTGCGGTGACGGCATGAACGCGCGCACCGCGATTCGTCAGCGGCTGGCAGAAAGTGTTCGGCACGGGCGCGAGCAGCGAACGGCCGATCTCACCGGACGTGACCGCACGGCACGATCCTGTACCTCGAAGACATCACCGTCAGCTTCGACGGCTTCAAGGCGCTCAACGCCCTGACGCTCTACATCGACGTGGGTGAGCTCCGCTGCATCATCGGACCCAACGGCGCCGGCAAGACGACGATGATGGATGTGATCACCGGCAAGACGCGACCCGATTCGCGGCTCGGCATGGTTCGGTCACACCATCGATCTGCTGACCCTGACCGAGCCCGAAATCGCGGAAGCCGGCATCGGCCGGAAATTTCAGAAGCCGACCGTTTTCGAGCAGCACACGGTGATCGAGAATTTCGAGCTCGCCGTTGCCGGCGACAAATCGATCGGAACACGCTGTTCTCGCCCCTCAAGCCGTCGCAGCGCGACACGCATCGATGAGGTGCTCGAGACGATTCAGTTGCAGGAAAAAGGACGGCGCGAGCCGGCGTCCTCTCGCATGGCCAGAAGCAGTGGCTCGAGATCGGCATGCTGCTCGTGCAGGATCCCCAACTGCTGCTCGTCGACGAGCCGGTGGCCGGCATGACGCCACAGGAAGTCGAACGCACCGCCGAGCTGCTGTTGTCGCTCGCCGGCAAGCATTCGGTCGTGGTCGTCGAGCACGACATGGACTTCGTTCGCTCCATCGCCCGCAAGGTGACCGTGCTGCACGAAGGCCATGTGCTCGCCGAAGGTTCGATCGATGAGATGCAGGCAGATCCGAAGGTCGTCGAGGTGTACCTGGGTGAATAAGCAGTCGCGGACGGCGTGACGAGTGACAGTGCGAACAGTGACAGTGCAGAGGTCGTGCGAAACTGTAACGTGCGCTGCAGGCTGTCACACTCGCCCAGCCTGACGTCACCCGTCACTTGTCACTCATCACAGTGCGTAGACGCAATGCTCGATATCAAAGCCCTCAACCAGTTCTATCGGCGCTCGCCACATCCTGTGGGACGTGGACATGTCGGTGCCGACCGGGTCATGCACGTGTCTCATGGGACGCAACGGGATGGGCAAGACCACGTTGTTGAAGTGCATCATGGGCCTGCTGCCCACGGTATCAGGGCGACTTGATGTATGAGAACGAGGACCTGCGCACGATGCCAGCTGAACGGCGTGCGCGCCTCGGCATCGGCTATGTACCGCAGGGCCGGGAGATTTTTTCGCAACTCACCGTCGAGGAGAATCTCCGCATCGGCTTGTCCGCGCGCAGAAACCGCACCCGCGACATCCCGGAGCAGGTTTTCGCGCTGTTTCCGGTGCTGAAGAAAATGCTGCGGCGACGCGGGGGCGACCTGTCGGGCGGTCAGCAGCAGCAGCTCGCATTCGGCAGGGCACTGGTACTCGAACCGAAGCTGCTGTTGCTCGATGAGCCGACCGAAGGCATTCAGCCCAACATCGTGCACGAGATCGGTGACATCATCCTGCGACTCAACAGCGAGGCGAACCTTACCGTCCTGCTCGTCGAGCAGAAACTACCCTTCGCGCGACGCGTGGCCAGCGAGTTTCGTATCATCGACAAGGGACGAGTCGTGGCTGGCGGGAAAATTGCCGCCCTGACCGACGAGCTCGTCAAGCAGCATCTCACCGTCTGACAATCGATAGTGCAATTGAGCATGGCCGTGTCTGCCGATGTCGCAACGACTGATTCTGCCGGTTGGCTCGCGAAGCTTCAGCTGCGGTTTGCTGTGCTCGAGGGCAAAACAGCGCTGGTCGGGCGCCGGCACACCGGGCCGTTGCTGGTACAGCGGCCGTTTCATCCAGAGGGCGAGCGTTTGCCACGTCTACATCGTCCATCCTCCGGGGGGAGTGGTCGGCGGAGATCGCCTCGAGCTCGAAGTCGCCGTCGAACGCGGCGCGCATGCGCTCGTCACGACGCCTGCCGCGAGCAAGTTCTATCGCAGCAGCGGGGCGACGGCGCTTCAGTCACAGGAGCTGATCGTCGACGACGCGACGCTCGAATGGTTTCCGGCGGAGAATATCTTCTATCGTGACGCGCTGGTACGCAGCACGACGCGTGTGCACCTCGGCGGTCGCAATGCGCGGTTCATCGGATGGGACATCCCGTGCCTCGGCCTGCCAGCAAGATCGGAGCCCTTCGAGAGCGGTGAGCTTCGCCTGACCTTCGAGGTCTGGCGGGACGCGCAGCCCTTGTTCGTCGACCGCTTGCGACTGGACGGTCAGGGAGATGCGCGCACCTCCAGCTGGGGGCTTGCCGGTCATGAAGCGATCGGAACCTTGCTTGCATACCCCGCGACAGGCGAGAGTGTGCAGGTGCTTCGATCGCTCGAAGCGGAGGATTGCGAGCTCGCAGTGACCGTCGTCGACGGCGTGCTCGTGTGTCGCTGCCTCGCAGCGCAGGCTGAACCGATCCGCCGAGTGTTCATTCGAGCGTGGGAACTGCTGCGACCACAACTCCTCGGACGCGAGGCAGTGAGACCGAGGATATGGGCGACGTGATGCGCCAAGCGGATTGGCCACTGGCCTACTGGTCAACCGGCCAGCGAGAGAGCCACGGCGTGCATCGCTCCGACGCAGAACCGCGGGGTTCCGGTGTCCCGGAGCTTCTGGCCAGCTTGCCAGTTGACCAGTAGGCCGTTGGCCTGAGAGGTTCTCGTGGAACTGACGCCACGCGAAAAAGACAAGCTGCTTTTGTTTACCGCCGCGCTCGTCGCCGAGCGACGCAAAGCCCGTGGCGTGAAGCTGAACTACCCGGAGGCGGTCGCATTGATTTCCGCGGCCATCATGGAAGGCGCGCGCGACGGCAAATCGGTCGCGGAGCTCATGAGCTACGGCACGACGATACTGACGCGCGCGGATGTCATGGAGGGCGTGCCGGAGATGATTCCGGACGTGCAGGTGGAAGCCACGTTTCCGGACGGTACGAAACTGGTGACGGTGCACCAGCCGATTGCGTGACGCAGATGACCAGATAGCCACGGAGCACGACGACAGTGATATCCCAGGCGAAGATCGATGTACCGGCGAGCGCGGCGTGATATCGAGATCAACGTCGGCCGACCGACCGTTAGGCTCAAGGTCGCCAATACCGGCGATCGACCGATACAGGTCGGGTCTCACTATCACTTCTACGAAACGAACAATGCCCTGAAGTTCGATCGCGAGCGTGCGCGTGGATTTCGATTGAACATCGCTTCCGGCACTGCCGTACGCTTCGAGCCCGGACAGGAGCGCGAAGTGGAGCTCGTCGCGTATGCGGGCGATCGAGCGGTTACGGGTTTCAAGGAAGGTCATGGGCAAGCTGTGAGCGTGCGAGAGCACGCGTGACGGCGTGACGGAGTGACTGTGAAGAGCGGACGAGTGCTGGGCGTCGTCGCGCGCGAGTCTCGCCTGTCCGACATTCTGTCTCGTTGGCTCTTTTTTCGTGGCTACTTGGCTCGATCAGCGGTGAGATGACTAAGATCGACGACGGCAGAAGGTAGCGGCTGCAGTCTGGCAGCCAGGGTGCTGGAATACGGAAGGTCGGCGTAGTTCTACCCATTTCGGTTCACCTCTCCTCGTCACCGCGAAATCTCGACTGCGGAGGAGAATGAAATATCGCGACCGCCTATGCGAGATGTATGGCCCGACGACTGGCGATCGCGTGCGCCTCGCCGATACCGAGCTCATCATCGAGGTCGAGCGTGACCACACGATCTACGGCGAGGAGGTCAAGTTCGGCGGCGGCAAAACGATCCGCGACGGCATGGGGCAGGGTCAGGCCGTCGTGCGGCTGTCGCCGACACCGTCATCACGAATGCGCTGATCCTCGATCACTGGGGCATCGTGAAGGCAGACATCGGGATCAAGGACGGGCGTATTGCGGCGATCGGCAAGGCGCGGCAATCCCGGACGTGCAGCCGGGCGTCGACATCGTCATCGGGGCCGGGCACCGAAGTCATCGCGGGCGAAGGTCTCATCGCGACGGCTGGTGGGATCGACTGCCACATTCATTTCATCTGTCCGCAACAGGTCGATGAAGCGATCGCATGTCGGGCATTACGACGATGATCGGCGGCGGCACCGGTCCCGCGACCGGCACCAGTGCCACGACCTGCACGCCCGGTCCGTGGCACATCGAGCGCATGTATCAGGCGATCGAGGAGCTGCCCATCAACTTCGGACTCCTCGGCAAGGGCAACGTCAGTCTCCCGGCACCGCTCGAGGAACAGATCGCGCCGGCGTCATCGGACTCAAGCTGCATGAAGATTGGGGCACGACGCCCGCGGCGATCGACAACTGTCTCAGCGTCGCCGACAAGTACGACGTGCAGGTGGCGATCCACACCGACACGCTGAACGAGTCCGGTTTCGTCGAGGACACGATCGCCGCGTTCAAGGGCCGCGCGATCCACACGTATCACACGGAGGGCGCAGGCGGCGGTCACGCACCCGACATCATCAAGGCGTGCGGCGAAGCCGAATGTCCTGCCGTCATCCACGAATCCGACGCGGCCGTACACCGTCAACACGATCGACGAGCACCTCGACATGCTGATGGTGTGCCATCACCTCGACCCTGGGATCGCCGAAGACGTGGCTTTCGCCGAATCGCGCATTCGTCGCGAAACGATCGCCGCCGAAGACATCCTGCACGATCTCGGCGCCTTCTCGATGATTTCATCGGATTCGCAGGCGATGGGCCGAGTCGGCGAGGTCATCACGCGCACGTGGCAGACCGCGCACAAGATGAAAGTGCAGCGGGGTGCGCTGGCCGGAAGACACCGCGCGCAACGACAACTTCCGCGCGCGTCGCTATGTGGCGAAATACACGATCAATCCCGCGATCACGCACGGGATCGCGCACGAGGTCGGTTCGATCGAAGCGGGCAAGCTCGCGGACATCGTGCTGTGGAAACCTGCTTTTTTCGGCGCCAAGACCGCACTCATCATCAAGGGCGGCATGATCGTCGCGGCCCCGATGGGCGATCCCAACGCCTCGATCCCGACACCGCAGCCGGTGCATCATCGGCCGATGTTCGGCTCCTACGGCGGCGCCCGCGCGGCAACGTCGGTGAGCTTCGTCTCGCAGGCCGGGCTCGACAGCGGAATGGCTCAGCGACTCGGCTTGCGCAAACGCCTGGTCGCCGTCAAGGGGACACGTACCATCGGCAAGTCCGATCTGCTGTTGAACGACTATCGTCCGAAGATCGACGTTGATGCTCAGACCTACGAAGTGCGCGCGGACGGCCAGTTGCTGACGTGCGAGCCGGCGAAAGTGCTGCCGCTGGCGCAGAGGTATTTCTTGTTTTGAAGACTAAGAGTTTCCACGGGGACGCGGGGATATTGAGGGAAAGATCGGAATCCGACTACGCTGCCGCTCGATTGTGAGCTGCCAGCACCGGCTCGACGGTGGCCGATAGAACGGAGCCTTGCATTCAGCGTGCATTTTTTCTTGTTCTTGACCCCGGTGACTCCCCGTGTCCCTGTGGAAATTCTTCGTGGAGACTCTGTGCATGCTGACCATCTCCAAACGTTTCACCGGCCCCGGCGCGTGTCGATGCGCAGGTCGTGCTGCCGTTCGAGCTGCGCAGCAAAAGCCGCTTGCGTACGGCGCTGACGACCGGGGAGGAAGCCGGTCTCGTGCTCGAGCGCGGCACGGTGCTGCGCGGCGGAGACCTGCTGGCCGCTGAGGACGGTCGTGTCGTCGAGGTCGTGGCAGCGGCGGAGACCGTGTCGACGGTGACGGCGAACGATCCCTGGCAGCTCGCACGTGTTGCTTACCATCTCGGTAACCGGCACGTGGCTCTGCAGATCGGCGCGGGCTGGGTCCGTTATCAGCACGATCACGTGCTGGACGATATGGTGCGCGGGCTTGGTTCGGCTGTGACGGTCGAGGAGTCGCCCTTCGAGCCGGAGGCGGGCGCGTATGCGAGCCATGCGCACTCGGTGCTGTTGAGCCCGCATCGGCAACACGTCTGACGCGCGAATCACAAGATCGAACCCACATGGCCGGACGCCACGAGCTGCTGCGGCTCCTTCACCTTGGCAGCCCGGCATTGCCTATCGGCGCGTTTCATTTCTCGCAGGGCCTCGAGTACGCCGTCCACGCAGGCTGGGTCAGCGACGAAGCCTCCGTCCTGAATTGGGTCGATGGCCTCGCGCGCGGCTCCCTCGGGTCGCTGGATCTTCCCATCCTCAAGCGTCTGTGCAACGGCTGGAGTTGTGGCGATATGGATGCCGTCCATCGATGGAATGCACTGCTGCTCGCCGCACGCGGAAGCTGCCGAGCTGCGCGCCGAAGATCGTCACATGGGTGCGGCGCTGGCGCGAGTGCTTGCGGAGCTCGAATTCCCGCCGCTCGAACCGGGCGCGGTCGAGTCGTGGTCGTACGCGGCAATGTTCGCGCGCGCCTGCGCTCACTGGCACATCGACGTTGGGGAAGCGATGCAAACCTACGCCTGGACATGGACCGAAAATCAGGTGCTCGCGGCGGTGAAGCTCGTTCCGCTCGGGCAGAGTGCCGGGCAGCGGGTGTTGCATCGACTCATACCGCGGCTGCGGGAGCTCATGGAGGTCGCCCTGGGCATGAACGACGACGCCATCGGTATCAGTGCTGTCATGCACGGCTTCGCGAGCGCGCGCCACGAAACACAGTACACACGGTTGTTTCGCTCCTGACGGAGCGAAACGGGCAACTGGTCTACTGGTCGACTGGGCTACTGCCAGTCAACGCGATCCCTCGCATTCCGAAATGAGTGTGATTAGTGAGTGGTCAGAACCAAGACTGAGCTGTCCGGCTACCGCCCGGGTACAGGGGCTCGGCGGTGTCTTTCAGCGAAGCATGCTTCGCTCCGCCAGCGCGCCGCCTAATGGACACCGGGCTGCGCGAGCAGGACAGCGCACGCATTGTACCCCGCCCTGTAGCGGCGAGCGGCCAGCAAGAATCACACTTTTTGCTCGCCGTGGGTCGTGACAGGGAGCCCGAAGAGCTCTAAAGCCGTCTGCTATGATGGCTGGATGGATCGCAACCTCGACAAGATGCGCCGGCGGCCGTTTTTTCTTTCCGCTGCTGTTTCCTGTCTTCATGTTCATTGTTGTACTGGGCGCAGCGGCGTGGTTGTTCGACGCGCGCGCCACGACCGTCGTGTTCGTTGTGAGGCACGCGGAAACCGAGGGAATCGCCGATCCCGACCCGGCGCTGAGTATCGACGGGCGAGAGCGCGCGGCTCGCCTCGCAAAGGTCGTGTCGCAGGCAAAGCCCGAACGCGGGCTCGATGCGATTTTTGCTTCCGAGTTCCGCCGGACCCAGCAGACAGTTGCCCCTCTGTCCGAGTCCTTCAAGCTACCCGTCAACGTCGTGCCTTCTGCGACCTGGGGCGATCTCCGAAACGAATCAAGCGACAGCACCGCGGTGAGTTCGTGCTGGTCGCGGGCAGCTCGAACACTGTGCCGCCGCTGATCGAGGCGTTGACAGGTCAGAACGTGACGCTGCGCGAGGATGAGTACGACACGCTATTCGTCATCTTCGTGCCGCAGATTTCCAAGACGAAGGTAGTGCGGCTGAGGTACTGAGGTGCCAGTGACGAGTGACCAGTAAGTTTGCGAGTGACGAGTGACGGGTGACGGGTAAGAGGCTAGATGCCGAAGATGCTCCTGGGCAGGCCGGCGACAGCCGCGACGTTCGATTTCGACGTCCGCGCGGGTCTGACAGGTCTTGCTCGTCACCGTCACTCGTCACACGTCACTCGTCACCCGACCCATGACCCATCAGGAATCCCTACGCATCCGTACGCGTCCTCGGACACTGCATCCGATTACGGATGCTGTGGCAGCCGTCGTGAACCGGGCGAACGTGCGCTGCGGGACCTGCAACGTGTTCATCCGACACACCAGCGCCTCGCTGTTGCTCTCCGAGAATGCGGACCCTGCAGTGGGGCGTGACCTCGAGCGCTTCATGCAGCGCGTGGCTCCCGACGGGAGTCCGGAATTCGAACACGACGCAGAAGGTCCGGATGACATGCCGGCTCATATCCGGACCGTGCTCGCAGGTGCCTGGCTGACGATACCCGTCGGCGACGGTCGTCTGCTGCTCGGGACCTGGCAAGGCGTTTACGTCTGGGAGCACCGCACGACTGCCCACGAGCGGGAAATCGTGGTGACGGTGGTGGGCGAGTAGATTAGGGAACGGACATGATTCTCGCGAAGGCGCCAAGCACGCCACCCATTAGCCGCCCCTTGTCAACAGGGTCGAGAACACCGTCGGCGCATCTCTGCTCCGATTTCAAAGCGGCGCGGTATTCCGTCGCGCACCCTGCCTTTCTCTAAAGTCGGTTACGCATCCAGGATGCGCACCAGCCACCCATCGGGATCAAGGCGTGATCGGTCGGGCGCCGCCACGCGCCCGACCCGCAAGCCCCTGGCTCGTTTCGAGCCCCAGAAAATTCTCGGTACCTCACGCCGTTCAAAGGATTGATCGCAAGAGTCATGGTTGGGCACCGACAGTGCCATGCCAGCGTGCCGTGACTCGACGTGAAGGCGCATCGGAAAACTCCACGCTGTGAGAGGGGGGCGGCCATGACGGCAATCAAGATGATGGTTCACTACCAGCGTGCTTTGTTGCTCTGACATGGCCGCCGCTTGCCTCAGCTGGCGAACAGGCGCCGTGGCTCGAACGGCACTTGATCGCGCATCACGAAATAGCAGGCGCGCGCGATCTTATGCGCGAGCGCCTTGATCGCCAGGATCTTGTTGCGCTCGCGGCTCTTGCGCTCATAAAAGCGCCTGGCCGCCGGCAGATAGCGCACGGCAAAGTGCGCCGCCTCGAGAAATGCCCAGGCCAGATAGGCATTGCCGCACTTGCGGTTGTTCTCGCCCTTTTTCTTGCCGTTACTGAGCCGCTCGCTACGCACGCAGCGGCAGTAGGAAGCGAAGTGCCCCGCACCGGCAAAGCGATGGATGTCCCCGACCTCCAGCATGATCGTCAGCGCCAGGATCGGACCGATGCCGGGGACGCTGTACAAGGCCTGAAAGATCGGGGTGAGCCTCACCTGCTGCAGGATCCTCTTCTGCAGGCAGTCGATCTGCTCGCCGAGGATTGCCACTGTCGCCTCAATGCTGTGCACGCTTGCCTGCAGATTCTCATCGCTGAACTGCGGCCAGCCGCTGTGGCTGCGGTCCTGCAGATCACGCCCGCAGACCTTGATCGCGGTGCTACGCCAGAGCTGGTTTTGCAGCGACAGCAGCAGGGCGCTGCGGTGCTGCACCAGACGTACTCTCTGGCGGGCCAGATCGCGCAACCCGCGCTGCTCTTTCGGATAAATGTACCCACACGGCAGGATCCCCAGCCGCAGCAGATGCGCCAGCCAGAAGGCATCATGCTGGTCATCGGTGTGCTTCAGACCCTCATAAGTCCTCACCGCAGAAGTATTCACCAGTCGCACTTCGTAGCCCGCCTGCATCAGCCCATCCACCAGCCAATACCAGTTGAACGTCGATTCCACCGCCACCGCGACTAACTGCTCGCGATACGGCTCGAGCTCCCGCAGCGTACCAGTCAGATCATTGCCTAGCCGCCGCTCGTACACACGTCGGTCCTGCTCATCAATCACGGTCAACACATGGTTGTTGGAGTGCAGGTCAATTGCGCTATACAGTTTCATCGTCAGCCCCTCCAGTTTGTCGTGAACCGGATCCAATCCACCCGTCAGGATAAAAACCTAACGGGCGGAGGGGCTGGCTAGAGGATTTATCAAGGCAGACAATTCTGGACACTCTTACCGGTCATTCCTGTGTCTGCTGCTTTACCTGGCGTGCTTTGCGCACTTGGCGAGAGATCTTCCGGTGCTTGAGGGTCCGAAAGTTGCGTAGGACTCGGGCCTAGCGCCTCAGCGTCGCCACAATCCGCCGGACGACTTGCCTGACGGGGGCCCGATGCTACAATCCGCGCCCTCCCATCGGTGGGGCTGTAGCTCAGCTGGGAGAGCGCCTCGTTCGCAATGAGGAGGTCGTCGGTTCGATCCCGATCAGCTCCACCATCTTTCCCTCCAGGTCAGCCTGTCGCCCTTCAGGTACGGTCGAGCCCCGTGTCCGTGGGTACGAAAGGCGTCGTGGGATCGTGACTCGTGAGTCGTGAGTCGTGAGAGTCGTCGGAAACGGTCAGCCGGACAGGGCGGGGCACGCCCTCCTTATTGTTCGACCAGCACAAGATCTCCTATCGCTCAGGAGGCTTCTGGCGACTCACGAGTCACGAGTCACGACTCACACGGCGTGCGGTAGCCCTTTAGTCCAACCGTGGCGTTTCACGGCCACTTTCGACGTATTCCCCTGCAGTACTCCCATAGCCCAAGAGCGCATGGCGACCACCTCGGCCGATTTTTACGACGACGGTCACGACTGGACACAATTCTCCGCAGCCGAGCGTGAGAGTTTCTTCGCGGCGATCGCGCGACATCGCCGGATGTCGTGGCGTGTCACGGTGGTGGCCGCAACCGCGATCGCTGTTGCGACGCTCGTCGTCGGTGTCATGACGGCGCCGCTCGCCTACGCTGTCATCATCATCGTGCTCGATCTCGTCAATTTGCTCGTGCCCACGCCGCGACGTGCTCGTCGGCGTGGCCGAATCGTCCATGCCGCGGCCGCTGACGGCGTCTCTATCGCGGACTGGGTGCGCATTGCCCTCATCGTCATCGCGCCCGGTGCCGTCTGGGTGAGCCTGTTGCTCTTTGCGCTCTACCGGGCACTGCGCGAGGCGGCGACACTCGATGCGGGCGATGCTCAAAGCGCGGCCGCCGACATCGCAGCTGCTTGCCGAGCAACGCTTCGCCAATGTGATCAGCGAGATGTCCATTGCAGCTCGACTATCTCCCCCGCGAGTGCTGGTGACTCAGCTCGGGCACAATGCGGCGATCATCGGTACAGACGATACGCACGCGACCATTGTCATCTCGGAATCCCTGCTAACCGAGCTCAATCGGGCGGAGCTTCAGGGTGTGGCCGCGCACCTCGTCGGCTCGCTCGCGAACGGGGACGTAGCGATCGGCTTGCGTTCGGCTCTCGTGACGTGCTTCTTCGGCGTGCTGAGCCGCTTGTCAGTCCCTCCTGTCCGACAACCGCAAGGATCTCGTCGCGCCGGTCGTTAGGATGGTTGGGCTGTTCATCCTGCCTACCAAAGCCCGTGCCCGACGGCTCATGGCGATGATCGCGGATCCGTATGCACCGATCGAAGAGCAACGCACTCCTGCCGGTGAAGCGCAAGAAGCCAGCACGTTCGTGAAGAGAGTTCGCGCCGGAGTGCAGTTCGTGTTGATGGGCCCGGTCGTTCTGATGGGGTTCTTCGGCGGCACTGTCAGTGAATTCTTCCTCGGATCGATGCTTGGATTTGCATGGCGGCAGCGAAAATACCTGGCTGACGCGACAGCCGTACGCCTGACGCGCGACCCAGACACGCTGGCGCGCGCGCTCATGAAGATGGGCGGTGGCCAGACGATCGATTCGTGGGCCGATCATCTGTCCGTGAGTCACAGTGGGCCGCAAGGGCAAGTTCAATGGCTGGGTGCCAATGTTTCCCTCGGTTTAGCGGCGTCTGACCGCCCTGCAAAAGCTGGGATCGACGGTGACATTCAAGCGAGCCCACACGTCTCTGAAGGGTACGCTCGCGGGCGTCGCATTTCTTTCGGTGCTGGGTGGGCTGAAGCTCGTTGCCATGTCGCTGATGGCGCTTCTCGCTGACGCTTTCGCTGTTCCTGTTCCCGATGCCCGTTGTCCTGCTGCATCTTGCCCTGCCGATGGAAACGGACAGCCGAGCTTCGTCGGCAGGACAGCCCCGCGCGGGCAGGATAGCCATTGGCACGAAAGCCGGCTGACGGCGGCAGGAAAAGAAGTTCGAGAAGCTTCTTCTCTTTCCTGCCGACGAAGTCGGCTCTCCTGCCCGCACGGGCTTTCATGCCAGTGGCTGTTCTTGCCGACGGAGCTCGGCTGTCGTGGTGTTGTACTTTTTTCCAATCCTGGCGTTTCTGACCGCGCCGACGACGTATCCTGACGCAACACCCTCACAAGACGAGCGCATGGCGACCACCTCGGCAGATCTCTACGACGACGGGCACGACTGGACACAATTCTCAGCAGCCGAGCGTGAGAGTTTCTTTGCAGCCATCGCACGGCATCGCCGGATGTCCTGGCGCGTCACTGCGGTCAGCGGCATCGCGATTTCCATTGCCACCCTGGTCGTCGGCGTACTGACCGCGCCACTCTTTTACGCGGTCATCGGGATCGTTTTCGACCTCGTCAACATCATCGTGCCGGCGCCCAACGTGCTGGGCGGTGTCTTCAACGTCATCGACGCGCTTCAAGCCAACGAGGTCTCGACCGCCGCCTGGGTCCGCTTCGGCGTTCTCGCCGTAGCACCCGGCGTCATCTGGGTGAGCGTGCTGCTTCTTGCGCTGAACCGGGCGCTGCATCAGGCAGCAACGCTTGATGCAGTCGAGCTCTCAGCACGGCCGCCGAACTCGCAGATGCTCGCCGAGCAACGCTTTGCGAACGTCGTCAGCGAGATGTCGATCGCGGCCGGCCTCGCGCCCCCGCGGCTGCTCGTGACGAAGCACGGCCACAATGCGGCGATCATTGGGACGGACGACGCGCACGCAACCATCGCAATCTCTGAATCGTTGCTGTCGCGGCTCAATCGATCCGAGCTGCAGGGCGTGGCTGCTCATCTTGTCGGTTCGCTCGCGAACGGCGATGTGGCGATCGGCCTGCGTTCGAGCCTCGTGCTGTGCTTCTTCGGTGTGCTCGCGCGTCTCACGTCGGTGTTGTCACCTGATCGCACGGACAGCGCGTCCTCGGTCGCGGCGATGGCCCGGCCCCTGGTCATGCCGACGAAGGCCGGCGCTCGGAAGCTCATGGCGATGATCCATGATCCGTTCGCTCCGACGGAGGAGGAGAAGAATCGACCTCAGGCGCAGAACAAGGAGCCGACCACGGTCGTGGAAAAGATCCGAGCCGGCGCCAAGATGATGCTGATGGGCCCGGTCGTCATGACGGGGTTCTTCGGCGGCATCGTGAGTCAATTCTTCCTCGGGTCGATGCTCGCGTTCGCGTGGCGTCAGCGGAAGTACCTCGCCGATGCAACAGCCGTGCGCTTGACGCGCGACCCGGACACGTTGAGCCATGCACTGCAGAAATTGGGAGGCGGCGGAACGATCGACTCGTGGGCCGATCACTTGTCTGTGAGTCAGCGCGGCGCTGGTGGCAAGTTCGGCACGATGGTGCCGATGTTTCCGTCGCTCGAGCGTCGCCTCACGGCGCTGCAGAAGCTGGGATCGACCGTCACGTTCAAGCGCGAGCCGCGGCGACTTCCCCTGGGAATGACGATCGTCGTCGGTGTGCTGTTGTCGATCGCTGGCATGCTCGGCGCGATGCTCCTTCCGATGCTCGCATGGGTCTCGGTTGCGCTGTCGATGCTATTCCTCGGTCTACCGGTGGGCGCTCTGCACGTGTTCCTCAGGTGGGCTCGGCCAGGTAAGAGGAGGCGGTTACTGTGAGTCGTGAGTAGTGAATGGTCAGACCATGAACGCGGCTCGCTTCGCTGCCCCGCTACATCTCTCATGCGCTACTCCGACGTGCAGGCAGCAGTCGCTGCCGGGTCAGTTTCTGACCACTCACTACTCGACTACTCACGACTCACTAGCGCGGTCAGCTGCGCCGCGCGCGCGGCTTCGCGCGCGCGGCGCGTATAAGGATGCTCGGCCCCCAGCTGACTCTCGAGTGTCAGCGCGGCGCGGGCGAGGAGTCTCTCTCCGTCCGGATCGCGCGTACGCACCAACGCCTCGCCCAGACGACCGCGCGCCACAGCGAGCTCCCAGCTGTCGGACCACAGCAGCTTTTCATCGATGGTGACGGCCTCGGAGAGCGGGGCAATTGCATCGCCGGCCCGGCCCAGCGCGACGAGCGCGTCGCCATAGACCGTGAGTGCTTGTGCCAGCTGGAGCTGCGCAATGGGTCCTGCCTTTCGGAGTACGTCGATGTTCGGCTCGAGCTGCGCGATCGCGCGCTCAGGTGCCCCGCGCTCGCGCGCGAAACGTGCCTCGATCGTTTGTGCGCGCTGCGCGAATATGCTGTTCGGTCCGAATTGCGCCTGTGCTCGTCGGAGATTCTCGGCGAGGAGGGCGGTGGCTTCGTCGCGCCGCCCCGCGGCCCAAAGGGCGTCCGTCAGGAACAGGCGGTTCTGGACGCAAAGGGGACTTGCGATGCCCGCGAATTTGATCGCCATCTGTTCGGCCGTCCGTAGCGTCGCGATCGCCTCATCCGTGCGGCCACGCAAAGTCTGGGTTACGCCATACAGTCCCATGGAGGCCGCAACCGCGGCAGAGTCGCCCGACAGTGCACGCTGTCCTTCGTACGCACTCTTCAAGGCGGTCTCGGCCTCGGCGATGCGTCCAACCCGGAACGCGAGCGTGCCGACATTGCCGCGCATGATCAGTGCATCGATGTCGTCCGCATGGCCGAGCGCCTGCTGGATCGCAAGCGCCTGACGATAGGCCTTGAGGGCGTCCTCGAGTCGATTCGCAGCGGTGTAGCTGATCGCGAGTGAGTTATAAAGAATCGCGGTCTCGGAATGATTGAGTCCCGAGTGCAGCGTGCGCGCCCGTACAGCCTGCTCGTAGGTCGCAATCGAGCCCTCGATATCGCCCTGCGAGCGTTGCAGGCGTCCGCGTACCGCCAGACCTTCGAGCAGTTGCTCCGCATAGCGCCGTGGATCCTTCGCCCAGAACGCTTCCGCAGGATCGAGGAGCGCGGACGCCTTGTCGACGTGTCCTCGCACGAGCTCGACGTTGGCGAGCTTCTGTCGCACGAGCGCGAGCGCTTCAGGGTCAGCCTCCGGCCCCGCCTGCGCGAGAAAGCCCTCGAGCAGCGGGGCCTGGCCTTCCGCGTCTTCCAGCGCGGCGTAGAGATCGGCCAGCGTTTCGACGACCTTGCCCGCCATGTAGGGGTCGTCGCGATACTCCTTGAGCACGCGTTGCGCGCTGCGATCGAGCATGGCTTTGGCAGTCGTGCCCGAGCCCTGGCCGTCGTCGGCAACCGAGGCGCGAAACATGCGCGTGAGATAGAGCCGCACGGCTTCCTCGCGCGCGGCGGCGCGACGCGCGACGTTGCGTTCGATCGCGCTGCGTTGTGCCTGGGCGCGCGCCTCGCGCGCCTGCCACACAGCGACGCTCGCGCCGCCCACGACGGCAATGACTGCAACGACGGTCGCGAGCGCGCCCGCACGATGGCGGCGCACGAATTTCGCGAACCGATATGCCCGACTGTCGGGGCGCGCCTGTACTGGTGTTCCGCGAAAGTAGCGCTCGATGTCCTGCGCGAATGCGTCCACCGTTGCATAACGATCCGAGGGTTCCTTCTTGAGGGCGCGATTCAGGATCGCGTCGAGATCGCCACGCAGCAGCTTGCGGCGCTCGGGAGCCGTCGCCGCTGCGCTTGCCAGAGGCGGATCGACCTCCATGATCGCTTCCTCGAGTGCCGCGGCGGTCTGTCGTTCGAGGCGATACGGTTTGACACCCGCGAGCAACTCGTAGCACACGACACCGAGGGAGTAGATGTCGCTCGCCGTGCCGATCGGCATCCCCATGATCTGTTCAGGCGAGGCGTAGTCGGGTGTCAGGGCGCGTGTCGCAAACTGGGTCTGCGAGCTCTCATCCGTGCCTTCGCCCGTGAGCAGCTTGCCGATCCCGAAATCGAGCAGGTGCACCGTGCCGTCCGGCCCGACGAGGATGTTCGCCGGCTTGAGGTCGCGGTGCACGACGAGACGTGCGTGCGCGTGTGTGACCGCACGCGCGACTTGAAGAATGAGACCGAGACACTGGTTGAGCGTCAGGCCTCGCTCGCGACTGTAGACGTTGATGGGGCGGCCCTCGACGTATTCCATTGCCATGAAGGGCCGACCGGATTCGTCGAAGCCGGCGTCGTACAGTCGTGCAATGTTGGGATGTTCGAGCGTCGCAAGAAGATTGCGTTCGCGCGCCATTCGCTCGGAGAGTCCGCCGAGCCATGTGAGGTGCGGAAGTTTCAGTGCGACCTTGCGTTTGAACGTTCCATCGATGCGTTCCGCTAACCACACGCTGCCCATGCCGCCGCGCCCGATCTCATGCAGCAGCTTGTAAGGTCCGATCTGCTCCCCGGCGCGCGGCGCGCCATCGATCACGTGGGTTGTGTCCCGCTCCAGCGTTTGCAGCGATGGCAGGGCCTTGAGGAATTCGTCGGTTTCCTTCGAAGCGTGCTTCGCGAGCAGCTCGGCGAGCGCACCCTTGAGTGGAGCGGCATCGCTCCCCAGATGGTTCAGCCAGTCGGTACGTTCTTCAGCCGGCAACTCGAGCGCGGTGTCGAGGAGCTCGAACACCTGCTTCCATTCGGCTGGCGCAAGCTTTTGCATGTGAGAGGCGCTGCGGTAACTAGTGATGCGTGGCCGCAGTCTCAGTAGCACGCCCTGCAGGGAAACCGCACGAGCGATGGAGGATCTCTCGCAAAGGCGCGAAGTACGCCAAGGAAGAAAGAAGAACTGAAAATCATGATTGTCTTGCTTGGCGTGCTTCGCGTGCTTGGCGAGAGGTCATCTGTTATTTCCGAGTCTGCGCTTTCGAAGAAATTGTTGCGCTCATTCGTCCGCGGATCGCCAGAGTAGATAGACGCATTTTCGTTGGCAGACATGCCATTGTCAGCTCAAAGTGCTCGCAAGAAACAGGCGCGCCTTTTCCCAGTCGCGCGCGACGGAACGCACGCTCAGATGCAGTGCATCGGCGACCTCGTTCTCCGTCATGCCGGCGAAGTAGCGCATCTCCACGACTCGCACGAGGCGCTCATCGATCGCCTTGAGCTCCTCGAGCGCTTCGTGTACGCGCAGGATCTCCTGTTCGCCGGGATCAGCGGCGATCGGCTGTGCGTCGAGATCCAGGTGCGTCGCGTTGCCGCCGCGTCGCTCGGCGGCACGGCGGCGGACGAAGTCCACCACGACCGAGCGCATGACTTGTGCGGCGTACGCGAGAAAGTGTCCCTTGTCCTGGGCTTCGAGTGACGCGCCCTTGAAGAGACGGAGATACGACTCGTGGACGAGCGACGTGGTGTCGAGCAGGGTGATGCTGCCGTTGCGGCGCAACCGCGCGCGGGCGAGCTGACGCAGGTCGTCGTACAACAGACTGAAAAGGCGATCCGCCGCGGTCGCATCGCCCCCGCGCGCGGCGTTCAACAGCACCGTCACTTCACTCATCGCTCGACGCGTCCCCTGTTCGCAGGAACGCGACTTGCCCACCGCATTCCAGCCCTGCACGTCCGCCTCACGCCGGCGTACAACTACCGCGCGTGTCTGACCCGCGCATCTGGCGCGGGTCGTCGTTCTTGGGCCTACGTTATCACAGCCTTACGCCGGCCCCGCGCTTTCGATGACCCTTTCGTACATGGCATGAGGCTACGGCTTCCTGCGTCTTCACTGAGGACGGCCCAGTCCCTCGGATGTGTCTCTGGATGGCTGTCTTGAACAGAAGGACCCGATGCAGCGCCTGGCTCGAGAGTGTGGCGACGATTGTCGTTTTCTGTGGTGGCCTCACCTCAGCGCCGGCCGCCTCCGGTGCCGGTCCCGAGACTGTCACAGCCGCGTGAATCGAACGACACGCTCGAGGGTCGCGCTCGTAACCGCCGCGTGGAGATCGTTCGTCCATGTGCCGAGGCCCGAGGTGTGCGCTGATGAGCAGATTCGTGCTGAGCATGTCGGCCGCTACGGCTGTGTCTCTCGTGGCTTGCGTCGCTGGCGCTGACGTTGTCTCCAGTACCGCTCGCGTGACGGTCGATAGCGGGCCGCATGCCGGCACCTATGCCTTCGCCTCGCCTGGTCCATGCACGATTGCGTCGCCGGGCAAGGGAGCTTCGGCCTTCAACGCTGTGTTCTCGGCAGAGAAATCGCTGCTCGCAATCGACATTCCCAGCATCGCAGTGCTGACGCAGTTTCAGGTGGAGCTGGTCGTCGCCGATACGCAAGGCGCGCGGCACACGACCTGAGACCGCGAGCACAACGTATGCGATCGACACTCGCCCCGATGCAGTGCTCGAGCGCATACCAGCTGGACGAGCGCACCAAGGTCGGAATGACAGGCCGCGGCTCGGTAATAGCTCGAGCAGCGTGGCGATACCGCGAAACTGACATTCTCCGGCGAGACCGCCGGCGGCGCGAAGCTCCAGGGTGTGATCGACTGCCTGCGCGTCGTTCGGGAGTACGGACGATGAAGCGCATACGCGGTTCGCAACTGCACGAGAACCGCCGCCACGATCACGTGCGTGCCGCGAGCCAGGCCGACACCCGACCCCTCAAGTTCAACTTCGAAGTGCCCGAGGTAGGCAAGTAACGTCATGAGACCACACATGCAAGCATCCAGAATTTCACTCGCCATCGCCGCCTATCGTCACTGCCGGAGCACTGAATGCGTGCGGCGGGAAGCAAGGCGAGGCGACGACATCCGCATGACGCAGGCGCCGGTGCGCCGCAGGCGCGGGCCGAAACTGGACTCAAGATTCAGCGGCCGACGATCAAGACGCAACGCTCGTCGCGGCATGCGATTGGCTGAAGCGCGCGGACGTCGAAGCGGTGCTCGGCCCGCTCGCTGGTGAGCCGCGACTCGGACGGAACGCCGAAAGTCCGCGCCCGATGATCAAGACGTTCCGCCTGCGTCTATCCCGTACGCATCAGCGGAGACGCGACCGCTGAAGTTGCGGTGCAGATCGATCCGAGCGGATCCGCCGAGTTTGAATCCGCGATGGGCATGATGGGCAATCTGTTCGCACGCGAGCTCTCTGAAGATGGTCACGGTGAAGCGCCGAAAGCCGAGAAGCGCACCGATGGCTGGGACTACGTCGGTGGCCTGCCGGTACTGTCGGTGTATCGCATCGGTCACGTCGCCGTGCAGGTCGGCGAGCAAACGATGCAGGTGCCACGCGAGAAGATCACAGCGCTCGCGGCACTCGTGCGCGACAAGCTGCAGGATGCACCGTTCGCGAAGCCCGGCGCCGATCCGAACGCGCCTGGCAGCGCGCCCGATCCGTGCGAGCTCATCTCGGTCGCGGAAGCAGAATCGGTCCTCGGCAAGTTGGCGGTGCCACCGTATCGCTCCGCCGACACGACATCCCTCGCGGACGGTGACGGCGACAGCTGCACTTATTACACCGCGGGCCATCGCGTCTTCGTCGTCCTGCCGACTTTGAGCGACGGCAAGATGATGTTCAACATGGCGAGCGGGCGTGGGCGGCATGGTGCGCTCGGTCGCCGGCGGCGCGGATGAAGGCGACCTGCTCGACGGTCCGTGGGATCGCGCGAGTGCCGGCAGCTCGGGCTCGATCTACTTTCTCGAAAGGCGACAAGATGCTCGAGGTCGTCTACAAGACCTCGTCGACCGACATCGAAGGCGCCACGAAGCTAGCGGCGGCGGCGATGCCGCGTCTGTAAGCGGCGATGCCCGGCTGCAGCGGCCTCCAGGCATCAGCGCTGGGTCTTGCGTAGGGAAGTGCTGAGCGATAGGAAGTGCTGAGCGAGAGCGAATCGGCAACAGTTGCAGCAGGGAAAACAGTTGCAGCAGCGAGCGAGCTCTGACCCTCTCCTCGGGGAGAGGGCGCGAAGCGCGGGTGAGGGGAGCCGAAGGCTTCTACCTTGGCCACCGCCGGCGGCCTGTGAGAACATTTGTGTCGCGAAGCCCTCTCCTGGGGGGGAGGGCGCGAAGCGCGGGTGAGGATGATCGCCTTCGGCACACGGACGAACGGTCGGGAACGACGCACCATGGATGGGTCGAAGCTGGTACATTTCTGCGCCACCAACACGCCCCCGTAGCTCAGTGGATAGAGCGACCGCCTCCTAAGCGGTAGGTCGTCGGTTCAACTCCGGCCGGGGGCGCCAGCTCTGCCTCTGACGACGTCCGCGGAAATCCGCTTGTCATCACGAAATCCTCCAGGTAATCCCGTCTGAAACGACTGATGGCGTCCGCTGCCGTCCGTTGACAGCATAGGAGATCTGGGGGTAAGTGTGGGGGTATCGAGGTATCTTCACGAGGTCCGATACCCCCAGATGGCGACGAACCGTTTGACCGACGCAGGCATCAAGAAGGCTATCAGGGCCGTCATCGCCGCTGGCAAACGTCGCAAGGTCGCCGACGGCGATGGTCTGTATCTGCTTATCGAGCCGCGACCCGATGCAGCGTCTCGGCGGCAGAAGTATCGGTTCGGTGGGATCGAGAAGTTGCTCTCACACGGGCAATATCCGACGGTACTCCATCAAGCGGGCGCGCCAAAAGAGAGATGAAGCGCGCAAGCAGTTAGAGGACGGGGTAGACCCGTCGGCGCAGCGCAAGGCAGCGAAGGATGCGCGCGCAGACTGTTCGAGGCGATTGCCAAGGAATGGCTCGGTAAGCAAGGATTCGCCGCCAAGACGCTTGAGAAGGCGCAGTGGACGTTCGATGACCTGATCTTCCCGTACATCGGCTCGAAGCCGATCCGCGCGATTAGCGCCCCTGACGTACTTGCAGTGCTGCGTCGGCTAGAGAGCCGCGGAAAGATCGAGACTGCACACCGCACGAAGCAACGCATCGGGCAAGTGATGCGATTTGCGGTCGCGACCGGTCGCGCTGAGCGTGATGCAACGCAGGACCTTCGCGGCGCACTGGCGCCCCTCAGGACCAGCAATCGACCAGCGATCACAGAGCCTGCGAAGGTGGGCGAGCTCCTGCGGGCGATCGATGGCTACAGTGGTCAGCCGGCGACCGAAGCGGCCTTCAAACTCGCGCCGCTACTTTTTGTCCGTCCAGGTGAGCTACGCGCTGCGCGCTGGCAAGAGTTCACACTCGAAGCCGACTCGCCGCAATGGCGGATCCCTGCCCAGCGCATGAAGATGGGGGAAGTGCACATCGTGCCGCTGGCGCTACAGGCGGTGGCGATCCTGGTGGAACTCCACGCACTTACCGGACCCGATGGTTACGTCTTCCCATCACTGACAGATCCGAATCGTCCGCTTTCAGAAAACGCTCTGACAGCAGCGCTGCGTCGCATGGGGTACTCCGGCGCGGAGATGACGTGGCACGGGTTCCGAACGATCGCAAGCACATTGCTTAATGAGCAGGGATGGCACCCGGACTTGATAGAGCTCCAACTCGCGCATGCTGAGCGCAACGAGGTTCGCTCGGCATACAACAAAGCGCAGCGCTTGCCTGAGCGTCGAAAAATGATGCAGGCATGGGCGGACTACTTGGACGGACTCAAGGCTGGTGAAAAGGTTGGAGCAATTCGGAGTGCGAAGGAATGAATAAAGTGTGCCTGATGATGTGGTGTGCGTACCTGCGTTTTCCGAGCGCTTGGACTCTTACTAACCGAGGAGGACTAGCGGGCGTCCCAGAGGGCGGTTTCCCCCGTTTTTCCGAAGAAATGTTATCTGTGCAGCGGAAGTCGTTCGTTCAACAATGGCGTTGCTGCCGTCAGCCAGCTGTCCGAGGCCGGCCCAACGAAGAGGACATGCGATGCCTAACCCAAGCAATCGCCGCGTGCTGCGGCTCCCGCAAGTAATCGATAAGACCGGTCTCGGCCGCGACAGTATCTATCGTGGTGCGCGCGACTGCTGGTTTCCAAAACCTGTAAAGCTCTCTGAGCGAGCGTCTGGTTGGTTTGAGGACGAAATCGACCTATTCCTGGAGCAGCGAGCCGCTGCTCGCTCAGGCAATCAGGGCTCAAGCGCGCCGAATCCTGGGCGCGGCCCCTTACTCAAGGCCGAGCGTTCCGTGTGGTGCGATTGCGCGACCCGATGCCTACGAACCATGAGGTCGGGAGTTCGAATCTCTCCGGGCGCGCCAGCATTTCAAAAACTTGGCTCGCATTTGTCACGTTGCAAGCCATGAGATTGCGGGAGTTGATGTCCCGCAAACTGTCCATATGCTGAGATCGGCTCTGGAAAATCATAGAGCTGGAAGCGAGCGAACGGTCTGATCGTCTACGGGTGCAGATTTTCAGGCACTGTTCGTGGCTCGCGACATTGATGCGCTCACCACTGCGTCTGCGAAGTCGGCGCGGCGTAGAACTTCCGGCGGTTTGGTCGCCCGCAGCACGATTTCAAGAACGGGCTGCTGACATTTCCGCTCATGAGTCCGTGACGATGCGAGCGCCGATCTCATGGTCCTTGACCATCGGATCGCGGGCCATACGGCAGTGCTTCCGCCCCTAGGGCGCGCGGTACGCGACGCGCCCATCGGCCCGCTCGTCGCAACTGTCATAGCAGCCACTCGATCGGCGGCACAGCAAGCAGCGAGACGCTCACTCTGCGCCACCATGATGCGCGTGGCTCGCGCGCGTGGACAATGTCCTTGTCCTCGCCGGGCTCAACCCACTCGAGGCGTCCGTTCGTTCGCAGGTGCACGCGATAGCTTCGGGCCGGAAATCGATTCACCAATGCTGCGGTGATATCGGTCGCCAGTTCCGGGCACTCCATGACGAATCCAACTTCCGTGTTGAGTTCGGCCGAGCGCGGATCGAGATTGAAAGAACCGACGAACACGCGCGTGTGATCGACGGCAAAGGTTTTGGCATGCAGGCTTGACCCGGAGCTCCCCGTGAGCTTGCGATCCCCGCGAGTGCGATGCGGCGTTGCGCGCATGAGCTCGTAAATCGTGATGCCCGCTTCGAGCAACTGCCGACGCGCTTGGCATATCCCGCATGCACCAGGCGACATCGGTCGCCTCGGGCGAGTTCGTCAGAATCGTGATTCTCACGCCCTGACGCGCGAGTGCCGCCAGCGCCGCGGCCCCTTCTCGGGTTGGCACCAAATACGGCGAGATGAGCCGGAGCTCGTGCTGCGGTCTGTGCAAGACCTCCTCGATCCGCTGCAGGAGCGTGCCGCGCGGTCCGCGTTTGCCGAGCCCTTTGACGGGATCGTCATGACCATCCGGGTCACCGCCCATCGGTAGCCGAGCGTACCAGCGTATCTCTCCGGGCGCGCCACTCCTTCAAGGGTCCGTTCCGGACAGATGGGTAACGGATCATTCTGGAGACATGGGTAACACTTTAATCTGCGGCCTCGTGAGGACCTCCCTGATCAGCCAGCGCCCGCGCTGATCCGCCCAGCCCAGCCAAAGACAGCCGACGTAGTTCGGCCAGGACTCATTGCGCGCAACACGGGTTCTTCCTTGCTCCTGTGCCCGGGAGGTCGCGCGATGCGCCAATGCGGCGTCGCAGGATCTCGGTGCGTTGACGTAGTTAGCGAAGATAAATAATATTACTACTCCCGTGGCGCCGCTGGCTTTGAGGACTACGAATGAGCACACCCGCGAGCGTCGTCATCGTTGGTGCCGGCATGGCCGGGTTCAGCGTCGCGTCGAGTCTGCGGGAAATGGGTTACCCGGGTCGCGTCGTGCTGCTGGGCGAAGAACCGTACCGGCCGTACAACCGTCCTCCGCTGTCCAAGGCGTTTCTTACGGGTGCTGTACGCGAGCACGAGTTGGCGCTACGACCGGCGAGCTTCTACGAGAGCAAGAATGTGGAGGTTGTGACGGGGCGCAAGGTCGTGGCAGTGGATCGACCGCATCGGCGCGTTGCGCTCGACGATGACACGGTAATTCAGTACGAGCACCTCGTATTCGCAGTAGGTGCCCGTAATCGCGCCCTGCCGGTGCCCGGAGCGCAGCTCGATGGTGTGTTTTTTCTTCGTACGCTCGAGGACGCGATCAGCCTGCGCGGCCGCCTGCCAGCAGTGAAACGCGCTGTCGTCATCGGCGGCGGCTTCATCGGCCTGGAGTTTGCCCTCGTTGCGCGCAAGCTGGGCGTTGCAGTCACAGTAATCGACATCGCAAACCGACCAATGGCGCGTGTCCTCTCTCCGGCGATGTCCGCTGTCTTCGTGCGTGAGCATACGAAGGAGGGTGTACAGTTTCTCTTCGAAACGCAGGTAATGCACATTGTGGGCGAGGGTGGGCGCGTCAGCGCCCTAGAGACCGTCGGCGCCGAATACATTCCGGCCGACCTCGTCGTGATTGGTATCGGAGTGCAACCAAACGTAGAGGTTGCGGCCGCCAGCAATCTCGATATTGCGGATGGAATCGTCGTGGACAACCTGCTCACCACGTCGGACGCGGACATCAGCGCAGTAGGGGATTGTGCCTGGCACCCAAATGCGTACGCCGGCGGCAGAGGACTACGTCTTGAATCCGTGCAGAACGCCAATGATCAGGGCAGGTGTGTCGCGGCGAAACTGATGGGCAAGCCCGAGCCGTATGCGAACGTGCCATGGTTCTGGAGCGATCAGGGTCAGCTCAAGCTGCAGATTGCCGGCTATACGGCCGGCTGTGACATGACGGTGATGCGCGGCCAGTCCACTGGTCCGACTTGCTCGGTCTTTTGCTTTGGGGAAGCTCGTTTCGTCGGTGTCGAAACGGTCAATCACACCGTCGACTACATGATGGGACGGCGTCTGTTGGGGAGTCACGCGCCGTTAACGCCGCAGGAAGCAGCTGATGAGTCGTTCGATTTGAAAGCTCACGCCACGCGCCACGCCTCACACGCGTGGGCGGGGCGATAGCGAGGGTAGCAATGGCCTGTTGCGCTCTTGCAGTATTCCTCTTAGGGCAACTCTATGTCGCTTACGAGCTAGTGGCGAAGCGACTCGGAATTTCTCTGCGTGGCGACACCGCTCGCACTGGGGCTGCAGATTGGCGACCCGGGCTGTCGGCAATAGAGCGCCCTCTGCGCTATCGGTGAGGACGCTGTTCGCCACGCGAGGGCGTCGAATTGCAATCGTGGGCATGCTTTCGCTCACTCTGGCGCTCGGCGCTTTCGGCCTCTCGATCATCAGAGCACCGGACGCCGTGTCCGCAGACATTCGGCATTGCTGAGCGATCCAAAGAATTTGTGTCGTGGGTCGATCGTAAGGGAGTGATGAAGGTGGCGACCCGAGGTGTGTTGACTTCCACCCCGACTCCGGACCTGCGCTGGTCACCAGGCCCTGTCACGGCGAGGCGCAACCGCCTCACGATCATGTTGTACCTGGTCGTGGCCTTTTTGGGACTCGTACCGCTGTTGGTTGCCGCGCGGCCGTCGTGGCAAGCGGTTGGTGTCGGTCTATGGCTCCCTGGGGGAGGGTTTGTCGCGGCCGGCGGATGGGCCACGTTGCTGTTTCCGCTGACCGTAGCGCTGTTCCTCGCCGCGATCTTCGCCTGGTTCGCTTCTGGCATGGTGATTGCGCCCATCGCGATCTGGCTGGGAAGCGCCGCGTTGGCCGGCGCAATGACGGGGCAGGAGATCTGGGAACCGGCACCTTCGTCGTTGCCGGTTTGACTGCACTCGTTGCGGTGGAATGGCGTCGGCGAAATCGCGCACGAATCGCGCGGGATAGTGTCTCGGCGAAACAGCGCGCGGCGATTCTGCCTCAGGCATTGCACGACGCGGCTGCTCGCGCAGCTCCGAAACCCGCCTACGACTCTCGCGAACTCAACCATGATGAACTCGCCGGAGTGCGCTACTTGCTGGACCGGGCGCTGCAGCCAATAGGTGAGTTCGGCGGCTTTGATTGCATTGACATCTTCCAGACGGCGTCGGTGCGGTACCAGATCAACATGATGGGTTATGCGCTCAGCCAGCTTCAGCAACTCTACACGCCCAATTTCCATGGCTATCTGTCTCTGGCACAACGCAATCTGATCGAGAAATGCCTCGATCGACGAGTCTGGAGTTACTGGATCTATGAATCTGCATGGGGTCACCTGAACTTCACCGACTGGGATCCGGCGGCGAAAGACAACATCATGCTGACGGGGTACTACGGTGCTCAGGTGTCGCTATACATGGGGAACACAGGCGACATGCGTTACGCCGTGCCAGGCAGCCTCACGTTCCGCCTGAATCAGCGCAAGGCGTGGCCGCATGATGTACACACCATCACCCGCTCGGTCTACGACAACTCTGTTGGTTCAGCCTACTGCCTCTATCCATGTGAGCCCAACTGGATTTACACAGGTTGTAACTTCCGCGGCATGACGACGATGGTCGCTCATGACCGTGTATTCGGAACCGATTTCGTCACCACGATTCGAGATCGGTGGCTGCAGCAACTGGATCGCGAGTTCACCAACGCGGCCGGCGGGCTCATCGGCCTGCGGTCAAGTCTGACCGGCATCGAGTTTCCATTTCCCAGCTCCGAGCTCGGCTATTGCACGATGGCAAACACTTTCGCGCCGGAGCGCGCACAACGGATGTGGGCTCTGGTTCAGTTCGGCATGCGCCGCATGCTTGCGGAACAGGACGAAAAGCCCGTCATCATGCTTCCGGACAACGGCATCGATTTCGGCAACTACCGTCGCGGCGCGCTGACTTTCGCAATGGGAGCACTGCAGTTCGCTGCACATGAATTCGGTGACGAGGAACTCGCGGCTGCTGCAGGCAACACACTCGATTTGCGGTGCAAGCGCGTCGAGCAGGATGGCGTCGTCCACTACAAGGGTTCGAACCTCGCCAACATCGCCATCGCGGCTGGTCGTTTCATGCGACGCGAGGACTTTCGCGATGTGTTCGTGAAGGGCCCAACGTCTACGGCGTTCACGGGTCCGCTGCTCCAAGAAGCCGACTATCCCGACGTGCTGGTCACCCGCGCGGTCAGCAGCGGCGATGATCTTGATCTTGTGGTGGTACCCGGCAGAGGTCCCGGAATACAGCGGCTCGGCTTGGCGCGCCTGATTCCCGGAAGGCGATACAGCGTGCGCGCTCGGCCGGACCTCGATTTCGTCGCCGACAGAGATGGTCGAGCGCGTATCGAGTTCCAGTTGAAGGATCGCACCAGACTGACGGTCGTGCCGGCAGAGTGAAGACGAAACTTCAGGGCTCGCGCCGCAGTTCTCTGCGGCGCCAGCAGCTGCTTCGGAGCTGACCGCCTGATCAGACCTGTTGATCTGACCACAATGAGTCGCATTGTTGCTCTATGCGGTGGAGTAGGCGGAGCGAAGCTCGCCTTTGGGCTGGCTAAAGTTCTGCCACCTAACGAGCTGACGATCATCGTCAATACTGGCGACGATTTCGAGCACTTGGACTCACCATCTGTCCCGACATTGATACGGTTCTATACACCTTATCTGGTCGCGAGAGTCACGCACATGGATGGGGACGAGAATGAAAGCTGGCACGCCATGGAAGAGCTGGGAGCTTTGCGTTCGGAGACTTGGTTCAAGCTGTGCGACAAGGATATTGCTCTGCATCTGACACGACTGCATCTGCTGCATCAGGGTCTTTCGCTCACACAGGTGACGCGGGCACTTGCGGGTCGCCTCGGCGTACTGCATGCCGTGCTCCCGATGGCGAATGAACCGGTACGGACGATCGTCGAGACAACCGACGGCGACCTTCCATTTCAGGAATATCTCGTGCGTCGCCAAAGTGAGCCAAAGTTCAGCAGCTTTCGATTCCAGGGAGCGGAAAGTGCAACCCTCTCTGCTGAGATTGCAGTCGCACTGAGACCCGACCTGAGGGGTGTCGTCGTGTGTTCGTCGAATCCCTACATGAGCATCGGGCCGATCCTGGCTATCGCACCGCTGCGGCATCTACTGAGTTCATGCGCACCCGTCCTTGCCGTCACGCCGATCATCGGTGGCCGCGCTATCAAAGGTCCCATTGCTAAGATGATGGCGGAGCTTCGGAGCGCTGAGACCAGCCAGGGTGTCGCCGAATACTACGGTGATCTTGTCGACGCGCTGGTACTGGACGATGTGGATCGAAGAGGTCGAACAACACGCTCAGCGACGCAGGCCAAGGCTGATATATGCGCGAACCTTGATGGAGAGTGCCTCGGACCGTATCGCGCTGGCGAAGGGTTGCCTCAGAATCATCGACTGCCTTTCTCAGGCGTGATCCTTAGGCATTCAGTCGATCTGCCCGATGATATGGCCAACTGGGAATATCTCGCCGGCGCGAGCGAGTATGACCAGCTTGCCGCTGGCAGGGGCCGCGACCTCCAATACGGACTTGTCGCTCTCGATCGAATAGATCGGATCGCCTTCTTGCACCTGTGCTCCGTCTTCCGCGACCCACTCCACGAGCTGGACCTCGGAAACCGCATCACCAGCGGCCGGTATTCTCAGTTCCGTCATTCTATCGTCCCTTGCGCCGCTGTAACGATCCCGTCGACGCCCTTGTAGTGAAGGGCGAGCAGGCCCAAATGCTTCGGTACGGGCGCATATGCACCAGCAACCCGCGCAACAGGTGCCTTGAGTCGACCAAAGAGCTCACGATGCAGAAACGCACTTATCTCCGCGGCGGGCCCCATGAAGTCCGTTGCGCGGTGTGCGATGACGGCGCGGCCAGTTTTACTCACGGAGCCAAGCACGGTTTCGCCGTCGAACGGTACCAGCGTCCGCAGGTCGATCACCTCTGCGTTCACGCCGCGCTCCTGCAGTCTCTCTGCGGCCTTCATTGCGTCCGTGACCGCCGGGCCGTATGAAATGATCGAAACATCGCTGCCGGCGCGGCGGACTGCTGCGACGCCGAGCGGGATCCGATACTCACCCTCGGGCATCTCGCCCGTGCCGAACAGATTCAGCATCGAGTGAATGACGATGACCGGATCCGGGTCGAAGATCGCGGACAGCAGCAGTCCCTTGGCATCCGTCGGGTTGTTCGGAAAGCACACCTTCAGGCCGGGCGTGTGCATCAGCCATGCTTCGGTCGACTGTGAATGCTGAGCTCCGTTGCCGCCCCGACGAGAGTCATCATGGTCATGGGTACGGACATCTGACCGCCCGTCATGTAGCGGGCCTTGGCTGCATGGTTCACGATCTGATCCATCGCGACCGGCAGGAAGTCCATCATGAGCAACTCTCCGACCGGCTTCAGGCCAGCGAGTGCGGCACCGACGCACGCACCGAAGATCCCTTGCTCGGCGATCGGCGTTGAGCGTACCCGGTCACCAAATTTGGTGGACAGGCCTCGGCTGATGCCGACGACGCCGCTCGCAGGATCCGCGATGTCTTCGCCAAGCATGATGACGCGTTCGTCCTGCGCCATGGCTATCGAAAGCGCTTCGTTGAAAGCGTCGCGCATCGTTGCCTTGCGCAAGGGAGCTGTGGGCACAGTGTTCGACGGTGCCGGCCTCTTCCTTTGTATCGGCGCAAAAGCAGCATCGGCGTACACGTCACTGGTGACGCTGGCTTCATCCCGCGGCGCCGAAGGTGTGTCCAGCAACGAAAGCGATGTCTCTTGCGACTTCGTCCGCGATCTCTGCGTCGAGGGCTGCGAGGTCTGTCTCGCGCGCGACACCTTCTGAAATCAGCTGAGCACGCAACGCTGGTACTGGATCACGTGCTTTCTCTTCAGCGAGCCGCGCCGTGTCCATGTACGCGGCCGCATCTGCGAAATAGTGCCCGGACAACCGATACGTCACAGATTCGACAAATGTAGGACCCGCACCGTCACGAGCCCGATCAATGGCCGTCGAGAACGCCTCCGCCAGTGCGCGGGGATCGCGGCCGCTGACTGTTACGCCCGGCATTCGATAGCTCTGCGCGCGATCGGCGAGCCTTTCAAGTACCGAGTACTGAGCTAACGGAGTCGACTCTGCCCAACCGTTGTTGTGGCAGATGAAGACGATCGGCAACTTCCACAGCGAGGCGAACAGCATGGCTTCGTGGACCGAGCCGATACTGGTCGCGCCATCGCCAAAGCTCACTGCCACCACTTTCCCGCTCTTCTGCAGCTGGGAAGCCAGAGCCAGCCCAATGCCGATAGGGGCGCTCGATCCGACGATGCCAGTGGTCATCATGAGTCCGAGGTCCGGGCGCGCGAGCCCCATCCCGCCACCCTTGCCACCGCAGACGCCGGAAGAGTGCCCGATAGACTCCGCCAGCAATTGGCAAAGAGGCATGCCCCGGGCCAGGATGTCCGCAAGCCCTCGGTAAATCGTGACCATCTGATCCTGCGGACCGAGGCACTCGCAGAGCACGGCAGGCGCCAGCTCTTGACCCGTAACCGGGTAGAAGCTGAAGGAGATCTTGCCCGCACGCAGCTGCTTCGCTATCGCCTGTTCGGCAGCGCGAATGAGCGCCACACGGCGATAGATCGCCCTCAACGACGCACTGCCGAGGTTCTGCTGTTCTCTTGCCGCTGATGTCGCCACGCTCTACCCCTAGTCAGATTGCCGGGCACTCCGGTGGAGGCCCGGTTGCGCGTTCCACTGTGGCTAAAATAACTTCTGTAAGCTAACTTGTATACCTATCTTATCTATGTATCATTGCGTCTGTGCCCGCCCGCTCAGGCTGATAAGCAGTGGCAATATTTGGGGACGTGACGATGGCAGAGGCTGAACGCACCAAGGAACCGTCGATTGGCCGTTGGTTGGCGCAGGACCAGCGTCGCGCGCCCGAAGCCTATGCGAAGCGCTCCGTGGGCGACTTCGGCACTGACGATCTGCCGATCGAGCGCTATCTCGAACGTAAGTTCCACGAGCGGGAAATGGCTGCCATGTGGCCGCGCGTTTGGCAGATGGCATGCCATGAAACCGATATTCCCGAAGTCGGCGACTACATTACGTATGAGATGGGCCTCGTTCATTCGTCATCGTCCGGACAGCAACGGATACCATCAAGGCCTATCCGAACGCATGCCTGCACCGGGGCACGCAGCTGGTCGAGAACCAGGGGCACGCGGCGGCGTTTGCCTGCCGCTTTCACGGCTGGACGTGGAATCTCGATGGCACGCTGCGCCGCATTCCTGAGAGCTGGGATTTTCCGCAGGCAGCGCAACGCGACATGTGCCTTCCTCCTTGCGTGTCGCCCGGTGGGGAGGGTTCGTCTTCATCAATCCCGATCCTCGCGCTGAGTCGTTCGAGGACATATATCGGCGAGTTGCCCGAACATTTCAAATCCGCGCCGCTCGAGCAGCGTCGCATTGCCGTGCATGTGGCGAGGGTGATGCCCGCGAACTGGAAAGTGGCGATGGAGGCGTTCCTGGAGTCGTATCACGTCTCACCCACCCATCCTCAGTCTGTACCTGTCTCCGAGTATGCCGAGACGCAGTATGACTGTTACGGTAAGAACCTGAGCCGCCTCGCGACAATCTCGATCGCGCCGGTGTCCGAAGCGATGCGCAAGCTTACGCCACAGGCATTCGCGGACCTGGCGGCCAAGACCACCGGACGCGAGCCGATCCAGCTCAAAGATGGACAGACCTATCGCAGTGCGCTCGCCGATCAGCGCCGGCAGGAGATCGCCAAGGCGCAAGGCCGGCCCGTCGATCATCTGACTGACGTTGAGATGCTCGATGCGGTCGAATACTTCCTGTTTCCCGAATTTCCTGCCGTGGAATGGCTTCGGACTGCCTATCGTCTACCGCTTCCGCCCGCACGGCGACCGGCATGATAGTTCGATCATGGAAGTCTACGTGCTCGCGCCGCGGGACCTTTCGCAGCCGCCGCCGCGCGCCGCGCAGATATTGTGGTTGCCCGACGACCGGCCGTTTGCGGAGTGCGCGGCGCTCGGACGGCTTGGGACCGATCTTCGATCAAGACTATGAGAATATTGTCGGTGTCTGGAAGGGTCTGCACTCCACGACGCAGAAGGGCGTGATGCTCGGCCGCTACCAGGAAGTCACGCATTCGCCACTATCACCGCCGTATCGACGAGTTCATCGGCGCGTGAGGCTCTTTGCACCATGAAGAACCCATCCAGAGAAGTTCAGGAAGATCTCTCGCAGAGCATTCTCTACGAGGTGATCGACAGGAACATTGCACGGATCACGCTGAACCGGCCGCATCGCAAGAATGCGATTCTGACCCCGGACATGAATGACATGTTGTCCGCCGCTTTCACGCGTGCGCAAGACGACGATGACATCAAGGTCGTGATCCTTGACGGTGCGGGCACTGACTTTTGTGCCGGGGAGGACACTCGGAAGATGCCCGTGGAGCAGTTCGGTCTGAAGAAGGGCGGCCGGTTGGGCCAGTCGAAACGGATGCGGGGCATCCGCAAGCTGTTGAACAGTACGCTTGAGGGAACGATCTGGGGAGACAAGATCGTCATCCTGGCTGCCCAAGGCGCCGTGCTGGGGCAGGGATTTGCATTTGCCATGACCGCCGACCTTCTGATTCTGGCTGACGATGCGTATCTCGCGCGACGTCAGAGCCGCATCGGATTTCGCAGGCTTTGAGACGCAACTCCCGCTGACGCTGCTGCGCCTCGGCCTCAATCGCGGCATGGAAGCATTACTCACGGGCCGCAAGATGAGCGCACAGGAACTGAAGGAATGGGGTGTCGCCAGCTCCGTAGTGCCGCGAAACAAACTCGCAGACGAAGCCTTGCGCTATGCGCGAGCCGTCGCGGCCCACAGTACCGACAATCTGATGCTCGGCAAACGTGCGCTGCAACAGTACTTCCACGGTCTGGGCATCGGCGCTTTCGTGAATTTCGCAACCGTCGCGCATCCGCTGTTCTCGAATGTCGTGTGGCGCGACGGCGAAATCAACTTTCTCCGCGATGCGCGACAAGGTTGGCGGCCAGGAAGCCATGAAGAACGTTAATAAGGTATGGGAGGATCTCGGCTTCGACTGAGCGCGAGTCGTAGAGCATGAATCTGCGTTACGGTCCAGAGCACGACGACTTTCGCGCGGAAGTACAGCAGTTCCTCGCACGCGAGTGGCGCGAGGGCACGGACATCGCCGCCTTCAGGCAGAAGGCGATCGCTGCTGGCTACTTCTATCGCGCCGTTCCCCGTCGTTATGGCGGCTCCGAGCAGCCTGCGGACATTATCAGAGCGCGCATCATCGCCGAGGAGTTCGAGCGCGCGGATGCGCCGGGCGAAGTCAAGGGCAACGGTGTGCAGATGCTGGTGCCGACACTCCTCGAGCGCGGAGAGGATTGGCAAAAGGAGCAGTTCATCGCCAAGACGCTCGCCGGAGAGTACAGGTGGGCGCAGGGGTTCAGCGAACCTGGTTCCGGCAGCGATTTGGCCGAGCTTGCGCACGCGTGCGAGCTGCGCGACGGCAAGTGGATCATCAATGGGCAGAAGGTCTGGACTTCATACGCGCGCCAGTGCCAATACATGTTCGCATTGGTTCGTACGGAGCCGGAGGCGCCCAGAGCATCAGGGTATTTCCTACCTTTTGATCGATCTTGAGCAGCCCGGCATCGATATCCGCCCGATGAAGCAGATCAACGGCGGCAACGACTTCAACGAGGTGTTCTTTACTGACGCGACGACGCCCGCCGACTGGATCGTCGGAAAGCGCGGCGAAGGCTGGAGCGTATCGAAGTCGCTGCTGAAGCACGAACGTAACATGCTGGGCGGAATCGACCGATCTGAGAGCATGTTCAACAGTTTGTTGCGCCTCGCACGGCGGACGACGCGTGGCGGAGAGGCGGCGATCCGAGATCCGTGGGTGCGTGACCGACTTGCGTCGCTCAAGGCTGAGCTCGAGGTGCAGCGCTATTCAAGCCACATCCAGATGACGAGGGAGCTTACCGGCGAGGGTGGCGGACTGCTTCAGATGATGAACAAGCTTGGACAATCCAACTTCGCAGGTGCGATCGCCGAAGTTTCAAACGCCATTCTCGAGGACGAGGCACTGCTGTCTCCGATCGGCAATCGCCGACCAGGCAATGAGCGCTGGGTCGACCAGTACATGAATTCGCTTGCCGCGGCGATCGCCGGAGGCACCTCCAACATCCAGCGCAACATCATTGCCGAACGTGGGCTTGGGTTGCCGCGCGACGAGGTGTCCGAGTGAAGTTCGATCTCGACGAGCGGCAGCGGGAGTTCCAGCAAGCTGCTTCAGAGTACCTGGAGGCGAATGCCCGAAGTCCCGCGCATTTGCTCCGCATGACGGCGGCGCCGCGGATCGATGGAGTCTGGCGCGGGCTGATGGAGCTTGGGGTCGGGCGGCTTGATCGATTGCGGAAGCCTACGGCGGCCTGGGTCTCGGACTGCTCGATCTCGCAGTGGTGACTGAGGTGGTCGGCCGCTATGCGGCCCCGGGCCCATTCTTCGATCACGCCCTTGCGACGATTGCGATGGTCCTCGGTGGGAGCGATGCGCAGAAGATGCGCTGGTTGCCGGCCTTGGCGTCGGGCGAGCGTCGCGCGACGATTGCGCTGGCGGAGGGCAAGGGTCGGTGGACTGCGGATATCTGGTCGCTTGACGGTGCAACGACGCTATCAGGCACGAAACATCACGTGCTCCATGCCGACAAGGCAGACCTCATCGTCGTCGGTCTGCAAGGTGGGCATCTCGGTGTCGTCGAGGGAGGATCGAAGGGCATCTCGATCACGCCTGTATTGTCCACAGACGCGGGCAAACGCCTGGCCGAGGTCAATTTCGCGGACACTGCATTCGAACGCCTGGCTGAGCCGGTCGGTGCACGCGTTGTAGATGCTGGCCTGATCCTGCTTGCCGCGGATGCCTTCGGAGGCGCATCCCGGTGCGTCGAAATGTCAGTGCTCTATGCCAAGGAGCGACAGCAGTTCGGTCGTCCGATCGGCGCGTTCCAGGCGGTCAAGCATCAGCTTGCAAACATGGCCCTCATGGTGGAGCCCACCATTGGCTTGTATTGGTACGCCGCGCATGCGTTCGACGTGGGAATGGAGTCGGCATCCGAGGCTGCTGCAATCGCCAAGGCGCACATGACAGAGATGTATCCGAAGGTGACGCGCCTGACGATCGAGGCACATGGCGGCATCGGCTATACATGGGAATTCGGCCTGCATGTCTGGTTGAAGCGCGCTCTGTTCGATCAGGCCTACCTCGGCATGCCGCAGGCTCATCGGGTTCGCATCGCGGAATTCGCCGGCTGGTAGCGCATGGACGCGCCCGTCGTGTTCATCTCGGGCGGTACGAGCGGCATCAATCTTGGTATCGCGAAGGGCTTTGCTGCGCACGGGGCGCAAGGTCGCTCGTCGTTGGGCGCGACGCTGCCAAAGCGACAGCCGCTGCAGCCGAGATTCACTCGCAGACTGGCGCGCATACGCTGGGCGCCGGAGCGCCAACGTGCGCAATTTCGACGCAGTGCAAACGCTATTTAGCAGAGCGACAGAACAACTCGGACCACCGGATGTGGTCATCGCCGGGGCGGCGGGTAACTTCATGGCGCATGCTGTCAGCATCTCGGCAAACGGATTCAAAACGGTCGTCGACATCGACCTGCTGGGCACCTATTACGTGTTTCGCGCTGGGTTCGACGTAGTTCGCAAACCTGGCGGATCGCTGATCGCAATCACCGCACCGCAGGCAGTACAACCTCTGCCGCAGCAGGTGCATGTATGTGCCGCCAAGGCGGGCGTCAACATGGTCGTCAAAGTGCTGGCGATGGAGTGGGGCTTGCTGGAATTCGTGTTAATGCGATCTCACCTGGTCCGATTCACGGAACCGAGGGCGTCGAGCGCATGGCGCCGAGCGACGCAGACAAGGCGACGTGGATCGACGAACCGCGATGCGTCGCTTTGGAACTCCGGAAGACATCGCCAATACGGCGATATTCCTCAGCTCCCCTAAGGCCGCTTACATTACCGGCGCGATCATCGATTGCGACGGGGGCATGCGGCTCGGCGACGCGAGCGGTGATTTCCTGACACCGCGAAAGCGATGAAAAGGGACCTGCCATGACTGATCTGGTGCAATTCGAGGTCGGCGACGATCACGTCGCAACGATCACGCTCAATCGTGCCGACAAGCTCAACGCGATCAATGCGGAGATGATGGCCGAGATCAAACGGCTGTGGCACGTGATCCGTGACGAAGATCGCATCCATGCGGCTGTGTTTCGTGCGGCGGGCGCACGCGCGTTCTGCACCGGCCTCGACCGTGTGCAGGGCTTCAAATATCCGAACAACATCTGGAACAAGCCCGATCCCGGTGAGAGTCTGGACCCCAAGCATCACAAGCTGTGGAAGCCGGTGATCTGTGCGATCAACGGGATGTGTGGTGGGGGAGCCTTCTACATTGTCGGCGGTTCGGACATTGTCATTGCTTCCGAAGACGCGACCTTCTTTGACCCCCACGTCGATTTTGGTCTGGTAGCGGCGCTCGAGCCGATCAGCATGCTGCGGCGTATGCCGCTGGGTGAGATCCTGCGCGTGTCGCTGATGGGTGTCGAGGAGCGCATGAGCGCACAGCGCGCCCACCAGATTGGCCTCGCCTCCGAAATCGTACCATCCGATCAATTATGGGCTCGTGCGCATAAGGTCGCGGCGATCATTGCCGGGAAACCCTCCGTGGCGACGCAAGGCACTGTTCGAGCCATCTGGGAGTCGCTCGATACCGGACGGACGCAGGCGCTCACCCGCGGCCTGCACTATACGCAGCTCGGCAACGATCTTGGCATTGCACAGGTCGAGAACATGCTCGCGAGCGGCAAGCGCAAGGGTTTCGAGACGCGCTGAACATGAACATGGCCGATCATCTGATCGCAGTTACGAAAGCCGGTGGCGACCTCGCGGCGATCGAATTCGAGGGCACGCAGGTCAGCTGGTCCGCTCTGGCGGAGGGCATCACGGATCTTGATCGGCTACTGACGCAGGCCGGGGTCGGTCGCGACAGCCTCGTGGGACTGCTGGGCCGCAATCGTCTCGAGCAACTGGGCGGCTTCGTCGCGATACTGGGATCGGGCCGCGGGCTTGTTGCTCGTGAATGCCATCCGGCCTGTCGCGCTGGTCGCCGAAGAAATCGCCGGCCTGCGACTTGTGTGCCTGCTGGGCAGCCGCGCCGATCTCGCTCCGGCAGTCGCTCGCGGCCGCCGCACAGGTGGGCACCATGGTCGTCGCTGTGGACTGCCGCCGACGGGGGTGTTGCATTTCAGCGTGCTGAGCAGAGAGCCGGCGCAGGGCCATTTCGTCCGCGGGCGCCCGGCACGCTGATCGAGATTCAGACGAGTGGCACGACCGGCGCCCCAAACGGATTCCGATCTCACGAGCGCACCATTCAGGAGTCGCTGCGCGATGGCGTGCGTAATGCCAAAGGCGCCGTTGAACAGATCGCAACTGAAGCCGAAGAACTCGCCCACGCTGATGTTCGGGCCACTGGTCCACACCAGCGGCACTTTCAACACGCTGATGTCGCTTTTCGAAGTCCGGCCTATCGTGCTGTTCGAGAAGTTCGATGCAGAGAAATACCGTCAGGCCTTGGTGCGGTATCGGCCGAAATTCGCGCCCCTGCCGCCGACGGCCATCAAGATGATGGTCGATAGCGACGCCACTCGCGAGGATTTCTCCAGTGTCATCGCGGTTCGTGCCGGCACAGCGCCGCTCTCAGTCGACCTGCAGACTGCCTTCGAGGAGAAATTCGGCGTGCCGGTGCTCACGACCTATGGCGCGACCGAATTCATGGGAGTCGCGACGAGCTGGACGCTCGAGGATCACCGAAGTTCTGCGCAGATCAAGCGGGGCAGTGTCGGCCGCGCCGCGGCCGGTGTGCAGTTGCGGATCATCGATCCCGCGACCCTGCGAGGAGGTGCCCGCCGATGCGCAGGGCATCCTCGAGCGAAGCTCGATCGCATCGACGGCGGCAGGGAATGGATCCGGACCACCGATCTTGCGCGGCTCGATGATGACGGCTTCCTGTACATCCTGGGCCGGGCGGACGATGCGATCATCCGGGGCGGCTTCAAGATCATGGCCGGCAAGGTCGCCGATGTGCTGCGGCCGTATCCGGGCGTCTACGATGTCATCGTCCTGGGCAGGCCGGATGAGCGACTCGGCGAAGTCCCGGTCGCCGTGGTGGACCCTATCCGGGCGCTGCGCTGCCCGACCGTGACGCGATGAAAGCTTACGCGAAGGAAAGGTTGAGTCACCGTACGAAGTACCAGCGCGAATCCTCATCGTCGAGCGGTTGCCGCGCACTGTTTCGGACAAGGTCAGCCGGCCGGACGTGAAACGGCTGTTGGATGGGCTTGGCAGCTGACGTGCCTAGATCAGGAACGTCATGTTGCCAATATAGCCGTCGTTGTTGACGAGGTAGACAGTCTTGCTGACGATCCTGTATCCATCGCCGTGAGGTCGGAGCCGATGGACGACGCGTGCAGCGAAAGTCTCGATGGTCTGGCGGCGAAACGCCGTGATGTTGCAGACGGATTGCACTTCTAGCAACCCGTCCGGCAGTTCGATGGCGCGGATGTTACCGACGACTCTCGACACGCGGGTTGGCGGGTTCTGTGAATGAGCGAAGCCGCCGGAGAGTCGACGGATGCGGTCTTCCAGGCCCGATCGCCTTTCATAGATGAGTGCGACGTGAGTCTCCGGGTCGGAGTCGTCATCGTTACAGGGGATCCAGTAGACGCAGTCCTCGGCCCAGAGTGCGAGCCATTCGGAGTATGCGTGTCGGTCGGCGAGCTCGGCCTCCTGATAGAGGAACGCCTGAACGCGCTCCAGCAGCGCGCTCATGCCGCATCTTCCGCGCCAGTCATCAATTCCTTCCATCGTCCCCAGATGGCACGGTTCGACAACTCGTCGGTGATCTGCCCGGAAATCGATCCATCTTCATGCCGTGTTTCGAGGTGAAGCCCACGCGCGATCAGTGACCAGGGGTCCAGTGCGGCAGTCAGGCCGATCTGGTTGCGCTCGAATATCTCGATGTCGTCGACCTGACCGCCTCCCGCCGGACCGTAGAACACTTCATGCGTGCGCAGCCGACGCGTGTTGATCTCCTGCGGTACGTCCTTGAGCATGATCGGAAACAGTTGCACCCACGTGTGGCTCGCGGACATAGGCTGCATCAGCCGGTAGTGCGCGCCGACGTAGGCGAAATTCGGAAAGATGTACAAGTGCGAACCGCTCTTGGTCAGCAATTGGTCGGCCCGAGCCTCGCCATGGCGCTCAATCAGCGCATTCCGGTAGGTGGCGAACGCTGCCTCCGTCGGCCGGTTGGCGGCGAAGCTGCGCGTGCCTTTGGCAAGGATCGAGCTGGAATCCCAGGCACAGTGCCCATGTCCAAGGTCGCGAATTCGCGCCGGCGACGAACTGGTCGTCAGTGCAGCCGGGTCGAAACCGGTGCGTGCCCGAACGTTTTCAAAGTGACTGCGATGCACCGGGTTCGGGTGATAGCCGTCAATGGCGTTCTCGACCATCAGTTTCCAGTTGGCGTTGAATCTCACGCGGTGAACCCCCGCGTTGATCAGCAGCTCTCCGGCTGGAGACAGATCAGCGATCTCGTCGAGTTCTGCCAGGACCAGTGCTCCGAGATGAACATCGAGTGGGACATCGTCCGGATTCAGTGTGGCGAACACGAAGCCACGTCTTGACTCCACGCGCGCGACGTGTCGCAGGCCCAACCGGCTCTTGTCGAAATGTGAGTCGTAGCGGTCCGGGTAAGGCACGCTGGCAAGTTCACCATCGAGTCGGAAACGCCAGCCGTGGTACGGACAGGTGAACCCGGGGGCATTGCCGCGTTCAAGATGGCAGACAGCGTTCGCGCGATGCGTGCAACGGTTCATCAGGACACGCACGTGCCCGTGTTGATCGCGCAGGAAGATCACGGGCTGACGGCCGATCTGGCGCTGACGAAAATCGCCGTTGTTGGGAATCTCGCCTTCATGGCCGACGAATATCCAATGCCGAGAGAAGATCTGATCGATCTCGCGCTCGAAGACCTGCGGATTGCAGTACGCGTCGCCGTGGACGCGGTCCCTCAGGACCAGGTTGCCGAAGTCGGTCGTGGTGGTGTCTGGCATGAGCTACATTCCGAGAGTGTGACGGTTCAACGTCAGGAGGGAGCACACGCGTGATCGGGGTCGGCAATAGGTGTCGGCACCAACTGTCACGTGAGCACACTCGGATCGCGAAGGACCTCGCGGCGGATCATTCCATTGAAGAACCGCTTACCTGATCTGCCGCTCAATACTGATTCGACGAGTTCGTCGACAGCGTGCTGTTTCATTGGCAGTCCTTTGTCCGAGCCGAGCGCCTTGACGTGCCACGCCATCTTGCAACGCATCTCGAGAGACACACAGCGCTGGTGCGCGCGCTGAATTGAATCCGCGAGGACGAACACACCATGATTCGCGAGGATTGCAGCGTTGTTGGTGCCCATCGCACGGACATTGGCTTCTGCCCGATCATCGGCAGTCACGTCGCCTTCGTACTCGTTGTACAAGGTGAGCTCACCGCCGACCTGCGCAGAACTCTGGTTGTAGATACCCGGAACCTCGCCGATTGCAGCCCACAGGGTCCCCCAATTGCTGTGATGGTGAACCGCCACTTTGACGTCCCGGCGTAGGCGATGGGCTGCAAGATGCAGCGCGATCGCCGGTGTCACAGTCCAGCGGCCGGAGATCAGCTTGCCGGTGGAGTCGATGCGCAGGATGTCTGACGCGCGCACTTCATCCCACGGCACCTCCCATGGGTTGAGCAGCAGAGTGCCGTCATCCTGCAGGTAGGAGATGTGGCCCCAATTGTGATCGTCATAGCCCTCGTGGTACAGCATCCGGGCGAGCACCGCGACTTCCGCTTCCGGAGACAAAGTGAAGTACAGCGTCTTCTGCTCGCCTTCCTCGTAGATTCTGGGTGCGCGAGCGCCGCGCTCGCGTGCGTCGATCGACTCGACGTTATTGCCGACGGATCGTCTGGAGCTCATTGTGCTCTCCCTGGGAGATTGGTCGCAGCACATAGGAGCCGTCACGACTTGCGTGGTGCGAGCCAGATCCGTATTGCTGCGATGGTTCGCGTGGATATCAGTGCATGCATGTATGCGTAGCGCTCCATCAGCGCTCAAGCAGCTTGTTGGCAAAGTCGCCAAACCTAGGATCCGTGATGAAGCCGATCTGCGCATCGAGGGCCTCGCGCAGATGCTCGTCAGGATCCGAGATGCCGGCAAGCCGCCTGATAGCCCTGAGCGCGCCACGCGGCATAGAGGAAAATTTAGCGGCCATCTCGATCGCGGCCGTACGGGCATTTTCACAGGCGATAGCCAGTCCCCAGGTCTCGGCCGTCGGACCATCGACCCTATCGGCGGCGAGTAGTCGCCAGACGGTCTGGACACCGCCGCGCTCGGCCACGTAGAGAGTGCCGCCCGTCGCGGGAATCAACCCGGCCTTGATCCATCCCTGCGCAATCCAGCCGTTGATGCCGATGAAAGTTGCGCTCCCCGCAATCGCGAGATCACAACCGACACCGACAGCAGGCCCGTCGACGGCAGCGATGACCGGGACAACGCTCGAACGGATCGCGCGGAAGACACCCTGAAACTCTGAGTAGATGGTATCGCGTACCGAGTCGGGTCCCGCCGCGGCCAGGCGGACGATCTCTGGAAGATTTCCACCTGCGCAGAAGGCTTCGCCGTTTGCAGACAGCACGATCGCGCCGACGCGATCGTCATTGCTGGCCGACTCCAGCGCTAAGCGCAGTTCGCGACCCTCTGCCGGGCCGAGCGCATTGCGCACACTCGGCCAGTCGAGCGTGATCTCACAGACCTGGCCGTGAGTTTGAGTCAGTAGGCCCATAGACGACTAGCGCTGCACTGACTTGCCATTGAGTGGCACCAGTGTGTGGTTGCGGACGCAGCTGAGCACGAGTGGATCACCCTTGAATCCACGATGATCGTAGGGCGCAAAACTGATCACGGTGCCGGCAGCGCCCGAAGCCGAGGGCACCATTCGGAGGCGGTCAAGTCCCGCACGGACACCTTCGGGCGAAGGTGGCCGAACGACTGAGAGCACGAGGCTGAGAATCCGCCCGATGTCGTATCCGACCGCAGCATAGGCATGATCCGCCCTGCGTCGGTAGCGTGTCTCGAAAGCGCGTACGAACTTCAAGAACGCGCGGTTGGCAGGATCGACGAGGCTGGTTCCGATCCAACCCTCAAGGGTGGTTGCGCGCCCGAGCACAGAATGCGCATGGATGATTTCGCTGCCGGTGAGCCGCAATGGTGAGATGCCAGCGGCCTTGCAGGCTCTATCGACGACCTCGTGATTCCATCCGCCGAGATAGAGCACCGCATCGGGTAGCAAGCGGCGCAAGTTCGCGGACAGCGACGCATCGCACTCGAGAGTATCGACACGCGCCATACGCCGTTGCCACGCAACGCGCCTGAACTCTGCAGCGAGCAATCTGCCGCGCGACTGAGCTTCATGCACCAGCACCGGGCGCTGCGCGCTGGCGGCGGCTGCATGATCGAGGAGACGATGGATCACGTCGGCAGCGTGACCGAAGGGGAGTTGGAAGACGAATCGCCCGCTGTAGTCGTCGCTTGCCGAGTAGGTAATCGTCGGCAGACCCGCTGCATCGATCGCCTCCGTGAGCGCACTTCCATTGTCGGCCTCGAATGGGCCGACCACTGCCATGAGCATCCCGTCGCGGGTCAGTTCCTGCCAGTCGCCGATCGCGTCGAGCACCGATCCCTCCGGGGCGCCCGCCGTCTCGCGCACTTCGACCTTGATGTCGCGGTCCAGCTCTCCCTGAACGCGCGCCTCTTCGATCGCGAGAACCAGACCGTCGTGGAGATCGCGGTGCGCCTGATCCTTGCGATCGAGTAACAATCCGATTCGATAGGGCACGATCACCGAGTGGCGGCTGTTGCCCTGATGCTGAGTGCGTTGCGCGGTCATGGATCGTCTCTCACAGCGATGCGATGAATTGCGAGGGCACGCCGATCAGCTCATTGCGGCCTTCAATGATGCGGCGGATGGCGAAGAAGTCACCCTTGTAGCCGCGGTGGTCGAATGGTCCGAAACTGATGTGGTTTCCCGGCCCCCCAACTGCCGCCGGCAGCATGCGTATGCTCTCGATGGCGCGAGCGATGCCCGAAGGGGAGGGAGGATTCGCCTGTGCCAACGCCAGCGCCATGACGCGTCCCTCGTCATAACCATGGGCCGCCCACGTGTGCGCGCCGTTGCGGCCAAAACGCTTATGAAATGACCTGGCCATCGCGTTGAAGACGGGGTTGTGCTCGTGAAACTGTTCAAGACCGTACCAGCCTTCGTACGGTCCTGGGCCATCGAACCCAGGGTTTGATCCGCACAGCGTCATTCCCGTCATGCGCAGCGGGTTCCAGTCGATCTTTCGGAATGCGGACGCCAGTTGCTTGAACTGTCCGCCCATACCGACGTACGCGAATGCGCCGACGCCGGACCGTCGCGCCTGCTCGAGTTTCCCCAATAGTTCTTCTTCGGTCGCAAAAGCATTCACCGGTGCGCTCGTCGCGATCTGTAGCCCGACACGGTGCGCTGCGCCGCGCAGCGCCTCACCGAACTCCTCTCCCTGAAAAGACGTGTCGTGCATCATTGCGATCGCTTCGTGCCCTTGTGCGCGCAGGAAGGTTGCGATCACGACCGCTTCGTCGTAGAACGTGCCGCATTGCGTCTGAAAACAATAGAGGCCATCGAAGCCGATGGTCGCGGAGAAACTGAGCACCGGAATCTTGAGCTTCGTGTTGATCTCATCGCGCAGAAAGGCGCAATCCTCGGTCATGGCGAGCCCGATCATCCCGTGCACGCGATCCTTCGCGACGATTTCGCGCATCACCTTGCCCACTTCGAGCGCGGAGCCGTTCGGTGCGCCCCACACATCACGTGAGATGAGTTCGACCGGGCGATCGATCAGGCCGCTCTCGTAGGCTTCCTCGAACGCGAGCCGCGCCGCATCTTCCCAATCGATCAGTAGTTGCAGTCGCAGCGCCCAGTTGTGATAGATGGAGATCCGATAGGGTGAGCGTTCGGTCATGCGAATTCCTCAGGAAACCGAGAAGCCGCCGTCGATGACGATCGACTGTCCAGTGATGTAGCCGCCGGCCGCGCTTACGAGCATCAGGACCGGCGCCGCAATCTCTTCAGCCAGCGCAGGTCGCTGCAGCAAGATACGCCCATGATCCAAGAGGGGACCCGTGGGGGCGGTATGGCCTGCTGACTTAGGCTTTGGATCGAGCGGTCGAACGGCGCCAGGAAGAATGGAGTTCACTAAGATGTTGTCCCGTGCCAACTCCAGCGCAGCCGATTGGGTGATCGAGTCCAACGCGGCCTTGGACGCGTTGTAAGCGATCTGGTCGTTGACCGCGGTCCGCAGTCCGCCAATCGACGAGATGTTCACAATGCGACCGCCTTTGCCGCTGCGACGCATGATTCGGGCTGCTTCGCGTAGTGCGACGAAGCATCCCCACACATTGATGTTCTGCATTTGCTGCCAGTCAGTTGCCCCGACCGCATCGAGGGAGTACTTCGGATAGATGCCGGCGTTGTTGACCAGGATGTCAACCCGGCCGAGAGTGTCCGCCATTTCGTTGAACAGCCTCACAATGGAGTCTTCGTCCGCCAGCTCGAATCCGATCGCAACGCTGCCTTCGCCCAGTTCCCGTGCGACGTCCTGCGCTCCTTCGAGGTCTCGGTCCGCGACGACGACCTTGGCGCCGGCATCAGCCAACAGACGTGAGATCCCTTTGCCGATCCCTGAGGCGCCGCCAGTGACGACCGCAACTTTGCCGGGCAGTGAGAACAGTCGCAGCAGTTCCTGACGGTTGCTCACGACAGCAGCATCCCGCCGCCTTCGACGACTAGCATCTGTCCAGTCACGCGTCGTGCGGCCGGCGACGCGAAGTAGGCGACAGCCGTCGCGATGTCGATCGGATCGTTCTTGCCCAGGGGAATCATCGCTTCGCGGCGGCGTTTCTCCTCGCCCATCTTCGGGTCGGTGGCACCCGAGCTGTGGGCGAGGTTGGTCTCAGTGGTCGTCGGGCCGGGCGCCACGCAATTGACTGTGATCCCGAACTCGCCGAGTTCGAGCGCAGCGGCCTTCACGAGCATCGGGATTGCTGACTTGCTCGTGCAATACGCCGCGGCGCGCTTGTAGGGCTTGGTCGCGGCGGTCGAGGCGATGGAGACGATACGACCGCCTTGTCCTCGAGCGATCATCGCTTCTGCGGCTTCCTGGATGCAGAAAAGGTTCCCGCGGACGTTGATATCCATGTACATGTCCCAGTCCTCCGCGGTGAGTTCCCGCAGCGGCTTCATGACCCTGGACCAGCCCGCGTTGTTCACCAAGATGTCCAAGCACCCGAATCGCTCAATGGCCCGTTGGATCGCGGCCTTGACGGAAGGCCGCTGCGTGACATCCAGCAACGTGTGATCCACGTGACAGCCGGAATCCGCCAACTCACGAGTTGTCGCCTCGATGCGGTCTGCGAGGATGTCGGTCAGCATGATGCGCGCGCCCCTGCGGGCGAGCTCCTCAGTGATAGCCCGCCCCAATCCGTAACTGGCTCCGGTCACTATTGCGACTCGACCGTCCAGGTCACCGCTGTTGCTCATGCTTTCCCTGACTCCTACATCGCTAACCAGGTTAGCGACTATGTAAATGCAAACTGCCACCAACGCAAGCCCCCGGCTGCGGGTTATTTCATCCAGTGTCCGAGCAACCATCGGGCGGTTACGGCAGGGGCAGAGGCATGCTCCAGGTCGACCCTTACATCGTAGGCAATGCGATGAAACCCTGGCTTGGGTGCGGAGATTTCGTTCAGGTCAAACTGAGCGCGGACGCGGGAGTTCACCGGGACCGGTGTAATAAAACGCACGCGATCGAATCCATAGTTCACGCTCATACGGGTGCCGTCGAGCTGCGGCGTGGCTGCGCGAAACAGTCGTGGAAGCAGGGACAGGGTCAGCAGGCCGTGAGCGATGGTCCCGTGGAACCGGGTGGCTGCGGCGCGTTCGGGGTCGAGGTGGATGAAGGCGTCATCCCCTGTCACGCCGGCAAACTGATCGATGATGGTCTGGTCAATGTGCACCCAATCCGAAATGCCGATTGTCGAACCCAGGGATTGTGCAAGTTGCTCGAGCGTGACCAGCGCCCGCTCCCTCGATGCGTGCGTCGACATCTGATGTGGCCTCGACATGCCAATGGCGTTTCAAGGTACTGCCTTTATACGCCTTGCTCTTTATTTTGTGTTTGATTCTGCGTAAATTAGTTATCGAGGTTAGCGTAATTGACCACTTTACCGGTAAGTGCACACAGAAGGGAGCTGCAATGGCCAAGAATGGAGGGGAGACCGAGATGGGAGGGCTGGGTCACCTGGCTTCGCTCGCGGACGAGCTTCGCCTGCCGAAGTTGTCCCATCTAGTGGCGGCGCGCCTGCGCGAGCAGATCGTGTCCGGCAAGATCAAGTCGGGCTCGATGCTGGCGCCTGAAAGCAAGCTATTGTCGCTCTTCAGCGTGTCAAGGCCCACCCTGCGCGAAGCGTTGCGCATCCTTGAAGCAGAGTCCCTGATCACCGTCGGTCGAGGCATGCGCTCGGGCGCCCTCGTCCTCGGGCCGAGCGTGCAGAAAGCTGCCGAGTACGCGAACTTCATGCTGGTGTCCGAAGGCGTGACGATGGGCGACCTGCATGAAGCACGCATGTTCTTCGAGCCCGCGATCGTTCGTGGGCTCAAGGGCCGGGCGCGGGCCGATGCGATCGCACATCTGCGCGAATGCGTCGACAGCATGAAGGCGGCCCTTGCAGAGCAGCGATATCATGACGTTGTTTCCGGCACGAATCGTTTCCATGAGGCGCTTGCGCGTGCCTCAGGCAATCGCGCCATTGCGCTGCTGGTCGGCATCATTCAATCGATATCCGACGACACCTACGCGACGATACTTTCGGCGGAGACGACCGCTCATGCGGACTCGTTGCAGAAGAACATGGCCAAGACTGTGGTCGGGTACAGCGCACTCTGCGATCTGCTGCAGAAGGGCAAGACGGACGAAGCGGCCAGCTTCTGGTCACGATACATGGAACGGTCCCTCGACTTTCTGAAACGTTCCAAGCTCGGAGAGCGCAAGCTGCTGCAGCGCGCATCAGGCGCGCCGGGCCAGGATAGAGTCGGTCAGTAGATCGTTGCTCAATACGTTTGTGGTCTGGCGTCATCGAGCGTGCATGCTTTTCATTTGTGTCCGCTCGACCGAACCTGCGCAGTTCCGAGCGCTGCAAGGATGGCGTTGATTTCCATCACGTGCTCGGCTGTCTTGGTCAGCCGATCGATATCGCTCGGCCGAGTCTGCACGAACGTCGACGGTGCCCAGGAACCGTCGACGGCCTGACGCGCGATGAACCAGTCCGTCATGCGCGATAGGTGCGGTATCCACGACGGATCGCTATCGGCCGCGTACATCGCGGCTACCCCCCAGCCGAACTTGCAGAGCTGCACAGATTCGAGATCGCTGTACTGCTCAACACAGCCGTGAATGTTGCGTTCAAGTAGGGCCGAGGCTGCCGCCAGCGGTTCGCGCGTGCGTTTGCGCTGCGCGTACGCGGCCAGGAACACCGCGGCCATACCCGGCGTGTAATAGCTCTGCCGTGGCTTGGCGAAGTCGGTGATCGCCAGCCATTCCAGCGAGGGTTCCGGTGTCGTCAACAGGCGGGCGCCCTGGCGGAATGTATAAAGACGAGTTCCCGCATCGGCGGGTTGTGCCTGCAGCAGTTCCGTGATCCAGCGATAAGCGCCGTCGGCGATATCGTCCTGGCCGGCGATGACGGCAGCAAGACCTGCTTGTGCGGTCGAGAGAAGATCGGACAGATCGGTCGTGCGGTCGCGTGGTGGCGCGATGGGGAACCCTCCTGTCGCGGGGTCCTGTATCCGCCGCAGCGCTTTGAATGTGGATAGCGCAGTGTCAAAGCGTTCGAGCAACCAAGCACCAATGGCGAAGTGCGCGAGCGGGTAGGCCAAGAAACGTCCAGATCCCAGCGCCGGACCCGGCGCAAAGCCGCCGTCGGCGGCGAGTTGTTCGCGCTCGGACCAAGCGATGACTTTCGCTGCGGTAGCACTCTCGCCGCAGATGGTGAGCGCCCAGGGGACACGCGCCCATCCGTTGCGTTCGCGAGCGCCCACGGGCTCGCCGTGAGAGTCGATGTGACGCAGAAGCCAGTCCACTCCACGGTCGCGAGCTGTACGTGCGTGCACGGTTGCCTGCTCAACAGATGAGAGCTTGGTATCGATTGGAATGGCCATGATTTTTTCAAGATTCGCGCCGGGTTGGTGTGAAGCGTGCGGGCATGCTCGCGATGCCAGCGGTGTTCGCGAAGGAGGGGTAGTAGCGTAGACGCTCGCGTTCGATGCGGTAGTCGGGTAGACGTGTGAGTACCGCGCGGATCATTAGCCGCATCTCGATGCGCGCGAGCGGTGCGCCCAGGCAGCGGTGCTCGCCGCCGCCGAACGTGAAATGCGCCTTGCTGTTGGGCCGATCCAGGCGCAGCTCGTCCGGGCATTCGAACACAGCGGGATCGCGGTTGGCTGCTACCCAGGAGAGCAGCACGCGGTCGCCCTTCTTCAGCTGCTGACCGTGCAGCTCCAGATCCTCGCCGAGCGTGCGGGCGGTGCCGTGGTTCGGCGGATTCAGGCGCAGGATCTCCTCGCTGAAACGGTCGATCATCGCGTCTTCCTGCAACAGCTGCGCGCGGATCGCGGGCTGATCTTCGAGCCACAGCAGCGCGCTCAGCGTCGCCGACATCACGGTGCCGAAACCGCCGAAGATCGCGGCTGACAGCATGCCGATCTGCTCGTCCTCGCTGAGCGGCCGCCCGAGTGCCGTGCCGGTGGCCAATGCGCTGACGATGTCGTTACGCGGCTGCGCGCGGCGCTCGGCGAGGCGTTCGCGCATGAGTTGTTGGACTTTCTTGATCTGGTCGATCGGGTAGTCAGGGTGGTCGGTGGGGAGCAGCGAGGCCTGGTGCGCGGACAGCATGTAGAGTTGCCACTGCTCGGGATCGATGCCGATGAGGTGCATCGTGGTCTTGGCTGCGACCGGCATCGCGAAATCGTAGGCGAAGTCGAGCTCCCCGCGTGCTTCGACCTGCGCCAACGCCTCATCGATGTTGCGCTCTGCGACCTGCGTGAGTTTGCGCACCGAGGCCGGCGCGAAATACGGCGCTTCGATGATGCGGCGCGCGTGATGGATCGGCGGGTCCGATTCCGACAGCGCGAGTGCGTAGGGCAGCTCCGGGATCAGGATGCCCTTGGCCCAGGGCTTCTGGGGATCCAGATGTGCGGATGAAAACGTGTTGGGGTCGGAGACCGCTTGCGCCACCTCGGCATGCCCGCTGAGGATCCAATAGCCGCCGTGCGCATTCGACCAGGCAACGCGGCAGTGCGTCGCGCGCTCCTGTGCGCTTCGCGGCCAGTCGTTGCGATAGGCGGGGTCATGATGGTCGAAATCGATCGTCAACTTTTCGGTCACTGTTAATTCCTCACGAGGTGGTGTGCACCGCAAACGTGGTGTGCACCTCATCGGCCACGAAGACACGCATCGAGCCGCGATCCATGAACCTCACTTCGTCGCGCGCCAGCACCTGACCGGCCGCGCTGCGCGCGAACTCCAGCGTCGCGTCGAGCCCTGCCTGGTCGGCGAACCAGAACTCGGTCATGCAGTCATAGGGCGGCTCCGCTTGACCCGCCAGCGGCGCGAGATAGTTGCGCGCGTAGTGCAACAGGTGCGGAAGCAACGACTTGGCCAGCGGGGCGTGGTTGGCTTCGTAGTAGTCGCGGAACTGCTGGTGCGTGAGGCTTGGTTCGCGATTGACAAACAGGATCAGCTTTTTCATCGGACGCTCCGGCAGCGTTCGACGATTTCGTCGAGGATGGGCACGATCGCCTGGCAGAAGCGCACGGGATCGTCGGCGGGCGCGAAGTGTCCCAGACCGGGTAGGACACGATGTACGACACCCGGAATGTGCCGCGCCACCGCGGCGCCGCCGTTATCCGGATACAGCTCGCTGGCGTCGTATTCGCCCGTGACCACGTAGACCGGAGTTTTCGCTGCGTCGATGAGATGGCCGTCCTCGCGCAGATCATGCAAATTCATGAAGTAATCGTTGTCGCCGGCATAGACACCGGGCGTGTTCGAGCGGTACACCCAGTACACTTCCTGCGCCGCGTGTTCCGGCGCTTGCGGCGCGGTTGCTGCGAGGATGCGTGAGGCGAAGTAGTCCGTCGAAGTAGTCGGCTTGCGATGGATATCGTTGTCGTAGCGCCCGCGCGAAAGAATCTCGTACCAGCCGTTGACGGCTACGAAGGCGCGAAAGACATCGGCATGATGAGCGGCCAGATCGAGCGCGAGTTGACCGCCCACCGAGCAACCCAGATATATCGGTCGCTCGAGGCCGAGCGCGCGCGTGATGGCGACGCTCCAACCCAGCATTTCGGACTTGGTCGGGCGATAGTCTTGTTCCCACCAGCGTGAAGCGATCGGCGGCAGCGACTTGCCGTGCCGAGGCAGGTCCCAAGCGATCATGCGGAAGCCCTTCTGCAACTGCGGATTGGCCAGCATGTGGCGATACTGCCGGCCATCTGCGCCAGCCGTATGTTGGAGTACGAGGGGAATAGGGCCGTCGCCGGCCTCTTCGTAGTAGACGCGCGCTTCCTCGCGCTCGTTCTTCACGTAAATGTATCGGCCTACCGTGCACTCGGTAGCGCGATAAGGTTCCGGATCGCTTTCGAAACGCACGAGGGAGCCGCCGAACGTTTGGCGGATCACGATGAACAAGCGTTGCAATGCTCCCTGATACGGCGCCAGATGGCGTTCGAAATCGCCTTCGATCTTCACGCCGTGGACCTGACCGGCACTCAGGCTCTCGTAGCCGACTGCCGGGCGTGACACCAAAGCGCGTTCCCAGAATTCCGCGGGCGCACTCAAGGTGACGTCGGCCCTGCCTTGACTGACGAAGACCCGCGCTACTCGTCCGTTTTGGACGTGCAAATCCCAACTGTCCTCGCCGGCCTTGATCCGGATGACCGCATCGAGACCGCGGAGCTTGTAGGTCAGCTCTGCGTCGGAGCGCGTCGCCGCCAGCAGCGCATCGGCTTCAAGTCTCATTTTCTCCCCCGCTGTCGTCGCATTGCTCGCGGCGTCGACTTGCCCCAAGGACGATCGATGCACGCTGATCTCACGAAAGGTTCTATCGCACTTCCTCGGCCAGGAAGACGCGAGTTGCAGCCCGATCGACGAACGTCTCTTCGTCGCGTGCCAGCGCTTGAGCTTCTTCTGTTCGACCAAACGCCACGGTCGCCTGCAAAGCAGCTTGATCGGCGAACCACAGTTCGGTGATGCAGTCATAAGGCGGCTCCGGTTGCCCAGCAAACGGCCGAAGAAAATTCCGCGCGTAGTCACTCAGGTGCACGAGCAGCGACTTCGCGAGCGGTGCGTGCACCTGCTCGTAGTGCGAACGGAAATCGTCGAAGCTGAGCCCCGGCTTCCGTTTGATGAACATGATGAGTTTGGGCATCGAGCGCTCCCAGCTGCTTTCAGCTGTGTCCAAGTACGGGGTGAGGTTTGTAGGGTTCCTCGAGCGCGCTGATTTCCGCTGCGTCGAGTGTTACCGAGAGCGCCTCAACGGCCTGCTCGAGCTGGATCAGTTTGGTCGCACCGACAATCGGTGCGGTCACCACCGACTTCGATGCAACCCAGGCCAGCGCCACCTGCATCGCAGGAACGCCTTTCGCGTCGGCGACTTCTTGCAGGCGCTGCTGCACGACGAAGTCGTCATCGCGGAAATACAACTTGCGCGCGAACGCGTCGGATTTGGCGCGTGAGGTTTCACCGCCCTCCTTGGAACGGTTGCCGGCCAGGAAGCCGCGAGCGAGCGGCGACCACGGGATCACTCCGATGCCGAACTCCTGGCACAGCGGCAGCATTTCACGCTCCTCCTCGCGGTATACGAGGTTGTACTGCGGCTGCATCGACACGAACTTCACCCATCCATCGCGCTCCTGAATGTGCAAAGCCTTACAAAACTGCCACGCGTACATCGACGATGCGCCGACATACAGCACTTTTCCTGCGCGAACGAGATCGTCGAGCGCTTGCGCGGTCTCTTCGAAAGGCGTTTCGTAGTCCCAGCGATGCAGTTGGTAGAGATCGATGTAGTCGGTACCGAGACGCTCGAGGCTGGCGTCGATGGCGGACATGATGTGCTTGCGTGACGCGCCCCGTTCGTTCTGTCCCTTACCCATTGGCCCGAAGAACTTGGTCGCAATCACCACCTCCTCGCGTCGCATGAACTCGCGGATGGCTCTGCCCACGACGCGTTCGCTTGCGTTCTCGGAATAGGCGTCGGCCGTGTCGAAGAAATTGATGCCGAGCTCGAGCGCCCGCTTGAAGAAGGGCAGGCTCTGCTCCTCATCGAGCGACCAGTCCGCATGTTGCTTGCCCTTGCCGTAACTCATGCAGCCGAGGCAAAGACGGGAGACCTTCAGGCCGCTGTTTCCCAGTCGCGTGTAGTTCATCAGGCGTTCTCCCTCGCCGCGAGCGTGGTATCCACACGATCCAGCGCGGCTTCGATTTCCCGGTGCCGCTTCGTCACGAAGCTACGAATCTTCGGGTCGGTGATGATCATGAAGTCTCCGCGGCTCACACCGTCCAGACACAGCGCCGCGGTCATGTCCGGTTTCTGTCCCTGCGCCACGGCCTTGCTCGCACGTTCGACAAACTCGGGCGGTATGGCAGCGTGACCTCCGTAGCGATCCTGGCGTGTTCGCCGCGCGTCGAAGAGTTGCGTGTCGACCACGCCAGGACAAAAGATCGAAACGCCGACGCCGGTCCCGACGAGATCGCGGCGTAATGTATCGGCCAGCGCCAACACTGCGTGCTTGGTTGCGGTGTAAACGCTCGTCGCACCGGCCGGCGGCACACCGAGCGAATTCTCCGAACCGGTGACGACGAAATGAGCTGCCGACCCTGTTGACGCAGCTTGAATCAGCAAGGGGACGAATATCTGCATCGTCGAAAATACGCCGCGCACGTTGACGTCGAACAACCAGTCGAACTCGCGCACTTCGGTCGAGAGGATATCGCCGGCGATCGCCACGCCCGCATTGGCGAACACGTAATTCACTGAGCCCCACTCGGCGGTGACTGCCTTGGAGAAATCCTGGAGTTGGCTTCGCTCCGTGACGTCGCAACGAAAGGCGCGAGCATTGGAGCCAAGCTCCTTGACCGCGGCTTCGGCTTGTTTCATGTCAACGTCCGCAACCGCGACGTTGACACCGCGCTGCGCTAGCACCCGGGCCAGCGATCTGCCGATACCGCTGGCCCCGCCGGTGATGACGGCGACGCCTTGTTCGATTCGAGCCATAGCTTCTCGCTCCAATAGATGGTTGAAGACCGCTGGCGCGGCACTGTGAACACTGCGTTGCCTAAAGGATGGGCAGGCCCTGTGGAACCGACTGCCAGAATTGGCCGTCGTGCCCGAAGAAAATCCGCGCGCCCTGGGACTGCAAGTCTCGAAGCCTGCGCAGCGTGGCGAGACTGAGTTCGCGATCGGCGTTGTCTGGCGGCGGGCGCAGCTCGTCGAGAGATCGTTTCAAGTAGCAGCAATCGGCTGTTAGAACGACATCTCCCTTGGGCAGCTTGACGCGAACCGATTGGTGCCCCGGCGTGTGGCCGTAGGTTGGAAAGATCGTCACCGAGCCGTCGCCATAGAGGTCATGTTCGCCGTCGATCTCCAATACGGGATGGCCAAGCTCGAAATCGTCCTTGTTGTAGAGCTTGCTGTCAGCGGTCCGCGCAGCCTGACGTTCGCGGCGCTGTACGACGATCGTTGCATTTGGGATCGAAGCATTGCCCCCGCAGTGATCGGCGTGGAAATGAGAGTTCACGATCCAGCGGACATGGCGTGGGTCGGTGCCGATGCTCGACAACCGTGCGGCGATATCCGCGCTTTCATCGAATTCATACCCCGTCGCGCCGGGCTGTAAGCGCTCGTCCGCCGCGCGGATGAAGCGACGTCCCAGCCCCGTGTCGAACAGCGCCAGTCCTTTGGGATGCTCGATCAGGTACGCCGGCACAGGCGAGCGGATGACTACGTTTTCGCCGCCCTCCAAGAAGAAGCCCACGGGCGCCTGGAACCACCCGCAGGTGGATGCAAAAAGTCGCACCATGGGCGCTCTCCTGGTTTGATTGATCAGTAGTATATTTAAATCGAGGCTACAGGCAAAGGTGTCGTTACTCGAATCCTTGTGCGGGATTGTTCGGCCGGGGCAATTAATGACCTTCTGGCCTCACCAGGGATCCACAGGCCACGAAGAGCGGCACGGAGACGCGCGCATCACACGCTTTCCGTAGATCAGTTGAGGATCTGAAGGAAGAGATCCGCCAGCTGGTTTGCCGGTGCTGTTTCGCGCTGTCCGTCAGTCGGGCGGCTGACGGCTGAACGCAGTGCGCTGCGCGCCATCTCAGCATGCTGCGCGGTCATTCCGCTGCGGCGGAGGTAGCGCTGACACGCAGCGACTATCTGCACAGGGTCTGGTGAAATCACGCGCAGCCCGCTGCGGCCGCCCCGACCCATTGCAACGACGCCCAGGCGCTCCAGCGAGCGTATCGCTTCACGCAAGACTGCACGTCCCACGCCGTAACGTGCCATCAGGTCCGCTTCGGATCCGAGGCTCCTGCCGACTGGCCAGCCGGATTCAATGATGAGCAGCCTGATATTGCGGGCAAGCTGCTCGGGCTTTTTTGCAGGACGTCCCGCCGGAAACAGCCGGTCGGCGCGTTCGACTGACCTGGGTCGGCTCAGCGTGTGCGCCGACAGTGCGGAAGCACCGTAGAGGCGCTCGAAATAGGAAAGAAATTGATCCTCGGCATCCAGTGCGATGCCTGGTTTTCCCTGAATGACGGCCTCGGCTGTCCGGCAAGTCGAGAGCACCATGGCATCGATCAATCGGCCGAAGGATGGGTCGTCCAGCGAGGAATACCAGCTCGCGTGCAGCATTGCCTGGCTCAGCCCGGAGAGAAAAAGCTCCAGCGCCGGGTTGTCACTCGCTTTGAGCAGCGCCTGTCGAATGGCGGCCGTCGCTTCCAGTGACGCGGGTCCAATGGGCTGTGTCGCCGTCTCGATCAGGCCGGCGATGCGTTGGCGTCCCGCGTCGTCGATACGAGCACTGGCCGCTTCGATCATGGTGCGTTCCAATGCCCGGCGCACTTGACGGACGTCGGCTGGCTGAATCCGTACGAACTCGAGATAGTTGCTCAGGCCGTTGCGTACGGCATCGAGCATCGAGGCAGCGACGAACAGCCCGCCGCTGCGTCCCCGGCGCGACTCGACGACACCGGTCTGCTCGAGCAGCGCCAGCGCTTCGCGCACAGTCCATCGACTGACCTGCATGGCTTCAGTCCAGTCGGCTTCCTTACCGAGCGGATGCCCGACCGGCCAACCTTCGACCACGATCCGGCTTTCGATCTGCTGAGCGATGCGCTCGGCGAGTTTCGATTTGTTGGTGCTGCTAGAAGCTTGAACGCCGGATAGCTTTGCTTTGCGTTCAGCGATCACCTGGCGGAGGGGCAATGCCCGAGTTCTGATCTTGCTCATTGGGACTTGATCTTAGGCGAAAGCCCCGACCACGCAGTGGACGCACAGAAAGTCATTTGCGGTTGGTTATCGCATTCAAGAGTATTATAATTTATCTGTCGGCCGGGGAAAGCCTGGGCGCGGCGGATTCGAGTGCTTGGAAAAAGCTTGGAGAGACCCATGGCGACTGCGCTGTTCGCGCCCAATTTGCTCACTGCCGAGACGTTCGCTGAGGGGCCGCCGCATCGAATCTTCGATCAATTGCGTGAGGACGATCCCGTCTATGGTCAGCCTAATCCCATGGGCGGCGGGACCGTATGGTCGCTGACGTGCTTTGCGGACATGCGGGTGGTGGGCACCGACAAGGAACGTTTCACCATCACTCGCGGCCATCAGTTTCCCAATACGGCGGTCCATGCGGAGGCGATGCGCGACAACATCATGTACAACGATCCGCCGCGCCACACGCGTTTGCGTTCTTTCGCGGTCAAGGCCTTTTCCCCGCCGGTGGTCGCGCGCTTCGAGGATTGGATTCGCGGACTGTCGGTCCAGATCATCGACAATGTCCTGAAGCAACACCGCATCGACATGATCCCCGCCATCGCTGCGGAACTGCCCGGTCAGGTGATCTGCAGCATCATGGGTGTGCCCGACAAGGACCGTCACAATCTCATCGGCTGGGCGACGGACGTGTTCGGCCGGCTCGATCCGGAGATCGGGATCGAGAAGGCGATGGCCGGTGTCCATACCGTCAAGCGATATGCAAGGGAGCTGCGCGCCATCAAAGAGCGTGAGCCCGGCGTCGATATGACCACCGAGCTGCTGAGTGCGGAATTCGGCGGGGAGCCGATCACGGATTCCGAATTCATCGAAATGGTGATGGCGCTTGTCCTCGCTGGCTTCGAGACCACGCATACGCTTATCGCCCAGAGCCTCGTGATGATGGCCACCGACGCGGATGTGCGCCGCCAAGTGGAAGAGGCGCCAGCAAACGAGCTGGGCAATGTCGTCGAGGAGCTGCTGCGCATGATTTCCCCGGTGATGCACATGGCCAGAACTGCCACCCAGGATCTGGAGATGCACGGGAAGACGATTGCAAAAGGCGACATCGTCGTCATGTGGTTCGCCGCCGCCAATCGCGACCCTCGCCAGTTCGACGAACCCCATCGCTTCATCGGCGCGCGCGGCCGGCGTGGTCATGCCGCATTCGGTGCGGGTGGTCCGCATTTCTGCCTGGGAAATCATCTCGCCCGGCTGGAGGGAGAGATCCTGTTCGACGAGATGCGCAAGCGAGGTCTTCGCCTGGAGCTTGACGGCAAGGCGGAGCGTGCCCGCGGCATCTTCATCAACGCGCTGCGCAGGGTTCCCATGCGCGTGGCCTGTTGATACCGGCGCGTCTACCCACTTCGTCCGCTCTCATGACCCATGCGTCCGCAGCGGCAACACGCTGGCGATCGCCGCGCCCATGACGCTTCGGGCGCATGAAAAAGATATGACTAAGTTCACGAAGATTGCGTTCTGAAACCCGCGCCGGTCGAGTCACAGGCGCTATCACATGAGAAGTACATGACCGAAGTCACGCAGGATCTGAAAGGGCGCGTTGCCATCGTCACCGGTGCCAATAGCGGCATCGGCCGCGCCATCGCGCAAGATCTCGCCGCTGCCGGAGCGATCGTCGCGATCGCGGGACGCAACCGTCAGGGGATCCGGACCGTAGCCGATGAGATCGTCGGCGCGGGCGGTCGAGGCGTCCCGTTCGACTATGACGCGCCGGTGGAGGAGGAGGCGGACCGTCTGGTTGGCGCCGTCGCAGCACAGCTGGGCGAACCTGTCATCTGCGTCGCGAATGCCGGCGGGACCGTCGGCGGCTCGGCGCCGCTGTGCGACATGACGACGGAGATGTGGCGCGCCACCCTGACGCTCAATCTCGACGCGCCTTTCTACCTGTATCGCGCGGTGGCGCGACGGCTGATTGCGGCGGGACTGGGCGGATCGCTGATCGGCATATCCAGCGTGGCATCTGTGCGCGCGGTGCCATCCCTTCACTACTCCGCGGCCAAGGGCGGGCTGAACGCGATGACCATCAACCTGTCCGCGCAGCTCGGCAAGCATGGCATCCGCGTGAACGCGATCCTGCCCGGCCCCATCGAAACGCCCTCCTTTCAGGCGGGAATGACCAAGGAAGCGCGGGCGGCCATGCTTCGCCGCGTGCCGCTGAAGCGAGTCGGCGCGCCCGAAGAGATTGCCGGCCTCGCCCGGTTTCTCGCCAGCGATGCTTCGAGTTTCGTCACGGGACAGCTGATCGTGGCAGACGGCGGCATGATCCAGACCTGACCACATCGTCCTATTTCCACGCCGACAAAGGACGTCATTGCTGTTCTATCCAGGACCGCACCCGTCATCGTCGAAATCGGCGAAGTCATTTTGCCTCGCCTCGGCGGTTTGTCTCCGGAATTGCTTCTCGCTGATTTTTGACCTATAAAACTAATCAAACTTATCTACCTTATCTACCTATGTAGTAACGAATGCAGGCACTCAGCAAGCTGTTGCGTCCCCGGTCGGTAGCCATCGTCGGCGCGTCCGACAAGAACCCGTGGAGCGCCCTGGTGGCGCGCAGCTTGCAGGCAATCGGCTTCCAGGGACCGACGCACCTGGTCAACCTGCGAGGCACGCCGGCGCTTGGTCAGCAAACTGTACGCAGTTGCACTGAGCTCGACGCGGTCGATGCGGCTTTTGTTTGCGTTCCGGCCGCCGCCCTGCGCGATGCCATCGAGGACATGGCGGCAGGCGGCGTGCGTACCGGCGCTGTAGTCACGTCGGGATTCGCCGAACTTGGCGCCGAGGGCGCCGCAGAACAGGCTCGCGTGTTCGGCAGGGCGAAGGACCTGGGCCTGACATTGCTCGGACCGAACAGTCTTGGCTTTTCCAACTTCGTCGATCGCGTGTCGCTGTCCGCGATCCCCATCCGGACGCCGTTGATCGAACGGCCACGCGTCGGGCTCGTCAGCCAGAGCGGCGCGACAGCGGCCATGATCTACGCGTTTGCGCATCAGCAAGGCGTCAGCCTTAGCTACTCGATCGCCATGGGCAACGAGGCGATGATCGACCTGGCCGATGTGATCGAGTTTCTCGTTGATGACCAGGCGACGCGCACGATTGCGGTATTTGCAGAAACGATTCGCAATCCCGAGCGCTTCACAGCCGCGGCTCGCGTCGCTGCGGTGGCTCGCAAGCCGATCGTGATCCTGAAGGTCGGCACGGGCGAGCTAACTGCAACCGTCGCACAAGCTCACACCGGCGCCATGGTCGGTGACGATCGGGTATTTCAAGCGATCTGCGATGCCTACAACATCGTGCGCGTAACCTCGATGGAAGATCTGGTGATCACGGCCGATCTGCTGGCTGCGGTCGGTCCCATCGGCGCACAGAAGGGGTTCTCGCTGGTCTCGATTTCCGGTGGCGCGTGCGAAATCTGCGCCGACCGCGGCGAGGAGCTGGGGATCGCCTTCCCACAGTTCGCTCCGGCAACACTGGAGAAGTTGGCGGGCGTGATCGCGGACTTCGGTGCCGCGCATAACCCGTTCGACATCACTGGCGCGGCATTGCGCAATCCGGAGATGTATTCCAGTTCGATCATAGCGATCGCTGAGGATCCACAGATAGGCCTGATCGGCGTCATAGCGAGATTCCTGGATCAGCCGAAGCGGCGAGCCCGATGACCGCAGGCGCACTGCGCGAGATCGCAGCAGGGTTTGCCGCAGCGAAAAAGCCCGGGATGGTTATCCAGCAAGTATTGAAGCCGTCGACAGCGTACGGGCGCGACATCATCATTCAGCACGGGCTACAGGCTGTCACGAGCGGACTCGACCATGCCCTGCGTGCCATCAGCCATCTGTATGGCTGGTCTCGCCGAAAGGTTGACGAACTGCCGCCAGAGCGCAAAGCGCCGGCAGCCAGCGGAGGCGCCAGACCAACGGACGAACGCGCGACGCTCACCTATCTCGCGAGCCGGGGTATCCCGGTGATCCCGCAGCAGGTCGCGACGACTGCGGGCGAGGCTGTGGCTTTCGCGCGCGCGTTAGGCGATGCGGTTGTTCTCAAGGTCGCGTCACCGGACATAGCGCACAAGACAGAAGTGGGTGGCGTACTGCTGGACCTTCGCGGCGATGAAGCCGTCGCGAGTGCGTTCGAGCAGATCATGGCCAAGGTACGCGTTACGAAGCCCGTAGCTCGCATCGAAGGAGTGATTATCTCCCCGATGCGGAGGAGCGGCGTCGAGCTGATCGTTGGTGTCGTGCGTGATCCGGCCTGGGGCCTTGCGATGGCTGTTGGTTTAGGAGGTGTTTGGGTCGAACTGCTTCGAGATACGAGCCTCAGAGTCCTGCCTGTATCTGTCAAAGCGGCGCGCGAAATGTTGGAGCGACTCAAGGCTGCGAAACTGCTCCACGGCTATCGCGGCGCTCCTCCTGTCGATCTCGACGCACTGGGCCGGGTGATTGCCGCGATCGGCGATTCGGCCTTGGCCTTGGGCGATGATCTCGCCGCACTGGAGGTCAATCCGCTGCGAGTAGACGGATCGAATATCGAGGCGCTGGACGCCCTTGCGCTCTGGAGAGCGTGAGCAATGAACAATGAGCTGTGCCGCATGACAGGTGCGGACTTTCCGCTCTTCGCTTTCAGTCATTGCCGGGACGTCGTCGCGGCCGTGAGTCGCGCCGGCGGATTCGGGGTGCTGGGCGGAAGCAGCTTTACCCCCGAAGCGCTGCAGATCGAGCTCGACTGGATCGACGCGCATGTCGATGGCAAGCCGTACGGCATCGACATCCTCATCCCCGAGCATCAGTCGGTTGACAGCAGCGTTACCTTCGACCAGCTGGTCGAGAGGATTCCGGCCAGGCATCGAGATTTCGTGATCGAGCTGTTGGCGAGGCACGACGTCAGGATCGCGCCCGAAGATGTCATCAATAAGCGTCGGCCGCCGACTCTTCCCGACGTGGGTGAAGCCTTGATGGACGTGGCTTTCCGCCATCCGGTACGGCTAATCGCGAACGCGTTGGGTATCGCGCCTCGTTCGATGATCGAGCGCGGGCGCAAACACGGCGTTCCGGTCGCGGCACTAGTCGGCGCAAAGGAGCATGCCATCCGTCAGGTCAATGCCGGCGTCGACATCATCGTGGCGCAGGGCGGGGAAGCAGGAGGTCATTGCGGCGAGGTCTCCACACTGGTGCTCGTTCCCGAAGTGATCCGCGCGATTCGGCCGATTCGCGCGGTGCCGGTGTTGGCTGCGGGCGGCATCATGATGGGTCAGCAGATGGCGGCCTGCATGGCGATGGGAGCGCAGGGCGCATGGACAGGCTCGGTATGGCTCGCGACAACGGAATCGGAAACCAGTGAGACATTCCGACAGAAAATGATTGCCGCAACATCGCGCGATACGGTCCGCTCGACTGCGCGTACCGGAAAACCGAGCCGGCAGCTGCGCTCGGCATGGCACGACGCATGGGAAGGGCCGGAGAGTCCTGGAGTGCTGCCAATGCCCATGATGCCGATGCTCAGCTTCCAACCACTTGCGGCGGTTGATCGGGCAGCGGATGCCGGCAATCCGAGGGCGCGAGAACTTGTTACGTATTTCGTAGGACAGGGCGTCGGTCTCGTCGACCGGATCCGCAGCGCGCGAGCAGTTGTTCAGGACTTCAGGGAGGAGTTTGCGGAAGCCATGGAATCATTGACCGCAGCAGTGAGTGAATAGTGGCGCGCCGCGATCATATGGATCCACTCGCGCTCGGTATGCTGCAGAGCTTTTACGTGGGCGGTACGACCCGACTAGTCGACAGTTCGGTGTTCGGCGTCGACACGCAAGTCGTCGGTGCGATGTACGTCCAGCGCATGGCACCGCCAAGTGCACGTTTTCTCTGCCCGTCATCTTCGTTCATGGCGGAATGCACAGTGGTGTGACTTGGGAAACTACACCTGACGGTCGAGAGGGGTGGCAGACGCTATTCGTCCGGGGTGGCTTCGATACGCTCGTAATCGACCAGGCGTGGCGCGGGATCTGCGCCTGATCTGGCCGGGTTGAACTCTTCCGTGACAGTAAGGGAAGAGGTCGGTCCGGCGTTCACGTGCGGTATCAATATCGCGGAACGCTTTTCGCGTGGTGGTGGCCGGTTCCCGATGCAGGCTCTGCGCCATTATGCGGCGCAGTTGTCGCCCGATTTCGGTGTTCCCGCGGCCTTCGCGGCGGGCAAGCCAGGCCTGAGTGATCCGAGAAGTCTGCCGCCCTTGGTCGACTTGATCGATCAGCTTGGGCGCCTGTTCTGGTCACGCATTCGCAGGGCGGTGACCTCGGCTGGAAGGCTGCCCTCGCACGACCGGACAAGGTCGCCGCCATTCTTGCAATCGAACCAGCGCTGACATGCCCAGGTCTGGACGACCCGCGCTTCCCCGCCACACCGGTGCGCGTCATGTGGGGCGACAATCTGCCGCCGACAGCCCGGACGCTGTCCCTCGAAGATGTCGCGCAGGCTCGTGCAATCGCGGCCGCGCGCCAGACGGTTACCTCGACCTGCTGCCGGAGCACGGCATCTTCGGCAATGGTCACATGCTCATGATGGAAGACAACAGTGCAGAGCTCGCCACGAGGGCGATGAACTGGTTTCGCTCGCTGAGCCTCGGCTAAGGCGGCACTCGGCGCGCGTTACCTGTCGGACGCACGAGGATCTCGTTGACGTTGCCCCGCTCGAGCTGGCTGACCGCATAGAGAACGGCGGCGGCGATGTCGGCACTCTCGAGCGGCGGCACCGCCGCCATGCCTGCTGAATGGGCGTTCGAGACGACGCGCTGCTACGATGATCGTGGCACCTGATGCAGCCAGTTGCTCGGCAGTGGCCAGGCCGATCCCTGAAGATGCGCCTGTCACGATGACGATCTTGCCCGTCAGCGGATGCATGCATGCCCCTCGAGCGATGGATGAGTCGCTGTGCGAAGAATCGATTGCACAACGCGTATAGTGAGGACGTTCTCTTCATGCTTCGCCGGCGACGTTGGTTACCGGTTGTCATCGGATCTAGCTGAAGCGCGCTTTCAAGTCGCCAGGACGGCAGGGTTCTCGATCAGCCGCTTGAATGCCGACAGGGCTTGTGCAGCGACCGCGCCATCGATTGCACGGTGATCGACGGAAACCGTCACGGTCATGAGCGTTGCCACCTCGATCCTGCCAGCGCGCACAACCGGCTGCTGATTTCCTGCGCCGACGGCGAAGATGAGGGCCTGGGGTTGTATTGATGATCGCCGTGAACTCTTCGACCCCGAACATTCCGAGGTTCGAGACCGAGACATGGCCGCCGTTATATTCCTCCGGCCTGAGCTTGCTTTCGCGTGCTCGAGCTGCGAGGTCTTTCATTTTCCGAGGCAATCTGGCGAACGGACTTGCTGACCACATCGCGCACGATTGGTGTGACCAGGCCGCGGGGTGTCGCAACGGCCACAGCAACGTCTACCCGTTGGTATCGGCGTGTCGACTTTTCGCCCCAGGAGACGTTGGCATCCGGTACTTCGCGAAGAGTGAGTGCGACCGCGCGCACGATGAGATGGTTGACGGAAGCCTTGTCGGGGGCGCCCTCATTGAGGCGTTTGCGAAGCTCGAGCAGTGCATCGATCCCGCAGGATACTTTGAGATAGAAGTGCGGGACCTGTTGCTTCGATTGCCGTAAGACGGCGCGCGATGGTACGGCGCGTCATGGTATGCGGGATTTCGGTGAACTCTCCGGCGTCGACAGTCGACGTTGCGGAAACTGTGGGAGCCGGCGTGGTCGACGGCGAGGGCGCTGCGGACTGCTTCTGCGTCTGCTGCTGTGCATGGGCGCGAACATCGTCAGCCAGTATTCGGCCGCCCGGGCCGCTTCCTTTGACGAGCGCGAGGTCGACTCCTAGTTCGCGTGCTGTGCGTCGTGCGAGCGGCTCCACCTGTACGCTGGGCTCGGATTGCGTCGGCAGGCGCACACTCGACGAAGCGGGCTGATTGTTAGGCGCGCTGGACCGCGCTTCGTTTGATGCAGTGGCTGCGGAACCCGCCTCCGATCTCGATGCTGGCAATCACCGTATCTACGGGAACGTTTTCATCGACACCTACGAGGATCTTGCGCAGCACTCCTGTCTCGGGGGACTCCATCTCAACGGTCGTCTTTGCCGCCTCGATCTCACAGAGCACTTCGCCTTTCGTGACCCGATCGCCGACCGCCTTGTGCCAGGCGATGATCGTCCCATCCGACATTCCCATGCAAATTGCGGGAGGCGAACTTCGGCCATGCTGACTCCTTCAGTTCAAGGTCCCGCGGACCGCGGCAATGACTTTCTCCTTGTTTGGGTATAGCGGCTTTTCCATGGACGCGCTGAACGGGATATGCGTGTTTTCGGTCGCCACTCGAGCGATCGGCGACCGCAGGTCCCAGAAGCCCTGCTCTGCCACAATCGCAGCGATCTCGCTGGCCGCGCTGCACCGGCTGAAACCACAATCGACGATAACCAGTCGCCCGGTTTTCTTTACTGACTCCAAGATGGTCGCCGTATCGAGCGGCGCGAGCGTCCGTGGATCGACGATTTCGGCGGAGATCTTCTCCTTTGCGAGTTCCGCAGCGGCAGCAAGCGCGTGATTGACCATGGCACCGATCGCCACGATCGTGCAGTCCGAGCCGGCGAGCTTGATGTCGGCCCTGCCAACGGGATCAGGTACTCCTCGTCGGGAATCTCGGACTTCGTGGACCACAGTGACACATCCTCGAAGCTCATGACGGGATCGTCGTCGCGAATGGCTGTCTTCAGCAGTCCCTTCATATCATAAGCATTCGACGGAACGATGATCCTGAGCCCTGGCATGTGCATGAACATGCTGTAGGGCCGATCGGAATGCTGGGCTGCATTGCCGTTGCCATAGATCATGTTCGCCCGCAGAACGAGGGGCACCTTGGTCCTGGCCGCCATAAAGGAAGCGCGATTTGGCGACGATGCTGATGATCTGATCCATCGCTGGGTAGAGAAACGGCGCAATGGTGTAGTCGACGATGGGGCGCATACCGACCATGGCTGCGCCGGCGGCCACACCGGTCATGCCCGCCTCACTGATGGGCGTATCGCGCACACGCTCTTTGCCGAAGCTCGGGATGATCCCAGTGGTCGTGCCGAACATGTTGCACTCCACGTCTTCGCCCATGACAAAGACGCGGGGATCTCGCTGCATCTCTTCGTACTGCGCGTCGCGTATCGCCTGCAGGAAGGTTCTTGTTGTCATGGTCGTAATGGATGTGGTCAGGTCGGCGTGGCGTAAACGTCTGTAAACGCATCCGCCGCATCGGGATACGGACTGTCTTTGCCGAAGGCGATGGCGTCAGCAACTTCGGCGCGAGCTTGCTGCTCCAAGGCATCGCACTCACTCCCGGAGAAGCCGAACTCGTTGAGCAATCGATTCCGGAATAACGTGATCGGGTCCTTGTTGGAGCGCCACTCAGCGATCTCGGCGTCCGTTCGGTATCCGAGGTCGCGGCCGAGATTTGCAGCGTGGTCGAGATAGCGGTAGGTCTTTGCCTCTATCAGTGTCGAGCCGTTGCCGCTGCGGGCGCGCTGCCGGCACTCGCGACTGCCTGATGGACCGCGAGCACGTCCTGACCGTCGACGATAGCGCCCGGTATTCCATAGGCCACCGCGCGATCGGCGATGTTTGCCACGAGCGTGACCTTCTGAATTGGTGTAGAGACCGCGTAGCCATTGTTTTCGCAAAGGAAGATTACCGGCAGCTTCCAAACAGCAGCCATGTTGATCCCCTCGTGGAACGTGCCTTCCTGAGCTGCACCATCGCCGAAGAAGCACAGACTTACGCGATCAAGGCCTTGTAGCTTCGCGCCCAGTGCTGCACCAGCAGCGACCGGGATGCCTGAGCCGACGATGCTTGTCTCACCGAGGCTGCCGACACTGAAGTCGGCGAGGTGCATCGAGCCGCCCTTGCCACGGCATACACCTGTCTTGCGTGCCAGCAACTCGGCCATCAAGCCGCGCAGCTTCGCGCCCTTGCCGATGGGATGCCCGTGCGAACGATGGTTGCCTACCATGTAGTCGTCGATGCGGAGGGCAGAGCATGCGCCGACGATTTCGCCCTCCTGACCCTGGGAGGTATGCAGAGAGCCGCGAATCTCGCCGTTCTTGTGCAGTTCCTGTGCCGCGTCCTCGAAGTGGCGAATGCGCTGCATGCGCAGCATCATCTCGCGCAACTGCTCTTTGCTCAGTTCTGCTTTCATGATTGTGCTTTCTGCCGGATGTGCGATCGGCTCAGGCAGGCTTCAGCCGCTGCGCCGGCGTAAAGCGAATCGGCATTGCAAGCCAGCTGTTCACGCCGCCCATGCGCGGCACTCGTTCTTGCGCGGTCACGATCGACGCGATAGTCGGGCAGTCGCTTGAGTACCGCGCGAATGATGATTCCCACTTCGCCCATACCCAGCACCGCACCCAGACACCGATGGGGGCCCGCACCGAAGGCGAGATTCTGTCGGGCGTTGACGCGATCCAGTCGGACCTCCTCGGGGCACTCGAACCGGTCACTGTCGAAGTTCGCCGAGTTGAACATCAGCAGAACGCGCTCGCCCTTCTTCAATTGCCGACCGCGCAGTTCTGTGTCCTGTGTCACCGTGCGCGACAATCCGCCCATGACCGGCGGAAAGTACCGTAGAAACTCATCGACACCTTTTCCAGATACTTGTCGTCCTCGATGAGCCGCTGATGCAGTTCCGGGTGATCCTGCAACCAGTACAGCGCATTGCGGACGTCGCCGCCGTGGTATCGAAGCCGCCGAAGAGGAGTGATTGCAGCATGCCTTTCGCCGTTTCGTACGGCAGCGGCTGCCCGTTGACTTCCGCGTGAACCAGCGCGCTGATGACATCGTCACGAGGTTCGGTCTTGCGCTGCGCCATCAGTGTTTCCAGACGCTGCCCGATTCGCGCGCGTTCTGCATTGGGGAAGTCTGGGTGATTCGGCGGCAGATACGAAGTGAGGGACGTTGCCATGAAATCGCGCCACTGATCCGTGGGTACGCCCACGAGGCGCAGCGTTCCTGTACGGAACCGGAATCGTCACGTCATGAACAAGATCGGCTTCTCCCTTCTCGATGACGGAGTCGATCTGATCGTCTACGAGTTCGCGTGCGAGTTGCAGCCAGCGCTGCAAAGCCTGAACGGAGACGAAGGGCGCTTCTAATTTGCGCAGGGCAGTGTGCTCAGGCGGGTCGCTTTCGTTGAGGCTGAAGCGAATCAGACTGGACGGGATCCGGATTCCCTTGCCGCCGCGGCGCGTACCTTCGAGGTCGTTGTCACAGGAGAAGATCTCGTGATGGCGCTCGATGTGCAGGATGTCTTCGTGCTTCGTAATGATCCAGAACCCGCCATGAGCCTCGGTCCAAGCGACGGGGCATTGCGCGCGCAGATTGGCCAGTTGTTCGCGCGAATTGGCTGCATAGTCGGCGCCATGCTGGTCGAAGTCGACCGTCGGTCGGTTGTCCATTGCGCACACGTCCCCGGTGTCGAGCCCGCCTCAGGCCTGTCAGTAACTTATATTACTTCGTTAGCGAATTGCAACCGAGCGGGGTTGTCTGGCGGGATGACGGGCCTGCAGGAGCAGGTTCGCTCAGGATCCTGCAGGCTGTCGCTTTCGGATGATGTCCGCAGCCTTTTCCGCGAGCATCACCGTGGCGGCATGTGTGTTCGCGGAAACGATGCGAGGCATTACCGAAGCATCGACAATGCGCAGCTTCTCTAGGCCGTGGACGCGCAGGGACGCATCGACGACGCTGGTCGCCGGTCCAGAGCCCATGCGACACGTGCCCACAGGATGGTATGCAGAAGCTCCGGCAGCGCGAGCGTAACCTTCGAGCGCCTCATCTGTTTGCAGCTTGGCGCCGGGCGCGGTCTCTGCGGCACGAATGTCGTCGAGCGCCGGCTGAGCAAGAATTTCCCGGCACATTCGCAGACCGGCGACAGTCGCTTTCACGTCTTGCGGATCCGTCATGAAGTTGCAGACAATCTGCGGCTTGTCTGTTACCTGAGCGCTCGTGGCGTGTACGCTCCCGCGGCTATTGGGGCGACAGACATTGACACCCAGCATCATCGCCGGACCAGCGTGCCGAACGACGGTCTTGCGCTTCGCGTCGTACGCAAAGCTCAATGGCATGCCCATGAACTGCACGCCTACAGATTTGCCGTCGACCTGAACGTCCGCGTGCCCGTTGACCTGCGTCGGTATGCCGTTCAGATAGCCCCGTTTGAACAACAGATAGTTGGCACCATTCAGGATTGCTCGCCAGCCGCTCAGTTCTGCACCCAAGCTACGCACGCCTTGCAATCCCTGCACGACGAAGACCAGATAGTGATCCTGCAGTTGTTCTCCCACCGCGGGGAGATCCATGACCGGGGTGATACCGAGGGACTGCAGTCGAGCTGCCTGTCCCACGCCCGAGAGTTCCATGAGGTGTGGTGTGCCGATCGCACCGGCGCTGAGGATGATCTCTGCCGCCGTTGCCTTTTGCACTTCGCCATCTCGGGTGTAGCTCACTCCCGTGGCGCGCTGCCCATCGAAGAGCACCGCCTGTGCCGTCGCGTTGGTTTCCACGCGAAGGTTCCTTCGACCTCGCACAGGCTGCAGGTATGCAGCTGCGGACCCGCTGCGCCTCCCATCACGATACGAGACCTGTGCCCGACCGATCCCCAAGGGTTCCGTGCCGTTGTAGTCTTCGCATGATCCGACGCGCGATTGGCCTGCAGCCCGCAGCATGAGTGCGCTCAGTGGATGGAAATTGGGAACGAGGCTGATCTTCATCGGGCCACCGCGGCCGCGAGAAAGGGAGGTCGGTTCGATGAAATCTTCCATCTTGCGCAGATACGGCTCGACTCCATCCCAGCCCCATCCGCTGAGTCCTTCCTGCTCCCACGCATCGTAGTCGCGCTTCAGTCCTCGCACGTAAAGCATGGCATTGATCGAGCTCGATCCGCAGATGATGCGGCCACGCGGGTGGCATCTCTTGCCGCCGAGACCTCTTTCGGGGCCGATCTGGAAGCGCAGTCATAGCGCCGCGGATTGTTGAGCATGTACGCGAAGCCGAAAGCGAGCTGCACATAAGGCGAGGAGGCCGAGCCGCCGGCCTCGAGCAGTAGCACACGGCAGTCGGGATTCTCCGTCAGTCGATTGGCGAGCACACAGCCGGCAGTTCCGGCACCAACGATGATGTAGTCGAAGTTGGCCACGCGGTACGTCGCTCAGGGAACCGCATTCGCGAGAGACGAGGGCGCGCCATCCATGAATACAGCCTTGGTTTCCTGGTATGAGGCGAGACCCTCCGGTCCGCCGTCACGGCCGATGCCGGAGCTCTTGAAGCCGCCGAATGGAAACGTAACGTCGTTCACCCAATCGTTATGTGTCACGTTGCCCGCGCGTACGCGACGCGATACGCGATAGGCGCGTTCGGCGTCCGATGTATAGACCGCGCCGTTCAGTCCGTACTCGGTGTCGTTGGCAATGCGAATGGCATCGTCCTCGCCCTTGTGTTTGATCAGGACGGCAACGGGCCCGAAGATCTCCTCGCGCGCCACGACCATGTCGTTGCGACCCGAGAACAGTGTCGGGTCCACGTAGTAGCCCACATCGAGACCGCGCGGACACGTCCGCCGCCGGTGACGAGCGCTGCGCCCTCGTCCTTGCCCTTTTGCAGGTAGTTCATCACCTTGTCGTATTGACGCTTCATCGCGATCGGGCCATACGAGGTTTGCGGATCGAATGGATCACCCACCGTGAGTTTGTGCAGGGCCGCGGCGATTGCATCCGCGTAGTCGTCATGTCGCTTCTCCGGGACGATGATGCGAGTCAGTGCAGCGCACATCTGCCCGGCCAGCATCGTGAAGTGCGGTACCAGCTTTGGTATGACCTGCTCGGGCTCGATGTCGTCGAGCACAATCGCAGGTGACTTGCCACCCAACTCGAGACTGACGCGCGCCAGACGAGCTGCGCAGACCTGCGCGATATGTCGGCCTGCTGCAGTGGACCCGATGAGACTGACCTTGTCGACACCGGGGTGGCGCACGAGACTGTCGCCCACTTCCCGACCCGCTGGCACGAAGTTGAAGATGCCCGGCGGCAAGCCGGCTTCTTCGAGGCACTCCGCGATCTGCCATGCAAAGAGATGGCGTTTCAGGCGCGGGTTTCAGGATGACCGAGCAGCCAGTCGCCAGCGCTGGCGCGATGATCTTGCATGAAAGTGAAGCAGGCGCGTTCCATGGCGTGATCGCAGCGACGACGCCGACAGGTTCCTTGACCACGATACCGACGCCTTTGCTACGACTCTGCGGGCGGATTTCCTCGAACGTTCGCTTCAGCACCATGTTGCCGTAGTACGCGAAGATGCCATAAGGAGAGAAGCCGCCGGGACCGGCGAGACTCACGGCGCAACCCATTTCAGCCGTCCAGCTCTTGCTGAAGTCGGCCGCGCGCCGCTTCATGATCTCGGCCGCCTGCAGCAATTTCGTACCGCGCTCGTGGTAGCTCATCCGGGCCCATGGACCCTCGTCGAATGCGAGACGCGCTGCGGCCACTGCCGCGTTGATATCCGCGACTGACGCCTCCGGCGGCCGAGCGATAACCTTCTCGGTCGCGGGATACACGACTTCCAGCCGCCTGTTGCCCTGCGGCTTGACCCACTTGCCACCGATGAAGAATTCCTCCGGATGCGCCAGGGTGAATAGATCCGAGTAGGTCTGGAACATGACGTGATCTCTCATGTGCGGCATCGATGCAATGGCGCAGGCGCTGTTGTCTGACGACTGGCGTCAGCTGTGACGGCGGCTGGCGCGCCCTTGCCGTACCTGGTTAATGTAGGTAACTTATATAACGATGATTCATCACTCCTGGCAAGGGGGTGAGACGCTGCGGTCACGTCCTGCCGGGCCCCGTTGGCAGTCTGAACACCACATCGCGGAGCTGGTCGATGCCAGTTGTTACCAAAGCAGCCATCTCGTTGGGCGCGCACGAGCCTCTTCAGATTCACGAGGTGACCCTTGCCGATCCCGGCCCTGGCGAGGTCATGGTCAGACTTCTGGCCACGGGCCTGTGTCACTCCGACCTGCACGTCATTGAAGGCAAGGCAGCGCAGAGCTTCCCGGTCATTCTCGGACACGAAGGCGTGGGCGATGTCATGGCGGTGGGGGAGGGCGTGTCCGACTTTGCGCCCGGCGATCGGGTGATCCCATACCTGATCCCCGACTGCGGAGTCTGCGCGTTCTGTCGCTCCGGGCGCACGAATCTGTGCGTCGCAGTTTGCTGCGCGACGCCAGCAGAACAAGACGCCCTTTACGCTCGAAGGCAAACCCATCTATTCATTCATGGGACTCGGCACATTCGCCCAACAGACGGTCGTCGCCGCCGACATGCTCACCAAAGTCACGCCGGCAGCGCGCGCAGATCATGCCTGCTGTATTGGCTGCGGCGTCACGACCGGCCTGGGCGCGGCACTCGTCACCGCAAGAGTCACGAAGGGTGCGTCCGTCGCGGTCTTCGGTGTGGGTGGGGTCGGACTCAGCGTCGTGCAAGGCGCCAGAATCGCCGGTGCGAGCCGGATCATCGCCATCGACACGAACAGTGCAAGAGCAGGCATTGCTCGAGCACTCGGCGCAACCGAGTTCGTCAATCCTAGGGAAGTCGATGACGTGGTCGCGCATGTCCACAAGCTGACAGGGCTCGGCGCTGATTTTGCATTCGAATGCGTTGGAGTGCCGTCGCTCGCCCGCCAGGCGCTGGAAAGCACGAATCCCGCATGGGGGCTGGGCGTCTGTGTCGGTGTCATGCCGGCGGGCGAGCAGCTGAGCGCAGCACCGTTCACGCTCATGAGCGGCCGTCGCTGGACGGGATCGCTAATGGGTGGCGCAAAGCGACAGGACGTCGCCCGGTACGTGGACATGTACGTTGCCGGGGACTACAGCCTCGATGAGCTGGTTTCGCATCGGTTGAAGCTAGAGGAGATCAATCGCGGCTTCGACATGATGCGCAGCGGCGAGGCGGTTCGCTCCGTCGTCTTGCACCGATCGCACTGATCGCACCGCTCACCTTCAACTGGAAGAACGAGATGGAACAAGAAAATTCGTCCGTGCCGTCGTCCATGGCGACTCCCGAATCGATGACCTGTCCGTTCGCCACCTATGATGTGCTGCGCGAAGAAGCGCCGGTCTATGCATTAGCAATGGTTTGAGGAGAGATTCAAATGGCGCGCAAGGCAAAGGCCGGGATCTACAACATGGCGTGGCGTTCATGGGACGACCACGTCAATCTGGGCATCGAATCGGAGAAGGCGGGGCACAAGGTCCAGTTCTTCACCGACCTCATGGTGAGGTACATGTTCAAGGAACAGGGCGAGCTGATTCTCGGCAAGGAGAAACTGGCGCCGGGTCCGATCAAAGGCATCCCGAACAACGGAGTACAAGCGGTTCCATACGGCCCCGAGTTGATGGGTGTGACGGACCCAATGCTCGTCATGGGTGCCGTCGCTGCGAACACGAGCAAGATGGAGTTGCTGCTCGGCGCGATCGACTGCGTGCGTCACGCGCCGCAGAAATTGGCCCAGTCGTTCCTGACGCTCGATCATATTTCCAAGGGCCGATGCATCTTTGCACTGGGCGGATCGGAGATGAAGCAGCTTTCTCCGTATGGGTTCAGCCGCATCGGCTCCGCGAAGAAGCTCGAGGAAGCGATTCAGATCATTCGGCTGATGTTCGAGGCTCAGGGCGGCCCGGTGCACTTCGAAGGCGAGCACTGGAAGATGAACGGGGGCTCGCTGCCGATTCGCCCTTATGGCGCCAAACCGCCCAAGGTCATCTGCGCGCCGGGGGTGTCGCCGGAGATCATGGGTCGATACTCAGACGGCATGTTGAGCAACACGAAACGTCACCCGGGTGGAGTGGAAGGCTTCAGGCGCGACGTCAAGGCGATGCGCAATGCGGCTGAGGCAGCGGGGCGCAATCCTGACGATCTGATCGTCGCGGCCTGCCCGCAGATCGTCATGCACGACGATCCGGCGGTCGTGCGCCGTCTTTGCGACCAACCAGCGCTCAAGTTCGTCACGATGCAAACCGCCAAGGAGCGCGGTTACATGTGGAAGGAATACGGCTTCGAGCATCCGCTGGGCGATGAGTACGGCTATGCGCGAAAGCTCAAGCCCGAGCAGATCGATCCGGATGTCGTTAATGCAGCCATACCGAAGGTTCCTCCGGAAGCAGTGATGAAGCTGGGCTTTCATGCAGGCTCAGTCGATCAGATTGCGACCGAGCTCGAAGGGTTCATTGATGCGGGCCTCGACTATCTCGGCATCGTGGACTATGGCCTTTGGGTCGACCACTCTCTTGCGTCCGTCTCCGAGGAGAATCACCGTCGTCTGATCGGGCGGCTGCAGGGGTGAAACTTCGAGCGTCAGCATGGCGCAAGATGCGCTCAATGTAGATCTGCTCGTCATCGGAGGCGGCATGGCCGGCATGACCGCTGCCGCCTTTGCTGCTGAGTCTGGACTCGCAGTGCTCGTGGTGGAGAAGCACGATGACATCGGTGGTTCGGCGCGTCTGTCTGGAGGTGGATTCTGGACAGCCGCGGACTATGCGACGTTGCGCGAGATCAATCCGCTCGGTGATGCCGAGCAGGGTCGCGCCCTGATCCAGGGATACGAGCAGGCTGGCGATTTCATCGCACGCTTGGGAACTGCCGTGACGCCATGCGGACCTTATCGTGGGACGCAGAGCTTTCCCGCGGTCATACGTCACGTCGATATTCCCGACTATCTCAAGCGTGCTCGCGCGTGTGTGCAGAATGCGGGTGGCTGGATCGTTACCCGCGCGATGCCGCGTGAGCTCCTGCACGTTTCTGCGAGCGTCGTGGGTGCTCTCGTGGAGAACGCAGGGGAGCTGGTTGAAGTGCGGGCTCGTTCTACACTGCTCGCTACAGGCGGATTTCAGAACGACGGCACCCTGCGGGCTCGCTACCTCGGACTGAATGCGACGGACATGGTCGTTCGCTCCAACCCGATGAGCGATGGACAGGGCCTGCGCCTGGGCATATCGGTCGGCGCGGATATCAGCGAGCACATGAGTGGCTGGTACGGCCATACCGTCCCGTATCCCGTACAGCGCCCGTTCGCGCCAAGCGATTTCCTGCCCCTGGCCCAGTTCTATCTCTCCCCAAGAGGTCTGCTGCTCAACCGGCACGCGGCTCGGTTCACTGATGAATCGCTGGGCTACTATCTGAACGCGCAGGCTGTGCTGGATCAGCCCCAAGCTCGCGCGTTGTTGCTGTTCGACGAAGCTTTGCGCGCTGAGGACACCGAGCGTTATGGCGTCGACCGCTTTGAATTCGCTGTGCGGCGAGGTGCTCACGCCGTGAAGGCCGATGATTGGGCCACGCTCGCCCGGTGCGTCGCGGAGTGGGGCTACTTTCACGTGCACGAAGCGGCGGAATCATACGCTCGTGCGCTTCGGGAGGACCTGCCGCTGGATCCGCCACGCCGGAGCAACCGTCAGGCGCTTGTGCTCACCACCGTTCTTTGCCGTGGAAGTACAGCCGGCAATCACGTTCACGCATGGCGGGCTGCGCATCGACACTCACGCTCGTGTCCTCACATCTCAGGGCGTACCGATCGACGGTTTGCTGGCCGCGGGTGCTGACGCTGGTGGCACCTATCATCGAGCCTACGACGGTGGTCTTGCTATGGCCGCGGTCTTCGGAATAGCAGCCGCAAGGACAGCGATTGCTGCGAGCCCTCTCCGTGCGCTGGGATCCTGAACATGCAGTACATCAGGTTGGGGCGCACCGGACTGAAAATCTCACGGTTGATTCTGGGATCCACTATGTTCGGCGAGGTCATGGATGACGCGCAGGCGCATGCGGTGATCTATCGCGCGCTGGAACTCGGCGTCAACACGCTCGACACGGGCAACATCTACGGCGCCGGACGGGCCGAGAAGATCATTGGCAGATGCATTCGTGATCGGCGCGATCAGATCGTCCTTTGCACGAAAGTCGGCTTTCGCGTCGGCGATTCACCCGCCGACCATGCCGACGCCGTCGCAGGAAGGCTGGATCATGCCGCTCGATCGGCGAGAGGGATCAGCCCCAATGACCAGGGACTGTCCCGCCGTCATATCCTGGCTGCTGTCGAAGCGAGTCTGCGCAGATTGGGGACCGATTACATCGATCTATATCAGATCCATCGCTGGGACGCGACCGTGCCCATCGAGGAGACATTGCGTGCCCTCGAAGCTTTGGTTCGCGGGGGCAAGGTCCGCTACCTGGGTTGTTCGAACGCGCGGAGCTGGCAGCTGCATGAGGCGTTGTCGACGAGTGAGCGCGCTGGACTGTCCCGCTTCGAAAGCATGCAGGTGCCGTATTCGCTGCTTTCGCTAGAAGCAGAGCAGGACATCCTGCCGGCGTGCCTGCACGTTGGAGTCGGCGTCATTGCGTACTCGGTACTCGCCGGCGGTGCGATGTCGGGGAGGCACAACGACGGCGTCCGCCCAGGGACCGTGCTCGCGCAACGCCCTGCATATCAGCAGAGGTTTCTGAATGCGGTGAATCTTGATCGGTTGCGACGCTTCAGTGAGCTTGCGACAGCCCGCGGACGAGTCGAGACGTCTCTCGCGCTCAGCGCCATTCTGTCGCATCCGGCTGTCACTGCCGCGACCGTGGGAGTACAGACCCCGGATGAACTGATTGCATTGGTCGATGGTGTGGATCGGCCCATGGAAGACGATCTCCATCAACGTGTGCGCGCAATATTCCTCAGCGGCTGAAGTGCAAGAGGGCATCTGGCCCGCGGGCGATCCGGCCGCTCGAGCCAATCGGGTCACCGCCACGGCCACTCAGCGAATCGATGACTTGCCGATCATCGCCCGGAACTCGCGCAACTACGCGGTCACCGGCTGGGGTGCGCGCGACAATCGGTGCGTGTTGCGGCGATCCGGACCGATCGTAGACGATCGTGAAAGTCTCGATCGACGCCTCACCCTCGTAGTCTTCGAGGAGGCGAGGCACGGGACCAGACGCCGCGTCGGCGAGCGCCTGCACATCGCGCATTTCTGGCCGCGACGGCGGGGGCTCGTCAGCGAGCACGAGTGCGGCGTGCTTGGTTACAAACTCGCCCTGCCCGTAGAGCAGAGCCGTGCGACCGGCCTTGGCCCGGATAGCTGTACCCGCCGCTGCTATCGCGTGCGTCATGAAGTTGTTCGCGGGACCGCCAAAGAAAGTCAGTCCGCCGGTCACACTCGGCTGCACATCGGGCCCGAGCCCCAGCGTACGACGAGCCATCTTCGGCACTGTCGGAAAACAGCTGTAGAACTCCAGCAGGTCGAATTCGTTCGCTGTCTTGCCGGCGAGCGCAACTGTCGTGTTGAGAACAGCGTCCTGCGCGCTGGATCGGTCATAGCGATCCCGAGCCAGAAAGTCCGCTGGCTCGTTCGCGCGTGCACCGCTCCATAGGTAGACGATCTTGTCGGCGGGCACACGCGCTTGCCTGGCAGCCGCAAGGCTGGTGACCAGTATCGCTGCGCCCTGATTGACCATGGGATTGGCAACCATGAGCTTGCGATAGGGATAGGCAATCATCCGGTTGTCTGGACCGTCGGCCCTAATTTCCTCCTCGGTGTGCAAACGAGGCAGCCATGCCTTTGGGTTTCTGGCCGCAGCTCGCGAGTACCGGCTCCAGAGGATCGCACTCTCCCGTTCCGAATCCTCGAAGCTCTGTTTCCATGCGTGGCGCGTCGCATTCTCATACAGCGGATAGACCTGAGTGGGCTGAACGAGCCCATAACGCGCCGCGTGCGGAGTCACGAAGTCGAGTGCCGTGATCGGCTTGGCGCTCGTATCCGTCGGGCCCCACCCGAGTGTTCGCCCAGACTGCGCCGCGCGAGCGCGTGTGCGTGTCGCCTCTGCTCCGCAGATGATTGCTCCCTGCGAAGTACCGTTTGCGATGCGCTCCGCGGCCTCACCGAGCAGTCGAACGGGCTTCTCACCACCGGGCACGGACTCGATGGCACGCAACGCATCGATACCCAGGTCGGTCGCCAGCACGCAGGCGATGTCTTGATATCTCCAGCTCACGATCGAGACCACATCGACAGAATCAACTTGCTGAAGGATGCTCGGAGCATCCTTCGCGGGCTGTTCGGATCGCTTCGAGCAGCATCGTCCGCGGTTCTTTCGTGCTTTCGCGGTCGATCGTCTCGCCGATGCCCACAATGACGGGGATGTGCTGCGGATCTGTCATGGTGAATCCTGGTAGTTGTCAGTCAGTCGACGGCCTGGTCAGCGTGCACATCCCGCTCGCGCAGGAGCCGGCGTTGAATCTTGCCCAGATGATCTCGCGGAATATGATCGACGTATTCGATGAAGCGAGGTCGTTTATATCCTGCAATGTATTGTCGGCACCAAGCCACGACTTCGCGCGGATCAAGCTTCGCGCCGGGGCGCAAGACGATGCATGCCTTGACTGCCTCGCCCCAGCGCGCGTGCGGTACTCCGATGATCGCGGCATCCGCGATGTCCGCATGCGTCAGCAGAACTTGCTCCACTTCGCGAGGGTAGACGTTCTCGCCTCCCGACTTGACGAGTTCGCTGCTGCGCCCGTTGAAGAGCAATCGCCCTTCGCCATCGCGTCGTACCAGGTCGCCCGTTCGTAGCCAGCCGCTCCCAAGCGCCTCGCGAGTGGCCTTCTGATCGTTCCAGTAACTGAGCATGACCGAAGGACCGCGTACGCCGAGCTCACCGGCCTCCGCGTGTGCGTTCGGATTCCCAGACTCATCCAGGATGCAGACTTCCAGGTGCGGTAGCGGAGCGCCGATCGCACTCGGATGCTCGAGCATCTCCGAGTCATCGATCATGGTGGCGAAACCGCCCAACTCGCTTTGACCATAGCCACCGACGACTCGTGAGCCCAGATGCTCCTGCACAGCGATAATTTGAGCGGCAGGAGTCAGGGTCGCCCCGCGTGTGATCGATCTGACCCGCAGAGGAAGGCGGAGCCGTCGCTGCACGTCGATCAGGCTGTCCAGCAGTGCATCGTTTGGGGATCCGAACGTGCAGCCCTCGCGTGAAATCAATCGCAGCGTTTCCTCCGCGCTCAGACCGCGAGGCGCTACCACCGTCGCTGCTCCCGCGGCCAACGCGCTGAAGTAATGGCTCAAGCCTCCCACATGGAAAAGTGGCGAGGTAGAGATCAACCGGTCGGCACTCGACAGGCTGCGACGCGCAACGAAGGCAAGCGCCGCGATCACGGTGCCACGATGACTTTGCAGGCATCCTTTGGGTCTGCCGGTCGTGCCGCTCGTGTAAAGCATGAAGAGCGGATCGTCGCCACGGACGACCGGCTCGGCGAGAGGCCCGGAACCGCTGGCGACCAGCTGCTCGTATGAGCCGGCCGTTTCGGAACTATCCGGGACCGCAAAAGGATGAAATGTCGATGCGTTTGAAACGAGGTGGGCGAAGCGTTCTGAATAGAACAGGAGCCGGGGTGCGGCGCCGTCCAAGATGTAGGCCAGTTCGGGCGCCGCGAGACGCCAATTCAAAGTGACGGTGACGGCACCCAACTTTGCGTTGGCCAACAGCAGTTCGATGGTCGGCAGGCCATCCAGCAAGAGGGTGGCGACGCGATCACCCTGACGTACACCCCGGGCCGCAAGCGCGCATGCGAGGCGATCCGTGCGCAGATCGAGTTCGCGAAAGCTGATACGCAGGGCGCCGTCCACCACTGCCAAGGCCGGGCCGTGTTCCCGGGCATGCGCCCGCAGCAGCGTCGCAAGGGTCAGTTGGCGCGCTGATGAAGGATCTCGGGCAAGTTCGCTTGCGTCCAGTCTGGGACTCCTCGAAGCGGTGGAGTTGGCCATCCTCAGAAAGTAAACTACTATAGCGAAGTTATCGTCAATAGGGCGTCGGCGGACCAGTAGCATCCCGTACGCGCAACGCCACTGATCGAGCAAGAGCATTGAGGGCGAGCCATGACCGTGGATTACGACTTGGTCGTTCGCGGCGGAACTATTGTCGACGGCAGCGGTGGTGCTTCATTCGTCGGCGACGTAGCAGTCCGAGGGAAGCACATCGTTGCAGTCGGCGCGGTGAGGGGCAGCGGGCACACCGAGATCGATGCAGCAGCCCGCCTTGTGACCCCGGGCTTCGTCGATGTGCATACTCACTATGATGGTCAAGTGACATGGGAACAGACACTGTCGCCCTCCAGCGATCACGGAGTGACGACGGTGGTCACAGGCAACTGCGGCGTCGGATTCGCTCCTGTACGCAGAGGGGACGAGCAAATGCTCGTCAAGGTCATGGAAGGCGTCGAGGACATTCCCGAGATCGTGATGACCACGGGAATTCCGTGGAACTGGGAGACGTTTCCGCAGTATCTCGATGCCCTGGATCATCGGACGTTCGACATCGACGTCGCCACGCAGGTGCCGCATTCTCCAATCCGCGTCTACGTGATGGGCCAGCGTGGCGCTGCTCACGAGGCGTCGACGCCGAAGGACCGGGCTGCAATGAGTGCGATCGTGACTGAGGCCGTGCGCGCCGGCGCACTCGGCGTGAGTACGTCCCGCTCTCTCGGTCATCGCCTGAAGAACGGCGAGTTTGCGCCCAGTGTTACTACAGCGAAGGACGAACTGATCGCACTGGCGGAAGGGCTGCAGCAGGCTGGTACAGGGGTGTTTCAACTAATCACCGAAGTGAGCGAGCCACCGGACGAGGAAATGGCTCTCGTGCGCAGGCTTGCACGAACCGCGCAGCGCCCCGTTTCATTCACGCTGTTGCAGGCACCACGAAAGGCCGAGAACTGGCGGTCATTGCTGGCAGGCATCGAGCAGGCCAATGCGGAGGGCTTGGAGGTTCGCGGCCAGGTATTTCCGAGGCCGATCGGCGTACTGCTCGGGTTGGACCTATCGCTGCATCCGTTCGTGACCCGACCCTCATACAAGGCCATCGCGAGTCTGCCGCTGAGTCAGCGCGTCGCCATCATGCAGCATCCGGAATTCAAGCGAAGGATGCTCGGGGAAACGCCCATCCCAGATCCGCAGCCGATGAACAACATGCTCATCGCACAGACTGCGCTAATGTCCGTGCTGGCAGATCCAGTGGAATACGCACCGCGCCCGGAGCAGCAACTCGGAGCTCTAGCTCAGCGAGCTGGCACTACGCTGGATTCGTACGTTTACGACGTTCTTCTGCAGAATGGTGGACAGAATATTCTCTACCTTCCTGGCGCGAATTTCGTGGACAACTCGCTCCAGGCGGCGCGCGAGATGATGGTCCATCCGAATACGATTCTCGGCCTGGGCGACGGCGGCGCGCACTACGGCTTCATATGCGACGCGAGTTTCACGACCTTCGTGCTCACGTACTGGACACGCGATGCGGCGCCCGAACAACGCTTGCCCATCGAGTGGGCGGTTGCAGAACTCAGCAGAAGGCCAGCGCAGGCTGTCGGCCTGAGTGACCGCGGATTGATTGCACCTGGCATGAAAGCCGACATCAACGTCATCGACCACGAGCGCATGAAACTCTTCGCACCACGCACCGTATATGACTTGCCGGCGGGCGGACGCAGACTTCAGCAGAAAGCTCGGGGCTACGAGGCAACCATCGTGAGCGGCGTCGTGACGTATCGCGAGGGAGGCGCGACCGGTGCACTGCCGGGGCGTCTGGTGCGGGGCGGGCTGCACATGACGCGTTCGAAGGCCGCGTGAAGGTTGGCGAGTCCGGTGGCAGCCAGATCTTACAAACCGATTTCAGCAGACTCGCATGTAGTTGAGCCGCCGCAGTGTTATGTGGCTTTCATTGACCCGGCCTTTCGCGACCGCGCGCCTCACGTGATCACGACCGAGGAGGGCGCGGAGTTCTATGTGGCCGAGGGCCTGAAGAGCCCGCTCAACCTCGCGAAGATTGCATCGGCGGGTTGGTCGCTTGAACAGATGAAGAAGTCTCGCGGTCGCTTCGATGAGATCTATCGCGGGAGCTGGGATGGAAAAGCACGTCTCGCCGACCAGGATCGGGACGGCGTTGCTGGCGAGATCGTCTACCCGACCGTGGGAATGGTGCTGTGTCAACTGCCGGATATCGATCTGAAGCACGCCAGTTTCCGGGCCTACAACCGCTGGCTCGAGGAGTTTTGTAGCTGCGCGCCGCAACGCCTGTTCGGAATCGGCCAGACCGCAGTGCGCTCGGTGAAGGAAGCGATCGACGACCTGGCAGATATGAAGAAGAAGGGCTTTCGCGGTGTCATGATGCCGGCATCGCCCGGGACGACCGAAGATTACGACGATCCGGCGTTCGACCCGCTGTGGGGCGCGGCTGTGGACATGGAGATGCCGGTCAGCTTTCATTCGTTGACGTCGAGTCGCGACACAGATGCACTCGCGGGGAAGACGCAGCGCGGCCCGCGCATCAATGGTTTTCAGGCCATCGTACGCACGTGTCAAGACATCATTGGCATGTTCGTCTTCGGTGGCGTGTTCGACCGTGTTCCGGACTTGAAGCTGGTGTCTGTTGAGGCCGATGCGGGGTGGGCACCTCATTGGATGGCGCGCGCGGATCACGCTTATCGGCGGCACCGCACGAACTTCACTTGCCCGGAGCTTACCCAGTTGCCCAGCGCTTTCGTACGCAGGAACGTCTACATGACCTTTCAGGATGATTGGGTGGCGTTCAAGTACCGGAAGGACATCAGTATTGATCGACTGATGTGGGGCAATGATTTTCCCCATAGTGATTCGACATGGCCGCATAGCCAGAGCCTCCTTGATGAGCACACCCGCGACGTGCCCGACTCCGAAAGGCGAAGGATCCTGCGCGACAACGTATGCGAGCTGTACCGTTTACCCATTGCCGATGGCGAGGGAATGCTCGGCAATCAGGTCGCTTCGGGATCAGAGCCGACCGCGCATCATTGAGCGATGGGCTTACGCTCGTCCTCACTTCGACGATCAGTCTGGAGGAGGGTTATTACGAGGATCAGGCCTGATCACGCCACCACAATGTGATAAACACCCCCTCAGCAACCCCTCACCATGCTAGGCAAGCTGATTGGTCTCATATATATGTGCATGAGATCGACGAGGCCGGGTGTGAAGGGAATCAGTGCTGTGGGCCACTGGGCCTGAGATGGGGGCTGCCGATCGCGCCATGGGCTGGCCAGTTCGAGCTGAGCGGCAAGTTGCAGCAGCAGCAGACCGTCGTGGTCCCGTGCGGCGATCAGCTGGGTCCCGATGGGCAAGCCGTTCGCAGTCCAATGTGGCAGCCTCGCGGCGGCCTGCGACGACGATGCACGCACCGGTATGTGCCAACGCCCGAGCGATCTCGAGGCCAATGCCGCTGTTGCCGCCCGTTACGATGACCACACGGTCAGTCAGGGATGAAGGGGAGTCGCTCACAATTCCTTGTCCCTAATGGGTTCAAACAAAGGCGGGAACGCAGGCTCTGCGTCGGCGCTGGTGAAGAGCGCGCGTACTGGCATGCCGATCCGAACGTTCGCTGGCTCGATGTGAACGAGTGCCGTTGCCATGCGGACGCCACATTCGAGAGTGACGATGGCCGGTAGTAGGGGCCACGCATCGCGGAAGTCGATAGATGGAGCGACGCGACCTTCGGTGAAGGTGTACACCGTGGCATGTGGTGCTACTGATTCCCATCGAAAGTCGAGGCTGCCGCAGTGCGGGCAGAATGGGCGTGGATAGAAGAAGTAGCGATCGCACGATGTGCAACGTTGCACGACCAGCTTGCCAACGCGCAGGCCCTGCCAGAACGGTCCGCTGACAGAGCGGGGCAGTGGAGGCGGTGCAGACACGCCTATGCACCTTCCAAAATCAGGGAAACGTTCTCACCCATGATGCCGCCATTGCCACTCACGTATACGCGATCGCAGACTTTGATCTGGCGCTTGCCCGCTCGGCCCATCAGCTGCCGCGCCGCCTCGACGATATGACCCATGCCACCGGCCAAGCCTGTCTGCCCGTAGCCAAGCTGGCCGCCGTTGGTGTTCAGTGGAAAGTCGCCGTTCCACGTCAGCGTGCGTTCGCGCAGCAGATGCAACCCTTCGCCGTCCTTGCAGAAGCCGGCATTCTCGAGGGTTATGAGGACCGTAATGGAATAACAGTCATAGATCTGTGCTGCATGCATTTCGGCAGGTAACGTCCCGGCCATCGCGAAGGCACGCGCCGCTGCTGCAACGACTGGCGTGTGCAGCATGTCGGCCGAGTAGTGCGCAGACTTCGCTGCGAGCGCTTCGCCCGCACCTGCCAACCACACCGGACGGTGGCGGGCACGGTGGGCGCATTCTGCATCGGCAACAAGAATAGCGGCACCTCCGTTGCACGGCATGACGATTTCGAGTTTGCGCAGTGGAGCCGCCACGATCGGGCTCGCCAGAACGTCGTCTTCAGTCAGCTGCACCGATTCGAAGATCGCACCAGGCGTGACGTGTGCATTGAGGCGCTGCTGTACCACGAGCCGCGCGAGGGCGCGCTCGTCATATCCGTGAACCGCCGCGTAGCGGTTGGCAATCATTGCGTAAGGAACGTTCTGGCCAAGCAGGCCGATGGGGATCTCGAATTCTGCCTGAGGTGAGCCCGGCAAGTAGCTGGATGCACCGAATCTCACCGTGTCTACAGTTGGAGTACGCTCGTACAGACCGGGCGCGATGCACAGCACACACCGCGCCATGCCGGCTGCGATCGCCGCGGCTGCTCGCCAGACCATCGCCGCGGGACCTGCGCCACCAAGATCGACGATATCGCCGAAGGCCAACTCGAAACCACAGTACTCACTGAGCGTGACCGGCACGAAGTGCCGGCTTTCCCGCAAAGAGCACGTGATGAGGCCATCGACCTCTGCGCGCGCGACACCTGCATCAGCGATGGCTTCGTGCGCAAGGTGTGCGCACAGATCAAGTGTGTTTTCAAATGGGGGAGGCGCTGAGAGGCGTGTGGCCGGCATCTCGGCATAGCCGATGATAGCTGCCTTGCCACGCAAGCCGGAGTTCACGTGCCGTCAGCGCCCCACGGTGGCTCGTCGCACGGGCGTGCGACGAGCCGCTTCGATCACTCGCCGAATCGATATGTGAGCGTCAAACCGTACATCCTCGGGTCGCTATAAACGTAATCCGCGAGGCCGAGCGAACGTCCCAGCGACAGATTGGCAATGACATTCTGCTCATCAGTTGCATTGCGCACCCATGCCTGAGCAGACAGTTTGCTGCCGAACATGTCACTCCAATCCAGCGTCGCGTTGACGTTGTACTGGGACGGCACCTTGCTGAACTCTTCCAGAATCGGCAGTGTGTTCAGTCCGTAGAAGGAACTGCGATACGAATACGTTCCCGTCAGCGTAATCCTGCCGATCTCGGGCGAATCGAACGGACTCAACGAGGCGACCACGCCGGCGGTGTCCTTCGAGATACCGAACCCGACATCTTTGCAGACGGTCGGCCCCGGAGCCGTCACGACAGTACTGCCGCATTGCACTGGGTTCGTGGGGCTGGGATTAAACACCGGATTCGAGGCTGTGAAATCATTATCGAATTCATCATGCACGGCGTCTACATAGCCCCAGTATCCCGAGATTTCCAGCCATGTGCCGAAACTCATGCCAGCAGTCAGCTCGAAGCCCTCGATCGTTGCTTTCGCGGCGTTAACCGTATTTGTTGTCTGCGGGATGGGCCCGACTCCATCAGGGTCGAGCGCAACGACGCGCTGAATATCATCGTACTTGGTCTGGTAGACGGCCAGAGTCGTGTATGCGGCGACGCGATCGGTCAGGTCAAATTGACCTTTTGAATCCCACTTCAACGTCAGTCACGGTCTCCGGGTCGAAGGGCTCCAGTTGCACTGCATTCACTGCACGAGCATTGAATCCACCTGATCGATAGCCTTGTCGAGTCGCCACATACATCAGGATTTCCTCGGCGAGCTTGTACTCCAGGCTGAACGTGTAGCTGGGATCCGAGAAATCCTTCTCCAGATCGAGAACGCAGCCCGGCGCGATCGCGGCCGAGAACTGGCACACCGAGGTTGGCTGGCCATATCTGCTCGTCGGATTGTCGTAGAACACCTCGCGCTTGTCCCACGTGTACCTGCCCCCGGCCGTCATGCTGAGGTTGTCGAGCAACTTATAAGTACCCTGTGCGAACACCGCGTAACTGGTGTTGGTTCCCGTCGTATTCAGGTAGTTCGGATTGGTTGGGTTGAAGCCTGAGAGCTGGGTAGAGATCTGGATGTCCGTGCCTTCCTCTTTGAAATAGAGCCCGCCGACCACGAAGTTGAAGCGATCGTACTCACCCTGCAGCTGCAGTTCCTCCGACCATTGGTCAACTTGTGAGTCCAGGTATGTGTCGATGACCTTGATGTTTGCACCGTCGAGGTCGGTTTGCGTAAGCAACTCCACATCGTGATAGCCGATGATGTTCTTGATCAGCAGCGCATCGGAAAGGTTGATCGTCGTAGCGTTCGAGGCGTTGCGGGCCTGGGCATCCTCGAATGTCGGATTGTCGTAGGCCACTGTGTATGGCCCGCGGGCGTCCTGTGTAGCAAGCGCTGCTGGCAAGTCGCCCCTGCCCAGCGCCGCATTGACTTGCGAGCTGTACAGGCAGGAAGCCGGCGGCGTGCCCGTCAGAAATTGATTGATGCCAGCAGCCGTTGGATTCGTCGTGCAGGGGACGAGGCCTGCCAGCACGTTCAGGCTGCCATTGTCCTTCGAGTCGAAGTAGTCCAGTACCGTGAGGTTCTGGAAGTTCTCGCTCGCGTCCCAGCGCAACGATAGACGTGCTGACCAGAGGTCCTGGTTCGCAATGTCCTTACCGCTCGTGAGGTTCTTTCCGATGCCATCGTATTCTCCGGCCTGAGCTGCGAGGCGAGCGGCAAACGACTTCGCCGAGGGGCACGTTGAGGACGCCGCCGTATTCCTGGCGGCCAAAGTTGCCGACTCCGGCGTTCACTTCGGCCTCGAAGGCGTCGGTGGGCTTGCGGGTATTCACGAGTACTGCACCCGCGGGCGAGTTTCTGCCGAAGAGCGTGCCCTGCGGGCCATACGAGGACCTGCACATTCTCGATGTCGTAAAAGCTTTGATTCGTCCCGGTCGCACGCGCGATATAGACGTCATTGACGTAGAGGCCGACAGCCGGGTCCTGAGTAATGAGGGACTCGTTCGCAGCGATACCACGGATCTCATACGTTGAATTCGAGCGTCGTCCAGCGGTCGGGCGGAACTGCACTGATGGTGTCGAGTACTGCAGATCGTCCATGCGCGCCACGCCCGCCGCCTCCATCTTCGCCTCGCTGAGTACATTGATCGAGATCGGGACGTCGACCAGGGCTTCTTCGCGGCGGCGCGCTGTGACTGTGATTTCTTCGAGCAACCGCGGTCCGCACGGACTCGTCTGCTGCAGGGGCCGGTTGTTGTGCTTGCGCGGCATTGACGGCGAGGATGCTAATCGACAGCAACGTCATCGGTGCTGTTCGTGTCGGACTTGCCATGTTTCCCCCGGTGGCGAAGTGTACTGAAATGGTGTCGTCGACTTGGTGCAGATCGACAACTTCGTTATAGAAGTTATAACCGTCCTCGTCAAGGAGCGCCCGGACTCTGGCGGTGCAATATCAATACCAAGACCCTGGAGGCGGGGGTCAGAGCATGGTGTAGACGGCCTTCGTTTCAAGGAACGGGGTGATGCCTTCGAAGCCCGCTTCGCGACCCCAGCCGGATTGCTTGAACCCGCCAAAGGGCATGGCCTTGTCCAGGATGCCGTAGCAATTTATCCAGACGTTTCCCGCCCTGATGAGCTTTGCGGCACGGTGCGCGGTGCTGAGGTTGGTCGTAAAGATGCCTGAGCCAAGCCCATAGGGCGTTGCGTTCGCCAGGGCTTCCAGGTCAGACAGTCCATCGAAGGGCATGGCGGTCACCACCGGCCCGAAGATCTCTTCCTCTGCGATGCGGATGGGCTTGTGGTCGCGATTGGCGAATACCGTTGGCGCCACGAAGTAGCCCGTCGTGCCGTGGCGCTGTCCGCCGGAGATCAATTCCGCTCCTTCGCTGACCCCGCTTTCGATGTAGGACAGAACGCGCGTAAGTTGCTGTTGGGAGACCAACGGCCCCAATTGTGTCTGGGGGTCGAGGCCGCTCCCCAACCGCATCGCCGCGCCCGCCTTGGCCACGCCAGTGACAACCCGATCGAAGATCTCGCGCTGAACATACAGCCGTGACCCGGCAAAGCAGACCTGACCGCTGTTGGCAAAGATCGCCATGGACGCGCCGGCAATGGCCTTGGCCAGATCGGCATCGTTGAAGACAAAAACCGGTGACTTACCACCCAATTCGAGCGTCAGGCGCTTGAGATTTCCGGCTGAGGCTTGAACGAGTTTCTTCCCGACGACCGTCGACCCCGTGAACGTGATCTTGTCGATGCCCGGATGATCTGCGATCGCTGCTCCTGCAACATGGCCGAAGCCATTAACTATGTTGATCAGGCCATCCGGAAACAGCTTCCACTCGCTCAGGAGCTGACCGATGCGGATCGCCGAGAGAGGGGTCTGCTCAGCGGGCTTGCACACGATGCTGCAACCTGCAGCGATCGCAGGTGCGATCTTGTTGACTAGCACGCCCAACGGTGCGTTCCACGGTGTGATTGCACCGACTACGCCAACGGGCTCGGGACTGGTGTATGCGTGCATCTCGCGGCCATTGCCGGAAAGCTCCGCCGTCTGCCCGTGCAGCTTCGTCACCATGCCTGCGTAGTAGCGCAGTCCGTTCACAAGGCTTGCGATGGTCGCTTTGGCGAAAATTAGCGGCATGCCGTTGTCGCGGACCTCGAGTTCGGCGAACTCGTCCGCGTGGGCGGCGATTCTGTCGCCGAACGTCCAGATTGCCTGCGCTCTTTCGTGGGCCGTGCGGTTGCGCCAAGTGCGCCTGTCGAAGCACTCGCGGGCAGATGCGACCGCGGCATCGATGTCGGCACGGGCCCCGGCAGCCACTTCGGCGATTCGCTGACCGGTCGCAGGGTCGAAGACTTCGATGGCGTCGGCCGTCGAGGACGCGATGATTGCGCCGCCAATGAAGTGTCCGCGACTCTCCAGGTTCGCCAGTGCTGCAGTCCCGGTACTCGTCGCCATCGCTTCGACCTCATCGTAGATAACTTGTATAGTGAAGATAGGCTTCTGGGGGTGGCGATGGCAAATGTGGCTCGTCGGCCTCCGCGGGGTGGCAATAGAGGAGTAGCTATGACAGACAACGAGCTGGTGACCGAACGAGTCGGACCTCATGTTCTGCTCGTCACGATCAACAGACCAGACAAGCGCAACGCCATCAACGCTGCAGTTGTCTCGGGTATTGACGCTGCCATTCAGCAGTCGGAGAGCGACTCCACGATCCGAGCAGTGGTGCTGTCGTCCACAGGCACTCAGACGTTTTGTGCGGGCGCGGATCTGAACGAAGTGGCTGCGGGGCGTTTCACCGCGCTGGTGACAGAGCGGGGAGGTTTCGCTGGAATCGTCGAAGCGAAACGCACGAAACCGTGGATCGTCGCGGTTGAGGGTCCAGCGCTCGCCGGCGGGATGGAAATCTGTCTTGCCTGCGAAATGGTCGTTGCGTCCCAGTCCGCGCAGTTCGGCCTGCCCGAGGTCAAGCGCGGAATCATGGCCGGCGCTGGGGGTGTGTTCCGCGCCGCACGCCGCCTTCCTCCAGCCGTTGCTTACGAATTACTGACAACGGGCGAGCCCATCGATGCGTCGCGCGCTTATGCGCTGGGCCTGATCAATCGAGTGGTGCAGGTCGGCGAAGCCCGCGCCGCGGCTCTTGCGCTTGCGGCCCAGATTGCCGAAAACGCTCCACTCTCGGTGCAACAGAGTCTGATCGTAGCTCATCAGGCGCTCGATCTCGACGAGGAAGCCCTGTTCGTCGAGATGCGCAGAGTTGGAGCCATCGTCCGAAACAGTGAGGACGCGAAGGAGGGTCCGCGCGCCTTTCTGGAAAAACGCAAGCCGGTCTGGACCGGCCGTTAACCTGTGACGCGTCGCAGCCACGCGAACATGCGTAGGTCCATTGGAGAACAGCATGAATGCCCACGCCGATGATCCGATTTCCTTCGCCGATCCGCAGACTGCGCTATGTCCATTCTCTGCCTATAGAAAACTGCACGGTTCGCGGCCCGTCTATTTCGATGCGAGTACGGGAATGTATGAGGTCGTCGGCGCTGCCGAAATTCGCGCCGCGGCTACCGACGTGCAAACGTTCTCCAACCGGATCAGCCGACAGTCCGCGCGCAGTGCAGAGCTGCAGCGTGAGATCAGCGAACTCTACGCGCGGAAGGCTTTTCTCCGATCCCGACGCTGTTGAACAATGACGGCAGCGATCATCGGCGTTATCGGTCCCTCGTCGATCGCGCGTTTACAGTCGCGCGTATCAATGCGTTGATGCCCGCAATCCGCGCGGAAGTCGCCGCACTCATGACGGCGTGCGAAACGTCGGCCGAAGTGGAGTTTGTGAAGCAGTTCGCGATACCACTGCCTCTCAACATCATCTGCGATCAGCTTGGTGTCGCACGAGACGATCATCTGGCCTTCAAAGCGGGCTCTGATGCGATGCTGGCTGTGGCGGATCCGCTCACGCCTGCCGCCAAGATGCTCGACTACGTGAGGGACATTATCCGAATGCAGCACATTCTGGCGCGGCGTGTGGAACTGGTCCGGCAGAAGCCCGACGACACCATCTTCAGCATCGTAGCCAACAACGAGGTCGACGGTGAACTCCTGACGGTCGGCATGATGGTAAATCTGTTTCAGAACATCCTGGTCGCAGGCAACGAAACGACGACGAACGCGCTGGGCAATGCCCTGCAGATCCTGATTGACGACGCCGCCCTGCGCGAGCGACTGCGCGCGGACGGCAGTCGCGAGCTGGTGCGCAATTTCGTGGAGGAAGCCCTGCGGTTGCGTGCACCCCTGCAGGGTTTTTTTCGTGTAGTGACTCGCGACACCGAGCTTGGCGGCGTCAAGATTCCTGCCGGCTCAACGGTTATGCTGCGCTGGGGAGCAGGCGGGCTCGATCCCGCACAGTACGAGTGTCCGGAGGAGCTGCAGCTCGCTCGCAAGGCGATCACGCAGCACATGGCGTTCGGTCACGGTCTGCACTTCTGCATTGGTAATCAACTCGCTCGCGCCGAGATGCGTGCGGCGTTTGAAGCTATCGTGACGCGCTGGCCAAATGTTCGTTTGGCCGATGGCGACGCGGTCGAGCGATTACCTGCGTTCTTCGCCCATGGCCCGAGGCGAATGCACATACGTCTCGACTAGGACGCCTGATCTGCGGCGGCTTGGCCGGGAACCCGGGAAGTACGCTCAAGTAGCAGTGTGAGGACGAAGCCGAGCGCCGACGCCGCCGCCATGAACCAGAAGACCGCGGTGTAGGCGCGCTCATCGGGAAAGGCCATCCCTTCTGTGGAAATCACGGTTGTACTCGCCAGCACGATTGCCAGAACCTGCGCACCGATCGCCTGAGCCATTGCTCTGACGACCGCCATCAGACCAGTCGATTCACTCGTGCGATTGGCGGGTGACGCTTCGATCAGCACATTGGGAACGCCGGTGTAGGTTGCGGTGACGCCCATGTTCGCCACGCAAACGACGACGAAGATGACTGCCACTTGACTGTGCGAAAGTGCCCCTAGCGCGGATGCGAACGCCATCACTGCGCAGCCGATGAGCATCGGGAACCCGCCACCATACTTGCCCGAAGCCCATCCGGCCCACACGGAGCTTGCAGCGCCTGAGACGACTGCCGGAAACTTGAGCAGTCCGACAAAGGTCGCGGTCGTGCCGAGGCCAACCAGCGTCCAGGTAGGCTGCTGCAAGAGCAGCGATGTCAGCTGCGTCATCTGCATGACGCCGATGCCGGCGCAGAACATCACCAGGTTGCCCAGCGCACAGCGTCGATCGGCCAGCAGCCGTACGTCGATCAGCGGCTCACGCTGCCGACTCTCGTGCCAGACCCAGAGAGCCAGCAGCAGCACCCCACCGCTGCCGGCTGAGATCGACAACGTGCTCGTCCAGCCCCATCGCGAACCATTGCTGAATAGAAGTAGTAGTGCCGCCACGGCGGGTGCAAACAGAATGCCACCGAGCCAGTCCACCGCGCCCGTACATGGCGGTGCTACGACCCAGGCAGACCGCCTGCGACAATGATCCCTATGACAGCCGCGACAATCGCACTTGCGATGAAGATACTCTGCGGGCCATAGGCGTCCGTGAGAATACCGCCGATCAGAAGTCCCACTGCAGTGCCCGCCGCGGCCGTTGCGACTATGAGGCCCACGCCGAAAGGTACGTGCGAGCGCGGCAGGTGTTCGCGAGCGAGACCGTAGCAGAGTGGAATGATTGCCCCAGCCGCGCCCTGAATTGCTCGTCCAGCAATGATCCAGTTCAGACTGCCGCCCGCGACGCTGATGACTGAGCCGATGCATGCGACACCGATGACGACCAACAGCACTCTCTTACGACCGTACATGTCGCCCAGCCGTCCGCACAGTGCGGCCGCGGCAGCGGACACCAGGAGGTACGAAGAGACGATCCAGCCGATGGCGACCGGATCACCATGGATGCGCAACCACGCTCCAAGCCCGGCAAGCACCATTGAGGTTTCGAAGGCGGAAACGATTTCCGCCGCCATGAGCAGCGACAGGATGAACCAGTGTCGGCGCGTCATGGATTCCTCGATGGCAACGCTACGCCAGCTGCAAGCATCTGTTTCACGACATTTCCCATGTCGAAGTAGTCGCGCCACACGCGAGATTGCTCCCCCTGAGCTTGAACGTGGCACAGCAAGGAACTTCGATCTGACGGTCACGCATCGTGAAGTAGTCGACGCGCTCGTGCATCACGATGCCGTCTGAGTGCAGAGCGCACACCGTGCGGTGGTGTCCATCGCGGAAACGCTCCGGAAACCCGAAGTTCTGTTCATGAACCAAGCGATGCATGGCAGCGCGCCCGCGTACGGCGCGATCAGGTATGCACATGCTGATCCACTCGAAATCGTCGCTGATCAAGCGCATGGTGCCGTCGCGATCTTGGCCGAAGTAGGCGTGAAGGAATGCTTCGACGATTTCCAGTGGTTGCATGTGAGCCTCGCGCAAGTTCCAAAGTCGCACGTGCATCAGGCACGCGGAGAGCGCCACACCCTGAGGGTTGCGCTCGATCCGCTACTGGGCGACCGGCAGCGTGAGCGAGTTGCACCACTTCCCGCACTTGCGCTTCGTTCGTGGGTTTGTGAATCGGATCGAAGTGACTCTCCAGTCCGATCTGGACATGACCGCCACGCTCGATCGCGAGTCGTGGCAGTTCGGTACGCAGCAGATCGCCGCCCCAGACCGAGACCGTCCAGGGTAGATCCACGTCGCCCAGTAGTCCGAGATACGCATCCAGCGAAGCGCGCGTTGGCGGTAACCCGAAGGGCAGGGAGCCTTCGCCGGTCAGGCCGTAAGGACCGCCGAAATAGAAGTTGACGACTGTGCCCGCGGGCAATCGGCCAGCAGCGTGATAGGCCAGCACGGTTCGCAGATAGCCTGGCTCGTAGATTGCGATCTGGGCGCCGAGTCTGCGCTCCTCGAGCTGTCGGAAAGCGGAGCGGATCTGATCGAAGCTGTTCACGTAGTATCTGCCTGCGGGCAGCCCGTCCGCGTCGAGTTTCGCGACAGCGACGGCGCCGGGTCGACACAGGCGAACTCGATGCCGATCGCTTCGTCGATGAGCTTGACGTGCTCGAGCTCCTGGCCGCCGGAGCGAGTGAGCGTCGGATACCAGAGGGCACCCGGGCGCAGCGCGCGCACCTGCCGCCAGGCGAGCAGATAATCCTCCGCCGCCTGCGCGCCGGTCATGCTCGTGTCGCTGTTGTGGGCATGCAGGATCGAGGCGCCGGCGTCGTAACAAGCAATGGCGGTGGCAACGATCTCGGCATGGCTGCGTGGAATGTTGGGATTGATCGACTTGCTTTTCTCACCGTTGATCGAGACCGCGATGACAAGAGGCAGGCGGCTGGCGGCGGAATCGCGCATCGGACTCAGTGAAAATAGAGGTCCGCCGTTCACGTGCAGAGATTGCCCCGTAACGGCGTCGGACAAAGGCGATGCAAAGAACAGCAGCGTCCGCGCATACTCCTCGGTGGAGGGAATATACCGCAGCGCCGCCTGATCGGTGACCAGGCGCAGTTCCTCTTCCGCGGTGGTACCGTTAGATTGAGCGCGCTGTGCCATGCACCTTCTGGACCTGAGGTCCCCACATGTATCCCGGGTGCATGGAGTTGACGCGGATGCCGTACTCGCCGAGTTCCATGGCAATGGCACGTGTCATCCGCTGCAGCGCGATTTTCGAGCCCGCATAGGCTTCACTGCCGGGCAGAACCTTCTCGGCCGTCATGGTATTGATCATGATGATGCGACCTGAACTTCGCGCGACCATGTGACGCGCCACGGCTCGTGTCATCTGCAGATGTCGCGAACACGTTGACGTCGAAGCATTCGCGCCAGTTCGACAGGTCGGGCTCGGGCCTCAGCAGGGTTGTCCGATGCGGCCAATCTCCGCGGTAAGCGATGTTCACCAGCGTGTCGATTTTGCCGAACTGTTCGATGGCACCCTCCGGTCGCCCGCTCGCAGTCGGCTAGGCGGTGATATCTGCAACATGGCAAGGCAGGCGCCGCCGAGCGCTCTGACCTCAGCGGCGACCCGCTCGATGATTTCGGACCGGCGTGCGGTCAGAACGATGTCGGCACCTTCGCGAGCGAATAGCAGGGCGGTATCTCGCCCGAGCCCGGCACCGACACCGGACAGAAATGCGACCTGGTTCTGAAGTAGAGGCATACGCGTCTCCTTGGCGATCATATTAAACCTCGCTAACGAGGTTGCAAACGTTATCTTCACGCCTATACCGTTCACCGTCGCATGACGGCGATGACCGGGAGCCGCAGCGGGCGGTGAGGGATGACGACGAGAGCCGACTACGTTGTGGCCGATGTCGCACGGACCGCACCGGCTTTTATCGCTGGTATGTGCTGGCGGTGCTGGTCATCAGCTACGCGATCTACAACCTCGACAAGAGCATCCTGTCGATCCTTATCGAGCCCATCAAGAAAGATTTCGGGCTGAGCGATACGCAGCTCAGCATCCTCACGGCGTTGCGACCACCGCACCGTTCGCATTGGCCTGCATTCCACTCGGCATGCTCGGCGATCGGGTGAACCGCAAGTGGCTGCTGGTCGTGCTGATTGCCGGCTGGAGCGCGATGACCGGGGTGGCAGGTCTGGCAACGGTCTTGCACTGTTGATGCATCGAGGATCGGTGTCGGCTCATTCGAGGCCGGCTTCACGCCTGTCAGCATGTCGATCTGAGCGACTCTTTTCCCCGCTCGTCGCGTGCGACTGCGATGGGCTTGTTCAGCCTCGGCGCCCCGGCGGGAATCTTCCTGGGCATGGCCGTCGGTGGATTCGTCGCGTCGGTTTATGGCTGGCGCGCAGCTTTCTTCTGGCCGGTTTGCCAGGGCCTGATTGTCGCATTGCTCATGATGCTTACCGTGCGCGAGCCCGAGCGAGGGCACTTCGACGAGCAAGCACGATGGCCCGCCAGCCCGCTTCGCTCAGGTATTCGCCAACATGTGGCGAGATCGGGCGCTGTTCAACATTGCGTGGGAATGACGAGCTGCAACGTCATGCTGGCGACCATTTCGATCTGGACGCCCAGTTTTCTGATCCGCGTTCACGAGCTGCCGTTGCGCAGTGCCGGCTTCGCTGCGGCGATTGCCGTGGGCGTCTGTGGTGCGTTGGCGCCGCGTTCGGCGGGGCTCTGGCGGATCGCGTCGGCCGGCGACGAATGGAAGAAGCTGCTCGTACCCGTTCGGGGGTCAGAGTGTCGATCGTTCTTGGACTAGCCGCGTTCCTGATGGTTGAGGCTGCGACGCTGGCGGTGATAATGGTGGGCTCATGGCTTTTTTTGCGCAATCCTTCATCGGCGTCGGCTACGGCTCCCTCCAGTCTTGCGCCACTTGGCGATGCGTACAGCAACCGTCTCGATCCTGCTGGTCAGCTTCAACGTGGTTTCCTATGGACTGGGCACGCTGGTTGTAGGTGCTGTCAGCGACGCGACCCATGCGTTCGCTGGATCCCGCTCCATCGGTGTCGGCATGGCATCCGCGACGTGTTCAGCCTGATAGGGATGTTGAATTTCTGGCGCGCCGCGAGATTGCTGCGTGCACGTGGCTAACCAAAGTGAGCTCGGCGCAGGTCCGGCATAACCCAGACGGGTGGCGAGAATATGGGTGACGATGGCCGCATTGCAGGGACGACGGGCAACATCACCTTTGTGGATCCCGCGATCCAGCTCTGTCCATTTGCAGCCTATAAGAAGTTGCATGCAGAGGCGCGCGTCTATCGGGATCCTGTTACTGGCTTCTACGAAATCACCGGTTTCGAGGATCTCTCGGCGATCGCTCAGGATGCCGCGATCTACTCAAGCGAGCATCCTGTGTACGGCGACAGGAGTCTCACTCCCGCGCACAAGGAGGTGACCAGGCTCTACGAGGAGCATGGGTACCCGGCGCTGCCGACGATGATCAACGCCGACGAGCCAGCACATCGCATGTATCGAAACCTCGTCGACGCATCATTCAAGGCGAGTCGCGTCAAGGCGCTCGAGCCGTATATCCGCGAACTCGTGACGATGCTGATCGATGGCTTCGCCGCCCGCGGAGAAGCGGAGTTCGTCGACGAGTTTGCGATGCTGTTGCCGCTGTACGTCATCGCGGACACCATTGGGGTAACCGCGATCGTGCGGCAGATTTCAAACGCTGGTCGGACGCGATGATGAAGGTCTACGAGCCCGGCATCAGCGGTGAACTGCAAGTCGAGCTCACGAAACTCGTTATCGAGATGCAGCAGTTCTTGGCTGCGGAGCTCGCCAAGGCGAAGGATGCCCCGCAGGAGAACATCTCGGGCGATCTGGCGGTCGCCGAAGTGGAGGGGCGAGCTCTGACGACGCGTGAGGCCGTGCATTTGTTGAGCTCAATTCTGGTGGCCGGCAATGAAACGACGACCTCGGCGCTTGGGAACGCAATGCGACGCCTGATCGCCACTCCTGGATTGCAGGAGCGTCTGCGGGCGGATCCGGCGCGAATCAACGAATTCGTCGAAGAGACACTGAGGATCGATGCGCCACCGCAATGCCAATACCGGCGCAACGTGCGCGAGGGCGTGCTGCACGGCGTGACGATCCCGGCGAACTCCATGATCGTGCTGCGCTTCGGCGCCGGGAACCGTGACGAGCTGCGATTCAAGCAAGCGGATGTGGTTGACATCGATCGGCCGGCCATTCGGCCGCACCTGACCTTCGGAGTGGGCATACACATGTGCCTGGGCCACTTGCTTGCTCGCGCCGAGCTGCGCATTGCTTTCGAGTTGCTGCTGACGCGCCTGAAGAATCTTCGACCGAATGGGACGCCAACTGCGCTGCCGAGCTATATGGTGTATGCGCCGCGCACACTGCCAATCGCGTTCGATCAACCTGACCGCATGGTAGTTGTGGGCTGCGTCTGACGGCGGAGAAGGGGTCAGCGATTCAGTCGGTGTAATCCCCTACTGGGGAGGTACGAGTGTCGACCGAGGAGCTCGTCCGATCGAAGACGAAGGTCGGCATCGTCGGCCTGGGCGATCAGGGAACACCTATCGCGCTCTGTCTGATCAAAGCCGGCTGGCCGCTTTTCCTTCATGCGCGCCGGCCCGAGGTCTGTGACCGCTTTGTCCAGTGCGGCGCGACGTATGTGCCGCTGCTCGCACTCGGCTGCCATTGCGACATCGTGCTTGTCGTAGTCGGGAATGAACAGCAGGTGCGGGATGTGGTGCTCACCGGCGGACTGCTCGATCAAATGCGCCCGGGATCCATTCTGGTCATCCATAGCTCCATCCCGCCTGACGCCGTGCGGGGCATCCACGCAATTGCGGAGTCTCACGCAGTACACCTGCTCGACGCCCCTGTAAGCGGTGGACGCGATCGTTCCTACGCCGGGCGATCTTACGATCCTGGTCGGAGGTGACGCCGCGGTGATGCAGGCGGCGTTACCCATTCTCTCGGCCTATGGTTCGAAGGTCGTGAGAATGGGTCCAGTACGGCAGCGGCCAGCTCGCCAAATGCCTGAACAACTATTTCTACGCCGCGCATCTGGCAACGTCTACGAAGATGATCGAACTCATTACCAGCTTTGGTTTGGATGTAGACGCTGCGGCCGACGCGCTGCCGACCTGCAGCGGCTCGAGCGCGGCGTTCGCTATTCAGGCCAGACGAAAGTTCAAGCGAACGCAGCACGACAAAGGCGCGGCGCATGCCCTCAGCTTGCTGACCGATGTCGTTGAAGGCCTGCGCGCCTTGGCCATGGAGGCGGGTGTCGAACTTGGGCTCGTGGATCAACTCGTCGAGGATGCGCTCGCGATGGAGCAGGCGCGCGCCGGCGAAGACATCGCTCCCAGAGCTTGACGAGCTGGGTCGGATGCCCGCAGCGCTGCCGCTGCGGCCGACGAGAGGCGATCAGATCACGCCAGCACGACGCAGCTCCGTCGATTCGATCGCTCGAATAACCGAGTCGCTTTCGAAGGATGTTGTCGGTGTGCTGTCCGACGTTGGCGGGGCTGTGTAAACATCTACCGGGGTCTTCGAGATGCGCATCGGACTCGCCACCAGCGGCACCTTGCCGACGGTCGGATGCGGCACTTCGAAGTGCAGCTTGCGATGGACCACCTGCGGATCAGCTGACCACTTCGTTGGCGCGATAGATCGGAGAAGCGACAAGGCCGCGTGAAATCAATCCTCACCGAGTTCCCGACTGTGCGCTGGCTGATCATTTGCTCCAGAAGCGGAATCAACACGTGCTGATTCAGCACGCGATCTTTGCGCACAGCGAATCGAGGATCTTCCTTGAGTTCTGGCAGGCCGAGCACATCGCAGAGCTTGCGATAGTCCGGCTCCGCACCAGCCTGGATATTGAGATAGCCGTCCGCGCACTTGAACACCTGCGCGGGTGCCGAACCTGGCGACTTGGTGCCCGAGGCGCTCAGGGATCTTTCCTTCGAGTGTCCACTCGACCGTCCGCGCAGCCATGGCGGCGACGCCCACGTCGAGCAGCGCGAGGTCGATGTATTGGCCGCCGCCGCCCGCATCGCGGTGGCGCAGCGCGGCGAGGATCGCTACGCTCGCGTACAGGCCCGTCATCTCGTCGATGATGAACACGCCAACGCGCTGTGGCTCTCCCTCCGGGTCACCTGTCACCGCCATCATCCCGCTCATCCCCTGGAATGCGGCGTCGTAGCCGGGCCGCTTTGCATACGGTCCGGTCTGTCCAAAGCCCGTAATCGAGCAATAGATCAGCTGCGGGTTGCTGCGGGACAGTCTTTCATAGTCAAGGCCATAGCGCGCCAGGTCTCCCACCTTGTAGTTCTCGATTAACACATCGGTATCGCGCACGAGGCGGCGGATGATCTCCTGACCTTCGGCTTTGACATGTCCACAGTGATCGAGCGCTTGTTGCGGTTGGAGCACAGATAGTGGCCGGATTCCGGCGTCGCGTTTCCCTATGCGTCCCGCGCGAAGGAAGGGCCGTAGCTGCGCAGGTCATCTCCGCGTCCCGGGCTTTCGACCTTGATGACTTCTGCGCCGAGGTCGGCGAGGGTCTGGCCGCACCATGGCGCCGAAACAATCCGCCCGAGTTCGAGGACACGAATTCCTGCGAGTGACTTTGACATCGCTGGAGGCTCCTGATCAGGCAGGTTTCTTGTTCCAGGCGAGCCAGAGTTCGGAGACGTTGTTGACCATCCCCGCATCGTGTTGTGGCACTGTTCCTGGTTTGATCCAGAATTCGGGAATCCGCGGCAACCATTCTTCCAGCCATATTTTGATCTCGCGGTTCGCGAGTATCGAACCAGGACAACGGTGTGGCCCGTTGCCGAAGGCCGCGTGAGGAATGGCGCCGGCCGACTGAAATCGACCGTCATTGGATCGGGAACGTTTCGTCGTCCAGGCCGACCAATGCCGTGACGCCCTGCAGCTGTTCTCCCGCCTTGAGCTGAACGCCGAGGAACTCGTAGTCCTTGACGATAGTCGGGCGGTGTTCGGAACCCCGTGTCGGCGAATCAGCTCCTCGATGGCATGCGGAATGATCTCGCGGCTTCTCACGCAGCTGGCGCACATGCTCCGGATGTGTCGCCAGGAACTTCGCGATGAAGCCGAGGAGATTCTTGACCGTGTCGAGGCCGCCGCTCAACACCAGCGTGCACATCCCGACCACGTGTTCTTCAGCAATCGGCGCCCCGGATCTTGCCGTTGATGATCTTGGAATCAGATCGTCGCCGGTCGTGCCTTTCGCTCGTCGACCGCCTTTTGCACGTACGCCTTCAATGCAAGCCTCGCGTTGTGGATCTGTTCGGGATGCGGGGAGCGTGACGATCGCATCGGCGGGGCCCATCAGTTCGTTACGATCTTCGGGCGGCAGCTGCATCATGGTGAGGAAGACCACGATCGGCAGTACCTTGGTGAACTCAGAGACGAACTCGCATTCGCCCTTAGGCGCGAAGCCTTCGATCAGCTCGATCGCGTCTTGCGGACCATGTACTTCGACGTCGCGACCACTTTCGGTGAGAACGCCGGCGAGATCAACAGTCGCCACGGGCCATGCTCCGGCGGCTCGAAATCGAGCGGCGGGGCAGGGAAGGGCCGGGGATGTTGGGAATGAGCATCCGCTTCATCGAAAAATGCTCGTGATCCTTCTGCACTTCTTCGATGTCCTTGGCGCGGGTGATCATCCAGTATCCGCCGTTACGCGGCGTCCAGAAGATTCGCGGCGCTTCCCGCTGTACGCGTTTCCACGCTTTGTGAACGTCGTCCTTGGCGCCCTCAGATTGAAAATATCGACGTCGTAGACCAGCTCCGGCGGCACATGCGGCGGGCGATCGGTCAATGGCGGGATCTTGGAACGGACATGGTGCTTTCCGCGCAACTGAGCCTGAGCTGCAGGTTCTAGAACTCGGACGCCGGCACTTGGACGACGAGGCCATCGAGCTCATCGGAGACCGTGAGTTGGCATGTGAGCCGGCTATTGGGGCGTACGTCAATGGCGCACTCAATCATGACCTTCTCCTCCTCTGAGGGTGCGGGCAATCGAGGGAGCCACTCCGGGTCGACATAGGCGTGACATGTGGCGCAACTCAGGCATCCACCGCACTCAGCAGCGATTCCGTTGACCGAATTGTTGATCGCGGCCGCATCACGGATTCACCGATCGTTGCTTCCACTTCCTTGCGCTCGCCTGACGCTTCGATAAACGTTATTCGGGCCATCGCTTCGTTCGATACCTCTGTCAGCGCACCTATGCACGCGGCAAATTGTAGGCGTGCTGCTTCCGGAAGCAGGAGCATGATAGTAAACTTATCTAGCGATGTTTGGCAATCAGACACTTCGTGATGAGAAGTCATGAATTTTCGTCCTGACGCACAAGACACTATCTATCGCGACCAGATGCGCCTCCTGGCCGACGAATACGGCTGGAGCGAGATGCAGGACATGCGGGCCGAGATCCAGTCGCTGGCAGTCGAACGATATTCGCCGTCCTTCCACAAGAAACTCGCCGCTCTCGGCTTAATTGGGCTTACTTGGCCGACGCCGTACGGCAAACAGGCTCGCATCGATCAGCAATTCCTCATGGCCGAAGAACTCGAGTGCCAGGGATTCCCCGGCTACGGGCTGACCACGAACCAGCGCGGGGGCGGCATGCTGCTGCGCAGCGGTTCACCGGAGCAGATCGCCGAACACCTTCCCCGTGCGACGATGGCAGCTGGACATACTGCCAGGGGCTTTCGGAGCCTGGAGCGGGAGTGATCTGCTGGCCCTCAAGACCCGGGCAGTGCGCGAGGGCGACTACTACATCGTGAACGGCTCGAAGCTGTGGACCTCGTCTGCGCACATCTCCAAATGGTGCAGCCTGCTTGTTCGCACCGATCCCGAGCAGTCGCGTCATCGAGGGCTGTCCGTCCTCCTGGTCGATCTGCGCTCCCCGGGCATCACCATTCAGCCAGTCTGGGTTATGGGTGGCTGGCACGTGAACTCGGTCTTCTACGACAACGTGCGAGTTCCTGTCGCGAATCTCGTTGGTGTGGAGAACGAAGGCTGGCAGGTGATCACCGGCAACCTGAACGAAGAACGAGCCATGAGCTTCGGCGGCACGGAGACGCGCCTATTCTGCGCACGTCTGATCCACCGACTCACTGGGCTGGCGGACCAATTGTCCGAGAGTGACCTCGAAACTCTGGGCCGTTTCGTCATGGATCTGGAGGCCGACCGGTTGCTCTATCTGCGAGTGGGACTAGCCGCGCAGCGTGGCGAAGACACCTCCGGCATTGGCCCGATGAGCAAGATTCATGGTTCAGAGCTGGCGCAGCGATTCATCGAGTGGGCGGCGGACTTCCTGGGTCACGAAGCTCTCTTCGCCGATGCGCAGGACGTGCTGGCCGCGGATGTGGAACAGCAATTGCGGGTCGCGACGGTATTGACCGTGATTGGCGGAACCAGCGAGGTACAGCGAAACACGATGGCGGGACGCCATCTGAACCTGCCCAAGGGGTAAGCCGTGCTGGATGAACGCTGGAGTGACGAAGTCGAGGAGATCGGCGGCGCATTGCGCAAGCTGCTCGCAACCAAGAGCACGACAGCGCAAGTACGAGCGGCGGAGGCTGCCGAGGACGGCCGCGACCGCGGCCTGGAAGCTGATCTGACCGCGTTCGGTCTCGATGATCTTGAGGCGGCACCGGATCTGTTCGCGCGCATTTCATACGAGCTTGGCAGGGCACTCGCCGCCACGTCGTACGTAGAAACGATTCCAGTGCTCGCGGTGCTTAAGCGACCCAGCGTCTCCTGCGGCTTTGACGGCCCCGTGCCGGCATGTGTCCCGTTGGTTGCCGTGCGCGTCGACAACGCAGTCCATATCGAGCGGCACGACGGCAGCGCGCATCGGAGCTCCGCCGGGGACTGGCTGGTGAATCACCGCGCCACCGGCTCAGGCGAGCGCGTGGGTGACGGAGTGGTTGCGGATCGTATCGCACGCTATGCGGCATTGACTGAGGCCGCCCGCTTGACCGGAGCCGGTCAAGCGCTGCTGCTGTACGCACTCGAATACGTGCGCGAGCGCAAGCAGTTTGGCAAGCCGATTGGCAGTTATCAGGCGGTCGCCCACCGCCTCGCGAACGCCGCGACGCTTCTCGATGCGGCCGAATTGCTGGTACGCAAGACAGCATTCAGCGCGTTGCCGGAGGCGGGCGGTGACGGATCTCCACAGGCGGCCTTCGCGATCATCGTGCGTGCCAAGGCAATCGAAGCAGCGAGATTCGTTGCGACCAATGTCCACCAGACGTTTGGCGGCAATGGATTCTCGGCGGACTACGACGTGCAGCTCTACAGCCGACGACTACGCAGCTGGGCAATGAGGGGCCGTCGGACTGGTGCCGACCTCGTGGAGTTGGCGCGGGTGGTTCTCGATCCACAAAGGCGCGACTCAGTGCGCCTGATGTGGCACTACGATGTCGGTATGCCACTGCCGCGCTGGGCGCGGGAAGCAGACGCGACAAGTTAGCCGAGTCATGGCACAGAGGGTTGCAATGAGTTCCAAGCCTATCCCTTCGTTGACGGATCCAGCGGTGCAGGTCTGCCCATACGCTGCATACAAGCAGCTACGGGATGAGGCGCCGGTGTATTTCGACCCGCTGACAAAAACCTGGGTCGTCACTCGCTATGAAGACATCAAAGCGATCGCGTTGGACACAACTCGATTCTCCAACGAGACACATCAGCTGCTGGCAACCCGTCGCGACGCACCCGGGGCAGCAGCCATCGCACGCATGTTTGCAGAAGAGGGGTACGTTACGCCGCACGTACTCGTCAACAGTGATCCGCCGCGTCATCGCCGCTATCGTGGCGTTGTCGACAAGGCGTTCTCACCAGCGCGCATTCGGCAGATTGAGAGCTACATCGAAACCGTTGCAGACGAACTCATCGACCGCTTTGCAGCTCACGGGCACGCCGAGTTCCTCTCCGAGTTCGCCGTGCCTCTGCCGATGCTCGTCATCGCAGATCAGCTCGGAGTGCCGCTTGCAAGAAGCGAGGATTTCAAACGCTGGTCCGACTCGCTCATCGGCGCTGCCAATGTCGGCAACGATGAGCCCACACAGCTGGCGCACACGCGCAACATCATCGAGATGCAGAACTACTTCGCGGCGGAGATCGAAAAGATCCTGAAGGAGCCACGGCCCTGCATCCTGAACGACATCGCCAACGCACAGAACCAGGACGGCACGCTCATGCCCATCGAGGAGCGTCTGTCGATCACGCAGCAGGTGCTCGTCGCCGGCAACGAGACCACAACGAACACACTCGGCCAGGCCATGGTGTATCTGATTCAGAATGGGCTCGAGGGCCGCCTGCGTGGCGATCCACAGAGCATCCCTCGCTTCGTCGAGGAGGCCTTGCGCCTCACTGCGCCGCTACAGGGGCTGCCGCGGCTTACAACCTCGGATGTGGAACTGCATGGCCAGAGGATACCCAAGGGTTCGGTGGTTTGGCTGCGCTGGGCGTCTGCGAACCGGGACGAGCAGGCATTCGATCGGCCGGAGGAGATGGTGCTGGATCGTGCCAACCAAACGCAGCATGTAACGTTCGGTTATGGCATCCACTTCTGTGTCGGCAACCAACTCGCGCGCGCCGAACTGCGCGTCGGCTTCCGTCGGCTGATAGCGCGACTGCGCAACCTGGCGCTAGACGGTACCGACGCCTTGGCATACCAGCCGCATTTTTTCGCCTTCGGGCCTCGGCAGGTGAAGATCCGCTTCGATTCGCCGGTGTGAGACTGCAGCGCAGCTTCATTCATGCCGATGCGGATTGCGCGGCGAGGGCACGCTGATAACCAGCTCGTTGCTGCAAGCGTGCCCAATAGGCTGTCACAGCATCCGGCAGCTCGCCGCCGTAGCCAAGATACTCGGCGAGCTTGATCGCATAGCTCACGCAGATGTCAGCGATCGTAAAGCGATCGGCGCAAAGGAACTCGCGGTCTCGCAGTGTGGAGTCCACCAGTCGCAACCGCGCCATGAACCACTTTTTGTAGTCATCAGCTGCGGCTCCCAGTCCTTTTTCTGGTTCGAGTAACTTGTAACGCACGTAGATGGCCTGTGGGAACGTGAGCGTGGCTTCGCCATGCACCACGAAGTTGAGGTACGTCGCGTAGTCGCGCTCGCCCGGGTTGACCGCGAGTGGAGTGGGGCCGTAGCGCATCCCCAGGTAAAGTGCGATTGCAGTCGACTCCGTCATGAGCACGCCATCATCGAGCAGCGTCGGAACCGTCCCGAGCGGGTTGATTTGCAAGTAGCCTGGCTGCGCCCGCGCGGGCATGCGCACGCGTTTCAGCTCGTATGGAATGCCGAGCTCCTCCAGAGTCCAAAGTGCCCGGAACGAGCGTGTGTCCTTGGCGTGATAGAGCGTCAACATTCTGTGGAACCGTGCAAGTCCGATATAGCTAACTTAGTATACGACGATTCGCACTGCGACCGATCCGGATGCATCCATGTCGAAACGAGCAAACGCGCCTTATCGCGTTATCCAATGGGCGACTGGCAAGTTGGGAACCGAGGCGCTGCGTCAGATCATCGACCATCCAGATCTTGAGTTGGTCGGCGTGCACGTGTACTCCGCGGAGAAGGAGGGAGTCGACGCCGGGAATCTCTGCGGCCGACCAGCTACGGGGGTTCGCGCGATGAACGACATCACGACGACGCTCGTAATTGATGCCGATGTTGTGTTGTACATGCCAATGCTCGAGCCCACGACTGAGAAGAGCGACCAGGAAGTACTGGCCCTGCTCGAATCGGGCAAGAGTGTCATATCGATCCGGGGATACTACTGGCCGCGATGGCGCGGTGCCCAATACGAACAGAAGTTTCTCGACGCCTGCGCGAAGGGACAGTCGACGTTGCACGGGAATGGCATCTGTCCTGGCTTCGTCTTCGACCGGATGGGGCCCGCGGTAACGAGTTTCTGCACTGCTGTACGCGAAGTAAACTTCATCGAATACTTTGACCTGCGGCTGAGGCCGGCACACACGATCTATGATGTGATAGGTCTGGGTCATCCACCGGGCGTGATCACGTTGGATCATCAGACGCCACGCACACTCACGACGCTGTACAGCGAGATGTACCACCTGATGGCAGCGCAGTGGGAAACCGAAGTCGTATCGATCGACCTCGCACTCGAATGGGTGCCTGCGGAGCGCGATATCAAGATCAAGGCCGGGCTGATCGTGAAGGGCACCGCTCGTGGCACCGTGTGGACCTGGACCATTCGCATGGCGAATGGTCTGGTCGTGTCGCAGAGGTCTCATTGGTATGTCGATCCCATCGAAGGTTGGGATGAGCGCAATGTCTGGATCATCGACGTGGTCGGGGAGCCACGCTTCCGCGCTGAAATGCCGCTGGAGGCCGTTGGCCCGGATGCCCTGACTAGGGGTGGGTACGATCCAAATGGACGTGCAATTGCAGCTCTCTGCATAAACGCCATTCCCGAAGTGATCGCCGCGCCACCTGGAATTCTCAAGCCAACGATCTTTGCTCCATGGCGGTCGCGCTTCCGATGAGCGAATCCACGGACTCAACATCAGCCGCGCCGCTTGCAAATCCGAGACGGCCCTCGGTAGTACCGTGGCGCATAGGCCTGCTCATGGATTGGGCGTGGACTACCACCCCGATCGCGGACTACGCAGACGCGATAACGCTGGCGCTGGAGCAGGCGTACGAGACCCGGCTCATTGATCGCAAGGTAGAGTTGATCGCCCGCAAGGTCCACGGAGGTCCCACTGCGGCAGCCCTCGATGTACGCGCGGCGTTCCGGGAACTCGTCGATACGGAGCGAGTGCTGGCGGTCATCGGGCCGACATTGCCGGACGACCTGATGGCCTGCCGTCAGGACATCGAACGGGCGATGGTGCCGGTACTTTCGTTCGGCGGGACGCTCGCACTCAGCAGCGCCTTCTTGTTCCAGATACCGAACGGGACCTATGGCGACGAGATCCGCATGATCGTCAACTACGCAAGGCATCGCGGCGTGCGGAGCATCGCCTTGCTGCATGACCGCAGCATGATGGGGGATGAGTATGCCTCGACGTTTCGGACAGCGATGCGCGAGTGCGGGTCGCGCGTCGCCGGAATACGGGATATCAGCTCGTCACCAAGTATGGAATCCCTCGAAGAGGCATCGGCGGTTCTGCGGGACACCGGCGCCGAGGCGCTACTGGTCATCTCGGTCGCAGTTCACAGCAACGTCGTCACTGCAATGACAAGAGTCGCCTGGAATCCGATGAAGCTGATGGTATGCAACTTCGTTGGCTCGACGCCGGGCTTCGATGGGCCCTCTGCCTTCGAGGGTTGGATTGGCATCGATCAGTTCGACGAGTCGAACCCCGTGTTCCAGCGGATGACCGACGCATTCGCAAAGCGCTTCGGCAGACAGGTCGCGCATACGTATCAGGCGATTGGCTACGACCTGGGTCGGATTCTCGCACGCGGATTGTCAATGATGTCGCCATCCACTCCGGAAGGGTTGCGCGATGCGCTGGAGCGCGTCCGCATGCTACCTGCCGCTGCGGGAGGTAAGGGAACGGTGATCAGTTTCGCCAGGAGCGATCGTCGCGGTTACAAGGGTAACTATCTGGTTTACCGCACGGTCGTGAATGGAGTGAACACACGGCTGGGCGGTTTGAGTGACTTCATAGAGTCTTAGAACGCCGACGGGCCGCGGTCAACGCGCTCAGAGTGCCGACTCATCTCTTCCGATCGCGAAATGGCGTATCACGGTCAAGTTCCGGCTCTCGCGGCAAGCCGAGTACACGCTCGCCTATGATGTTGCGCTGTATCTGGTCCGTGCCGCCGCCGATGGAGGTCATGTAGGCATTCGCGGTTCGATAGTTGACATCGGCAGACATCGGATGGTCAGGGCCATCGAGCATGCTCGATGCGCCGAGGATACTGGTCATGACACGGGCGTCCTCGTGCAGGATGCGTGACATCGCGAGTTTGCCGAGTGACATGAGCGACGATGATGTGCCTTGTGTCATCTCGGCCTTGGCTCGCGCCAGATTCAACGCATTGAGGTGCCGGTATCCGAGGGCTCGAGCTATGGCCTGACGGATTAGTGGATCATGAAGGCGCCCTGCGTCTCGCGCGAGCTTGATGAGATCGATCGGATTATCCTTTCCCGAGCCCTGCCGGCGCTCGCCGGCACCTTCACCCATAATGAGCCGCTCGTAGGCGAGCGCTGTCTGCAATACCTTCCAGCCATCGTCCTGTTTGCCGAGCAAGTTGGCGTCCGGCACGATGGCATCGGCCAGAAACACCTCATTGAAATGAGAGTCGCCGGTGATCTGATGAATCGGCTGCACAGTCACGCCGGGTTGCTTCATCGGTATGATGAACAGGCTGATCCCCTGATGCTTGGGAGCACCCATGTTGGTCCGGGCGAGCAGGAGGCCCACGTCGGCCGTGTGCCCACCTGAGGTCCATATCTTGTGTCCGTTGACGATCCATTGATCGTCACGTCGTTCCGCTCGCGTACGCAGGGAGGCGAGGTCCGAACCAGCGCCGGGCTCGCTGTAGAGCAGGACAATAGCTCGTTTCGCCGGTCACGAGCGTCGACAGCAATTTGCGTTTCAGCGCGTCGCGGCCGAACTTGAGCAGCGTATTGGCGACGATGTGCGATCGATCCTGACCCGTTCCAGGTGCACCCACACGCTTGAATTCCTGCTCAATGATCCTTGCTTGCCGGTCCTCAAGGCCTCGCCCATGCCATTCAATGGGCCAGCGAGGCACGGCCCAACGTGCATCGAAGACAGTACGAAGCCAGCTTCTGCCTTCCGCGCCCTGTCTTGGTCGCCGGGATTCCGCATCCCAATGTTGCTCAAGCCAAGCGCGAACTTCAGCCTGCACAGCCTCGTCGGATACGTCCGCCGTCATGACGCTCGCTCCAGCGCTGCCAGATAGCGCTCACGAAAATGGTTGGGCGAACCAAACAGTTCTGCATCGGCCCTTGCTCGACGCAAGTAGAGGTGCGCCGGGTGGTCCCAGGTGAATGCGATTCCGCCACACATTTGAATCGACGTTGCAGCCACTTGACTGAATGCATCAGCGCAAGCGAATCCGGCCAAACTGACGAGCACTTCAGCATCCGGTGATCTCTCAGCGAGCGCGGCGGCCGCATGGTGCGCAGCGGAGGTGGCGGATTCGACCTCGATCAGCAGGTCCGCAGCCATGTGTTTGATCGCCGGGAAGCCGCCGATGGGTCGGCCGAACTGCACTCGCGTCTTGGCATAGTCCACCGTCAGGTCGAATATGCGGCGCGCTCCGCCCTACTTGTTCGCCGGCCAGCGCGACGATGGCCATGTCTCGCATGCTCAAGATCGCACGGCATCGGCTCCCAGCCACGGCGCACGGCGGGTGTCGCTGTGAAGGACGATTCGCGACAGGCGCTGCGTGCGATCCCAGGTACTACGCTAGTTCTTTGTTCGTAATCCCGAACCACTTGCGGTCCACTTCGAAACGCGCGAGACCTTTCGGACCGTTCGCTACACCAGGAGCACGTCGGCGACATTCACTGCGGTTACGTAGGAGGCCACACCATTCAACGATGCACTTGCCATCACCTCTGTCAGTCGCATCGACGGCGACATCATCGGCAGTCCACAAACCGCGTTCTCCGGTCCACGCTACTGTAGCGATTCGCTCACCGGCAGCGATAGAAGGCAGGAGCCGCGACTTGGACGCCTGCATCCGTGGACGCGCGGATCAGAGTCGCGGCAAGCACACTGCTCGAAAGGAAGGGTGAACAGAGTAGGGCTGCGCCGGCTTCCTCCATCAGCGTCTCGACTTCCATCGCGCCGCCTCCGATTCCTCCGTAGCTCCTCATCGATCAGTACACCGAGTACGCCGATCTCGGCCATGGCACGCCAGAGCTCGCGGTCGAATCCAGTCTCGGTCATCACTTCGTTCGGCGCACGCCGCCTCGCTGCTCTGCTTCGCAGAGCAGCTGCGAAAAGCCCTCGCGCATCGCGCGACGATCTTCAGCGGTGAAGTTCGCCACCACGCTTGCCCTTGCTCAACAAGCCGGACGTGAGTAGTCAACGTTCAATGTGGCACCTGCTATAGCGTTCCGCCACTGGTTGCGGCAGCCGAGCGCACTGGACTATACTCTCAAATGAACACAACATCTATAGCGAAGTTATCTTGTCGATAGCTGGCGAATTGACATCGAGTCTCGCTTTGATGCTGGAAACTGGGGCGAACCTCGGCACCGTCGGCTCAGGAATTGGAATCCAGTGCCGACGCCTGTACCTATGGCAGCGTCAGGATGCGGACTCGGTCCCAGCGCGCCGCCTGCGGGACAATCCGTGGTACCTCGTTGGGATCATCATGCTCATGGTGATCCTGTCGTATATCGACCGCGCGGTATTGTCGCTCTTCGGACCAGTCGTACAGCGCGATCTCGGGATTTCTGACTCGCAAATGGGGTTGCTGTATGGACTCGGATTCATCGCGCCATTTGCACTACTGACGCTCTTCGTCGGTTGGGCGATCGATCACTACAACCGAGTCTTGATTCTCCTCGCGGGACTTTGCCTATGGAGCGCCATGACTGCAGGGTGCGGTCTGGTGAGTTCCTTCTCGCTGCTCCTGTTGTGCCGCGGCGGAGTGGGCGCGGGCGGAGGCGGTTGTAGCACCCGCGGGATATGCGTTGATTGCCGTATCGATTTTCGCCGGAACGACGCGGCAGAGCGGTAGGCATGGTGGCGGCATCGGTCAGCATCGGAACCGGGATCGTGCTGGTCGTTGGGATTTGTTGCTGGATGTCTTGGGCTCCGAGGACCGGACTGCGCCGGTTCTGGGTACGGTGCACGGATGGCAGCTTGCGTTTGTGCTGCTCGGTCTGTTTGGCGCGCCGCTCGCTATCCTTGTCATGACGCTGAAGGAGCCCAGAGGGATGGTACAAACTCGCTCGGTCCAGACGGTCGCCGACCTGCGTCAGTTCTTGCGTGGCGAGCGTCGGTTGCTCCTTGGAATCTTGGGCTGCGGCGTCATCAACGTATCGATCGGCACAGGCATTGTTGCGTGGGCACCGACGCTGCTGGTCGCTTCGATGTCTCGCCTGGCGACATCGGTTATTTGCTCGGCCTCACCTCAGTTTTGGCGGGGTGATCGGTGCCCCGCTTGCGGCCGAGTTGTCCGATCGCTGGATGCGAGCCCGGGCGTTTGGAGGAAGATTGCGAGGGCATGCTGCGCTCTTCGCGGCGATGCTGTCCGGAATCGTTGTGATGACGGCTGGGATGTCGAGCTACCAGGTCGCCGCCGGCTATATGATTGTCGCGACCGTGCTCGCAGCGATCAACGCGTTGACGTACGCGGCGGTGCAGGACATTTCGCCCCCATCTCTGCGAGGCCGCATGCTGGCTCTCGTGCAGTTCGCAACACTTGCGTTCGGCTATGGTAGCGGGCCGAGCCTTGTGGCGTTCGCTACCGACTACGTATTTCAAGATCCTGAAGCTATCGGCTGGTCGGTGTTGCTCGTCGGCGCGCCGCTCTGCCTGCTTGCAATCGCGCTGGCACAGTTCAATCGCGGGTACTACCCGGTGTCGGGGCAGAGTACATCTGCGGTTTACACGCAATGAACTCGTTTTCGGCGCAGGAGGTGACAGCGTGGACTCGATGGAGTTGAGACGGAAGCGCGAAGCGCTGGTGCGCCATCACATGGCTGTGGAAGAGGCGGGAGACGCAGCCGCCGTTGTAGCCACCTTTTCGCGACCGCGCTACGACCTGGTCGCGCCAGGCGTCATCCTCGAAGGTGCGGCGGCTGTGTCAAAACGAGTTCAGGACCTTGGTGCATCAATGCCTGGCGCAAGAATCGAGCTTGTGTCACTGCGTCATACGGACGATGCTGTCATCGTCGAGACACGAACGCGAGGATCGCACGCAGGACCACTCTTCGGCCTTCGCCCAACGGGTCGACCGTACGACGTACGCGGGATTGCGATCTTTGCGTTTGAAGGGGGAGGCGCTCGTGAGTGAAGTCGTCTACTACGACCGGCTAACGCTCATCGATCAGATCCGCGGAAAGCCATTCAGCGCGGCATTCTCAGAAAGTGAAACACAGTCCGCCGATCTCAAGTCATCTCATCGACCTGATAGGGAGTGCGAGACATGCCGACCTACGACGTGATCATTCGCAGCCGCGAGGTAGATCATCCCATCCTGTCCGCCAAAAGACAGCTATCCATGCGTGGTCCTGCGAACTTCGGTGCGACTGGGCTAGGGGAGTCATGTGCGTATCCAAGTTGGACAAGTCGCCGGTA
>CAWHNT010000031.1:0-114603 GCA_963830775.1 uncultured Alphaproteobacteria bacterium | reverse complement strand
AGCCCTTCTTCGCACCGGGCGTGACCTTGGCGATCAGATGGATCAGATGATGGACGGTCCGCGCCGCGACGCTGCGATCGGCTTCGAGCCACGCCTTCCGCCCGCAGCCTTCCAGGTTCGAGACCAGGAGCGGCAGGTCGACGACGACATAGCCGTAATAGAGGCCCGTGGTGAGGTCCGCGGTGTTGATGTGCCCGGCACCCGCACCCTGCTCCTCGGCCTGGAGGTCGTCGACCGCGGAGAAGTAGTCGGGCTCACTCGCCTGCTCGTGGACGGTGAAGGCGTGGGCGACATGCACCGCGGCATCGACCCGCGCGTCGCGGTCGCCGGAGACGAAACGGCCGAACATCGCGGCATCGAGGCCGGCACCGGCCTTGAGCGCGTGGAAATTGCGGCGCAGCTCCCTCAGCTCGCCTGCGATGCGCTTCGGGTCGCCGCCGACGGCCCCACGATGCGCCGTGCCTCGGCCTTCAGATACTCGATCTCCGGCTGGCCGAGTACGACCAGCTCTTTCGCTCCAGATCAGGCTCTGGATTTTTGCCGCGCTTGGCCTTTGCCTTCTCGCTCTCACCGTAGAGCTCCTACTTGCATCGCCTGCGAGCACTGCCATCGTGGCAGCCGCGGGCAACCCTCCTCCACCAGCGGCTCATGGATCAGCACCTGCCAAGTGCGCCGCGAGCGGACCGAGCCGCCGATGCCTGGTGCTCGCGGCGTTGATCGCCATCGGGTCATCGGCCATGCGCCAGTGCCGCTTCAGGCACTGCGAGGAGACCCGCAGCCGCTCGACGCCGCCGAACGGCAGGCGCTTGGCAAGGCCCGCATCGTCGCGGTTGAGGAGCGTGGCCGGATAGGAATGGAGGGTGTGGATTTGGATGAACTTCGGCGCGCTCATGCGGCGGAATCCTCGCTGCGGGTCTGCCTGAACAGGGTGCGGTAGAAGTCACGCGCGATCCGGCGTCGCACGGCCTCGCTGCGCCGGTGTGAGCAGGAGCCAGGCGGCATCGGCCCAGTCGAAGGTACCGCGTCGCCCTTCGAGCCATAGCCGGCCAGCCGGCCCAGCTCCTCGGACAGCTCGTTCCGGCCGAGCGAAGGAGGCGCAGCAGACGGGCCTCCCCTACGCCGGCCTCGGCCATCGCCATGCCCAGCGGACGCTTGCCGCCCTGAGGCAAATGGAACGGGTGCGCGATCGCCATCCCGCGCACCACCGCGGCCAGCACGCGCTGCCCCCGCTCATCGTCAAACAGGGCAGGCACCTCGTCGGCGACCAGTCGCCAGAACGCCGCCCCGTCCGGTGCCTCAGGCTTCAGGCGGCGCAAAGCAGCAAGGTTGCCGCGCGGATAGTCGTCGCGCGCGAGACGACGGGCGATCTTCCCGATCACGAGGTCCCAATCGACGCCGCCTGCTCAGCCGTCATGCCCGCTTCCGTCTTGCCCAGGAAGCCCTTGAAGCCGGCCCAGAACATGCCCTCGAGCTTCTGCTCCGCGACGGCGATGGCCTTCAATCGACGAGCACCTGTGATCGGCAGGGCGTCGATGGCCTGCTGAAAGATCAGGCGGGCGATCGCGCGCAGGCGCAGGGCCCAGGTACGGCTCGCCTCGTCGTTCTCAGCGCGGGCGAAGAGATGGTCGAAGAAGATCGGCTCGATCTCGTCCTCGACGCGCTGGAGGAAGGGCTCGATCCACGCATTGGCGGTACGATCGCGAAAATTCAGCTCGTCCGGGGCAGCCTGGGCCAGCGTGAGGAGTGGGATCTTCAGGATCTTCAGCCGCAGGTCGCGGGCGTGGCCGATCATCTCCTCGGCGAGCTGGGCGAGGCGGTCCCGCTCGGCTGGGAGCATCAGCATCGACAGCCGGCGCTGGCCCTCGATCGGCACCTCGCGGACATGATGGCCCTCGGTCACGCCCTGGCCGCGCACGACCACGTCGAACCGCGCCACCATCGACGTGCCGTCGATGCCCCGGTGCCAGTCGAGCAGGAGGGGCCTGATCCAGTCGGCGCCCTTGAGCAGCACGCCGCTCATCACGGCGTAGCGTGGGGCGGTATTGTAGGCGGCGGAGCCCTTCGGAGATCGATCGGGATCCAGGGATCACCGACATTGCCGCTGCGCGTCTTCGCGGCGACGCGGGTGGTGGCCGAGCCCGCGGTCCGGGCCACAAGCCGACCGTTGTCCTCGGCCAAGCGGACCCGCCGGCAAACCTCGATGAACCATGGATCAAGGGCCCCGAGATTGAAGCTCTCCACGCCGTCCCAGGGCAGGCACCAGAGCAGCGCGTGGCCACCTGTCTCGGCGAACTCCTCCACGCGATCGAAGCTCCAGGTGCGGTTGCGCAGCAGCACCGTCACGTCCCGCCGCCAGCGGGCACCGGGCGTGCCGCCTGTGGGAACGAGGCCGATGCAGGGCCGGGTGGCGAAGCCGCCGTTCATGCGCGCGACGCCGAAATTGCCGGCACCCAGATAGCCGCCGCAGGTCTGCAAGGTTACGAGTGCCGCGATCCAGGCCGCTGGTGCGGCGTTGCCGGCTTGGGTCTGCTTCACACCATGGTTCTTGCTCGTGACCAGCACGTCGAGATCGTCCGGCGTCTCGACCAAGACCCGATGTGGGTCGGCCGAGCCTTTCGGGATCGGCGGCTGCATGAAGGCCGGCCGGGTCGGGTCCGCGCACATCAGCCGCCACGGCTCGTCGCCGGGCCACGCCTCGGCGGTCAGGCCGCGCAGCAGCTCGCGCCAGCCTTCCGCCTCTGCAGGGACAGAATCGTGATTGCCGCGGTGCAGCGCCAGAGCCGCGAGCTGGACGCAGAATTGATGCCAGGGCGCCTGCTGGTGTGGGCGCAGAAAGGGTAGGTCTCGCACGGCATCTTTGGCGTAGCGTGCGAGAAGGGTCGGGAGATCACCGTCGCGCGTACCATCGTCCGCGACGACCGGCAGGAGCGGGTCGGTGAGAAGGTCCATGGATCCTACGCTGACCTTTGCTGAAGCCCGAGCCGATCATAGACGTACCGTCGGTCCTTGAGCCCGAGCCCGCCATCATCCCCCACCGTCAAGATCGGCTCGGCCGGCAGATCGTCCGGCGCCATCCAGCGCGGGAGTTTCAGGTGAGTGAGCAGAGCACCGAAGGGTGACGTGAGCGGGCGGTCGAGCGGCAGCAGGAGATCGGCGGCGCCGAGGCGGGTAGCGATGCGCTCGGCTGCATCCGGCCAGCGGATCGCGTCGAACGGCTGGTGGAAGTCCAGGCTCACGTCCCTGCCGTGGCTCCTGACCTGCATCTCGCGGCCGACATACTCCTGCCAGTAGCGGAACCAGGCCGTGTCGCGGGCGCCGGCCAGCGCCTCGAGCTGTTCCGGATGCGTTCCCTCTTCCACCAGTCTCCGGTTATCGTGCGGAATGGTCCAGCGTGTGCCGCCCTCGATCATCCGCCGCGTCGCCTCGACCGCGAGCACGTTGGCGTAGGCGCGCTCGGGGCCGATCCCGTCCTGCGCCCGCGTCAGCCTCGGCTCCAAATCCCCGTCCTCGGGCACCAGCACAAGGCAGCGGGCCGTCGTGAAGCCCGATGGGCGCCCTCGGGAGTGGCGATGCAGCCGACCGATGCGCTGCAGGAGCACGTCAATGGGGCACAGGTCGGTGACGAGCAGGTCCCCGTCCAGGTCGAGCGATTGCTCCAGGGTCTGGGTGGCGACCACGACCGCTGGCCCGTTCGCTCCGTCCTTGTGGAAGCGCCCGGCGACCGCCTCGTCGAGCATGCGCCGATCCTCCGCCGCGAACCGGCCATGGTGCAGGGTCGGGATCCCGCCTACCCGGAAGTGTGCGGGATGGTCCCCGCCCAGCGCCGCCTCCAGAGCTATCTGGGTCTCGATAGCGGCTCGCACCGTGTTGCGCAGGACCAGGACCCGTGCCCCGGTCCGTGCCGCCTGGGCGACCAGGGAGGCGACAGCGGTGGTGTCGCCCATGATGCCTAGCGGCTGGAGCTCGACAGTTTTGCCCTTGCCCTCTCTGGCAGGTCGAGTGGCGGCGCGTAGCTGGCAGTGAGCCGCGGGTAGGCGACGCCGACGCACCGGTCGAACGGTGGCGGCCTTGTCTGTCGCTCCACCAAGCGGGTGCGGCTAGCGGCACCCAAGGTCGCCGACATCAGCAGAACATGGCCGCCGCAGGCGCGAAACAGGTCGAGCAGCCGCCCGGTCAGCGCTGTCATGTAGACATCGCTGGCGTGGACCTCGTCGATCACCAGCAGGTGGCGCACCAGGCAGGAGGCGCGCAGGTGGGCGTGGCGGACCTGGAGAGCGCCGAGCAGGGCTTGGTCGATGGTGCCAACAGCGAAATTGGCGGCCGCATAGCGCTTGGGGTGCTCGGCCGCCCAGCGGGCGTGACGACGGTCGCTCGTCTCGTCGTCGGTCCACTGCACGGCGAAGTCCGGCAGCGCTCTGCCTTCCGCCTCGCCCATACGGAAATAGCCCGGCACGGCCAGCAGCGCCTCGACGGCACCCTGGCCGTAGGTCCGGTCCAGCCAGCGCTGCATGCGCTGGTGAAGCTGCACCGCAGCGCTCCTGAGCGGCACGGCGAAGAAGCAGCCGTCGACCAGACCCCTGTCGATCAGCCGGCTGGCCCAACGCAGGGCAGCTTCCGTCTTGCCCGAGCCGGTCTCGGCTTCCAGCAGTACGACCGAGCCCTCGCGCTCGTCAGGAAGGGGTAGCAGGTCGATCCCCACCTGGGCCGCGCGGGGCTGGAAGCCGAATTGGCGCTCGAAGCCCGGCAGGGGATCGGGCCGGGCGGGCGGTGTCAGGCCGACGGCGCGCAGCACCTCAGGTGCGCGGCCGCGCACGAAGGTCTCGCGCGGTGGATCGCCGGGCTCCGTGTAGGGGAAGCGCGTCGACTCGTCCGAGGAGCCCAGCCAGTCGGCCAGCATGAGCAGTCCGGCGAACAGGTGCTGCAAAGGCGGTGCGATGGGCAGCGGCGGGCCATCGTCGAAGGCGGCCGCGAAGATGCGGCGGCCGGTGGCTACGAGCTCCTCCAGGCACTGGAACGGCTCGCGGTCGCGGCCGGTCCAGCCGGCGAGCAGGCCTGTATCGGAACCTTGGCTGTAGTCGAGGTCGGGCGTGCGCCCATGATGCGCGAAGACGGCGATCATCAAGGCACCCGCCGCCTCGCCGGCCCAGGCGTTCACCTGCTCAGCCTCGATGGCGCGCAGGAAGGCGGCGAACTCGGGCCCTTTCTCCCATAGCGGCTTCAGCGCCGCGAGATGGCCGCTGGGCGGCCCGAGTGCCGGGACCGCCTTGGCCCGAAAGCCTAGGCTGCACTTGCCCAGATCATGCAGGAAGGCGAGGAAGCACAGCCGTGCCACCTGCGCGTCGTCCAGGTGATCGAGACCGCCGGCGCGAGCCAAGCGCCTACGGACCACCGGCTGCCGGAGCAGCGCCTCCAGCGTGCAGGCGACATCAGCGCAGTGATCAAGGAGCGGGTGCCACGCCGGGCCGCCGGCTTCGCCTCGTCCCGGAATTTGCCCCGAGATCACCAAATGCCGGCCTGCCCTGCATGCCTCTGGTATGGCCGTCGGCAGCCAGCATGGTCTGTGCTCTTTCGCACAGAGCGCCAGCTTAGGCGCGACCAACCCGGGCCTCGATGTGCTTTCTTGCTCCCGACACAGGCGGGGTATTGGCAGGCACGACAGGTCCGCCGCCCAGGAAACGACAGCCAGCTTCCGGAACCGCTCTGATGCGTAGAAGCGACAAGGCTTAGCGCAAGGGACCGAACCCATCCTGGCCCGGCTTGATAGCATGGTCCGATGTCTACGCGCCCCCTCACGCCGAGGATAAGCCCCCCTTTTGGAAATACGGGGGGAGTGGTGCTCCCCCGGGGCAAGGGCTCCGAGCCGATGCGCGGGTGGTCGACCTAGCAGCACAGAGCTGACCGTCAGATGTCCGACTTTGGACGCGCAGGTTGCCATGTGGTTGCCGTCCGGGGTAGCCACAGCCAGCGAGGCACAATCTTGGCTGACGTCACCCTGTTGGATCTTGTAGCTAGGGCAGGAACCTGCGGATGGCGGATCCAAAGTCCGCTGCCTTACCGCTTGGCGACGCCCCAACAGGGTCAGAATAAGGGATCGGCGGCGTCGCTGACAACCGGCGTGCCGACCTTCAGGCCGAGCGCTTCGGCAGCACTCCCGCCGTTGCAGGCGATCTCGGCGAGGCCGCTGCTGTTGGCGTACCAGAATGGCTGGCCTGCCGGCACCGAGCTGAAGGTGGCCGCATAGGTGAGACGGTGGTCGCCGGCGATGAGGGCGGCTTGCGGCGACAGGGCCGTGGCCCGAAGGCCGGTCATCGCATTGCCGTAGCCGTCGACATGGGCGACCTCGGCCAGCTCGTCGGGCCAGTCGGGGTGGCGGGTCAGCGTCGTCGGGGCGAGGCCGTCGCGGCGGCTGCGGGCGAGCCGGGCCGCGATCGGGGCGAAGAGATCGCGGCCGTGGAAGCTCGAGGACAGCACCTGCGGTCGCCAGACGATCGCATGGGCACGGACAGTCCGGGCACGGCGGACGACCAGCTCGAACAGCCCGTTGTCCGGGCCGACCAGCCAGCGGCCATCGGCCTCCACGGCGACCGGCGCGCGTTCGCCGCCGACGCCCGGATCGACCACGGCCAGGACGACATCGCCTGCGGGGACCCGCTCGCACAAGGCTGCCAGGAGATAGGCCGAGGGCCTGGGCCCGAAGGCGGGTGCCTCGGCCATGAGGTTCACGACCGGCACCTCGGGCGCCAGCCTGCGGAGCACGGCCTCCATCTCGCCGAGATAGGGGCCGGCATGGCCGAAGTCGGTGAAGGTCTGGATCATGGCTGTCCAAGCCTCAGAAATGGATGAACCGGCCCTCCGGCGCGATCTGCTGGATGAGATCGAACTCGAGCGTGTTCGCAGTCAGGACCGGAAGCCCTGCCCTGGCAGCAGTCAGGAAGATCGCCGCATCGTTGAGGCATTCCTTGCGCTGATGCGGCTGGAAGCCTTGGACCCGGGCGAGCGTGCCCGCCACGAGCCCGGCTTCGACCCAAACCTGCGCGTCCGGAACAAGGAGACGGCTCTCAGGTATCTGGCTGAAGAGCTCGGCGTAGTGATCGCGGATCCCGCTCCATCCGGGCACTGCCGGGTTGGCGTTCGCAATTCCGACGGTGAGTTCCGCCAGGCATACGGCGCAATGAAACAGAAGGGCTCGCTCGAGCAGGAGAGCGGCCGCCAGCGGCAGCGTGTCTGCGGCCGCCATGATGTAGACGTTCGTGTCGGGGACGAGTGCAGGGCGGCCGGATGACACGATGTCGGCTGCCGCCACGAGGGCGGAGAGCGGCCTCCTGGCAATCTGGCGGCGCCAGCGATCCGGCTTGCGCCGGCGCAGCGCGCCGTCGAGGTCAATAGTCAAGCGTGTGGGTCTTCCCGAGCCGCCCGCGGGTACGCCGCATGAAATCTGCCACCGGATCGCGGCTGCGCCAGCATCGCCAGCGCCACGATCCCGAGCTCGGTCGGCGAGTCGATGCCGGTCTTCCGCTTCGCAGCCTCGACCAGCGCCGGCGGCGCCCGGAAGCTCACATGCTCCGTCCTCTCGCCGTCGAGCAGGCCTGCCCGATGGGCATCTTCCAGGGCTGCGGCAACCCCGGCCGGGACCGGCATGGCTGTGGCGGGACGCGGCCCCCGCTCGGCTCGCCTCGTGGTCGCCACATCCACCTCCATGGTCATGTGTGCGAGATAAGCCGATCTGTCACACACCGCAAGGAATGGCGTTGCCTTCCGCAGCCATCAGCAGGCGGAAGTCGGAACGATCCACCAGCCCGCTCGTCCAACGCGAATGGCCTCTGCCGCTCGCAGTGCTACCTCCCGGCTCGGGAAGAGGCCGAAGCAGGTGGCCCCGCTGCCCGACATGCGGGCGACGAGGCACTCCGGGTTTGCGCGCAGGGCCGCGAGCGTCTCGGCGATGGCGGGCTCGAGCGCCATCGCCGGTGGCTCAAGGTCATTGCGACTGCGGCCGAGCCAGACGGCAAGTTGGGCCAGGGACGGGTGGCTGGGCAGGCCTTCCGTCCGGACTGATGGAACCCCTGCGGAGTCGAGGCCGGCAAAGACGGCCCCGGTCGGCACCGGGCGGCCGGGGTTGACCAGTACCAGCGGGAGCTCGGGCAGTCCGCGGATCGGGTCGAGCCGCTCGCCCAGGCCGCGCACCCGCGCCGGTTGGCCGTAGAGACAGACAGGGAGATCGGCGCCCAGCGGGAGGGCCAGCTCGCGCAACTCGGTCTGGCCGAGCTTGAGGCCCCACAGCTGGACCAAGCCATGCAAAGCTGCGGCGGCATCAGTCGAGCCGCCGCCCAGGCCGGCGGCGATCGGGATGTGCTTCTCGAGGTGGAGACGGGCGCCCGCACCGATGCCGGCCGCCTCCGCCAGCCGCTTGGCGGCGCGGAGGACGAGATTGGCCTCCGGCTCCGGCAGCTCGCCCGAAAAAGGCCCGCTCACCGCAAGGCTCAGCTCCGCCGCCGGCTCCAGCGTCAGGCGGTCCGCCAGCTCCGTGAACACGACCAGGCTGTCGAGCTCGTGGTAGCCGTCCGGGCGGCGGCCCTGGACCAGGAGGTCGAGATTGAGCTTGGCCGGTGCCGCTACGGTGAGCGGCTCAGCCACGCTTGGCTTCGTCCGCCGGCAGGCCGCGGTCGAGCTTGGCCTGGATCTGGCTCGCCACGTCGGGCTCGGGCTTGAAGCTCAAGGCGCGCTGCCACTGGAAGCGGGCCTCGCGCACCCGGCCGACCCGCCAGTAGGCGTCGCCCAGATGGTCGTTGATCACCGGGTCGCCGGGCTCGATCTCCACCGCCCGCTCGAGATAGGTGGCAGCCTTGTCGAACTCGCCCAGGCGGTAGTAGGCCCAGCCCAGGCTGTCGACGATATAGCCGTCGTCGGGCTTGAGCTCGACCGCCTTGTGCAGCATGGCCTTGGCCTGATCCAGGTTCTTGCCCCGGTCGACCCAGCTGTAGCCCAGATAGTTGAGCACCAGCGGCTGGTCCGGCTGCAGCTCCAAGGCCCGCTGCAGCGCCACCTCGGCCTCGTCCCAGCGCTGCAGGCGCTCCAGCGACATGCCCCGCGCGTAGAGCAGGCGCCAGCTCTCGGCACCGGCGGTGCCCAGCCGCTGCAGGGCTTCGCCATAGGCCTTCTCGGCATCGGCGAAGCGCTCGTCGCGGCGCAGCAGGTCGCCCAGCGCCACGAGCGCGTCGGTGCGCTGCGGGCGCTCGGCCGCCATGCCGCGCAGCAGGGCGATCGCCTCGTCGGTGCGGCCGAGCTCGCGGAGCGCACCGGCCCGCAGCAGGCGGCCGGCCCAGGATTGCGGGCTCTCGTCGGGGATGCTGGCCAGGGCCTCCGCGCCGGCCGCCGCGTTGCCCTGGTCGAGCAGGACGCGGCCGACCAGGAGGCGGGTGTCGCCCATCTCGGGGGCCAGGAACTCGGCCATGCGGGCCAGGAGCAGGGCCTGGGCGCTCGCCTGCTGGTCGAGCAGCGCCTCGGCCACGCCCACCAGCGCGTCGGCCATGCCGGTGCGCGCGTCGGCCACCGGCACCAGCCGCTTGCCGTTCTCCAGGGCCGCGCGCAGGGCTGCCAGCTGCGGGTCCTGCGGGCTCGCCGCTTGCGCGTCGGTGATCACCTTGAGAGCACCGTCGCGGTTGCCCTGGTCCAGGCGGACCTGGGCCAGGCTCTGGGTGATGCGCAAGGGTGCCCCGCCCGGGCGCCCGGCCTCGCCTTCAAGCAGCGGGGCGGCCTCGGCCGGCCGCCGGCTCAGCTCCAGCATCAGGGCGCGATGGTAGCGGCGGAGCAGATAGAGCGGCTGCTCCGAGCTCTCCCCGCCGATCTTGGCCAGCGCCCCCTTGACGTCGCCGGCACCGAACGCGGCCCAGGCGTCGAGCACCGGCAGGACCAGGCCCGTGGCACCCCGCTCGCTCACCCGCTCCAGGAGGTCGCGCGCCTGCGCGTGCTTGCCGGCACGCACGCGGTCGAGGGCCAGGAGGAGGAGTGGCTCGTCCGCACCGGCGTCGATCTCGACCAGCGAGGCCGCGGCCGCCAGCGCCCGCTCGTCGTCGCCGTTGGCGAGGCGGAGCAGGAACACCTGCCGGCGGAGGTCGAGGTTCTCGGGATCGGCCGCCAGCGCCCGGTCCAGGCTCTCGGCGGCCGCCGCATAGTCGCCGCTCTCGATCGCGAAGCGGCCGACCAGATAGCTGCCGGCCGCACTGCCGCCCTCGATCGGCGGGCCGCCGCCCGGCTCGGAGGAGAAGTTGGTGGCGAAGGCCCGGCTCACGAACGGCAGCGAGGCCGGTGGCTCGGCGGCGCAGGCACCCAGCGAGAGCGCCATCAGGGCCGGTGCCAGGGCCGCTGCCAGCAGCCTCCTGCCATCGCACCGCCGGGCTCTTGGGGAAGCTTGCATCGGGATCATCCTCGGCGGTGCGGCCAGCAGCCGGCTGCTTCGGGCTTGACGCCGCCACCTGCGCACGTCAAAGAACGCCGACCTTGGCACGGGTGCCCGCGGCAGGGGGCAGGTCGCCAGCCACTATCACTCGGAGCGGGCAGGATGCTCAAGACGTCGAAGAGCAAGAACGACCCCACGGCGCGCGGGCCGGCACAGCAGGCCAAGACGTACGAGGGCAAGAAGATCAAGCCGGTGCTCTATGTCGGCACGGCGGTCGGCCATGGCCGGTTCATAGCGGCGCAGGACGAGAGCGGCAAGCTGATCCTGGACCGCGGCGGCAAGCCCATGCCGTACCGGGTGCTTTGAGCAACGGTCGCCGGCAGGCCAGCAATTAGGAGCGAGATCGAAGGCAGGACGCAGGGCCCCGCCCGCCCCTGAACCCGTTGAGCCTTGCCGCAAGGCGGCTCGCCTTCTCCAGCGAAGGGTCGCGCCAAGCAGACCGCAGCTCTTCCGCAGGCCCGCGAGGGTCGCGGGAGGCATGCCTGAGCAGAGCAGCACGCCGCAAGACACTGGAACATGACAGGCCAGCCAAACCATACCGAGCTACCTGCGAGCCAAGGCATCGCCGCCTGGGCCGACTGGTATCTCAGGATGGGCGTGCTGGACTGCGTCGACGACGTGCCGCGCGACCGGCTCTCGCCGCCTGCCATCCCGGCCCCGCTCCTGTCCGGGCCCGCCTCGGCCGAGCCTCTCCCTTCCTCCCGGGCGGCAGCAGCCTCGGCGCGGATGGAGCCCCTCAGCGTCGCCTCGGCCCGGGCGCTGGCCCAGTCCTGCCGCAGCCTCGACGAGCTGGAGCGGGCGCTCACGACGTTCGAGGGCTGCCCGCTCGCCGAGACCGCGACCCGGCTCTGCTTCGCCGACGGCAACCGTGCGGCGTCGCTGATGCTGGTGGGCGAGGCCCCGGGTGCCGAGGAGGACCGGCAAGGCAAGCCTTTCGTCGGTCCCAGCGGCCAGCTCCTGGACCGGATGCTGGCGGCGGTCGGGCTCGCCCGCTCCGACACCTACATCACCAACCTGATCTACTGGCGCCCACCCGGCAACCGCTCGCCCACCTCCTCCGAGCTCGCGACCTGCCTGCCATTCCTGGAGCGCCAGATCGAGCTCCTGCGGCCGCGCCTCCTGGTCTCGGTGGGCGGGGTGGCGGCGCGCGTGCTGCTCGACCTCAAGGATGGGGTGGGCAAGCTGCGCGGGCGCAAGTTCGTCTACCGGCCGGCCGATGGCGGTGAGCCCGTGCCGACCTTCGTGATCTTCCACCCGGCCTACCTGCTCCGCCAGCCCCTGCACAAGCGGCTGGCGTGGCGGGACATGCTCCAGCTCCGGGCCGAGCTGCGGGCGCAAGGTGGCTGGCCCCTGGAAGGTGAAGGCAACACGGCCCGGACCGGCCGCAGGGGCGGCTGATCAACCCGCGAGGTGTGGTGAGAGACGCAAAGAACAAACGCAGCCCGCTGCGCCGGATCGGGTTCCTGGTCTCCCTGGCGGCCGCCTGCGGTGCGATCGTCTGGGCGGCCAAGCAGGCGAGTGCTGCAAGCGAAGGCAGCCTGGGCGAGATGCTGGGCCTGCCGGCGGCGCGCACGGCACCTTTGGCCACGCTGAGCCCGGCCGACGTCGCCCGCTATCGGCAGATCTTCGCCCTCCAGCAGGAGGCCCGCTTCGGCGAGGCGCAGCGGATCGCCCAGCAGGTCGACAGCGACCTGCTCATGGGCCACGTGCTGGCGCAGCGCTACCTGCACCGCAAGTCGGCCAAGACCTCCTACGAGGAGCTGATCGGCTGGCTGCAGCGCTACGCCGACCTGCCGCAGGCGCTGCGCATCCACCGGCTCGCGGTTTCCCGCGCCCCGCGCAAGGCGGCACCGCCGCCCGTGCCGGATGGCGGCTATCTCGAGGGTGCCGGGCAGGAGCTGAAGGAGGAGAGCTTCAGCGACAGCTTCATGCGGCGCTGGAACGTCGGCATCACGGCCTGGCGCCACGGCGACTATGGCGGTGCTGCCGACCAGTTCATGGCGCTGGCCAAGGACCCCGACCGCGGCGGCGAGGAGCTGGCGGCGGCGGCCTTCTGGGCCGGCCGTGCCCAGCTGCGGGCAAGGCGGCCCGAGCTCGTGGCCGGGCTCCTGCGCAAGGCGGCCCGGGCCAGCGACGAGTTCTACGGTCTCCTGGCGCAGCGGCTCCTGGACGAGCGGATCCGCTTCGACTGGCGGCGCGAGGAGCTGCGCCAGGAGATGGTGCAGCTGCTGGTGCGCTACCCGGCGGCGAAGCGGGCGATCGCGCTGCGCCAGGCGGGCCAGCTCAACCTCGCCGAGGCCGAGGTGCGCAGGCTGGGCGGGCGCACGGCCCTGCCCGAGGACACGCGGGCGCTGACCGCGCTTGCCGCCACCCTGGAGCTGCCCTCGGCCCAGATGCGCCTGGCCCAGCAGCTCCGGCTCGCCGACGGCCGCCGGCACGACGGTGCGATGTTCCCGATCCCGCGCTGGGAGCCGCAGAGCGGGTTCCGGCTCGACCGCACCCTGGTCTACGCCATCGTCCGTGCCGAGAGTGCCTTCGACATCGAGGCCGAGAGCCCGCGCGGGGCCCTGGGCCTGATGCAGGTCATGCCGGACACGGGTGCGCTGGTCGCCAAGGGGGCGAAGCTCGCCTACAACGGCCCGGACGACCTGCTCGAGCCCGACATGAACCTGGAGATCGGCCAGACCTGGCTGCGCCGGCTCATGCGCACGGACACGGTGGACAACAGCCTCGTCCACCTGATCATCGCCTACAATGCGGGCGAGACCCGGCTCAAGGGCTGGCTGGACGGCGACCTGAAGCGCACCCTGCACGACCCCCTGCTCTTCATCGAGAGCGTGCCGATCGCCGAATCGCGCGGCTACGCCAAGAAGGTCCTGGGCAATCTCTGGGCCTACCAGATCCGGCTGGGCCAGGCGACGCCCTCGCTCCAGGCGCTGGCGGAGAACCGCTGGCCCACCATCACGGCACTCGACCCGTCCAAGGGCGTAGGCGCGCGCGAGCAGGCGGCCAAGGCAAGCGGGAAGACAGTGGCGACGGCAGCAACACCAGCGGCCAAGCCGGTGGCGGAGGCAAAGCCCAAGCCGGCGGTCAAGCGCGTGGCCAAGGCCGCGAAGCCCGCCAAGCCTGCCAAGGCCAAGAAGGCGGCCACAGCACCTGCCCGGCGCGCGGTACGCAAGGAAGCGGCCATGGGCTCATTGGGGACGTTGCGGATCAGTGCCGGGACGGGTTGACGAGAGCATCGCCTTCCAGGCGCTCAACATCGCGGTCCTTACCGTATCGGACACGCGCACGGCGGCCGACGACCGCTCGGGCGACCTGCTGGCGTCCCGGATCGAGGGCTCCGGCCACCGTCTGGCCGCCCGCGCCATCGTCAGGGACGATGCCGGGCTGATCGCCGACCGCCTGCGGGCCTGGATCGCCGACCCTGCGGTCGAGGTGGTGATCACCACCGGCGGCACCGGTGTGACCGGCCGCGACGTCACGCCCGAAGCCCTGGACCAGGTCGCCGAGAAGAAGATCGCCGGCTTCGGCGAGCTCTTCCGCATGCTCTCCTACCCGAAGATCGGCACCTCCGCCCTCCAGTCCCGCGCCGACGCCGGCGTGGCGAACGGCACCTACATCTTCTGCCTCCCCGGCTCCCCCGGTGCCTGCCGCGACGGCTGGGACGACATCCTCGTCCACCAGCTCGACATCCGGCACAAGCCCTGCAACTTCGCCGAGCTGATCCCGCGGCTGCGGGAGCGGTAGAGGCCTGGGGCGACGGCCCGGCGAAAGAAGGCCGGGTCATCGCCTGGACCGACTGGGCGCCGGGCCTCCTCCTCGATCTGGCTGCCCCACGCCTTCGGACCGATGCCGGCATCGGGAATGCCTGAGCGGCCGGCGCGCGGCAGAGATGCCGTCGCGGGAGCGCACGGCTCGATTGATGGGCCTGCCGCCGTCGGCACTGGCGGCGATGTCAGCCTGCCAGGAGGCGAACGACGCCAAGCGGCTCCTGCTTGCCCCATCGGGCGCGCATCACCTGGTTCCGACCGCCGCCCTTTGCCTCGTAGAGGGCCGCATCGGCTGCCCGCACCAGGTCATTGGCGGTCATGCCCGTGTCGACCGCGGCCGCGGCGGCACCGAGGCTTGCCGTCACGACGAGGTTCGGGCTCTTCGCATGCTCGAGACGCAAGCCCTCGATGCGGGCGCGCACGCTCTCGGCGACGGCAGCAGCACCGTCGATATCCGTGTCGGGAAGCAGGAGTGAGAACTCCTCTCCGCCGGTCCTGGCCGCGAGGTCGGCGCTCCGGCGGCCTACCCGCAGGACCTGGGCTACCTGCCGCAGGCAGTCGTCGCCCGCCAGGTGGCCGTATTGGTCGTTGTACTGCTTGAAGAAATCCAGGTCGATGATCACCAGCGCGAGCGGGCTGCAGCTGCGGCCGGCGCGGGCCCACTCCTTCTGCAACCGCTCGTCGAAGGCGCGTCGGTTGGCGATCCCGGTGAGACCGTCCGTCGACGCCAGCGCTGCCAGCTGCTCGTTCGCCTCGCGCAGCAGGACGTTGAGGTCCCGGACCCTCCTGCCCCGCAAGACGAACGCCGCGCGGAAGCTGAAGGTCTCTGCCGATTGTACCTCCACCGGCTCCCAGGGCCGGGAACAGCCCGTCACCGTCTCCTTCCAGGTGGCAAACGACCGGCGCGGGTTGAGCTCGCCCAGCGCGGTGCCGGGCTCGAACGGCTTGTGAGGGTTCCCGGCCCAGTTGATCTCCTCGACCTGCTCGGCCCGGAACCACATCAGGATCATCGGATCGTCGTCGGGCAGAACCATGGCCAGGAGACCACTGGCCGAGGAAGCGAATCCCGCCGCCGCAGGGAAAAGCTGGGCCAGGTTATGGGTCACGAGGAGTTCGCCGCCCGGCAGTCGGTGACCGAGCCACGTTGCCACCTGACGGATCTGGGGCTCGGACGGGACGTGCCCCGCGGTGGCTATCCTTCCCTTCCAGGCGATGGCCAGGCCGTGCGAGAGGACGATCCCCTGGAGCGCGGCACAGAGGTCGAGAAGCGCGCCCCCAGGATCGTCCGCGTCGACCAGCGCGCGCATCACCCTGTCGCGAGCCGCGTCGACCTCGAGTGCGATCCGGTAGCTGTCGGCTTCCTCCCGCGCGCGAATCTGCTGCGAGAGGACCTCGCCGATGTGCCGGCACATCTCCCGGGCGTCGTAAGGCACTGGCCTGGGCGTCGCGTTGTGACAGGCGATCAGGCCCCACAGATCGCCGTGCGGGAGAAGCGAGACCGACAGCGCGGCCCCCACGCCCATGTTCTTGAGGTACTGGACGTGGAGGGGCGACACGCTGCGCAGGATGCAGTGGCTCATGTCGAGCGGCGCGCCCGTGGCGGGCGAGCGCGGCGGTGTGAGAGGTCGCGGGCTGTAGCCCACGTCCGGGATGACGCGGATGGTGTTGCGCCGGTACAGCTCGCGGGCCTGCTTTGGGATGTCGGCCGCGGGAAAGCGGTGATTGAGGAAAGTCCCCAGCCGGTCGTCCCTGGTCTCGGCAATGACCGAGCCCGACCCGTCCGGAAGGAACCGATAGATCAAGACCCGGTCGTAGCCCGTCACGCGCCGGACATGGCGTGCGGCGACAACGGCTGCCTCGAGAACGGTGGTCGCTCTCCCGATATGCTCGGTGATCGATCGGATATTCGCCAGCGTCGAGGCCGTGGGCGCGGAGCGGGCCGCGGGCTCCACCTCGAGAACCGCGAGCCCCTGCACCTCGTGCGCGATGAGGTTGAGCTCCTCGCCATCGCCGAACGGGCCGACCGTGCCGAGATAGGCCGGCTCCGGAGTGAGGTCGGCCTCGGCCCGACGCAGGAGAGCGGCCAGCGGCATGCCCAGAACTTCCTGTACCGTTCGGCCTGGCAGGGCACCGTCAACGGCGAAGAGCGGAGCCGGGTCGCCCGCCGCCTGGGCGATCACCTCCGTGGCCGGATCGACCACGAGCAGCAGCCCGTACTGAACGGCACCCGGCACGTGGATGGGCTCGCGATCGCAGATGGTCAGTGACTGGGCGAGCTCGATCACGACAGCAGCCCCGATGGCATGGTCGGCAGCTGGCGGCAATGCGCGGCAAAGGTGGCACGCGCGCCGGCGATCACGGCATCGGCCTGCTCGGGGAAGGCCAGGCCGTAGGCGTCCAGGGCAGTCTTGAAGCGGCGCCACATCGGGACGGTCTGAGGCCCGCGCCCGGCCAGAAAGGCCATGGCGCCCACGATCGCATCGCCGAAGCGCTCCCGCAGCGCGCGGGCGATCACGAGGCCGCCGAGCGTCGAGCCCTCCAGCACATAGAGGGCGCCCAGGGCCCATGCTATCGATCCAGCGGGCCGGACATGCTCCTCCGGCCGGTGCAGGCAGGCGGGATCGGCGCCGAGCGCACGGAGGTCCGCCTCCAGATCGGCGATCCGCACGCGCTCCCGCGGGTCGATGCCGGTTATCTCCCAGCCTGGCAAAGCGAGGATCGCCCGCCCGAGCGGGCGGTGGACTGCGAGGAAGCCGCGGAGGAGGTCGCGGTACACCTCAAGTGTTGCAATACCATCCGGAAGCCGAATCTGCCGCTCGACTGCGGCGTGCTCATCCTGCGTCGCAGCGCGCAAGCGTGCGCAGAAGCTCGACAGGCCCGGACCAAGCGCGACGGCTGCCCTGGGGATGAGTCCGTGGGCAGCGCCTGGCCTACTCGCATGGTACATGGCATTGCCGTCCCGCAAGAGAAACCGCCTCGTGAAGCCGACCCCAACTGGTTCTGGCCACCCGCTGCCCCGATCTTCACACACCACTCCTTAATAGCGGGTTGACGAACGGTGGTGTCCATCGCGATGGACTGCGCCGGTCAGCGAACCGAAGGCGAGAGCAACCGTCATCTGCTGCTCGTTCGTCTTCGGCGCACGACGGGCACACGCGGAGAGGGAGGCCGTGAGCATGGACCAGAGTGCCTCAGGGTTGCGCCGCGTCGTCCGCCTCGTGATGCTGCTGAACCTCGCCTATTTCGGGGTCGAGTTCGCGGTGGCGTTGGCGATCGGGTCGGTGTCGCTGTTCGCGGACAGCATCGATTTCCTCGAGGACGCCTCGGTCAACTTCCTGATCGTCATGGCGCTGGGCTGGCGTGCTGTCGCCCGGGCACGGGTGGGCATGCTGCTGGCGGGCGTGCTGATGGTGCCGGGCCTGGCCACGCTCTGGACGGCCTGGGCGAAGTTCAGCTCCCCTGTGGCCCCGGACCCGGTGCCGCTCTCGCTGGCCGGGGCGGGGGCGATGGCGGTCAACCTGGTCTGCGCGCTCATGCTGGCCCGCTACCGGCGCCAAGGCGGCAGCCTCACCCGGGCGGCGTTCCTGTCGGCGCGCAACGACGTGCTGGCGAACGTCGCCATCGTCGTCACGGGCTTCGTCACCGCCTACACGCTCTCGGCCTGGCCCGACCTGATCGTCGGGCTGGCGATCGCCGCCATGAACGCCGGTGCCGCCTGGGAGGTGTGGGAGGCGGCGCGCGAGGAGCGGCGGGCGGCCTAAGCCCTGGCAGGCGTCCGGGTCGATCGTGAACAGCTCCTCCGGCCGGCGCACGCCCCGGAGCGCGTAGCGGCCGAGCGACACGAGGCGACTGCGGCAGGGGCCTGCCGCCTCGGCGAAGGCGGCGGAGGTGACCACGCGCTGGTCGAGCGAGCGGCACATGGCCTCGATCCGGGCGACCTCGTTCACGGCGGGGCCGACGACGGTGAAGTCGAGCCGGTCGCGGCTGCCGATATTGCCGTAGAGGACCTCGCCGACATGGAGGGCCAGGTGGATGTCGGCGCGGGGGAGGCCGGCTTCGGCACGGCGCCCGCTGAGGCTGTCGATGCTCTCCAGGGCCGCGGCGGCGGCGCTGAGCGCCCGGGCGCAGGAGCCCTCCTTGCCGAGCGGGAACATGGCGAGGATGCCGTCGCCCATGAACTTCAGCACCTCGCCGTCATGGGCGGCGATCGTGCTGACGAGGCAGTCGGCATACTCGTTGAGGAGGCCCAGGAGCTGGTCCTTGCCTTCCGTGTCGGCGATCCGGGTGAAGCCCTCGAGATCGCTGTACCAGAGCACGGCCTGCACCGTCTCCGCCTTGCCGCGGACGATGGCACCGTCGAGCACGCGCCGGCTCGGATCGGCGCCGAGATAGGTGGACATCAGGACCCGGCTCGTGGTCAGGGTCGAGATCGTCTTGTAGGCGTGCGCGAAATGCACCGAGAGCCGGCGCAGGAGGTCGACCTCGGCGGGCTCGAAGCCGCCGGGCCGCGCGCCGTTGAAGGAGATGAAGACGCCCGGCACGGCCCCCAGCGTCGCCTCGCGCGCGAAGCCGATCAGGAACGCGACATAATCGGTGGCCCCCTCGTGCACGAAGCGGTCGAGCATGGGGAACTCGCCCTGCCGGTAGGAGCGACCGAGGGTGCGGCGCAGCTCGGTCAGGTCGTTCTCGCGCATGTGGTAGACGGGGCTTCTGGGCCAGTCCTCGTCCTCGACCGCGTCGCGCGCGAAATCCGTCCGCTCGATGCCGCGTCCGGGATACCAGCGGAAGCCGCGCGCATCGATGATCGGGTGGAAGACCTCGGAGCCGCTGGCGATCCGCACCACCGGCAGCCCGGCCGCGGCCAGCCGCTCGGCGAAGCCCTCCAGCAGAATGCCCTCGTCGTCCGACTGCAGGGCGAAGGCACTGAGCCAGCGCGCTATCTCGAGCTCGACCCCGGTCATGTTCTGGGTCGTGGTCATGCGGCGAGGCTCAGCGCCGGACGCTGGCGGAAGGAGTCCAGGATGTGCTCCTCCAGCCGGTCGAGGGCGGGATCGGGGCCGCGGGCGGCGCGCTGCAGCGTGATCCCGACCTCGGGCAGGGGCGGGAAGCCCTCGGCCTCGCCCAGCGCCCGCAGTCCCGCCCGCAGGTTGCAGCGCAGCAGCACGCTGACGGCGAGCCCGGCATCGAGGGCGGCATAGATGCCGGCGATGCTGACGCTGGTGTAGGCGATCCGGCTGGCGCGGCCGATCCGCTGCAGCCGCTCCAGCGCCCAGCGGCGAAAGAGGCAGGAGCAGTCGAAGAGGGCCAGCGGCAGTGGGTCCTGCTCGTAGGCGCGATGGTTGACCGACGTGGCCCAGACCAGGGGCTCGTGATGCACCAGCACGCCGCCCTCGCCGCCGAAGCCCTGGGTGACCAGCGCCAGATCGACCGAGCCCTCGGCGAGACAGGCCAGCAGCTCCGTCGAGGTGCGGCAGACCACGTTCACCTGGACGCGCGGATGGGTCTCGCCGAAGCGGGCCAGGATGCGCGGCAGGAAGGTGCCGGCATAGTCGTCGGGTGCCCCGATCGTGACCTCGCCCGCCACCGAATCGCCGTCGAAGGCGGCCAGCGCTTCCTGGTGCGCGCGCAGGATGCGGCGGGCGTGGCCCAGCAGCAGCTCGCCGTCCGGTGTCAGCGCCACGGTGCGGCTGTCGCGGGTGAACAGCTCGCGGCCCAGCACCTCCTCCAGCCGCTTGATCTGCATGCTCACGGCCGACTGGGTACGGTGGACCCGGCGGGCGGCCGTGGTGAAGCTGCCGGCCTCCGCGATCGCCACGAAGCTGCGCAGGAACTCAGGCTCGAGGCTGTGGAGCATGGCCCCTCCATCAAGAACGCTGATCGATCATATTAGATCTATTCGTTGGCCTGATCAACAACCCGCCCCCAGATCGGCATCATGCAGCCTTGGGGAAAAGCGATGGCCAGCGTAGCACAAGTAGCCCATCCGGCAGCGGACCTGCTGGGGCAGGTCGCCCGCACCTTGAGCGCATGGGCGCGGACCGGTCGCGAGCGCCGGGAGCTGAGCGGTCTGGACGATCGCATGCTGGCGGATATCGGTATCGGCAGGGCAGATGTCGAGCGGGAGCGAGGCAGGCGCGTGTGGCAGCCGATCGCGGCCGACCTCCTGGAGGCCGGCCGGCAGGAGCGGCTGCGTGCCTGGCTCGAGCCCTGAGAGGTGCGCCGGGCCCGGCGCTCAGAACTGCAGCCGGAAGCCGCCCCGGATCACGTCGACGCTGCTCTCGTACTCGGCCGTGAGATTGCCGCGGGTGGCCCCGTCGGTGTCGGAAGCGCTCAGGTTCACCCGCGCGTCGTCGATCCAGATGTGGGTGTAGCCGGCATCGAGCCCGAGCCAGGGCCGCGGCTGCCAGCTCAGGCCGAAGGCGGCCCAGTAGCGGTTCTGGTCGGGGATGCGCGGATCGCGCAAGCGGTCGTCGACCGGGCTCTGGTCGTAGGCCACGCCGGTGCGGAGGGTCAGGCTCTGGACCGGCTTCCAGGTGGCGCCCAGGGCGAAGAACCAGCTGTCGTCCCAGCGCTCGTCGCTGGTGTTGTCCGGCTGGGCCGGGTTCTCGAACTCGATCCGCAGCTCCTCGAAGCTGCTCCAGTCGGTCCAGGCGGCCTCGGCCATGACCGCGAACTCCTTGCCGATGTCCTGGTGGATGCCGAAGGAGAGCGTGGCCGGGGTGCTCAGGTCGAGCTCGGCATCGGTGTCGCTGAAGGCGCCGGTTGCACCGTTGACCGCCCCGGCCACGCCGGAATCGTCGCCGCTGAAGTCGGAGTCGCCCTTGAGGCGATGGTCGATCTCCGAGCGGTAGGCGACGCCGAACCGGGTCCCCTTGATCGGCTCGAGCAGCAGGCCCGCAGTGTAGCCATAGCCCCAGTCGTCGCCCTGGAGCCTGACGAACCCGTCCTGACTGCCGGGGATGGCACCCGGGACTCCGCCGGCGGCCCCGATGGTGCCGAAGTCGACCGCACGGGAGAGCTCGCCGTCGGCATACTGGAACTGGGCACCCACGCCGACGCTGGCCCACTCGGTGAGCTTCACCGCCATCGCCGGGTTGATGTTGTAGGTGCGCAGCTCGCTCTCGACCGTGTGGTAACGGCCTACCCACTCGTCGCTGTAGGAGGTCTTGAGCCCGAACGGCGTGGTGAAGGCGAGCCCGAGCTGGACCCGCTCGCCGAAGGGCATGGTCGCGTAGATGGCGGGGACCAGCGCATCCTCGGCGATGTCGTCGTCCGAATCCCGGCCGGATATAGGAATCCCCGCCGCATTGCTGGCGGTCGCCTCCTTGAGCTCGATCCTGGGCATGGTATAGGCGAAGGAGGCAGCAGCGCCGAAGCCCTCGATCCGGCCGAGCGCGGCCGGGTTGAAGAACATGTAGGTGAGGTCCTCGGCCCCCGCCGTGGACCCGGCCAGGGCGTTGCCCATGGCGGTCGTGGACTGCTCGCGGACCGCGTAACCCGCAGCCTCGGCCTGTTCGGCGGCGGCCAGGGAGAGCAATGCCCCGCCGAACGCCCAGGTTCCTAATTGGCGCATTCTATGTTGTCCCCGACCCGACCGCCTCGCGACCATCGCTCGTCGCAAGTCTGGCCAGAGTTGCTACAACCCCCACGCGACCAGGGCTATGGCACCGCGGACACGCTGGCCGTGCCGAATGGCCACGTACGGGCACTGCCGGGCCGGCTGTTGCCCTGGGCTGAGCCCCTCGCCGGTACACCCGCGCCATGACGACCTGCACCGACCCTGGGGAGCCTTCGTTCAAGGCCGGCCTCACCGACGTGGCACCCGTGCTCGTGGGCCTGGTGCCGTTCGCACTCGTCCTGGGTGCCCTCGCTGCCGCCAAGGGCCTCTCGCCGCTCGAGGTGATGCTGATGAGCGGCCTCGTCTTCGCCGGCGGCTCGCAGTTCGTGGCGGTCGAGCTCTGGCGTGACCCCGCACCCCTGGGCGTGCTGGCGCTGATGGCTCTGCTCGTGAACAGCCGCCACCTGCTGATGGGGGCGGCCCTCGCCCCGCGCACGCCGCACTGGCACGCCCGCGCCTGGCCCGCCCTCTTCCTCATGGCCGACGAGGTCTGGGCGCTGGCCCTGCGCCGAGCCGGCAGCGGCCCGGTGGCCCTCCCCTACTGGTACGGGCTGGCGGCCGGCCTGTGGCTGAACTGGGTGGCGCTCACCGGCCTCGGCGCCTGGCTCGGCCGCGTGATCGAGGACCCCGCCCGCCTCGGCTTCGACTTCGCCTTCGTGGCGGTGTTCGTGGCCCTGCTGCACGGCATGTGGCACGGGCGCACGACCCTCCTCCCCTGGCTCGCCAGCGGCATCGTGGCCGTCCTCGTCTACCTCGCCGTCCCCGGCCCCTGGTACGTCGCCGCCGGTGCCCTGGCCGGCCTCGCCACGGCCCTTCTCACCGTCGCGGACTCCGAACCGGATGCCCCCGCGTGACCCTCGACGGCACCACGCTCGCGGCCATCCTCGTCATGGCCGTCCTCACCTACGCCACCCGCCTCGCCGGCTACGCCCTGGTCCGCAGGCTCCCCCTCTCGCCGCGCAGCCGTCGGGCGCTGGACGCGGTGCCGGGTGCGGTGCTCGTGGCACTGGTGGCCCCGGCGATCCTGGCCCACGGCCTCGCCGACGCGCTGGCAGGTGCGATCACGGTCCTGGCGGCCCTGCGGCTGCCGGTGCTGGCGGTGGTGCTGGTCGGCGTCCTAGCCGCCGGGCTCCTCAGAGCCGTCCTCGGGTGAGGCCGCCTCAAGTGTCGTCAGCTCGTAGATCGAATCGAGGCTCACCTCGACCCCAAGCACGCGGCTGACGAAGCTGGCACGCCCGATCATGGGCAGGGCCGCATGCCAGTCGCCGGCGATGCGCTCCCACAAGGTGAGGGATCGTGCCCGCGAGCCGAGGAGCCATATCTCCTCGACCGAAGGCAGTGCCGCGTAGCGCGGCAGCTTTGCGGTTTTGTCGTAGGCCTGCGTCGACGGTGAGAGCACTTCCACGACAAGCCAAGGTGCCTCGTAGAGATGGCGGGCATCAATCGGCTCGCAGGTCACGAGAACGTCCGGGATGTAGACCCGTCCCGGTGGTCCCTCCTTGAGCAACAGCCCACCGCCCGTGACGGCCCGACAGGGCCGCCTGCCCCTCAGAACGCTATCCGCAAGCTGGAGCACGTTGCCGGTTATTTGCACGTGATTAGCGCTGCCCGGAGCCATCGCGACGGGCAAACCATCGATCAGCTCATAGCGTGTGTCGGTGCCGTCGTCCCATCTGAGGAACTCGGCTGCCGACATCAGCTTCCGCGCACGCTCGGTCATCGATTACCTCCGCGCCGCCAGCATAGCAGAGACGGTAGCGGAAGCTACGCCACCTCCTTGTGCCGCAGCGCCCTCTTGCGCACGTGCGGGTCGAGGTGGCGCTTCCTGAGCCGGATGGCCTTGGGGGTGATCTCCACCTGCTCGTCGTCGGAGATGTAGGCGATCGCCTTCTCGAGGGTCATCTTGACCGGCGGAGTGAGGAGGACGTTGTCGTCCTTGCCGGCGGCGCGGATGTTGGTGAGCTTCTTGGCGCGCAGCGGGTTGACCTCGAGGTCGTTGCCCCGGGTGTGCTCGCCGATGATCATGCCGGAATAGATCTTCTCGCCCGGGCCGATGAAGAGAGGCCCGCGGGCTTCCAGGCCCCAGAGCGCGAACGCCACGGACTCGCCCTGCTCCATCGAGACCAGCACGCCGGTGTGGCGCTGGGCGATCGGGCCCTTCCAGGGCTCATAGGCGGCGAAGACGCGGTTGAGGACGCCGGTGCCGCGGGTGTCGGTCAGGAACTCGCCCTGGTAACCGATGAGCGCGCGGGAGGGGGCGCGGAAGACGAGGCGGTTCTTGCCCGCACCGGCGGGGCGCAGGTCCTTGAGCTCGGCCCGGCGCGAGGTCAGCTTCTCGACCACGATGCCGGCATATTCCTCGTCGACGTCGACCACGACCTCCTCGATCGGCTCCAGCCGGTTGCCGGCGTCGTCGCTCTGGAAGAGCACGCGCGGGCGGCCGACGCAGAGCTCGTAGCCCTCGCGGCGCATGGTCTCGATCAGGACCGCGAGCTGGAGCTCGCCGCGGCCGGCGACCTCGAACGCGTCCTTCTCCTCGCTCTCGCGCACGGCGATGGCGACATTGCCCTCGGCCTCGCGCCGCAGCCGCTCGAAGATCTGGCGCGAGGTGACCTTGCTCCCGTCCTGCCCGGCATAGGGGCCGTCATTGACCGAGAAGGTCATGGCGATGGTCGAAGGGTCGATCGCCTGCGCCGGCAGCGGTGCCTCGACCGCGAGATCGCAGAGCGTGTCGGCGACGGTGGCCTTGGAGAAGCCTGAGATCGCCACGATGTCGCCGGCCTCGGCCTCCTCGATCGTCAGCCGGTCGAGACCGCGAAAGCCCAGGATCTTGGTGATCCGGGTCTGCTCCAGCACCACGCCGTCGCGGGAGAGGGCCTTCAGCGTGGCGTTGGCGCGCAGCCGGCCCGAGGTGATCCGGCCGGTGAGCAGGCGGCCGAGATAGGGGTTGGACTTCGAGCGTCGTCGCCAGCATCCGGAACGGCCCCTCGGGGTCGGCCACAGGCGGCGGGACGTGCGCCAGGATCAGGTCGAAGAGCGGCGTCATGCTCTCGCGCGCCTGGCCGAGCTCGCGCACGGCCCAGCCCTGCTTGGCGCTGGTGTAGACGTGCGGGAAGTCGAGCTGGCCCTCCTCGGCGTCGAGCGCGGCGAAGAGGTCGAAGATCTCGTTCAGGACCTCGTCCGAGCGCTGCTCGGGCTTGTCGACCTTGTTGATGACGACGATCGGCCTCAGGCCCAGGCGGAGCGCCTTGCCGAGCACGAACTTGGTCTGCGGCATCGGCCCCTCGGCCGCGTCGACGAGGAGCAGGCAGCTGTCGACCATCGAGAGGATGCGCTCGACCTCGCCGCCGAAGTCGGCGTGGCCGGGCGTGTCGACGATGTTGATCCGCGTGCCCTTCCAGGCCACCGAGGTGCACTTGGCGAGGATGGTGATCCCGCGCTCGCGCTCGATGTCGTTGCTGTCCAGCGCCCGTTCCTGGACGTGCTGGTTGTCGCGAAAGGTGCCCGACTGCTGCAGCAGCCGGTCGACCAGGGTCGTCTTGCCGTGATCGACATGCGCGATGATCGCGATGTTCCGCAGGTCCATGGGATGTCCGGAAGGGAGGCGAGGAGGGTGGCACCTGATATAAGCGAGAATCGTCGCAGATTTAAGGTGCAGCGGTACCGGCTTTGGACGCAGCCGGCCCGAACCGTTGCCCATAACGGCCGGGAAGGCCGGCAAACCCTCAAACGTGAGATTCCGCACAGACATCCGAGCCGCCTGGGGCCAGCTTCCTGGCCATTACCCCGCAGGACGAGCCCGGCGCAGTCGTGCGTTCGGGGCCTACCCTTTTGGTCATGGTGAGGCATCATGCCGATGCATCTCGCACGCACGGCGCAAAACTGGCGCGGCCGGTCGGTCCATTACCGTACCGCCTACGTGGCGAGGCGCTGCAGCCTCCCTGCGTCGCCCACCCAGCCTGCCAACCAGGCCCCTTGCGGGAAGCCCTCGATCACGGCCGGCCGATGCACGAAGCGTCGGCCCCCGATCCACGGCACCCCTTGTCGGACCGCAGCCGGAATGAGCCGGCCATGCCAGTCAGGACCTCTCTCGGCGGATTTGCGCCGCACCGGCTTCTCCGCCGCCTGATCGCGGGTCCCTCGCGCGCCCTGGCGTACGAGCGCGACCTGACGGTCATGTTCACCGACATCGCAGGCTTCACCGAGCTTGCGGAGAGCCTGTCCGCCGTCGGCGGTGGCCGAGCTGCTGCGCGGCCACCTGGGGGCACTGGCGGAGCGGATCGAGAGCGAGCGGGGCATCGTCGACAAGGTGCTGGGCGACGGCCTGCTCGCCTTCTGGGAGCACGGGTCCGGCAGGAGCACCCCGGCGGCCCCGGCCGTGCGTGCCGCCCTGGCGATCCGCTCCGCGGTGGAGAGGGACAATGCCGCCCGCACGGCGCGCGGGCTGGCACCGATCCGCCTGCGGGTCGGCCTCCATGCCGGCCGCCTGATGATGGCGCCCTTGGGGGCCGCCGGCCGGCTCGGTGTCAATCTCTGCGGCGACACGGTGAACGTGGCCCAGCGACTGGAGGATGCCGCACGCCACCTCGAGGGTGACCACGAGGTGGCGATCGTCGCCAGCGACGCGGTCGTGGCCCATGCCGGCCAAGCGTTCCGGTTCGAGCAGCTGGGCCAGCTCCCGATCCGGGGGCGGCGCGAGCCCGTCCGCGCCTTCAGCCTGGCCGGGAGAGTGTAGAAGGCAGCACGAGCGTGACCCGTCTCACGCCGTGCTGCGCGCCCGCAGCTGCGGCAGCACGCTCCTGCCGAACGCCTCGATGAAGCCCTCCTGGTCGCGGCCGACCTGGTGCAGCTGCAGCTCGGAGAAGCCGAGCTCGACATACTCGGCGAGCCAGGCCGCGTGCTGGCCGAGATCGGCGGAGATCAGGACCGACTCCCGCATGTCCTCGGGCCGGACGAAGCGCGTCGCCATGTCGAAGTCCTCGGGCGAGCGCAGCTCCCAGTTCACCTCGCCACCAAGGACGTTGGTGCGCCACTGCTCGTGCGCGTCCTGGAGCGCCCGCTCCTCGCTTGCGGCCCAGTTCAGCCCCACCTGCATGAGCATGGGCTTGCCCTCGCCGCCGCCGCGCCGAAAGGCGTCGACCACCCGGCGCACGGCATCGGGCTTGGCGCTGATGGTGAGGAGCCCGTCCGCCCAGCCGCCCACCAGCTCGGCCGTGGCTTCCGTCACCGCAGCGCCCAGCAGTGGCGGCGGTTCCTTGGGCAGCGAGTAGAGCTTCCCATCGACGAGCGTGACCCGTCCGCGATGGGTCACGGTCTCGCCGCGCAGGAGGGCGCGGATGATGCCGGCGCACTCGCACAGGCGCGCATTGCGCTCCGCCTTCTCCGGCCAGGCAACACCGGTCAGGTCCTCGTTCAGCCGCTGGCCGCTGCCGAGCGCCAGCCAGAGCCGGCCCGGGAACATCTCGGCCAGGGTCGCGGCGGCCTGGGCCAGGATGGCGGGATGGTAGCGATAGCCGGGGGCCGAGATCACGCCGAACGGCAGCCGGGTCGCCTGCAGGGCGGCACCGAGCCACGACCAGGCGAAGCCGGACTGGCCCTGTGCCGCACCCCATGGCCGAAAGTGATCCGAGGACATGGCACAGTCGAAGCCGGCCGCCTCGGCGAGCGTCACGAGGCGGAGGAGCTCGGAGGGCCGGAACTGCTCGTGCGAGGCGTGGAAGCCGATGCGAGGGGCCATGAGCGCTCACCGTCCAACCGCAGGAGGTCGGTGAACCTGATCCGGACCGGCAGGTTCCTGAACGCCAGCGGAGAGTCGGCGTCAGCTCTCGGGTCAGGTGCCGCCGATCAGCCGGTCGTACTCGCTCCGGACAACGCCGTAGCACTCGCAGGCAGCATCTTCGAGGACTGCACGGTCCAGGACCCGCATCTGCCCGCGGCCATAGTCCAGGGCACCGGCGCGCTGCAGCTCCAGGAGGGCGCCGGTCACGGCCGGGCGGTGCACGCCCAGCATCTGGCCCATGAACTCGTGCGTTATCGCGAACTCGTCGCCGGCGCGATCCTGGGTCATCAGCATCCAGCGTGCCAGGCGTTCGGGCAGCGAATGCAGCCGGTTGCAGGCGACCGACTGCGAGAGCTGGGTGAAGAAGGCCTGGGCGTAGCGGTGCAGCACCGCGACCAGAGGGCCACCCGCGCCGATCTCGGCCCTGAGCGTCTCCACCCGCATCCGGGCTGCGGCACCGGGGACCTGGGCGAAGGTGGTGAGGGGTGCGGTCTCGGCGCCGAGGAAGGCCGGCAACCCGACCATGCCCTCCTGGCCGATCGTGCCGACCTCCACCGTGCCGCCGTCCTGCAGGGTCGCCACCATCGAGACCACGCCTGCCAGTGGGAAGTGGACGTGACGTATGGGCTGGTTGGCCTCGTAGAGCGTGTCCCTGAGGCGCAGCTCGATGATCTCCAGCTCCGGCAGAAGCCGCTCGTAGGCGTCCCCCGGCAGGGCTGCCAGCAACCGGTTGGCCCGAGCCGTATCGTGATGCTTCGAAGGAATATCGGCCATCGAGCCGGCTTTCATCGAGGCCTGAAGCTGCCGCCTCCCCCCGGCACCCGGAGGCGAGCAGCCTTGCCCAGTGTGGTTGGCGCTCTTCACGCAATAGTCGATATGGCGCCTGGTTCCATCCGGGGAATTGAGTGCACGCCGTGCCCGACCCGGCCTCAGGCCAGCTTCTTGTAGATGATCGAGGTCGGGAGCGGCTCGCCGCCGCCGGGCAGGAGGGCGTAGCCCGGGATCTGGCCGACCACGGTGTAGCCGAGCGACCGGTAGAGCCGTTCGGCGGGTGTGCCGGCCAGGGTGTCGAGTGTCAGCAGGGCACGCCCGTGCCGGCGCGCGATCTCCTCGAGCGCCAGCATCAGGTTCCGGGCGACGCCCAGGCGCCGGGCGCGGGTGTGGACCAGCAGCTTGGCGACGTCCGCCCGGTGCGGCTGGTTGGGCTGCAAGGCAAGCTGGAGCTGGACCGTGCCGTCGAGGGCGCCATCGCGGAAGGCGGCGAGGAGCCTGATCTCACCCGTCTCCACACGGTCCAGCACGGACCGCCAGAACCGCAGCGCGTCGTCGTGCCCGAACGGCAGCATGAAGTTCACCGAGGCGCCGTCACGGACCACGTCGACGAGCAGCTCGGCCAGCCCGCCCAGGTGCTGCCGGGCCTGCTGGGCGGTCAGCTCCTCGATCGTGTGGCTCACGCGGCCCGCGCTTCCGTCACCTGGCCGATCTGCTCCAGATCGTAGGGTGTCGTCTGGTACATCTCGTTGATCCAGTTGCCGAACAGGAGGTGCGCGTAGGCGCGCCAGCGGTTCCTGGGCGGCTTCTGCGGGTCGTCCTCCGGGTAGTAGCTGATCGGCAGCGAGACGTCGGGGCGCCGCGCCCGGTCGCGCACGAACTCGTCGTGCAGGGTGTAGGTGTCGTATTCCAGGTGGTTGAACATGTAGGCCGTGCGGTGGCAGGGCTCGTGCAGCAGGCACAAGCCCGCGGCGTTGGACTGCGCCAGCACCTCGAGGCAGCCGTCCTTGGGCAGGTCGTCGACGCGGACCTCGGTGTGGCGCGAGACCGGCACCAGGAAATAGTCGTCGAAGCCGCGCATCAGCGCCGGCCGGCGGGCGTCGCGCTGCTCCATCAGATAGTGGGTGTAGATGCCGAAGCGCTTGGTCGGCAGGGTGTGCTTGGGCACGCCGTGGAAATGGTAGAGGGCGGCCTGCGCACCCCAGCAGATGTGGAACGAGGAGTGCACGTTGGTGCGCGACCAGTTGAGGATGTCGGTCAGCTCGTCCCAGTAGCGCACCTCCTCGAACGGCATCAGCTCGACCGGGGCGCCGGTGATGATGAGGCCGTCGAACTTGCGCTCCCGGACCTCGTCCCAGGTCTTGTAGAAGGACTGGAGGTGGGAGAGCGGCACCGTGTTCGGGGCGGTAGGTGCTGGTCGTCAGCAGGGTGAGCTCGACCTGGAGCGGCGTGGCGCCGAGCAGCCGCGCCAGCTGGGTCTCGGTCTTGGGCTTGTCCGGCATCAGGTTGAGCAGCGCCACCTGCATCGGTCGGACGTCCTGGCGCCGGGCCTCGTTCTCGGCGATCAGCTGGACGCCTTCCTGCTCCAGCTTCTCGAACGCCGGCAGGTCGTTCGGGATCTTGATCGGCACCGCTACCTCCACCAGCGAAAAAGGCCCGACCGCACGGCCGGGCCCCATGGAGGCCTCGACCTTTTAGCGGGTTGTTTAACGTGGTCCGCAAGCCGGTCGGCTCAAATCACCACGGATGGTCCAGTAGTGGTCCCGGGGACCGTTCGCTGTCAAGGCGAGGACGCGGGCAGGGCGTAGTTGAGCTGCGTGCCGACGCGGCCGAAGCCGAGCTTCCGGTAGAGACCTTCGCTGCCCTCGCCGCCGGCCGACAGCCAGACCAGCTCACCCCCCCGGCCGAAGAAGTGGCGAAGCAGGCGGGCGCAGACGGCCTGGGCATGGCCGCGCCGGCGGTGCTCCGGGCGGGTCCAGACGCCGGCAAGCTCGGCCTCGGCACCGACGCCGATCAGCGAGGCGCCGGCCACGGGCTGGCGATCCAGCCAGAGCATGGCGGCGATCGTGACACCCTGGTCGAGATCGCGCCGGAGCTGGACGAGCTCGCCGGGATCGGTCGGCGGCGGGGCGCCGAAGACCGTCTGCACCCCCGCCAGGAAAGTCGCCGAGAGCGCCGGTGGGCAGCCCGGGCCCAGGATCTCGCCCGCCGGCTGCGTGTCGGCGGGTGGGGTGGCCAGCACCAGGGCAGGTGCGCGGCTCTCCAGCACGAAGCCCGCTGCCTGCAGCGCCGGCGGCAGCGTGGGCCAGCGCTCGGCGAAGAACTCGAGCCGCGGCTCGCGGCCGGCATGGGCGAAGATCGCCACCAGGCGCTCGATCGCAGGCTGCCAGCGGGCAGGCTCGGCCATGGGGAGCGCGCGGTTGCGGTAGAACGGCTCGGGCCGGGGCCAGAGATAGATGCGGAAGGCGCCGGTATCGTGGACGGCGCTGCCGCGGCCGAAGCCGCGATGCGCCTGCCGCTCCAGCCGCTGCAGCAGGGCCAGGTCGGCCGTCAGGGCTCGATCACCCTGCAATACTGATGCTCGGGCTTCAGCCGCTCGCAGGCGGCCTGGGCTGCGGCCCGGTTCGGGAACGTGCCGCCGGCGACCCGGTAGTAGATCCCCTGCCCCGCGATCTGGATCGACTGCGGCGGCTGCAGCTGCAGCGCGGCCAGCCCCGGATGCAGGCCGACCAGCCGGCGCCATTCGGCGGCGACCTCGCCCGCGGCCCGCACCGAGGCGACGTGGACGGCGAAGCGCCCGCTGCCGGTACGGACCGCCGGCGGCGACACGGCGGCCTGCTTCGCCGGCGCTGGCTTGGCCGGGGCCGGGCGCGGGGCGGCGGCGATGGCCCCGGGCTTGGGTGCTGCCGGCTTGGCCGCGGCGGCGGGCTTCTTCCCCGGCTGGGTAGCGGGCTTGGCTGGCCCGGCGGCGGGCGGATCGATGGCAGCGACGTCCGTCTCGGCCGGTGGGCTGCCGACCAGCTCGAGGTTGCGCTGCATCAGCTTGGTCGTCGGATGGTCGGGGCCCAGCGAGTCCATGGCGATCCGGAGCGCACGCTCCTGAAGGGGCTGCGCCTTCTCCGGGGCGGATTCCATCCGGTAGAGCACGGCCAGGTTGTTGAGGCCCTTGGCGACGTCCGGGTGGCTCGGGCCCAGCGCCTTCTCGAGCAGGACCAGGGCGCGCTTGTAGAGCGGCTCGGCCTCCTTGAGGCGGCCCTGCGTGCGATAGAGCAGGGCCAGGTTGTTGAGGCTGGTGGCCAGGCCCGGATTGTCCTCGCCCGCCGATTCGTCGAGCGCGATCGCGCGCTTGTAGAGCGGCTCCGCCTCGTCGAAGCGGCGCGTCAGCCGGTAGACCTCGGCCAGGTTGTTGAGGTCGAGTGCCAGGAGCGGGCTCTCCTCCCCGTAACGCGCCTCGGCCGTGTCGAGGGCAGCGCGGAACAGCGGCACCGCCTGCTCGTACTTCTGCGCCCGGAACAGCTCCATGGCCTTGCGGTAGATGTCGCCGCTGTCCTCCTGGGCGGCCGCAGGAAGGGCGAGCATGAGCGCTGTCACGAGGAGAAGCAGAGAACGCATGGCACCGGCACGGTCTATCGCAGGTCGGGATCCATCCGCTAAGACATCGCCCCGCCGCTGGCAACGCCGCACATGCCGATGGAGCAGGCCGGAAGAGCATGGCTGTCCCGGATGGGTACCGGGCACTGGGCGAGGCCACGGTCGCGGCCACCTCGCGGGCCTGGACCGTGGATCGAGAGCGGAGAGCGTGACGAGTGAGCCGCCTCTCCGCTACACTCGGCCGATGGTTGCCCTCGATACCCTGGCCTATGTCCGCCACCTGGAGAGTGCCGGCGTGCCGCGCGCCCAGGCGGAGGCGCATGCCGAGGCGGTAGCCTCCTTCGCGGGCGACACACTGGCGACGAAACGGGACCTGCTGGAGGTCGAGGCGAGGCTGCGCGCGGAGATCCGCGAGCTGGACATCCGCCTCAGCGGGCGGATGGACCTCCAGGACGCGGGCCTCAACGCCCGCGATGGACCAGCTTCCAGGCGAAGGTCGGATGACGATCAAGCTCGGCGGCATGCTCGTGGCCGCGGTGGGCTTGGTCGCGGTGCTTGTGAAGCTCTTCTAGGTGGAACGAACGTGAGCGAAGGTCAGCACTGGGAAGCCCAGCGTTACGCGCGGAACGCGCGCTTCGTGGCCGATCTCGGCCAGCCGGTGGTCGAGCTGCTGGCACCGCAGCCGGGCGAGCGCATCCTCGATCTCGGCTGCGGCGACGGTGCCTTGACCAGGAAGCTGGTCGAGCTGGGCTGCTCGGTGGTGGGCGTGGATGCGGGGCCGGACATGATCCGTGCCGCCCGGGAGCTGGGCCTCGACGCGCACGTGGTCGACGGCCACGAGCTCGCCTTTGAGCGCGAGTTCGACGCCGTGTTCTCGAACGCGGCCCTGCACTGGATGAAGCGCGACCCGCAAGAAGTGATCGCCGGCGTGGCGCGGGCGCTCCGCCCCGGCGGGCGGTTCGTGGGCGAGATGGGCGGGCACGGCAACGTGGCGGCGATCGTGACCGCCCTCCTGGCCGTCCTGGAACGGCGCGGGATCGACGGCCGGCCGGCCCATCCCTGGTACTTCCCCACCCCCGCCGCCTACCGTGCCCGGCTGGAGCGGCAGGGCTTCAAGGTCGAGACCATCGAGCTGATCCCGCGCCCCACGCCTCTGCCCACCGGCATGGCCGGCTGGTCGGAGACCTTCGCCGAGCCCTTCTTCAAGCTGCTGCCGGAGGGTCAGCGCCAGGCGGTCAGGGACGAGATGGTCGAGCTGCTGGCGACGTCGCTGCGCGACGAGACCGGAGCCTGGACGGCGGACTATGTCCGGCTGCGGTTCCGGGCCGTGCTCGCCGGCTGAGCCACTTACAAGGTGGCGTCGAAGGCAGGGTGATACCCGACCATGCCCGGCGGCGGGGCCCGCGCCGTGGCAAGGCGGGCCATGAACGCCTCGTCCGGCACCGGCCAGGGCAGGCCGAGGCCGTGGCGGCTGGCAGGTTCAAAGCCGAACCGCCCGTAAAAGTCGGGCTCGCCCAGCACGACGATCAGCTCCGTGCCGCCCCGATCGCCGGCAGCGAGTGCCGCCTGCATCAGCGCCGCTCCTATCCCGGCACGCTGCCGGTCCGGCCGCACGGCCAGCGGGCCCAGGCCCAGCCACCGTCGGCCGAGCGCAGCACCGGCGATCGAGACCGGGCTCAGGGCGACATGGCCCACCAGGTCGTCGCCGATGGTGGCGACGAGAGAGATTGTGAGTGCCCCAGCCTCCCGGAGGCGCTCGATCAGGCGCGCCTCCTCGTCCCGGCCAAAGGCGGTCGCGACCAGGCGGGTGATGGAGCTCCGATCCGCCGGGCCCTCCGGGCGGATGGCCAGGTTGGCGGTCAACGCGAGGCAGGCCAAGTCCGGTGCCACGCCACGAACCGGCGCAGACCGTCCGCTATCGGAGTGGTCGGCCGCCAGCCGAGATCGGCGGCGGCCGCGGGGTCGGCGACCGTCTCCACGACATCGCCCGGCCGGGCCGGGGCGTAGCGGATGTCCGCCGGCTGCCCCATCGTCTCCGCGAGCACGCGCACGAGCTGCTCGAGATCGACCGGCTCGTCGCTGCCCAGATCGTAGATACGATGCGGCGTCGCGCCGTCCTGCGGCGGCGGGCGGTCGAGGGCGGCCAGCACGCCCGCCACCACGTCGTCGACATAGGTGAGGTCGCATCGCATCCGGCCGTCATCGCCGAGCGTGATCGGCCGGCCGGCAGCGATCGCGTCGGCGAACACGTAGTAGGCCATGTCCGGCCTGCCCCAGGGGCCGTAGACGGCGTGCAAGCGCAGGCCCGTCTGCGGGATGCGGTAGAGCTGCGCATAGGCCTGTGCCAGGAGCTCGTCCGCCCGTCGGGTGACCGCATCGCCTGCCGCCGATGTCTTGCCGCGCGCGGAGCTGGCATAGACGAGATGCTGGAGCCCGGGCAGGCGGCGGCAAAGCTCGAGCACGGCCATGTGGCCCTCAAGGTCGCTGCCGACCTGCTCGAGAGGGCTCACCGCCGAGAGGCGTGCGCGCCGTGCCGCCAGATGGACGATGGCGCAGGGCTCCTGGCCGAGCTCGGCCGCCACCTCGTCCATGGCCGGCTCGTCGGCGATGTCGGCCTGGGTGAAACGGAACTGCGGGTGCCGCTCCAGCTCGCGCAGCCGGGCGCGCTTCAGCGCCGGGTCGTAGTCGAGGTTGAGGCTGTCCACGCCGCGGACGGCATCGCCGCGGGCGAGCAGTGCTCGGGCCACATGCATCCCGATGAAGCCCGCAGCCCCGGTTACCAGGATCCGCATTCCGCCCTGCCCGCGCACGGCCGGCCCGGCAGGCTGCGCCGGGCCGTCGACGGCCGCTCGCCTATTTCGGGTCGGCCGCCACCCGCACCTTCACCATCCGGTCTGGCTTGGCCGGCGGCTCGCCCGGAGCGACCTTGTCGATGAGATCCATGCCCTTGGTCACCTTGCCGAAGACCGTGTACTGGCCGTCCAGCCAGGATGACCGCTCGAAGCAGATGAAGAACTGGCTGTTGGCGCTGTTCGGGTTCTGGGTCCGGGCCATGCCCAGCGTGCCGCGCTCGAAGGGCTGCTTGGAGAACTCGGCCGGCAGGTTGGGCTTGTCGGAGCCGCCCGTGCCGGTGCCGGTCGGATCGCCGGTCTGGGCCATGAAGCCCGGGATCACCCGGTGGAACACGATCCCGTCATAGAAGCCGGCACGGGCCAGCTCCTTGATCCGGGCCACGTGCTTGGGCGCCACGTCCGGCAGCAAGTCGACCGTCACCTCGCCCGTGGCGAGCTCGATGATCAGCGTGTTCTCGGGCGTTGCCGCTGCGGCAGCGCCTGCCTGGCCCAGTGCCATGAGGATGAAGCTCCCGATGATGGCTGCGAGATGGCGCAAAGGTCAGTTCTCCCTTGGACATCCCTCTCGTCCGGGGCCCCTACCCCGACGGAGGCGCGGTGGTAGCGCAGCCGGCCCGGAACCGCAAACATGCGCCCGCCGGCGCCGGCTCGGCTTTAAGGCTTGGGTGGTGTGCGGGGGGGCGGCTCTACTACGGGCAGCTCGCGGGTCCGGGCAAGCTCGACCGTGATGGCGCGGGCCTTGGCCGGATTCATCTCCTCGACGATGGCGGCGATCTTGGCCTCGCGCATCCGGCGCATGACCGGTACCAGGAGGTCCAGCTCCATGCTGTCCAGGATCGGCGCGGCCTTGGCCGGCTTCATCGCCTCGTAGACCTTCACCAGCCGGTCGATCCGCTGCTCGTCCTCCTGCTTCACCTGGCCCAGGAGTGCCCGCAGCTCGTCGCGCAGCTTCTCGAGCTGGCCCAGCTGCACCGCGAGCTGCTGCTGGAGCGGCTTCAGCGCGGTCTCGCGGGCCGCGAGCGCCTGTTCGCGCTCGGCGAGCTGGCGCCGCTGCTCCTTGAGCTCGGCCGCGACCTCGAGCAGGGCCTGCGGGTTCAGCGGTGGGTCCGCCGCGGTGGCAGGCCCCGCGGCCGGTGCTATGTCGACCGGCAGCATGGTCACGGGCCCAGCCTCGGCACCCTGCCCCAGGGTTGCAGGCTCGACCAGCACCGCGGGCACGGGCGCCAATGCAACTGGACCGGACGCGAACGGCAGGATCAGGGCGCGCAGGAGACAGGCAGCGGCCACGGTCGGGAGCAGCCAGCGCAACCCGTTCTGGCGCAGGCCGCGGAGCAGTGCTGAAGCCGCCCCGCCACTCTCCGGGATGGCGGCCGCTGCGCTCACCGCAGGGTCTCGAGCGCGCGCAGCAGCTCCTCGGGCGCTGCCGATGCGGTGCGCGAGGTGGGCTGGCGCTCGGGCGCGGCCGCCCTCTCGCCCGCCTGCCACGCCGGGCGCTGCTCGCGGGGAGTGTCGGCCGCCGCCAGCGTGCGCGCACCCTGGCCGATGCTGGTCTCCAGCCTGCGGGCCAGCCGCGTGCCGCTCTCCAGGAGCCGGGCGAGCTCGCTGCCGCGCTGGCGCGTGGTCTCGGCCTGCTGGGTCAGCTTGCGGTCGGTCTCGGCCGCAGCCTCGCGCAGGCCCGCGATCGCGGTCTCGGCGCGCTCGCTGGCGGTGGCGAGGGCGGCGACGAAGGCCGCCATCTCGCCCCGGTCGGTCCGCAGCCGGCGCAGCCGGTAATGGACCAGCGCGCACCAGACCGTCGTCGAGAGGAGCAGGAGGCCGAGGACGACGTCGGGCAGGAGCTCGGTCACGGCTGTGCCTCCTCGGCTCGGTCCAGTCGTCCGTCCACCTGGACGATGATGCGATCGCCGCGGCGGCCGGCACGGCCGATCAGCATCGGGATCTCGCCGCAGCGCAGCTGGACCGGCGTGTCGGGACGGGCGCTGAGCGGGATCACGCTGCCGACCTTGAGGTCCAGCACCTCGCCCAGGCTCATGGTCTGCTCCTCGAGTACGGCCTCGAGCTCGAGATCGGTGTGCCAGATCTCGCGGGCGAGATGGCTCTCCCAGATCGAATCGCGGCCGAACTTCTCGCCCATGAACATCTGCAGCAGGAGGTCGCGGGCGGGCTCCAGCGTGGCATAGGGGATCAGGAACTCGATGGTCCCGCCGCGATCCTCGAGGTCGATCCTGAGCTTGAAGACCACGCAGGCATTGCCGGGCCGGGCGATGGCCGCGAAGCGGGGGTTGGTCTCCATCCGCTCGAAGCGGAACTGGACCGGCGTCACCGGGGCGAAGGCTTGGCCCAGATCGTCGAGGACGAGGCGGATCAGGCGCTCGATCAGCCGGGCCTCGATCGTGGTGTAGGGCCGGCCCTCGATCCGCATCGGCACGGTGCCGCGCCGCCCGCCCAGGAGCACGTCCACGATCGAGTAGATCATCGGGCTGTCGACCGTGATCAGCCCGTAATTGTCCCACTCCACCGCCTTGAACACCGAGATCATCGCCGGCAGCGGCACCGAGTTCAGATAGTCGCCGAACCGCTGTGCGGTGATGTTCTCCAGGCTGATGTCGACGTTGTCCGAGGTGAAGTTGCGCACGCTGGTGGTCAGCATCCGCTCCAGGCGGTCGAAGACGATCTCGAGCATCGGCAGACGCTCGTAGGTGATCTCCTTCGAGTGGACGAGCGACATGATGCCGGACTTCTCGCGCTTGAGAGCCACGGCGGAGACGCCCAGGAGGTTGTCGATCTCGTCCTGGCTCAGGGTCCGGCCGGCAGGGTCGGGTGCCGCCACGGCGGGCCCCCGCGGCTCATGCGCCGTGAGCTCGTCCTTCAGCAGCGCATTGGCCCAGCCCGAAGCCAGCGCCATCTCCGGGTCCTCGCCCGGAGGAGCCTGCTCCTCCTCGTCCTCGAGCCCGGCCATGGCGGCCCAGTCGGCAACCATGGCGTCGACGTCGGGATCGGCCTGCGCCCTCGGCGACGGCATCGCGGCAGCTCCTCTCAGCGCCATTATTGGACCAGGATTTCCTTGAAGAGCACGTCGCGGACCCGGTTCGGCTCGATCGCCACGTTCACCCGCGCGATCATCTCCTCCTTCAGCCGCTGCATCCCGACCGAGCCCTGCACGTCCTCGACCGTGAGCGAGCGCAGGTACATCTGGAAGCTGTCCAGCACCCGCGGGGTCAGCGCCTTGACGCTGGCAGCCGTGCGCTCGTTGCCCACCTCGAGCGCCAGGCGCAGGCGGAGGAAGCGCATGCGCTTGCCGTCGCCCTTCAGGTTGACCAGGAGGTCCGGCATGTCGACGAACCGGGCAGCAGCCCTGTCCTCCTCCGTGCCGGCCTCGGCATGGTCGGCCTCGGCCGTGCCCGCTCCCTCTTCCGCATCATCGTCCGCGTGCCCGGTGCCTGCGGAGGCGGCGAAGACCAGGAAATAGACGGCCGTGCCACCGCCCAGGAGGAGGACGAGCAGGGCCGCACCCAGGGCCAGCATCAGCTTGCGGCGCCCGGGCTTGCCGGCGCTGGCCGCGGGCGGCGCTGCGCTCTTCTGCGCCATGGCGGCAGGATCTCCTCACCCTCTGTCCTCGGTGTCACACCGGGTGACGTGGGCAGATCTAGCCGAGCTTGGTTAACCCTTCGTTGAGAACAGCCGGGTTAGGTTCAACGGGCAGGACCTGCCGGGCAGCTCTTGCCGGGTTCCCGAGGTCGGGACCGCGATCCGCTGCCGACCGGAGCTCTGGCACGGGCGTGCATCCGGCGGGTGCCGCAGGAGATGGGGAATGGATACCACAGGCTATGTGGCACTCAGCCGGCAGATGGTGCTGCAGCGGCACATGACCACGATCGCCAACAATATCGCCAATGCCGGCACCACCGGCTACCGCGCCGAGCATACCCTGTTCGAGCAGGCGCTGGCGCGCCCGGGCGAGCCTGAGCCCGCCGCCTTCGTCCAGGATGTGGGCCTCTACCGCGACACGCGACCGGGTGCCGTGACCCAGACCGGCAACCAGTTCGACCTCGCGATCAACGGCGAGGGCTATCTCAGCTTCCAGACCCCGGCCGGCGAGCGCTATGGCCGGGCGGGGCACCTGCAGCCGGATGCCACCGGCCGGCTCACGGATGCCGCCGGCAATCCCGTCCTCGACGACGGCGGACAGCCGGTCGTGCTGCCGGACGGCGAGCAGCAGATCACCATCGCCGCCGACGGCACCATCTCGGCCGGGGCGGGGCAGTTCGCCCGGCTGCAGCTCGTGACCTTCGAGGACGGCGACCTCGTCCGCGAGGGCGGCGGGCTCTACCGCAGCCAGGCCGTGCCGCGGCCGGCCAACGGCGGCGTGGTGCAGGGTGCGCTCGAGGAATCGAACGTGGCGCCGGTGCTCGAGATGACCTCGATGCTGGCCACCGTGCGCGCCTTCCAGGGCGTGCAGAAGCTGATCGACGCCCAGCACGAGCTCGATCGCCGGGCGATCGAGCGGATGATCTCGGTCACGGGCTGAGACGAAGGCAAGGGGAGCAGAAGCCAGTGGTGATGCGATCGCTCAGCGTCGGCGGCACCGGGATGATGGCGCAGCAGCTCCACGTCGAGGTGATCGCCAACAACCTCGCCAACATGACGACCACCGGCTACCAGCGCCGGCGGCCCGAGTTCCAGGACCTCCTCTACCAGAGCCAGCGCCGCGTCGGCTCCAGCAGCTCGACCGAGGGCACCGTGGTCCCGGCCGGCGTGCAGCTCGGTCTTGGGGTGAAGACGGCCGCCGTCTACCGCATCCCCGAGCAGGGCGACCTCGTGAACACCGAGAACAGCCTCGACGTCGCGATCCAGGGCGAGGGCTACTTCATCGTCGAGCTGCCCGACGGCGACACCGCCTACACGCGCTCGGGCAACTTCCAGCTCAGTGCCGACGGCGTGATGGTCACCTCCGACGGCTACACGGTAGGCCCCGGCATCACGGTGCCGGAGAACACGATCGAGATCGCGATCAACAGCGAGGGCACCGTCACCGCCAAGGTGGACGGGCAAACCGACCTGGTCGACCTGGGCCAGCTCGAGCTCGCCTCCTTCGTCAACCAGGCCGGGCTCGAAGCGATCGGCAGCAATCTCCTGATGGAGACCGAGGCCTCGGGTGCGGCCTTCGTCGGCACGCCCAGCAGCGACGGGCTGGGCTCGACGCTGCAGGGCTATCTCGAGAGCTCGAACGTCAACCCGGTCCAGGAGATCACGGCCCTGATCGCCGCCCAGCGGGCCTACGACCTGAACTCCAAGGTGATCTCGGCGTCCGACGAGATGCTGGCCACCGTGACCCAGATGAGCTGAGCCGATGCGCCCCATCATCCTGGCCGTCCTCGCCCTTCTCCTGGGCCCGCTGCCGGCGGAAGCCGCCGTGCTGCCGCCGGGCCAGGCGCTCACCCAGGAGATCGTCGCCGGCCTGATCGAGGAGGCCTTAGCCGAGTCGGGCGGAGAGCGGCACGAGGTCACGATCGAGGCCCCTGCCCTGCCGATGGCCAATCCCGCCCGACGGCCGGCCGAGCTCGTGCTCCAGACCTTCAGCGCCGAGCCACGCGGCCGTTTTCGCGGCAGCCTCCATGTGCGCCTCGACACAGGTGAGGAGAGCACGATAGCGCTCGTCGGCCGGGCCCGGGCCCTGGTCTCGATTGCAGTCCCGGCCCGTCGGGTCGAGCGCGGCCAGCAGATCACGCCCGAGGCACTGGCGGTGCGCTGGGTGCCGGACGGCCCGGCCGCGGCCGAGGCCGTGCGCGACCCCCAGGAGGTAGTCGGCCGAGAGGCCCGGCGCACGCTCGTGGCCGGCCGCGCCATCCGCGACAGCGATCTCACCACGCCCCGGCTGGTCCAGCGCGGCGAGGCCGTCACCATCTTCTACGAGTCGGCCGGGCTCCAGGTGCGCACGGTGGGCGAGGCCCTCGACGGTGGCAGCGAGGGCGACGCCGTCCGCGTCGTCAACCCCGACACCCGACTGGTCCGTCGCGGGACCGTGGCCGGGCGCAAGCTCGTCCGCGTCCAGAGCGCCGGGGGTGCCGCCGGATGAGCGCCCTGCACCGTCTGGCTGCCCTTCTCTGCTGCGTCGTGCTGGCAGGCTGCAACACTCTCGCCAGGCTGGAGGATATCGGCAAGCCGCCCGAGCTCAGCCCGATCGGCAACCCGGCCGCACAGCAGAGCCCGACGCCAGTGTCCCTCCCGATGCCGGCACCCGAGCCCCTGCAGAGTGCCGGCGCCAACTCCTTGTGGCGCTCCGGTGCCAAAGGCTTCTTCCGCGACCAGCGCGCGCGGCGGGTGGGCGACATCCTGACCGTCCAGGTCACGATCGACGACAAGGCCGAGCTCTCGAACGAGACCAGCCGTTCGCGCAGCACCGAGGACAATCTGGGCATCAGCGAGTTCTTCGGGCTCGAGACCAAGCTCGACAATCTCCTGCCGAACCCGGACAGCAAGCCGCTCGACCCTTCGGCCCTGGTCGGCGCCTCCTCGGGCATGAGCCACCAGGGCAGCGGCGAGGTCGACCGCGAGGAGGACATCAAGGTGAACGTGGCAGCCCTGATCACCCAGATCCTGCCCAACGGCAACCTCGTGCTGCAGGGCCGCCAGGAGATCCGCGTCAACTTCGAGATGCGCGAGGTCTTCGTCGGCGGGATCGTCCGGCCCGAGGACATCACCCCTCGCAACACCATCCCGCACGACAAGATCGCCGAGCTCCGCGTCGCCTATGGCGGCCGCGGCCAGCTCACCGACGTCCAGCAGCCCCGCTACGGCGCCCAGGTGCTGGACATCCTGCTGCCCTATTGAGGATGGAGGCCAGGCAGCTGGCGTTCAGGCCGATCGGGATCAGGTTGCGGCAGCTTTGGGCCTGCGGCCGAGCAGGCCTTCGAGCCAGGTGCGGGCCTGGCCCATGCGCATCACGTCCTCGATGCGGCGATCGAGGAAGGCCCAGGTGTCGGCGAAGCTCTCGGACTGGTCCTCGAGCCAGTAGAGGAAGGTGCCGACCAGGACCGCGGCCAGCGTGGCGCGGCGGCTGTAGTAGCTGAAGCCTTCGCCCGGCGTGCCGCCGAGGCCGGCGGCTTCCCAGATGCGATCGACGGTGCGCCACACGGACCGGCTTGCAGTCACCAGATTGGTCGGGAGTCCGTGCGCCACGGCGGCCCGTCGCATGGCCTCGCGATGGTGGCCCAGGGGCTCCAGGCGGTGGCGCACCAGCCAGGCGATGCGCCGGCGCACCGGGAGAGCGCCCAGGTCCTCTGTGGCCGCGGCCTCCAGCATCTGCCGGTCGGCCCAGTCGTCGAGCCACTCGACCAGACTGTCGCCGCCCTGCGGGAACAGGCGCCGCGCGGTGGGTGCATCGACGCCCGCATCGCTCGCGGCGTGGAGCAGCGTCTTGCGGCTCCAGCCGTCGAAGGCGGCGTGCAGCAGTGCCGCCTCGAGGATCCGGTCCTTCAGCGCCCGGCGCTCCGTCACGGCCTCGCTCATCCTGTCGCCCCCTCCGCCCGCAGCCAGTCTTCCAGGTGGTGCATCTCGCTCGTGAAGGCGAGCTGCCGCAGGTCGAGCATCCGCATCGGGTAGACGACCCCGTCCAGGTGATCGACCTCGTGCTGCAGCACCCGCGCGAACAGACCCAAGGCCTCGCCCTCGATCCGGCGCCCGTCACGGTCCAGCGCCCGCCAGCCGACCCGCTGCCAGCGCGGGACCAGGCCGCGCAGGCCCGGGATCGACAGGCAGCCCTCGTGGCCGATAACGACCTCCTCCCCGAGCGGCTCCAGCTCGGGGTTGATCAGCACCCGCACCGGCGCGCTCGCAGCCTCGCTGCGATCTTCCATCTCCTGCGCCAGGATCACGCGGCTGGCCGCGTAGACCTGCGGTGCGGCGAGGCCGATACCCTCGGCGTCCGCCATGGTCTCCAGCATGTCGTCGATCAGGAGCTGGAGCCCGGGGTCGGCCACGTCCTCGACCGGTGCCGCCTTGCCCAGCAGCACGGGATGCCCGAGCCGGGCGATCTTGCGCAGTGTCATGCACCCCATGTAGGCCTGGGACCGCAGGCCGCAACGTACGACGCGGTGCCCGTCGCGGCGGCCTTGGCGGGCGCTGCCCTGCGTGCTAGAAGGCCGCCAGCCCTCCTCGGGAGGGAGTGGTTTTTGTCGCCCTGATGCAGGGCCGCGCAGGAGTACGAGCCATCGTTGAGGTTCAGGTTCGCGACAATAACGTCGACCAGGCGTTGCGCGCGCTGAAGAAGAAGATGCAGCGCGAAGGCCTCTATCGCGAGATGCGGATGCGCCGGCACTACGAGAAGCCCTCGGAGCGCCGGGCGCGCGAGAAGGCGGAAGCGATCCGCCGCTACCGCAAGCTGATGCGCAAGCGGGCCGAGCGGGACGAGATCTAGGCCGGACCACGAGACCCTGCGTTCCTGCAACGCCGCCTCCGGGCGGCGTTCTGCTTCTTGGGCTTGATCGGCACGGCCTTCCCCGCCAGCCTCGCGCGAAAGAGGAGGCTTTCCCGATGGCTGAAACGCTCGAGGCCCGGCTGCAGCACTGCTACACCGGCGTCGTCCACGACGTGATGCGCGGCATGGGCCTGCGCAACTTCGTCCTGCCGCACGAGATCCGCGCCCTCTTCCCCGACCGCAAGCTGGCCGGGCCCGTCTTCACCGTCAGCGGCCATGTCGACGAAGCGGCCGACCGCCACAGCACGCTCTTCGAATGGACCGGCCTCCTCTCCAAGGCGCGCCCGGGCCATGTCGTGGTCTGCCAGCCCAACACCCATGCGGTGGCACTCATGGGCGAGCTCTCCTCCGAGACCCTCCAGCTCCGCGGCATCCTGGGCTACGTCGTCGACGGCGCCTGCCGCGACGTCGACTTCATCATCGAGCAGGGCTTCCAGGTCTGCTTCCGGCACACCACACCCAGGGACATCGTCTCCTTCTGGCTGCCGGACGGTTTCGACGTCCCGATCGTGATCGGCGACGTGCGGATCATGCCCGGCGACTATCTCCTGGGCGACCGCGACGGCATCTGCATCCTGCCACGCGATCGTGCGGCCGAGATCATCGAGGCCGCCGAGGTCGCCGCAGGGACCGAGAGCGAGATCCGCAAGGCCATCCTGGGCGGCATGGACCCGCAGGAAGCCTATCTGAAGCATGGCAAGTTCTGACGGTTCCAGGGAGGTTAGGATGCGCGGCTGGCTCAGGAGTGACGGGCGCAAGGGGATCCGGAACGTCGTCGTGGTGGCGTACCTGGTCGAGTGCGCGCGGCATGTGGCGACCATAGTGGCGCGGGGACTCGAGGAGCGGGACGTCCACGTCATCGGCTTCCCCGGCTGCTACCCGAACCGGTACGCGCACGACATGATGGTGCGGCTCTGCACCCATCCCAACGTGGGTGCCGTGCTGCTGGTGTCGCTGGGGTGCGAGAGCTTCGACCGCTCGGGTGCCAGGGAGGCGATCGAGGCCACCGGGCGGCCGGTGCGGACGCTCGTGATCCAGGCGGCCGGCGGCACGCGGCGCACGGTGGAGGCCGGCCGGGCCTGGGTCGAGGAGCAGCGGGCGGCGCTCGACGCGCAGCCCACCGTGCCGATGGCGCTGCACGAGCTGACGGTGGGGACGATCTGCGGCGGGTCGGACGCGACCTCGGGCCTGACCGCCAACCCGGCCATGGGCAGGGCGTTCGACCTGCTGGTCGAGGCCGGCGGGCGGGCGATCTTCGAGGAGACGGGCGAGCTGATCGGCTGCGAGCGGCACATGGCGGGCCGTGCGGTCACACCCGAGCTCGGCCAGGAGATCGTGCGCTGCGTGGAGAAGGCCGCCCGCTACTACAGCAAGATGGGCTATGCCAGCTTCGCCACCGGCAATGCCGAGGGCGGCCTCAGCACCGATCGAGGAGAAGTCGCTGGGCGCCTACGCCAAGGCCGGCACCGTGCCGATCTCGGGCCTGATCAAGCCCGGCGACCAGCCGCCGTCCGGCGGGCTCTATCTTCTCGACGTCGTGCCGGACGGCGAGCCGCGCTTCGGCTTCCCCAACATCAACGACAATGCCGAGATCGCGGAGCTGATCGCCTGCGGCAGCCACGTGATCCTGTTCTCGACCGGCCGCGGCTCGGTCGTGGGCTCGGCGATCTCGCCCGTGATCAAGGTCTGCGCCAACCCCGGCACCTACCGCCGGATGCAGGAGGACATGGACGTCGACGCCGGCCGCATCCTCGAGGGCCGCGGCACCCTGGACGAGGTCGGCCGCGAGATCCTGGCCCTCATCGAGCGTGTCGCCGCCGGCGAGCGCACCTGCTCCGAGGCGCTGGGGCACCAGGAGTTCATCCTCGGCTACAAGCGCTTCGAGCCCACCGGCCCCGCCTGCCTGCCGCGGGCGGCCTGACGGCCCCGGCCGCTCAGCGCGGCTGCAGACGCAGCGTCCACGCCTTCAGGCTCTCGAGCAGGGCCGCGATCGCCTTGGCCGTGGCCTCGTCCGTCAGCGTGCCGTCGGCGGCGAACTTCTGGGCTGCCTGGCCGATCATCACCTCGGGACGGTTGAGGATCTTGGCGTCGAGGTAAACGAAGCACTGGCGCAAATGGTACTGGGCGCGGGCGGTGCCGATAACGGCGGGCGAGGCGCCCATGATCGCCATCGGCTTGTCGAGGAAAGGCTGCTCGGGCGGGCGGGAAGCCCAGTCGATCGCGTTCTTCAGCAGGCCCGGGACCGAGTAGTTGTACTCGGGCGTGACGATCAGGAGCGCGTCGGCGGCCCGGATGGCGTCGCGGAGCTGCTGGACGACGAGCGGGAAACCCTGGGTCTTCACGTCCTCGTCGTAGGGCGGGATCTCGCGCAAATGCTCGAACGGCAGGATCTCCATGCCGGCCGGGGCGAGCTTCTGGGCGGCGCGCAGCGCCAGCCGGTTGTACGAGCCTTGCCGCAGGCTGCCGGCGATGCCGAGCACCTGCATGACCCTGGTCTCACTCATGTCCTCTCGTCCTCGTAGACGTTGCTAGAGCGTGTTCAGCCAGACTGAACACGCTCTAGCCCTTCCTCGTGCCTACCGGCCTCCGGCCTGCTTGAGGCTGCACTTCCACGCTCTGCGTGAAAGTGCCCTAGCGCCGTCAGGCGGCCTGCAGCGCGCGCTTGTGCTGGGCTGCGATCTCCAGCTCTTGCGCCAGCTCCTCGATCATGGTGCGGGCGGAGGCAATCGTGTGCCGCGACTGGAGGCTGGAGAGGAGGAGCGAGAGGGCAAGCAGAACGAGGGCCAGCGCTGCGGCCGCAAGATCGGCCACACGATAGGCCAGGAAGGTGATGCCGAGGGTCACGGCCCAGGCGACGGCCAAGCGGGCCCCCTTCAGCTCGCGTGCCTCGGCCCGGGCGAGGATCCGCTCCTGGCGCCGGACCTGATCGGTCAGGTGCTGCTCGGCACGTTCCCAATAGGCCAGGGCCGCCGCCGGCTCGGCGGGCGGCTGGTGCTGGAGCCGGCGTGCGGACGAGAGGCCGGGCATCAATGCCCGATGCTCTTGACCACCTCCTCGGTCATCTTCTTGGCGTCGCCGAACAGCATCATCGTGCGGTCCATGTAGAAGAGCGGGTTGTCGATGCCGGCATAGCCCGCGGCCATCGAGCGCTTGATGAAGAACACGGACTTGGCCCGGTCGACGTCGAGGACCGGCATGCCGTAGATCGGCGAGGCCGTGTCGGTCTTGGCCGCCGGGTTGGTGATGTCGTTGGCCCCGATCACGTAGGCCACGTCGGCCTGCTGGAACTCGCTGTTGATGTCCTCCATCTCGTGGACGACGTCGTAGGGGATGTTGGCCTCGGCCAGCAGCACGTTCATGTGGCCGGGCATGCGCCCCGCCACCGGATGGATCGCGAACTTGACCTCGACGCCCTTCTTGGTGAGCGCGTCGTAGAGCTCGCGCACCGAGTGCTGGGCCTGGGCCACGGCCATGCCGTAGCCCGGCACGATGATCACCTTCTGCGCGTTCTCCATCATGAAGGCCGCGTCCTCGGCCGAGCCCGAGCGGTGGGTCTTGTCGCTCTCCTCGGCGGCGGCCGAGCCGGTCTCGCCGAAGCCGCCCAGGATGACCGAGACGAAGGACCGGTTCATCGCCTTGCACATGATGTAGCTGAGGATCGCACCCGAGGAGCCCACCAGGGCGCCGGTGATGATCAGCATCGGGTTCTTGAGGGTGAAGCCGATGCCGGCGGCGGCCCAGCCCGAGTAGCTGTTCAGCATCGAGACCACGACCGGCATGTCGGCCCCGCCGATCGGGATGATGAGCAGGAAGCCGATGGCGAAGGAGAGCAGCGTCATCAGGAGGAAGACGAGGCCGCTCTCGGTGGCGACGAAGAGGGCCAGCAGCACCAGGATGAGGAGGCCCAGGCCGGCATTGATGACGTGCCGCCCGGGCAGCATGATCGGGCGCGAGCTCATGGCCGCGGCGACGACCGGGCGGAGCGGGCCCAGCGCGCTCTCGACCGCGGGCGGGAGCTTCGCCTGCAGCTTGCCGAAGGCGATCAGCGAGCCCGAGAAGGTGATCGCGCCGATGATGGTGCCCAGCCCCATCTCGAGCAGCGAGACGCCGTGGATGCTGCCGTCGGGATCGGTGATGCCGAAATCATGCGGGCTCATGAAGGCGCCCGTCGCCACGAAGACCGCGGCCAGGCCGACCAGCGAGTGGAAGGCCGCCACCAGCTGCGGCATCGCGGTCATGGCGATGCGCTTGGCGATGACGTAGCCGATCCCGCCGCCGATCGCGATCCCGGCCACGATCAGGGCGTAGCTGAGGGCGTTGGCCTGCGGCAGGGCCAGCAGCGTGACCAGGATGGCGATGGTCATGCCCGCCATGCCGTAGCGGTTGCCGGCGCGGGAGGTGGCGGGGCTGGAGAGGCCGCGCAGCGCCAGGATGAAGCAGACGGCGGCGACGAGGTAGCCGATGGCGGCGAGGTTCGGGCTCATGCGGGGACCTGCCTCAGCCGCGCTTCTTGAACATGGCGAGCATCCGCTCCGTGACGGCGAAGCCGCCGAAGATGTTCACCGCCGCCAGCACCACGGCCAGGAAGCCGAAGAAGGCCGCCACCCCGCCGGCACCGGTGGCGATGAGCGCACCGACGATGATGACCGAGGAGATCGCGTTGGTCACCGACATCAAAGGCGTGTGCAGGGCCGGGGTCACCGACCAGACGACGTAGTAGCCCACGAAGATCGCGAGCGCGAAGATGATGAGATCGAAGATCCCGGGATCGATGGCTTCCATCCGCGTTCCCCCTCAGCCTTTTGGCTTGAGTGCCTCGTGCACCACCTGACCGTCCCGGGTCAGCAGGGCACCCCGCACGAGGTCGTCTTCTGTGTTGATCACGAGCTCCTTGGTCTTGGGGTCGACCAGGAGCTGGACGAAGTTGAACAGGTTGCGGGCGTAGAGGACGGTGGCGGCCGGCGCCACGCGCGAGGCGATGCCGCGGGCGCCGATCACCTTGACCCCGCCCTCCTCGACCGTCTCGCCGGGCAGGCTGCCCTCGACATTGCCGCCGGTCTCGGCTGCGAGGTCGTAGAGCACCGAGCCCGGCTTCATCGAGCGCACCATCTCGGCCGTCACGATCCGCGGCGCCTTGCGGCCCGGGATCTGGGCCGTGGTGACGACGATGTCCTGGCCCTTGATGTGCTCGGCCACCATCCGCGCCTGCTCGGCCTGCTCCTCAGGCGTCAGCGGCCGCGCGTAGCCGCCCTTGGTGGCGGCACCCTCCGGGATGAAGCCCACGAACTTGCCGCCCAGGCTCTCGATCTCCTCCTTGGCGGCGGGGCGCACGTCGGTGGCCGAGACCACGGCCCCCATCCGCCTGTGCGGTGGCGATCGCCTGCAGGCCGGCCACACCGGCACCGACGATGAAGATCTTGGCCGGGGTGACGGTGCCGGCGGCCGTCATCATCATCGGCAGCACGCGGCTGTAGGCCGCCATGACGTCGACCATCGCCTTGTAGCCGGCGAGGTTGGCCTGGCTGGAGAGCACGTCCATGGCCTGCGCCCGGGTGGTGCGCGGCAGGAGCTCCATGGCGAAGGCGGCGATCCCGGCCTTGGCGTAGCCGTCGACCTGCTCGCGGCTCATGTGCGGGTCGAGCATGCCGACCATGACCTGGCCCGGCCGCAGCCGCCCCATCTCCTCCTCGCGTCGGGCCGCTGCACCTTGAGCACGATCTCGCTGGCCCACACCTCGGCCGGGTCGTCGACCAGCGTGGCCCCGGCATCGGCGAACGCCTGGTCGAGGATGGCGGCCCCGGTGCCGGCACCGCGCTCCACCACCGGCTCCAGCCCCAGCCCCTTGTACCGCTTCACCGTATCCGCCGAGCCCGCCGCCCGCAGCTCATGCTCGCGGCGTTCCTTGGGAATCCCGATCTTCATTGCTTCTCTGACCCAGTGCTCGCGACGTCAAATCTCGCGGGCGCCGCCTTTGCCACCTTCCCAATGCACCGACCGGTCTAGGTAATGCCGGGAAGCTAGGCAACCGCGACCTGCGCCGACAGGGACAATCAGGCGCGGCCGTAGCGGTCGTCGAAGCGGACGATGTCGTTCTCGTCGAGCCTGTCGCCGACCTGGACCTCGATCAGCTCCAGCATCCCGGGCCCGGGGTTCTCGACCCGGTGCCGCGTCTCGACCGGCAGGTAGATGGCCTCGTTGCAGGAGAGCTCCAGCACCTCGTCGCCGCGCGTGACCCGGGCCCGGCCCTGGACGATCACCCAGTGCTCGGAACGGTGGTGGTGGAGCTGGAGGGAGAGGATCGAGCCCGGCTTCACGCTGATCCGCTTGACCGCAAAGCCGTCGCCGGTGTCGAGGACCTCCCACCGGCCCCACGGGCGCTCGTCGCTGTCGCCCCGGCTGTAATGCACCTCGGCCATCGCACCTCCGCCAGTCCAGGCTCAAGGAGGCCTTGTGTCGATGCAGCAGCCCGAAAGCGCAAGCCCCGCCGAGGGACTCGACGGGGCTGCTGGATGGCCGGGTTCGGCCATGTCTCGGTCATCAGACCATGTCCGGCTCAGGTGAGCCGGTGGATGTCGTCGGGTTGTCAGGGTCCGCAAGCCCGTCTGGGCCTGCGGCCTCCGTCTCAGCGGAGGCTGGTTTCCTGGTCCGGTGAAGTCATCGCTTTACCGATCTCCCTGCCAGTGCTGCTGCCGGGGCTCGAGGCCCGACGCTCGCGACGGCGCTTGCTCCTGCATCTGGGGCACTTGCTGCCGCCACGTAACCGTCACATGGAATGATGGACCTCCGCCGGGCGCTGTCAACCTCGATCTGCCGGCTTCCCGGCAGCGTGACGGGCGCTGGACGCCATGGTGCCCGCCCGGCCACTATCGACCCAGACAGCCTGCGAGGATCGCACCCCTTGGCCGATATCGACGCCCTGCTCCACGACCTTGACGGCCTCGCGGTCGAGACCCAGCCGCAGAAGGTGAAGCGGCGCTCGCGCGACTTCTACTGGTACAGCCCGATCCTGAAGCGGCAGCTGGACCAGGTGACGGCCGACGCCGTGGTGACGCCGCGCGACGAGGGCGAGGTCGTCCGGGTGCTGCAGGCGGCACACGCGCACCGGGTGCCGGTGACCGCGCGCGGCGGCGGCACCGGCAATTACGGGCAGGCGATGCCGCTCAAGGGCGGGCTGGTGCTCGACCTTTCGGAGATGACGGCGGTCAAGGAAGTCCAGCACGGGCGGGTGCGGGTCGAGGCCGGCTGCAGGCTCAGCGAAGTCGATGCGGCCACGATCGCGGACAGCCGGCAGGAGCTGCGGCTCCACCCCAGCACCCACAAGACCGGCACCATCGGCGGCTACGTGGCGGGCGGCAGCTCGGGGATCGGCTCGATCACCTGGGGCCTGCTGCGCGACCGCGGCAACATACTTGGCCTGCGGGTGGTGACGATGGAGCCCGAGCCGCGGATCCTGGAGCTGCGCGGCGCCGACATCCAGAAGGTCAACCACGCCTACGGCACCAACGGTATCATCACCGAGCTCGAGATGCCGCTGGCCCCCGCCTATCGCTGGGTCGAGATGCTGCTGGGCTTCCCGGAGCTGATGGCGGCCGCCCGCTTCGCCGACGCCCTGGCGCGCGAGGATGCGATCCTGAAGAAGCTGGTCTCGGTGATCGCGGGCCCGGTGGCACGCGACTACCTGTTCCCCGACCGGCCGGTCGAGCGGGACGAGAGCGTGGTCATCGTCATGGTGGCCGAGCATGCCCGCGAGGCCCTGCTGGAGCTGCTCCAAAGCGGGCCCGGCCGGGTGATCGAGGAGGGCTTCACCGACGAGGTGGCAGCCCCGCGGATGCCGCTCTTCGAGCACACCTGGAACCACACCACGCTGCATGCGCTGAAGCACGACCGCTCCATCACCTACCTGCAGACGCTGTTCCCGGCACCCGACCATCTGGAGCGGGTCGAGCGCATGGCCCGCCACTTCGGCGACGAGGTGCCGGTACACCTCGAGTTCGTCCGCTACCACGGCGAGGTCGCCTGCTTCGGCCTCCAGCTCGTGCGCTACACCACCGACCAGCGGCTGCTGGAGATCATCGCCCATCACGAGCAGCATGGCTGCCCGATCTTCAACCCGCATGCCTTCACGCTCGAGGAAGGCGGGATGAAGCAGGTCGACCGGGCCCAGCTCGCCTTCAAGCGCGAGGCCGACCCCTTGGGCCTCCTCAACCCCGGCAAGATGCTGGGCTGGGACGATCCGGAGTACGGGCAAGCCGCGGGGCGGGCGTTCCTGTACGAGAGCCGCTAGCGTCCCCACCCCTGTCCAGGGTTCGTTAACTTCTCTCACCTATAGCTGCTCCCATCGAGAGCGATGGGAGCTCCGCACATGGACGCAGGCGCGCGGGCGCAGCTGCTTGTCGACGAGCTTGGGCGCACGCTCGGGCTGGAGGGCCTGCACCTCGACGAGGATGCCAGCCTGACCCTGGAGCTCGACGGGCAGCTGGTGGTCTCCCTGGGCGTGGAGGACCAGGGCTCGCTCCTGCTGCTGGCCAGCATCCAGGGCACCGAGGGCCCGAAGCCGCAGGCCTTCCTCGAGACCATGCTGGAGAGCAACTTCCTCTGGCAGGGCGGCCGCGGTGCCACCCTGGCGATCGAGCCCGCGTCGGGCGTGATCACGCTGGAGCAGCGGCTCCCGCTGGCCGGTCTCGCCTTTCCCGAGTTCCAGGCTGCCCTCGAGGCCTTCGTCAACACGCTGGCCGATTGGACGGCACTTGCCGGGAAGGCCATGGGCGAAGGTGGCCGGCGGATGGTGCAGCCACCGACGCCGGTCGTGGTGCCGCTCCGGCCCGACCTCCTGGCCTGAGCGGGGCTGCTCGCATGCCCGGGCTGTCCCTCGCCGACTTCAGGGGTGCGGCGCAGGCAACCACCGGCCGCGTCCTCGAGCTGCAGAAGCAAGGCGGGCAGGACCGGATCGCCAGCAGCTCCACCCTCGGCTCCCGGTTCTGCAACTGGCTGCGCGACGTGGGCGTGCTGCGCACGGCGAACCCGGCGATGGTCGCGTTCAAGAACGCGGTTCGTCAGGAGGTCGGCAATGCGGCCATCGCCGATGAGCTGCTCAGGCAGCTCGGCCTCACCAGCAATCGCAAGCCGCTCACCGACCGCCAGGTGGCGAGGGCCGCGAGCTACACGGAGCGGGTGGCCGCCTGCAAGGACGCGCCCATGTTCGCCCATATGGGTGCCCGGAAGTTCACCCAGTACCTGATGTCGGTCGACAAGGCGATCGAGCGGAGCAAGGTCGACACGCACGGCATGACCGACCTCGAGAAGGTCGGCCTCTACGGCTATACGTCCAGCGACTATCGGGAGTTGAACACGGCCCTGCGCGAGGCGAAGAAGGGGAAGCCGGTGCCGGCCGGGCTGCAGGACTATATCGAGCATGCGAGAAGGGCGCTGGCCCGGCTGCCGGACGCCACGGGCCCGACGGCCAGGGGCGTGGGCTTCCTGCCCACGGAGGCCGAGGAGCGCTACGAGAGGGGTCGGATCGTGACCGAGTACGCCTTCACCAGCAGTGCCGCCGGCACCGGGTTCGACGGCAGGTACCAGTTCACCATCTCGGGCGCGCACGGCAAGGACGTCAGCGGCTTCTCCATGTTCCCCAAGGAGAAGGAGGTGCTGTTCGAGCCCGGGACCAGGTTCAAGGTCCTGGACCGGGAGCCTCGGCCCGACCCGGCGGCGCCGGGCGGGGCAGGCCAGATCCACATCATCCTGTGGGAGGTTTGAGATGAGCGGCCAGGAGCCCGAGCCGGCGGCCCAGCCCGCGGGGGAGGACGGCCTCTCGGCCGAGGAGCGTGCCTTCCTGGAGCAGGCCCGCAAGGACTTCCCCGCGCGCCGGAACCTGCCCAAGGCCTCACGCAAGCTGCAGGACCGGATGCAGTCCGAGGCAGGCGACCCTGACGAATAGCGGCCTTCGGCCGCCGGCATGACCGGGATGCCCCTGAGCCGGCCCCAGCGGATCCGCGGCTGCCTGCTCGCCGGCGCCTGCGGCGATGCGCTGGGGGCACCCGTCGAGTTCCTGCGCCTGGACCAGATCCGCCGCCGCTACGGCCCGGCCGGAATCGCCGACTTCGACCTGGCCTATGGCCGCGTCGGCGCCATCACCGACGACACCCAGATGACCCTCTTCACCGCTGAGGGCCTGATCGAGGCCATGCGGGAGGGCTCGCCCGACCCGGCGCCGGCCGTGCATCGGGCCTATCTGCGCTGGCTCCTCACCCAGGGCGAGCGACCGACCGGCGTGCCGGTCGAGCCCCACGCCGGAGGCCTGCTGGAACTCAGGTCGCTCTGGAGCCGGCGCGCGCCCGGCAACACCTGCCTCGACGCGCTGCGCCGCAGCGGCAGCCTCGGCCGCGCTGCCGTGAACAACAGCAAAGGCTGCGGCGGGGTGATGCGGGTGGCCCCGGCCGGGCTTGTCGGCATGAGGTTCGGCGACCCCTTCGAGCTTGGCAGCAAGCTCGCGCACCTCACGCACGGCCACCCTTCGGGATACCTCGCCGCCGGGCACCTGGCGGCCACCCTGGCGGCCATCCTCGACGGGGCGGACCTGCAAGCAGCCCTTGCCCAGGCCGACGCTGGCATGGCCGGCCGCCCGGAAGCCGCCGAGGTGGAGGACGCGCTAGCTGCTGCCAGACGACTGGCCGGCAAGGGCCGGCGCCAAGTGGTCCCGGGCGAGCTAGGCCAAGGCTGGATTGCCGAGGAGGCGCTGGCGATCGCCGTCTGGTGCGCGCTGGTCGGCCATGACCCGGCCGACGCGATCCGGCTCGCCGTGAACCACGACGGCGATTCGGACAGCACCGGCAGCATCGCGGGCCACCTTGTGGGTGCCCTGCATGGCCCGGCAGCCCTGCCGCAGCACTGGCTCGACCAGCTCGAGCTGCGGGCGGAGATCGAGCGGCTGGCGGTCGAGCTGGCCGCGACGGCGGCGGGCAGTCAGCGAGGCTGATCCGCTGTCTGCTTCGCCAGCTCGCCTTCGATGCCCGTGAGCCAGGGCTGGGCCTTGCCGCGTCGCTCGCGCGCCTCGCGGATGAGCTTGAGGTTGCGCAGCGTCGTCTCCGGCTCCCAGACCTCGCGCACCTTCGCCAGGGCTGCGGCCAGCGCCTCCTCGGCCCTCCTCTGCTCCCCTGCCAGCACCGCGAGCTCCAGCCGGGTGGCGTCGTCCCAGTAGTCGGGCTGGCCGGCCGCGATCTTGCGCTCGACGGCGTAGCCCACGACCGGGATCAGCCGCCTTGCGGCGTGGGTCCGGCGGCTCGCGCAGCTCCATCAGCGTGACTGCGTTGACGCCTGGATAGGCGTCCCGCCAGTCGGTCTCGAAGCCTTTCAGGTAGGCCTCGATCGCCTGGTCGAGCAGGCCCCGCGCCCGGATCGTCTCACCGGACTTCGCGGCGGCTTCCCACCGGTCCTTGTAGACGCGGCCAAGAATGCCGTAGGTCTCGCTGCTGGGCCCGCGCTTGGCGATGAGGTCCAGGAGGACGCGCTCGGCTTCCTCGCCGCGGCCGGCGCGGTTGAGCGCCAGGGCCAGCTGCTCCCGGACCATCACGGTAGCGGCGAGGCTCGCCGGCATCCGGCCGGCAAGCTCGATCATCGCCGGCCAAGCCTTCACCGCGCGATAGGAGAGAAACAGGTCGATGACCACGGCCGATTCGTGGTCGTCGAGCCTGCCCAGGCCCTGCTCGACCGCCCGGACGGCCTCCAGGCCCTGGCGCCGTGCCGTCGCCAGCCGCTCCTTGACCTCGGCGGCATAGCGCACACGGTCGCGGAACACGTCGGTCTTCAGGTGCTGGATGTCGGGGAAACCTTCGACCAGCTGGAAGATCGGGCTGTCGGCACTCTCGTTGCGCGCCTCCTGCAACCGCCTGCTGATCAGCCCCTGTGCCGTCTCCGGGCTCTCCGGCGTGCCGCCCGGCGTCAGGCGATAGGGGATGGCGCGCAGCGGCGCCACGTCGAACGGCAGCTGGGTCCCGCCCTGCGCGAACAGCAGCACCGTGCTCCAGGGCCGCACCGCGTGCCGCACGCCCAGCTCGTAGAAGACGTTGGCGTTGGCGGTGGTGAGGTCGGCCACCGCGAAGTCGCACAAGATCAGCCGCTCGAACATCGGCTTGTGGATGACCCCGCCGGTCATCTCCTCGTCCGCCCGCAAGGGCTCGAGCCCCGCCGCCTCGATCGCCGGCCGGATCAGCTCCCGATAGACCGCATCGAAGTCGATGGTGGCACCGGCGGCCGCAGGCTTGGTGCCGAACGGCATCAGGACGAAGCAGAGCGGACGCTGGGTCATGGGTGCTGAGCCTTCTCAGTAGCCGGCCTTGCCACAGCACTCAGCGGAGCGGCAACTCGAAGAGCCGGCCCCATTCCGGCAGGCCTGTGTCGATCCCCGCCAGGCGGAGCGCGTGCCAAGCCATGGCGTGGTTGCTGGAGGTGACGGGCTTGCCCACCGCCGCCTCGATCTCGCGGGCGATGCCGGCGACCCGCAAGCTCGTGCAGGCGACGAAGACGGCGTCCACGGCCGGCCCGCCTGCGAGCTCAATCGCGGCATCGCGGATCGAGGCCGGGCTGATCCGCGCCACCTTGTGGTCGTCCTCCTCGTTGAAGGAGCCGAACACCGGCACCTCGAAGCCGCGCGCCTCGATGTAGCGGCGGACGGTGGCGTTCACATCGTCGCGGTAGGGCGTGAGGACGGCAAGGCGGCGGGCCCCGAAGGCCCGGAAGGCAGCGAAGGCCCCGGTGATCGGGGTGGTGACCCGGGCCTCGGGATGGACAGAGGCGATCCGTTCGGCCACCCGGTCCTCGCCGATCACCATCGAGGCGGAGGTGCAGCCATAGGCCACCACGTCGAGCCGGACCCCTGGCATGATCACGCCGGCGGCGTCCGCCAGCCCGGCCTCCATGGCGGCCAGGGTCTCGGGCGTGATCCGGGCATCGTTCCAGATCCGGCTCTGGTAGAGCCCCACGCCCTCGATCCCGCCCAGGATCCGGCGCCACTCGTGCTCGATCGTGTGGTCGGTGGCCAGCACCACGAGCCCGATCCGCGCCCGGCCGGCAATGCCGTCGTCGAGCTCGAACGGAAGCCGGGTGCGGGCGGCAGGCCGATCCTCGAGCGTGGTCGTCATCACTGTCCTCCCTTCCCGCGGTCCTGCCTGAACGACAGGTCTACCCCACCAGCATGGTGCTGACATCCTGTTCGGGCTCCCGGCCGGCGATGAGGTCGGCGGTGATCCGGGCGGAGCCGCAGGCCCAGGTCCAGCCCATGTGGCCGTGGCCGCTGTTGACCCAGAGGTTGGCGAGGCGGCCGTGGCCGAAGATGGGCAGGTTGTCCGGGGTCATCGGGCGCAGGCCCGCCCAGTATTCGGGCCGGTCGTAGTTGCCGGCATCGGGGAAGAGCTCGCGGGCGGCGCGGAGCACGGTCGTGAAATCGGCGGGCTTGTGCGAGGTGTCGTAGCCGGCGAACTCGGCGATCGCCGTGAGCCGCACCCGGTCGCCGTAGTTGGCGAAGGCGAAGAGGTTGTCCTCGTCCACGCCCGAGAGGGTGGGCGGGTTGTTGCGGCCCTCGATCGGCAGGGTCACGGAGTAGCCCTTGATCGGGTAGATGGGGAGGTGCAGGTGGGCCATGCGGCCGAGCCGCGGGCTGGCGCAGCCGGCGGCCAGCACGTAGGCGTCGGCCTCGACCTCGCCCTTGGCGGTGACGAGGCGGCGGACATGGGGCCCCGACGATTCGATCTTCCGCACCTCCTCGCCCATGCGGAAGGTAACGCCCCGCTCGCGCAAGGTCGCGGCGAGGTTGCGGGTGAAGAGCCGGGCATCGCCGCTCTCGTCGCCCGGCGCGTAGAGGGCACCGGCGAACCGGTCGCGGACGGGCTCGTAGACCGGGTCGAGAGCCGCCGCCTCGTCCGGCGTGACGGCGCGGACCTCGACCCCCTCGTCGCGCAGGATCTGCGCGTTGTCGGCCCCGCGGCGCACGCCTTCCGGATCGCGGTAGAGGTAGAGGGAGCCGCCGCCCCGGCCGCCATACTCGACCCCGGTCTCCTCGACCACCTGATGCAGCCGACGCTGGCTGTAGAGGCACAAAGCCACCTTGCGGCGGGTGTTGTAGGCCGCCTTCTCGCGCGTGCACTGGAGGGCGAAGCGGAGCGCCCAGAACCAGAAACGCGGGTCCTTCTGCATCCGGAAGCGCAAGGCCAGGTCGTCGCGGCGGAGCGCTCGGAGGAGGGTCCGCAGGGCCTTGGGCGACGACCAGGCATAGGCGTGGCCCGGTGCCACCATCCCGGCATTGCCGTAGGAGGTCTCGCTGGCGGCCTCCTGACGGCGGTCGACGACCGTCACCTCGTGCCCGTCGCGCAAGAGCTCGTAGGCGGTGGCGACGCCGATGACGCCGGCCCCGATCACGGCGACGCGCATCAGGCCTCTCCCGCGGCGAGGCTGGCGCTCACGAACGAGGCCACGGCCTCGACCACCGTGTCCGGTGCCTCCAGATGCGGGGCATGGCCCACGCCCGGCAGGAGGAGCGTGCGGTGCGGTCCGGCCAGCCCGCGCGCGATCGCCTCGACCTGGCGGGGCGTGCCGTAGCGGTCGTCCTCACCCTGCATGATCAGCGCCGGTGCGGTGATGCTGGGCAGGCAGTCCTCCACGTTCCACTGCCGAAACCAGGGTGCCAGCCAAGTGTCGGCCCAGGCGTGGAACAGGGCGTCAGTCCCCTCGCCGTGATGGCGCTCGAGCCGGGCGCCCAGCCCGCCCGTCGCATAAGCCCGGACGGTGGCCTCGATGCCGTCGATGGTGATGTCCTCCACGAAGACGTGCGCCGCCAGCGTCACCAAGGCCTTGACCCTCTTGGGGAACGAAGCGGCGAAGAGAAGGGCGATGGTCCCGCCGTCGCTGTGACCAATCAGGACGGCTTCGGCTATCCCCAACGCGTCGAGCAGTGCCGGAAGCTGCTCTTCCGCCTCCTCGTGCAGGTAGCGCACGGTCCGCAGACCGCCCGGCGGGTCCGAGCGCCCGTGGCCCTGGCGGTCGTAGACGATGGCGGGAAAGCCCAGCCGCTCGCAACAGCGGGCCGGAACATCCCGCCACAGGGCGATGCAGCCCAGCCCCTCGTGCAGGAAGACGAGGACAGGACCCTTGCCGCCGCCATCCGGCTCCAGCCGCTCCACCGCCAGCTCGCGGCCCAGGACCTCGACGCTCAGTGCCGTGCGCAGGGTCATCCCACCTCCGGCCTCACCTACCCTGCCCTCGATATAGCGAGGACAGGGCGAGAGGCAGCAGCCGCGGGCCTCAATAGCGCGTGGCGGGGATCAGGCTCCGGGTGGTGCGGAGGGCCGTGGGCAATGGAAGCTATGGATCCCCGGACGGACGATCTGGCTGACCAGGAGCTGCTGGCCTACCTGCACGGCGGTCGACCCGGCGGCGACATGCTCCCCGCCATCCGCCCAGACCAGCGGCGGCCAGGGATCGTTCGGCCGCTTGATGATGCCGCAGACGGACTCGGTGCCGGTACCCTCGAGCGTGAGATTTTTGAAACTGACCTCCAGCACCCGGGATGGTGAGGAGAACTTGCTGCTGACCAGGAGGTGCAGCGTGCTTCGCCAGAACGAGTCCTGGGCGGCCACGAGCACCCGGTCGGGATCGCCGAGGTCGACCGAGAGATTGTCCGGCAGGGCCGGCAATGGGACGTGGCAGAGCGCGGCGAGTTCGCCGCTCGTCTTGTCCCGACTGTAGGCAACGAGCCGCTTCGCCCGGTAGTCCGCGATCAGCAGGTGATCCCCGGTCGGGTCGGCGACGATGCCGTTGGCAAATCCCAGGTCCTGAACGACCGGCCTCGGCGGCTCGCCGGCACGGAGGAGGACCACCGAAGGCCAGGCGCCCTCGCGCAACCGCGTCCAGAACAGGTCCGGATTGGAGACGTAGATGTCCGGCTCGGGGCTTCCTTCGCGCAGGACGGCCAGAAGATCGTTGGGCCGGGGAAGACTTGTCGGACCGGCGATCACGGTGCCGGTCTGATCGAGCCTGCCCTCCCTCACGGCAAAGCGTCGGACCGCGTGCGCGCCCTGGTCGATCGCGAAGAGCTGGTCCGGGCGCTGCCCTGCCCCCTTCAGGAACGAGAGGCCCAGGCTGTCGAACACGATGTCGGGCGGCGGGAGGGGAGCCCGGGAGTGGCGATGACCGTCTGCGGTGAGCGCCACCGTTTGGATGCCGTTCTGGACACGGACGAAGAGGCGGTAGCCGCCGTGCTCGAGCTGGACCGGCGCCATGTCCTCCGGCCCGTCGGCCGTGGGGATCACCTCCGGCGACTTGCCGGCGCACATCGGTCTGGAGCCTGGTGCCACGGCACAGGCGGCTAGAAGGGCCGATGCTGCGACAGCCAGCGCCGCATAGCTCGCGCTCACCGGATCTCATCCAGGATGAAGCGGGCCGTCTCGCGACGATAGATGTCGCCGTGCGCGCCTCCGGCACTGGTCGGCGCCGGGCAGTTGATCATGGAGCTCGCGTCGACATAGCGGAGCGGGTGCTTGGACGGCTTGCCGGGCTCGAAGGCACGAGCAGCAACGACGGGATCGGGCTGCTCCCGTCCCGGATCATCCTGGTCCAGCGGACAGACATTGTTGCCGTACCCACCCGGATTCCGCCACAGGGCGGCGCATTGAACCTCCGTCAGATCGAGCTCGTAGCGGTTCACCGGCAGGACCGATCGGAAGCCCTTGTGGCCCCAGGTGCTGGCGTTGTTCCGGCAGAGCTCGTTGAAGGTGTCCGCGTCGCCGGCATACCAGCCCCAGACAGCAGCCGAGACAGCCGTATCGCGGGATGAGGAGGTGAGCGTCGTGCGCGGGTGGCCGTCCGCAAGGGCCGGGGACAGCTTCAGCGGGCCGCCGCCCTCCTGCTCGTCAAACAAGTAGCGGATCTCTGCGGCAGCCTCGAGGAGGATCAGCCGATCGTCGGCGCGGAATGGGGCGGCGTTCGCCTTCTGCGGACGCTCGTCCTCCCCAGGCCGGAACGGATGTCCCGCAAGTGCGGTGATCAGGGCGCGGGCGCCGAAGCTGTGGCCGAGCAGGACCACCGGCGGGGAGCCTCGTCCCGCATCGCGTGCCGGCAGGACAGCGTCCGTGACGACATGGCGCAAGTGCGAAGCGGCCGACCTCGTCGGCATCGAAGCGCTTGAAAGGGAAGCTGAGGCCGCGAATGACCGGATCCGGCACCAGCGACCATTCGGTGATCGCCCATTGCGAGGGCCAGGTCACCCCGACCAGCAGTGGCCGGAACGCGGCGGCGGCCTTGTCGCCTGCTTCGGCGCGCGCGGCAGCCTCCACGGCGAGGTGGCCCACGAGACTGTTGAAGTTCTTGAGCGCACCTTCCTGATCGGTGTTCCAGCCCATGACCACAACGAGGATGTGGGAGTAGCGCGCCATGTTGAGGTCGCTGACCAGAGACTCACGGAGCCGCGCAGTAGCCGTAGCATCCGTGTAGATCGGGCCGGTGGTGTCGTCGCGGACGGTGCCTTTGCCGTCGCAGCGCTCGAAGAAGCGGCGGCCCGGATCGCCGCCGTCTTCCAGCGGATGACCGTTCAGGCGTGTGTAAAGCGCACAACGCGCCTCGGCCTGCGCGGAGCCATCGGCCGCGGCGGAGCCCGGTGCATAGCGCATGACATGGGTGATGGCGTGGGTCTCGCGCCGGCCCTGGCTCAGCTCACCGTCACGACCCGCGACGCCCTGGGCAGACGGGCTGAGCTCCTCGACACCGACCACGTAGCCGGGACCGCGCAGGCCCAGGCCCTGCGGCTGCCAAAGGGCTGCGTGGTAGAGGCGAAGGTTGTTGCCCAGGAAGCCGTGGTCGACGCCGAGCAGGGCTTCGTCCTGATCGAGATAGCCCGGCGGGCGGCTACAGGCCGCGAGCAAAACCATGCTGGCCGCCAGGAGTGCAGCCGCATAATGTCTAAGCAAGTTCTGGCCCTCCCTGCACAATGAACTCGGGCCGAGCGCTGGTTTTTACCCAGTTTATGGGCTTTTCTTCAGAGCACCAGCAATCTGTTCAGGAATGATTGGCGCTGTCAATTCCGCCGCATGCAAGCGGATTGCCGGCGGAGGACATTGTTGCTGCTCGGCGACAGATTGGGACCGTGGAACCACGACCATCCGCCCCTCGCCTCGCCATCCTGCCCTCGATATAGCGACACCGACGCGACGAGCACGGGGGGAGGCAGAGATGAAGGACATGTTCCGGCTGGACGGGCGGGTGGCGCTGGTGACCGGCGCCTCGCGCGGGCTCGGCTTCGCCATGGCCGAGGCGCTGGCGGCGTTCGGGGCCACGGTCATCCTCAACGGCCGCGACGGAGGCCACGCTCGAAAGTGCCGCCGACAAGCTGCGGGCGGCGGGCGGCAAGGCGCTGGTGAGCGCCTTCGACGTCGCCGACGCGGACGCCACCGTGGCCGCGGTGCGGGCGATCGGGGAGGAGCATGGCCGGCTCGACATCCTGGTCAACAATGCCGGCGTCCAGCACCGGGTGCCGGTGACCGAGTGGACGGATGCGGACTTCGAGCGGGTGGTCGCGATCAACCTCACGGCCTGCTTCCGGCTGGCCCGCGAGGCCGTGCGGCTGATGCTGCCGCAAAAACACGGCCGGATCATCAGCACGGGCTCGGTCGGCGGCTTCCTCGGCCGGCCCACCATCCACGCCTACATCGCGGCCAAGGCGGGCCTGCACGGCCTCACCCGCTCGCTGGCGGCCGAGCTCGGGCGCGAGGGGATCACCGTCAACGCCCTGGCCCCAGGCTACTTCGCCACCGAGCTCAACACGGCCCTCCTCCAGAACGCCGAGTTCACGGCCTGGGTGGAGAAGCGCACGCCCGCCGGCCGCTGGGCCAAGCCCGAGGAGCTGGGCGGCGCCGTGGTGTTCCTGGCCTCCGATGCCGCGGCCTACGTCAACGGTCACGTCCTGGCGGTCGACGGCGGGCTCAGCACCTCGCTCTGACGCCCTGGGCCGGCTTCCGCCGGTCCCTGCCCGACCGTCCACGACGGTCGGGATCCATCTTCGCGGTGGGCGATGTCAGGCGATCTGGTCGTCGTCGGCAGCGAAGCCGAAGAGCGGCTCGACCACCCCGTCCTCGGTGACCAAGGGGTCGAAGAAGGGCGGGTTGTCGGCAGCCGCGATGCGCTCGGCGGAGAAGTTGGCGACCCCCTGGAGCGTGACCTCCTGGGTGCCGAAATCGCCCTGGCCCAGAGCGCGGGTCATCACCGCGTCGAGATCGAGGACGAGGTCGCCGCCGATCTGGTGGACCTCGCTGTCGGTGCCGTCGATCCGGCCGTCGTCGTTGCTGTCGAGGAAGTCGCGGACATCGATCGCGGCCACCCGGCCCTCGGTGAGGAACCCTTCGAGGTTGATGTCGAGCTGGTGCCGGGCGCGGACGAAGCCCTCGACCGTGTCGCTGTCGATGCTCTCGAATCCGGGGAACTGCTCGGCGAAGAAGAAGTCGGCCTGGTCGCGGCCCTGGCCCAGGATCAGATGGTCGTCGCCGGCCTCGCCGCGGAAGATATCGGCCCCCTTCCCGGCCTCCAGCGTGTCGTCGCCGGGGCCGGCGAAGAGCGCGTCGATGCCCCGCCCCCCCGACAGCCAGTCATCGCCCTCCGCCCCGACCAGGAGGTCGGCACCGTCGCCGCCCTGCATGTGGTCGTTGTCGATTCCGCCATCGAGAACGTCCTGCCCGGCCTCGCCATCCATGTCGTCGTCGCCGGCATCGCCCAGGAGGATGTCCCCGCCGGGCCCGCCGCGCTCGACGTCGTTGCCCTCGTCGCCCAGGAGCTGGTCGCGCCCCTCGTCGCCGAGGAGCGTGTCGCTGCCTTCCTCGCCGTCGACCTGATCGTCGCCGCGGCCGCCGCGCAGGTCGTTGTCCTGGCCGTCGCCGATGATGATGTCGTCCCGGTCCGAGCCCTGGACGTTCTCGACGCTCGTCAGCTCGTCGCGTTCGGGGCGCCCGCGGCCGGAGGGCTCCAGGCTTTCCGTGTCGCCGTCGGCCAGCGATACCAGCGTCGCCTCGTGGAGGAGGAGCGTGTCGCTGCCGGGGCCGCCATCGACCCCGTCCCGACCGGGGCCGGGATCGAGCTGGTCGTCGCTGCCGAGGCCGGATAGCTCGTCGTTGCCGCCATTACCCTGGATCAGGTCCGGGTCGGACGTGCCTTCGAGCTTGTTGCCCTTGTCGTCGCCTGTGATCACCGCCACGACTGCTTCCTCCGCCCGATCGTTCTGCGCGCCCTCTGCGAAGGTCTCCGCTCACGGTTGAGCAGCTGTCAAGACTCGGACGGCCACAGTTGCGCTCAGTGCCGCGGGCGGCGGCATTCACCGCTCCGAGCGTGGCTCGCCTGCCAGCGCCATGCGCTCAGGCGGCAGCCTTCTCCGCGTTCTCCACCTCGCGCATCAGGCGCTGCTGGAGGAAGATCAGGACCGCCACCTCCTCGGGCTCGAGCCCCGCCATGTCCTCTCGCAGCTTCTCCTCCACCTCGCCCTTCAGGCTCTGGACGAGGGTGCCGTCGAGATAGGCGCCCACCACCTCGGGGTGGACGTAGCTCTTGCGGCAGATGGCCGGCGTGTTGCCCAGCCGGCCCGCCACCCGCTCGATCGCCTGGGTGACGTTGCGCTTGGCCGCGGCCTGGCTGTCGAAGCCCTCGAACTCGTTGAGCGCCCAGGCCGCCAGCACGGTGGCGGCCCAGGTGCGGAAGTCCTTGGCGGTGAAGTCGCCGCCCGAGACCTCGCGCAGGTATTCGTTCACGTCCGCCGAATCGACCGGGCGCCGCTCGCCGTCGTCGTCGTAGTACTGGAACAGCTCCTGGCCCGGTATGTCCTGGAGCCGGCGCACCAGCTGCGCCAGCCGGCGGTTGCGCAAGGTGATGTCGTGGCGCTTGCCGGCCTTGCCGCGGAAGCTGAAGCGGAACTGGGCGCCCTCGACCTTCAGATGGCGGTCGCGCAGCGTGGTCAGGCCGTAGCTCTTGTTGGCCTTGGCATACTCGTCATTGCCGACCCGGATCAGGGTCACCTCGAGCAGGCGCACGGTGGTGGCCAGCACCTTGCGGCGGCCGAGGCCGGGCTTGGCCATGTCGGCCGCGACCGCGGCCCTGATCCCGGGCAGGGCACGGCCGAAGGCCAGCATGCGGTCGAACTTGGCGCTGTCGCGGATCGCCCGCCAGCGCGGGTGGTAGCGGTACTGCTTGCGGCCCTTGGCATCCCGCCCGACCGCCAGGAGGTGGCCGTCGCGGAAAGGCGAGATCCACACACCCTGCCACGCGGGCGGGATGGCGAGGCTGCGGATCCACCCCAGAAGGTCGCGATCGGCGATCACCCGGCCATCGGGCCCGCGATAGGCGAAGCCTTTCCCGGACCGTCGGCGGGTGATCCCCGGCATCGCGTCGGAGACGTAGCGCAGCCCCGCTTCCTCAAGGGCCGCGGGGCTGCGCTCGAGTGCCGCCTCGTCGTCGTCCTCGGGCTCGGCCGAAGGCAAGGGGAACCTCAGTCCACGGTGTCGCGCACGTCTTCCCAGGCGTTCTGCATGGTCTCGCAGGCGGTGAGCGTCGTCATCGCCCCGCCCAGCGCCAGGACCAGGAACAGGATCTTCACTGCACGCATGTCACATTCCTTTTACTGGTCGGTCGCATCCTCGACCGCGTCGCCCGCCTTCTCCACCGTCTCGTCGGCAGTCTCGCCGGCGCGTTCCATCGGCCCCTCGTCATCGCAGGCCGAAAGTGCAGCGCTGCCCGCAAGGAGACCCAGCGCCACGAGGGCGCCCTTGAGCTTGTCCATCATCCATCATCCGCATTGTACGTGGCTGGCAGAGACAACGGCGCCAGTATCGGGCGGTTCCCGACGGGTCGGCACCGGAACCAGGAGGCCCGGCACCCTGTTGCGCCTGCGAACCGGAAAGGGGTGAGGACGTGCAGCGGATGGACCGGAAGCCCATGGGCAGCCTGCAGCGAGGCGCTGCGGCCGGCCGCATCGTGGACGCGACCCCCGACACCAGCCCGGAGACGGCCGACGTGCTGCGCCGGCTGGAGCTCGTGGCCCACTGGCTCGACGGCGCCTTCCGCCTGCCCGGGACGAGCTGGCGCTTCGGCCTCGACGGCATCCTGGGCCTGGTACCCGGTGCCGGCGACAGCCTGACGGCCGTGGTCGGGGCCTACATCATCCTCGAGGCCTGGCGGCTGGGCGTGCCGAGCAGCGTGATCGTGCGGATGCTGGGCAATATCGGCGTCGACTGGGCGGTCGGCAGCGTGCCCCTGGTGGGCGACGTCTTCGACTTCGCCTTCAAGTCGCACCGGCGCAACGTCGACCTCCTGCGCCGCCACCTGAGCGAACGCCCGCGGTAAGCCTTGGCGAGGGCCGCCTCGCGGGGCATGAGGTGCAGGTCCGACCCGCGAGCGAGAGAGCACCATGCCGCGACCTGCCACGCTCACCACCACGCTGGCCTGCCTCACCCTCCTGGCCCTGGGCACCGGCAGTGCCCGTGCCGAGGACGGTCCCGCCGCCAACGACAACCTCAACGCCGTCCTCTGGACGCAGCGCTCGGTCGAGTTCAAGGGCAACGCGCTGGGTGCCTTCGCGCTCGCCCGCATCCGTCTCGACGAAGCGCTGGCCGACCTGACCCGCACGGCGGCCCCGGCCGAGCAGACCGGCGACTTCAAGGACCTGCCGCCGGCCGTGATCTGCGATGTGGACGAGACCTTGCTCGACACCTCGCTCTACCAGGCCTGGACGGTGACCCAGGGCAAGTCCTTCGCCCCGGATACCTGGACCCAGTTCGTCAAGGCCAAGGTCTCGCGGCCCATCCCCGGTGCGGTCGAGTTCGCGAAGTATGCCGACCAGCGCGGCGTGAAGGTGTTCTACGTCACCAACCGCACGGCCGAGGAGGAGGAGGCCACGCGCGAGAACATGGCCGAGCTGGGTTTCCCGATGGGCGGCAACGTCGACACGCTGCTGACCGCCAAGGAGAAGCCGGACTGGGGCTCGGCCAAGGGCACCCGGCGGGCGGTGGTCACCAAGGACTACCGGGTCCTCCTCCTCATCGGCGACAATCTCGGCGACTTCAGCGACGCCTACAAAGGCGATGAGGCCGCACGGCTCAAGGCCTACGAGGACAACGCCCCGCGCTGGGGCAACGACTGGATCGTCATCGCCAACCCCACCTACGGCTCGTTCGAGTCGGCCCCTTTCAACCACGACTACAAGCAGCCGGCGGCCGCCCAGCGGGAAGCGAAGCTGAAGGCACTCGAGTCCTGGCAAGGAGGCCAGTGACCCCTGGCCCCGCCGCTCAGACGGGCTCGCCCGCCAGCATCTCCAGGTCGCGCAGCATGTGGATGACGATCCGGCCCTCGCGCATGCCGATGATGCCGCCCTCGCGCCAGGCGCCGAGCTGGCGGTTCACGTTCTCGCGCGACAGGCCGATATAGGCGCCGAGCTCGGACTGGCTGAGCTTGAGGTCGATGAGCACGCCGTCCGCCGTCTTGCGGCCGTGCTCGCCGGCCAGGCGCAGGAGGGCGCGGGCGACGCGCGGCGCCATGCTGAGGAGGAGCTTCTCCTCGAACATCTGCGTCGTCCGCCTGAGCCGCTGGCACAAGACTCCGATCAGGCGGATGGCGGCCAGCGGGTTCTCCTCGAGGAAGCTCAAGACCGCCTGCCGGCGCAGGATGAAGAACTCGCAGGCCTCGAGCGTGGCGGCACCGGCCGTGCGCGGCTTGCCGTCCAGAAGGGCGATCTCGCCGAACATCTGCCCCGCCTCGACGAAGTTGAGGACGATCTCGCGCCCGTCGGCCGAGAGGGTGCGGATCTTGATCCGCCCGGCCAGCACGATCATCAGGCTGTCGCCGGGATCGCCCTTCTCGAAGATGGTCCGGCCGCTGGGATAGCGGGCACGGGTGCCGAGATGGACCAGGGCGGCCAGCTCGTCCTCCAGCAATGCCCCGAAAATCTCGCTCTCGCCCAGCGCCTCCGCGACGTCGATCGCCTGTGGCGTGGCCATCCCCGTCCCTCCAGCCGCGGCCGTCGGCCGCCCATTCGCCGGCGCGCCGGCGGAAACCTGCGGCCGGCATGCCGGGCATGGCAAGAGAATCGATCGCGAGTGCTCACCATCACAGCGCCACCCGCGCAAATCGGCAGGATGGGCGGCGAACAGATTGCCGGGCCGGGGCCACGCACCGCCCGCCCACCCTGAGGAGAGACCCGATGACCGCCACCCGCACCATCCTGAGCCTGGGCCTCCTGGCCGGGCTCCTCGCCGGCACCGCTTCCGCCCGGGCCGGCGAGGCCGTGCTGTTCAAGAACGGCGCCCCCCAGGCGGCCGATCTCGCCCGCATCCTCTGGCCCGCGAAGAAGCAGGCCCAGGGTGCCATGGGTGCCACCCGCAGCATCCGCATCAACCCCGACCTGGCGCCCCAGACCGCCTCCGCCAGCCCGGCAGCGCATGTCGAGTATGCCGAGGCCCTGCCCACCACCGCCACCGACGTCGGCCCGAGCTCGGTCCCGGTCGCCGACAGCTTCGGCTTCCTGATCCACTTCGCCTACAACTCGACCGAGATCCTGCCGGCCTCGCGCCCCTATCTCGACAGCGTGGGTGCCATGCTCCGCCTGCCCCAGGCGCAGGGCAGGAAGGTGACCATCGTCGGCCACACCGACGCCAAGGGCTCCGAGCAGTACAACCAGGTGCTCTCCGAGCGCCGCGCCAAGGCGGTCCGCGCCTACCTCGCCAGCGAGTTCGGCGTCACCGCCGACCAGCTCCAGGTCATGGGCGAGGGCGAGAGCGACCCCGTCGCCGGTGCCGACCCCTACGACGCCGACAACCGGCGGGTCGAGTTCAGGGCGGGCTGACAAAGGCGGGCCGGGCGCCATCCGCAGCCCGGTCCCGTCGATCGCAAGCAACGTCGTCCGGGAGGTAGGCGCCATGACCCAAGTTCGAGCCCCTCGGCTGCTGGCCGGCATGCTGGGCCTCGCGATCAGCACCGGCCTGTCGTCGGGCAGCGTTCCGGCGCGGGCCGAAACCGCCCATCCGGAGCAATGGCCGCGGGCCGCGAGCCCGGAGAGCCTGACCGACGCCCGGACCGAGGCCTTCGTCACCGAGCTGATGGAGGGCCTCAGCCTCGAGGAGAAGGTCGGCCAGGTGATCCAGGCCGACATCAGCGCCATCACGCCTGAGGACCTGCGCGACTACCCGCTGGGCTCGATCCTGGCCGGCGGCAACTCCGCGCCCGGCGGCAACGACCGCGCCTCGCCCGCCGAATGGCTGGCGCTCACGGACGCGTTCCGTGCCGTGGCCGCCGAGCGCCGGCCGGGCCATACCCCGATCCCGCCCATCCTCGGCGTCGACGCGGTGCACGGCCACAACAACATCGTCGGCGCCACCATCTTCCCGCACAATATCGGCCTCGGTGCCGCCCGCGACCCGGACCTCGTCCGCCGCATCGGCCAGGCCACGGCCGAGGAGGTGGCGGTCACCGGCTTCGACTGGACCTTCGCGCCGACCCTGGCCGTCCCCCGCGACGACCGCTGGGGCCGCACCTACGAGGGCTACGGCGAGACCCCGGAGATCGTGACCTCCTACGCGGCACCGATGGTCGAAGGCCTGCAGGGCAGGCTCGAGAGCGGGCGGGCGCTCGCCCCCGGCCGGATCGCCGCCACCGCCAAGCACTTCCTGGCCGACGGCGGCACCGCCGAACGGCACGGACCAGGGCGATGCCCAGGTCAGTGAGAAGGAGCTGATCGAGATCCACGCGCCGGGCTATCCCTTGGCGATCGACGCCGGCGTCCTCACCGTGATGGCCTCCTACTCGAGCTGGAACGGCCTCAAGAACCACGGCAACCCGAGCCTGCTCACCGACGTGCTCAAGGGCCGGATGGGCTTCACCGGCTTCCTGATCGGCGACTGGAACGGCCACGAGCAGGTCCAGGGCTGCACCGACGTGAGCTGCCCGCAGGCCTTCAACGCCGGCCTCGACATGTTCATGGCCCCGGACAGCTGGAAGGGCCTCTACGCCAACACCCTGGCCCAGGCCCGCTCGGGCGAGATCCCGCTTGCCCGCCTGGACGACGCCGTCCGCCGCATCCTGCGGGTCAAGGTCAAGGCCGGGCTGTTCGAGGCCGACCGCCCGGTGGACGGCCAGTTCGACCGCCTCGCCGCCCCCGAGCACCGCGCCCTCGCCCGCGAGGCGGTGCGCAAGTCGCTGGTGCTGCTGAAGAACAACGGCAGCGTCCTGCCGCTCAAGGCCTCCGCCCACGTGCTGGTGGCCGGCGACGGTGCCGACACTATCGGCAAGCAGTCCGGCGGCTGGTCCATCACCTGGCAGGCCACCGACACCAGCAACGCCGACTTCCCGAACGGCCAGTCGATCCATGCCGGCCTGGCGGAAGCCCTGTCAGCCGCCGGCGGCAAGGCCGAGCTGAGCCCCGACGGCAGCTTCACCACCCGCCCCGACGCCGCCATCGTCGTCTTCGGCGAGCAGCCCTACGCCGAGGGCAAGGGCGACATCCCGACCCTGGAGTACCAGCCCGGCACGAAGACCGACCTCGCCACCTTGCGCAAGCTGAAGGCCGCCGGCCTCCCCGTCGTCGCCGTCTTCCTCTCCGGCCGCCCCTTGTGGACCAACCCCGAGCTCAACGCCGCCGACGCCTTCGTCGCCGCCTGGCTGCCCGGCACCGAGGGCGGCGGCGTGGCCGACGTCCTGCTCCGCAAGCCCGACGGCGAGGTGGGCCACGACTTCACGGGCAAGCTCTCCTACTCCTGGCCCAGGATGGCCACCGGCGCACCGCTGAACCAGGACGACAAGGGCTACGACCCGCTCTTCGCCTATGGCTATGGCCTCACCTACGCCGACAAGGTCGAGGTGCCGATGCTGCCGGAGGAGTCGGACGCAACTGTGTCGAAGCAATAAGGCGCCCCGACGCGCAGCCGGGTGAGCCAGACCACGGGACCGTGCTGGCTGGCCCTTCACCAAAGGCCTCGGCCACCACGAACGGCGATGCCCTTCCTAGCTTTGCTGCGGCGGGCACATGACGCAGAGTTGCAGCTAACGGTCAGCGGGATTTCCTAGTGTTGGATCACGCTGCCGCGAGTAGCTCTCAGTGCAAGGAAGATTATCGCCAAAATTCACCCAAGGTATTTTCATGTGCCAGTAAGCATGGGCTTGCGGCGGAAACCGCTCTGGATGATCGAAAAATCCAATTGTCAGATATAGCTCATCTCGAAGCCCTTCGTCCAAATAGCTGATGGAAGTGCCGCATTCTGGACAAAACGTGCGTGTCACTCCTTTTGTCTTAGAGAATGATCTCAACACTCCTCGAACCACACGAAACTCGCTTGGGTGATAGCCCACCCAGATGGTTAGAGGGCTTCCAATTGCACGGCGGCAATCGTCATCATGATCGTAGCAAATCCAGAATGGATCGCCGTGCATCTCAGCAACAACAGCGCCGCAAAAGCATGCACCAGTTTCAAGCCTTGTGCTCATGCCAGAACTTCTTTGGCTCCGGAGAATGGAACGCTATTGCCCAGTCTGTCACACGCCTGACCCGCCTCCGAGGCGAGCGGCCAGGGTCAAGTCCGCGGACGCAGCCGCCTGGTTCTGCGTCGCCCCGAGTTCTTCCATACCCCGACCGCGCCGCTCGACACCAGCGCCAGCAATCGCCGTTGTGACCCGGCGCAGCGCGACAGCCGGCAACGCGGTTCGCGATAGGGTCCGCTGACTGACCAGACGCGTGGCCGCCGCACCTTCGGTCGCTTGCTGCCCTAAATCCTGCTCTCCACCCATCGCCCCTCCCGCGCCGAGCGCAGCACCGCGTCACACACCAGCTCCGTCTCCAGCGCGTCCGCGAAGTCCGGCCTCGCCCGCTCCCCCGTCTCCAGCCCCTTCAGGAAGTCCGCCACCGCGTGGACGAAGCTGTGCTCGTAGCCGATCGTCAGTCCCGGCACCCACCAGTGGCTCATGTAGGGGTGCTCGGCGTTGGTGACGTGGATGCGGCGCCAGCCGGCGAGGTGGCTCTCGGTCTTCTGGCCTGCCGGCGAGCGGTACTCGTAGAAGTCGAGGTACTGCGGGTCCTCGAGATCGAACGCCAGCGAGCCGGCCTCGCCGTTGATCTCGAAGGTCTTCTGCGCCTTGCGCCCCCGCGCGTAGCGGGTGCTCTCGAAGAGGCCCATCGAGCCGTTGGCGAAGCGGGCCATGAACATGCAGGCATCGTCGATCGCGACCGGCTCCGTGCCGGCCCGTGCCCTGGTGCAGGCGCTCCTTCACGAAGGTCTCGGTCTCGGCGCAGACGCGCACGATCGGCCCGTTGAGCCACATCGCGGTGTCGATGCAGTGCGCCAGCAGGTCGCCCGTCACCCCGCTGCCCGCGGCCTGGGCGTCGAGCCGCCATAGCGCCGCCCCGCCCTGCGGCACGTCGGGGGAGATGGTCCAGTCCTGGAGGAAGGCCGCCCGGTAGTGGAAGACGCGGCCGAGCCTGCCCTCCTCCACCAGCTGCCGTGCCAGGCTCACGGCCGGCACGCGGCGGTAGTTGTACCAGACCATGGTCGGCACGGCGGCCTCGGCGGCTGCCGCCACCATGGCACCGGGCCTCGTCCAGCGAGCGCGCCAGGGGCTTCTCGCACAAGACCATCTTGCCCCGGCGCAGCGCTTCCCGTGCCACCTCGGCATGCAGGTGGTTCGGGACGCAGATGTCCACGGCATCCACGTCCTCGCGCGCGACCAGCCGGCGCCAGTCGGTCTCGGTCGCCGCATAGCCCCAGGTCGCGGCGAAGGTGCGCACAGCTGCCTCGTCGCGCCCGCAGGCCGCCTGCAGCACGGGCCGCCGCCCCAGCTCCGGGAAGAAGTCGCCGACCCGGCGGTAGGCGTTGGAGTGCGCCCGGCCCATGAAGCCGTGGCCGACCATGCCGATGCGCAAGGGCTGCACCATCGTTACGAGCCTCCCGATCCCTGGCACCGGGTGCTGCCGCAGGTAGGGCCGAAGATCAACCGCGACCCACGGTGGGATCAGGTGTATGATGCTGCGCGGAGATAGGAGTGGGGAGGCAAGGACGATGGCGGATCAGCGCGAGCTCGTCACCGGCTTGGCTGGACGGCTGGGCCTGGCCGGCCTGGAGCCCGACGAGGCCGGGCTCTACAGCCTCTTCGTCGACGGCGGCCTGCCGGTCTTCATGCAGTTCACCCCCGACGGTGCCGGCGTCGTGCTCTTCGCCGGGCTCGGCACCATCGAGACCGGGAACGCCGGTGCCGCCTGCCGGGCGCTGCTCGAGGCCAACCACTTCTGGACCGAGACCGGCGGCTTCACGCTCTGCCTGATCCCCGGCACGCTCAACCTGATGCTGGTGGGCCGCGAGCGCGTCCAGCACCTCGAAGGCGACGGCCTGTTCCTGCTCTTCGACCGCTTCGTCAGCGCCGCCTCGACCTGGCGCCAGCGACTGCCCGGCATCGCCGAGGATGCCCCTTCCGCGGCGGTCGAGGCGCTGCTGCGCGCGGCCGAGGAGGCACCGCCTCCGGCCGCCACGGCTACGGCCTTCCCCGGCAGCTTCGTCTAGGCGGCAACGAGCAGGAGACCCGTCGCCATGTTGCGATCCGTCGACAGCGGCGTGCGCCAGCCGGTCGAGCTCCGGCCGAGCACCCAGACCGCGAAGACCGAGGGCGGCGAGAAGCCGCTCGCCACCTACACCTCCAAGGCCGACGGCAGCGAGCGCTCGGTGGCGATCACCTCGCCCAGCCAGAAGATCTCGGACACCGAGATCGCCGCCATCCGCGATTCCTTCAAGCAGAACTTCGGCGAGACCGCGACCGGGCTTGCCTTCCGCATGATCGACCAGCGGCTGGGCGACGAGGCCGAGATCCGCGGCGAGCATGTCCTGGCGGCCAACATGGTCGCCATGGAATGCGTCTCGCCCGGGATAGGGTTCGCGCGCGAGAAGCTCGCGGCCGAAGGCGACGTGCAGGACGCGCGCAAGGAGCTGGATGCCGCCAAGAAGGAGCTCCAGCTCGCGACGGCCAACCACGAGCAGCGCTCGAAGGACCTGGGCGACGAGCCCTTCAGCATGCTGCGGCATGGCCTCTACAAGGAGAAGGAGGACGCCTCGACACGCCTCGAGACGGCGACCAGGCGCCTGGCCAAGGCCGAGAAGGGCCTGGAAAAGGCCGAGAAGTCGCTCTCCAGCGCCACAGAGAAGCTCGAGACCTTCAAGGGGGCCCTCGACCAGCCCTTACGGCGCTCCGACGACGAGGTGCGGCTGAAGACCTCGAAGAGCGGGGCCGAGAGCTGGGTGGGGAGCGCGCAGGAGAGGCTGGCCGATGCGCGCCTCGAGCTCGAGGCGGCGAAGAAGGAGGTGGAGAGCCGGACCCTGAGCCCGGAGGACCCGAACTGGGAGAGCCGCTGGCTGCCGGGGTTCACAAAGCCGCTGGCCGATGCCCGCGAGCGCCTGGCGAAGGCGAAGGAGGAGGTGGCCGAGGCCCGGGCCGACCTGAAGGACGCCCAGGCCCATCTCGACGACGTCGACACCCGCCTCTCCGCCCTCCAGAGCGGCCCACTCTATCGCCGCGCCCAGGCCATGCTGGACCATGTCGGCCAGGATAAGCGCTTCATGGACATCCTGGACGACATGGCGCCCGGAAAGGCCACCGGCGGCGGGCTCGGCAAGCTCGAGAGCGTCATCAACAAGGACATCTACGGCAAGGTGCTGGAGAAGGCCGTCACCACCGCCCTGCCCCCGCTCGGGATAGCCAACCTCTTCCGCAGTGCCATCAAGGCCGAGGACTGCGAGCGGCGCCTGGATTCGGCCTCCAAGCACATGGGCGACGCACCCCTTGCCAAGGGGCTCGCCACCAGCCTCGCCCACGCCAAGGAGGCCGAGAAGTGGAAGCTCGGCATCGAGGGCACCATCGGCTTCGTCGGCATGGCGCTGACGATGAAGGGTGCCTCGGCCGTCGGCACGCTGATGCAGCCGGCGATGCTGGTGGTCAACAAGGCGGTCGAGCACGGCACCCAGCCCCTGGGCTGGATCGTCGGCGGTGCCGTCAGCAAGATCACGGAATTGGTGGTCGAAGGCCTGCCGGACATGGTGTTCGAGAAGGCGGGCACCACCGTCCTCGACAAGGCCTCCGACAGCAACGCGCAAGGGATGGAGCGTGCCGAGCTGGTGCGGACGCTGAAGGCGATGGAGGTCCCGGAAGGCACCTCGATGCCGGTGATCCCAGTCAAGCCGTATGGCAGCAGCCACAGTGCCGAGCGCGTGCTGCCGCTCAGCGACCCGCAGGTGGGTATCGCCTTCCTCGCCTATCTCGGCCCCAAGGCCGACGAGGGCATGCTGCGCGACCCCGGCAAACGTGAGATGGAGGAGCGCCGCCTGCAGCTGCGCGAGGAGATGTTCGGCGCCGGCCGCAGCGAGGACCTGAGGCCGGGTACGAAGGTGGACGGCGACAAGGACCTCGTCTCCCAGCTCGATCGGGGCCCCGGGCAGCAGGGCCGCAGCTCGGTCGGTGGTGCCAGCCCGCTGCACCTGCTGCATGCGGGCCTTGGCTGGACGACCTGAGCGTAGCCGACCCGCAGGGCTCCTGGCTGCTGGCCTCGCCCAGGGTGCTGAGCCTCAGGCCGGGCGGAGCCGCAGCATCCGGCGCCCGGCCAGGAGCAGCCAGGTCGCGATGCCCAGGTTGAGGAGGTTCCAGGCGATCCCGTTGAGGAACGCCGCCTGGTAGGAGCCGGTGAGGTCGTAGATCTCGCCCGACATCCAGCCGCCCGCGGCCATGCCGACCACGGTTGCCATCAGCACGAGGCTGACCCGGGCGCCGGCCTCGGCGGCCGGGAAGAAGTCGCGCACGATCAGCGCGTAGCTCGGGACGATCCCGCCCTGCGAGAGCCCGAACAGGGCCGAGACGAGATAGAGGGAGGCCAGCCCGTCGAACGGCAGATAGAGGAACAGCGACAGGCACTGCAGCAGCGAGCCCAGCGCCAGCGTGGCCGGGGCACCGATCCGGTCGGCGATCAGGCCCGAGGCGAGGCGGCTGACCACGCCCAGCCCCAGCATGACCGACAGCATCTCGGCCCCGCGGGCCGGCCCGTAGCCGAGGTCGCCGCAATAGGCGACGATATGGACCTGCGGCATCGACATGGCGATGCAGCAGGCGATGCCGGCCACGACCAGGAGGGCCTGCAGGGCACCCGGCGACAGCGGCAACGCGGTCGCTACCGGTGGTGCCGCCGCCGCCCGGGTCCCGGTGCCGGGTGCGCGCCGCTTGAGCAGGAGTGCCAGGGGCAGCATGGTGACGAGGCACAGCGCGGCGATGCCGAGATAGGCCTGGCGCCAGCCGTAGGCCGCGGTGGCGTGCTGCAGGAGGGGCGGCCACAGCGTGCCCGCCATGTAGCTGCCGCTGGCGGCGATGGCGACGGCGATGCCGCGGCGGCGCACGAACCAGAGCGAGACGTCGGCCACCAGCGGCCCGAAGGTGGCGGCACTGCCGAGCATGCCGATCAGCAGGGCCTGGGCCAGCACGAACTGCCAGTAGGAGCTGGAGAGCCCGGCCACGACGAAGCCCAGGCTCAGCATCGAGGTCCCGATCAGGAGCGGCAGCCTGATCCCGCGCCGGTCGGCCAGGCGGCCGAGCAGGACGCCGCCCACGGCGAAGCCGATGAAGGTCGCCGTGTAGGGCAGCGAGGCACCGCCGCGGTCGACGCCGAACTCGGCCTGGATGGCAGGCAGGACGACCACGGCCGACCACATCCCGATGCCGCCGATCGTGCCCAGCGCCAGGGAGGCCAGCAGCCGCCACCAGGCATAGCTCCCGTCCGGCTCGTACCGGCCCGTCACAGCGCGCACTCTCTGGCCCTTATTCGTCGCGGGCGCGCACTCTAGCCGCGCTGGCGCCGAGCGCCATACTTGCTGCCGGCATGCAGCCGATCGGAAACAGCATGGACCCGCTCACGGCCGCCCGCCGCGAGGTCGCACTCGAGGTCGAAAGCCTGGCCCAGGAGTTCGAGGCCAGCGACAACGCCGCCTTCCAGCGCAGCCGGATGATAGCCTGGATCGTCACCGCCGCAGTGACGGCCATAGCCCTGATCCTGCTCGTGTTCGGGGCCGATGGACGCTATCTCACGGTGTTCTGGGTGGTCCTGGTCGGCCTCGTCTGGGCCGGGCACTTCCTCTCCACCCGCCGCCAACAGCAGCAGACGGCAAAGCTCAGGGCGCTGGCCACCCGCTGGCTCCAGGCAGCACCGCCACCGCCTGGCCCGACGCTACCCGGCTAACGGCACCGAGCGCCGATTCACCTTCCCTTACGTCCTCTGCGTAGCAGGAGAGGCCGTTCCTCCTGCTCAAGGACCGGCTGGAGGCTCAGGCTCGCGCCGACACCCAGGCGCCGTCCTTGCCGCTCGAACTCGACCACGGCCTCGATGAACTTCACGCCGGCCACACCGTCCTGCACCGTGGGAAGCAGCAAGGCACCCGCGTCCGGCATGCGGCCCTCGAGGCTGGCGCGGATCAGCTCGGCGGCGTCGCTGTAGATGTTGGCGAAGCCCTCGAGATAGCCTTCGGGGTGGCCCGAGGGGATGCGGGTCACGCGGCCCGCCACCGGGGCCGATCCGGCGCCGCCGCGGCGGATCAGGCGCGGCGGCTCGCCGTAGGGGGCGAAGTGGAGGTAGTTCGGGTCCTCCTGCGCCCAGGTGAGCCCGCCTTTGTCGCCGTAGACGCGGATCCGCAGGCAGTTCTCGTTGCCGGGTGCGACCTGGCTGGCCCAGAGCATGCCTTTGGCCCCGCCCTCGAAGCGCAGCATGATGTGGGCGTTGTCGTCGAGCGCCCGGCCGGGGATGAAGGTGGTGAGGTCGGCCGCCAGGCTTTCCAGCTTCAGCCCGGTGATGAAGGCGGCGAGGTTCATGGCGTGGGTGGCGATGTCGCCGGTGCAGCCGGCGGGGCCCGAGCGCTTGGGGTCGACCCGCCACGCCGCCTGCTTCTGGCCCGTGTCCTCGAGCTTGGTCGTCAGCCAGTCCTGCGCGTACTCGGCCTGGACCACCCGGATGGTGCCGAGCTGGCCCTCCTCGACCATGGCCCGTGCCTGCCGGACCATGGGGTAGCCGGTATAATTGTGGGTCAGGACGAAGACGCAGCCCGAGCGATCGACAAGGTCCGCCATGGCCCTGGCATCGGCGAGGGTCGTGGTCATCGGCTTGTCGCAGATGACGTGGATGCCCGCTTCCAGGAAGGCCCTGGCCGCCGGCCAGTGGGTGTCGTTGGGGGTGACGATCGAGACCACGTCGATCCTGTCGTCGCGCGCCTTCTCGGCCGCGGCCATCTCGGCGAAGCTGCCGTAGCAGCGGGCGGGATCGACACCCAGCTCGGCACCTGAGGCCTTCGAGCGCTCGGGCGTGGAGGAGAAGGCGCCGGCCACCAGCTCGTAGCGGTCGTCCATGCGCGCCGCCAGGCGATGCACGGCACCGATGAAGGCACCCTGCCCGCCGCCGACCATGCCGAGCCGGAGCCGGCGCTGCCCGCCCGCCTTGGACTGCGTGCTCTCGCCGACCATGCTTCCCTCTCCCCGTCCGTTCAGGCCTGCAGCCGTGTCCAGGCGCCGTTCTTCCGGCCCGACCTGATCACCGCCTCGATGAACCGCACCCCGGCCACGCCGTCCCGGACCGTGGGCAGCGGGCCGGCCAGCGGGTCGGGCTCACGCTCCTCGATCCTGGCCCAGATCAGCTCGGCCGCGTCCGCGTAGAGGTTCGCGAACGCCTCGTAGAAGCCCTCGGGGCAGCCGAACGGCAGCCGCGTCGCGTGCGCCGCCGCGGGCCCGGTGCCGGGCCCGGCCCGGCTGACCAGGCGGGGCGGCTCGCCCAGGGGCGTCAGATGGAGGTAGTTCGGGTCCTCCTGCGACCAGGCGAGGCCGGCCTTGTCGCCGTAGATGCGCAAGCGGAGGTTGTTCTGGTTGCCGGGTGCCACCTGGCTGGCCCACAGCATGCCCGTCGCACCGTCCGCGAAGCGCAGGAGCACGCCCACATTGTCGTCGAGCCGGCGGCCCTCGACCAGGGTGCGCACCTCGGCCGCCACCTCCAGGAGATCGAGGCCGGTGATGTAGCTGGCGAGGTTGATGGCATGGGTGCCGATGTCGCCGGTCGTGCAGGACGGGCCCGAGCGCGCGGGATCGGTCCGCCATTCGGCCTGCTTCTGCCCCGCCGCCTCGACCGGCGTCGCGAGCCAGTCCTGCGCATACTCGGCCATCACGATCCGGACGCGGCCGAGCTCGCCCGCCTGCACCATGGCCCGCGCCTGCCGGACCATGGGATAGCCGGTATAGTTGTGCGTCAGCACGAAGGCCCGGCCGGTCTCCTCGACCAGGGCCGCCAGGCGCTCCGCATCGCGCACGGTCGTGGTCATCGGCTTGTCGCAGATGATGTGGAAGCCCGCCTTCAGGAACGCCCGTGCGATCGGCCAGTGGCTGTCGTTCGGCGTCACGATGGTGACGGCGTCGATCCCGTCGGACCGGCGCCGCTCGCCCTGCACCATGGCCTGGTAGCTGTCATAGGTGCGCTCGGGTGCGATCCCCAGCTCCAGGCCCGAGGCCCGCGACCTCTCGGCCGTGCTGGAGAAGCAGCCCGCCACCAGCTCGAAGCGCTCGTCCATGCGGGCGGCCAGCCGGTGGACGGCGCCGATCAGGGCCCCCTGCCCGCCGCCCACCATGCCGAGCCGCAGGCGGCGGCACTGCCTGCGCCGCTCGCCACCCGGAATGCCGGCCACCGCCTCCTACCGGTCGAGCCCGAGGGCCCGCCGGTTGGCGGCCTCGTCGGCGGCACCGGCGGCGAAGTCCTCGAAGCTCTGCTCGGTGACGCGGATGATGTGCGCCTTGATGAACTCGGCTCCCTCGCGCGCGCCGTCCTCGGGGTGCTTCAGGCAGCACTCCCATTCCAGCACGGCCCAGCTGCCGTAGCCGTAGGCGGTGAGCTTGGAGAAGATGCCGCTGAAGTCCACCTGCCCGTCGCCCAGGGAGCGGAAGCGGCCGGCCCGGTTCGTCCAGTCCTGGAAGCCCGAGAAGACGCCCTGCCGCCCGGTCGGGATTGAGCTCGGCGTCCTTGACGTGGAAGGCCTTGATCCGCTCGTGGTAGATGTCGATGAAGGCGAGATAGTCCAAGGCCTGCAGCGCGAAGTGCGAGGGGTCGTAGTTGATGGCACAGCGCGGGTGGTTGCCGACCCGCTCCAGGAACATCTCGAACGAGGCCCCGTCCAGCAGGTCCTCGCCCGGGTGGATCTCGTAGCAGACGTCCACGCCGGCCTCGTCGAAGGCATCGAGGATCGGCTTCCAGCGCCGCGCCAGCTCGTCGAAGGCGGTCTCGATCAGGCCTTTGGGCCGCGGCGGCCAGGGATAGAGGTAGGGATAGGCCAGGGCACCCGAGAAGGTGACGTGCGCGCTGAGCCCCAGGCGGCGCGAGGCCTGCGCACCCCACATCATCTGCTGCACGGCCCACTCGGTCCGCGCCTTCGGGTTGCCGCGGACGTGCGGGGCGGCGAAGGCGTCGAAGCCCTCGTCATAGGCCGGGTGGACGGCCACGAGCTGGCCCTGGAGGTGGGTCGAGAGCTCGGTGATCTCGAGCCCGTGCCGGCCGACCAGGTCCTTGATCTCGTCGCAATAGGCGTCGCTGGTCGGCCGCCTTCTCGAGGTCGAACAGCCGCCCGTCCCAGGTTGGGATCTGCACGCCTTTGTAGCCGAGCGCCGCCGCCCAGCCGCAGATCGAGTCCAGCGAGTTGAAGGGCGGCTTGTCGCCCGCGAACTGGGCCAGGAAGATGGCCGGGCCCTTGATCGTCCTCAGCATGAGCGGTGTCCTCAGGATTAGTGCGTTCAGGCCTTGGCCCAGGTCTCGCGCAAGAAGTCGTGGCCGTGCCGGTAGACCTCCTCGCGCGAGGGGAAGAAGTCGCGCCACACGCGGGTCGCGGCCGCCAGCGCCGGCAACGCCCGGCCGAAGGCCTCGATCACGAACCAGCCCTCGTAGCCGCCCCGCTTGAACTCACCCAGCACCTCGCGGAACGGCACGTGCCCCTTGCCCGGGGTGCCGCGGTCGTTCTCGGAGAGGTGGACGTGGTTGATGGCGGCGAGGTTGGGCGCGATCACGCCGATCGGGTCCTTCTCCTCGATGTTGGCGTGGAAGGTGTCGTAGAGCAGCCCGTAGCCCGGCCGGCCGACCCGGCGGACGAGCTCGGCCCCGTCCTCCACGGTGTTGAGGATGTAGCACTCGAACCGGTTGAGCGGCTCGATCGAGAGCTTGATGCCGGTCTCGGCCGCGAAGTCCGCCGCCTGCCGGTGCACCGCGACCAGCCGCTCGCGCTCCTCCTCGGTCGGCGGGTCGCCCGAGAACTCGCCCAGCGGCTGGTGAAAGGGCCCGGCCAGGAGCTCGCCCCCGGCGGCCTTGAGGCAGCGCACGGCCCAGGCCAGCCGCTGCACGGCTCCTACCCGGCTCGCCACGTCGATCCCGATGGCGCTATGGGCCGCGTCCGGCAGCACGGTGACCCCGGTGCAGCGCAGGCCCTCGTCGCGCAGCACCTGTCCGACCCGCGCGAAATGCTCCTCGCTGCCCTCGAACACCGGCACCTCGACGCCGTCATAGCCGGCGCGCTTCAGAGTCCGCGAAGAGCGGGAAGTGCTCCTCGGTGACGTGCGTGGTCCACAAGAGCAGGTTGAAGCCCAAGAGCATCGGCAACGCCTCCCGCAAGCCCGCCTGCCGCCTCTCAAGCGGGCAGCATGGCGTTCGCGGGCCGGACACTACACGAACGGCAGGGCGTGAGAAGCCCGCGAGGCCCGGGTCGGGATGCCGTTCAGCTCGCCTGATATTCCTTCTGGAACCGCCCGAACATGTCGTGGACGAAGGATTCGTTCAGGTCGCGGATGGCATGGTCGAAGGCTCTCTCGACATCCTGTCTGCTGGGGTTGTTGCCGAGCGCTGCCACGCCCTCACGAGCGTCCTCCTTGTTGTTGGCGTAGATGTTCATATCGGGATTGTCGATGTGGTTCCTGATGAAGGCGTCCGCGCCGGCCTTGCTGGGGTTGGCCAAGAATTGATGGTAGGCGTCGAGGAACTGGACCGTCGGCTCCTCGTGGTTCTTCGCCAGGAACTCGCGGAATGCCTGACTGGCGTGGGCCAGGTCGGGCGTTCCGCCACGGAACACCTGGTGCGCGGCCGTGGTCGGCTCGCTCCCGAACTGGCTGAGATCGCTCTTCTGCGCCTGCACGGTCGGCTGGTTCAGCAGCTCGGCCTGGATCTCGCGTTTGATCGCCCGCAGGTCGCCCACCGTCACCCGGTCGGTCAGGTTGAGGTTCTGGAACACCCGGTCGGCCAGCTGCGGGCTGTTGTACTGGCTCGCGATCGCGTTCTTGATGGTGGCGGCGCCGTCGCTGTACTTCTGCTGGCGGTCGGCCAGCGCCTGGGCACCCTTGCCGTGCGGCATCAGGGCGTTGTGGGTGTAGAGGTCGTTGCCGCTGCCCCGGATGTGCTTGTCCTCCTTGCTCGAGGAGGCCGGGCTTCATCTGGTTGTAGATCTGCGTGAACGTGGTGTTCTGGTCGACCTTCATCCTGGTCCCTCCCTGACGAGCGCCGGACTCAGCCGCGGATCATCCCGCCCAGCATCGGGCCGAACGCCGCCTCGGTGCTGCCGCCGCCGGCCCGGCCCACGATCTCGCGCCAGGCCCGCAGCGTGTCGATGAAGCCGGTCACCACGGCCTGCAGCCGGGGCAGGTCGAGGTCCGCCGACGGCAGGTCGAAGAGCTGCACGACGGTACCCTCCCCGTCGAGCGCCATGCGCACGCCGCCGGTCTCGGCCCAGCTGTTGTTGTAGCGGAGGAGGAGGTCGTAGAGCCCGAGCCGGCCGCTCTCGACGGGCCGGCCGGCCTCGGCCGAGAGCACGAGGCGCCCGCCGGCCTCGTCATGGTCGGCGAACAGGACCGTGTCCTCGTCCGGCATCAGCGTCCAGGTGCCTTCGGCCTCGAACTCGGTCACCTGGGCCAAGGCCATCTGCGGGCCGATCTCCCGCATCAGCGCCCGGATATGCTCCTTGCCGGCCATGACGCCCCTCCCAACCCGGCACGAGGCTGCCGCCACGGCCTGTGCCAGTCAACCTCGCTTCGCCCGCCGCCCTCGAGCGCAACCGGCGCGTCCAGCGCACGAGCCTCATGTACCAGGAGGTTTTGTTGACGGATGATCATCCGAAGGGCACCGTCGAGCCCGGGAATGGCACCCATCGGGCCGAGGTCGAATGACAGGGCCGTCACACGTGCACGCGCTGATGCGCGAGATCGGCCCGCTCCTGGAGCTGGAGCAGGTGAGCGTCTTCGACGGCGAGCGCGAATGGGCGCTCGTGGTCGACGAGGCGACGGTCGTCCACGCCGACTATGTGGAGGCCGACGACCGGCTCATGCTGTCGATCGAGCTGGGGCAGCCGCCCGAAGCCTCGCGGCACCGGATCTACGAGCTCCTGCTGCTCTACAACCATGCCTGGCCGGAGACCGGCGGCGTGCGGATGGCCCTGGAGAGCCCGGGCGGCACCATCGTCCAGCTCTTCGAGACGGGTGTGGGCGACCTCGATCTCACGGGCCTGCGCAACGTGGTGGCCGGCTTCGTCGAGCTGGCGCGGCACTGGCGGGGCGGGATCATGCGCGGCGTCGAGAGCGAAGCCGCCAGGGGCAGCGCCGACCTCGACCGGCTGATGATGCTGGGCGCCATCCGCGGCTGACGCATGGAACGGGGAGCTGAAGCATGACGGGCGTCGGCAATGTCGGGGGTGGTGGCGCCTGGCAGGCGATGAGCACCCAGCTGCACGCGCTGGAGAACGCCAACCAGGGCAAGGGCGACAAGCATGTCCGCGGGACCGCCGGCAGCACCGCCATCTACGTGCACGGCGACCAGCGGCACGGGATCGGCTCGCGGCAGCCGAAATATCAGGAAGGTGTGCGCCAGATCAAGGCGGCCCTCGACCAGGAGTTCGGGGCCGGATTCGGTGATTTCGCCTTCAAGCAGCTCGGCAAGAGCAAGGGCTTCTTCTCGATCAGCCCGGAGAAGGGGCTGAAGCTCAAGGACATCGGCAAGCTCGACCAGATCGTGGCGGACTACGGCACGAAATACCAGGCCGTCCGCAACGACCCGATGTTCCAGACCATGGGAGCAGGCACCTTCTTCAAGCTCCTGGGCGATGTCGAGAAGTGCATCGGCAAAGCATCGCCGCAGGCGCAGTTGGACGCCAACCAGCTCACCGACCTGCAGAAGGTGGCGATCCACGGCTATACCTGCACCGACACCTGCTACGCCCTGAACCGGATGCTGCGCGAGGCCGGCGGCGACAGGTCCGGCCTCTCTCCCTACGGCCAAGCCTACATCCAGCACATCGAGGACGGGCTCAATGCCCTGCCGCGGCCCAACCCCAACGACTACGATTCGTTCAATGACAACGGTAACAACCGGGTCATGGTCTATCGCGGGGCCAAGCACCTGCCGACGTCGGTGGATCAGGGCTACCAGGCCGGCAACCGCGTGACCGAGCACGCCTTCACCAGCACCAGCGCCAGCAGCGACAAGAACTTCCACGGCTCGTTCCAGTTCAGCATCCTGCTGTCGGGCCAGACGACGGGCCGCGACGTCAGCGCCTTCTCGCCGCACGACGAGCAGGAGGTCCTGTTCCCGCCGGGAACGCGGTTCGATGTGGTCAGCCGCCACGGCGACGCCGATATCCTGGGCATCGGGATGGAGGCCAGCACCGGCGTGGACATCGTGATGCGCGAGCGGGTGGGAGGCTAGGATGGCAGGCGAGCAGGTGCAGCACCCGGACGCGGCCTCGACCGAGGCGGATCTCCAGGGCCTCAGCGAGGCCGACCGGGCGCTCGTGCTGGAGGCCCGCCGCCGGCTCCGGGCGCGGCGGCAGAAGCCCTATGTGAGCGAGATGCTGGAGAAGCGGATCGAGTCCGAGCTCGGCATCGAGCCCGAGGCGAGGCGGGCTGAGCCCTCAGCCCGCCGACCCGCGCGGCGCCTGCTCCGCCTCGCGCTCGAGCGCCGTCCAGTCCGGCACCACGCCCGAGACCCGCTGCTGCTCGTGCCGCTCGCGCCCCTTGATCAGCATGGCCAGCGCCTCGTTGAACGGGACCGGCACGCCCAGCGCCTCCGCCTCCCGCACCAGGGCCCCGTTGATGGCGTCGATCTCGGTCCGCCGTCCCGCCTTCATGTGCTGCAGCATCGAGGGCTCGTTGTACTTGTACCAGCACTGGGTCTTGATCTTGGAGCGGATCGCGGCCTCGTCGAGGTCCAGCCCCTTGGCCCGCACCACCGCGAACGCCTCGTCGAGGAGCCGGTCCTGGAACCGGTCGGTGGCTTCGACCCGGGCGAACTCGCCGGTCCGCAGGCCGGTGATGGCGCAGATCGGGTTGATCGAGAGGTTGACCATGAGCTTGGTCCAGATGGTGGCCATGATGCTCTCCGTCACCACGACCTCGTAGCCGGCCCGGCGCAGCATCTCCGCCAAGGTTTCCACCCGCTCGCTGCGCCGCCCGTCGAGCTCGCCGATCGTCGTCGGCCCGGCATGGGTCTGCCGCACCCGGCCCGGCCCCTCGACCCGGAAGCTGCACATGGTCGAGCCGCCGACGACCCGCCCAGGGCCCCAGGACCTCGGCCAACGTCTCGATGTTGCCGATCCCGTTCTGGACGGTGAGCGCAAAGCCGCCCGGCTCCAGCACCCGTGCCGCCACCTCCGCCGCACCCCTTGTGTTGTTGGCATCCGCCGCGACGAAGGCGAGGTCGAACCGGCCGATCAGGGCGGTCTCCGGCAGCCAGGCCTGCAGGCGCACCGGTTCCGGCACGGCGGGCTCGCCCTCGGCCACCAGCCCGTCATGCGCGATCGCCGCCACATGCTCGGGCCAGGCGTCGACCAGCGCCACCTCCAGGCCCGCATGGGCTGCCAGCCGTGCGGCGAAGCTCCCGCCCAAGGCACCCGCCCCGATCACACAGATCCGCATTGCTGCCTCCCCTTCGAGCTTGATACTAGGCTCATTTTCCTATACAACGCCCGCCATGCCAGCCAGCGCCCCAACCGACCCCTCACCCCACCAGCTCCTGGTCACAGCCCAGAGCATGGCCGCCGGCATGCCCGAGAGCATCGCCACCCGCCTTGCCGGGCTGCACCTGGAGCACGTGGCCCAGGCACGGCAGGCCATGGCGCTCGACGAGCTCCTGGCCGACTGCCGGACCGTCGAGGCCCGGCCACCGGCCGAGCAGGACGAGACCCTGACCCGGCTGCTGCGCCAGTCCATGCAGCGTGCGCTCGCCGACGACAAGATCGGCGCCATCAACGCCGCCATGCGTCTCCTGGGCCTCGGTCCCGCCAGCGCACCGGCCGAAACGCCCGCCCAACCCCCAAAACGGAAGCCCGCGTCGGCCCGGCGCAAGGAGGAGGCGGAGCCCGAGCAGCCGGCGATCAACCCGGCGGAGGTCTGGGACCGGTGGCGCATGCGCGCCGACCATGAGGGCGACTGGGAGGGCGACGACCGCCGGCTCGTCATGCCGGACCGCGACGTCTACGTGGTGCCCGGCGCCAAAGGCGCCGTCCGGCTCCTCGACATCACGCCGGAGCAGACCAATCCCGACATGCTGGAGCTGCTGGAGCGGATGACCGAGCAGGAGACGCACGACTTCAATCGCCTGGCCTATCCCGCCGGCGGGCTGCAGTGGGACTGGCGCCTGCGGACCTTGTGGTTCTGGGAGGGCCCGCCACCGCGCCCACGGCCCAAGGCCGTGAAGCAGGGCAGCCGCGCCACGCCCGCGGCCGCACCACCGCCCCGCTCGCCGCACGTCGCCCTGCGCGCCCGCCTCGAGCGCCTCCTGGCCCAGCCCGCCCCCGCCACCGCCGACGACCTCGACCTCGCCGAAGCCATCTGCGCCCAGCTCTGGCCCAACTGGCCCCGCTACACCGGCTCGATCGACGGCTTCGTGCTGCGCGACGTCCTGGCCGCCCGCCCCCTGGCCCCTCCCGAGCTCAACCGCCTCGCCGGGCGCCGGCCCGGCGCGGGGGTCAGTTAGGCGCCGGCCCGGCGCGGGGTTCAGTTGGAGCGGGTGGCACCGGGCTCAATCCGGCTTCGTCGCCTCGCCCTCCAGCCCGGGCTCGAGCAGCCGGTGGAGATGGACCACGAAGTAGCGGGTCTGCGCGCTGTCGACCGTCGCTTGCGCCTTGGCACGCCAGGCTTTGTAGGCCTCGGCGTAGCTCGGGAAGATGCCGACGATGTCGAGCTTCGCGAGGTCCGCGAACTCGACCCCGCGCGGGTCGGTGAGCTCGCCGCCGAAGACGAGGTGCAGGAGCTGCTTCTCTTTGCTCATCAGGTCCCTCCCAGGGCTAGGCCCAGCGCTTCCCGCTCATGCGGCCGCGGCAGCATCGCCCGGCCGATCCCCTGCGCCTGCAACCGGCATGCCGCCACCAGCGGGTCGCGGCCGGCCACGATTCCACAAGCCGGGCCGCCCAGGCTCGCGGCGTCCAGGACGACGAGGTCGGCACCGGCATCGAGGGCGGCGCGATGCGAGCCGGCACCGTGCAGCGCCACGAGCGCCGGCCGGGAAGCCTGGTGGCAGTGCCAAATCCAGTGCGGCAGGTCGATCAGCCCGGCCGCCGTGCCCGGTGCCACGACGAACAGCCCGGCCACCGCACCCTCGGCCAGCATCGCATCGAGCTCGCCGGGCTTGCAGCGGTCGACGGCCCCGATCTCCTCCGCGACGGCGCCGCCCAGGCGCAGCATCTGCGGAATCGAGCTGTCACCGATGTCCACGACATGGCCGCGCTGGAGCACGATCCGGTTCGCCCGCCCGCGTTCGTCGGGCAAAGCGCGGATCGCCCCCAGATCCTCGCCCGTCACGCAGGCTGCGGCGGCAAGCGCCAGGGCCGCAGCCCAGTCGTGCCAGAGGCAGGCCGCATCCGCCTCCAGCACCTTGGCGAGCGTCACGTCGTCCACGAGCTGCCTACTCCGCTGCCAGCCTCTGGGCAGCCCCGCCCCCATGCTCGTCCAGCGCCTCGCGGACCATGTCCTGGAACGCCAGCACCGCATGCTCGTGCTTGGGCGAGAGCACGCCTCGCTGATAAACGCCCGCGTTCAGGTTGCGTTGCACGCCGGTGACGATGTCGAGGTCCTCGGTGACGATCTGCGCCGACCAGTCGGCCGAGCGGTGGTTCTCTTCCGCCTTCTCCGGGCTCACGTCCGTGAACAGGTACCAGTTGATGTGCCGCACCCGCCCCGGTCCCAAGGGCTCCACCGTCGCGATCGAGCTGCCCCAGTCGTAGAGGTTCAGCATCAGGTAAGGAAAGCGGTAGAAATAGAGCCCCCGCGTCAGCCCGCCCTCGCGCTTGGGCGCATGCAGGTGGAAGAACCCGTCCTCCTTGTGCACGTCGATGCTGTAGCGGTCGATGTCGAGCGAGGCGCACAGGCCCGGGTGCATCACCCGGCAGTGGTAGCATTCGAGATAGTTCTCGCCATAGGCCTTCCAGTCGACATCCACGTCGCGGTTCTTGGCCTTGAAGAAATGCTGCTGCTCCAGCGGATAGTCGGCCGCCATCGCATCGATCGGCCCCAGCCACTCGCGCAAGGTCGGCCCGCCGCTGCTCGATCCGCACGAACACGAGCCCGCGCCACTCCTCGACATCGACCGCGTAGAGCCCCCACTCCGCCGGATCGAGCTCGACGCCCTGGCCGAAGTCCGTGGCCTTCTTCAAGGCCCCGTCCAGCCCGTAGGTCCAGCTATGGTACGGGCAGACCACCCGCCGCCCGCAATGCCCGGCCTCCTCGCCGACGAGCTGGGCCGCCCGGTGCCGGCAGACATTGTGGAACCCGCGCACCACCCCGTCCTCGCCGCGGACCACGAACACCGGGTAGCCGGCCAGCGGCCCCGCCACATAGTCGCCGGGCCGGGCCAGCCGCTCGGACCAGGTGAACAGGCTCCAGTTCCGGGCGAAGATCGCCTGCCGCTCGCGGGCATAGAGCTCGGGATCGCGGTACCAGGAGGCCGGCAGGGTCCAGGCGGGCTCGGCGGAACTGACGACACGCATGGCCTTCCCTCAGCTCCTGTAGGTCGGATCCTGCCGGTCCAGGAGGCGCAGATGCGCCTGCCACTCCAGCGCCAGATCGTCGTCGTCGATGTTCATCGCATCCTGCTGTGCCGCCACCTTCTCCGCCACGGCGTCCGGCGGCACCACCAGCCTGGCCCCCGTCGCCATCGCCGCCAGCTGCACCTCGCACGCAAGGTTCAGATAGTACATCGTCTGAAATGCCTCAGCCACGCTGCGCCCGACCGTCAGCAGCCCATGGTTGCGCAGCACCAGCGCCCTCTTGTCCCCCAGGTCCCGCACGATCCGCTCCCGCTCGTCCAGGTCGGTCGCGATCCCCTCATAGTCATGATACCCGATCCGCCCATGCCACTGCATCGCCAGCTGGCTGATCGGCAGGATCCCGCACTCCAGTGCCGCCACCGCCATGCCCGCCTTGGTATGCGTGTGGATCACGCACGCCGCCTCGTGCCGCCCCCTATGCACCGCACTATGGATCGTGAACCCCGCCGGGTTCACCCGCTGCGCCGACTCGCCCACCTTGTTCCCGTCCACATCGATCTTCACCAGCGACGAGGCCGTGATCTCGTCCCACCGCCAGCCATAGGGATTGATGAGGAACCGCCCCTCCTCGCCCGGCACGCGGAGCGTGCTGTGGGTGTAGATGAGGTCGGTCATCCGGTAGTGATGGAGCAGCCGGTAGCAGGCGGCGAGTTCGATGCGGGCTCGCCACTCCTCAGGGGAGCAGGATGGGCGGGGCTTGAGGGCAGTCGCCATGCGGGTGGCTCCGGGGCGGCGGTTTTCACGAGTATGAAAGGACCGCGGGCCGGGGGCAAGCAGGCGCTGGCGGCCCGTGGCCGAGCGGCTTGCACTACCAAAGTTGCCAACGCAGCTCCAGCAATTGATCTGGATTTGCTGGCGTGGCAAAGAGGAACATGGATGCCAGAGCATGTTAGCAGGACAAGAGCAATGGCTTATCAATATCTTGTAGACGAACGAGTCTTTATTGTTTAGCTTGCAGACCGCTATATGACGAGCTCGGCAGCCGCCTCACGAAGCTGCCCTTGAGCTCAGCAAGTGGGGCGCCGTCATCTTGTCCGTCCATCCTGTCTTCTGCTTAGAGTACGAGGTGGCCGCCCTTTGGCTTCAGGATTAACTCGACGCGGGAGCAAAACGGCTGGTCCGGAGTCGGAACGACTAAGCAACCCGCACAAAATGTAAGATCCCTTACAGACCCGTCACGCAAGTTCCATTATGGTGCAATATGGCCCGGCTTTTGGGCCATCATACAAGATAAGCTCGGGGATGCTGACCATGCCAACGAAGCGCCTTACGGACGGGAACGATACCTATACCACCGATGGCAAGTTCGACGTGATCCTGGCCCTCAAGGGCAACGACAAGATCAGTCTCACGAAGTGAGTTTCTCTGCCTCGGCTTGGCTGACAACACTACCCTTGAGCTCAGCAAGCAGGGTACGATCATTCAGACAGGGTATTAGGCCAGCATAGATAGGAGTTCACTGATCCCGGCACTATCGCCGAAGCGGACGAACAGCGCGATAGAGGCATCCACCATGCGCTTGGCCCTGGAGACCACGCAGGTGCGGCGGCGGAACCGTGCCAGCCAGTGCCGCTGGCGGGAGTGGTCGCGCTCGATGCCGTGGGTCTCTTCCTTGCCGACGAACAGCCGTCCCTGCGAATCAGCTCGCCGTAGGCTGCCCAATCATCCGTGCAGTAGAGACGCGGCTTCCAGCGCTCCACACGTTCGAGTAGTCGGCTCAGGGTACCGGCGTCACGGCCCCCGCATTCCCAGTCAACCACTCGGCCTGAAGCACGATCCCGAGCCTTCCAGATCCAGAGCTTATTCCGCTTTTTTTTAGGAAGTGCCACATCTCGTCCAGCTCGACCACCACGGCGCGGCCCTCAGGCTCCGGTTTCTGGGCGAAGGCCTCGGCGAACTGCTCGATCCAGGCCATCACGCTGGGGGTTGAGACGCCCAGCAGCTTGGCGGTGCGGTTCATCGACAGCCCGCTCAGGTAGAGGAGCACGGCGGTGACCTTGACCCGCAGCGGCATCCCGCGGGGCGGGGTGTCGGTGAAGTTCAGCCCGCAGGCCTTGCAGCGGTAGCGCTGCAGACCCTTCATGAAGCCGTTCTTGACGTGCTCCCCGCTCCCGCACCGCTTGCACCGCAGCCCCATCGCCCCGCTCCGCCGGCCGTCCCAACGCCGACCCATATGGGCGATCTACGCTCTCCTAAAACCCTGCGATCATCTTGTCCGTCCATCCTGACCTCTGCTTAGGATACAAGGCGGCCGCCCTTACCCGGTTTGCGGTCTGTGGGCAACGGCTTGAAATTACGGTGCTATTTCAGGATGTTACAAAGGGGCCTGGAAGGCGTGTGCCTACCAGGCGCTCCGGCCTTGGTCGGGAAAGGTCGCCAGCTGATTTCCGTCTCGGCCCTGAAAACAAAGGCTTTTTCGGTCTGGTCGGTGACGGAGCCCTCGTTCTGAGCGAGCAAAGAATAGGGACGATCAACTCTCTGGTACGCGGCAAAGCCGGCCATCCGCCTGCACCGCCCGCCCACGGATACCTCGTGTCGTACCGGTAGCGGCAAGGGTTTGGCCGCGATTCGTGTGCCCACGACCTTTTCGGCCGAAATATCTCCAATTGGACCGAAAAGTCCTTTGCTTTCAACGTGGCTGCCGTCCACAGTCAGCCCAAATATGCCTATCGGCCGCAAACTCGGGCCTTAGGCTTCAGGATTAACTCGACGCGGGAGCAAAACAGTTGGTCCGGAGTCGGAACGACTAAGCAACCCACACAAAATGTAGAGATCCCTTACAGACCCGTCACGCAAGTTCCATTATGGTGCAATATGGCCCGGCTTTTGGGCCATCATACAAGATAAGCTCGGGGATGCTGACCATGCCAACGAAGCGCCTTACGGAGTAATTGCTCACCTCTCTCCGTGAGGGCCGTGACGGTGCGGGCGCCGAGGGCCTGACCTCGGGCTCGGCGCCGGCGGCTCCTTACCCTCGGCCGAACCGGGCCGCGACACGGGCGTCAGCCGCTTCGACGGTGAAGGCTTCCGGATCGAAGTCGTCGCCGAGCATCTCGAGCCATTCGTGGCGTCTGGGGTGCGCGGGATCGCTCAGGACGGCGAGCAGCTCCTGGTAGCCCCAGCCACCGCCGCAGTCCTCCGGCGGGCAGTTCCGCCGTCCGGCGACGCAGGCGGGGTAAGCGTAACCATCGACCGGCGGCCGCTTGCCCTCGATCACGATCGAATGCTCCCAGTCGTCGCCGAAGTCGTAGGTGTAGCTGAAGCGGGAGACGCCCGATCGCAGCACCCCGCCCACCGTCAGCCGCGCCTCGTCGGCCGCATCGTCGACCTCGTGCGGATCGCCGTACTGCCGGCCAGCGATGTCGAAGACGTGCAGGTGGGCGTCCTCCCAGCCCATCGCCGCCTGGATGACATGGTGGAGGTCGCCCAGCGTCATCCTGGCCGGCACCAAGAGGCGGCGCCAGATCGGCGGCCGGACGTCCCGAAGCGTCACCTTCAGACTGACGATGCTGTCCGTTTGGCGGGTGGCCTTGGCCATGCTCGGGCCTCGAGAGGTGAGCTACGCAACGGCAACGGGCAGCGGCATCCCGTCGAGGGTGAGGCGGACGGCGTCGAGGATAGCGACGCCTCGTCGTCGCGCGGTCTCGAGGACCAACCTGACGTCGGCGTAGAGGGCGGCGCCCCATTCCGAGCGGAAGCAGTTGGTGACCTTGCGGAAGACGACGCAGGGGCGCAGGGCCTGCTCGGAGCCGTTGTTGGTCGGCGGGACAGCGCGATTGGTGACGAAGACGAGCAGGTTCTGCCGAAAGCGCTTGACGATGCGCCGGAGTTTTCGCCCCGCCTCGGTGACGGGAACGATCCCCAGCAGGGCGTCGATCCCGGCCTGGAGGCGGGCGTGGTAGGCGGCGAGGGTAGCGTCCGCCAGCTCCGGGCGGCGCCGCCCGATGCGGATGGCCCGCTTCAGCAAGGCCGTGAGCCGGGGGGCCAAGGCGTCGTCGCCGGCCTCGAGTGCGTACCGGACGTCGCGCAGCAGGTGGGCGAGGCAGACCTGGTGCTCCTTGGCCGCCCAGCCCATCTGCGCCGCGAGGCGGTCGGAGACCCAGAAGGCGGGACGGACGTCGCCGAGGAACGCCGCAACCACCGCCTTGCCGCGCGAGGGACGGATGACGAAGCAGGCGCTGTCGCCGTGATGGAAGACCCAGGCCCAGAAGGTCCGGTGGCCGACCCGCACCGAGGTCTCGTCCGATTGCAGGACGGTGCCGGACAGCAGGCGACGGCGGATGTCGCCCGCCTGGACCGCGAACGCCGGCGCGCTGTCGGCCAGCATGCCGGCCAACGCGCCTTCGCTGACGGCGAGCCCGAACAGGTCGGCCAGCAGCCGCGCCAGGCGCGCGAACGGGATCGCTTGGCCGAAGCGCAGGTAGAGGACGAGGGCGCGCAGGTTCGGCCCGAACGGCGAGCCCGGCTCGAGCCCGGCGGGCGGCGCCGCCTTGAACCGCCCGTGGCAGCAGGGGCAGGCGCCGCCGTAGAGCGTCACCCGGGTGACGTCCGGCGTGATCCGGGGAATGTCAATCCGGTCGTAAGCCTGGAGCGGGGCCTGGCTTGCCGCCGCCAGCGCCGCCCAGCAGTGCGGGCAGCGCTCCACGAACACGTCGCGCCGCTGGGTCGGCTCGGGATGCAGCGGGCGGTGCGCCCCCGCGTGGACCTTGCCCTTGCGCCTCGCCCCGGTCGCACCGTTCGCCTTGTGCCCTTGCGAGGGCGGGATGCCGGAATTGTCCGGCGTCTTGAGGGGTCGCCCCAGCTTCTCCCGCAACACCGCGTTGTCGGCCTTCAGAGCAGCGTTCTCCGCCTCGAGCATGCCGACGCGCACCTTCAAGGCGGCATTCTCGACCCCCAGGGCTGCGACATGAGCCACGAGCCTCTCGATCCGAGCCAGCAGCGCCGCGATCGGCATTGCCACCTCGGACCAGGAAAGGGCGGACTTGTCGACGGGTGCGGCCATGCAAGCGTTGCGTCACAAACCGCCTTCCGAGGCAACCGAAATCAGCGGCGTGAGCGCCGGGCACGACCGAGGCCGGTCAGGCTGCCGGGCTGGGGTGAGCAATTACCTTACGGACGGGAACGATACCTATACCACCGATGGCAAGTTCGACGTGATCCTGGCCCTCAAGGGCAACGACAAGATCACCATCCAGAAGCTCTTCTACGACGTCGAGAACGATGTCACCCGGATCACGGTCTACGGCGGGCCGGGCGATGACCAGATCATCAGCAAGATCGATATCAGTGGGCAGGTGGCCTATGGCGGGCCGGGCAACGACACGATCGTCATGCGCGGCGGCGATGATCTTGGTGGCGCCGGGTACGGTAACGGTGGCAACGACACGATCACCTGCATCGTCTACCAGGAGCCATGCTTCGCCGATGGCGGTGCTGGCCAGGACACGCTGATAAGCCAGAGCGAGACCTCGACCACGCTCGAGGGCGGCCTGAACAAGGACACGCTGATCGGTGGTCCTCAGCTCGACTTTGGCCATTTTGGGCCGGCTGGAGGACCAAGGGCCGATGGTCAGCCGGTCGGGAGCGGTGCCTCCTCGAAGCCGACCCGCGCCATCAGCCCCCTTGCCACCGCCGTGCGGTAGACCGCTGTCGCGAACCGGCGATCGTTGGCCACCCGGTCCGGCGAGCCACGCACCCGCAGCAGCACCTCGGCCAGGACCTCCTCGATCAGCCCACGGTCGACCGGCACGATGACGCCACACGTCATGGCGAAGGCGTCGGGCGTGCACAGCCGCATGGCCGCCACCATGCCCTCGGGCGCGCTCCGCTCCAGCGCCTCGTCGACCAGCCAGACCTCGTCCTGGCGCAGCAGATCCCGGACGACCAGCCCGACCACCTCGTGTCGGCGCTCCACCCGCCAGAGCGAGAAGCGCGCCTGGCGCATCGCCTCCAGGACCAGGGCCTCATCCGAGCCGGGCTGGAGCTGCGCCGCCCCGGCGTAGCGGTCGACCGCCCGCGTGTGGTCCGGTCGGGCGGTGTGGATCGCCAGGTCGAACGCGAGCGTCAGCTCGTCGAAACTCTCGGCGGCCAGGGTCTCGCCTACCGCGAGCCCGAGGTGGCGCGCCTGCTCCAGGAGGGCGGGCCGGGAGAAGAAGTTCATCGCTTCCGTGTGGTGTCGTGTGCTGATGGCCCGCAGGTGGCGGTACCGGGTCAGGACCTCCTCGCGGCTCATCTCGGCCATGCGACCTCCCCGCGTCTGCTCCGGCGGACCTTGCGAGACGAAGGCCATGACCGTCCAGCCCCACCCCCCAGAGCCCCTGGCCGCTTGGCTGCGGCCGTTCCTGGCCGGCCTCACCCGACCCACCTGGCGCAACGCCCTCATCCTGATCGCCGGCGCCGTCCTCGCGCCCGGCCGCCGCACGGTCGCGGCGATGCTGCGGGTCACGGGGCTCGGGCAGGCCCCGACCTTCACCAACTACCACCGCGTGCTCAACCGGAACCGCTGGTCGGGGCGCACCGCCGCCAAGCGCCTGCTGTGCCTTCTGCTCGCCACCTTCGGTGCGGACGGGCCGGTGGTGATCGGCATCGACGAGACCATCGAGCGGCGCTGGGGCCCGACGATCAGAGCGCGCGGCATCTACCGCGACCCGGTCCGTTCCAGCCGCGGCCACTTCGTCAAGGCCAGCGGGCTGCGCTGGATCTCCGTCATGCTGCTCGCCCCGATCCCCTGGGCCGGCCGCGTCTGGGCCTTGCCGTTCCTGACCGCGCTCGCCCCTTCGGAGCGCTTCGCCCATAGCCGGGGCTGCCGCCACAAGAAGCTGACCGACCGGGCGCGCCAGCTCCTTCTCCTGGTCGCCCGCTGGCTGCCCGAGCGGCGGCTGATCGCGGTCGCCGACAGCAGCTACGCTGCCATCGAGCTGCTCGCGGCCGTCTGCCGCCGCCTCACCATGATTACACGGCTCCGGCTCGACGCCCGGCTGTTCGACCCGCCCTCACCGCGCCGGCCGGGCACCCGCGGCCGGCCGCGGGTGTTGGGCGCGCGCCAGCCCACCCTGGCCGAGCGCCTGGCCGATCCGGGCACCCGCTGGCGGCGGGTCACGGTCGCGGGCTGGTACGGCCGGACCGAGCGGCGGATCGAGCTCGTCTCAGGCACGGCGCTTTGGCATCACCCGGGCAAGCGGGTGCCGATCCGCTGGCTCCTGGTGCGGGACGTCGCGGGCGAGTTCGAGCCGCAAGGCTTTCTCTGCACCGACCCGGACGCCGATCCGCTCGACGTGCTGCGCTGGTTCGTGCGGCGGTGGTCGGTCGAGGTGACGTTCGCCGAGGTGCGCCGGCACCTCGGGGTGGAGACGCAACGCCAATGGTCGGACCTGGCGATCGCGCGGACCACGCCGGCGCTGCTCGGCTTGTTCTCGCTGGTGACGCTCTGGGCCGGGGCGACGCGCGGCGGTGTCCGACCCCGAAGCGCCGCCTGGTATCCCAAGCCCCGGCCCACCTTCAGCGACGCGCTCGCCGCCGTGCGCTACCGCCTCTGGACCTCGACGACTTTCACCACCTCACCGAGCCGCGGGGAGGTCGCCGAAATCCCCCGCGCGATGCTGGAGCAGCTCGTCCTGGCCGCCTGCTACCCGGCCTGAATGGCCAAAGTCGAGCTCAGAGCAACGACACTTTCCGCTTCGAGCAGGGCCATACGGTATCCGGCTCAGGCCGTGACCTGATCAGGAACTTCGTACAAGGTCAGGACAAGATCGACCTGTCGCCAATCGACGCCAACACCAACCAAGCCGGCAACCAGGCCTTCACGTTGGTCGCCAGCACCAGCAACCCGGATATCGGCGAGGTCAGCTACTTCAAGTCGGGCACCAGCACGATCGTGGTCGCCGACACCGGCGGGACCACCTTCCAGATCGAGCTGAAGAACTTCGACCAGCCGTTGCTGGGTACGGACTTCTCGCTCTAGCCGCTTGGGCCGGCACCGGCGAAAGCCGGGCCGGCCGCAACGGCTAGCCGTAGATCGATCAGGTAAAGTAAAGCTGCTCCGCACACCTGAGTCCGGTCAGCACCGGCGACGGCACCAGCCCGGCGACATTGTCCCGCATCCCGAAGATGAAGTTGTTGAACATCGGGATGACCGCACCGCCGTCGTCGTGGATCATGAGCTGGAGATCGTGATACATCATCTTGCGTTTGGCGGGGTCGAGCTCGGCGCGGGCTTCGACCAGGATCTTGTCGAACTCGGGGCGCTTCCAGAAGGTCTCGTTCCAGGCGGCGGTCGAGGCGTAGGCGACCGAGAGCATGAGGTCGGCCGTGGGCCGGCCGCCCCAGTAGGAGCCGCAGAAGGGCTTCTTCATCCAGACATCGTCCCAGTAGCCGTCGCTGGGGACACGCTGCAGGTCGAGCTGGATGCCGGCCTTGGAGAGGTGCTCGGCGTAGATGGTGGCGGCGTCGGTGGCACCGGTGAAGGCGGCATCCGCGATCTGCATCGGGACGGGGCCGCCCAGGCCGGACTTCTCGAAGTGGAACTTGGCCTTGTCGGGGTCGTAGGGCCGCTGCGGCAGGTCGCTGGCGAAGAAGGGGTCGAAGGATGCCACCGGATGGTCGTTGCCGACCTTGCCGAATCCCAGGAGCAGGCGCTTGACCAGGTCCTCGCGGTCGATGCCGTACTTGAGGGCGAGGCGCAGGTCCTTGTTGTCGAAGGGGGCCGTGTCGCAGCGCATGATGAACTCGTAGTGCCCGGCGCTGGGCACATCGACCACCTGCACGCCCTTGACCCGCTTCAGGAGCGAGACGGTCTTGGGGTCGAGGCGGTTGATGAAGTGGACCGAGCTCGTCTGCAGGGCGTTGGTGCGCGCCGCCTGGTCGTTGATCGCGAGCTGCTCGACCGAGTTGGCGTGGGCGCGGCCCTCCTTCCAGTAGTTCGGGTTGCGCTTGCTCAAGAAGCGCACGCCGGGCTCGAAGGCCTCCTTCATGTAGGGGCCGGTGCCGATGGCCGAGGCGGGGTCGGCGTCCGCCGGCATGATCAGGAGGTGATAGTCGGCCAGGATGTAGGGCACGTCGGCATTGCCGGACGGCAAGGTGAGCGTGACCTCGTTCTTGTCGGTGGCCTTGATGTCGCTGAAGACCGAGAGGTAGACCTTGGCCGCCGACTTGGAATCCTCGGTGCGGTGATGGTTGAGCGAGGCCACCACGTCCTCGGCCGTCATCTCCTTGCCGTTGTGGAACTGCACGCCCTGGCGCAGCTTCAGGACCCACTTGGTGGCGTCGTCGCTGGGCTCCCAGCTCTGGGCCAGCTCGGGCACGAGCTGGTTCTTCTCGTCGAGCTCGACCAGGCAGTTGCCGTAATGGTAGCCGACCGCCTGCATGTAGGTGGCGGTGTAGGACGCCGGGTCGAGGCTGTCCTGCGAGCCCGCCCCGTCGATCCCGAGCTTCAGGTGCCCGCCCTTCTTGGGCTCGGCCGCGCGCAGCCCGGCAAGGCTGCCCGGCAGCATGGCGGCACTGGCGGCCAGGGCTGCCGTATGCGCGAAGCCGCGGCGCGACAGGCTGAAGGGACCTTGAGCTGACATCGGAGACCTCCCGTTGGCCGCCCCGGCCAGGGCGACGCCTCATGCCTCTGCTCGGACAGTGGCAGAGCCGGGGTGGCGCCGCAACGACGGCTGCGGTGCCGGGTGTCTCGGGAGCGGCATGCGAAGCCGGAGCCAAGGGCCGCACATCCGCTGCACAGTCCCGGCACCGTGCCCGCAGATCGAAAGAAGAGCACAGCACTGGTGGGAAAACGCACAGACAAACCAGGCGAGTCTGGATGACTGTCTCATGACACCTGCAAGTAGGGTGTTAACAACGGCACAAGCTCGGGGAAGCGCATAATGACCACCAAGAGGCTGTCGAACGGCAACGACACCTATACGACCAAGATCGGCGACGAAGCCGTCTATGCACTGAAAGGCAACGACAAGATCACCATCCAGGGGGTGTTCCTCGATCCGGAGACCGATCGGACCACGATCCGGGTCTTCGGCGGGCCCGGAGCCGACCAGATCCTGAGCCGGGTCGAGATCAGCGGCCAGGAGGCCTATGGCGGCCCGGGGAACGACCGGATCGAGATCAACGGCGGTGACGATTCCGGGGGCCTCGCCGTCGGTGCCGGCGGGGACGACGTCCTGATCTGCCTCGGCGGCGACGAGGGCTGCCTGCTCGACGGCGGGGAAGGGAGCGACCGGCTGAGCACCCAGAGCCACACCAGCACCATCTTCAAGGGTGGGCCGGGCAAGGACACCCATACCGGCGGCGCGGAGAGCAGCGACAGCTTCCGCTTCGCCAAGGGCGACACGGTCGCCGGTGCCAACCGCGACACCATCGCCGGATTCCAGAAGGGCCAGGACGAGATCGACCTCTCGGCGGTCGACGCCAACACCAACCAGACGGGCAACCAGGCCTTCACTCTGGTGGCGAGCACGAACAACCCGGCGATCGGCCAGGTCAGCTACTTCAAGTCGGGGACGAGTACGATCGTGGTCGCCGATACCGGTGCCGTCACCTTCCAGATCGAGCTCAAGAACTTCGATCAACCGCTCGAGGCTCCGGACTTCTCGCTCTAGCCCGAATCCTGGCTCATTGGATCAGTTGACCAGAAACCAAAGCATCGGGGATGCTCACCATGCCGACAAAGCGCCTTACGGACGGGAACGACACCTATACGACCACGGACCAGTTCGATGTCGTTCTGGCCTTGAAGGGGAACGACAAGATCACCATCAAGGGAATCTTCTACGACGAGGAAGACACGACGCCATATCGCCGTCTATGGCGGGCCCGGCGACGACGAGATCACCAGCGTCATCGTCCGCGAGCGGACAGCACGGCTATGGCGGACCAGGCAACGACAAGATCCTGCATCCGCGGCGGCGAGACGACGGCGGTGCCGGGGTCGGCGCCGGCGGCAACGACACCCTCACCTGCATCTCCGGCGGTGAGCCGTGCGTCGCCGATTGGCGGCGACGGGCAGGACAGGCTGATCAGCCAGGGCGACAGTGCCAACTACCTGGATGGCGGGCCGGGCAAGGACACCCAGATCGGCGGCCCCGAGAGCAACGACACCTTCTTCTTCGGCAAGGGCGACACGGTCGTCGGGCTCCGGCCGCGACATCATCCAGGGCTTCGTGCAGGGCCAGGACGAGATCGACCTCGCGGCCATCGACGCCAACACCGGCCAGACGGGCAACCAGGTCTTCACCTTGGTGGCGAGCACGAACAACCCGGCGGTCGGCCAGGTCAGCTACTTCAAGTCGGGGACGAGCACCATCGTGGTCGCCGACACCGGTGCCGTCACCTTCCAGATCGAGCTCAAGAACTTCGATCAGCCGCTCGAGGCTCCCGACTTCTCGCTCTAGGCGGCCGCCGCCAGCATCACTCTTCATCGAGCCGGACGGAGAGGCCGGGCGGGCATCGGCTGCGCGAGGCGGCGGGTGCCCGCCCGGTCGGCACGAAGGCCGTGAGGAACTGGCCGGTGGTGGGCTGGTTTAAGCTTGTCCGCTGCGAGGCGGTAAACCACCCAGGAGGCGGAGCCCATGTTCCTGCGCATCGACAAGCTGCAGATAGCCCTGGAGACACCGAGCAAGGCCGATCCCACCGCCGCCGCCGTGGTGCAGGAGCTGATGGGCGGCCGGTTCGGCGAGATGTCGACGCTGATGAACTACATGCATCAGTCGGTGGCGATCCGGGCCAAGAAGAAGATCGGCCCGTTCTACGAGCTCATCGCCAGCATCACGGCCGAGGAGCTGGGCCACGTGGAGCTGGTGGCGGCCACGGTGAACGGCCTCCTCGACCAGGTGCCGGACAGCGCCGACCCGGCCGATGCGCCGCACATGCCGCGCGGGCCCGGCGAGCTCAACCAGCACTTCATCCTGGGCGGGCCCGGCCACCTGGTCGCCAACTCGCAGGCACAGCCCTGGTCGGGCGACTATGTCTTCAACAGCGGCAACCTGGTGCTCGATCTGCTGCACAACTTCTTCCTGGAGAGCGGTGCCCGCACGCACAAGGCCCGGGTCTACGAGATGACCTCGAACCCGTCGGCACGGACCATGATCGGCTATCTCCTGGTCCGCGGCGGCGTCCACCAGGCGGCCTACGGGCTGGCGCTGGAGAAGCTGACCGGCGTCAACATGACCAAGATGCTGCCGCTGCCCAAGATCGACAACGCCAAGTTCCCGGAGACCCAGCCCTGGGAGGCCAAGGGCGAGCACCGGAAGCTCTACCGGTTCAGCCCGGACGACTACAAGAACCTGGGCGGCATCTGGTCGGGCACGGCGCACTGGGCCGATGGCGGGCCGCTCGAGGTGGTGGACGGGCACCCGGAGGGGGCACCCCCGCCCGAGGGCACGCCGCACCAGGCCGGGTTCGCGCCGGAGTACGAGCCCGAGGAGGTGTTCGAGATCGCGCAGCGTCTGATGCGCGGCATGTGATCGGCGCGGGCGCTCCGTCCGTATTGCCGGACAGGAGCGCCGTGCCGCCGCGACAACGCCCTGGTTCAGCTGGTCATGCCGCAAGCATGGCTGGCTTGAGCCGTGCTAACGGATCAGACCTGGAAACATGGCTGCAAGTGCTGCGGCATAGTGCGCGAGCATTCCGTAGCGCGATTGCTGGTCCGGCTCCAGGAAATGACCATCGAAAATTCCCCTTCGGTATGGAAGAGGACAGACAGGCTTAGCGAAGTGCGGCTTCATGGCGTGAAATCGTCACGGTTTGCGGCGATCCTCAAGTGATTTGTGGCACCGGGAAGGAACGACCATGAACGATGCGCGAGACGCCATGCTGCCGCTGGTACCGCAGCTCAGGGGCTATGCCAGGGCGCTGACGGCCGGCAACCCGGACCTCGCCGACGACCTCGTCCAGGACACGCTCATGCTGGCGCTCCAGGCCTGGGAGCGCTTCACGCCGGGGACCAACCTCAAGGCCTGGCTGTTCCAGATCCTGCACAACCGCTTCTGCAGCGTGGTCAGCCGCAGACATGTGCGGGCCGAGATCGGCACGGACGACTTGGCGCGGCTGGCCTCGGTGCCGGCCTTCCAGGAGAGCCGGCCCGAGGTCACGGAGTTCAAGCTGGCCTTCGCCCGCCTCACCCCGGCCCACCGCGAGGTGCTGGTCCTGCACGCGGTGCAGGGGCTCCCGTATGAGCGGATCGCCGAGATTTGCGGCTGCGAGGTCGGCACGGTGAAGAGCCGCATCAACCGTGCCCGCAACCTCCTGAAGCAGATGCTGCTGGGCGAGGAAGGCTCGGGCCCTTCGCTCCGCGCACCTCCGCTCCGGGCACGGTCGCTGCGTCGGCGCCCCGATGCCCCGGTGCGTGGCCGGGAAGCGGCCGAGCAGCGGGCGGGCGAGGGCGGGTTAAACCCGGTGATGGCGTAATCGCTTTCTACGGGAGGCCGCGCGCAAAAGGATCAAAAGAGGCTACGGCAGGTTGACCTGTTGTAGGTAGCCGTCGGACAGAGATGAGAATGGCGCGGCGCCTGCCTTCGGGGGTGCCGTGGTCATTCTGGTAGTCGAGGACGAGGCGATCGTGGCCCTCCTGCTGGAGATGGCGCTTAGCCTCGCGGGCCATCGGGTCCTGGGACCTGTAGCGACCGCGGAAGAGGCACTGGAGACGGCGCAAGAGATGCCTCCGGAGCTTGCGTTGATCGACATCCGCCTGCTCGGGTCGCACGACGGCATCTGGCTCGCCCGCAACCTGCGCGACCGCTGGGGTGTCCCGGCCCTCTTCCTCAGCGGCCAGACCACCCAGGCGCGCGCCGCCCGCGACGCAGCCCTGGGCGTGATCGGCAAGCCCTACAATCCGGACGAGGTGGTCGAGGCGGTGGCCACGGTGGGTGAGCTGCTGGCGGGGCGTGCGCCGAGCCACTGTCCGCGGCGGCTGGAGCTGTTCGGCCAGGAGTGAAGAGTTTGCGTGGAGAGCGCCGCCGAGGATCGGGACAGCGTCCAGGAAACGTCATATGAAGCTCAGCCCGAGGCCGTCCCGCCCACTTCAGGACCCTCGTCCTCTCGCTGGGCTGGCTTGCGGCGGCGCCGTGCCGGCCGGAGGAGTCGGCCGAGACGCTGATCGAGTCGGCCACGAACGCCTCGCTCCCGAGCGGCCGACCCGTCCGCTCGTGGCGACGAATGGCATCGAGCCGGGGGTCGTCCAGGCCAGAGGCGAGGAAGGTTGCCCAGTCGCCGGCCTCGCCCAGGAGAGGTGTCGTCGCCGCCACGAGCCGATCCGCGCGGCGGGCGAGATGCGCTCCTGCACTGCTCCAGGGCCAATCCTCCGGCCGCGCCACAAGCCGGGCGCGGACCGGATTAAGCTCGATGTACCGGGCCGCAGCCAGAACATAGTCATAGTCGAGCGCGCACGAGCTGAACCGCCCCTGCCAGAGATGCCTGACCCAGCCCTGCCCCTGGTTGACGGCACGCGTGTAGCGGCGGTGCATCTCGCCGAGCGCTCGACCCAGAGCGTCGGCATCCGCGGGCACAAGGAGGAGATGGACATAGTGGGCATCAGACAGTAGGCCCAGACCTCCTTGCCACATTGCCGGCACCACGTGGCAAGGAGACGTCGGTAGGCGACGTAGTCGGCGCGGCGGAAGAACGTCGCTACCCGGCGGTTGCCTCGCTGGGTGACCTAGTAGGACACGCCTGGCGCCACGTCGCGTGCGAGCGTTGCCATGATCGGGGCATTGAAGCGCCGGCTGCCGTGAGAGGCAAATTCGTACCTGATTGTCCGTTTCACGCATCCGCAATGACAGCGTGGTAGGGCTGCGGGTTGGTGTGAACGGCGGCCCAGGCGAGGCGCTCGACGATGCTGTCGAGCTGGAAGCGTCGATTGAAGCGGTAGGCGAAGCTGGTGAGGTACGATTGGGCGTGCTTGGCGCTGACGTGATGGTAGGTGCCGGCGATCGCGGTCTTGATGTTGCCCAGCGTCGTGTTCACCCACCGGAACGGGGTCCAGCGCGCGGCCCGCTTGCCCGAGCCCGTGACCATCGGGCGATGCGAGCAGCCGGCCTTCTCGACCGCGGGCCAGCAGGACAGGCCGTCGCTGACGATCTCGCTGCCGGGTGCCAGATGGCACTTGGCCAGCCTCTCGATCTCCTTCTTGCGGAAGCCCTTGACCACGCTCAGCCGCAGCCGCTTGGGCCGGCGCTCGGGCGTGGTCTCGACCGCGGCCACGAAGGGCTGCTTGCCCGCAGCACCCCGGCCGCGCTTGCCGCCCGGCCGCTCGCCGCCGAGATATGCATCATCGACCTCGACCCGGCCTTCGAGCTTGGGCTTATGGGCCTCACGGGCACCCATCGCCCGCATCAGCTTGTGCTTCATGAGCCAGGCGGTCTGCCGCTTGACCCCCAGCCTGCGCCCGAGCTCGATCGAGCTGATCCCGTTCTTGCTCTGGGTCAGATGGTAGATCGCGATGAACCAGGTGGTGAGCGGCAGCTTGGTGTCCTGGAACACCGTGCCGGCGGTCAGCCGGACCTGCCGCTTGCAGCGGTTGCACTGGAACAGCTCGCGGGTCTTCAGCTGGCAGAAGCCGCGGTGCCCGCAGCCAGGGCAGGTCAGCCCCTGGCGCCAGCGCATCTCGAACAGTGCCTTGCGGCAGGCCTCCTCGGTCCCGAACCGCTCCCGGAACGCGGCCTCGCTCAGGCCCTTGAGCGCACGCCGCAAGCCCGCCGCCATCACCATCCGCCCCCTCCGCCAGCCCCCAAAGCTCTGGAAATCCTAGCTCATCGGCGGATGCGTGTCATGGGCAATCAGGAATTCGTATGGTGTCCCCAAAATCCGCCGCAATTTCTACCCGGCATTCCTGCAAGCCATGTGCTTGGCCGCCTTGCGAAAGCCGGCGGCAAGGAAATTGAGTCCGGCAAGCTTTCAAGCCCGGAAAGCTCCGCAGCTCTGGCGGTAAATTGTTTCCTGATTGTCCGTTTCACGCATCCGCAATGACAGCGTGGTAGGGCTGCGGGTTGGTGTGAACGGCGGCCCAGGCGAGGCGCTCGACGATGCTGTCGAGCTGGAAGCGTCGATTGAAGCGGTAGGCGAAGCTGGTGAGGTACGATTGGGCGTGCTTGGCGCTGACGTGATGGTAGGTGCCGGCGATCGCGGTCTTGATGTTGCCCAGCGTCGTGTTCACCCACCGGAACGGGGTCCAGCGCGCGGCCCGCTTGCCCGAGCCCGTGACCATCGGGCGATGCGAGCAGCCGGCCTTCTCGACCGCGGGCCAGCAGGACAGGCCGTCGCTGACGATCTCGCTGCCGGGTGCCAGATGGCACTTGGCCAGCCTCTCGATCTCCTTCTTGCGGAAGCCCTTGACCACGCTCAGCCGCAGCCGCTTGGGCCGGCGCTCGGGCGTGGTCTCGACCGCGGCCACGAAGGGCTGCTTGCCCGCAGCACCCCGGCCGCGCTTGCCGCCCGGCCGCTCGCCGCCGAGATATGCATCATCGACCTCGACCCGGCCTTCGAGCTTGGGCTTATGGGCCTCACGGGCACCCATCGCTCGCATCAGCTTGTGCTTCATGAGCCAGGCGGTCTGCCGCTTGACCCCCAGCCTGCGCCCGAGCTCGATCGAGCTGATCCCGTTCTTGCTCTGGGTCAGATGGTAGATCGCGATGAACCAGGTGGTGAGCGGCAGCTTGGTGTCTTGGAACACCGTGCCGGCGGTCAGCCGGACCTGCCGCTTGCAGCGGTTGCACTGGAACAGCTCGCGGGTCTTCAGCTGGCAGAAGCCGCGGTGCCCGCAGCCAGGGCAGGTCAGCCCCTGGCGCCAGCGCATCTCGAACAGTGCCTTGCGGCAGGCCTCCTCGGTCCCGAACCGCTCCCGGAATGCGGCCTCGCTCAGGCCCTTGAGCGCACGCCGCAAGCCCGCCGCCATCACCATCCGCCCCCTCCGCCAGCCCCCAAAGCTCTGGAAATCCTAGCTCATCGGCGGATGCGTGTCATGGGCAATCAGGAACTGTTTTGGCTGGTTCATCGAGCGACCAGAACAACTGCCGCCGCTGATAGGCCTTGAGACCGCCGGAGTTCCGGAGCTCGTAGACGTTGAGTTCTGCGCACGATTTCCTTGGTCCGGCGGACGCCATCCCTGGCTTGACGCCATTGTTCAGACGCCAAGGATGCTCGTCGGGATAGAAAGCAAGCGCTTCGAGCCTTTCCGTGACGCGAGATCGGTGAACCTGTCAGATGCTTATGACCGGCCTGTCTGGGACGGCAACATGAAGAGCTATGAAAGGATGCGAGACCGCCTACGTTCAGGGGTGGAGAGGTTTGTTCATCTCGATGCCGCGCAACTGGTCAAGCACGCGTTTGGATTGGTTACTGAAGGCGTCCGACGGCGCCGGACGCCGGTTCTCTTCTATCTCTTCGCAGAACCTGCAGCGCGGAACGGTCATGCCATTGCGCCGGATGACCTCGCGCGGCACCGGAACGAGATTATCCGCTTTGCCGAAGCGGTCGTTGGCGACGAAGTGACATTTCATTCTGCGAGCTACAGAGAATGGCTCGGGACGTGGCGTCGGCTCGACAGCAACGTCCTGGCACATGGACAGGCAATCATGGATTCGTTCGAACCATAAACTAGCCTCAGGTCGCCGCAGACGAATGTCCGCAAAGGTTCGGCGAAAAGAAATTCAAAGTTTCGGTTGTCGAGGCCCTAACTTACCTTCCGACGTGGTCGCTTGAACGTCGCGACTAAGTGGAGGTCGAGGACCGAGCTGGGCGGGGCGACCGCGGTCGAGGGCACTACAGTCCTTCGAAGAAGCTCTCGACGGCGAGGTCGATGCCGGGCGGCTCCAGGCGCAGCGGGCCCTCGCGCAGGATCCGGCTGACGATCGTATCGCCTGTGCTTCGCTCATGATGGACGACCGTGCGCCGCCTGGGGTCGACCACGAGATAGTGGCGCACGGACGGCAGGCGGAAGTAGTCGGCGAACTTCTTGCCCGAGTTGGCTCCGGCACTCGAGCGGGAGATCACCTCGACCAGGATGAGAGGGTCGCGCACGACGAGTGCACCGGGATCGAGCGGATCGCCGCAGCGGACCATCGCATCCGGCCCGTAGGTGTGCTCCTCGTCGATCTCGACCGCCATGCCGTCCGTGTAGGTCCGGCAGGGCAGCCTGGCGGCCGCGACTCCCGACCGGAGTGCGATGGCGATGTTGAGCTTGACCAGGTTGTGGTCGTCGCGCTCGGGCGCCATCGCCACGACCTCGCCTTCCACGAGCTCGTAGCGCGGTGCTGGTTGCTCCAGGGCCCAGTCGATGAACTCGGCCGAGGTCATGCGGGTGGGCAGGGGCGAGGCGCGCATGGCCGTAATGATAGGGCGGCCGGCCGCTCCTGTCATGACGGCGTGCTGTGCCAGCTGAAGAAGACGAGGCTGCTGCGGCGCAGCCCTGCTACACCCTCCGATCCACGATCTGCTTCTTGATCTCCCCGATCGCCTTGGCCGGGTTGAGCCCCTTCGGACACGTCTGCGCGCAGTTCATGATCGTGTGGCAGCGGTAGAGGCGGTAGGGGTCCTCGAGGTTGTCGAGGCGGTCCTGGGTGGCTTCGTCGCGGGTGTCGGCGAGCCAGCGGTAGGCCTGGAGGAGGGCGGCGGGGCCGAGGAATTTCTCGCCGTTCCACCAGTAGGAGGGGCAGGCGGTGCTGCAGCAGGCGCACAAGATGCACTCGTAGAGGCCGTCGAGCTTGACGCGCTCCTCGGGGCTCTGGGTGCGCTCCTTCTCGGGGTCGGGGGTGTAGGTCTGGAGCCAGGGCTGGATGGACTCGTACTGGGCCCAGAACTGGTTGAAGTCGACGACGAGGTCCTTGATCACCGCCATGTGGGGGAGCGGGTAGATGGCGACGTCGGTGCCGGTGGCGTCCTCGATCGCCATGGTGCAGGCCAGCGTGTTGCGGCCGTCGATGTTCATCGAGCAGGAGCCGCAGATGCCTTCGCGGCAGGAGCGGCGGAAGGTGAGCGAGCTGTCCTGCTCGGTCTTGATCTTGATCAGCGCGTCGAGGACCATCGGGCCGCAATCGTCGAGATCGAGCGTGAAGGTGTCGACCCGCGGGTTCTGCCCGCTCTCCGGCTCGTAGCGGTAGACCTTGAACTGGCGGGGCCGCTTCGCACCCGCCGGTGCCGGATAATGCTTGCCCTGCTGGACGCGAGAGTTCTTGGGCAGCGCGAATTCAGCCATCGGCCTCGACTCGTCCTTTACTGATGCCTGCGGCCGCCGGGCCGCGCCTAGTAGACCCGCTTCATGGGCGGGACCGGCTCGACCTCGTTGGAGAGGGTATTCATGTGGACCGGGCGGTCGCTGATCGTGGGCTGGTTGCGGCCGTCGATCCAGATCAGGGAGTGGCGCATCCACTCCTTGTCGTCGCGCTCGGGATAGTCCTCGCGGGCGTGGGCACCGCGGCTCTCGGTGCGGTAGGTGGCGGAGTGCATGGTGGCCACCGCCTGGAGCATCAGGTTCTGCAGCTCCAGCGCCTCGACGACATCGCTGTTCCAGACCTTGGAGCGGTCGTCGACGCGGAGCTCGGAAAGGCTGCCGGCCACCTCGCCGATGCGCTGGCAACCCTCATCGAGGAGGGGGCCATCGCGGAAGACGGATGCGTGGCGCTGCATGGTGCGCTGCATGTTGCGGCGGATCTCGCCGGTACCCATGCTGCCCGCGGCGTGGCGGACCTTGTCCAGGCGGTCGACCGCAGGCTCGCCCGCATCGCGGGCCAGCGGCTTGTGGGCGGCACCAGGGGTGACGACCTCAGCGGCGCGGTGGGCTGCGGCGCGGCCGAAGACGACGAGGTCGATCAGCGAGTTGCCGCCCAGGCGGTTGGCGCCGTGGACCGAGGCGCAGCCGGCTTCGCCCACCGCCATCAGGCCGGGGACCAGCACGTCGGGGTCGCCGTCGACCCGCTTCAACACCTCGGTGTAGTAGTTGGTGGGGATGCCGCCCATGTTGTAGTGGCAGGTGGGGACGACCGGGATCGGCTGCTTGGTGACGTCGACGCCGGCGAAGATCTTGGCGGTCTCGGAGATCCCGGGCAGGCGCTCGTGCAGGAGCTTGGGGTCGAGATGCTCGAGGTGGAGGTCGATATAGTCCTTGGCCGGCCCGCAGCCGCGGCCCTCGTTGATCTCGATCGTCATCGCCCGGCTGACCACGTCGCGCGAGGCCAGGTCCTTGGCGGTGGGGGCGTAGCGCTCCATGAAGCGCTCGCCTTCCGAGTTGGTGAGGTAGCCGCCCTCGCCGCGGGCACCCTCGGTGATCAGGCAGCCCGCACCGGCGATGCCCGAGGGGTGGAACTGGACGAACTCCAGGTCCTGGAGCGGCAGGCCGGCGCGCAGCACCATGGCGTTGCCGTCGCCGGTGCAGGTGTGAGCGGAGGTGCAGGAGGCGTAGACGCGGCCGTAGCCGCCGGTGGCGAGGCAGGTGATCTGGGCGCGGAAGCGGTGGACCGAGCCGTCCTCGATGCACATCGCCATGATGCCGCGGCACGCACCCTCGTCGTCCATGATCAGGTCGAGGGCGAAGTACTCGTTGTAGAACTGGACCTTGCTCTTCAGGGCCTGCTGGAAGAGCGTGTGCAGGATGACGTGGCCGGTGCGGTCGGCGGCGGCACAGGTGCGGTAGGCCTGGCCCTTGCCGAAGTTGACCGACTGGCCGCCGAAGGCGCGCTGGTAGATCTTGCCCTGCTCGGTGCGGGAGAACGGGACGCCGTAATGCTCGAGCTCGTAGACGGCGGCGGGCGCGTTCTTGGTCATGTACTCGATCGCGTCCTGGTCCCCGAGCCAGTCGGAGCCCTTGACGGTGTCGTACATGTGGAAGCGCCAGTCGTCCTCGTTCATGTTGCCCAGCGCGGCGTTGATCCCGCCTTGCGCTGCCACGGTGTGCGAGCGGGTGGGGTAGACCTTGCTGATGCAGGCCACGCGCAGGCCCGCCTCGACCATGCCGACGGCGGCGCGCAGGCCCGAGCCGCCGGCACCGACGACGATGCAGTCGAAGAAATGGTCGGTGACCGGATAGGCCTGTGGCATGGCTTGGCTCAGCTCCCGAGCGAGACCTTGAGGACCGCCACGACGCAGGCGGTGCCGAAGAGCGCATGTAAGAACAGATTGAGAACGAGGACAGCACTCTTCAAGAGCTCATGGTGGACATAGTCCTCGACGATCACCGTCACGCCCATCTTCGCGTGCCAGAAGGTGAGGACCACCGTGAGCAGCATGAGGGTGGTGTTCCAGGGCGTGCCGAGCCAGGCGCGGGCCTCCTCGTAGGACGAGCCCGAGATCGCCACGGCGGCGAAGACGAACCACAGGCCCAGGGGCACCAGCGCCAAGCCCGTGAGCCGCTCGCGCATCCAGGTGCTAAGCCCGTGCCTGGTCGAGCCGTAGCCGATGACGCGGCCGACGGGGTTCCTCGTGATGCTGGCCATGCTTCCCTCCTCAGCCGATCAGGACGAGGAGCCAGGTGAGCAGGGTGAGGCCGACGGCCGCCCCGAGCACCCAGTAGCTGGTCCGTGTCGCCGTGTGCTTGTCGATGCCGTAGCCCAGGTCCCAGATCAGGTGCCGCACGCCGCTGGCCCCGTGCAGGAAGAGGGCGAGCGTGAAGCCGAAGAGGATCAGGCCGCCCAGGAAGTTGCCGAGCACGCTCTGGGCGGTGGCGTAGGAGTCGGGGCCGCTGGCCAGCGCCACGAGCCACCAGGTGAGGCCCAGGAGCCCGACGGTGATGGCGATGCCGGTGGCACGATGGATGATCGACATCGCCATCGTGAGATACCAGCGGTAGATCTGGAGATGCGGCGACAGCGGTCGGTTGGCCTGCGCCATTCGTTGCGTTCTCCGGCACCTTCGAGGCGGCCCGTCGCCTTGTGCCTCTGTTGCAGTGCCGAAATTGTAGAACGGCTCCACCGGGGGTCAACGCGGCGCCCGCGCGCGCCAAGCGCGCACCTCGACGCGGGCGCACGCCGGTGATAGGCGCGGGCCCTGGATGCCGGAGGAGCAGCGGTGGGCGCTCGAGCGGTTTTGTGGGACATCGACGGGACCTTGGTCCTGAGCGAGCCTTTTCACTTCCGGGCGCTGCGGGGGGTGACGGCGGAGTACGGGATCGAGCTCCCGGACAGCTTCCACGAGGAGATGGTGGGGCGGACCGCGGAGGAGACCTTCATCCTCATCTGCGAGCGCTATGGGCTCGAGGAGAGCTTCGCCCGCTGGGTGGCGAAGAAGTACCGGCGCTATGTCGAGACGGCGCCGCAGATACCCGCGCGCGAGGGGGCGCTGGAGGCGTTCCACGCACTGCGGGAAGCGCACGTGCCGCAGGCCTTGGTGTCGAACTCGGACCGGATCGTGGTCGAGGCCAACATCCGCGCCATGGGGCTGCTGCTGCCGCGGCTGGTGAGCGTCGCGATCAACGACGTGCGCAAGGGGAAGCCGGACCCGGAGCCCTACCTGCGGGCGGCGCATCTCCTGGGGTTGGCGCCGGAAGACTGCGTGGTGATCGAGGACAGCCCGACCGGGGCGCGGGCGGGGGTGAATGCGGGGATGCGGGTGCTGGCCTGGCCGGAGCTGGAGGGGCTGGAGTTTCCGGAGGGGGCCACGGTGGTCGAGGGTGAGATTGGGGCGGCTCTGTTGCCGCTTGTCATGTCGCCCACCGGCCGAGATCAGAGAATCGGCACCTGACGCGCTGCGGCAGCGCGACGTAGCGCGCCGTCCAGAGTGGCGAGCGGCAGCGAGAGCCGCAGTGCCAGCTCGAGATAGGCCGCATCATAGGCAGTGAGCCGCTCTGCGGCCGCCAGCTCGCTGATCGACCACCAAGCCTGCTGCCAAGCCGCGTCGTCCGCCGCAATCGGCAGACCGGCCAAGTGCGAGACGCTACTCGCCACCTCCGCCTCATCAAGTCGGCCACGCCGGCGCATCATGAGCAGCGCGTTCGCGACCTCAAGGCGCCAGATCAGCGGGACGACAGCACCTTCCCGAAGAATCCGGTCGCGCACCGCCAGCGCGGCGATGCCCTGCTCGTCGGTCGCGAACCACGCGAGGGTCATGGATGCGTCGAGGACGAGACCGCTCAGCGGCGGCCCTCGTTGATCAGGTCCTTGATGGACAAGCCGCGAAGAGGCGAGCGCTTGCGGATCTCGTCCATGTGGGCCATCGCCTTACGGACGGCGGTCATCCGTTCCGCTTCCTCGAACGGCACGATCTGGGCGACCTTGCGGCCATCCCGGGTGATGATGACGTCGTCGCCTTGCTCCATCCGGCGGATTAGCTCGGCGAACGCCACCTTGCTCCCGACTTGGCTTTCCTCGACCACGCTGCTCGACAATGCCTCGGGCTCCACGGCCGACCTCACCTTGTCCGTCCCGCCTACCTGCCCTTCGAGCACGTTGCGGACATGCTGATACAGAATTCCGGTCACGTTGCTGATTTCCGAGCGTGACCAGCCCTCGGAGGCCAGCTGCCGGATGCTCTCGCTTATCGGCCGCTCTGCAAGCTGCTCCGGCAGGCGGTAGGTCTTGTCGCCGCGCGGGCTGCGTCGCTGAACGAGCCTCTGGCCTCTGTGCTCGCCAGCATACTCTCGCGCTTCCATAGGCCACCTTCTTTGATAGGTAACCTATCTAAATACGGCTATCTGAAATCGTCAAGGTCTTGGAGCTGAAGGTGGGTAGGTAGTTAGGAGCGAGCCGCCCGCGTCGGCATCAGCACCCAGTAGTCCAGGTCGAGCAGCACATCCGGCAGGTACTTCCCGGCCTCGTCCTTGAGCGGGAAGTCGTGACACGGCCGGTCCTTGGTGGCGACCAGCCGCAGCCGGAGGGCTCGCACGTCGTCGCAGCCGGGAAGCTCGGCTTTGTCCAGCACCTGCGACCAAGCGTAGACGGTGTCGCCGGCACGGGCCGGGTTGGCGTGGGTGCCGGCGTTGAGCGATAGGATGCGGAGCGCGTTGCCGAGGCCGTTGAAGCTGAGGGCGCGGGCCAGCGAGATGACCACGCCGCCGTAGACGATGCAGGTCCCCAGGCGGCCCTGGCGCTCGGTGTGGTCGTTGAAGTGGACACGTGCCGTGTTCTGGTAGAGGCGGGTGGCGAGGCGGTGCTCGCTGTCCATGATGCCCATGCCGTCGATGTGGTCGATGCGCTCGCCCACCTCGTAGTCTTCGAAGAAGAAGGGGGAGCCGGTCTGGTCGGGGTCGACGGGGCCGACTCGCAATCCGGGCGGGATGACAAGGCGGTCGGGAGTGACGACTTTGGGAAGGTCGGGGACTACCGGGTCGGGGACCGGGGCCTCGGAGTTACGTTTGCGGACCATGACCCAGCGGACATAGTCGAGCACGGGCTCGCCGTCGGCCTTGAAGCCTCGGCAGCGGACCCAGACCACGCCGGTCTGGCGGTTGGAGTTCTCCTTGAGGCCGATCACCTCGGAGCGGGCGGTCAGCGTGTCGCCGGGATAGACGAGGGAGAGGAAGCGGCCGTCGGCGTAGCCGAGATTGGCAACGGCGTTGAGCGAGATGTCGGGGACGGTCTTGCCGAAGACGACGTGGAAGGCCAGGAGGTCCTCGACCGGTGCGCGGGGCAGGCCGTGGCCACGTGCGAACGGGTCGCTGCAGTGCTGGAGGAAGCGCGAGCCGGTGAGTGCCATGTAGAGGGCGGCGTCACCCTCGCCTATCGTGCGCGGGGTCGCGTGCCGGATCTCCTGGCCGACGCGGAAGTCCTCGAAGAAGTTGCCGGCACGGGTCTTGCTCATCCTATATCCCCAGCTCGTCGCGATCGCGCGTTGCTGCCTGCTTGCGGCGGTGCTGTTCCAGCTTGCGGCCTGCGAGGTGCGCTCGAGCGCTGGCTGGGCCTTGTGCGAGCAGGCGCTGGCCGTGCTCGAGCCGGGTGCCACGCAGGTGCAGCGGTCGCCGACCGCAGTGCAGGATGAGGTGGCGCTCCGCTATGTGGCCCTGGGCCGCGCCCAGACGCTCACCTGCCGGATCGAGCCCGGCGACCGCCGGCAGCCAGCACTCCGGGGCCTCAGCAGCACGCGCGAAGGCGAGCTGTCGCCATCGGCCCTCTTCTTCCTCCAGGCCTTCGTGCTGCGCCGCCTGGCGCCGGTGGCAGCGGGGCTCGGGCCCCTGCCCTATCTGGCGCAGCAGCTCCTGAACGCCACCGCACCGGCCGCGATCTACGCCCTCCTGGCCCTGGGCTACAGCCTGCTCTACGGCCTGATCGGGCGGGTCAACCTCGCCTTCGGCGAGTTCTGCGCCTTCGGGACGCTGGCGGCCCTGGCCGGCGCCCATCTCCTGGGCGAGCCCGGCACCTGGCTGGCGGCAGGCGGGGCGGTGCTGGCGGCCGTGCCGGTGGGGCTGGCGCTGGGGGCCGCCACGCACCGGCTCGTCCTGCGCCCGCTGCTGCGCCGCACCTCGCTGGCCTTCCTCATCGCCACCCTGGGCCTGTCGCTGGCGCTGAGCGAGGGCCTGCGCCTGAGCCAGTCCGGCCGAACGCAATGGTTCCCGACCGGCCTCTCGCGGCCGCTCACCTTGTGGCAGGGCGGCGATGCCTCCGTGACGGTCGGCACGGCCCAGCTTGCGGTGCTGGCGATCGGTCTTCTGGCGTTCGCAGCCGTGCTGCTGCTCATGGCACGCACGCCCTTCGGCCGCGCCTGGCGCGCCTGCGCCGACGATCCGGGGGCGGCGGCCCTGGTCGGGGTGAATGTCGACCGCACGGTCGCCCGCTCGGCCATGCTGGCCGGCACTCTTGCCACTCTCGCCGGGGCCGCGGTGGCGCTCAACTACGGCATCGTCGGCTTCGAGGCCGGTCTCCTGCTCGGCTTCAAGGCGCTGACGGCGGCCGTGGTCGGCGGCATCGGGTCTCCCGCAGGGGCCATGCTGGGCGGGGCGGTGATCGGCATCGCCGAGACCTTGTGGGCAGGCTACGTCTCGGGCGAGTGGCGCGACGTCGTGATCTTCGGCGTGCTGGCCTTCACCCTCGTCTTCAGGCCGTACGGCCTGCTTGGCCAGCCCTTCGCGCGCGACAACCCGATGCTGCGGCGGATCGGGGATTAGGGTTCGGCCCGTGTCGGGCCTGCCAGCCAGTGGGGCGGGCAGCCATACCGGTGATGCTGCCCACCTTGCGCGCATGTGGCGTCGCGAAGGGCGCCAGCCCCAACCTGTGATTGTTGTCTGCCTGCAACGCTGGTTCGTCATCGCGCTTTTGGCGAATCATCGTCCTACTAACGCTACC